>NZ_LR701459.1:750000-1950000 GCF_902498825.1 Rhizobium sp. EC-SD404
CCTTATTGGATTGGATGGGCTGCTTAGCGGTTCCAGGAAATAGCTCCATCATTATAGACCGTACCCGAAACCGACACAGGTGGTCAGGTAGAGTATACCAAGGCGCTTGAGAGAACTGCGTTGAAGGAACTCGGCAAATTGCACGCGTAACTTCGGAAGAAGCGTGACCCTTTTTGACGCAAGTCAGATGGGGTGGCACAGACCAGGGGGTAGCGACTGTTTATCAAAAACACAGGGCTCTGCGAAGTCGCAAGACGACGTATAGGGTCTGACGCCTGCCCGGTGCTGGAAGGTTAAGAGGAGGGGTGCAAGCTCTGAATCGAAGCCCCAGTAAACGGCGGCCGTAACTATAACGGTCCTAAGGTAGCGAAATTCCTTGTCGGGTAAGTTCCGACCTGCACGAATGGCGTAACGACTTCCCCGCTGTCTCCAACGCAGACTCAGTGAAATTGAATTCCCCGTGAAGATGCGGGGTTCCTGCGGTCAGACGGAAAGACCCCGTGCACCTTTACTATAGCTTTACACTGGCATTCGTGTCGGCATGTGTAGGATAGGTGGTAGGCTTTGAAGCGTGGGCGCCAGCTCGCGTGGAGCCATCCTTGAAATACCACCCTTATCGTCATGGATGTCTAACCGCGGCCCGTCATCCGGGTCCGGGACAGTGTATGGTGGGTAGTTTGACTGGGGCGGTCGCCTCCTAAAGAGTAACGGAGGCGCGCGATGGTGGGCTCAGAACGGTCGGAAATCGTTCGTCGAGTGCAATGGCATAAGCCCGCCTGACTGCGAGACTGACAAGTCGAGCAGAGACGAAAGTCGGTCATAGTGATCCGGTGGTCCCGCGTGGAAGGGCCATCGCTCAACGGATAAAAGGTACGCCGGGGATAACAGGCTGATGACCCCCAAGAGTCCATATCGACGGGGTTGTTTGGCACCTCGATGTCGGCTCATCGCATCCTGGGGCTGGAGCAGGTCCCAAGGGTTTGGCTGTTCGCCAATTAAAGCGGTACGTGAGCTGGGTTCAGAACGTCGTGAGACAGTTCGGTCCCTATCTGCCGTGGGTGTAGGAATATTGAGAGGATCTGTCCCTAGTACGAGAGGACCGGGATGGACGTATCTCTGGTGGACCTGTTGTCGCGCCAGCGGCATAGCAGGGTAGCTATATACGGAAGGGATAACCGCTGAAGGCATCTAAGCGGGAAACCCACCTCGAAACGAGTGTTCCCTATCAGAGCCGTGGAAGACGACCACGTTGATAGGAGGCGTGTGGACGCGCAGCAATGCGTGAAGCTTAGCCTTACTAATAGCTCGATTGGCTTGATCGTTCTCATTGATCAATGATCATCATGTGCAGCAAAGCTGCACATGAAATTGTTCTGTCCTCACGCTGTCGCGTTCTTCGAACGCTTCGCTCCGGACGGGATGCGCCACAAGGCGCGACGGCCGCTTGGCCTTGCGGAAGCTTCGCTTCCGTCTGGTGCCAAACGGGTGTTCAAAGACGTGTTTTGAAAATTAAGAAGAGCCTCGGCTCGCCAGCTTCTCTGAACAACGCTTTTGCGCTTTGCCGACCTGGTGGTTCTGGCGGGGTGGCTGCACCCGGTCCCATTCCGAACCCGGCCGTGAAACGCCCCAGCGCCGATGGTACTTCGTCTTAAGACGCGGGAGAGTAGGTCGCCGCCAGGTCTGCAAATCGCAAAAGCTTCTTCTCATCACAAATATCGGCAAAAGCCGAAAACAAAGGCCGCAACACGCGGCCTTTTTTGCTTCCTAAAACCGGGAAACACCCCGGTAAACGCAAAAAAACAACCCGGGGTGGAGCAGCCCCCGCCGACCCGAACAAGGCATCCGCCTTCGAGGTACGACAAAAAACCGGCCAAGACCGGAAGGCTCAAAAATAACGCGGGGTGGAGCAGCCCGGTAGCTCGTCAGGCTCATAACCTGAAGGTCGTAGGTTCAAATCCTACCCCCGCAACCACTTTTACCGAACGCCCGATATCATCACTAAGCTCGCTCTCCTTCGACGGAAGAGCAATGAGCTTCAGGATGTCGCCGCTTAAGTCGGCCACGGGTTCTCCTCCTTCCCATCGCACATCGACACGCTCAATCAGGCTCCGCAGGATCTCGATCGCCTGCGGGCGTGCCTCGTCGTCATTGAGCGAGGTCTGCAAGGCGTCAACCTTCTGACGGTAAGCCTCTCCTAGGTTCGGATGAAACAGCGGCCGCGCGGCAGGTGCCGCAACGAGCTTTGCCTTCAGAGCCGCACGTTCTTCTTCCATGGCAACAAGCCGCGCCTTGAGGCCCTCGGTCCGCAGGCCGTCGGCGATTGCGTCGTAGAGCCCTTCGATCTTCTGCTCAATCTTGGTCAGCGCGCGGCGAACCTCGGCATCGATCGCGCCGCGGTCGCCTTCGATGCGGTTCATCTCTTGATGAAATGCACCGACAAACTCAGCCACCAGATCGGGCGCCATCAGTCGATCCTTGAGGCCGCTTAGGATAGCCGCTTCCAGCTTCTCTCGACGGATGCTTTGCTTGACGCTGCAGCCGGCCTCAAGCCGCGCGGAACGACAGGCGAGGTAGTCGCGGCCGACGGATGCCAGCGGACCGCCGCAGGCGTGGCAGAACGCAATGCCGGTCAGCAGATGGCGCGGGCGCCGTTGCTCCCAGAATGCATGTTTGCGGATGTTGACGGATAGCGGCGATTGCCGGACGCCTTCGAGACGGACCTGAACATCATTCCACAGATCCGGACCGACGATGCGCAGCTCGGGGACGTCCTGCCGGATCCACAAGGTCTCCGGGTTTGCCCGAGATACCCGATTGCCTGTTCGTGGGTCGCGGACATAGCGCTGCCGGTTCCAGACGAGAACACCCTGATAGAGGTCGTTGCGCAGGATCCCCGTACGCCGTGTGGCGTGGCCCCGGATGGTCGTGTCACGCCAAGCCTTCCCGTTCGGACCGGGGACGCCTTCCACATTCAAGGCCCGCGCGATCGCCTTTGGAGAATGGCCGCCCGTGAAGTCCCGGAAAATACGGCGCACGATTGCAGCCTCGCCTTCATTGATGGTGCGCAGACCGCGATCAGCTTCTCCGTCGTCCTTCAAAACGCGTTTGACGTCATAGCCATAGGCACGTCCACCACCTGAGCGCCCCTTGCGCACGCGACCTTCCAGGCCGCGATGCGTCTTGAGCGCAAGGTCCTTGAGGAAGAGCGCGTTCATCGTGCCCTTCAGCCCGACATGGATCTCGCTGACTTCCCCCTCGGCGCACGTGACGATCGCGATCCCCTGTCGCCAAGCTCAAGGACTGGCGGCGCATCGCAACCCGCTACGACCGATGTGCCCACACCTTCTTCTCGGCCATCTGCATCGCAGCCGCCGTCATCTTCTGGCTCTGATCAATGAGTCCTGAGCCTAGCTGCTTCTAACGGAAGCTCTTAACTTTGTTTCACCGGTTCGGTTGATGAGTGAGCGGACGAAACTAAGCTTGTTGAAGGCGAATCGCCTTGGAATCGCGAGGTCTTTGTTGCCTAGGGATTGAAAGGTTAAAAATGCGTTATACTAGACTAATCGTTGGCTTCGCTGTGATCTTGGGCGCGCTTTATATCATATTCGCGGAGCAACTGTCAGGAGCAAGCGCCGATGCCGTGGTCAATGCCCAGGTCACAACGGTGCGAGCGCCGATCGCAGGCACGTTGGAACTGCCCCAAAGAGCGCTTGGATCGGCAGTCGACGCTGGGGAAACTTTGGGATCCATCAGTGATCTGCTCGTCGACAATATCCGACTAAACGACCTTGTTCAGGAGCGGGCAGTTGTCGAAGCTCAAATTGCTCGACTAAACGATGCTATCGAGGCGAACAAAGCTTCGATCGAATTGTTGCGCGATCGCGCCGGTATCTATGGTGTCGAACGTGTCCGGCAGCTGGAAGCTCAGTTGCGCGCTGCCAACGCGCTGGTTGCCGTTGCAGAATCGCGTTTAGAAAGTTCCGAAACTGCGCTTGCCCGCTCCACTGAGCTGTCTACGCGTGGTTTGGAGTCGGCCGTCTCGTTCGAACGCGCCCAGTCGCTGGTTGAAACCTCTCGCGCAGAGATCGACAATGCACGTGAACAGGCAACGGCGATCGAAATCGCCCTTCAGTCTGCGCAGCGTGGCACCTTTCTGGGCGACGGCTACAATGATGCTCCTTATTCAGAGCAACGCATTTCGGAATTATCTCTGCGCGTCCAAGAACTCGATGCCGAGCTCGTCGCCCAGGAAAAATTGGGTGCTGCACTCGATCAGCGGATCGAAGCGGAGCGCCGTCGCGTCAATAGGCTGAACTCAAATGCCCTCGCAGCCAACGTCAACGGCCTGCTCTGGGATCGATCAGCCATCGATGGAGAGACGGTGCAACGGGGGGAAAGCGTGCTTCGCCTGGTCGATTGCGATAGTGCTTTCGTAACGCTGAGTGTCACTGAGAATGTTTATAACCGTCTCGCCGTCGGCACCCCGGCGCGGTTTGCGCTCGGCGGATCAAATATTGTGTTGGATGGCACCATCACCCGCCTTGCTGGATCGGGTGCACGAACTGTCTACGACAGTCTCGCAATAGCCCCCAGCGAGCGGCACCTAGAGCGGTTTGACGTCGCGCTCCTCGTTCCAGCTCTCCGATCTGATCCCGACCTACGCTGTTTGATCGGGCGCACGGGCAGGGCATATTTTGAGAGCAGGCCACTCGATTGGATACGTGGCTTCATGGGAGCCTAAGCCATGTTTCCTCCCGTCTACCTGTCGGAGCTGGCATCGAGCGTGGTGCAAATTGGGCTCGTCGCGGGGCTCTTAATGGTGCTGCCGCTTGTGATGAAAAGAGATCGTACGGTCGACCGGGTGATCCTATTCTCCGTCGCGATCGTCTTGTCGCTGCGCTACATTTGGTGGCGATTTTCAGAAACACTTGCACCCGTGGGCTTCAATTGGGACTTTCTGGCGAGCTGGTCCTTTTTTGCCATAGAAGCGGGAGCATTATTGTCGTCGCTTTCCGCCTTCACCATCCTGATGAGGCACAGGAACCGGTCACCTGAAGTCACGGCCGTCGGGGAGTGGTGGCAGCCGGATTGCGTGCCCAAGGTCGCGATGTTGATTGCCACGTACAACGAGGATCGTGAGGTGCTGGAACGAACCATCGTCGGCTGCCTGGGCATCGATCACTCAAGTGTGGAGACGGTGGTGCTCGATGACGGCCGGCGTGACTGGCTCAAGTTGTATTGTGACGACATGGGTGTGAGATACATCCGACGCGACGACAACAAGGGCTCAAAGGCTGGAAACATAAACAACGCCCTTGAGGTACTCGCCAATGATCCGGTTCCTCCCGGATTCATCGCCGTCTTGGATGCCGATTTTGTTCCGCATCGGAATTTCATCTCACGTACGCTGCCCCTGTTCCATGAGCCAGATGTTGGGCTTGTCCAGACGCCTCAACATTTCTTCAACACGGATCCTATCCAGCATAACCTCGGTCTTTCGCGTTCCTATCCGGACGAACAGCGCTTCTTCTTCGACCATCTGGAACCGGCTCGCGATGCATGGGGCATTGCATTCTGCTGTGGCACATCATCTGTGATCCGCTGGACGGCGGTGCGGGATATAGGCGGCTTTCCAACCGACAGCGTCACCGAAGATTTTATGCTGACTTTAGCTTTGCAGGATGCCGGCCACCGGACGGTGTACCTGAATGAGGCATTGACTGAAGGGCTGGCGCCTGAGGGATTGAAAGAATATGTCACCCAGCGCGCGCGATGGTGCCTTGGATTGATGCAGATTGCGCGGAGCAGGCTCCATCCCTTCGCTCGGTCGAACCTGCGGATCCGCGATCGCTGGAGCGTTCTAGATTCCGTGATCTTTTGGCTCACTGCATTCTCGTTCAAGCTCGCCACGATCGTCTATCCCTTGCTCTATTGGTATTTCGGGATCATCGTCGTCGATGCATCGATCGCTGATGTTGTCAGCTACTTCGGCGTTTATTTTTTATGGCTGCTTTTCGTGATGAACTTCATTTCACGCGGTCTCATCGTGCCGATCGTGAACGATGTGAGCCAGCTGCTCGGGGCGATCCCCATTACGCGCTCCGCACTAACCGGGCTGCTCAATCCGCACGGTCACGGATTCAAGGTGACGGCCAAAGGCGGAGACAGAAGCCGTATTGTGATCCAGTGGGCGATCATGCGTCCCTTCCTCATACTTTTCGCGTTAACTTGGATCGGTGTCACAATTGGCATAGTTTTTGATGGTCTTAATTATCGAGATGCGGGCGAAGGTAAGACCGTCATCTTGTTTTGGACGATCTACAATATGTTCGTTCTTGCGGTTACGATCATCGCATGTGTGGAGCTGCCACGCCGCGAACGCCATTTCGGAGACAAACCGGAACGAACGCTGATGCGATCTGAGGGTAAACTTTCACGCGTTTGGTTGACCAGCTTGACCCAGGAGGCCGCTAGGGTTCGTGGCATCTCTCTGACGAAAAGTGACGATGTTCTGATCTCAATCCGGGGCGTGGGCGACGTCACAGGTCGGGTAGAGAGTGTCACCGCTGATGGCGGGATGCTTTCTCTTTCGCCCGATTCACAAGCTCCAGGCGTTGCTAAGGCGGTTCTACGCCGATGGCGACGCGCCCAGCGTGTCATCGACGCGACTGTCCGCAATTATCGGAGATGCTGCTAGGCGCTTTTCCTTCTCGAACCGGCTGTAATCCGCAATGGTATCATGAGTTATGAGCGACCTTGGAGCCGTGCGAGAGCGGCGCTGAGGCGGGCTAGTTCCGCGGTTCGCCTGGACTCATAGGGATAAACATCTTCTCCATCAGCGACGCGGATGGCGTTCTTCGATATTTCGTCGAAGGGACGGATGAATATTTGAACGAAGAGCGCTGTCAGCAAAATGAGGAAAACACCAAACATCCCAGTCGAAAGCAAAACAGCTGTCGAAAATGCTTGGTTAGTAGTTTCGACAGCATCACCGTCGATCCGTGCGATCAGGCGCCACCCAAACGATGGCAGGTCTTCATATGCAACCTGCGGAACGACGTTTGTGAAATAGGTCTGCCCATCCGGCCATCGCTCAAGCCCGCCGCCTGCCATGCCTGCCGACGCCCGGCGAGTGCTCTGGAGGTTCAACGTTGCATAATCGCGGCCGTCGGTGGCGATAACGACGGACCCGTCCTGTGACATCAGGAAGGCATGAATGTCCAACGCGGCTGCCTGCTCGGTGATGAAATCCTGAGCCCAGGCAAAGTTAAGGTGAAAGCCAAGGACGCCGATCGCATCGCCATTTGCGTTTCGAACGGGAGTAGCCAGATCGAGGAATCGAAGCGGCTCGCCATCATTATCTGGCAACAATGATGCGAGCAGCACCGCCTCATGCACGTCGCCGGCAAAAGGGCCCTCCAGTCCGCGTTGAAACCATTCTCGTTGCCCTACATCGACGCCTTCGAGCAGGCCGTTTGACGCGGCGAGCACCGTGCCATCGATTGCAGCATAGCCAGCCCATGAAACTTTCTCACCGTCGCCGACCGCGAATGCGAGTTGAGATGGGAGATCTTCTCCACTGCCAGCGGCTAAAGTTTCGGCCAACTGACGAATGTTCTCCCACTCCTCATGCAAACCGCGAGCAAATGCGAGTTCCAAACCCGCAGCGCGTGTTGCAACCGCAGTTGCCAAGGCGTCTTCGTTAAAGGCTTCAACGCGATCGCGAACGAGCGTGGCGACCGCCAGCGTTGCGACAAACGCTCCGACAAGAACGAATCCGTAAATTGCGCGGGCGAGGGTAAGCGGAGTTCGCCCAGTCGTTTGATGGGGCTTGTTGACCATCTTTGGATTGCTAAATTTAGCCATCAGCCGAAGCTCCAGAATAAATGTTAACAAAGCTTTAGGGTGATGCTGAATGGCACTGGTTTTACAATCGCAGCGTAATGCCGCCGCGCGTCCGCTCTTCAGCACCGCTACATTGATACTAGGCGGTTAATATTTTCGAGCCCCATTCTGAGGGGAGCGTTCTGGCATCGTCATAAGGCGCGTCGTTTGATGGCGGTCGGTAACTTTATTTTGGGTCATGAATGTGAGATGCAACGGCGACGCAGCGGAAATTGGTTACGGAGCCGGGATATGAACGATAAAAGTACATCACGCAGCAGCGGGGTTGTTGTAGAAATAACAACCGATATCGTATCGGCCTATGTGAGTAACAATGTTGTTCCTGCAGCGGAATTGCCTGGTTTGATTGCAGCTGTTCATAGAGTTCTTGCAAACATGAATTCGGGCGGTTTCGAAGAAGATGTCGTCGCAGAAACGCAGCGACCAGCTGTGCCGATCAAGAAATCGGTGCAGGACGATGAAATTACCTGTCTTGAATGTGGTTTGAGCTTCAAGTCACTGAAGCGTCACTTGACGGCGAACCACAAGCTGAGCGCCAACGAATATCGCGAAAAATGGAAGCTAAACGCTGACTACCCAATTGTTGCACCGAAGTACGCAGAAGCGCGATCAAGGCTCGCGAAGTCAATGGGCCTTGGTCAAAAACGAAATCGTCGCACCAAAGCCGTATAGGCGGGTTTTTGAGGGCGTACTATATTTTTCGGACCCTTTAAAGATGCTGTTGTGTCCAGACAAGCTCGGAAACGAACCGTCTCATGCACGCACCGACGCAGGGCTACGATCTTGCGTGGTCCCTATTGCGCTGCCGCGATCTCAGCGTGAACGACAATACCGGGGCGATCTTCTACACCTAAATCGACAAACCCGAACAGGCTGGCTGACAGCAAGGTCAACACCATGATCTTGCTTGAAACGACCAGCAGGAACACAGGTTTCATGCGGCACGCTACGGCCGCTTCTTCTTTTTGGGTGTACATTGCAACTCTCCGGCAGTCCCTTGCATCTGGAACGGCTCGCAATCGCTCAGGTTCCGCAGCATTTTTGTGGGGCAAAGAAGCCTGTGTGCTCGTAGCCCACGATCGACCGCAAGCTAAGCGATCGAGCGTGGCGGCTAATAGTATCAAGAACTTCCAGCAAGCGGTTTTTAACGCCTTTCAGGCATCAATCAGACTGCAGCGGGGATTACAGTGATGCCAATTTCGGCCGACAAGGCGCGGGTAGCTACACGTTTTGTAGCCGTTCTCACGTTACTGAGCGTCAGTATCGTCGCTGGCTTGGTGGCGGGCCTTCTGATCTGGGCTGGCCAAGAAGCGGATGCGGTGTCTGCGGAGCGGCAACTCGCGCTTGCAACACTGACCATCAGCGATCTTCGCGAGAAGATCGCACACAATCAGGAAAGCGTCACTGTTTGGGACGATGCCGTCATTGCCGTTCGAAAATCGCAGAACGATGAATGGATTGATTACAATCTCGGAAGCTGGATGCATACCTACTTCGGCCATGACGGGGCCTACGTTCTCGATCCGACTGACCAGCCGATCTACCAGTTCTCGACGCACTCAAACGCGGAGCCCTATAACGACGTGGAAGGGGTGGCTGCCACCCTTGCAGCAGTTTTGCGTCAGCAAATGCGCGAGGGCGACGACAGCGATCTGACCGATCGTATTTTGAGCCAAGGCCAGGCTGACGTCGGTATCGTCGCCGGTCGTCCCGCCATTGTCAGTGTCAAACCAATCGTTTCCGACACGGGCGAGATCGAGCAGGAGCCCGGTAGAGAGTTTCTCCATGTAGCCGTGAGGTTTCTCGACACCGATTTTGTGGCATCGCTTTCTGAGGACTATCTCTTTGAAGACATGCACTTCAGTTGGACGAAGGCTTCCGGTGATACCAAAGCGAGCTTACCGCTCCTGGCGGCCTCCGGCGATCCGATCGGTTATCTTGTATGGGTACCGTATCAGCCTGGTACGCATGTGGTTCATCGTATCGCACCAATAGCGGTAGGGACGTTGTGTCTGCTCCTGGTCTTGGTTGCGGGTCTGCTCGCGCTCTTGGCTCGAAGGTCCCAAAAGCTGGCTGAGCGGGATGCGAAGATGAACCATCTCGCTCTTCACGACCCGCTCACCGACCTGCCCAACCGCGTTCTATTTCATAACCGCTTGGATATCGCTTTGTCTGATCGGGCAGAGGGAGCGTTCGTTGCAGTGCTTTATCTTGATCTAGACCACTTCAAACAAGTGAACGATACGTTGGGCCACCCCGCTGGCGATGCGGTCATTATCGAGTTCGCCAACCGGCTACGGACGCTTTTGCGATCGACCGACACCGTGGCGCGCATCGGTGGAGATGAGTTTACGATCGCTCTTCCAGGCTTGAGAAATGTCGGGGACGCGGAGCTGCTCTGCGATCGCATAATCGATACCGTTCGCAAGCCATTCGACATCGATGGTCATCAAGTATTTATCGGAGTGACTATTGGACTCGCTGTGTCGCCAAGTGACGGCGGTACCGGAACCGAGCTTTGTCGAAAGGCAGATATCGCACTCTACCATGCAAAGAGTTCGGGCCGCAGTCGCTATGCAATGTTCAGAACGGAAATGGACCGCATGCTGCAAACGCGCCGGGACATCGAACGGGATCTGCGCGTTGCACTGACCAAGCGTGACCAGCTCCAAGTCCATTACCAACCGCTGTTGAATGCACATACCGATGAAATCACGGGCGTCGAGGCTCTATTGCGATGGCACCATCCTACGAAAGGGTGGCTTTCGCCTGAGGTAATCATCCCGATTGCAGAAGAAACGGGATTAATCGAGGCAGTGGGCGAATATGTGCTGCGTGAGGCATGCGGCGCGGCCCTTCTGTGGCCTGCATTGTCAGTAGCTATCAATGTTTCGGCTATCGAGCTGCGCAATCCCGCGTTCTCCTCGAAGGTTGCCGCCTTGTTGCTGGAATTCGGCATTGAACCGCATAGGATCGAGCTTGAGTTAACAGAGTCCGCTCTAACCGATCCGAACGGCATTTGTGATCACAACGTGAAATCGCTGCGGCTCTTGGGCGTACGGATCGCTCTGGATGATTTCGGAACTGGATTTTCATCACTCGGCCGCCTTCAGAAACTGGCGGTTGATCGGATCAAGATCGACCGCAGCTTTGTAAGCGGGTTTGGTAGAGCGAATGGCGACGAGGCCATCGTTCAAGCGATCGTGGAATTGGCAAAAGCTCGGGGTCTTATGACGACAGCCGAGGGCGTCGAGACAGCTGAACAGCAATCACATTTAAAGCAGATGGGCTGCGACGACTTGCAAGGATTCCTGTTTTCGCGGCCGGTGACGGCACACGAAATCAGCCTCATCCTCACCGGCAGAAGCACGGCCAAGAGCGCCTGACTACTCCAGCCCAACAGGCCAATTTCTCACTCAACTACGGTTGAGACGATATTGGCTAATTTAGCGATTCTGACCTGCCACTGAGTTTTTCCTCCACTTGGAGTTAGAGTCCGGCCTCGATTGAAGGACGGACAGATGAAGCGGAAGCGGTTTACGGAAGAGCAGATCATCGGGGTTCTGCGCGAGCACGAAGCGGGTGCGAAGGCGGCTGATCTGGCCCGCAAGCACGGGGTGAGCGAGGCGACACTGTATAACTGGTGACCTGCCACTAAACCTTCATCCAGCGGCAATTAGAGCCTCGGCTGTTTGTGTTACGCCGTAGGGCGTGGGTTGAGCAACCGGCGGAGACGTGAAGCCCTTATCGTGCGCAGCGTCGGAGGCGGTTGCGGCGAGGGTTCCGGCGAAGGCCGCCGGGGTCTGGTAGCCGAGCGAGGAATGCGGCCTCGCGGTGTTGAAATCTTCCCTCCATTCGGCGATGGCGCTGCGCGCATGGTCGATGCCGAAGAACAGGCTTTCGTTTAGCAGCTCGTCACGCATGCGGCCGTTGAAGGATTCGACGTAGCCGTTTTGCATCGGCTTGCCCGGCGCGATGTAGTGCCAGTCGACGCGATGATCCTTCGACCAGGCGAGGATGGCGTTCGAGGTGAACTCCGTCCCGTGGTCGGAAACGATCATGTCTGGCTTGCCGCGACGCCTGATCAGATCAATCAGCTCACGAGCAACGCGGCGACCGGAGATCGATGTGTCCGGGATCGCGGCCAGGCATTCGCGCGTCACGTCATCGACAATATTGAGCACGCGGAAACGCCGACCGCAGGCGAACTGGTCGTGCACGAAGTCCAGTGACCAGCGTGCGTTCGGTCTCGCCTCGACAAGGATCGGCGCTCGTGTGCCCACCGCTCGTCGTCGCGCCCGGCGCTTGCGAACCGTCAGCCCTTCTTCCCGGTAGAGCCGGTATATGCGGTTGATGCCGGATGGCTCGCCTTCTCTCCGCAGCAGAATGAACAGGCGTCGATAGCCGAAACGCCGGCGCTCGTTGGCAAGATCGCGCAGCCGGCCGCGCAGTACGGTCTCCGGCGAACGGCACGACTGGTAGCGGATCATCTTGCGATCAGCACCGACAAAGGAACAGGCCCGACGCTCCGACAGGCCCATGGCGGCCTGCAGATGCGCGACGGCTTCGCGCTTGGCGGCGGGCCCTACCATTTTTTTGACAGAAGCTCGCGAAGGGCTGAGGCTTCCAGCATCTGGTCGGCGAGCAGCTTCTTCAGCTTCGCGTTCTCGTCCTCAAGAGCCTTCAGGCGCTTGGCGTCGGACACGTCCATGCCGCCATACTTCGCCTTCCAGTTATACAGTGTCGCCTCGCTCACCCCGTGCTTGCGGGCCAGATCAGCCGCCTTCGCACCCGCTTCGTGCTCGCGCAGAACCCCGATGATCTGCTCTTCCGTAAACCGCTTCCGCTTCATCTGTCCGTCCTTCAATCGAGGCCGGACTCTAACTCCAAGTGGAGGAAAAACTCAGTGGCAGGTCAATTCCCGATAGCTGTTGACCGTTCTGTTCAACTGTTGGGCAGGCAAGAGAGGCTCAACTCTCGGGGAAGACATCGATGCAAACTAAATTATGGGTCGCAGCCGCAATAGTCGCTATCTGTGCGACTTCTGCCGGTGCGCAAACTGCTGGGGATTGGATTTTGAGCAATTACCAGGGCGCCGGCTATTGGTTCCCTGGTGTCGTCGAGAGCGTCGGAAACGGCCAGGTCACGGTTCAGTATGACGATGGCGATCGAGAAACTGTCGCTCTCAACGCTGTTCGTCCTTATGATTGGATGATCGGAATGAGGGTCGAATGTAACTTTCAGGGTCAAGGGGAATGGTATCCAGGAACCATCTCCTCATTGGGTGGTGAAACGATCGGCATCGCGTATGACGATGGCGACACCGAGACGACAAGAAAAGGTCGTTGTCGTAGTCGGTAATCATGACGTTTCCGCTGTTCATCGCGCAGCGGCGTCTGCCAATCGTCCTTTGAGCCTTTGACCGTCGGGCCTGAACGAAGCTCACAGGTTCAGCCAGTGCGTTACCAAGCCTGCGATGTCCATCTGAAAAATTCACGCTGAAGCTGCGGCCGCAACAAGCAATGTCTAATGCGCTCACGAAAACTTTACCACATGTAACTTCAGCAGATAACAGCTCCTGAAGTTAAGCGATTGCACAGAATTTAAGCGCCAGAGTGCTGTTCTTATTCATGGGGGAACAGCAATGCTCAAGCAATTCCTGAACGATCAAAGCGGCAACTTTGCGATCTTTGCAGCATTTGCATTGCCAGTCACGCTCGCTGCCGCCGGTCTCGGCGTGGATGTTGTTCATCTGCGAACGGTGGTGTCAGAAGTCCAGCAGATCACGGATGCCGCGGTGTTAGCCGCGACACGCAAGGCCATGACCGATCGCGAGCGGCGAGAGGTTTTTGAAGATCACTTGCGGTCGCATGTGGCGAGTAGTGGCTATAAAGTGCTGAACGCCGAGTTGCGGACGGTGGAGGGCACCAACCACATCGAGGTGACGGGTGACGTCTGGCTCGATGTCGATACCTTCTTTCTGCACAACGCCAGGAAAGAGCCTGCACGCGTCGTCGCCGCGGCCTACCAGTCCACGAAGTCGGTCGAGATCGGGCTTGTCCTCGACAACACCGGGTCGATGGGACAGGAGGGCATCGACACGCTGAAGAGCGCAGCACTCGGGCTGCTGGATGTCGTGCAGAACGGAGCTTCCGCCGGCAAGGATATCGAGGTTGCCGTTGTCCCCTTCGTCACCGCCGTCAACATCAAGGGCGAGGGATTTGATCCCGCATGGATCGATGATGAAGGCGAAGCGCTCTACAATGGCTGGACGTTCCTCGACAACAACGAGCGCGAGCGCCGCGGTGAAGGACTTCCGACGCAATGGGACGAGGACGGCCGTGCCTGCAACAACCAGGGTCAGAGCGCGCAGGCACAGGCGCTTCGCGACGCGTGCAGTGGCTTGGCCGAAATTGAGTACCCTCACCAGAGCGTCCTGTTCAGTGCATCGGGAACGGAATGGAAAGGGTGCGTGGAAGCACGTCCCTATCCGCTCAATCTCGGGCTGGAGCCGCCGCGTGGCAGTGATCCTGACACGCTCTTCGTTCCTTACTTCGCACCCGACGAACCGGGTACGGCGACTCTGGGCGGGGGTAATAATTCCGGTGCGTTTAACAACTCTTGGCTGAACGATCTCGTCAGCGGCAGCCAGGCCGAGGTCCAGCGGTCGGTGTTGAAATACATCGACCCGGAGGTGCGGCGGGTTGAAGAAGCTAAGTCCCTTTCCCAAGGCCCGAACCGCGCTTGTCCAACCCCGATTGTGCCGCTCACGCAGGATCTGAGTAAGGCCCGTACCGGCATCAACGCCATGAAGTACTGGAATGGTTCCGGCACCAACATTGCTGAAGGTCTGGCTTGGGGCTGGCGCGTCATGACGCCGGAGGCGCCCTACACGGAAGCAGGCCCCGTTGATCCGACCACGACCTCCAAGTTCATCGTGTTGATGACGGATGGCCGCAATGTGTCCTTTGGCTCCAGCAACACGATGAACAAGTCCGACTACGGCTCCTACGGCTTCCTCTCAGACGGCCGGATCGCCGGCGCCAGCAGTCAGTCGAGTGCCGAGAAGCAGTTGAACGAATGGACACTGAAACTCTGCCAGGACATCAAGGCGCAGCACATCGAGATATTCACTGTGCTCTACAAGGAGACGGACAGCGGCGTTCAAAAGATGCTGCGCCAGTGCGCGAGCCAGCCGGCTAACTTTTACATGGCCGCCAACACTGAAGGGCTGAAAAGCGCGTTCTCCAACATCGGTCGCCAGATGTCACCGTTGCGGCTCATCAGGTAAAGCGGAGAGCAGGGTGGTGGGTAGTTGTACTGGCCTCTACGTGCCTTAGACGTCGAAACCGTTATCGAGGCTGGGAGGGCCGCCTCAGCCCGGCAAGAGTCTGGGTTGTAGGCTTCAAGATCCGGGGACCACATTTCAGGATGCTAGGATCAAAGTCGCGATTAAGAAAATTCGCTGGGTCACCAACCATCCGGCTGCTGCCTGGAACAATCCCCGATACCTAGTCTGCAAGGCGGTGTTGTCCCGTGTATGATAACCTGTTTCTGTGGGAATTACGCGTGAATTTCGATTAAGCCGTGCATCACCTTCTCGTTGCTGAACAGGCAAACGTCCGTTTGCCTCGTAGAGACGCTGAAGGGCGATGGCCCATTCACCGTGTTCGCTCCGACCGACGAAGCATTTGCTGCTTTGCCAGATGGCACGGTCGAAGATTTGCTTCTTGAAGAGAACCGCGATCAGCTGGTGTCCATTCTCACCTATCACGTCGTACCGGGGGCCGTTGCATCGTCTGATCTTACCGAAGGTTTGACCGCAGCCACAGTCGAAGGCAGTGAAGTGACGTTCACGCTCGAAGGCGGACCGAAGGTCAACGAAGCGAACATCACCCAGGCTGATATCACGGCAGACAATGGTGTGATCCACGTCATCGACGCCGTCATCATGCCTGGCATGTAATCATTTGCCCCCAGACAGATATGCGACCGAATCCGATTGTGGTTGGGTCCGGTAGCTTCTTTGAAATGTTGGTTTCGGAGTAACAGAGTACGTCGGCAGGAAACCGTTTCGGTTATCTCGCCGTTAAATCTCAGCCAAATGGTGTATTCAATCTCAACTGGTGGATTCTGGTAGGCGGTGATGCGAGCGTTCACTTTCCGAAGAGCCCGACGGTCGTTCGGTAAAGGTGGCTGCGAGCCCCCGCAACCAGCGTTATCGACAAGGCCTCAGTCGCAAGACTGGGGCCTTTTTGCATTCCAACAGCACCCAACGCCAGGATCGCAGCAAGCTCGCCGACCAACTCGATCTGCAACTGGCCGTCCTCCGGGATCAGCCGAATAGCAGACAGGAGAGAGCGCAGGCGCTCTGCAGCCTCTACCTTCAATGCGTCGTCGTTCAACGACGCTCTGAGATCAGAGACTTTGCGCCGGTAGAGTTCAGAAAGGCCAGGATGAAGACGAGGCGGCTCGGGCGCAGTCGGCTGCGTCTGCTTCAGCTGACGCTTGCGTTCTTCCAGGGAACGGAGCTCTTCTCCCATTGCTTCCGCATAGAGATCGTTCTTCACGGCCGTGACGATGTTGGCGATCTGGCGGTCGACCTTTTGAAGCTCTGCGTCCCGTCGCACCCGGATGGCATTCTCTTCGCCCCGGAGCCGGTTCCACTCGCGCTGATACTCGCCAACGAATTCCGCGACGAGGTCGGGATGCAGAAGGCTGTCGCGCAGGCCGTCGAGAACGGCATCATCGAGACGGTCCCGACGCATGGTCAGGCGGTTGTCGCAGGCGCCGCGGTTGCGGACATTGGCGCAGCCATATTGGTGTTTGTTGACGAGAATGAAGCCGCCGCCGCAGACCCCGCACCCAATGATCACTGGGGAAGGGTGCTGGCCCATGAAAGGCGCTTTGGTCCCTATCCCCGCTTGCGCCCGCCACAGAGAGAACGATCTTTAGTTCGGATGAGGCCGAGAACGATGTCGCTGGGATGCGGTTCTCGAAGACTGATCGAAGACCAGCGTATCGATTTCGAGATCGACAATCAGGCAGGATGATATCAGATGGCCGAAGCCGGCACGGGGAAGCCTTGGAAAGTTGGAGTTCTCTTTTCCTACACGGGCGTAACGTCGGTCATCGAACAGTCGCAGAGAAATGGCGCTTTGCTGGCGATCAGTGAGATCAACGCAGCCGGAGGCGTCGACGGCCGGATGATCGAGCCCGTCGTCTACGATCCCAAATCGGTCGTGTCGGAATATGGCCGGCTTGCCGAGCGCCTGATCGTTGAGGACAAGGCCAACGTGATTTTTGGTTGCTACATGTCGTCTGCTCGCAAGGAGGTTCTCCCTGTCATCGAGCGGCGCAATGCGCTCTTCTTTTATCCGACGCTGTACGAGGGGTTCGAGTACTCACCGAACGTGATTTATGGCGGAGCAACGCCGAACCAGAACAGTGTGCCTCTCGCGAGATACCTGATGGAAAATTACGGAGATCGGTTCTTCTTCGTCGGGTCGGACTACATCTATCCGCGCGAGTCCAATCGCGTCATGCGCAACGTCGTTCGCCAGGGCGGTGGAGATGTCATCGGCGAACGGTACGTGTCGCTCGATGCTTCAGAGGGCGACTTTGCCGAGATCATTGCCGAGATCAAAGCTGCCGAACCTGACGTCATCTTCTCGACCGTCGTCGGGCAGGGGACGGTGAACTTCTATCGCGCCTTTCATCAGGCGGGCTGCGATTCCAGCCGGATCCCGATCGGAAGCCTCACGACGAACGAAGCGGAGATTGCGGAAATGGGTGTCGACGCGGCCGTCGGGCACATCACGGCTGCTCCCTATTTTCGCAATATCGAAAGCGAGGCCAACACCGCCTTTTTGACGCGATACAAAGAGATGTTCGGATCGATCACGCATGTGACCAGCTGCTGCGAGGCGACCTATTTCCAAGTTCACCTTTTTGCACGCGCGCTTGCCAAGACCCGATCGGTCGACACCGATGCGCTTCGCGAAGCGCTCCTGGGTTCCGTGTTCGACGCACCTCAAGGGCAGGTGAAGATCGATCCCGACAATTCGCACACATATCTTCAGTCGCGGATCGGAAAAGTCGACGAACGCGGCGAATATGTCGTCGAACAGGAGGTGAAACGCTCGATCAAGCCGGATCCTTACCTGGTTAACCCCGGATTGGACGACTGGAGCTTGCGTTTGCATCGCCCAAAGCGCTCTTTACAGCGTTAGGTTTGTCTGAGGTGGGGGCGATTGGGCAATGACTGACCTCATCAACGAAGTGCGTGGCTTGAATGTCCTGGTCATTCATCCGCGGGACGGGGAGATCGAGGAACTTCTCAAGCAAATCAGCCGCATCGGATGCAATGTCGCCAATCTCTGGCCGATGCCGAATGAAGTCCCCGAGGGAACGGATGTCATCTTTCTGGAAATCACCGAGGCGGTCGCCGAGAAAACCGTCGCGCTTCTCGGCCGCGAGACGATCAATCGTCCGACGCTGATCGGCATCATTGGCTATGAAAACCCATCTGTGCTGCAAGGCCTCATTGATCTCAGCGTGCACACGGTGATTGCCAAGCCGCTGCGGCCGTTCGGTGTCATGAGCAACATCCTGATGGCGCGCCGCGTCTGGCACGTGAACAAGAGCTATGATGGCGAGATCCTCAAGCTCAAGGCAAAGATCGAGAATGTTCAGAAGATCGCGGACGCCAAATTTATCCTGATGCGGCACCACGGCGTCAACGAGAAAGAAGCCTACAAGATCATTCGAAATCAAGCGATGTCCAAGCGAACCTCGACGATCGAGATCGCCCAATCGATCATCAATGCAGATGGTATCCTGAACAGCTTGGTAGGCGAACGATAGGAGTGGTGGAGGGCAATCAGCGAAAGCTCCGTCGGCAAAGGCATTCTCAAGCACTTCGGCAATTCAGAAGCTGAGCTCGCTTGGGTGGCGCTCATGTCACTGAGCAAGAAGCCGGGTGCTGCGTCGGACACCGTGGTGATGGCTGGACGTACCATCGCAAATCTTGGGATGCTGTAGCGCGCGCTTGGATCAAACCCGCTCTAGGCTTCGTCGAATTCTCGGATGAAATCCATGTCCAGCTCAAGACCGTGGCCCGGGCCGGTCGGTATCTCGATGAAGCCTTTGTGCGGCAGCGGCGCGTTGCGCACGATCTTGTTTGAAACGTCTTCGAAGATCCGCAGGCGTTCCAGGAAGAGCGCGTTCGGCATCACGCTGACGATGTGCATGTGCATGTGCTCCATCGCGTGAGGCGCGAATTTCAGGTTCCATGCCTGCGTCAGCGCGCCGATCTTGAGCATTTCAGTCATGCCGCCAGCGCGCGCGCCATCAAGCTGGATGACGTCTGCCGCTTCGCCGAGGATGAGATCGCGCGCGCCGTATTTCGTGTATTCGTGCTCGCCGGTTGCGAGAGGAATGCTGGTGCCGCGCCGCACGCGGGCGAGGCCGGGAATGTCGTCTGCGAGAACCGGCTCCTCAAAGAGATAGATATCGAATTCCTTGGCGCGGTCGGCAAACTTGATCGCCGTTCCGGCGTCCCAGCAATTGTTGGCATCGATCAACAGCCGGATATCGGGTCCGACAGCCTCGCGGACTTTGCGCACGCGCGCGAGATCGCGGGTAAGGTTCTGGGCGTTGTCCACGCCCACCTTGAACTTGATGTGACTATAGCCTTCCTCGACCATGCCCACCATTTCGTCGACGAGCTGGTCGTCGTCGTATGACGTCCAGCCGCCACTGGCATAGACTGGCAGACGGGTCTTGCCGCCGCCGAGCAGCCGGTAGAGCGGCAGGCCGATGATCTTTCCCTTGAGGTCCCACAGCGCAAGGTCCACGGCGCTCAATGCGCAATAGGTGAGGCCCTTGCGGCCGACGCCTCTAAGATAGTGAAACAGCTCCTCCCACAGCACTTCCGTATCCAGCGGATCCCGGCCGACGATCCTTGGCGCGATGTTGTGCAGGATCAGGCTTCGCGTCGCTTCGCCGCCGACCTCGTGATAGGTGAGGCCGAAGCCCTCAAGCCCTTGATCGGTGGTGATCCTGACCACGGTAAAGCCGATCGTCTCGACAGTGCGCGTGGCATCGGCAAACCCTGCGGCGACGGGTGAGGACACCAGATGGACGTCGATCTTGGCGATGCGATGTTGGTGCGTGCTCATCCGGAGGCTCCGTCTCGAGTGGTGATGTCTATCAAGCCGAATAGGATATGTAAGCGGTTTAATCAATGGGCGAACGCTGCGCAAAGAAACCTTGCCCGAAAGACCTGAACGGGAGCAGAGTGCGCGCGGCGAGGCGGAGAATGGCGAATTCTCGGGGCCCTATATCGTCGATCGATTGCTGATAGAGCGGGTTTTTGGTGCGGTGCGTCGAAGGCTGTCGCATGCATCCCGACTTTTTTGACGGCGGACGAATTGACGGACCAGAAAAGCAGTGCAAATATGTAAGCGATTACACAGGTGCCGTAATCAGGGAGAGATGGTTGGGGGTTGTGCGGGCATTCCGCAAATTTGATGGCGCTGTCGCTGTCGACATCCCCGGCCGCATTGAAAAGGAGGAGTAAACGGTGAATTCGAAGCTTCTATTGACGACGGCAATCTCGCTCGTGCTGTCCGCAGGGCTTGCGGCTGCTGCTGATGTGACATTGCGCGTCGGAACGGTCTACCAGACGACCCATACGATCTCCCAGGGCAGCGCCGAGTTCGAGCGCCTCGTCGAAGAGAAGTCGGATGGCGCCATCGACGTTCAGGTCTTCTACGCGGAGGAACTCGGTTCCGAACGCGAGATGGCCGAGATGACGCGTGCCGGTGGTCTCGAGATGGTGCTGAGCGGTCTGCCGGGCACCGGTTCCTTCGTCCCCCAGCTTGAGGTGATGGAGGCCTTCTACACCTACACGGACGTAGAAGATCTCGCGAATGTCTTCAATGCGATCTCAGACGACCTGAACGCCTTCATGGAGCCGCAGGGCTTCCATCTCGTCGGCACCATGTACCAGGGCCCACGCAATCTTCTTTCGAAAACCCCGGTGCGCTCGCTTGAAGACATGGCCGGGCTGAAGCTGCGCATTCCGCAGACGCCTCTCTTCGTCGCGCTGGCCCAGACCTGGGGTGCGACGCCCACGGCCATCAGCCTTGGCGAAGTCTACACCTCGCTTGAATCGGGTGTAATCGACGCTGTCGACGGTACTTCGGAAACGATCGTGTCGAGCAAGTTCTTCGAACGGGCCGGCTATCTCACGCTGACCCGTCACAACTTCTATCCGCAGCCGATGGTGGCCAACAAGGCATGGTGGGATGGTCTCAGCGACGAGCACCGCCAGATCATCGAGGAAGCTGCGGCCGAAGCCGGCGAGTTCCAACTCGGACTTCACAAGGCGGCCGACGAAGCTGCCATGCAGGCCATGGTCGATGGCGGCGTCGAGATCATCGAAGTCGATATCGCACCGTTCCGCGAGCCTGTGCTGGCGGCGATGGACGAGTATGTGAAGAGCAAGGGTGACGACGTCTACGCCGTCTACCAGAAGATGCTCGAAGCATCGAGCGCCGAGTAATTTGAAGAGTGAGGCCGGGGATGACAAGCGCTTATATCAAAACTCTTGAAACGCTCATCATTCTCGGCCTTGTCGCCATGGTGAGCCTGACGCTGAGCTCGACGTTGATCCGGCTCATTCCGGGTCAGGGCGGCATTTATTGGGCTGAAGAAGTCAGCCGCTACATCAGCATCTGGGTCGTGTTCCTAGCCGGAGGTCTCGGCATCCGGTACTGGATCCACCTGAACGTCGATATCTTCGTGATCATGTTGCCGGGACGCGCTCAGAACTGGCTGATGATCTTCTGCCTCGGCTTGATGCTGCTGTTCGAAGGCGTTCTCCTTTGGTTCGGAGGAACGCTGACGATCTCGAACCACGCCCAGCAGTCCGCCTCTCTCCAGATGCCCATGAGCTATGCCTACGCCGCGATTCCGGTCGGCGCAGTCATCATGATCGGTGAGACGCTCCGCCTGATCTGGCGCGAGTACACGTCTCAGCCGCGAGAATTCTTCGAGGCGGACTGAGCGTTTCGTCTGCTGCTTGCCAAGGCTTGTCTCATGATTCCTGTTCTTTTCAGTTCGTTTCTCATTCTGCTTCTGATTGGCGTACCGATCGCTTTTTCCATCGGTCTTGCATCGCTGCTTCCCATTTATCTCGAAGGCAATCTGCCGCTGTCGCTCGTGATCAGCCGGATGTTCGGCGGGATCGATTCCTTCCCGCTGATGGCGATCCCGTTCTTCATCCTGACGGGCACCTTGGCGAACGCTTGCAAGATGACCGACAAGATCATGGATCTTGCCGCGTTCATGGTCGGTCGCATGCGCGCCGGCCTCGCGCACTGCGATATCATCGCGTCCATTCTATTCGGTGGCATCACAGGTTCCGCCGTTGCCGACGCTGCTTCGCAGGGTTCCGTTCTGATCCCGAGCATGAAGGCCCATGGCTATCCCGCCGGCTATGCGGCCGCGGTGACGAGCTCGTCATCGGTGATGGGGTCGATCATCCCGCCCAGCACGCTGATGATCATCTATGGCTATTTGACCGGCGTCTCGACCGGCAAGCTCTTTCTCGGCGGCGTCATTCCGGGGATCCTCGTCGGATTGACCCTGATGCTCGTCGCGCATCTCGAAGCGGTCCGTCTCGGCATCGGCGTCGACCATGACGCTCGCAAGCGCGACTGGGGCAATTTCCTGAAGGTGCTGCGCGGTTCGGGCCCCGCCATGCTGATTCCGATCATCATTCTCGGCGGCATCACGGGGGGCTTTTTCACGCCAACCGAAGCAGGCGTCATCGCCATCGGGACGATCCTTATCCTCGGTACGTTCGTCTATGGTGGTTTTACCTGGGAGAGACTGCGCAAGGCTTTGTTGAACGCCGGCTTCACCACCGCGATGGTGATGCTAATCCTGGCCACATCGACGGTCTTCGCGAACCTGATGACCCGGGCTCGCGTTCAGGCCGAGATGATCGAGTTCTTGCAAAGCGTCACGGTCGTTCCGGAACTGCAGATGGCGCTGGTGATCGTTGCGCTGCTCGGTCTCGGCCTGTTCATCGATGCGACTGCCGTTCTCATCATGTTTGCCGCACCTTTGGCGGCGGTCAGCGCTGGGCTTGGCTACGATCCGATCCACGCCGGCATCGTCTTCGTGATCGCATGCCTCATCGGCGGCCTCACGCCGCCCGTCGGGACGCTTCTCTTTATAGGCGCGGGGATAGCCAGGATCAGTATCGCGGAGGCGTCGAAGTCGATCCTGCCCTTCGTCGTCGCCCTGATCATCGCGACCTTCGTGTTCATGCTGGTTCCGCCGCTGGTCACCTGGCTGCCCAATCTCGCGTTCGACTGATACGCGATGGCGCGCCGCCCGAAGCGGCGCGCGTTTCGGATTGAAGTCTCGAAGGAATCCAAATGCTGAAATTCGGTGTGTGTGGCACGGCTTTCTGGGCCGACAATGTCCATGTTCCTGGCTTGCTTGCCAACGAGGATGTGGAACTGGTCGGGGTCTGGGGTCGCGATGCCGGCAAGCGGGATGATCTTGCGTCGAAACATGGGCTGCGCTCCTTCGCCAGCTTCGAGGCGCTGTGCGATGAGGTCGATGCGCTGTCCTTCGCCGTCCCGCCGACTGCCCAGGCAGAACTGGCGCCTCAGGCGATTGCGCGAGGTCTGCACGTCATTCTCGAAAAGCCGCTTGGCCCCAGCCTCGATGAGGCCAACGCGATCGTCGAAGGCATCCGCAGTCGCGGCACATCGGCTGTCTGTTTTCTGACACGCATGTTCGTCGACGAAGTGGTCGACTTCGTCTCCGAGGCCCGCAAACTGCAGCCCGTCAAAGGTGAGGCGAGCTTTCGCTCCAATGCCCTGCTGCAAGGACCATATGCGTCGTCCTCCTGGCGCCAGGAACGGCATGGTGCGTTGCTGGACGCGGCGCCCCACGGCATGTCGGTGCTCGTTGCTGCATTGGGTCCGATCACGGACGTGTCGGCGGAATGGGCGGGCGATGGCACCTACTCGCTGTTCTTCAAGCACGCCGGCGAGGTGACCTCGACGCTCGATCTGAATTTGCGCGATACCGAAGTTCAGTTCGCCGAGCGCTACGCGTTCGCCAATGACCGCAGCGTTTCACTGCCGAAGCTTGCCTATGATCGCAAAGCGACCTTCACCCGCGCCAGCGAAGTTCTGGTCGAGCAGGTCAAGCTTGGCAGCGAGCAAGCGCAGAGCCAGCTTGGCCTCGCTCTTCACCTCGTGGCGGTCGCAGCGGCGGCGCAGAAGAGTTTGGCGATCGGAGGCAACTTTCAGAAAGTCGCGCCAACCGACCATCGTCTTGAAGGAGCGGTGAATGGCTGAGGATCTCGCCTACGGCCGCTTGCTTGCCCAGTTCGCCACGCAGTGGCGCACGCGGGCCATGAGCGATGAGGTCGCTCTCAAGACGAGGCTCCACATCATCGACACGATCGCGGCGATCGTCTCCGGCTCTGCGCTGGAAGCTGGCCGGGCAGGGCGGCGATACGTGGAGTCTTTGGGTGGGCGGGAAGTCGCATCCGTGATCGGCACATCGATCAAGGCACCCATCATCGAGGCCGCGCTCGCCAACGGCATGGCTGCCCACGCGGACGAGTCCGACGACTCCCACGAGACGAGCCAGACCCATCCCGGCTGTGGTGTCTTGCCAGCCGTGCTCGCCGTTGCCGAAGAGGTCGGTTCGACGGGCCAGGAATTCATCGAGGCCGTCAATCTCGGCTATGAAATGACCATCCGGTTCGGCGAGGCGATGGCGCCGGCCATGAGCTTTGCGAAATCTTCGCTGTCCTGCCACGCATTCGGCCCGCTGTTCGGAGCGGGGTTTGCTGCTGGCTACCTGATGCGCTTCGATGAGGAGAAATACCTCATCCTGCTCAACTATCTTGCCCAGGAAGCATCCGGCCTGACGACATGGCGACTGGATGAAGCGCACACGCTGAAGAGTTACGTCTTCGCCGGCATGCCGGCCAGCAATGGCGTGAAGGCCGCGGCGTTCGTGCGGTCGGGCTTCACGGGCAGCGGCGATGTCCTCAACCCGGCAAACCGCAATTTCTTCGACGCTTTCTCCGACGCCATGAAGCCCGAGAAACTCTACGAAAATCTCGATGGCCCTTGCCGTATTCTGGAGACGGACTTCAAGAAATACAGCGTCGGGTTTCCAATCGCCGCGCCGATCTCGGCGCTCGAAAGCATCCTCGATCAGCATGCGGTCAAGCCTGGCGACATCCAGGCGATCCGGATTCGATATCTCGACGACTGGTACAAGGTGATCGGTGACGAGAACCGCATGCCGGATCTGAACCTGCGTTATTGCATGGCCGTCACGATCCTGGATGGCGCTTTGACATTTGCGGCCGCGCATGACGAACAGCGGATGCTGGACCCTGGCGTGCGCGCGCTTGGCGAAAGGATCAGTTTTCTGCCTGCGGAGCCCGGCCAGGATCGCTTCGAGGCACGTCTGGAAGTGGACGTTTCAACGGAAACACTGACCGCGTCCCAGGGCCTCTTCGTGCTCGGTCGGAAGGAAAATCCGATGAGCGTCGAGCAGGTGCACGAGAAGGCGCGCGAGCTGCTGGAAATGGTTCTGGACGCCGATGAGGCGCAATCCGTGATCGATCACGTCCATGCTCTGTCTGAGGCACCTGACATCTCCGCCCTCATCAGAACGATGACCGTCTGCCGTTAAGCGTTAGATGTCCGTCGTGCGGGGAGCCCCGGTCGAAGACCGGATGACCAATTGTGCGTTGACGCGGATCGGGAGCGCGATCTCTTCCCCGTCGAGCACGTTCATCACATAGTTCGCGATCACTTGCCCCATCTCACGGCTGGGAACGTCGACGGTGGTGAGCGGCGGATCCACATGGCGCGCAAGTTCGATATCGTCGAAACCGGATATCGAGATATCCGATGGCACCGACAGGCCCTGCGCCTTCGCCTCGATGACCGCGCCGGATGCGAGGTAGTCGTTGGTGCAGATCACGGCGGTCGGCCGCATCGGCTCTTCGATGATCGCGCGCATGCCTTCGCGACCGCAGCCGATCGTCCACTGCGGAACGATCTTGAAATGTTGCGGGCGAACGGCGATGCCTTCCTTGGCCAGCGTATCCTGAATGCCGTTGATGCGCAGACGGATGCGGTCGTTATGGGCGTAGTTGGCGGCGATCACGCCGAACGAGCGATGGCCGAGATCGATCAGATACCGCACCATGTTCGACATCTCGTCGTAATTGTCGATGCCGATGCAGTTCGTGCGTCCGAAAGCGCCGGTGGTGTAGACGATGACGTGCAGCACCTTGCGCTGTTCCAGCATCGTGAACAGTTCCTGGGGGTGGTCTTCGCCCATGATCACCAGGCACTCGACGCCGTTCTGGACCATCTTCGC
Source organism: Rhizobium sp. EC-SD404 (assembly GCF_902498825.1). Taxonomy (NCBI): domain Bacteria; kingdom Pseudomonadati; phylum Pseudomonadota; class Alphaproteobacteria; order Hyphomicrobiales; family Rhizobiaceae; genus Rhizobium; species Rhizobium sp. EC-SD404. The sequence continues at coordinate 776,353 of NZ_LR701459.1, forward strand.
CGCTTGATCGAGCGTTCTGGCCTCCGAAGCATCGGGACGGCCGAGCAGCAGCGTGTAGCCGCCTGAACCGAGCGCCTGCTGCAGGGATTCCAGCATCGTCGCGATGGTCTGGTGACCGAGCGTCGGGATGAGGGCGCCGATCGTGCGCGTCCGCTGGCTGGCGAGCGCCTGCGCCGCGCCATGGGGGATCCAGCCAAGCTCGGCGATGGCAGCTTCGACGCGGCGCCGCGTCTTCTCCGTCACGGTGCTTGGCGCGTTGATGACGCGAGAGGCTGTCGCGGTCGACACTTTCGCCAGGCGCGCCACATCCTCGAGCTTGACGCCGGCCTGCGTCGAGCGCCGCGAACGCGTCTTCCGGACTTGCTTGGCTTCTTCTGCCGTATCGCTCAAACGCTCGATCCCCTTTGCTCCGCCTGCGGCGGCACCGCCAAGTCGCGGTCATCTTTCACGTCGGCCTGTCGTTGCCCGATCAACAGCATTTTGCGCGCCGCAGCAGCGGCACCGAACCCGTTGTCTATATTGACCGTCACGATGCCTGGCGCACAAGATGCGAGCGCGGAAGTCAATGCGGCATGTCCGCCTGCCGACACGCCATAGCCGACGGAAGTGGGTACGGCGATGACCGGTGCTTGAACCAACCCGGCCAGAACGCTGAACAAGGCCCCCTCCATCCCAGCGACTGCAATGATCAGCCGGTACGATCGGATTTCATCGATGCGGTCGAGAAGCCGCCATAGGCCTGCGACGCCGACATCGGCAAAAAGCTTCGAGCGGTGGCCAAAAAACTCCAGCGATCGAAGCGCTTCCCACGCCACCGGCATGTCGGACGTCCCGGCTGCGACGACGGCGACGTCCAGGCTCTTGCTCAGCGTCGGTTCGCCGGAGCCGATCCGAGCGGTCGATGACGCGCGATCGTATCGCAGCCGGAGACCCAGCTTCGACAGTGCCTCGGCCTTGTCGGGGTCCAGCCGGGTGATCAGCGCGCTGTCGCGCCGCTCTTTGATCTCGCTCAGAATGTCCGCCAGTTGTTCGATGCTTTTGCCCGACGCGAAGATGGCTTCCGCAATGCCGGTTCTGGCCTCGCGATCGCGGTCGATCAGGTGTTCCGCCGGACGGTCGTTTGGCATCGGTTCGTTCGCGCGATTTTCCGTGATCGGCACTGCGGCTCCTTGCGGTTGACGATGGACAAGACGATTTCGATCCCCTATAGCAAACACAATTGTAAGCGCTTACGTTTCCGATGTCGACTGATCTCTTAATAGGGTGAGAACTGAAAAAGATGAGCAAAGCCAAGGGTATGCGCAAGGGGTTGGCCGGGTATGGCGATGCGGGCTTTTCCCTTTTCCTGCGAAAGGCTTTCATCAAGGCGATGGGCTATTCCGACGATGCCCTTGACCGTCCGATCATCGGTATCACCAACACCTATTCCGGCTTCAATGCGTGCCACCGCAATGTGCCCGACATGATCGAGGCGATCAAACGCGGCGTCATGCTGGCCGGCGGGCTCCCGGTCGATTTCCCCGTGATTTCGATGCACGAGGCGTTCACCAATCCGACCAGCATGTATGTGCGCAATCTCATGGCCATGGATGCCGAAGAGATGATCCGGGCGCAGCCGATGGATGCAGTCGTGCTGATCGGTGGGTGCGACAAGACCGTGCCGGCGCTGCTCATGGGCGCGGCGAGTGCGGATGTCCCCGCCATCATGACCGTGACCGGTCCGATGATCACCGGCAGCCACAAGGGCGAGCGGCTTGGCGCCTGCACCGACTGCAGGCGTCTTTGGGGCCAGCACCGCGCCGGCGAGATCGACGAGGCAGAGATCGAGGAAATCAGCGGCAAGCTGGCTCCCGGCGCCGGCACCTGCATGGTGATGGGCACGGCAAGCACGATGGCGCTGGTGACTGAAGCCATGGGCATGATGCTTCCCGGCGGTGCGTCGATCCCGGCGGTCCATGCCGATCGCATGCGCCATGCGGAAGCAACAGGCGCGCGCGCCGTGGAAATTGCAGCCGAGAACCTGCGTCCATCGGCGATCATGAACAAGGCGTCGATGCGCAATGCCATGCGCGTGCTCCAGGCGGTCGGCGGCTCGACCAACGGCGTGGTCCATCTCGCCGCCATCGCCGGTCGTCTTGGATTCGATTTCGATCTGGAAGACCTCGATCAACTGGGCGCCGAGACGCCGGTGCTGGTCGACCTCAAGCCTTCGGGTCAGCATTACATGGAGGATCTCTTCCGGGCGGGCGGGCTGACCACCGTTTTGCGCGAGATCCAGGATCTGCTCGATCAGGACTGCATGACCATTACCGGACGCACGCTTCGCGACAACATCGAAGCGCAGCCGCCGACCTGGAAGCAGGATGCCGTGCGTCCGATCTCGGACCCGATCCACCAGGGCGGCGGGATCCGCCTGCTGCGCGGAAATCTTGCGCCCAATGGCGCCATCATCAAGCAGGCGGCCGCGACGAAATCGCTCCTGAAGCACAAGGGCCGTGCGGTTGTCTTCACGTCGCTTGCAGACATGGCGGATCGCCTGGATTCACCGGATCTCGATGTTGCCGCCGACGATGTTCTCGTCTTACAAAATGCCGGCCCGAAAGGTGCGCCCGGCATGCCTGAAGCGGGCTATATCCCGATCCCGAAGAAGCTGGCAGCCCAAGGCGTCAAGGACATGGTGCGATTGTCCGATGCGCGCATGAGCGGCACTGCCTTCGGCGCAATCGTCTTGCACATCTCGCCTGAAGCAGCGGCAGGCGGCCCGCTTGCGCTGGTGCGGGATGGCGATGAAATCGAACTCGATGTGGAAGCCGGACGCCTGTCGCTGCACGTCACCGACGAAGAGCTTGAGCGCCGCAAGGCGGAATGGTCGCCGCCATCGCACGTGAAGGCCGAACGCGGCTACGCGAAACTCTACTACGACGAAGTGCTCCAGGCCGAGGACGGCTGCGACTTCAACTTCCTGCGCGCCAAGCCACGCAGTTTGCACGACTGAGGATACCGTCATGGCGAGCGCACAGTTTCCCGAGCTGAGGTTCAAGCATCTTGAGGACGTCGTCCTGCCGAAGGTTGCGCGCGTCCGTCTGCGTCATCCGGCCGGCGATCCGATAGCCGATGTGGCGGGTGCCGCAGCGAAGGCAATACGCTCCTCAGCTCGCCTGAACGCCATGCCGGCGGGAAGCGTGATCGCCGTCGCACTGGGCAGCCGTGGGATCAACAGCATCCCGACGGTCGCCCGCACTGTGATCGACACGCTGAAGGCGATGGGCCACGTACCTTTCGTCGTTCCGGCGATGGGGAGCCATGGGGGCGGCACGGCTGAAGGCCAGGTAAAGGTGCTCGCCAATCTCGGTTTGACGCCCGAAGCGCTTGGTTGCGAGATAAGGGCAACGATGGATGTCGTCGACTACGGCGAGACCGCAGACGGGGCGCGCTGCAAGTTCGACAAGAATGCAGCAGGCGCCGATGCGGTCGTGGTGATCAACCGCGTGAAATCCCATACGACCTTCGATCGGCCGATCGAAAGCGGGCTGGTCAAGATTACGGCCGTCGGCCTCGGTAAAGCGGACGGAGCGCGGGCCGTCCATCGCACCGGCCCGCCGGCCCTGAGTGAGACATTGCCGGCGCTCGCAAAGATCGCGCTGGAGCGCTCGCCCATCGCCTTCGGCATCGCGCTCGTCGAGAATGCGGCGAAGCAACTGGTCGTTCTGGAAGGCGTCGATCGGGACGATTTCTTCGAGGCGGACGAACGTCTTCTCAAGCTTGCAAAAACCCACACCGCGCGGCTGCCTTTCGACCACATCGATGCCTTGGTGGTCGAGCAGATCGGCAAGGATATTTCAGGCGCTGGCATGGACCATGCCGTGACGGGGAGGGCCGATCTTCGATCGATACCCAATCCGCCGCCTTTCGTTTCGCGGATCGCGGTGCTTGGCTTGTCCAAGGCGACCGGCGGCAACGGTCTCGGCATAGGTCTTGCGGATTTCACGACACTCGACGTCGCCGCCAAGGTCGACGTGCAGCAGATCTACATGAACTCGCTGACCTCCACGCTCGTCGAAAAGTCGCGCTTCCCCATCGTGCTTGCGGACGACCGCGATGCCTTGCGTGCGCTGGTCTCAACCTCCTGGTCGAAATCCGATCCGGAGACTGAGCTCTGCATCATCCGCTCCACGCTTCATCTCGACGAAGTCCTGCTGTCATCCGCCCTGCTGCCTGCAATGCGCGCCAGCGCCAACTATGTGGACGAGGGGCCCCTGGAAGATCTTCAGTTCGACGAGGCGGGCCGGCTCCTCACCCGCGCCTATGCAGCCGATATGGCGGCCTGACATGAGCGATCGGGACAGGAAGCGGCTCCGTGTCGCCATCATCGGCTGTGGATGGGTTGCCGGCAGCCAGATCGAGCGGGGCTTTGACGCCCTGAAGGATCGCTTCGACGTTGCGGCGTGCTGCGATCTCGACGACGCGAGGGCCAGGTCCTTTGCGGACAAACACGGCATCGAACGAGTCGCGGGTTACGAGGCCATTCTGGCGAGCGACGAGGTGGACGTCGTCAGCATCTGCACGCCGCCTTCCATGCATCATGCGATGGTGATGGCAGCGCTGGAGGCCGGCAAGGACGTCATATGCGAAAAGCCGTTCACCAGCTCGTTGCGGTTGATGGACGAGGTCATCGCAGCCGAAAAGCGATCCGGACGCCGGGTGATGCCGATTTTCCAGTACCGTTTTGCGCCGGGCATCGCGAAGATCAAGGCGCTGATCGCGTCGGGTCTGTGTGGTCGACCCTATGTGTCTGCCGTGGAAACGGCATGGCTGCGCGGGCCGGCCTACTACTCGGTGCCGTGGCGCGGAAAGTTCGCGACCGAACTGGGCGGCGTGCTGCTCACGCAGTCGATCCACATCCACGATCTTTTCGCCTGGTTGATGGGCCCGATCGCCGAGGTGCGCGGGTTCAAGACGACCAGGGTCAATCCGATCGAAGTGGAGGATTGCGCGGTGGCGAGCCTTCGCATGGCCGATGGTTCTCTCGCATCGCTGACCGCCACGCTCGGTTCGGTTCGCCGGAGCACCCGCATCCGGCTCTGCTTCGAGAATATGGTCATCGAGCGATACTGCCGTGACGAAAACGCGATCCGTCCCGGTTACGAGCCATGGGAAGTGACGGCCGCGACACCGGAACTCCAGCAACAGGCGGAAGCGATCCTGGCTGCTGCGCCGGTCGGGCGCGAGGGCTTCGCGGGCCAATTCGAGGATTTCGCGGACGCCCTCCACCAGTCTCGACCATTTGCAGTGACGCTGGAGGATGCGCGGCGATCGCTGGAACTCATCACGGCTCAGTTCCACGCGGCCGAAACGGGCGAAACGGTGGCCCTGCCAATCACGGAGGAACATCCGCGTTACGATGGTTGGGTGCATGTCTGAGAAGGCAACCGGCGAGATGGCCGACATTTACGACTTCATCATCGTCGGTGGCGGAAGCGCAGGATGCGTGCTCGCGAACCGGCTTTCGGCCGATCCATCGACGCGGGTGCTCCTGATCGAGGCAGGCGAGGACACGCCCCCCGGCCGCGTTCCCGCGCCGATCCTCGACAGCTTTGCCGGGCTCGCCTACCTCAACGCGCGCTTCCTCTGGAACGATTTGAAGGCGACGACCGAGGCCTCTTCCCCGGACAAGCGTGATGCATCGCGGCCTTTGCGCAAATACGAGCAGGCGAAGGTCCTGGGTGGCGGGTCTGCGGTCAATGGACAGCTCGCCAATCGCGGTGCGCCGCATGATTACGACGAGTGGGAAGCCAAGGGGGCATCCGGCTGGCGCTGGGAAACGGTGCTGCCGTATTTTCGCAAGCTCGAGCGCGACGTCGATTTCGATGGACCGCTGCATGGGCAGGATGGACCGATCGCGATCTCGCGCGTCGACGAAAGCCTTTGGCCCGAACATGCCCATGCCATGGCGCGCGCATTCAAAGGCGCCGGGTTCGACTATGTGCCGGATCAGAACGGCGAGTTCGTCGATGGCTACTACCCGGTGGCGATCAGCAACATCTATGACCGCCGCGTAACGACGGCGATCGGCTATCTCGGCTACCGTGTCCGCAGCCGCGATAACCTGACGCTGATGACAGACACGCAGGTTACGGGTCTGTCGTTTGAAGGCCTCACATGCACCGGTGTCTCGACAGTGACCGGCAGCGCGCCGGAACGGCAATACCGGGCGCGGGAAGTCATCCTGTCGGCGGGCGCACTCCATTCGCCAGCACTTCTCTTGCGCGCCGGGATCGGCCCGGCCGACGACCTCAAGCAACTGGGCATCGATGTCCTGGCGGATCGCCAAGGCGTCGGCCGCAGGCTCATGGACCATCCGTCGGTTGCCGTTGCGGCGTTCATCAAGCCGGACGCGCGGATCAACGGACGGACCCGACGCCACCTCATGCTCGGATTGCGCTTCTCGTCGGAACTTCATGGCGCGCCGCACGGCGATATGGCGGCATCGATCGCTTCGAAATCCGCCTGGCACGATGTGGGCAGCCAGCTTTCCACCGTAAACATGTGGGTCAACAAGACCTTCTCGGAGGATGGCTCGGTCACCCTGGTCAATCGTGATCGGCGCACCGAACCGAAGATCGACTTCAACCTCCTGTCGGACAGCCGCGATCTCGACCGTATGATGCTCGGCTACCGCAAGCTGGCGGCGATCGTGCTGAGCGACGAGCTTGCGGGCGTCGTCAGCGACGTGTTTCCCGCAAGCTACAGCGACAAGGTTCGCCAGGTCGGTGCACTCAATGCGCGAAACCGTCTGGCGACCGGCATGCTTGCGCGCCTGCTCGACGGTCCCGAAAAGCTGCGCAGCCTTCTGATCAACACCCTGATCGTCGAGGGCGACCCGATGTCGGTCCTGATGAAGGACGATCACGCGCTCGAAGCATTCATTCGTCGCGCTGCCGTCGGCGTGTGGCACGCGTCCTGTTCCTGCCGGATGGGCACGCATGACGACCCCAAGGCCGTGACCGACTTCGATGGGCGGGTACATGGCGTCAAAGGCCTGCGCGTCGTAGACGCCTCCATCTTTCCCGGAATTCCGAGCGGGAACACCAATTTGCCAACGATCATGGTCGCCGAGCGCATCTCGGACATCATCCTCGAGCAGAGGCGCCGCCAGGTAGCGGCCTGATCGACATCAGGAGAGAACCATTGCAGCATTCCACCGGACCCGGCCCGCTGAAACTTCCCGAAAAGCCACGCGACTATTCGGCCCTGATCGACGGACGCTTCGTGCCTGCAAGTCAGCGCGACGTCATTGAGCGGGAAAACCCTGCCCACGGCACGGTGGTCAGCCGATATCCCAAGGCGACGGCCGAGGATCTGCGCGAAGCCCTGAAGGCCGCCCGGCGCAGCTTCGATAGTGCGGTCTGGTCCGGACTGTCCGCCGCCGACCGCAGCCGTATCCTGCTCAAGGTCGCTGCGTTGATCGATCAGCATCGCGTCGAGCTCCGCGAGATCGAGTGTCTGGAGGTCGGCAAGCCGATCGGCCTGGTCGACCGGGAAATCGGCGGAACGATCGCCCATTGGGAATATGCCGCAACGCTCGCGCGCCACAGCTATGGCGACACCTATGACACGTTCGGAAACGGCGCACTCGGGCTGATCCTGCGCAATCCGGTCGGCGTGGTCAGCATGATCACGCCCTGGAACTATCCGTTGCTGATCAACAGCCAGAAGCTTCCCTTCGCGTTGGCCGTTGGCTGCTCCGCCGTTGTGAAGCCGAGCGAGCTGACCTCCGGCTCGGCGCTCCGCCTCGGCGAACTTCTGATGGAAGCCGGCATCCCGGCAGGCGTCGTCAACATCATCGCCGGCACGGGTCTCGATCTCGGTGAGGAGCTTTGCTGCGCCGAGGAGGTCGACATGATCTCGTTCACCGGTTCAACGGCTGTTGGTCGCAAGATCGGTGCGCTTGCCGGAGAGCGGCTGAAGCGCGTGTCACTCGAGCTGGGTGGAAAGAGCGCACATATCGTGTGTGCGGACGCCGATCTCGATCTTGCGGCCGAAAAGGTGGCGCTGGGAGCCACGCGCAATGCCGGCCAGGCATGCGTTGGCGGAACGCGGCTCGTCGTTGAACGATCCATCGCCGAAAAGTTCTGCGAGGCCGTCCAGGCCGAAATTTCCAAGTTGAAGGTCGGCGATCCGCTCGATCCGGAGACGACGCTCGGACCTCTCGTGAGCGGCCTTCAGAAGCAGCGTGTCGAGGGCTATATCGCCGACGGTGAGCGAGCGGGTGCGCAGCGCTGGTCGCTCGAAGCCGATCGTGCGATTGCGGCATTGCCTGGCCACTTCGTCCAGCCGACTGTCTTCACGGGCGTCGACCCTGCCATGAAGATCGCGCAGGAAGAAATCTTCGGCCCGGTCCTTTCCGTGCTGACATTTGACGATTTCGGCGAGGCGGTTTCCATCGCCAACAGCACGTCGTACGGACTGGCAGCGGGTGTCTGGACCAATGATCTGAACACCGCGATCCAGTTTTCGCGCAAGCTTGTCGCAGGATCGATCGAGGTGAACACGTTCCTCGCCGGCGTGCCGGAACTGCCGATCGTCGGCCATCGTGACAGTGGCGTCGGACATGAGCGCGGCCGCTTCGCCATTGACGAATTCACCGAGCTGAAGACCGTCCAGCTGCAGACGCGGCCCATCTGACGCATCGACGAAAGAGCCCCATGGTCCAGGAAACATCAACGAAGACCATGCTCAATCTGCATCTCGATGCGGTGGGCGGAATGGCGGGCGACATGTTCGTCGCTGCGGTGCTCGACGCATTTCCCGCGCTGCGACCGGTGATGCTGGCCGATGTGGGCGCGGTTCTTCCGGCTCACATCGGCAAACCGGTCCTCGAGGCCGGCCAGTCATCCGGCCTCCGCGCACTGCGTTTTCGGTTGGAATGGGCGGAAGCGGCGCATGAGAGCCATGATGACCATGGGCACAGCCATGGTCATCATTCACACGATCATCACAGCGTGCCGCAGGGGAAGGACGAAGTTGCCTCGGACTATCGATCGCTTCGCGCACGGCTCGAGACAGCGGCACTGTCTGAAGGGACGGCGGCCCATGCCGGCGCCATCCTGCGTATTCTTGCGGAAGCCGAGGCGTACATTCACGGGACGTCGCTCGACGACGTTCATTTCCATGAAATCGGCGATTGGGATTCGCTGATGGACGTCGTAGCCGCCGGGAGCCTTATCGCGGCGCTCTCGCCGGCGCAGTGGAGCGTCTCGGATCTACCGAGGGGCTCCGGGCTGGTTTCGACGCAGCATGGCCTGCTGCCGGTGCCTGCGCCCGCCACCGCTGCAATTCTCGAAGGCTTTCGCTGGCGCGACGACGGCGTGGCGGGAGAGCGGGTTACCCCCACGGGCGCGGCGATCCTCAACCATCTTTGCCCATCCGATCCGCCACGCCGAACCGCGCTCGGTCGACTGATTGCGACCGGCACAGGCGCGGGAACGCGCGAACTGAAGGCTCTTCCGAACATCGTTCGGCTCTCTGCATTCGATCCGGGCAGGGCATCCGAACAGGAAGAGATCGAGGTCATGTGCTTCGATATCGACGACATGACCGGCGAAGAGATCGCGATCTCGGCCGATCGCCTGCGCACCGCCGATGGCGTCATCGATTTGAGTCTTATGACTATTCAGGGAAAGAAAGGGCGTCCCGCCACGCAGTTTCAGCTCCTCGTTCGCCCCGACGCTTCGGAGCAGGTGAGCGATCTCGTTTTTCTGGAAACCTCGACGCTCGGCGTGCGGATCAGTCTCCAGCAGCGCCGCGTGTTGAAGCGTGCGAATGCGCTGCGTGGGGGCCGCCGCGTCAAGACGGCGGAGCGTCCCGGTGGCGGCGTCAGCACCAAGATTGAAGCGGACGAACTTGTCGATATTGCGGGGCTTGAGGCTCGCCGCGACCTGGCGCGTCGGACTGAGCGGGATGATGCCGATGACGATTGAGCGTCCGATCGACCGGCTCAGAAAAGTGCTCGGCAGATACGACGGCCTCACGGTTGCCGTCTCCGGTGGCGTCGACAGTATGACGCTCGCGCATGTCGCGCATGGCATCACGCAATTGACTGTCTTCCACGCCGTCTCGCCGGCAGTCCCGGTGGATGCGACAACAAGGGTGAAGCACCATGCGGCTGCGCAGGGCTGGCGGCTGACGGTGGCGGAAGCGGGGGAAATGGCGGATGCGCGTTATCTCGCCAACCCGCAGAACCGTTGCTACTTCTGCAAGACGAACCTTTACGACCGCATTCGCGCGAATATCGGCAACGCAATCGTCGCCTCAGGCTCCAATCTCGATGATCTCGGCGACTATCGCCCAGGTCTACTCGCCGCCAAGGAGCGCGACGTCGTCCACCCTCTGATCGAAGCGCAACTGACGAAGCGCGACGTGAGGGATGTCGCGGCGGAACTCGGTTTGACGGATCTTGCCGAGCTGCCGGCCCAACCCTGTCTGTCGAGCAGGATCGAGACGGGCATTTCGATCAATGCCGGTGATCTGGCATTCGTCGAGGAGATGGAGATGCGTGCGCGCGCGCTGCTTCCGGATTTCCAGCACGTGAGGTGCCGCATCCGCTCGGTCGGTGTGGTGCTGGAAGTCGACGATCCGGAGGATCCGCGCATGTCGGATCTTCGTGCGATGGCTGCTGCTGCTGCCGATGCGCACGGATCGCGGCTCGAAAGCATTCAGCAGTATCGAATGGGCTCAGCATTCCTGAAACGCTGAGCCCTTTGCGATTGTCTCAGCGGCCCTTAAAGACCGGCGGACGTTTTTCGGTGAAGGCCGTCATGCCTTCCTGCCGATCTTCCGTCATGCTGTTGCGCCAGATCGCGTCACGCTCGAAGGCGATGCCGTTCTCGAGCGTTGCCCCGACGGCCGTGCGAACGCAGGCCTTGGTGTTTCTGACCGCGACCGGCGCTCGTGAAGCGATGATGCTGCCGATTTCGACGGCGCGTTGAACGGTATTGGCAACCGGGCACACCTCGACCACGAAGCCGAGTTGGTAAGCCCGTTCGACAGCAAGCGGCTCGCCGCTGAACAGCATGTAGGACGCGACATTCGCGCCGAGTTTCCGCGGAAGACGTTGCGTGCCGCCATCGCCGGCCATGCCGCCGATCTTGACTTCGGGTTGCCCGAACTGCGCGTTATTGCCGGCAATGATGAAATCGCAGACCATCGCCAGTTCGCAACCGGCACCGAAGGCGATGCCGTTGACTGCCGCGATGAGCGGCTTCGAGAAAGCCTCGATGGCGCGCCAGGCGGCAACCCGGCGCGGACTGTTCGAGGTGGCCGGTGGGCCGAATGTCACCATCTCCTTGATGTCGGCGCCGGCGGCGAACGTCGCATCGGTGCCTGTCAGGACCACGCAGCGAATGTCGTCGTTCCGATCGAGCTCGACCAACAGGCGGCCGAGTTCGATGACCATCGAACTATGCAGCGCATTCTTCTTTTCCGGCCTGTTGATGCGGATGAGAGCGATGTGGCTCGCCGGGTACTCGATAGCGATCTTGTCGGAGTGGTTTTCTGTAGGGCTCATGACACTTCGTCGTTTGGGTTTTCGATGAGCGCGAACATCAGCGCCCGAGCGGAAGATAGGCCGGCGCGCCCAGTCCATGCTTTTCGAACAGCATATCCGCTTTCTGGCGATCGGCAGCGGTAATGGTGGTCTGGGGAGCGCGCGTCTTGTCGGTCGGGATGACGCCCTGGCGCATGAGCAGATACTTCATGCGTGCCCGGTAGTCGCGCAGCGGATTGGACCAGCAAAGCCGGGCCATCGGTCCGATCTCGTTCCAGATCTGGTAGGCCTCGGTCGCCTTGCCGGCAGCCGCCAGCTTCTGCATGTCGACGAGCTTTGCCGTGAAGGCGCCGGCAAGGCCGATCAATGCACCTTGGCAGCCCATCAGCATCGCTTCGAGAACGAACGTGTCGTTGCCGGTCAGCACGCTGATACGGCCGTTGGTCTCCTGCGCCTCCTCGACGATTTCCCAGGTCCGATCGATGTCGAAGGCGGCATCTTTGATCGCCACCACGTTCTTCAGCTCGGCGAGCTTCGCGATCGTCCCGACCGGATAGCCGGCGTTCGCCGTCTGGAATGCGATGAGGGGAACATCCACGGCTTCTTCGACGGCGGCGTGATAGTCGACGACGATCGAGGCGGGCAGGGGCTTGGAAAGAAATGTTGGCAGGGGCGGGAAGACCACCAGGCTTTCGGCGCCCGCGTCCACGAGGCGTTTCGCGTGGTCGACGGCACCTTGTGTATAAGGCGCAATCAGGCCCGAGACGATCGGAGTTTCACCGGCAGAGACTTGTCGGCTGCGCTTGACGGCCTCGACTTGCTCGGAATGTTCGAGAGCCGTTGCTTCCGCCGCAGCCATGTTCACGGCCAGTGCCGAAATCCCGGAGCCGATCAACTGGCCCATATAAGAGTCGAATGTTGTCCAATCGACCGCAGCATTCTCGAGAAACGGCATGATGGGCGCGGGGATGATGCCGCTCTGCAGTCGCTGACGCATGGAAACTCCGACGTTCGATGATCGATTGCCTTCTGATCTGCCACACCACAGAAGGCCTGGAAAGAAAAAAATGTAAGCCTTTACATGATAAATATCGGGTTGGTTTGCCGAGCCAGTAGTGGCCAAGAGCCAACGCACTGAAAATGTTATGTCAAGCCCGATGGGGCGGGGTCTCCGCAGGGTGTTGTCCGAGCTGCTCCGAAACTGAAACACGGCAATTGCCAATGATAGCGCTTTCAGTTAGCCTCCTTTTGAGCGTGTCGAGGGAGATGAGACTTGCGTGTGATTTCGGGCGACCAGGCGGCAGAGCTAGTTCCCTCAGGCGGGACATTGGCAATTTCGGGAGGCGGCTACCGCGTCGTTCCAGAAGCTTTGATCGAGGCCTTGGCTGAGAGGTTTTCGAAGACGCAGGCGCCGAGCAATCTCACTGTCGTCGCCATCGCAATGGTCGAGCGGGCGCGTGGCGGAAAGGGCGGGGCCGATAGCGGCCTCAATCGCTTGGCGGTGCCGGGACTGATGGCCAAGGTCATCACTTCGAGCTTCAGCCGTTCCTCCAACAACGCGCTGAATGTTCTGATCGATACCAATCAGACGGCTGCCTACAATCTGCCGATGGGAACGCTGGTGCAGTTGCTGCGTGCGACGGCGGCAGGACGCTCGGGTTTTGCGACACCGGTCGGTATTGGCACGTTCGTCGATCCGGAACTCGGTGGCGGCAAGGTCAACGCAGCTGCGGAAGCGGATCTGTGCCGTCGAACGACGCTCGAAGGTGAAGACCTCATCTATTATCCCCGGCTGCCGATCGATGTCGCCTTCATCAAGGCGAGCGCTGCCGACGAGCGCGGCAATCTCTTCTTCGACCAGGAGGCTTTCGACCACGGAACGATCGAACTCGCCATGGCCGCTCACCAGTCGGGTGGGACGGTGATCGCAGAGGTGAACCGGATTGTGGCAGTAGGCGAAATCCATCCCCGCATGGGGCGCATCCCGGGCAGGATCGTCAGCGCCGTGGTGGTTCAACCCGACGTTTGGGAAGACGAGCAGGCCCCGCATCTAACCGGCGCCGAACGGATCGAGTTGCCACCGACGAGCAACCGCAATCTGCCCCGCGATTTCGTTGCGCGGCTCGCTGTTAGCAAGTTGCCGCAAGGCGCGATGGTCAATCTCGGCGCTGGCGTCCCCATGTACGAAGTGCCTGAAATGGCGCGTGCTGCCGGGCGCGACGACCTCTATTTCACGGTCGAGCAAGGGCCGATGGGCGGCTGGCCGCAGGTGGGTGGCGTGTCGCGCAATCCCGAGATCATTCTCGACCAGAACGAAGTGTTCCAGTTCTATGAGGGCGGTGGCCCCGATGTCTCGATCCTTTCATTCGGCGAAGTGGATCGGCACGGCAACATCAATGTCAGCCGCTTCTCGGGCATGCTGCCGGGATGTGGTGGCTTCGTGAACATCGTTCATGGCGTTCGAAACCTGATTTTCTGCGGAACGCTCACCACGGGCGGGCTCGAAGAGACGCATGATGAAAACGGGCTGACGATCGCCAAGGAAGGTCGCATTCGCCGCTTCGTCGAGGCGGTCGAGCAGATCACGTTCAATGCGCGCCTCGGCCTCGAAAGCGGCAAGACCGCAACGATCATCACAGACCGCGGTGTCTTCTCCGTCACGCCTGAGGGCCTTGTGCTGACGGAGATCGTCCCAGGCATCGATCTGCAGAGAGACGTGCTTGCGCACATCCCGTTCGACGTCGCGGTCGCCCCTGACCTGAAGGAAGTCGAAAGTCACCTGCTGGTGCCGATCGGAACGGCCAAGCATCAACTGGAAGCGGCCTTGCGATGATCTCGGGGGAGGCGGCCTCGGCAGTCGATCGAACGTCGACAGGCAAGCTGCGGCGCTCGGGTTCGAGTGGCTGGTCGCTGACCGCGGCCTCCCTGTCGGTTGGATGTCTCGTTGTCTTCATCGGCGCGCCGGTTGCCGCCATCTTCCTGTCGAGCGTCTACCAGGATGGCTGGACGCTCGAAGCCTACCGCGATTTCCTGTCCAGTCCGCGGCTTCTCACGGCAACGTGGAACAGCCTCCTGGTTGCCATCGGCATCGCGGTCTTGAGTGTGGTCATCGGTGCGCCCCTCGCTTTCGGGGTGGCGCGGACGAACATGCGGTTAAAGCGCATCGTGCGCGCCACGATGATCCTCGCGCTGATCAGTCCCGAGTTTCTGCTCGCCATGGGTTATATTCTGATGGCCGGCCCGAACGCGGGGTACGCCAACGTGGCCTTGCGGGCCGTGTTCGGCATGCAGTCGACCGCCGGACCGATCGACATCTTCAGCCTCTGGGGCCTGGTGCTCACCGCCCTGCCGAACGGCGTGGCCTTCGTTTTCCTGGCGCTGACGCCGGCGCTCGCCAACATGGATCCTGCGCTTGAAGAGGCCGCACGTCTCAAGGGCGCATCCGCCCTTGAGGCCATTCGCGACGTGACTTTGCCGCTCATGCGTCCGGCCTTGCTCGCCGGCGCGCTTCTCGCCTTTGCGACATCGCTTGCGATGTACGGTCCGCCGGAAATGCTCGGCATCGACGTGTTGACGGTCTCGATCCGCAACGCGCTGCTTGGGCTCGACTTCGCCTCCGCGTCGGTCGCGGCTGTGGTCCTCGTTCTGCTGTCGGGCATTGCGCTCGGCGGACAGCGGCTGATGTTGCGCAACGAGGATCGATACCGCACGCTCGGCGGCAAGGCCTTTGCGCCAAGGCGCATCGATCTCGGTTGGGCAACGCCGCTTCTGACCGCGCTCGCCGTCTTCTATGTCCTGATCGCCTTCGTCCTCCCGTACGGAACGATGATCGCCGTCAGCCTGATGAAGAGCATCGGCAACGGCTTCAACATCGCGAACCTGACGCTGGACAATTATCGCGTCGTCCTCTCGGACGCATCCATCCGCAAGGCGGCACTGCTCAGCGTGTCGCTTGCCGCATCGGCGGCAACGATCGTCGTGGCCATCGGCGTCATCGTGTCCTACGTCATCCTGCGGACCCGGTTCTCCGGCCGCAGCGCACTCGACTATCTTTCCATTCTGCCGCTCGCCGTACCCGGCACAGCCATCGCCTTCGCGCTGATCGTCATCTATCTGAACTGGCCCGGCAACCTGACCGGAATTTACGGTACGCCGACGATCCTGCTTGTCGCCTATCTCGCGCGCTTCATTCCCATCGGCGTTCGCAATGGGCAGACGGCGCTGCTCCAGATCTCGCCTGAAATCGAGGAATCCTCCCGTGTCTTCGGCGCGACGGAGTTGCAGACGCTGCTTCGCATAACGCTGCCGCTCATCACGCCGGTGGTAATTTACACCTGGCTGCTGGTCTTCATTCTCGCGATCCCGGAACTCAGCGCTTCCATCATTCTTCGCGGCTTCAGCACGCAGACGATCTCCACCTCGCTCTTGAGCGTCTGGAACGGCAATGGCGGCCTCGCCGTCGCCTGCGCTTACGGCGTCTGCATTTTCGTCAGCGTATCGCTCTTGTTTCTCATCGCGGCTCTCGTCGGTCGCAGGTCCGCGCTCATGCGCGGTTTCACCATCGGCTAGGGAGGAGCCCATGCCGAAAACAGGGAGAATAACCATGAAATTGACCAGAACAGTCACAGCTCTTGCCTGCATTTTCGCGGCCGTGCCTGCTTTCGCGCAGGAAGGGCAGTTGCAGATTTATTCGGCCTACCCGGATGAGCACATGAAGGCGCTCATTGACGGTTTCGCGGAGCAGTATCCGGACGTGGAAGTGCAGGTCTCGGTCCAACCCGGTGAGCAGTTGATTTCCACGGTCGAATTGGAGCTTCGCGCAGGCAGCCCGCAGGCTGATGTCATCGGCCTCAACCAGGCCTCCATCGCTTCTCTGCAGGCTGCCCATTCGGCATTCGCTACCTATGAGCCCGCAGGGCTGGACGGTGTGCGCAGCGAAGTGCTCGATCAGAGCGGTACGTCGGTGCCGGCCTGCGTCAATCTCTATCTCATCCAGTACAACACCAACGCCATCAGCCAGGCCGATGCGCCGACAAGCTGGGCCGGGTTGCTCGATCCGCGCTGGAAGGACCAGCTTGCTCTCGCCGATCCGGCAAGCTCGCAGTCCGTCCATTCGTTCCTGTGGTTCATCACGGAGCATCTGGCCGCCGAAGGCGACGACTATGGCTGGGGCTATTTCGAACGTCTGGCTGAGAATGCACCGCGTCTGGAACGCTCGCACGGCACGATCCGCGACATGACGGCGAGCGGCGAACGCCCGATTGCCGTGCAGCTTCTCGCCAATGGGCAGACGTCGGCCAATCGCGGTGATCCGACCAGCTTGGTCTGGCCGAGCGAAGGTTCGCCGGGCGAAATTTCGTCATTCGCCATGTTCGAGCAGTCCGACAATAAGGAAGCTGCTGAGGCATGGCTCGACTACGTCGTATCGCCCGAGGCACAGGCCATCATGCCCGATGCGCTCGGCTGCGCCCCGGTTCGCAACGACGTGGATTACACCTTCCCCGATGGGACTCCAGTCAGCGACGTCACGATCGTTCCGGTTGATGCGACATTCATCGCCAATGAACGCGAAGCTCAGGTCGAGGCGTTCGATCAGGCCTTCGGTCGCTGATCAATGGCCGCTGCAATACCATCGCCGACCACCGACATCGTTCAGGCGCAGAGTTTGCGCCTGAACGATGTCTATAAATCCTACGGCAACTACGAAGCCGTCCGCGGCATCTCGATCGACGTCCCCAAGGGCTCCATGGTGTCGCTGATCGGGCCGAGCGGGTGCGGCAAGACGACGACGTTGCGCATGATTGCCGGTCTGGAGCCGCTTTCGGGCGGGTCGATTACAGCCGGATCGAAGCTCCTGTCCGACGCGACCGGCGCGGTGCCGCCGGAGCGGCGCGACATGGGCATGGTCTTCCAAAGCTACGCCCTCTGGCCGCACATGTCGGTTGCCGACAATGTCGGCTACGGGCTGAAGCGCAAGGGCCTGAACGGCGCAGAGATCGAGCGCCGCGTTTCCGACGTGCTGTCCATGGTCGGGATGGCCGAACATGTGAACCGCTACCCGAGCCAGTTGTCCGGCGGGCAACAGCAGCGCGTCGCGCTTGCGCGCGCCGTCGCATCGCGGCCGCAAATTCTGCTCTTCGATGAACCGCTCAGCAATCTCGATGCGGTGCTCAGGGAGCAGATGCGGTTCGAGATCCGGGACCTGCAGCAAAAACTCGGCATCACCAGCGTCTATGTCACGCACAGCCAGGAAGAGGCGCTCGCGCTTTCCGACAAGATCGTGGTGATGAACAAGGGCCTCGTCGTCCAGTCGGGCACGCCGTCGGAAATCTACGAGCGGCCGAAGACCGCGTTCGTTGCCGGCTTCATCGGCCTGACAAACACGCTGACACTGAACCGCCTTCTCGGCGACGACCAGACGGCGGTAGGCTCATTTGGCGAACATCGCATCAAGGCGACGGGTGCGGCGCTCCACGGTAAGTCACAGCAGTTTCTCGTTTCGTTGCGTCCATCTGAGATCACGCTGAGCCCTGCTTCGGCTGCGCCTACAGTCAGCATGAACCGCCTTGTCGGCACCATCCAGACCGTCGTTTTTACCGGCGGGATCGTCGATTATTTCATCGCCTGCGATGGAGCTGCGCAAACGATGTTGCGCGTTCAGACCACGCCGCCCGCACGTTTCGAGCCGGGCGTGCAGGTTGCCATGGACTTCGATCCCGCACGGACCGTCGTCCTCGAAGATCAAGTGAACGGAACCTCTCAATGACGATCAAATCGGCACATAGCTGGATGCTGCGCTTTCCCTCCAACCGTCTCGCGGCGGAGCGGAGTGACGAGTATTTCGAACTGATCGGCGTCACCGTGGTGGACAGTTCGGGCGAAGAAGGTACCGGCTGGACGTTCACCTCCGACTACGGTGGCGGCGAAGCCGTGCGCGCGCTTCTCGATGTGGTACTGCTGCCGCAACTGCCTGGCCGTGAGGCTGCCGAAGTCGAAGTCATCAACGATGAGCTTTTCCATAGGACGCACCGCCTTGGTCACGGCATTGCCAGCATGGCGATTGCTGCGATCGACGTCGCGCTGTGGGACCTGGTCGCGCGGATGCGCGGCGTGTCGCTGTCTAAAGCCCTCGGTCAGAGGCGCGATCGCATCCCGAGCTACGGCAGCGGGAAGGCAAGCCCGTCCCTGCCGCTGGATGACCTCGTGTCGAGCTCCGTCGAATATATCGAGGAAGGCTTCGATGCGGTGAAGATCCGTGTTGGCCGCCAGCCCGACAAGGACATCGAGCGTGTCCGCGCGGTCCGCGAGGCGATCGGTCCGGAGCCCCGCATTCTCTGCGATGCCAACGAACGTCTGAGCCTGCCTGCTGCCCTCTGGCTCGGTAAGCAGTTGGGCGACCTCGACATTTACTGGTTCGAGGAACCCATCCTTTCCCAGGACATCGAAGGCTACAAAAGGCTGAGGTCGCAATTGCCGATGGCGATCGCGTCCGGCGAGCATTTTCATTCGCGCCGCGATTTCGCGCCCTTCGTGTCGGCCGGCGCACTCGATGTGCTGCAACCAGACCTTTGTTTCGTCGGCGGCTTCACCGAGGCGCTGAAGATTGGCGAGATGGCCGACACGTTCGGCCTCGCCGTGGCGCCGCATTTTATGACCGTGCTGCACGTTCACCTCGCCGCGGCACTGCCACGGCCGACCTATGTCGAGTTCTATCCGTTCATGGACGATCTCCTGGAGCATGGTCTCCAGGTTTCTGACGGCCATGTCATCGTGCCTGATCGACCGGGCCACGGTGTGACCTTCACCAGCGCCGCACGCGACAAATATCTCGTCCGCTGAAGCCTTCTCCAGATCGAGTTCAATCCGATGGCAAATCGCAATCCGGTACTATTGGTGCCGCTGATCACCCCGCTTCTCGACGATGGCTCCATCGACGGGACGCAGCTCTCCGCAATCGCCCGAGAGGTGATGGAGCAAGGTGCGCGCGGCGTCGTGCTGTTCGGCACGTTGGGGGAGGGTCAGTCATTCTCCGTCACGGAACGAAAAGCGGCCCTTGAAGCGCTCGTTGCCTCAGGCTGCGCGCCGCAGGCCATCATGGTCGGCATCGGCGCCGCGGCATTGCCGGATGTCGTGGAGCTCGCAAAGCATGCCCTCGGCCTAGGGTGCTTCCGACAGCTGCTGCTTCCCCCGTTCTTCTTCAAGGGCATTTCGACCGAAGGACTCGAAGACTTCATCGTTCAGGCCATCGACAGCATCGATAACGACCAGCTTCGCCTCACCCTTTACGACATCCCGAGTGTCGTTTCCGTGTCGATCGAAAGACGCGTCATACGCTCGCTGATCGATCGGTATGGTCCGATCATCGCGGGGATAAAGGACAGTGTCCCGGACGCCGCTCATGTCCGCGACAGCGTGACGGACTTTCCGGAACTCGACGTCTTCGTCGGCAACGAGATCTTTCTTCCCGAAGCCATCGCGCTCGGTGCTGCCGGTGCGATATCCGGTCTCGGCAACATCGCGCCCGCACAGATGGCGCGCATCGCCAGCAGCGAAACGAAGGCCGACGATCCGGTCTTCCAGCAGATGTGTACGCTCTATGCGGCGATCGCTCGCTATCCCGTCGTGCCGGCCGTCAAGGCACTGGCTGGCTGGCGCATGAAATCTGACAAGCTCGCCGTTGTCCGGCCACCGCTGAGGACATTCGATCTGGCAGCCGCGCCGGACCTTATCGAGGTCTTGCAGGAGCTTCATCGCCGGCAATTGCCTGCCGTTCTGCGCGCCGAGGAAGCTCGCACCGGTCGTTAGGAGGAGGAATTCGATATGCATAGCGAAGTGATCTTGATCGCGAGCGGCGATCTGCGTGAAAGCGCCAATCTGAAATGCTGGCCTGCCCAGAGCGACATGGAAAAACGGCTGGCAACAGCGTTCGCTCGCCATGGCGCATCGATCAAGCGTGGTCACCCTGTCAAGGGAGACGCCGGGCATGGCTTCATCGCCACCCAGAAGGAAGGCATCGACGTCTTTAAGGACATCGATCCCGATGCTCCGCTCGTCGTTGCGGAAGCCGTTTGGCAGTACTCCCAGAATGTCCTCGCCGGGCTGATCCGCCATCGCGGCCCGATCCTCACTGTGGCGAACTGGTCAGGCACCTGGCCGGGACTGGTGGGGCTATTGAACCTCAACGGTTCGCTCACCAAGGCCGGCGTGACCTATTCCAGCCTCTGGAGCATCGACTTCGAGGATGACTGGTTCGACGCCAAGCTGAAAGAATGGTTGACCACCGGCCATGTGGAGCAGGACGCCTCCCACGTCCGGGCTTTCGAGCCTGGATCCGTCCCCGCCGAGGCCGATGCGCTGGCCGAGAAAATCGCCGCTGATCTGCAGGCCAATCGCTCGATCATGGGCGTTTTCGATGAGGGATGCATGGGCATGTACAACGCCATCATCCCCGACGAGATGCTTTTCCCGCTGGGCATCTTCAAGGAACGGTTGTCGCAGTCGTCGCTCTACTACGAAGCGAAGCAGGTGCCCGAAGCTGAAGCGCGGGCTATCTATGACTGGCTGGTCGAACGCGGCATGACGTTCCACCTGGGCACGGATGAAGCGACCGAGCTGACCGAACCGCAGGTGATCGACCAATGCCGGATGTATATCGCTGCCGTGCGGATGGCCGAGACATTCGGCTGCGAGACGATCGGCATTCAGTACCAGCAGGGTCTCAAGGATTTGTTGCCGGCGTCCGACTTGGTCGAGGGCCTGCTGAACAACGACGACCGGCCTCCCGTCGAGGATGCGGCCGGGCGTATCATCAGGGATGGTAAGGCCATCGTTCACTTCAACGAGGTCGATGAATGCGCGGCCGTCGATGGCCTGCTGACCAACCGCATCCATCGGGCGATGGGCCAGCCGGTCGAGACGACGCTCCACGACTTGCGGTGGGGCGACCTGGACCAGAGCGGAAGCGTCGCCGACTATGTCTGGGTGTTGGAGATTTCGGGAGCCGCGCCGCCGGCCCATCATGAAGGTGGCTATCGCGGGTCGCAGTCGATGCGCCAGCCGCCCATGTTCTTCCGCAAGGGTGGCGGGACGTTGCGCGGCGTTGCGCGACCCGGCGAACTCGTGTGGTCCCGCATCTTCATTGCCGATGGGCGCCTCTGCATGGACATCGGCCGGGGCAGGGCGGTGTCATTGCCGCAGGAGGAAACCGAGCGGCGTTGGTCGCTGACCAACCAGGAATGGCCGATCATGCACGCCGTCTTCGATGGCGTGAGCCGCGACCAGATGATGGCGCGCCACAAGGCCAATCATATCCAGGTCGTCTACGCAAACGATGCGGCCGCTGCCGATGCGTCGATGGCTGCCAAGG
Organism: Rhizobium sp. EC-SD404; assembly: GCF_902498825.1. Classification (NCBI taxonomy): domain Bacteria; kingdom Pseudomonadati; phylum Pseudomonadota; class Alphaproteobacteria; order Hyphomicrobiales; family Rhizobiaceae; genus Rhizobium; species Rhizobium sp. EC-SD404. Next base: position 798,264 of record NZ_LR701459.1, read on the forward strand.
CGGCGCTCGCCAGCAAACTCGGCCTTGAGGTGAAGTTGTGCGGGGTATCGCTCGAGAAAGCGCAGAACGCGTGATGGCGGGTCCATGCTTCATCGGCGTCGATGTCGGGACAGGCAGCGTGCGCGCAGGCGTGTTCGATGAGGACGGTGGCCTGCTCGGACACGCCTCGCGGACTCTCAAGCTTTGGAAGAACGGCGACCATGTGGAGCAGTCCTCCGCCGACATATGGGAGAAAACCTGCGAGGCTGTTCGTGAGGCGCGCACTGCGGCTGATATTGCCAAGGAGCGTGTAGTCGGTATCGGCTTCGACGCGACCTGCTCCATGGTCGTCGTCGACAAGGATGGCGAGCCATTGCCTGTCGGCCTTTCGGACGAGCCCGCGCGCAACGTGATCGTCTGGATGGATCATCGCGCGCTGAAGGAGACCGACGACATCAATGCGACGTCCCATCCAGTGCTGTCGTTCGTCGGCGGCCAGATCTCCCCTGAGATGGAGACGCCGAAACTTCTCTGGCTGAGCCGACATGCGCCTGAGACGTTCGCCAAGGCTGGCCACTTCTTCGACCTGCCAGACTATCTCAGTTTCCGGGCGACCGGCGACAGCGCGCGATCGAATTGCACGGTCGTTTGCAAATGGACCTATCTTGGCCACGAGAAGCGATGGGACCGGTCCTATTTCGAGGAGATCGGGCTTGGCCAGTTGGCTGGCGAAGAATTCGACCGCATCGGCCCACGCGTGATCGACGTCGCGACGCCGATCGCGTCCGGCTTGACGGAAAAAGCGGCGAGCGAGCTCGATCTTCTGGCGGGGATCGCCGTCGGCGCTTCGTTGATCGACGCGCATAGCGGTGGCCTGGGCACGCTCGGGGCCGGCGGCAGGGATCCAGCGACGGAAATGGCCGTGATTGCCGGCACGTCTGCGTGCACCATGACGCTGTCGCGCCAGCCTAGATTTGTCGAGGGCGTGTGGGGACCTTATTTCGGGGCGCTTCTGCCGGGCTTCTGGCTGAACGAAGGCGGCCAGTCCGCTTTCGGAGCAGCGCTCGATCATGCCGTGTCTCTCCATCCGGCTTTCGCAGCCGCCAGGGATGCCGCCGAAGCTGCCGGACAACCATTGTTGGCTTTCCTCGAGGAAAGGGCGGTCCAGCGCGCCGGAACGTCGGAGGCCGCATCGCTGATCGGCGCCGGGCTCGATGTGGTGCCGGAATTTCTCGGCAACCGCTCGCCTGATCCGGACCCGCATGCCAGCGCCATCATTTCCGGCCTGCGGCTTGGGGCCGACCTGGACGACCTCGTCGACCTTTACGTGGCGACGCTGCGCGGGCTAGCCTACGGCACCGTCGACATCGTCGAGCGGCTGCGTGCGAACGGCCAGACGATCGACCGTCTGATCCTGTCCGGCGGCTTTGCCAAGAGCGCCCTCATGCGGCGTATCCTGTCGGATGCGACCGGCTCCGACGTCGAACTCGCAGGTTCCAAGGAGCCAGTTCTCTTGGGTGCCGCAATGCTCGGAGCGGTGGCGGCGAGAGTTTATCAGGATGTCGCTGCGGCTGCGTCCCGCATGGTTCATCGTGGTGACAATCTCCAGGCGGATCCGGAAAAGGCTGCGGTTCATGGCAAGGCACATGCGCGCTACAGGCTGCTGAAGCAGGTCCAACGCGAGCTCCGCGCCTTGGTGTAGGTCCGGCCGATGCCAAGAACGCGCGAACTTCAGGTCTCTGGACGGAAGCCGAGACGAAGCGAGATCGTGTTCGCGTGGTGCGTCACGAGATCGGCAAATGCCGGGATCCGGTCGCCGGAGACTTTTTCGGTGTCTCCGCTGACGCTGATCGCTGCGAAGACCGAGCCTTGCGAGTTTCGGATCGGGGCCGCAACGCAGGATGTTCCCGGCGTCAGTTCCTCGTCGTCGAGCGCATATCCGGTCCGTCGGATTTTCGTCAGTTCGGCTTTGAGAAGGTCCGGATCGCAGATCGTGTTGGGTGCCAGCCGTACGAGCTTGCGCGCGAGAAATCGGTCGATCGCCGCGGCCGGTTGGAAGGCCAGGGCGACCTTGCCGGACGCCGTCGCGTGGGCCGGCGAAGACTCTAGGACGATCAGCGTGTTCACGCGCCGGCCATCGGGATCGGTCCGGTTGATGACCGTCGAGCTTTTGCCGTCGAAGACGGAAAGATGCACCGTCTGGCCGCTTGCACGCGTCAGGGCCTCGACGCTGTCCTTGGCCTCGCGATGCAGATCCATGCTCGCCAGAACCGTCGTGCCCAGTTCGAACAGCTTCATGCCGAGCCGGTACTGGTCCCGTTCCCGCTCCTGCTCGACCATTCCGAGGTCGCGCATCGTGCGCATAATGCGGTGGACTGTCGGCCGCGGCAGATCGAGACGTTTTGCGATCTCCGACACGGACAGTTTGCGGTCGTATTCGGAGAAGCAATCTAGGATCGCGACGACCTTTGCCAGGCTTTTCAGATTTTCGGAGCTCATGGGTTCAGCAAGGTCCTCGATATGCCCGGCAGCGAGAGAGCGCGAACGATGGGGCCGCCCCATGCGGCAAACCGCAACTCCGATCGCGGGTCAATGGATCATCGACCACGAACCACAATCTTGCAAAGGAAATCCGTATTGCGGTCTACTTGACCGGAATGCGAACATATGGAAGATGGCGCCAACTGATGCACAGAGGAGTTGCCCATGCCCCGCGTCCTGACCAAAGAAGATGTCGTTGGAATTTTCCCGCCGGTCGTCTCGCCCTTCACGAAGGACGAAGAACTGGATCTCGCCGCCCTTCGTCGCGAAATCGACTACAACATCTCGCTGGGTGTGACGGGCGTCTGCGTCGGCGGCTCGACCGGTGAAGGGCACGCGCTCGACGCCGACGATCTCGGTCGGCTGGTGAAGACCGCCCAGGAGACGGCGGCAGGACGCGTGCCGGTCATGGCCGGGATCATCACCACATCGACGCGCGAGGCCGTGAAGAAGGCGAAGGTCGCCCGTGACGCGGGTGCGCAGTGCGTCATGGTCACGCCGCCGATCTACCAGATCTGCTCGGATGACGGGATCTACGACTTCTATTCGACGATCCACAAGGAATCCGGCCTGCCGACGATGGTCTACAACGTCCTGACCTTCGCGCCCGTGACGCCGGCCCTGATGCGCCGCATGGCGGGCAACCAGCATGAGACAGGACTGATCGCCACCAAGGAAAGCATCGGCGGCTCGCTCGAAACCTTGACGGAACTGCTCGACACCATCGGCGACAAGATTTCGGTCACATGGGCGCATGACTGGCTGCTTTATCCGGGCCTCGCGATCGGTGCCACCGGCTCGGTGTCCGGTGCAGCTGCACTTCTGCCGCGGCATTGTCTGGCGCTGTGGGATGCGGTTCAGTCCGGCAACATCGCCTATGCGCAGCGGCTCCATTTCGCGATCACCGATGTCTGCAGCCAGATCAGCCGCTACAACTGGCCGGCGGGGGTCAAGGCCTGCATCAACATGCAGGGACGCGATGTCGGACCGTGCCGTGCGCCGTTCAATCGCGTGCCGGACGAGCAACTCGAGCGGATCGCTGCAGCACTCAAGCGTGCCGACGCCATGGATCTGTCAGCCGCAGCCTGAAAGGCCGCCCATAAAGCCATTCCGGGCATCGCGAGCTTGATGCCCAGCGTGAGCGGCTTGTGACTAAGGCCGGAGGGTGCGACGGGCCGGCAAGGTGGACATCGCCCATCCGGCCTTTCGCCGCTTCGTAGAGGCAGATGCAGCATCAACGCATCGGCCGCACACGCTGCTCTGGTCACGCGACCACGATGCGCGGCCTGATGCGATCAACGGTTTTTTGAGGAGAATTCAGCATGGCAGTGAATGTAGGTTCGGTCGCTGGCAAGGTCAGGGCATTGATCTTCGATACCGGCGGAACGGTTTTCGACTGGCACAGCGGCGTTACCGAGGCCTTCTCCAGGATCGGCGCCGAATTCGGCATTGATACGGACTGGCCGGCCCTGACCAAGGAGTGGCGGCGGACGTCGACCGATATGGTCAAGGAGGGACTGCCGACAGACGGCGGCCGTGCATCGATCGACATGGACGGTGTCCTCAGAATGACGCTGGACAAGATGCTCGAAGAGCGCGGGATCGAAGGGTTTTCGCCGGAGGCGAGGGCGCGTCTGGTTCACGCCTGGCACGATCTCGATGCTTGGAGCGATGTCGTCGAGGCTTTGCCCCGCCTGCGCCGGAAGTTCATCGTTTCGCCGTTCACCATTCTCAATACGCGCCTGGTGATTGATGCGTCGCGGCGGGCAGGACTAAGCTGGGACTGCGTCATTTCCTGCGAAATGATCGGTATCTATAAGACATTGCCCGGTTCGTACGAAACCGCGGCGCGGTGGCTCGGACACCCTCACGACGAGATACTGCTCGTGACCACCCACAACAACGATCTTCAAGCCGCTCATGAGAATGGCTTCCCGACCGCGTTTGTCTACCGCCCGGACGAGTGGGGCGATATTCCCTCGCTTGATCCCGAGCCGGATCCACGTGCCGATCTGATCTGCCAGGATTTCAACGACCTCGCGGCGCAGCTGGGTTGCGAACGCTAGCGCTCATCGCTTCAGGCTCGGTGGCCTCTTTGCGGTTACGATGACGAAGTCCGCCATCGACGGCGTCGATCTCCATCGTCATCAAAAGCCGTTCGGGCGCGGCGCCCCCTCACACGGAAGCAGCGAAAGGGGTGGGAAGGGCCGCCCCTGATGCCGCGCATCCACAGGGAACATGACGACTGATTGCCGGTTCGGTGAGCCCCAGGCCACGCCCGACCGGTGTCGGATAGCCGACTACGATCAGTTGAAGGACCCGATCTTGAACATTGCAATTGATGGCGCCTCACCCGCCAAACCAGAGCAAGCGGTCAATACGCCAATCTGTTGCTTTTCCCACCTGCGCTGGGACTTCGTCTTCCAGCGGCCCCAGCACATCATGACGCGGCTCGCCAAAGAGCATCCGGTTTATTTCTTTGAAGAACCGATTGACTGCAAAGAGGGCGGCGACTTCCTGGAGTACCACCCGACGCGTTTCGACGGTGTCACGGTGATCCGTCCGCGCATCGCCGAAACACTGTCCGAAGACGAGCGCGACGAGCGGCTACAGGCGTTGATCACGCGCTTCTGCAACGCGAGCGCCATTCGGAACCCGATCGTGTGGTTCTATACGCCGATGATGTTGCCATGGGTAAACGGCGTGAGCCCCAAGGCCATCGTCTACGATTGCATGGACGAGCTCTCGCAATTTCGCTTCGCGCCACCGCGGCTCATCGAGCGCGAGCGCGAACTGCTCGAAAGAGCGGACCTGGTCTTCACCGGCGGCCACAGCCTTTACGAGGCAAAGCGCCATCTGCATGACGACATCCATCCCTTTCCATCCGGCGTCGACGCGGAGCATTTCGGGCAGGCACGACTGAGCCAGCGCCGAGCGCAAAAAGCGCCCGCCTTCGGCTTTTATGGTGTGTTGGACGAGCGGGTCGATCTGGACCTTATCGCAGAGATCGCGCGGTTGCGCCCCGCCTATCGTTTCGAAATGGTCGGCCCCGTCGCGAAGATCGATCCCGCGTCTCTTCCGCAAGCCTCCAACATTTCTTACCCGGGCGCGGTGTCTTACCGCGACCTGCCCAGTTGCCTGGCTCGCTGGGACGTCGCGCTCATGCCTTTCGCGCTGAACGATGCGACGCGCTTCATCAGTCCCACGAAGACGCCGGAATATCTCAGCGGCGGAAGGCCCGTCGTGTCGACGCGCATTCGTGACGTCGAGAGACATTATGGTGATCTCGAAGGCGTTTGGATCGCGGACAGCGCTGCCGACTTCGCCAAAGCCTGCGATGAGGCGCTTGAGCTCGCAAGCCGAACCGAATGGCTGGGGCCCGTCGACCGACTGATTGCCGAAGGGTCGTGGGACCGCATCGTGTCGGAGATGACCGAGCATCTGGCGCGCATCTCCGAGCGTCCCACAGTCCATTCGGAGCCGTCATTCCCCACCCCGCACCGAAGCCGCGCTCCAGCCTTCGACTATCAGATCATTGGAGCCGGTTTCGCCGGCGCCGTATTGGCCGAACGGCTTGCGAGAGGCTCCGGCAAGAAGGTGCTGATCTGCGAAAAGCGGGAGCATATCGGCGGCAACGCCTACGATATGCATGATGCCGCCGGCGTTCTCATTCACCGCTACGGGCCGCATATCTTCCACACCAACAGCGCGGATATTTTCGACTATCTGTCCCGCTTTACCGAGTGGCGTCCCTACGAGCACCGCGTGCTGGCATCGGTCGACGACAATCTCCTGCCAATGCCGATCAACCGGCAGACGCTGAATGCGCTCTACGGCCTGAGGCTCGCCGGCGACGCGGAAACCGCGGAATTCCTGTCGAAAATCGCCGAACCGGTGGATGTGATCCGGACGTCACGCGATGTCGTCATTTCGCAGGTCGGGCAGGATCTCTATCGCAAGTTCTTCGAAGGCTACACGCGCAAGCAGTGGGGGCTCGATCCGAGTGAACTCGACAAGTCGGTCACGTCCCGCGTTCCGACGCGCACATCCACGGATGATCGCTATTTTCTCGATCGCTATCAGGCAATGCCGCTCAAGGGCTACACCCACATGTTCGGCAACATGCTGGACCACCCGAATATCACGATCGAACTTGGCGTCTCCTACGACGACCTTAGCAGCGAGAAGCTGGCAGCGCACACGGTCTATACCGGGCCGATCGATCAGTTCTTCGATTTTCGCTATGGCGCGCTGCCTTATCGCAGTCTCGAATTCCGGCACGAAACGATCGACAGGATGCAGTTTCAGCCGGTGGCCGTCGTCAATTATCCATCGGAAGACATTCCGCACACCCGCATCACCGAGTACAAGCATCTGACCGGCCAGAGCCACGCGAAGACGAGCATCTCCTACGAATATCCCTGCAGCGAAGGCGACCCTTATTATCCGATCCCGCGCCCGGCCAACCAGGCGCTATACAAGAGATATGAAGCGCTCGCGGCCACCCGCCACGATGTGAGCTTCATCGGTCGTCTCGGCACCTATCGCTACTACAACATGGATCAGGTCGTCGGCCAGGCACTTGCGACCTACCGCAAGCTCGAAGCCGTACGGGAGATGGCCGTTGCGTGAGGCCGCCGCCCCTAGTCTTGACCGGGAGAGGGTGTTTTCGAGCTTCTTCCAGGCCGGCTTCGAATGCTCGACGCATCGTCGCGCCGATGGCAATCGGCTCGATCTCCTGCAGGCGACCGGCCATGCCGCGCATTGTCTTGCTGATTACAGGCAGGTGAAGTCGCTGGGCATGAAGACGGTGCGCGATGGCGCGCGGTGGCACCTCATCGAACCGGCCGGCAGCACCAGCCGCACATGGGACAGTTTCCTGCCGATGCTGCGGGCATCGCGGGAAACCGGTGTGGAGGTCATCTGGGACCTGATGCACTATGGTTGGCCGGACGATGTGGACATATGGAGACCTGACTTCGTCCGTCGGTTTGCGGCGTTTGCGGCCGCGACTGCGCGGCTTGTGAGAAGCGAGACCGATCGGGTCCCGTTCTATTGTCCTATCAACGAGATCTCGTTTTTCTCCTGGGCCGGTGGCGATCGGGCCTTCATGAACCCGATGGCGGAGGGCCGCAGCTTCGAGCTGAAGGTGCAGCTCGTGCGTGCCGCCCTGGAGGCGACGGACGCGATCCGCGCGGTCGATCCCCGTGCGCGGTTTCTCTACTGCGATCCGGTCGTGCGGATATTTCCCAAGCCCGGCCATCCGGACGATGTCCAACATGCGATCGGCTACGAGAACGCCCAGTATCAAGCTTGGGATATGCTGTCCGGTGCGCTCTGGCCGCAGCTTGGCGGAGATCCCTCCATTCTGGATATCGTCGGCGTCAACTATTACCCGAACAACCAGTGGTACTACGAAGGCGAAGCACTGCATCAGGACCATCCCTTGCGTGTGCCGTTCAGCACCATCTTGGCCGACGTCGCTTCGCGCTACGGCAGACCTGTCGTCGTTTCCGAAACGGGCGCCGAGGCAGACCAGCGTGCCGGGTGGTTCAAGATGATCGCGGACGAGGTCGAACGCGCGCTATTGGACGGCATCGATGTCCAGGGCATCTGTCTTTACCCCATCATCGATCATGTGGGCTGGGACGACGAACGCGCTTGCGAGAGCGGATTGCTGTCGATCGAGATGTTGGACGGGGCTCGCCGGACCCATGCACCGCTCGAGCAGGTCCTGAATGCGCAACGCCGGCAAATGCCACCCTGGTAAGATGGAACATGGCGGTATGCGGCTGGTTGGGACGGGACACCTTCAACCAGGAGTTCGACCCATGAGCTACCGATCAGACACTGCCCTCGGCGACAATCTCGCGACACAGACGACACCGCGTGGCGCCCATAGAAGTGGACCGATTTTCGAGAGCCAGGACATTGCCGGCGCTGCGATGGCAACGTTGATGATGCTCGGCCCGCTGTTTGCATATTCCTTCGGCTTTTGATGCCTGAGCCGTTTCCATCGCGACGACGGTATTCGAACTTTCCATGGTACAAGGTGAAGGTCGAAGGCGCCGTCGGCAGTGCAAGCGGTCGCTTCGGTCGAAAGGATATCGGGACCGATGGGTAGACCGCTTGGCTCGTTCGACTCATCCTCCCAGCATTTGAAGCCTGTCATCGCCATTCCTGCGCGAAACGAAGAAGTCCGTCTGCCGCGCGTGCTTGATGCGCTGGATAAACAATCTCTGCCGACGGGTGAGCGTCTTTCGGTGCTTCTCCTGATCAACAATTCGACCGACGGTTCCGCTGAACTGGCGACAGAGCTAGCTGCCGGATTGGAGCAGGTCGATCTGACCGTGCGAGTGGTGACCTTTGCGCCTCACGTCGCAACTGTTGGGATGGCGCGCAGGACTGCCATGGAACATGCGCTGACCCTCGCGCCCTCGGGCTCACCCGTACTGCTGATGACCACGGATGCAGACGCCGAACCGCATCCCGACTGGGTCGCCGCCAATCTGAAAGCTGCACACGCCGGCGCTGATCTGGTGACGGGATTGATCGTTGCCGATCCATCGGAAGAGGCGCTTCTTGGCATTGGCCTGATCAAGCGAAGCCGTTCCTTCGACGCCTATTGTCGTGCGCGCAGCCTTCTGGAATCGATCCTCGATCCGATCGACCACGACCCCTGGCCCAGGCATCTTTTCGAGATGGCGGGAAGCATCGCTGTTCGCGGTGATGTCTACGCCGCAGTCGGCGGGCTCGATCCGCTCGCCTATCGCGAAGATTTGGCGTTCGTCTCGAAGGTGAGGGCGGCCGGATATCGGGTGCGGCACAGCATCGAGGCGGTGGTGACGGTGTCTGCGCGCACATGCGGCCGCGCTCCTCAGGGCATGTCCCAGAGCCTGGCACGCTGGAAAGTCGAAGCGGAACGCGGTGATCCGTTGCTCGTGGAGGATCCCGCCAAGACCATCGCGCGTTTCCTGTTGCGCAGGGAACTGCGCACCGCCGATCTCTTCAAGCTCAATGCGCGGCTGCAGGTGCCGGGCATGAACCGGGTCAAATTGCCCGCATGTGAGCGCGCCGCAAGGGCCGCCGCCATCGAGCTACTGGCAAAGGACGATCTTGATGCATGCGAAGTTCCCGTTGAAATCGCCATATCAGAATTCCAACGCGCCATGCGCGAGTATGCCGACAGCGACGCCATTGGAGAGCTCGTGCATGCCGGTTGATCTGGCGGGGTTGACCAAGGCGATCGGCGCCGGGTCCGCCGAATGCGACGCGCAAGGCAGCTTTCCAGACGCTGCGTTCGAAGCGTTGAGAGAGGCCGGTCTCATCGCGCAGCCACCGGTGGATTCAGAGGCGACGCCCGAACTGCTGAAACTTCTGGCCGCAGTCGGTCGCGGCGATTTGAGCACGGGCCGGCTGTACGAGGGGCATGTCAACGCGGTGATCCTTGCGCGCCAGTTTGCCCGGGGCGCTGCACTGAACAGGGCCGATCGGCTGCTTTCGGCGGGTGGCATGTTCGGTGTGTGGAACACCGATGCGCCGCAGGACCCGTTGATGATCGAGCACGGCATTTTGTCCGGCAAGAAGAACTTCGCCTCCGGTGTCGAGCGATTGAGCCATGCGATCGTCACCACCGGCAGCATGGCCGAACGCATGATGTGGCTCGTCCCGATCGAGGATTTGCCGGTCGACCGTTCGTGGTGGAAGCCCATGGGGATGCGATCGTCCGGCAGCCACGTGGTTGATTTCACCGGCTTGCGTGTTCAGGACGACTGGGCGATCGGCTCGCCGGGCGACTATACGCGCGAACCCTGGATATCGGCCGGAGCGATCCGCTTCGTCGCCGTCCAGGTGGGCGGCATGCACGCTGTTCTGGATGTGACGATCGACCACCTTCGGCGCTCGTCCAGATCCGAAGACCGCCTCCAGCAACAGCGGCTGGCGATGATGGCGACCGCTGTCGAGACCGGGTATCTGTGGCTCGATCGGGTAGGGCGAGAGTGGGGGCAGACAGGCTTTGCGGACGCGGTGATCCCATCCACGGCGGCGGCGCGCGGTGCGGTCGAAAGCGCAGCCGTGCTCGTGCTCGATCTCGCTGAAAAGTCCGTCGGCGCCGCGGGCATGATCGCGCCTCACCCGCTGGAGCGGCTGGTGCGCGACCTGCGCACCTATCTGAGGCAGCCGAACCCCGACGGGGCGGCGGACATTCTCGGGAAGTCGGTCGCCGACCTGAACTGGGCTCCAGGCCGCGGAAGTGGCGAGCCATGAGCAATTTTGTCGTGACCGATCTCGACGGGCCGATCCTCGTCGTGGCGCCTCATCCCGATGATGAGACGCTTGGATGCGGCGGGCTGATCGCGCTGGCAACCGAGGCCGGCATCGAAATCCACACGCTGTTCGTCACCGATGGAAGCGCCTCGCATCCTGCTTCGCAGAACTATCCGCCGGATGTGATGGCCGACATCCGCGCGGCGGAAGCCGAGCAGGCGCTTCAGCGGCTCGGCGCGGAGAACCAGCCGCGCTCTTTCCTCAAGCTGCGCGATGGGCGGATGCCCTTTCCGGGCAAGGACGGATATCGCCATGCGGTGGATGTCGTCGCCGAACTCGTCTCCGCGTCCAGGTTCAAGACAGTCGTGGTGCCATGGCGGCGCGACCCGCACACGGACCATCGTATCAGCTGGCGCATCGCGACCGATGCGGTGCGGCGAAACGAGATGCAGGTGACGCTGCTGGAATACCAGATCTGGCTCGAGGAAAACGGACAGGCAGACGATTGGCCGGGCGAGGGAGAGGTCGACGACGCATCACTCGATATCTCCGAGGTGGTCGATCGGAAGCACCATGCGCTTGAAGCGCATCGCTCCCAGCTGGGCCTGGTGGTCGATGACGACCCGAGCGGGTTTTCCCTGTCATCACAAACGATTGCGCGGCTGGTCGGCCAGACCGAAAGCTATTGGGTCACCCGATGGCCCGCCCAATAGACATCCATGGCTTCGAAGACCTGTTCCAAAGCGATCCGGACCCGTGGGACTATGAATCGTCGCCCTTCGAGGCGCATAAGCGATCGTTGCTGCTGAAACATGTCGGCCTCGGCCCGCGCGGCCGCGTTCTGGAACTTGCCTGCGCAAACGGTGTCACCACCCGGGCTTTGATGAAAGTTGCCTTGCGCACGACCGCGTTGGATGGGTCGTCGACGGCGATCGCTCAGGCGCAAGCCCGATTGGGGAATGTCGGCCGTCTGCGGCTGCTGCATGCGAATTTGCCCGATGGCATGCCGCGAGAGCGCTTCGATCTGATCGTTGTTTCAGAGATCGTCTATTATCTCGGCAGCACCGCCGCGCGGCGCTTGGCGGAGGGAGTGGCGGATCGCATCGCGCCCGGCGGGCGGGTGGTCGTGCTCCACCATCACCTCAATTTTCCCGACGCGTCGGTTCACCCGGAGCACGCGCATCTGGAATTCGTGAGGCTGCTGCGAAAGTGGATGACGCTCGTCCGGTCGAAGCGCACCGGGCGCTTCTGCGTCGCGGCACTGGTGGCCGGACATCGGCACTGAGCTGTGGTGGCTAGGCGGAAAAAAAGGGCGGCATTTCTGCCGCCCTTTTTGGGATTACGATTTGGACCAATGGTCTCGCTTCAGGTCGAAGCGATCGGCATTCATGACCTTCGTCCAGGCGTTCACGAAGTCACGCACGAACTGGTCCTGCGTGTCGTCCTGGGCATAGTGCTCGGCAAGCGCGCGCAGCTGCGAGTTCGAGCCGAAGACGAGATCGACGCGGGTGCCGGTCCATTTGACTTCGCCGGACTTGCGGTCGCGTGCCTCGAAAACATCCTGCGCTTCTGAAACCGACTTCCAGGCCGTGTTCATGTCGAGCAGGTTGACGAAGAAGTCGTTCGACAGCGTGCCAACCCGATCCGTGAAGACGCCGTGCTTGGAGTTGCCGTGGTTGGCACCGAGAACACGCAGGCCACCGACGAGCACCGTCAGTTCCGGAGCGGTCAGCGTCAGAAGCTGCGCCCGGTCGATCAGGAGTTCCTCGGTCGGGATGGAGAAGTCCACCTCGAGATAGTTGCGGAAGCCATCGGCTTTCGGTTCCATCGGCTCGAAGGACTCCGCATCCGTCTGTTCCTGCGTCGCATCCATGCGGCCCGGCGTGAACGGTACGTCGACATCGTGGCCGCCGTCGCGGGCGGCCTTCTCGACCGCCGCGACACCTGCAAGCACGATGACGTCGGCCATCGAGACCTTCTTGCCGCCCGTCTGCGAGGCGTTGAACGACGACTGGATGTTCTCCAGCGCGCTCAGCACCTTGGCAAGCTGTTCCGGATCGTTGACTTCCCAGTCCTTCTGCGGCGCCAGGCGAACGCGAGCGCCATTGGCACCGCCGCGCTTGTCCGAGCCACGGAAGGTCGAGGCCGATGCCCATGCGGTCGAGACCAGTTCGGAAACCGAAAGGCCCGAAGCAAGAATCTTCGACTTCAGATCGGCGATGTCAGCCGCATCGATGAGCGGGTGATCGACGGCCGGGACGGGATCCTGCCAGATCAGCACTTCCTGCGGCACTTCCTCGCCGAGATAACGCACGCGCGGACCCATGTCGCGGTGGGTCAGCTTGAACCAGGCACGAGCGAATGCATCGGCGAACTGATCCGGGTTCTCGTGGAAGCGGCGGGAGATCGGGCCGTAAATCGGGTCCATCTTCATGGCCATATCGGCGGTCGACATCACGAGCTTGACGCGGTTGCCGGAACCATCGACCTGCGGAGCATGATCCTGCTCGGCGAGATCGCGGGCATGCCACTGCCAGGCACCGGCCGGGCTCTTGCTCAGTTCCCAGTCATAGCCGAACAGAACGTCGAAATAGCCGTTGTCCCACTGGATCGGGTTTGCCGTCCACGGGCCTTCGAGACCGCTGGTGATGGTGTGAACGCCGCGGCCGCTCTCGTAGGTGCTCGTCCAGCCCAGCCCCTGATCTGCAATGTCGGAGCCTTCCGGATCCTTGCCGACCAGCGACGCATCGCCGGCACCGTGCATCTTGCCGAAGGTGTGGCCACCGGCAACCAGGGCAACGGTTTCTTCGTCGTTCATGGCCATGCGGCCGAAGGTTTCGCGGATGTCCTTGGCCGAGGCGAGAGGGTCGGGACGACCGTCCGGGCCTTCCGGATTGACATAGATGAGGCCCATCTGAACGGCGGCCAGCGGGTTCGCCAGCTCGCGCTCACCGGAATAACGGCTCTTGGCAGCATCCGAAGGTGCGAGCCACTCTTCTTCCGTGCCCCAGTAGATGTCCTGCTCGGGCTCGAAGATGTCTTCGCGGCCACCTGCGAAACCAAACGTCTTGAAGCCCATCGATTCCAGAGCGACGTTGCCGGTCAGAATGAAGAGGTCGGCCCAGGAGATCTTGTTGCCGTATTTCTGCTTGATCGGCCAGAGCAGGCGTCGTGCCTTGTCCAGGTTGGCGTTGTCCGGCCAGCTGTTCAGCGGCGCGAAACGCTGCGTGCCGGAGGACGAGCCGCCACGGCCGTCGCCCGTGCGGTACGTGCCGGCGCTGTGCCATGCCATGCGGATGAAGAACGGGCCGTAATGGCCGTAATCGGCCGGCCACCATTCCTGCGAATCCGTCATCAGCGCGGTCAGGTCCTGCTTCAGGGCCTTGTAGTCGAGCTTCTGGAATTTCTCCGCGTAGTCGAACTTCTCGCCCATCGGATTTCCGAGCGGGGAGTTCTGGTGAAGGATGCTGAGATTGAGCTGGTTCGGCCACCAATCCCGAAGCGTCTTGGCCTGCGAGAGCGAGTGGATGACCGGGCATTTGCCCGCTTTATCAACTTTGGCGTCCATGTTTGCGTCCTTCCCTAGATGGTTTGACCGTGACGTCTGACGCGACACCGCGTGTGTGCGTCGGCGAAAACGGCGTTTGGGCACGTGCCCTCAATGACGTGAAGGGGGCACATCGCACGACGGACTGAGCCGAGGCGAAAGGCACCGTTCTGCGACTGATCGCAGCGTGGTACCAGAGAAGCTCCATCAAATAAATTTGGAATTTCTGATTGTTGCGATAGGCTGAAGTTATGAAGAACTTGACGCTCAAGCAACTGCGCTATTTCGAAGCGCTCGCACGGCACGGGCATTTCGGCCGCGCGGCCGATGCCTGTTCGATCTCCCAGCCGGCGCTCTCGGTCCAGATCAAGGAGCTGGAAGAGGGGGTCGGCGCAGAGCTCTTCGATCGCAGCGCGCGGCAGGTTCGGCTGTCGCATGTCGGCAAGGCCTTCGCGCTGCGCGTGCGCGACATTCTCCGGTCGGTAGACGAGCTCGGCGACCTGGCGCGTGCCTCCCAAGCCCAACTGGTCGGACAATTGCGCATGGGGATCATCCCGACGGTGGCACCTTACCTGCTGCCGTCGGTCATGGAGCGCCTGTCGCGGCTCCACGAAGGGCTCGACATCCATGTGCGGGAAACGCTGACAACGACGCTGGTGGAGGATCTGGAAAACGGCAGCCTCGACACTGCGATCGTCGCGCTGCCCGTCTCCGAGCCGTCGCTGACGGAGGTTGCGCTATTTTCCGAAAACTTCGTCCTGGTGCGTCCGCGGGCCGATGCGGACAAACCGGTCCCCGATCGCGACGCTCTGAAGGAAATGCGGCTTCTTCTCCTGGAGGAAGGTCATTGCTTCAGGGACCAGGCGCTCTCCTTCTGCAATCTGCACGCTGCGCCGCCGCGGGAACTGCTCGAAGTCGGGTCACTCTCGACCCTGGTGCAGATGGTGAGCGCCGGCATCGGTGTGACGCTGATCCCTGAAATGGCGGTTTCCGTCGAAACGCGCTCGGCCGATGTCGCGATCAACCGTTTCGAAGGCCCGCAGCCCTCGCGAACGATCGGCATGGTCTGGCGAAAGACGAGCCCGCTCGGCCTGCAACTGCAGAAAATCGCGGATATCGTGCGGCTGGCCGGGCGCGACATGCAGGCCAAGGCCGAACCAGGAATTGACGAGCCAGCAGTTCGACCGAAACGTTGGCCGGCCTAAATGTCGTTGAGGTCGGCGAGGCGGTGTCGAACGGGTTCCAGAAGCAGTCTCATCTCCGCGGCATGAGCGGCAAAGCCCGCGAACGCAGCGGTGGGCACGGCGCCCGGATCTTCCTGATGATCGGCCGGAGGATAAGGCTCATCCATATCCCTGAGCAGTTTTTCGAGTGTTGCGCGTTCGAACTCGAAATTCGCGAAGAGCCACAGCAGGAGCCGCCGCTGTGCCTCGATCCGACCCATTAAAGCGTCATGCGGTTCGCTCATCGCCATCGCCTCATTGTCGTAATGCTCGGAAAACCGCGTCCGCTCGCGACGGTTCCACGAAGCCCGCCTATGAAAAATCCACCCAACCAGTCGGCCGGGTGGATTTTGATCGTTTGAATGGATCGGGCCGTTGATCGGCCTCGATCCAAAACCCCCTATCAGCTTCCCGGGAACGTGCGGGGCGCCGTCGGGGCCGGCGGCGTTGACGACGTCGTGGATGTCACCTTCGGGCCGGAGGTGTCGGCGGACGACGTAGACGATGCAGAAGTGGCGGATTTATCGCCGCCCTTGTCATCGACCTGCGTCTTCACCTCGGCCTTCGCGGCAGAATAGGCATCGTCGGCAACGTGCTTTGCCTTCTCATAGCCTTCGCTCAGCACATCCTTGGCGCGATCCTGTGCTTTCTGGCTCGCATCGCCCAAGTAACGTTCTTCGGTCCGGGTCGTCGGCAGCATGGCAGCGATCGCCGCACCGACGGCAAGGCCGATCGCGCCAAGCACGAGCGGCTCGCGATCCAGAACGTCGACGACGTTGCGACGCACGCGCATGCCAGCTTCGCCGACACGGTCGGCGGCGTGCGACAGACCTTCGCTCGCATCCGAGAGCCCATGGCTCGCCGTGTCGCGAACCGAACCCCAGGCAGCGGCTGCGCTGTCGGCAGCGTCATGGGCGGTGCGCGTTACCGCATCAGCCGAGGCGCCGAGCGCGCCCGATGCCTTGTCCAAGGCGCTGGTGGACGAATGCGTCCCTGTCGAGGTTCGGCTCGAGGCGGAACCGCTGAGCGTGCTCGCCGAGGACGTATCGTAATCCGAAGAGGCAAAATCGGTCGAGGTGGGCCGGCCGGTGCCGCGATAGCCCGTGCTCGAGGGTCGCGACAGAGAGGGCGTGCCGGAACCCATCATCAGCCAGGCCAAGCCGCCGCCGATCAAACCCAGGGCGAGGGGATTGTCGCGGACCTGCCGCTTCAGATTGCCGACGAACTGGTTCGCGTCGCCTGCTTTGAAGTAGTCGACGACCTCGTCCATCAACTGTCCGGGCGATATCTTCGCCTTCAGATGCTCAGCGGTATCGGCGATTTCGGCGCGCACGCGCTCGGCGTCGCGCTCAATGTCAGCGGGTGAATTGGTATTCATCGTGCTTGCTCCTGCGCCAAGTCGGCGTCTTTGCGCAACTGATGCGCGGTGCGATTGGGGGCGAGTTCTGACGGCGACATGTTGGTCGAACCACGCTTGACGAGCATCGCGCCGACCACGGCGACGAGCACACCGACGAGAAGAGAGGCCCAGCCGACGCCGAGGCCCAGATTGGCCAGTCCGACGATCAACGCCTGCAGGAGCACGATCAGTGCGGCGAGGAGGAGAAGGGCGCCTGCGGCGACTTCCATCGCGCCATTGCCGACCTTGTGGGCGCTTTCGTTCAATTCGCTGCGCAGAAGCCGGCCTTCGGTCTGCACAAGCGTGGAAAGCTGCTGCACGAGATCGGACACGAGCGTCGCGATCGAACGGTTGTCTCTATCGTCGATCATCGCTGATATCCCTCGCGGTTCGTTGCGGCCGGCGCGATGCCGCCGGTTTCAGATCCGTAGCCGGTCGGCTGGTAGCCAGTCCGGCCGTCGGTGTCGTTTGAACCGTCACTGGATGGAGCAGCAGTGGCGAAGCGCACAAGCGCGAAGCCTGCCAGCATGGACCCGGCGAGAAAGCCGATCGGGTTCTCACGGCCGAAGCGGCGGACGGAGTCGACCATGGCGCCGGTGGACTTGCCTTCGAGCGAACGCGACAGCTGCTCAAGGCCTGAAGCGGCATGGGAGACCATCTCGGAGGCCGGCCCGGCCTGCTTGTCCTTCAGCGTTTCGCTGGCGCTTTTCAGCGCATCTGCAAAACCGTGCATATGCGACGCGGCATCGCCCTTGACGGATTCCGCCTTGTCTTCAGCCAGCGCGCGCGCCTTGCCGCCGATGGATGTCGCTTCGTCCTTGATCGTGTCCGTGGCCGACTGCAGTGTCGACGGGGCTGCGGTCCCGTGTCGACCAGGGTTCATGGTGTTGCTGGACAGGTTTGGCCCGGCATTGCCGGAAATCTTGTCATTATCGTCCATTGTCTGCTCCTGCTGCTTGGTCGTCACGGCCGGCGGTTCCGATCGTGTGCGCCCTTTCAGTGAAGGGCGAAGCCTCGCGGGCAGCGAATGTTCCGTGTCCGGCGCCGACTTTATTTTTGCGGTCTGGCGGAACGCAATTCGATCGACAGGACGGTGCTGAGGGAGGAAAAGGGATCGTTGCGTCACATCGGGAGGGTGGAATGAGGATTTGCACGCGGGATCGAATGGTGGGCGCAGCCGCTGCTCTCGGGCTCATGCTGGCCTCGATGGCGTCCGCGAATGCCGACGGTTTCGAAAAAGATCTCGCCGCGCCCTATCCCTTCATCGGGCAGTGGGATTGCGAGGTCGCTGTCTTGAACTTTACAGAGACGACCTACAACAATGGCTCGAACGACCTCCCCATCATCGAGATCCAGGAAGGGACGGATGGCTCCTACGCCCTCTTCATCGAGGACGATTATTTCATTTCGCTGTCCGGTTTCACCGGCGACAGCATGGGCTGGCTGTCATCGGCGACCGGCGACAGTTTCAACTGCGTTCGCATCGACTGACATTCCGAGGGGGACCCGCTCAGTCCGTCCTTTGCCTTGACCCTGCCGCTCACGGGCGCGACAACGCGGGTCCAAGATTTGGACGTGACAGAAAGGACCGCAGCGGATGAATACGGACAGCCAGGAGCCGGGTGGCGCCATTTCGGAATCGGATGCCGACCGCCCGCTTTTTCGACGCGCCGATCTCGCAGTCTTCCAGCCGAAGCCGGACCGCTTCTACGATGTCGCCTATTCTCAGACCGTCCGCGCGATGGTGCAGGCCGTGCTCGAAGCGGAAGCGCCGGTGCGCGACGACGTGCTGGCTCAGCGCATTGCGCGCGCTCATGGCTGGCAGCGAACCGGTGCGGCCATCCGCAGCCATATCGAGCGACACCTAAAGACCGTGGAATCATCGACCGAAGAGGGTGGCCGCTTTTTGTGGCGTGACGGTCAGCAGAAGGAGCCGATCGCCTATCGTCACCACGCCACCGAGGACGACAGACGCTCCGTCGGCGACATCGCGCTCGTCGAACTCGCAGCTTTCGTGCGCGACAATCCCAAGCTCGTCGAAGCTGAAGATCCCGCATTGGCATTTTCTCGGATGATCGGGCTGAGCCGGCTGACCGCGCCGAGCCGCGCACGACTGGACGCCGCAATCGAACAGGCGCAAACTCGGTAAAACAAAAGGACGGATGGAAATGCGCGCAGACGAGCGCCCGATCATTGTTGACGCACTCGACATACAGGATAGGGGCGACGAAATTGTGCTGCGCTGCCGGACGGGCGAAGGCAACGACATTGTCTTTCAATTGAGCGACAAGCTTGCATCCAAGCTGGCCGCAGCCTTGAAGGCGCGCGACGAGGCGCGCTTTGCAGGCCATGAATGCCTGCATCCCGGCGAGCTCAACGCCTCGAACGACGATTGAGCGCTAAGCGCTTGGAGCGCGTCCCAGCGGCTGGATCACGGTTCGGCCGTCCACCTCGGCGATATGGGCGGTGACGCCATAAACGCTGCCGAGCGTCTCGTGGGTGAGCACCTGCGTGGGCAGCCCGTCGACCTTGATCTTTCCAGCGTCGATCAAAAGGATGCGGCTGCACCAGCGGGCGGCCAGTGCCAGATCGTGAATGCAGACGAGCACGGTCGTGCCGCCTGCTGCCAGGTCCGTCAGAACCTGCATGAGATCGATCTGATGGCCGGGATCGAGCCCTGCGGTCGGTTCGTCCACGAGGAGCAGCGGCGCTTCCTGCGCAAGCGCCCGGGCGATCAGCACGCGGGCGCGCTCGCCGCCGGAAAGCTCCGTTGCAGGCACGGCGCGCAGATGGCCCACATCCATCTGCGCCATCGCGCGATCGATCGCCTTCAGATCGGCCGTAGCCAAGGAGGCGAAAGGCTTGCGATGCGGCGTCCGGCCAAGCGCGACGAGATCGGCGACGGCGATGGGCCAGGCGATCTCACGCTCTTGGGGCAGATAGGCGATGCGCCGGGCTCGATCTCCGGCACCCATGCGACGCAGATCGTCGCCGTCGGATTCCATGTCGCCGTGGCTGGGCAGAAGGCCGACAAGGGCGCGCAGAAGCGTCGATTTCCCCGCGCCGTTGACGCCGACAAGCCCGATCAGTTCGCCCTTTTTCGCGGTAAAGGAGACGCCATCGAGCACCCCCCGCCGTCCGAGCGTCGCCGACAGGTCCTGAACGACGAGCGCGCTCATGCCGCGCTCCGGCGATGCTTGACGACAAGCCAAAGGAAGAAGGGAGCACCGATCGCAGCCGTCAGCACCCCGAGCTTCAGGTCGCGTTCCGGAGCGATCAGGCGAACGGCCACATCTGCCGCAAGCAGCAGAGATGCGCCGCCCAATGCGCTGGCCGGCAGCAAGCGCGACGGCTGCGAGCCGACCAGTGGGCGAAGGAGATGGGGAACGATGAGGCCGACGAAACCGATGGCGCCTGCGACGGCCGTTGCCGCACCGACGCAAAGGGCCGTGCCGAATGTCGCCAGCAGGCCCACCCGACGCATGCTCGTGCCCATGCTGGCCGCCGTGTCGGTGCCGAGCGTCAGCGTGTCGAGCGCCCGGCCGAGACCTGCGAGCAGCGCCCAGCCGGCGAGCATGAAGGGCGCTGCCAGATAGACGTGGACCATTGATCGATCCGCGAGCGACCCAAGCATCCAGAAGACGATTTCGAGCGCTGCGAACGGGTTGGACGAGAGATTGAGCACCAACGAGGTCATCGCTCCGGCAAGGCTCGAGAGTGCAACGCCCGCCAGGATGACCGTCAGGGCGCTGCCCATCCGGCCAGCAAGCAGATGCAGAGCGACGACGCAGGCAAGCGCACCGACAAGCGCCATCAGTGGCAGGGCAAGTGCAAAGGCCGCTGCCATGCCGCTATGGATCGCGACGACCGCGCCGAGCGAGGCCGATGCGCTGACGCCGAGCAGGCCGGGTTCGGCGAGTGGATTGCGCAGATAGCCCTGCAGCACCGCCCCGGAAAGCCCGAGCGAGGCGCCGATCATCAGGCCAAGCAGCGCCCGCGGCAGGCGGATTTCCCACATTACCAGCGCCAATGCGCTTCCGTCGGGCGAGGCAAGCACGCGAAGGCTGTCGATCGGCGAGAGATCGGCCGGCCCGGTCAGAAGCGACAGGAAGAACAGCATAAGCACGAGCACGGAGAGCCCGCCGAGCAGCGCCTTGGTGCTGGCTGCGCGTGTCATGGCCGGCCAACCGCGATGTCGGCTGCAGCATCCTGCAGGAGTTCGATCGCATCGAGGGTGAAGGGCCCGCCGCACACCCAGTGCGGGCCGGGCAAAGAAAGCGTTCGGCTCGTCGCCGCAACACGCCGGAAGGCGGGATGTGCGAAGTTTTCCTCGGCACGCACGCGCACTTCGTCGCCGTCATCGGTCGTCAGGAGAATGTCGGGCGCCTGCATGACCATGACTTCGAGCGGCACGCGCCCCATGCCCGTGACGCCGAGTGCATCGGCGACATTGGTGAGACCGGCGGCTTCAACGACCGCATGGGCAAGTGTGCCGGGACCGAGCGCATAGCTGTCGGGCTCGTAGATGGCGACGTCGATGTCCGACGGTTCGCTGGCCAGACCGGCAAGCCGCGCATCGAATGCGGCGACGAGATCTGAAGCCTGGCTTTCCCGCCCCAACAGCGTGCCCATGCGCAGAAGGTTCGATCGGATGTCTTCGAGCGAAGCTTCGGGCGCGAATTCTTCGACGCGAATGCCGAGCCGGCGAAGCATCGCGACCGTGCTGCGTGTTGTGAACGTGCCGGCCAGCACAAGATCCGGCTGCAGTTGATGGATTTCCTCGGCGCGCCCGTAATTGATCGGATAGGCCAAAGCAGCCTCGGCCAGCATCGAATAATCTGCGTCGCGGGCGAGGCTGGATATTGAGATCAACTGGCCGGAGGGGGCAAGCAGCATGGCCAATTGATCGGTGCAGACATTCATCGACACCACGCGCTGCGGCACGGTTTCGGCACTGGCTGCCGGCGCGGTGGCAATCGCCACCACGCCGGCAAGGCTCAGCATAAAGATGCGCACAGCACGCGTCAGAACGCTCCCCTCAGTCCAACGAAGGCCGTCCGGCCTTGCGCGTTGTAGCCGAAGATCTCCTGGTAATCCTCGTCGAACAGGTTCTCCACCCGGCCATAGGTCTCGAACGTCTCGTTGAACCGGTAGCTGCCGCCGACATTCACCGTCTGATAGGCGTCGAGCGTCACGCGGCTGGGCAGCGTCGGAACGAAAGCGACATCCTCCATCTCGCCGTTGAAGATCACTTCGCCGAAAAGCGACGCGCGCTTTTCCATGAAGCGATAGGTGAGGCCGAGCGATCCCGAGTGGCGGGGTCTGCGCACTTCGGCAAGGCGCGGTCCGCCGCTCTGGCTCTGCTCGCTGGCGTCGAGGTAGGTGTAGCTGCCCTGTGCGGAAAGCCCGGATCCGAGGTCGAGAGTCGCGGCGATTTCGATCCCCTGGCGGCGGCTTTCCCCGAGCAGGTTGATCGGCGTGGATGCGTAGGTCGGTGCCGGCCCGAAGACCGTTGCGATCTCGTTGGTGAGGTCCTGATTGAAATAGGTGAGATCGACGATGAGCGCTCCACCGAGGAAGCCTTGCTCGATGCCGATATCGAACCCGATGCTTTCTTCCGGAACGAGATCGGGGTTTCCGACGAAGCTTTCCGGATCATAGCCGAATTGCTCGATGAAGGTGGGATTGGTGACGCCCGTCCCGATCGAGGAGTGCAGACGCGTGAGCGTGCCCGGAACGGCCCAGGCACCGCTGAGGCTGAACGTCGTGGAATCGGCGAAGCGGTCGTTCAGATCGTGACGGATCGCGCCATTCAGAAAGAACTGCCCGAGATACTCGCCGCGATATTCGGCAACGAACGAGTTCCCATCGCGGCTCTGGCGTTCGGTCAGGTGAGACGGCAGGTAGGTTTCCCGCTCGAACTCGTACCCGCCTGTGATCTTGTGCGTGGCGTCGAGCAGGTTCGGCGTGTCGAACGCATAGGTCGCCTGATAGGAAACGGTGACGCGGTTGCCGTCGCTGGATGTTGCAAGCGCTCCATCGGTGAAGTTTTCACGGAACGTGTCGTTGCCGGAGATTCGCAGATTTTGCGTCCAGGCGCCATCGGCAGATTCATGCGTAAGCCCGAGCGAACCAACAAGCTCTTCTGTAGCCGTTTCCTCGTCGCCATCGACGACCAGGCCGACGAACGGGCCCGGCAGGAAGTCCGGCGGTCCGAGCGTCTCGAAATTCTGCGGATCGAGTTCGCTGCGGCGATTGACGTAGCGAAGCGTGCCGTCGAGCGTCAGCCCCGGCATCAGGTCATAGGCGAACCGGCCGTTGAGCGTGGCATTGCGGTCGCCGTCCTTCTCCGAGCCGAACGGCGAGACATTGTAGCCGTCGCTGCGTCGGAACGTGGCGCCGAGCGACAGATCGAAATCGTCGCGCCCGCCACTCAGCGTGACGCCGCCGAGCACGGTGCCGTCGGTTCCGGTCTCGCTCCGTACGTTCGTCCTGAAGCCGCCACGCTCGCCGCGCTTGGTGATGACGTTGATGACGCCCGAGAGCGCGTTGGACCCATAAAACGCGCTTTGCGGCCCACGCAGGACCTCGATACGTTCGATGTCGGACGTCATGAGGCTGCCGAAATCAAACTCGCCGGCCGCCGTGTCGCTGACGTCCACGCCGTCGATCATGACGATGACGTGGTTGGCTTCCGCGCCGCGTACGCGCACCTGCGTCTGCGCCCCGATCGATCCCATGCGGGAGACGGACAGTCCGGGAACCGTGCGCAGGATATCGGCAACCGACGTGACCTGGCTTCGCTCGATATCCTCGGCAGTGATCACGGTGAAGGCGCGGCCGGATTTTTCCTGGGCCACGGGTGTCAGCCCGTCGGTGACCAGCAGACGGTCGAGAACGGTAGTGGTCTCGGCATCCTGAGCGTTGGCAACGCCGACAGCTGCCAGCAGGATCGCGCCTGCTGGAATGAATATTCTAAGCAATGTGTCTGCCCCTTCGGGTCATGGAACGGCACGGAGGCACGCTCCCGGTTTCATCAGAAACCGCAGACGGACGGACGGCAGAGGCGATATGCACAAAGGCTCACCAAAGGTCGCACCCGGCGTGCGGCAACACTCTTTCAAATGTCACCGCCACGGACGACCGCGCATGGACCACACCCCGTGTCCACGCATGGGTGACTGGAACAGGCAGGTCTCCTGACTTCCGCGTCAACGCTCCATCTTCCGCCTTCCCGAATGTGCGAACACACCCAGTGGCATCGTGGAAGGAAGCTCGGCGGCTACAGTTGCGGGGGCAGTTGCGGGATTGGCCAGATGGCCGAACCGCATTCCCTTTTCATCCACCCGAAGGTGAAACCCGTTCCGAGCACACGTTTAGGGGTGGGCGTTCCTTGGGTCAATCCGCCGGCTCGCCCATGCTGGGAAATCTTCGCTCCAAGAGATTCTTTAGAGCGTCTCGATCGTTTTCAGAGCGCCATCCAGGGCCTTGCCTTCCTCGTCGAGAAGGGCGGCTTCGCGCAGACGCCGCAGCCAGTCGGCCGCATCCTCCCGGTGGCGGATCATCGGCAGACCGTCCATGACGCGTCGGTACTTCGACAGGCCGCGCTCGTGCGTGTCGGAATATCCCTTGATCAGGCGCCGGCATTTCAGCACCTCGACGGCCAGATCGTAATTGATGTCGCGGACCGACAGCGCCGTTTCCAGCCATTGCGTCATGTGCTTCATCTCCACCTCGTGGCGGAGCAGGCGTCGTCGCGCGGGCTTCAAGGTCGCAATCCCGTAGAGCATGCCGAAGCCGACGATGCCGTCGGTGCGGATGCGGCGGCCGCGGTTGAACACCTTGTCGAGGGCGCCGAACACCCTTGGGCTGTTCTCGATCCAGCGTCCGAGCCGGACAGGCAACGTGCCGCAGATTTCCTGCATGCGCGGATGAAAATACTCCGTCACATGGGCGATGGCGTCGCCGCCGATCCCCTGTTCGCGCCGCAGCCGCGCTTCGCGGCTCGCACGGGTCTTGAGGTCGGCCACGCGAATGATGTCGTCATAGACCATCGCGTTGGCGATGTATTTGGCGGCCTCGATCGACAGCCGCCATTCATGCGCAGCATCGTCGGTAGCGATGACCTTCTTGAGATGGTCGAGATAGTCTCGGCCGTAGGCGAGATCCTGGTAGTCCACGACCTTGCGTAGACCACGACCGGCCATGTCCTGCACGGGAGCAGGGAGGTCGCCGATCATGTTGCGCAGCGTGCGCCATTCGGAAACCAGCGCTTCGGGACCTTCCGGATCGCGCGCTTCGGCTTTCACCGCTTCGGGAACGGCGACCGACGGTGTCTTTCCGCCTGCAAGCGCAAGGTCGCACGCGGCATTGAACGCCCGCAGGCTCGCCTCGACGCCGCGGCCGGAACGCCGGATGGTCGCCTCGTAGGCGTCGCGCTCGAAGGGCAGGGCGCCGCTGCCGGCAAGGGCTCCGAACAGGCTGGACGAAATCACGCTGCCAGCATCGACCGCGACCTGCTCCATGTCGAAGCAGACGAGGCGATGTGCGGCGGCGGCAACGGCTTCCGTCACGCCAGGTGAGTCCGCGCGGCCATCGCCTGGCACGATCTTCTCGGAAACTGCGAGGACCCGGTGGGCCGAGGCGATCAGCGTCGTGCGATCCGGCGTCACGAAGCCGCGCATGACGGCGCGCCCGGCTTCCATGAGTTCCGCGGCGATGAGGATATCGACGTCGCCGGGAGCAGGGCTCAGCGAGAAGATCGGGTCACGTCCGGTGTCGGGCGCCATTTCGACGTAATAGATCGTCGCCCCGGTGCGCTGGGCGACGCCTGCGACCGATGTCGACTGCGCGCGATAGCCGGCACTTTCGGCCAGATCGATCACCCAATCGGTGAGCACGCCGCCGCCCTGGCCGCCGACGGCCAAGATTGCGATCTTGATGATCGATGTCGTGGCGTCCACGCCATCGGTCGGGAGGTCGGGGAGGCGGTGAATGGTCATCTCAATTCTCCGCGAAGATCAGGCGGCTGCGTTCGCGGCGGTTCTTGAGCCAGCCGATCACCCGGCGTCGCAGCCGGTCGGCGAACCGGTCGACACTTGTCGGGTTTTGGATGAGGTCGGCGCGGTAGAAGGACGGGCAGAGCACGGCGGCATCGGCCACCTCGCCGCAATTGCCGCAACCGACGCAGCTCTGGTCGATGCTGGCAACCGGATCGTCGCGCAGCGGATCGTCGAGTTGCTTGACCGAAAGCGACGGGCAGCCCGAAAGCCGCATGCAGGCGTGGTCGCCCGTGCAGACATCCTCGTCCACGCCGAACCGCGGGCGCACCACCCGTTCGCCGGCCTTGAGCGCGGCCTGCTTGAGCGGCTTTTCGCGGCGCTGGCGGTTCAGCATGCATTCCGAAGAAGCGATGATGACCTTCGGGCCCGTTTCCGGCGTCGTCAGTGCTTCCTTGAGCGTGGCCTGCAGCTTGCCGACATCATAGGTGCGATCGATCTGGCGCACCCATTCCACGCCCATGCCCTTCACGGCCTTGGCGATCGGGTGCTTGGTCGATTTGGAGCGATTGTCGGCGCGCGACGACAGCACGTCCTGCCCGCCGGTCGCGGCGGAATAGTAATTGTCCACGATGACGATCACGCCATCGTTGCGGTTGAAGACCGCGTTGCCGATCGAGGAGGTGAGGCCATTGTGCCAGAAGCCGCCGTCGCCGACGAACGAGATCGAACGCCGTTCCGCTTGTCTGTCGTTGAAGGCGGAAGCCGAAGCCGGGCCGAGGCCGTAGCCCATCGTCGTTGCGCCGAGCTCGAAAGGCGCGTTGATCGAAAACAGATGGCAGCCGATGTCCGAGGCAATGTGGTGCTTGCCGAGTTCCTGCTCGACGAGCTTGGTGGCGGCGAAGATCGGCCGTTCCGGGCACCCGGTGCAGAAGCCCGGCGGCCGCATCGGCACCTTCGTCTGCAGTTGCTGAATGCTGTCGCTCGGCAGCGGCGTGTTCGGAGCCCGGCCCTTTGAAGGCAGGATGCCGCCGCCATGCTCGTCGAGGAACGTGCGGATGCCGTCGAGCATGACCTGGCCGGTATATTCGCCAGCCATCGGGAAGGGGCCCTTGCCGA
This sequence comes from Rhizobium sp. EC-SD404, assembly GCF_902498825.1. Taxonomy (NCBI): domain Bacteria; kingdom Pseudomonadati; phylum Pseudomonadota; class Alphaproteobacteria; order Hyphomicrobiales; family Rhizobiaceae; genus Rhizobium; species Rhizobium sp. EC-SD404. The sequence continues at coordinate 825,339 of NZ_LR701459.1, forward strand.
TCAGCTTCGTCGTTCCACCCGCCTTGTAGAGCATCGAACCGAAGGCCTGCTCGATATAGTCGGGCTGGCCTTCCTCGACGACGAGCACTGCGTCCTTCCCGGCGCAGAAATCGAGGAATTCGTCGTTCAGCAGCGGATAGACGCAGTTCAGAACATAAAGCGGAACCTTCGTCTCGCCGTAGATATCGGCAAGGCCGATGCGCTGCAGTGCGCGCAGGACCGCATTGTACATGCCGCCCTGCAGGACGATACCAACCTTGGCTTCGTCGGGGCCGAAGAATTCGTTGACGTTGTGTCTGCGGATGTAATCCATCGCCTGGGGCAGGCGCTTGTTGATCTTTTCCTGCTCGTGCAGGAACGAGGCCGGCGGCAGCACGATGCGGTTGGTGTCGCGGCGGGGATTCTCCAGCGCATCGCGCACACTCATGCCCGGCCGCTTGTTGTCGGACGCGGTGAAGCGGCCATGGACGTGGCAGCCGCGAATGCGAACCTGCATCATGACCGGCGTGTTCGACGCTTCGGACAGCTCGAAGCCGTGGCGGACCGTCTCGACGATCGATGGCAGGTTAGGACGCGGGTCGAGCAGCCAGATCTGGCTCTTCATCGCAAAGGCGTGGCTGCGCTCCTGCATGATGGAGGAGCCTTCGCCGTAATCCTCGCCGACGATGACGAGCGCGCCGCCGGTGACGCCGCCGGATGCGAGGTTTGCCAGCGCATCCGACGCGACGTTGGTGCCAACCGTCGATTTGAAAGTGACTGCGCCGCGGATCGGGTAGTGCACCGAGGCCGCGAGCATCGCAGCTGCCGTGGCTTCGGAAGCGCTCGCTTCGTAATGCACGCCGAGTTCGCCGAGAATGTCCTGCGCGTCCGCCAGCACGTCCATCAGATGGCTGATCGGCGCACCCTGGTAGCCGCCGACATAGCCGACGCCGTTTTCAAGAAGTGCCTTGGTGATGGCCAGGATGCCTTCGCCATGGAACGTCTCGCCCGCACCCATGCGCAGCTTCTGCACTTCCTTGGCAAATGAACGTTCGGCCATTGAGGGTCAGTCCTTTCAGCATGGAAAGCTGGAACAATAAAATATGCAAATGCATATTCATGCCCGCAGCCGATGCAGTCAAGGGCAGCCTCCGCTCAAAAGTCGTGGCGGCGAATGTTCCTCAGGATTTTGTGCAGCGTGGCGATGAACGCTTCGCGCTCCGCCGGATCGATGCCGACGAACATCGCTTCATAGGCAGACAGCATTGTCGGCCACGCGCCGGAGAAGCGCTGGCGCCCCTCTTCGGTGATGAAGATGTTGCGCACGCGATTGTCGTCCGCCGCGGCTTCCCGGCGGATGAGCCCCTCGGATTCCATCTGGTCGAGCGCACGGCTGAGCGTCGATTGCTCCACCACCGCGTAGACCGCAAGTTCGTTGATGCGCAGGCCGTCATTGATCGAGAGAACGGCGAGCGCCCGCATCTTCGGCGTGGTGATGTTCGCCGCCGTCAGATCTTCCCGGAGCGCCTGGTTGTAGCGCCCCATGATGCGGTTCATCAGATAGGGCGCGAACCGCTGCAGGCCGATTTCGCCGAGCGTCCTGCCGGAGTCCATGTGTTCGACGGCATCATCGCGATCTTCCGCACGCTCAGGTGCTTCCGTCTGCTGCATGGCGCTTCCCGACCCTTGGCGACGCCGTCCATAGGGCCGGCGCATCGTTTTCGTTGCCGGGGCTTTCTAGTCAAGTTTCGGGCGGCCCGCTACTGCGACCATAGTTCTCGCTCATGCATCCGGATCGAGGACGGCCTTCAGGAACTCGCGCGTGCGTTCGCGCTTGGGGTTGGTGAAGAGCTCTTCCGGCGGTCCCTGCTCCTCGATCCGCCCCTTGTCGAAGAAGCAGACCCGGTCGGACACCTGCCGGGCAAACTGCATTTCGTGCGTCACGAGCAGCATCGTCAGCTCGTGCTCGTTGGCCAGTTGCCGGATGACCTTGAGCACCTCGCCGACGAGCTCAGGATCGAGCGCGGATGTCGGCTCGTCGAACAGCATGATCTTTGGCCGCATCGCGAGCGCCCGTGCGATGCCGACGCGCTGCTGCTGACCGCCCGACAATTGATGTGGATATTTCGTCGCCTGATCGGTCAGGCCCACCATCTCGAGCAGTTCCTCGGCGCGGTCCTTCGCCTCCTTCTTGGAGAGCCCAAGGACCTGTGTCGGGGCTTCCGTCAGGTTGCGCAGCACCGTCATGTGCGGGAAGAGATTGAACTGCTGGAACACCATTCCGAGCTTCTCGCGCATCTTGCGCAGATGCCTTTCCGAAGCGGCGACCAGCTTGCCATCCTTCTGCTCGTGCCACAGCGGCTCGCCCTCCACGGTGACGACGCCGTCCTGGATCTGCTCCAGCGTCATCAGGATGCGCAGCACGGTGGACTTTCCCGATCCGGACGGTCCGATGATCGTGACCAACTCGCCCGGATTGACTTCGAAATCGAGATGATCGAGCACGGTGTGAGAACCGAACCGTTTGACGACCTTGTCGAATTTGATGATCGGTTCGGTCATTTGAGCGCGATCCCTTTCTTGGGCAGGGTTTTATCGAGATAGCGAACGCCGCCTGAAGCGATCAGCGTCATGATCAGGTAGATCAGGCCGACGAGCGACAGGGGCACGATGTAGTTGAAGGTGCGGTCGCCGATGATCTTGGCGACGTTCAGAAGTTCCATCACGGTGACGACCGACAGGATCGGCACATCCTTCATGATCGAAACGAGATAGTTTCCGAGTGCCGGGATGACCCGTGGGATCGCCTGCGGAAGAACGACATGGGTGAAGGTGCGCGTGGAGGAAAGATTGAGCGCGCGCGCCGCTTCCCGCTGGCCCCGCGCCACCGCTTCGATGCCGCCGCGATAGACCTCCGCCATATAAGCCGAGTACTGGATGCCGAGCGCCAGAGCGCCCGTCATGAATGCGGGCAGGAGCAGGCCGTATTCTGGCAACACGTAATAGAGGAAGAAGAGCTGGATCAGCAGCGGCGTGTCGCGCACGAATTCCGCCACCGCATGGGCCGGCCATGAAATCAGCCGCGAGGGCGCGGCCTTCAGCACGGCAAGCACGAGACCCAGCACCAGCGCGATGCCGAAGCCGAGCACGGCGGCCTGGATCGTGACGAGAACGCCGGTCAGCAGGATCGGCAGGATCGACCAGGCGAAGACCAACGGACCAGCGCTCGTATCCCATTCATATCCGAACAGCATCGCTCACACCCTCGCTGTCTTCCAGCGCCCGACAGAGCGCTCGAGGAGTTTCATGATGGCGGTCAGAACCAGCGCCATGCCGAAATACATGAACAGCACGATGGTGAAGATCGTCGTGCTGTCCTGGGTGAAATTGCGCAGCTGCTCGGCCCGGAAGGCGAGATCCTGCAGGGTGATCAGCGAAACGAGAGCCGTGTCCTTGAGGTTCTGGACAGCGAGATTGCCGAATGTCGGCATCATCTCGGGAATGGCCTGAGGCAGTGCCACACGCCAGAGCGCCTGCCGCGGCGTGAAGTTCAACGCCTTGGCCGCCTCATACTGGTCATGCGCGACGGATTGGATCGCACCGCGCACGACTTCCGCGCCATAGGCGCCGATATTGAGCGACAGTGCCAGAACGCCGGCGACCACGGGCGACATGCGCAGATCGACGCCGATTGCCTGTCCAGCGACCGGCAGCGCGAAAAACAGCCAGAAAAGCTGGACGAGGAGCGAGGTGCCTCGGAAGATTTCGATGTAGACGACGGAAATCCAGCGGGCAAAGCTATTGGTTGAGGCTTTGCCGATGCCGGCGGCGAAAGACAGGATCGCGCCGAAAATCGTTGACCAGACGGTGAGCTGGATCGTGACCCAGGCGCCGCGCATCAAGGGCGCGAAATATTCAGTCCATTCCATACCTGTCCTTTCGGTTGCCCGTCGAGAAGTGTGGTGCGGATAGCGGTTGCCCCGCCCGGTGCATCACCGGACGGGGCATGACATTGGTTCAGATAGGATTATTCAGCGGCGCAGAGTTCTTCGGTCGTCGCATTGAAGGAACCCTCGATATCGGCTTCGGTGAAGCCGTAGCCCGAAAGGATTGCGCGCCACTCGTCAGTTTCCTTGAACGTCAGCAGCGCTTCGTTCCAGGCATCGCGCAGGCCTTCGTTGTTCGACGCGAAAGTGAAGCCACCCCACGAGCGGACTTCCTCGCCATCCACGACAGGATCGACGAATTCTGCCGCTGCTTCGACATCGTCGCTCTGATTGTCCAGTTCGCCGACGGTCAGGCCGGTTGCGGCATAGGCATCGGCACGTCCGGTCGAAACGGTCGAGATCGCGTCGGAGTTCGACTGGATGGTGACCATGCGGTCTTCCGGAACGCCGAGAGCCTGCAGCATTTCAAGCTGGTCTGCACCGGCCATGATGGCGACGGTGATGTCCTCACGCTCGGCAAAGTCAGAGAACGAATGCACATCCGACGGATTGCCGGAAGCCACGAGCAGGCCTTCGCCATAGGACGTGCTCGGCTCGGAATAGACCACCTGCTGGCAACGATCGGGCAAGATCGCCATTTCGGCGGCAACGACGTCGAACTGGTCGGCCTGGAGGCCAGGGATCAGGGAGGAGAACTGCGTTGTTACCCACTCGATATTCTCGATGCCGAGCTCTTCGGCGATCTGCTTGGCAACGTCCGGGCCTGCGCCCATCGCTTCACCATTCGGGTCAACATAGCCGTAGGGGATTTCGTTCGCCACTGCGATGCGGATCGTCCCACTTTCCTGGATTTCTTCGAGCGATGCTGCCTGTGCCGCACTGGCTATTCCGAAAAAGGCGACGCCTGTGGCGAGCGTGGTGGCAAAAGCTTTGGAAAATGTCGACATGGATGTTGTCTCCCAACATGGTGGTTTGTGTGACTTGTCCGAAAACCGGACGTGGAGTGTGCTCCTGTCTGCGAAGCTGTGAAAATGAAGCGGCTGTCCTGCGACTAAAATGGCAAGAATATCGGCCCCTTAATGCCTAACCTAACGCCCATCGCTCTGCCGGATCAATAGATGCGGCCAAATTTTGGCAAAGGATTGCGCCCGGCTCCGTAGCGAGTGCGCTGGGCAATCGCATCAATTTGCGCGTAATTTGCCCATCCAGTGATCGATGAACCGCATCTTCTCCGCTACGCTTTGGTTGACGAGAAATGGATAGTAATCCTGGTGGCCTAGACTTCGGTTCATCGCATTCATCAGAAGGGCGGTGGACATCCAGCGCTGCAGCGTCAACGCGAACACATCCTGGCCATAAGGGTCGAATGCTTCGACCGATTGGTCCACGCGATAGGCTTCCGCCGTCTCAACGCCATCGACGATATGGAGGTAATGCGCGAAGGTTTCGGCCCAATCCTCCCATGGATGCGCGGTGGAGTAAGCCGAGATATGCCGCGTCTGCCAGTCGGCAGGTGCGCCCTCGCTGTAATAGCGCTTCAGAGCTTCGCCGTAGTCTTCCCGCTCATCACCGAACAGAGCGCGAAACTCTGTGTCGAAGCCTTCGATCAAGAGCAACCGTTCCCAGAAGTAGTGGCCCGATTCATGGCGCATGTGTCCGATCAGAGTGCGGTAGCGCTCGTCGAGCCTGGCGCGTCTGAACTCGCGCAGATGCGCATCGGCCTCCGTTGCATCGATGGTGATCACGCCGTTCTGGTGTCCCATCGTCACGTCGCCGGCGCCACCGTGTTCTGCGTTGACGAGAATGCGGAACGAAAGGCCGGTCGGGTCCTGTCGCTTCGGATAGATCGGAATGTCCATGCGAAGCACGCTGTAAAGGAAGCGGCGCTTTGCGACCTCGACCTCCGTCCAGCGCCGGCGTTGTTCCGGATCGTCGACTGGTGGGATCATCTCGTTGAGATCGCAGGAAAGGCAGTAGCGGCCTTCCTGCTGAACCGTCCAGTTGCATCCGGAATGAATGTGATTTGTGCAGAAGAACCGCGGCTCATGGTCGCTGTCGACGCAGACGAAACGATTTTCCTCCGCCGCATAACCGATCGTGGACCCGCAGGCCGTGCAGAGCGTATTTTCGAAGAAGACCTGGGTTTGGCAGGTCGGGCAGGGAAAGGGGCGCATGGGATACTTCACGTGAGGCGATGGGGCCGCAATGGTCGGATCGGCACCGGCAGTCGCGGAAAACTGGAGATACGGGGCATCGTTGCCCGCACGGTCCCTAATGCACGGCACCGCGTTTGGTTGCGCCGTTGGCGCATTTGCGGGGGTGACCCGGTGAATTTGCGCAGCGCAGCATGCTTTTTGATTTACGTACATCAGAATTTTCGCTAGGCGGGTTTCGGGAGGAATTCGAATGCGGCCGACGGTCCACGACATCGCTGAAAAGGCGGGCGTCAGCCTTGCCACGGTCGACCGTGTGTTGAACCGGCGCAAGGGTGTGCGGGCTGAAACCGTCATGCGGGTCGAGCAGGTGATCGCATCGCTTGGCTACCAGCGCGATCTCGCCGCTGCCAACCTCGCCAAATCCCGTGTCTATCCGCTCGTCTTCGTTGTGCCGGAAGGCGAAAACAGCTTCATGCGCGGCCTCGAAATGGCGGTGCACGAAGCCAGACGGCGCTCGTCGGTCGAGCGAACCGACATCCGGCTTCTGACGGTGCCACCTTTCGACGAATCGGCGCTGGCGCGCGCACTCGACGGTCTGGAAATCGGCGGCCTTGCCGGCGTCGCGCTCGTGGCGACGGAGTCGCCCGCGGTGCGTCGTTCCGTGGCGCGGCTTGCCGATGCAGGCGTGCCGGTCGTCACACTCGTTTCGGACCTCCCGAGCGCGCGCCGGCGCCATTATGTGGGTGTGGACAATGTTGCGGCCGGCCGAACGGCGGCAAGCCTTCTAGGGCGGTTTCTCTCGCATCGGCAAGGCAAGGTCGCGGTTTTGGCCGGTTCGATGCTTGTCCGCGACCATGTGGAGCGTCGCCTCGGCTTCGATCAGGTGATGCGCGCGGAATTCGCCGAACTCGAAATTTTGCCGGTCATCGAGGGCCGGGACGAGGCCGAAACGGCAGAGCGGCTGGTCGGCGAAATGCTCGATCGCGAACGGGACGTCGTCGGCATCTACAGCCTCGGCGCCGGCAATCGCGGACTGATTTCAGCGCTGAAGGCGCGGGGGCTCAATGGCAAGATCGAGGTGGTCGCACACGAGTTGACCGACCACGCACGCCAGGCGCTGGCAGACGGCGTATTCGCCGCCGTCATCAACCAGGATGCGGGCCACGAAGTGCGCAGCGCGATCCGCGTGATGAAGGCCTTGGCCGATGGCGTCGACCTTGTCGACGGGCAGGAGCGCATCCGCATCGACATATTCCTGAGGGACAATCTGCCGTGACCGACAGGCCCGATTCTTCGACAGTCGATTTCATTTTTGAGGTACGTAACGCATGTTTTTAGGGCTTGACCTCGGCACTTCGGGTGTAAAGGCGCTGCTGATCGACGGCGATCAGCGGGTCGTGGCGTCTGCCAACGCTTCGATCGAGGTGTCGCGGCCCCATCCAGGTTGGTCCGAGCAGGATCCTGCCGACTGGGTCGAGGCGACCCGGGTGGCGCTTCTGAGCCTGCGTGACAGCCATCCGGCGGAAATCGGTGCGGTACGCGGTATCGGCCTGTCCGGCCAGATGCACGGCGCGACGCTCATCGACGCGGCCGGCAATGTGCTGCGCCCGGCGATCCTCTGGAACGACACGCGCAGCCATCGCGAAGCCGCCTTGCTCGATGCCGATCCGCAGTTCCGGCATTTGACCGGCAACATCGTCTTCCCCGGTTTCACCGCGCCGAAGCTGTTGTGGGTCCGCGACAATGAGGCGGGCGTGTTCGCGGCCACCGCAAAGATCCTCCTGCCGAAGGACTATCTGCGCTTCTGGCTGACCGGCGAGTTCATCTCCGAAATGTCGGATGCGGCCGGCACCGCATGGCTCGACGTCGCGCGCCGCGACTGGTCCGATACGCTTCTGGCAACGTGCGGGCTCGACCGATCCCACATGCCGGCTCTCGTCGGAGGTACCGCACCGGCCGGGCGGCTGCGCAGCGATCTTGCGGCTGAGCTTGGTCTGCCCGCCGGCATCATCGTGGCCGGTGGGGCAGGCGACAACGCCGCGTCCGCCTGCGGCATGGGCACGGTCGCCTCAGGCTCCGCCTTTCTGTCGCTCGGCACCTCCGGCGTTCTCTTCGCAGCCACTGACAGCTACCGGCCGAATGCGGAAAGCGCGGTTCACACCTTCTGCCACGCGCTGCCCAACACCTGGCATCAGATGGGCGTCATCCTCTCCGCCACCGACGCGATGAACTGGCTTTCGTCGGTCGTCGGCGTCAAGCCTGCAGAACTGACGGGCGCGGTCGGCGGTGAACTTCAGCCGCCATCGTCGCTGCTCTTCCTGCCTTACCTCTCCGGCGAGCGCACGCCGCACAACGACGCTGCGATCCGCGGCGCGTTCCTCGGGCTTGGCCACGAAAGCGACCGCGGCGCCATGACGCGCGCCGTCATGGAGGGCGTTGCCTATGCCTTCCGAGACAGCCGCGATGCGCTCGAAGCCGCCGGCACGAAGCTCGATCGGGTCACCGCGATCGGCGGTGGGTCACGCTCTGACTACTGGCTCACGGTGATCGCGACGGTGCTCGGCATCCCGGTCGATCTGCCGGCAGACGGCGATTTCGGCGCGGCCTTCGGTGCCGCCCGCCTTGGCCTCATCGCAGCCGAGGGGGCCGATCCCGTATCCATCTGCCTGGCCCCGGCGATCGCAAGGACGATCGAACCCGTCGCCGGGCTCCAATCCGCATTCGAAAAGGGCTTCGCGCGCTACCGCAAGGCCTATCCCGCCATCAAAGGAGTGTTTCAGTGAGTACAGGTTTCTTCGGCGAGATTGGCAAGATCCCCTTCGAGGGCAAGGACAGCACCAATCCCCTTGCGTTCCGCTTCTATGATCCGAACGAGATGGTTCTCGGCAAGCGCATGGAAGACCATCTGCGCTTTGCGGTCTGCTACTGGCATTCCTTCGTCTGGCCGGGCTCCGATCCGTTCGGCGGCCAGACCTTCGATCGCCCGTGGTTCCCGGCCGACACCATGGACCTGGCGCGCAAGCGCGCCGATGTCGGCTTCGAAATGTTCGAGGCGCTGGGTGTTCCCTATTTCACCTTCCACGACGCCGATGTGCGCCCGGAAGCGGAAACCTTCACCGAGAGCCGCGACCGGCTGAACGCGATTGCCGACTACTTCGAGGAAAAGATGGATGCCTCGGGCATCAAGTTGCTCTGGGGAACGGCCAATCTCTTCTCGCACCGCCGCTACATGGCAGGCGCCGCCACAAACCCCGACCCGGACGTCTTCGCCTATGCGGCAGCGACCGTGAAGAGCTGCATGGACGTGACCATGCGCCTCGGCGGCGAGAACTACGTGCTCTGGGGCGGGCGCGAAGGCTACGAGACGCTGCTCAACACCGACATGGGCCGCGAACTCGACCAGATGGGCCGCTTCCTCTCCATGGTGGTCGAATACAAGCACCGCATCGGCTTCAAGGGCACCATCCTGATCGAGCCTAAGCCGCAGGAGCCGACCAAGCATCAATACGACTACGATGTCGGCACGATCTACGGCTTCCTCAAGCGCTACGGCCTCGAAAACGAGGTGAAGACCAATATCGAGCAGGGCCACGCAATCCTCGCCGGCCATTCCTTTGAGCACGAGCTTTCGCTCGCGACAGCTCTTGGCATTTTCGGCTCGATCGACATGAACCGGAACGACTACCAGTCGGGCTGGGACACGGACCAGTTCCCCAACAACGTGCCGGAAATGGCGCTCGCCTATCTCGAAGTGCTGAAGGCCGGCGGTTTCACGACCGGCGGCACCAATTTTGACGCGAAGCTGCGCCGCCAGTCGCTCGATCCGGAAGACCTGCTGATCGCCCATATCGGCGGCATGGATTGCTGTGCCCGCGGTCTCAAGGCCGCCGCCCGGATGGTCGAGGACAAGGCGCTCTCCGGCCCGCTCGCCGAGCGCTACGCCGGCTGGGACAAGCCGCAAGCGAAATCGATGCTCGATGGGTCGATGACCCTCGAAGCAATCGAGAAGCGCGTGATCGACGATCAGGTCGATCCGCAGCCTCGTTCAGGTCGCCAGGAGTATCTGGAGAACATGGTGAACCGCTATGTCTGAGCGCGCGCTGCGCCCGACGGTTGAAAACCCATCAGCGAATGGGAGGTGCGCCCGTGCTGTCGCGGCGCACCAGGGCGACCGTCAGGCGCACGCTGTCGACATCGTCGCTGTTCCCGGAAAGCCGGGCAAGCAGCATGCGCGCCGCGGCCTCGCCGATCGCGGTGCGCGGCTGGTGGATCGTCGTGAGCTTCGGAATGAAATGCTGCGCGATTTCGATGTCGTCGAAGCCGACCACGGACACATCTTCGGGAACGCGGACGCCGTGACTGTGCAGTTCAGCCATGAAGCCGCAGGCCATGGCATCGGAAGAACAGAAGACGCCGGTCGGGCGGTCGGAGGTGGCGAGCCAGGCACGCGCTGCAACGACGCCGGACGCCAGAGAGAAATCGCCTTCGAAAAACCAGTCGGGCTCGACCGGAAGCCCGGCGGCCTCCAGCGCCGCGATCGTGCCTTCACGGCGCTTGATGGTCAGCACGTTGTCGAGCGGGCCGAGCACGTGGCCGATCTTGCGGTGTCCAAGTTCGATCAGATGGTTGACGGCGAGCACCGCGCCTTCGGCATTGTCGATCGTGACGGACGGTTCGCCGAACCCTTCCACCCATTCGCAGGCGAAGACGACCGGCGGACGGGAGCGGGTGCGACGGTAATCGGCAAACAGGCTTTCGGGGATCGCGCCATCGAGCACGATCAGCCCGTCGGCGCGGTTGTTGTGGAGATATTGCGCGATCTGAAGGTCGGCACCCTTCGGCTGCTGCGTGTCGGCGACGAGCACGTTGAAACCCGCCTCGGACATCACGGCGGCGACACCCGACAGGATCTGCGAGAAGAACGGATTGGAGAGGTTCGGAACGAGAACGACGATACCGCCGGTCTGCTGCCGGCGCAGGTTCCTGGCCGCATGATTGACGATGTAGCCGGTCTCCGCGATCGCGGCCATGACCGCGGCGCGCGTCGCTTCGGTGACCATCGCCGGGTTGGTGATGGCGCGGCTGACCGTCGCGGTCGAGACGCCTGCCGCACGGGCCACATCGATGATCTTGGGGCTGAAATTGGGGTCGTGGCGGTTCATGGATCTGTCGCGATTCCTGTCGTCCGTTCTCTGCGCGAATTTCTATCGAAGAGCAAACTTGACTCACGTCGAGAGATCGGTGATCGTGCCTGTAATCGATTACATACGCGTTTGGACGCAATTGCAATCGATTACATGCGCAAGGAGCGGCATTCGCCAAAGGCGGGGTCGGCGCAGAGGAAATGGGGAGCTCCGGCTCCGGGAGGATCAGTCGCATGAAGACCATCAAGGGCCCCGCGCTCTTTCTTGCCCAGTTCGCCGGTGACGAAGCACCGTTCGATTCATGGGATTCCATCACCAAATGGGCCGCCGATTGTGGCTATAAGGGCGTTCAGGTTCCGAGCTGGGACGGCCGCCTCATCGACCTCGAGAAGGCTGCATCCTCCAAGGATTACTGCGACGAGTTCCAGGGCAAGGCGCGTGAAAACGGCGTCGAGGTCACTGAGCTCTCCACCCATCTTCAGGGCCAGCTCGTCGCTGTTCACCCGGCTTTCGACGAGGGCTTCGATGGATTCACGATCCCCGAGAAGCGCGGGAACCCCAAGGCGCGCCAGGAATGGGCCGTCGACCAGGTCAAGAAGGCGCTGACGGCTTCGCACAACATGGGCCTGACGGCCATGGCATCGTTCTCCGGCGCACTCGCCTGGCCCTACATCTATCCGTGGCCGCAGCGTCCGGCTGGACTGGTCGAAACGGCGTTCGACGAACTCGCCAGGCGCTGGAAGCCGATCCTCGACCATGCCGAGGAATGCGGCGTCGACGTCTGCTACGAGATCCATCCGGGCGAAGACTTGCATGACGGGATCACCTACGAAATGTTTCTCGAGCGCGTCGGCAACCATGCGCGCGCCAACATGCTCTACGATCCGTCGCACTACGTGCTGCAGTGCCTCGATTACCTCGACAATATCGACATCTATGCCGACCGGATCCGCATGTTCCACGTCAAGGACGCGGAGTTCAATCCGACCGGCCGGCAGGGCGTCTATGGTGGTTACCAGAGCTGGGTGAACCGCGCCGGTCGCTTCCGTTCGCTCGGCGATGGCCAGGTCGATTTCGGCGCCGTCTTTTCCAAGCTCACCGCGAACGATTTCGATGGCTGGGCCGTCGTCGAATGGGAATGCGCCTTGAAGCATCCTGAGGACGGGGCCCGCGAAGGTGCGGAATTCGTCAAGCATCACATCATCCGCGTCACCGAAAAGGCCTTCGACGACTTCGCCGATGGCGGCACCGACGAGGCGGCGAACCGCCGCATGCTCGGGCTGGATTGAGTCGCGAAGGCGAGGAGGGACGACAATGGTTTCGGGACGCAACGAAAAGATCGCCGGCAAGCTCAGGCTCGGCATGGTGGGCGGCGGCAAGGATGCCTTCATCGGCGGTGTCCACCGCATCGCTGCCCGCATCGACGGCGAATTCGAGCTCGTCGCCGGCGCGCTGTCGTCGACGCCGGAGCGCGCGCTGGAATCCGGCCGGGCGCTCGGCCTTGACGAGAAGCGCATCTACGGCTCGTTCCAGGAAATGGCATCCCGCGAAGCGCGCCGGAAGGACGGCATCGATGCTGTCGCGATCGTCACGCCGAACCACATGCACTACCCGGCAGCGCGCGAGTTCCTGAAGCGCGGCATCCATGTGATCTGCGACAAGCCGCTGACGTCGACCATGGCGGATGCGAAGAAGCTGCAGAAGCTTGCCAATGACTCGGATGCGCTCTTCATCCTGACCCACAACTACACCGGCTATCCGATGATCCGGCAGGCGCGCGAGATGATCGCGCGCGGCGATCTCGGCACGATCCGCGTGATCCAGGCCGAATATGCACAGGATTGGCTGACCGAGGCGGTCGAAGAGACGGGATCCAAGCAGGCATCCTGGCGCACGGACCCGGCCCAATCGGGCGCGGGCGGTGCGCTTGGCGACATCGGCACGCACGCCTACAATCTCCTAAGCTTCGTCACCGGTCTCGAATTGTCCGAGCTGTCGGCCGATCTGCAAAGCTTCGTGAAGGGGCGCCGCCTCGACGACAATGCCCATGTGATGATGCGCTTTTCCAGCGGGGCCCGCGGCATGCTCTGGGCCAGCCAGGTGTCGCCCGGCAACGAGAACGGCCTCAGGCTGCGCATCTACGGAGACAAGGGCGGCCTCGAATGGGGCCAGGAAGATCCGAATTATCTGTGGTTTACCCCCTTTGGCGAGCCCAAGCGCCTGATCACCCGCAACGGGGCGGGGGCCGGGGCCGCGGCGGGACGCGTCAGTCGCGTTCCGCCCGGCCACCCGGAAGGTTATCTGGAAGGCTTTGCGACGATTTATGCCGAAGCGGCCCGCGCGATCCGCGCCAAGCACGACAAGACGTCCGTCGACAAGGACGTGATCTTCCCGACCGTCGACGACGGCGTCGCCGGCATCGCCTTTGTCGAGGCGTGCGTGAAGTCCGCCAAGAAAAACGGTGCCTGGGTAAAACCATGAGCCAAGCTGCGCGCCGCATCGAGGAAACCGTAACCGTGCCGAAAGGCCAGACCGTGCTCGCCGCGCGCGCCGCGTCGCGGTCCTTCGGGCCGGTCCAGGTTCTCTTCGATGTGGATTTCGAGCTGAAGGCCGGCGAAGTTCATGCGCTGATCGGCGAGAACGGCGCCGGCAAGTCGACCCTGATGAAAATCCTGTCGGGGTACCTGTCGCCGACAGGCGGTCATATCGAACTGGACGGCAAACGCGTCGATTTCGCCTCCAGCGACGAGGCAGAGCATTCCGGCGTCATCCTGATCCACCAGGAATTCAATCTCGCCGAACAATTGAGCGTCGAGCAAAATGTCTTTTTGGGCCGCGAACTCCGCAAGGGTTTCTTCCTCGACCACAAGGCGATGCGCGCCGAAGCGCAGCGTCTCCTGAACGAACTGGAAACCAAGGTCTCGCCGGCGGCGAAGATTTCCGAAATCTCCGTTTCCGACAAGCAGATGGTGGAGATCGCCAAGGCGCTCTCGCGCAACGCCCGCGTGCTGATCATGGACGAGCCGACGGCGGTTCTGACCAACCGCGAGGCACAGATTCTCTTCCGCCAGATCGAGCGCCTGAAGGCGAACGGCACGGCGATCCTCTACACCTCGCACAAGCTCGACGAGATCGCCCGCCTTGCCGACCACATCACGGTCCTGCGCGATGGTCACCGCGTCGCCAATGTCGAGGCCGGCACCATGAGCGAGGATCAGATGGCGCAGGCCATGGTCGGCCGCGAACTGTCGAACATTTTCCCGGCAAAGCATGAGGTCGGTGCAGCAGAAACCGTGCTGTCGGTGCGCAACCTCACCGTCGGCTCGATCGTTCACGACGCCTCCTTCGAATTGAAGCGCGGCGAAGTTCTGGGCTTCGCCGGCCTCGTCGGCTCCGGCCGGACGGAACTGATGGAAGGCCTGATCGGCGTGCGCGACGCGCAGGGCACGGTCGAGATCGGTGGCAAGCCGTTCCGTGTCGGTTCGGTCAAGGATGCGCGCCGCGCCGGCATCGTCTATCTGACCGAGGACCGCAAGGGCCGCGGCCTGATCCTGACGCAGGGCATGCGCCCGAACCTGACGCTTCTGGCACTCGATCGCTTCGGCAAGACGATGATCGACGGCAAGGCGGAAGAGGCGGCCCTCGACAAGGCCATCAAGGAATTCGACGTGCGCGCACCGACGCGCGCCGTCCTCGTCGGCAATCTGTCGGGCGGCAATCAGCAGAAGCTGCTGCTCGCCAAGACGATGCTGGCCGAGCCGGACATCGTCATCATCGACGAGCCGACACGCGGCATCGATATCGGCACCAAACAGCAGATCTATCAATTCATCCACGCGCTCGCCGGGCAGGGCAAGAGCGTCATCGTCATCTCGTCGGAAATGGCCGAGATCATCGGCCTGGCCAACCGCGTCTATGTCATGCGCTCTGGCCGCATCACCGGCGAAGTCTCGGGCTCGGACGTGAACGAGGACGTGATCGTCCGCTACGCGATGGGCCTGGAAGGCAGAAAGTTCGACAGTCATGAGTGATCACGCCACCCCCCCCGCAAAGACGAAGTCGTCTTCCGGCTTCAAGATCGACTTCCACATCTGGGGTCCGGTCATCGCGCTCGTCGTGCTGGTGGTCGCCGGCGCGATGATGAACCCGAATTTTCTGAGCTACGGCAACGTGACGAACGTGCTGGCGCGCTCCGCCTTCATCGGCATCATCGCGGTCGGCATGACCTTCGTCATCACGTCCGGCGGTCTCGATCTGTCGGTGGGCTCCATGGCTGCCTTCATCGCGGGCGTGATGATCCTCATCATGAATGCGTTGGTGCCCTCGATGGGCGTGGGCATCGGCGTGGTCCTCGTCGGCATCGCGAGCGCGCTCGTCGTCGGGCTGGCAGCGGGTCTCGTCAACGGGCTTCTGATCACGCAGGCGCGCATCGAAGCCTTCATCGTGACGCTCGGAACGATGGGCATCTTCCGATCGCTGATCACGTGGCTTGCCGATGGCGGGACGCTTTCGCTCGATTACCAGGTTCGCGAGATCTATCGCCCCGTCTATTACTCGGGCTTCCTGGGCGTCGCCTGGCCGATCATCGTTTTCGCGATCATCGCGATCATCGGCGAGATCGTCATGCGCCACACGGCATTCGGCCGCCATTGCGCTGCCATCGGCTCCAACGAACAGGTATCGCGCTATTCGGCCGTCCACGTCGACCGCGTCCGCTTGATGACCTACGTGCTGCTCGGCATTCTCGTCGGCATCGCGACCATCATGTACGTGCCGCGTCTCGGCTCCGCCTCCAGCGCCACGGGCGTGCTCTGGGAACTGGAAGCGATCGCAGCGGTCATCATCGGTGGCACTGTGCTGAAGGGCGGCTTCGGCCGCGTATGGGGCACGGTCGTCGGCGTGCTGATCCTCAGCCTCATCGACAATCTTTTGAACCTCACGGATCTTGTGAGCCCGTATCTGAACGGTGCGATCCAAGGCGTGATCATCATTCTGGCCGTCGTGTTGCAGCGACAGAAAAAGGCTCAACGCTGACGGCCAGTCACCGCTCTTTGAATGAGAGCTCAACACGGGAGAGAGACCATGAACTTGAAGCATTTCGCAGGAGCGCTCGCGCTCGGCACCATGATGGTGATGCCGCTTGCGGCAAGCGCACAGGACGCGGAAACGGCCGTGATCGGCGTTTCCATTCCTGCCGCAACCCACGGCTGGGCCGGCGGCATGAACTTCCATGCCCAGGCAACGATCGACGCGCTGGAAGAGCGTTACGAGAACCTCGACTTCGTTCTCTCGACGGCATCCGATCCGGGCCAGCAGGTCTCCGACATCGAAGACATGATGGCGACCCGCAATATCGACGCCCTCGTCGTCCTGCCTTTCGAATCCGAGCCGCTGACGGGCCCGGTTGCCCGCGTCAAGGAAGAGGGCAAGTGGGTCACGGTCGTCGACCGCGGTCTCGCCCAGGAGAACATCGAAGACCTCTACGTCGCCGGTGACAATCCGGGCTTCGGCCGCGTGGCCGGCGAGTTCTTCGTCGAGCGCATGCCGGAAGGCGGCAACATCGTCGTCCTGCGCGGAATTCCGACCACCATCGACAATGAACGCGTCGAAGCATTCGAAGCGGCCATCGAGGGCTCGGGCATCGAAGTCCTCGGCATGGAACACGGCAACTGGAACCGCGACGACTCCTTCGAAGTCATGCAGGACTTCCTGTCGCGCTATCCGGAAATCGATGCCGTCTGGGCTTCCGACGACGACATGGCCGTTGGCGCACTCGAAGCCATCGCCCAGTCCGGTCGCGAAGCCGACATGTGGGTGCTTGGCGGCGCCGGCATGAAGGAAATGATCCAGCGCGTGATGGATGGCGACGAGCAGGTGCCGGCAAACGTCACCTATCCGCCTGCCATGATCGGCACCGCGATCGAGCTGACGGCGCTTAACTTTGTCGGCAACGCACCGGTTTCGGGCGATTTCATCATCGGTTCGGTGCTGATCACGCCTGAGAATGCCGAGCAGTACTACTACCCGGACAGCCCGTTCTGATCTGACGCAGCGGCGGACCTGAACAGCGCAGCGGCCCCGGAGACGGGGCCGCTTTGCGTTGAGTAGCGCATCACCCAATGGTAGTTTCGCTCATCGAGGCCCGATGCCAAATCGCGCGATGTGGACGTTCGAACTTCCAGAAAGCCCTTATGACACCGACAAAAACTCTCGCCGCCCGGATCCCTTCCGATTTCCTCTTCGGTGTTGCGACCGCCGCGTTCCAGATCGAAGGGGCAGCGAAGACGGATGGACGGGGGCCGTCCATCTGGGATGCGTTTTCGAAGATGCCGGGTCGCACCTTTGGCCGGCATGACGGCGATGTTGCCTGCGACCATTACAACCGCCTGGACGCCGATCTCGATCTCATCCGCGATCTCGGGGTCGACGCCTACCGCTTCTCCATCGCCTGGCCCCGGATCTTTCCTAGCGGGCGCGGCGATGTGAACGAGAAGGGCCTCGAATTCTATGAACGTCTCGTCGATGGCCTGAAATCACGGGGCATCAAGGCCTTCGCGACCCTCTACCATTGGGACCTGCCATTGGCGTTGATGGGCGATGGTGGCTGGACGACCCGGGACACCGCATACGCCTTTGCCGATTACGCCGACATCGTCGCGCGCCGTCTTGGCGACCGGCTGGACAGCGTCGCCACCTTCAACGAACCCTGGTGCTCCGTGTGGCTGAGCCACCTTTACGGTATCCATGCGCCGGGTGAGCGATCGATGGATGCGGCGCTCCACGCGCTGCACATGACCAACCTCGCGCACGGCTTCGGTGTCGCTGCCCTGCGCTCGGCAAGGCCTGAACTGCCCGTCGGCATCGTGATCAACGCGCATGCGACCCTGGCGCTGACCGACAGCGAAGTGGACCAGGAGGCGGCCGAGCGCGCCTTTTCGTTCCACAACGGCGTGTTCTTCGGCCCGCTTTTCAACGGCGCCTATCCGGATGATTTCATGGCGGCGCTCGGCGAGAGGATGCCGACGATCGAGCCGGGCGACATGGACGCCATCTCCGTGCCGCTCGATTTCTGGGGCCTGAACTACTACACGCCGATGCGCGTAAAGCACGATGCATCGAAGGGCGCGGAGTTCCCGGCCGCCCTGCCGGTCGTGCCGGAGAATTGCGTGAAGACCGATATCGGCTGGGAGGTCGAGCCGTCTGCGCTCGCCTACATCATCCGCGAGCTCAACCAGCGTTACGACCTCCCCGATCTCTACATCACCGAGAACGGTGCCTGCTATAACATGGGTGTGGAGAACGGCACCGTCGATGATCAGCCGCGCCTCGACTACATCGAGCGCCATCTGTCCGTTCTCGCCGATCTCATCGACGAAGGTTTTTCAATCAGAGGCTATTTCGCCTGGAGCCTGATGGACAATTTCGAGTGGGCGGAAGGCTACCGCATGCGCTTCGGCATCGTTCACGTGGACTACGAGACGCAGGTGCGCACCGTGAAGTCATCGGGCCGCTGGTATGCCGAACTCGCCACAGCCCATAGCGGGCGCAACTGAGCAAGCGCTAGCCGCCTAGCTCACTCTCCGAGATGCCGCTCGCCGCGCTTCTTGGCGAGTGCGAT
This sequence comes from Rhizobium sp. EC-SD404, assembly GCF_902498825.1. Taxonomy (NCBI): domain Bacteria; kingdom Pseudomonadati; phylum Pseudomonadota; class Alphaproteobacteria; order Hyphomicrobiales; family Rhizobiaceae; genus Rhizobium; species Rhizobium sp. EC-SD404. Next base: position 844,183 of record NZ_LR701459.1, read on the forward strand.
CTGGCGTTCCCGTTCGCGAAACCGCGCGCGGTCTTCCTCGCTACGCACATCGAAGCATTGCGGGCAGGAAACGCCGGCTTCATAGGTCGGCGCTGCCAGATCTTCCGGCGAGAGCGGATGCCGGCAGGCGCGGCAGAGCTGCAGGTCGCCCTCGTCGAGCCCATGGCCAACTGAAACGCGTTCGTCGAACACGAAGCACTGGCCTTCCCAATGGCTTTCCGTTTCCGGCACGTCCTCGAGATATTTCAAGATGCCGCCCTTGAGATGGTAGACCTCGTCGAAGCCTTCCTTCTTCATGAAGGCCGAGGCCTTTTCGCAGCGGATGCCGCCGGTGCAGAACATGGCGATCTTGGTCTTGTCCTTCAGTTCCGGATGGGCGCGCACCCATTCCGGAAACTCGCGAAATGACTTGGTCTTCGGGTCGATCGCTTCCCGGAACGTACCGATGGCGACCTCGTAATCGTTGCGCGTGTCGATCACGATCGTATCGGGATCCGAGATGAGAGCGTTCCAAGCGGCCGGATCGACATAGGTCCCGGCATCGCGCTGCGGATCGATGTCCGTCACTCCCATGGTGACGATCTCTTTCTTGAGCCGTACCTTGAGCCGCAGAAAGGGCTGGGCGCTCGCCCGGCTTTCCTTGTGAATCAGGCCGGAAAACTCGGACTGCGCTCTGAGATGGGCAAGCACCGCGCCGATCCCGGCATCACTGCCGGCAATCGTGCCGTTGATGCCCTCATGCGCCAAAAGCAGCGTCCCGCGAATACCGTTTTCGCGGCAGATAGCTTCCAGCGGCTCGCGAAAGCTTTCGAAGCGGGGAAAATTTGCGAAGTGATAGAGCGCTGCGACGAGAAAGGGCTTTGCGGCTTCCTCGGCAGAAGCGGTCGGATTTTCAGGGCGTTTGGTGCTCATGGCGGCCAGATAGCGCTTCACTCGCAGTTTCGCAATTCTTCCTGCGCTGTCGGAAGTCTTGCGCTCCATGCTCGCCACGGAGAAAGGCCGCACCATTGTCGGTTCGCTCAACGGCAATGGAGGAATGGCATGCTCGAACGGACCGAACTGGATGCGGTGGCGCGCGAGGCGGCCCGGTTGCGCGTGGAGACGGCAGCGCTGATGGCGGTCATCGAGGTCGAAAGCGGCGGCAGGGCCCATGCGATCGTCGCCGGCCGCGCCGAACCGCTCATCCGGTTCGAAGGCCATTATTTCGATCGGCTCGTGAGCCCCGACCAGCGGGCAGAGGCGAGGGCGCAGGGGCTTGCATCGCCACGTGCCGGCGCGATCGCGAACCCATCGTCACAGGCCGCCCGGTGGGCGCTGCTGAACCGTGCCGCGCAGATCGATCGGGATGCCGCCTATGCCTCCACATCCTGGGGTCTCGGGCAGGTGATGGGCGAGCACTGGCGCTGGCTCGGCTATGAAAGCGTCGAGGCGCTCGTCGCGGAAGCACGCGTGGGTTTTGCCGGGCAACTGCGGCTGATGATCCTCTTTATTGAGAAAGCCGGACTGGTGGACGCCGTGCGGCGGCGCGACTGGACCGCGTTTGCGCGCGGCTATAATGGCCCGGCCTATGCGCGTCACGGCTATCACACCCGGCTGGCAGCAGCGTACCGCCGCCATGCCGCAAGCGAAGAGCCAGGTGACGTCCCTCGTCTGCTGAAGATTGGCATGTCGGGACCGGACGTCGTCGCGCTTCAGGGGCGCCTGCGGGCTTTCGCAACTGCAGGCAATGGTGCGGTGATATCGGTCGATGGCCTATTCGGCCCGCAGACGCTGGCGGCCCTGAAGCACTATCAGCACAATGCCGGGCTCGTGCCCGACGGCATCGCCGGGCCGCGGACGATGGCAGCACTGGAAGCAGAACCGGATGGCGACGCAGGCGCCGGGCGTCTCGCGTCCGCCGGACTGATCACTGCCGTGATTTCGCAGCTGAAGACGATACTCAATCGATTGAACCTGCTCCATTGAGGCGATCAATGGACATCCGCGCATGAAGTCGGTAAGCCCAAGGGCATCCCATGCTGCTCAAGGAAAGCGTTGACGCGATGAACGACAAGACCTCCCGTCTTCTGGCAACATTGAAGTTGCAGACCGTCGTACCGGTGCTTGTCATCGATGATGCCCGAACAGCTGTGCCCTTGGCGCGCGCGCTCGTCGCGGGTGGCCTTAAGGCCATCGAGATCACGTTGCGCACGCCGGCCGCGCTCGAGGCGATCCGTCTCGTCGCTCAGGAGGTCGAGGGCGCTGTTGCCGGTGCCGGCACCATCCTCAACGCTCGCAACTACGACGAAGCCGTCGAAGCGGGCTCCCAGTTCATTGTTTCTCCCGGCACGACGCAGGAACTGCTCGATGCCGCGCGCAAATCGTCCGTGCCGCTTTTGCCGGGCGCTGCCACGTCCAGCGAAGTGATGGCGCTGCGCGAAGAGGGCTATGATGTGCTCAAATTCTTCCCGGCCGAACAGGCCGGCGGGGCCGCCTATCTCAAGTCATTGTCCTCGCCGCTGGCGGGAACGTTGTTCTGTCCGACCGGGGGCATTTCGCCGGAAAACGCGCGCACCTATCTCTCGCTGCCGAACGTCGTTTGCGTCGGCGGCTCCTGGGTCGCTCCGAAAGCCATGGTGGAAGCCGGTGATTGGGACGGAATCACCCGTTTGGCGTCCGAAGCGATGCTGCTGGCTCAATAGACGTTTGAATTCGAGCGCCGCGGTTCTTATCTGCCGAGCAACGCATATGCTCCGCAAAAGGTAGACGCCATGCTTGATCCCAAGAAGCTCCTCGAACAGTTCCTCGGTTCGTCCCGTGGGGGCTCGTCCTCCGGGTCCGATATCCTCGGCAAGCTCGGTGGGCTCACAGGTCAGGGTGGCGCTCTTGGCAAGCTTGGCGGTTTGGCAGGTCAGGGAGGCGGCGGTCTTTCGGGCAGGGCGGGTCAGGTGGCCGACATGGCCCGCAACAATCCCATGGCCGCAAGCGCCGTCATGGCGGCGCTGCTCGGCACCAAGACCGGACGTCAGCTTGGCGGCTCGGCCTTGAAGGTGGGCGGCATGGCTGCCATCGCCGGCCTCGGCTATCTCGCCTACCGCAACTATCAGTCTGGCAAGGCGCCCACCACCGTCGCCGGCCAGCCGCAGCAGGAAGTGTTGCCGCCGCCGGCCGGCAGCGGTTTCGACATGGATCCTCAGCAGACCAGCGATGATTTCGCCCTTGCCATGGTGCGGGCGATGATCGCCGCGGCCAAGGCCGATGGCCATATCGATGCCACCGAACGCGCCGCGATCGTCGGAAAGTTGTCCGAAGACGGACTCGACGCTGAGGAACTTGCTTTCCTGCAGAAGGAACTGGACGGCCCCGTCGATGTCGATGCGATTGTCGCGGCAGCAAAGACCGAAGAGCAGAAGGTGGAAATCTACACCGCCTCGCGCCTCGCCATCGATCCGGATACGCGCGCCGAGCGCGGCTATCTCGACCTGCTGGCCGGCCGACTTGCGCTGCCCGACGCTCTGGTCGATCACATCGAAGCGACGGTCTCGGGCGTCAAGACAGCCTAAGGCACTTCACGTCGTCCGCGTTGCGCCTGGTTCAGGCATGACGCGGGCGATGATGCTTTCCAGCGCCGCGTGGCGTTCGGTTTCCGATAGCCCGTCGAGCATGATCCGGCCGGAGATCATCAGATCCGACAGCCCGTGGACCATCGCCCAGGCGGCGATCACGTCCACGTCGTTGGGCTGCGGCGGTGTATTCTCATCGCCGCGCACCGCAGCCACGTCGTCCGCAAGCTGCATGTAGGCCGCCTGCGCGCGCTGGGCGAGATGCACATTGGCGTCGTCACGCCGCTCGGATGAGAACATCAGCCGAAAGAGTGCCTGGTTTTCCCAGGCAAATGTCAGATAGCCGATCCCGGCGGCCAGCAAATTGGCACGCGCGTCGACTGGCCGCGCCGCTGTCTTCACCCGCGTCTGCGTCTCGATGAACCGCTCGAAGCCCTGTGCTGCGAGTGCCGTCAGCAATCCGGCCGCATCGCCGAAATGGTGAGCCGGTGCCGCATGGGAAACGCCTGCGCGCTTGGCGCAGCCCCGCAACGTGAAACCTTCGATGCCCTTTTCGGCAAGCTCGAGCTCTGCAGCCTCCAGCAGCGCCGCGCGCAGATCGCCGTGGTGATAGGGTTTGGCTGGCGTGGTTTTCTCGGAAACGACAATTCTCCTCACTTTCCGCAAAGACTTCCCATCTTTACGGCGTCAAAATAAACTTGACAACAGAAAGATGCGTGCCATTCTTCAATCCTGACGCTGTCTAGATCGAAGGAGAGGGACGATGGTCGAGAGTGCGTTTTCTGCTGCAAGCACACTGGCAATGACAGGCTGGATGGCGCTCGCCGCATCCCATTTCGGCCGGCTGCGCTCGATCCGGCCTTATCCCGAAATCATCGTTCCGCTGCTTCTTTCTGCCGCCTATGCGGCGTTGATCCTTACCTTCTGGGCAGGGGCCGATGGTGGGTTCTCCACCCTCGCCGACGTCACGTTGCTGTTCCAGACGCCGAAGATCCTGCTCGCCGGCTGGCTGCATTATCTCGCCTTCGACCTTCTGATCGGCGCCTGGATCGTGCGTGCCAATGAAGTTGAAGGGCTGCCCTTCGCACTGCTGTTGCCGATCCTCGCCCTGACCTTCCTGTTCGGGCCGGTCGGTTATCTCGTCTTCCAGATGCTGCGCCTGGCGCGGTCGCACAAACTCGGTCCTGCTTGAGGAGCGTCAGATGAATTCTACCGTTCTCGATCCGCGTCTGACGCGAACCCAAGGGCAGAGCGTCGGGCTGTTGGCGCGATTGCGCAACGATGAACCGCTGTTTACCGCGGCCGGCCTGTTCCTGCTCGTTTTGATGCTGCCGACATTCGCCGCATCGGTGATCGATCCGCGCGACTGGGCCGGCGTCGCGGGCTGGAGCAAGCCGCTCAAGTTCCAGTTCGCGCTCGGTGTCTACCTTCTGTCGCTTGCCTTCTTTGCCCGCTACCTGCCGGCGGAGCTCAGCGCGCGCCGCAGCTATCGCCTTTATGCCGGGAGCGTCGTCGCGGCGATCATGGCGGAGACGCTTTGGGTCGGCGGCGCGGTGATGCTCGGGACCAGCTCTCACTTCAACATGGGCCCGATCGCGGGTCCGATCTATGGACTGATGGGCCTTCTCGCCCTGTGGCTGACGGGTGCTTCCGCCTACTATGCTTGGCAGATCGCGCGCGGGCCGGCGCTGGCCGACAACCGCGTCGTCAAGGAAGCAATCGTGTTCGGCCTCGCGATGGTGTTGCCGATGACGGCTGTCACCGCCGGTTACATGAGCGGATCGAGTAGCCATTTTGTCGGGTCGTCCGGCGGTCATGCAACGCTTGCTCTGCTCGGCTGGGCGCGCGATGGCGGCGATCTTCGTGTGTCCCATTTCTTCGCGACACACGCTCTCCATTTCGTCCCGCTGGCCGGCCTCCTGCTCGCCGCGTGGCTCGGGACGAGAGCCATCTGGGCGATCCGCTCCTTTGCGCTTGCCTACACCGCATTCGTTGTATTCGTCTTCCTGCAAGCGTTGGCAGGACAACCTTTTTTGCCCTTCCTCGGATAGGCGCCTATCCCTTCGAGATGCTATTGCGGCAAACGGTCGGCGCTGCGGAACTGAATCGCGCGCTTCTCCGTTTGCCGGCGTTGCTGAGGGGACTCCATGACTGCGTTCATCGTCGACTACCAGGCCTATATCGCATTGGGCCTGCTTGCCTTGATGTTTGTCGGCTTCTTTACCGAACGCTATCCACCGGACGTGATCGCTGCGGCAGGTGCCGTCGTCTTCGTCATCATCGGCTTCGTCTCGGCAGACGAACTGCTGGCCGTATTTTCCAATCCGGCGCCGCTGACGATCGCCGCCATGTTCATTTTGTCGGGCGCGCTCGTTCGTACCGGTGTTCTGGAGATGATTTCCAACAAGGTCATCGCCCTGTCGGGCAAACGGCCGGTTCTGGCGCTGCTGGCGCTGCTCGGCATAGTCTCCATCTCATCGGCCTTCGTGAACAACACCCCTGTCGTGCTCGTCACCATTCCCATCATCATCAAGCTCGCCTCGTCGATGAAGATCGCATCGACCCGGCTCCTCATCCCGCTGTCCTACGCGGCGATCTTCGGCGGCACGGTCACCTTGATCGGCACCTCGACGAACCTTCTCGTCGACGGCGTTGCGCGTGAAAATGGTTTGGCCGCTTTCTCGATCTTCGAGATCACGCCCGTCGGCATCGTCGTCGTGTTGGCCGGCTGGGCATCGCTCGCCATTCTCGGCCCCTTGCTTCTCCCCCACCGGGAGGGCGGCGGTGCCGAATCCGTCGAGTCCGAAGACCCGGTCTATCTGAGCGAAGTCATGATCACGGCCGCCGCCAAGATCGAGAACAAGCCGCTCAAGGAAATCGCAGCATTGAACCGCGAGTCGATCCGCATCGTGTCGGTGATGCGCGGTGGTCAAAAATTGAAGGACCTGGACGACCTGCTTCTGACGACGGGCGACCGCCTCGTCATTCAGGCGCCCGCATCCGAAATTCTGACGCTGAACGAAGAGGATGGATACCGGGTCGGGCCTCGCCGAGGCATTCGAAAGCTGGAAGACGGTATCATTGTCGAAGCCTTCGTCGCGCCGCGTCGTCACAGCGTCGGCCGCACCCTGGCGGAAATGGGACTTGGCAGTCACTTCGGTGCGCGCGTCCTCGGCATCCACCGTCCGAACCACAATGCCGGCGCAGATATGGCGAGCGTCCGCTTGCGCCCCGCAGACCGACTGCTGATCGAAGGTCAGGAAGAGGGCATCTCGCGTCTCGCCGAGGAGGCGAACCTCGTTTCCATTACCGCATCCGAAGAGCGCTCGTTCCGCCGCAGCAAGGCCCCTATCGCCATCGCAGCGCTCATGGCAGTCGTCGGCCTCGCGGCGTTCAACGTCATGCCCATCGAGGCCCTGGCCTTCATCGCCGTTGTCGCGATCCTGCTTCTGCGCTGCATTGACTCCGACGAAGCCTGGAGCGCCGTCGATGGATCGATCCTGATCCTCATCTTCGCCATGTTGGCGATCGGTACGGGCCTGCAGAACACAGGCGCCATCGAACTGGTGGTCTCGTTCATCTCGCCATGGATATCGCAGATGTCGCCCATCGTCGCGCTCGTGGCAGTCTATGCGTTGACGTCTTTCCTAACCGAGGTGGCGAGCAACAATGCCGTCGCCGTCATCATAACGCCGCTGGCAATAGGGCTGGCCGAAAGCCTAGGCATCGACCCCAGAGCCTTCGTGGTCGCCGTCATGTTCGCCGCAAGCGCAAGCTTCGCAACGCCGATCGGGTACCAGACCAACACGCTGGTCTACGGCGCCGGCAATTATACCTTCGCGGACTTTCTGAAGATCGGCGTGCCGATGAACATCATCATCGGCGTCGCGACCTGTGCGGCGATCGTCTTCTTCTTCGGCCTCTGATCAACGGCTCAGGAAATCGCGCATGCGCTCCAGCGCACGCTCGATGTTCTCAGCCGAATTCGCATAGGAAAGGCGGATATAGCCTTCGCCGAGAATACCGAAATCCGGCCCGCCGATGAGCGCGACGCCGGCTTCGTCCAGAAGCGCCGCCGCCAGTTTCTTGGCGGGCCAGCCCGTCTCCTTGACGTTGGGGAACGCATAGAACGCTCCCTTCGGCGTGGCGCAATCGACGCCCGGCAGCGCCCGCAGGCCATCGACCACGAGTTTGCGGCGCTGGTCGAAGGCGGTCATCATCCGATCCACGTCGTCCTGGGGCCCGTCGATCGCGGCGATGCCGGCGAATTGGCTCGGAGCGTTGACGCAGGACCAGCAATTGACGGCCAGCTTGCGCACCTTGTCGTAGAGCCCGTTCGGCCAGATCGACCAGCCCATGCGCCAGCCGGTCATCGCCCACGTCTTGGACCAGCCGTTGAGCACGATCAGCCGATCGCGGATTTCGGGAAATTCGAGCAGCGAGGTATGCGTTTCGCCATCATAGGTCATCACGTCGTAGATCTCGTCGGAAATGATCGCCACATGCGGATGGTCGGCGAGACCTTTGACCAGCTTCTCGATCTCCGCGCGCGGCGTGATCCCGCCCGTCGGGTTTGCCGGTGAATTGAGGATCAGCAGGCGCGTCTTCGGTGTGATCAACGAAAGCGTTTCTTCCGCCGAAAATGCAAAGCCAGTTTCCTCGCGGATCGGCACCGGGACGGGCGTTGCTCCCGTGAACTCGATCATCGAACGATAGATCGGGAAACCGGGGTCCGGATAAAGGATTTCGCTGCCCGGCTCGCCGAACATGACGATCGCCGCATACATGGTCGGCTTGCCGCCAGGCATGATCATCACGTTTTCGGGCGACACTTCGATGCCCGTCGTCGTCAGCGTGCGGCGTGCAACCGCCTCGCGGGTCGCGAGCAGCCCGGTTGCCGGCGTATAGCCGTGGTGACCGTCCTTCAGCGCCTTGATCGCAGCTTCGACGATGTGCTCCGGTGTCTTGAAGTCCGGCTGGCCGATCCCGAGATTGATGATGTCGCGCCCCTGATTGGCGAGTGCCGTTGCCCGTGCGAGCACGGCAAAGGCATTTTCCTCGCCCATGCGGTCGAATGCGGCCACCGTTGCGATCATCTTAATCTCTCTCCCTGTCGGCGATCGTGTCGCGTTGTCTTTTGGCAGACGTTGATGTCTTATCCGGCCGCGAAGATCAATGAAGCGAAATCTCATGCGCGATTTGGAAAATTGGACGAGCCGCGAGGCGCCGCGCGATGTGCGGCTCGAAGGGCGGTTTCTGGAGCTCCAGCCTTTCGTCGCGGCCAAACATGCGGAAGCTTTGTGGCAGGCGCTCGGCGGTGCGGCTGGCATCAACGAGCGCCTGCGATACTTCCCGTGCCCGGTGTTCCAGTCGGTGTCCGACTTTACGCAATGGCTGGAGAGCAACCAGGGGAGTTGGGTGACGCTGGTCGCTTCGAATCGTACGACCGGGGAGATCGTCGGCATGGCGAGCTACATGCGGATCGACACTGCAAACGGGGTGATCGAAGTCGGCTCGGTCGCCCATGGCGCATCGGTGGCGCGAAAGCCCGCTGCCACCGAACTGCATTATCTGATGGCGCGGCATGTCTTCGAGGACCTCGGTTATCGGCGCTATGAATGGAAATGCCATGATGACAATCGGCCGTCCAAGCGCGCGGCCGGACGTCTCGGCTTCACCTTCGAGGGTGTGTTTCGTCAGCACATGATCTCGAAAGGCGCGAACCGCGATACCGCATGGTATGCCATGATCGACGAGGATTGGCCGGTGATCGGTCAGGCTCTGAAAAACTGGCTGAGCCGGGACAATTTCGATCCCGCCGGAAACCAGCGGCAGACGCTGGAAGAGATACGCGCCGCTTTCATCGCGGGCGAAAGGACAGACAGTTGAACAAGTCGGACCGCAACTCGGCACTCGCCGCTGCCGTCATCATGGCGTTCGTGGGCCTGGGCTTCTTCGTGATGCCGCCCCTGATGATGCAACTGTCGGAAGTCTCGCCATGGCTCGCCTATGCCGTCGCCATCGTCTTCGTTCTCGCGTTCTTCGCGATTTTCTGGCTGCGCGCCCGCCAGCAGCGCCGCAACGAACGTTCCGGCTCGGGCCGCTAAGACTGAAGCTCAGGCCGAAAGCGCTGCCGTAAGCAGCAATGCGCCGATCACGAACACGCAGAGCGCGCCGAAAATCTCTATTCCGTTCGTGACGCGCACGGCGCTACCGTTGCCCGAATAGCGGATTGCCACGTCCTTCGCGCCGACGGCGAGGCAGGCGAGCGCCGAAACGGTGATGGCCGTTCCGATCGACATGGCGAAGACCGAGAGGATGCCGCCGAGATAGAGGCCGTTCAACAGCGCGAAGGTCAAAACGATCAGAGCGCCGGAGCAGGGCCGAAGGCCAACGGCGAGCACGGCAGACCAGGCTTCGCGCGTCGATAGACGCTCTTTTGCAAGCAGCGTAGGATCCGGCGCGTGGGAGTGGCCACAGACCGAGCAGGCATCGTCGCCATGGGAATGCGCATGCCCGTGATGGTGGCCATCATGCGACCCATGATCGTGATGGTGGTGACCATGCTGGTGATGGTCATGGTGATTGTGGCCATGGTGGGCATGAGCGGGCGAGACCGCTGCGGCCGAAAGCGTCGCCGGACGCCGGCGAGCAGGGGCAAGCTTGCGGTAAAGCAGCCACGCGCCGAATGACGTGATGACGGCGAAGCTTGCGATTTCGAGACTGCGCGTCGCATCGGTCATGGAAATCGCCGTGCCGCGCAGGACGAGATAGGTCAATCCGACGACCAGCACCGCCATCGCTCCCTGCAGCAGGGCCGAAGCAAACGACAGGAAGATACCGCGGCGCAGCGCCACTTCGTTGGCGACCATATAGGCCGAGATCACGGCCTTGCCGTGCCCAGGTCCCGCGGCATGAAAGACGCCATAGGCGAAGGACAGCCCGATCAGGCCGGAAAGCTTCCAGGGATCCTCGCGCATGGCGCGCAGCGCGTCGGTGAGCGAGCGATAGAAATCCTGCTGCAGCGCGTTGATCCAGCCGAAGAAGCCGCTCAGAAAACCGCCCGTGTTGATCGACGGTTCGGCCGTGCCGATGCCGAGCGGCGATTGCGCGAGCGCCGGCATGGCCACCAGCGCGGCCCCTACGCAGGCGAGGCAAAGCGGCAAGACAATCCTGCTCCACACCTTCAGCATGTAACCTCCAGCCGTGTCGCGAAGAGCTGCGAGACGTCGTAGCCCTCGGGATCGTTGAAGAAGGCATCCGTCAGGCTGCCCTGCATCTCGGCGAGCACCTGGTCTGGATCGGGCCGGATCACCGCGCTTTCACAATCGCCGGCATCGCCCATGACGACGAGGTCGGTGTCGTTCACGAAATCGATGGCGGCATACATGGTGGGATCGTAGACCCCGAAGGCGAGCTTGCCATCGAGCGGTGCGGCCGCCTTGGGCTTGACGGAGAAGAACATCAGAAGCTGCCCGTCTTCGAAATTCGCGAAGATGCGTTCGGGAGCCACGACACCGAGTTCGACCCCGTCCTTTTGGATTGACGTGTAATAATCGAAGTCAGCGAGGGACTGGCGAACCGTTTCGCCGATCGCTTCCAGCTCTTCCGGCTCGAGCTCGAGATTGGTGTTCGCGTCGAATTCGAGCATCACGGTTGAAGAGAAGAACTCATCGAAGCGCCACACATGGCGGAGCTCTTCGACCTGGTCGTCTTCTCCGAGCATCACCTCCAGCCGTGCTTCGGCAAAGATGTGCGGATGGGCGCCCGCATTCGTCGGCAACGCCGTCAGGCAGATACCGGCAAACGCCAGTCGCGCCAATCCGTTTTTGCGCGTCGTTTTCATGGATGCCCCTGACACTGTGCCGAATCCCGATAGCCATCGATTGCCCCAAAAAGGGGGCTGAAATTCGACCATGACAACGGGGACTTGAGCAAAGCTGGCTTATCAGCCCTGATGCAGCTTCCTGAACCAGCCCGTCTGATGATCCACGAAGGCGCGCACCTTTGCCGGCAGATAGCGGCGATGCGGATAGATCGCATAGATCCCGCGATCGTCGATGCCGTTTTCCTCGAAGAGCGAGATCAGCGCACCGCTGTCGAGCGCGGATTTTGCTACGAAATCGGGCAGCATCGTCACGCCGAGGCCGCCGATCGCGGCGCGCATGGCCATCATCGGGCTGTTCACCTCCATGCGGACATTCACATTGACGCTGAAGAGGCTGCCATCGGCACGCTGAAACCGCCAATTGCTCAGCGAGCGGCCATTGGTGTCGAGAATGCAGGGCAAGCGCGCGAGGTCCGATGGATCGGTCAGCGGCCCGTGTTGCTCGATGAAGGCGGGGGAAGCGCAGACGAGAATGCGGAAAGGTCCGAGCTTGCGGGCGATGAGCCCGGAATCCTCAAGCCGCGTGATGCGGATGGCGATGTCGAAGCCTTCCTCCACCAGATCGACGAACCGGTCGTCGGCGACGACATCGAGCGTCAGATCGGGATGATCCACCGCGAAATCGACCAGCGATGCCCCGATATCGGCATCGGCGAAGGTGCGCGGAGCGGAGATCCGAAGGCGACCCTTGAGATCGCTGTTGTTCTCGCGCACCAGGTCCGCAAGGCTGTCTATTTCCTTCAAGATTTCCGACGCGCTTTTGTAATAGGTGTGACCCGCTTCGGTGAGCGAGAATTGCCGCGTCGTGCGGTTCAAGAGAAGTGCGCCGAGTTCGTCTTCAAGTTCCCGGACATATTTGGAAAGCAGCGCCTTGGACCGGCCGATCTTGCGCGATGCTGCGGAAAAGCCCTCTGCCTCGACCACGTCGATGAAGGCTCGAATGCGCGTCAATGTATCCAACGTAAGGATGTCCTTGCTTTAGTTCAGCCGCATATGTTGTCAAATGACACGATCGCAAGAGGGAAGGCGGCATTCTGTCGACCGAATGACGCTTACGTGTTCGACAGAACACGGTGCAAAAACCGCTTGATTGTGACGGCGCGACTCACTATCTCCGGTGCTGCCCAAAGTCGCACGTGCCTGTGGGTGTCCGCCGAACCCTCGAATGGTGAGGAAATTCGGTAAGGTACCTGGAACTAACCCCTCCAGTCGCTTCTCCGGCCAACCGGAAAGAGCGAGGACATCTTGAAGCAACGACGGTGCGGGCCTTTCTGGTGTCTGCCGGCTGTCCAAATGCCGGGGTTACTGAAGAGGCACACCCTCATTGCCGAAAGTGCGGTTGGGATACCCCCATCCAATCCAAGGCAGACAAAGTCCGAATCATCGCCCGGGCGGGCGCTGGTTCAGCCATTGCGTCGCAAGTCTTGCGGAACCGCGGTCCTCCAACGGCCGTTGTCCTTCGGGCTGGCGTCGTCCTTTGTCATCCGGTTTTTAGGCCGGGCATGGAAATGGGAGCGACCCCGATGACCACTGACCGTATCCGCGATTTCCTCGCAACTCGACGTCCCGAAGGCCCTTGCCTCGTCGTCGATCTCGATATCGTGCGCGACAATTACCGCGCCTTCGAGAAGGCTTTGCCAGACAGCTCCATCTATTACGCCGTCAAGGCCAATCCTGCGCCTGAGATCCTGAAGCTCTTGGCGAACATGGGCTCCAATTTCGATTGCGCCTCCGTGGCCGAGATCGAGATGGCTCTGGACGCAGGTGCAACCGCGCGCCGCATCTCCTTCGGCAACACGATTAAGAAGGAACGCGACGTTGCGCGCGCCCACGGGCTCGGAGTCGATCTCTTTGCCGTCGACAGCCACGAGGAAGTCGAGAAGATCGCCCGTGCCGCCCCCGGCGCACGCGTGTTCTGCCGCGTCCTGACGGATGGCGAAGGCGCCGAGTGGCCGCTGTCGCGCAAGTTCGGCTGCGTGCCGCAGATGGCCGTAGACGTGCTCGTCTATGCCCACCAGCTCGGCCTCGTTTCCTATGGCGTCTCGTTCCATGTCGGTTCGCAGATGACCAAGCTCGACGCATGGGATGCAGCATTGTCCGACGCGCGCCGTGTCTTCGAAAAGCTCGCCCAGCAGGGTATCGAGCTCAAGATGGTCAATATGGGCGGTGGTTTCCCGACGAAGTACCTGAAGGACGTTCCGACGGCCGAAGCTTACGGCCAGGCGATCTTCGGTGCGTTACGCAAGCACTTCGGCAACAACCTGCCGGAAACGATCATCGAACCAGGCCGCGGCATGGTCGGCAATGCCGGCGTGATCAAGGCTGAAGTCGTGCTCGTCTCCAAGAAGGCTGATACGGATCAGCTTCGCTGGGTCTTCCTCGACATCGGCAAATTCGGCGGTCTCGCCGAGACGATGGACGAGGCGATCCGCTACCCGATCCGCACGGCCCGCGACGCGGACGTCATGGAAAACTGCGTGATCGCCGGCCCGACCTGCGATAGCGCCGACGTGCTTTACGAAAAGGCACCTTATCCGCTGCCCGTCTCCCTGACGATCGGCGACGAGGTCCTGATCGAGGGCACCGGGGCCTACACGACGACCTATGCGTCCGTGGCCTTCAACGGCTTCGAACCGCTCCGATCCTACGTCATCTGACCGCCGGGGGCTGGGTCCAGCCCTCGACAGGTCTGCCACTGGCTGCGGCGTTCACCCGAGGTGGACGCGCGGCTGCGTGCTCTTCATTCGTTTGAAAGTCATGCCGATGACCACGCTTTTCCACCGGATTGACACTGCAAAGGCCGGCCTTGGCGCCGAGGACCTGATCACCATTCGCGCCGAAGCCGCCTATGAAATCGACGAGCGCAACGCGTTGCTTGCCCGCGCCATGGCGCCGGACTGGCGCACGAAGACTTCGGAGAAGCTACGCCACGGTCGGTTGCCCGCCGCTGGACTCGCCTTCGTCGCGAAGAACCGTGCCGGCCATGTTCTTGGCACCGTGCGGCTTTGGGATATCGATGCCGGCATCGACCGTGAAGGACGTGCCGTGCCCGCGCTTTTGCTCGGCCCGCTTGCCGTCGATCCGGCCGCGAAGGCGGCGGGCATCGGCACCGGACTGATGCTGCGCGCAATCGAAAAGGCACGTCGCTATGGCCACGGGGCAGTCCTGCTCGTTGGCGACGCGCCCTATTACGAGCGCTTCGGCTTCACGAGCGAAAAGACGGCGACGCTGATGCTGCCTGGCCCGTTCGAGCGCCAGCGGTTTCTCGCGCTGGAACTGAAGCCCGGTCATTTGGACGGCGCCGCTGGCTTCGTCAGCGCTTCGGGCCGCAAGGCCTGACGACTTCTTAGAAGCTGGTGATGAGAGAAGGGCCGTATCCTTCCAGAGCGTTTCGAGGTGAAGTGGATACCGGTTCACCGTTCGGAAACGGGACAGGTTAGGGTGCGGCCCTTTCGTTTTGGCGCCTCAGGCCGCGTTCATCAGGTCCCGCACGGCGGCAAGATCCTCTGCGAACAGGCGACGCTCACGGGCTGCGGTTTCCTTGTCCGGGATGCGCAGCAGGAACGACGGGTGCACCGTGACGAACACGCGCAAACCGCTCTCGGTCGTCACGATCTGCCGCCGGTTCTTCGTCACCGGCATCGTCTTGCCTGACAGAGCGGTCAGTGCCGTTGCGCCGAGCGCCACGGTGAGCTTCGGCTGGATCAGCGTCAGTTCCTGGTCGAGCCACCAGCGGCAGGCCTGCACTTCGCCTGCATTGGGCTTGGAATGGATGCGCCGCTTGCCGCGCGGCTCGAACTTGAAGTGCTTCACCGCGTTGGTGACGTAGACGCGCTGGCGATCTATGCCGACCTCTTCCAGCGTCGCATTGAACATCTGCCCGGCCGGCCCGACGAAGGGTTTCCCAGCCAGATCCTCCTGGTCGCCCGGCTGTTCGCCGACAAAGACGACATCCGCATCGCGCGGACCTTCGCCAAACACGGTCTGCGTCGCTTCCTTGTAGAGCGGGCAGCGCCTGCAGCCCTCGGCCTGTTTCTCCAGCGCATCGAGCGTTTCGGCAATCTCTTCGTCGGCCATGCCGATCACCTTCTTCGGCTCCCAGTACTGTTCCTGGATGCGGGCGTGGTGGGGCGCGGAAAGGGAGGGCGCGCGCGCGATCATCTCTTCCGCTGCCTTGCCGGCGCCGGCGATCATGCCGGGAATGAGCGGCGCCTCGGGCAGGTTCCGCCAGTATTTCTTCGGCATCTCGGCCTGCATGGCCTTCACCTTCAACCGGGCGGGATTGAAGATCGACGTGAAATAGGTGCGCCAGAGATCCTCGGCCGCATCGTCCGCCGGTGCATCCTCCTTGCTGGCGCCGGGCATCACCGTGATGTCCGTGCCGTCCCAGGAGATCGAGCGCCAAGGCGTCAGGATCGTCCATTTCATGCCGGTGAACCGCGCGCGAAAGAAGCCCGCTTCACGCTCAGTGATATAATGCTCGGGTTCGAACCAGGCCACGAACCATTCCTCGCCGGCCACATCGATCTTCCGGAAGCGCACGAAGGCATGCATCTTGTGGGCATCGCGCCGGATCGATTTCTCCATCCGTTCAAGCCGCTGGATATCGGGATCGGACGCGATGCGGAGCAGGTTTTTCTCCTGCGAGACCCTCAGGAGAAGCCGGTACATGAAGGAAAATCGATCCGGATCGCGGTGATGGATCACCTGTTCCAGACGCTTGACCACCTCGCGTGGCACGGTGAATTCCGCACCGGTCGGCGGCTCCGGCAGAAGCGGCGAGGCATCTTCGAAAAGGTCTTCCGTCGTCTGGCCGACCACGCTGAACCGGATGTCGCCAGGCTCGACGCCGGCCAGCGCCAGTTGCCGCGCCGCGTGGCGCCACCCATCGAAATCCGTCTGATCGGCGAGCGTGACGGCAAACATCGCTAGAACAACGACAGCTGCGCCGGTTGCGGCGTCATTCGGGCCTTGAGCGAGGGACTATCCGTCAGCCCGCCCGGTTGCCAATCGAGGGCGGTGATGAACGGCCGTACCTTGTTCATCGATTGGCAGAGCCGGCCGACGTCCTCCAGCCGCAATGTTCGATAGCGTCGCACCTGCAGGATCTTTGCCACCGCCTTTGTACCGAGGCCCGGAACGCGCAGAAGCGATTCCCGATCGCCCCGGTTAACGTCGACCGGAAACCGCTGGCGATTGGAAAGCGCCCAGGCGAGCTTGGGGTCGACCGCGAGATCGAGCATCCCGTCGCTCTGGCCCGCCAGAATCTCGTTTTGCTCGAAGCCATAGAAGCGCATCAGCCAGTCGGCCTGGTAGAGCCGATGTTCGCGCATCAGCGGCGGCTGGATGAGCGGCAGCGAGGATTTGGAATCCGGTATCGGGCTGAAGGCGGAGTAGTAGACGCGCTTCAGATGATAGCTGGAATAGAGCCGGGCGCTCGTCTTGAGAATCGTGTCGTCATTGGCGGGGTCGGCGCCAATGATCATCTGCGTCGACTGCCCACCCGGCGCGAAACGCTCCTTCTTCTTGGTGCGCAGCGTCGGCTCGGACTTCTCCTCGATCTTCATCCGCAGATTGCCCATTGCCTTGCGGATTTCAGCCGGACGCTTCTCCGGCGCAAGGCGCGAGACGCCGTCATCGGTCGGCAATTCGACATTGATCGAGAGCCGGTCGGCAAAGCGGCCCGCTTCCTCGAGCAGCAGCGGGTCGCAATCAGGAATGGTCTTCAAATGAATGTAGCCGGCAAAGCGGTGTGTCACCCGAAGCTGCCGTGCCACTTCGACCAATTGCATCATCGTTTCGTCCGGCGAGCGGATGATCCCGGAGGAGAGAAACAGCCCCTCGATGTAATTCCGCTTATAGAAATCGAGCGTCAGGTCGACGACTTCCTGCACCGTGAAGCGGGCGCGCCGCACATTCGATGACGACCGGTTGATGCAATAGGCGCAATCATAGACGCAGAAATTCGTCAGCAGGATTTTCAGAAGTGAGATGCATCTCCCATCCGGCGCATAGGAGTGGCAGATGCCGGACCCTGTGGTCGACCCTATGCCGCCCGAAGTGAGCGAGTTGCGCTTGGTCGAACCGGAAGAGGCGCAAGAAGCGTCGTATTTTGCGGCATCCGAAAGGATCGCCAGTTTTTCCATCGTCGAAAGCTGAGCCATGCGTTCATGCTATGTTCGCAAGCACGCCGCGTCTATGTCTTTTATTGTACAGATGGAGGGGCATTTGGGAGTGATGCCGATCACCCCTCGGCCTGAGGCTATCGAAAGACGAGGGCGTGGCACAATCTTGGAAACCTCGTCCTTCGACAGGCTCAGGATGAGGCAGAGTTGGCGCTGTATGCGAAAGGAATGTCGAACTTGGTGTCGCGGTTAGGCGGAAATATCCACGACACCGCAATCGCCCGCCTCGGAACCGAAGAGGAGCTGGTGGCCGTCGCGGCTCCAGTCGAGCGTGGAGAGAGCGCCCTTGCCGGGGCGGCGAAGAAGCACTTCCTTGCCGTCTTCCATGCGCGCGGCGAGAATCATGCCGTCATTGAAGCCGATTGCGACGATGTCCTGGCTCGGATGGCAGGCGACGACCGTAACGAGCGCATCGCCCCGCGTGCCGAGTTCCAGCGGCGGCTTGCCCATCGGGCCGTCCTTGCCGACGAAGGGCCAGACGATCGCCGCCGGCGCACCGGATGAAGCGAGCCATTTTCCCTTGGCGCTCCACGACAGAGACTTCACCTTGGCCGGATAGCCGGACATCCGCATGTCGTGCAGGTCGGACATGCGCCACCCATGCAGCGCCTGTTCCTGCATCGTCGTGACGAGGTACTTGCCGTCGGGTGAGTAGGTGATGCCCGTATGGCTGCCCTTCCACTCGAGTTCGGCAGGCTTCGAATCCATGCCGGCCCAGATGAGCGTGACGCCGTTGTAGCGCGCCAGCGCCACTCGCAGTCCCTTGGGCGCAAAGGCAATGCCTTCGACGGTCCGCTCGCAGGCGATCTCCTTGAGCGTGCCGTCGGCCAGCCGGACATAGGCGGTGCGTCCGGACGAAAAGCCGACGACGCCCTGCGGACCGGGCGCGATCTGCCCGATCCATTTGCGGCCGATCTCGGCAAGCGTCTCGACGTCGCCCGAGGCGGAGATGCGCTGCACCTTCCCGTCTTCACCCCCCGTCAGAAGCGACTTGCCGTCGCCGGACAGGGTGGCCACCAGAAGCCCGTCATGGGCTTCCACCGACTTGTGGCCATGATCGAGCCGATGGACGGTGCCGTCCGCCATGGCGAAGACAGGAATTCCGGCGACGAAGCGCGCGGCGACGCAATACCCGTCGAGGTCGAGAGGAGCGACTGTCGGCATGCGATCAGGCAGCCTGGCAGGCGAGGAACGTGCGTTCCAGCTTTTCACGGTCCAGTTCGCGACCGATGAAGACGAGGCGGCTTTCCCGCTTTTCGCCCTCTTTCCAGGCCCGCTGGTGATCGCCTTCGATCAGCATGTGGATGCCCTGGATGACATAGCGGTCCTCGTCGCCCTCGAAGGCGATGATGCCCTTGAGGCGCAAAATGTTCGGCCCGTCCATCTGGGTGATCTTCTCGATCCATGGGAAGAACTTCTTGGGATCCATGGAGCCGGCGCGCAGCGAAACGGACTGAACCGTCGCATCGTGGATGTCCGACGCCTCGCCATGGTGGTGATCGTGACCATGATGGTCATGTCCGTGATGGTCATGCCCATGGTGATCATGATCGTGGTGGGCATGGTCGTGGTCGCAGTCCGGGCCGCAGAGGTGATCATGTTCGTGATCATGGTCCTGCTGGTCGAGGAAGTGCGGGTCGTTCTCAAGCGCGCGCTGCAGATCGAACGCGCCCCGATTGAGCACATGGGCGATGTCGATCTTGGCGCGCTCGGCGCGGTGAATGCGTGCCGACGGATTGATGGCGCGCACAGTCGCCTCGATCTTGCGCAGTTCAGTCTCGTCGACGAGGTCGGTCTTGTTGAGGATGACGACGTCGGCGAACGCGATCTGGTCTTCCGCTTCCCGCGAATCCTTCAGGCGCAGCGGCAGGTGCTTGGCGTCGACGAGTGCGACGACGGCGTCGAGCTGAGTCTTGGAGCGCACGTCCTCGTCCATGAAGAACGTCTGGGCGACCGGGGCCGGGTCGGCCAGGCCGGTCGTTTCCACAATGATCGCGTCGAAGCGACCGGGACGGCGCATCAGGCCTTCCACGACACGGATCAGGTCGCCGCGCACGGTGCAGCAGACGCAACCATTGTTCATCTCGTAAATCTCTTCGTCGCTCTCGACGATGAGGTCGTTGTCGATGCCGATCTCGCCGAACTCGTTGACGATGACGGCGTATTTTTGACCATGGTTCTCGGACAGGATGCGGTTGAGAAGCGTGGTCTTGCCTGCCCCGAGATAGCCCGTCAGCACCGTGACGGGGATCGGCTTGGCGGCAGTGGAGGTGGCAGGGTTCGAGACGGATTGCGTCGCAGCGTCGCTCATGGCGGGAACCTTTCATTCGTTGACCGGGATATAGGCCTTCGACGCGGGCTCTGCCAAGGGTACCCGGACGGAAGTGCTGCTTGCCCACCTTTCCTTTCCATCTCCGCCGTCTATCTCCCGATCGTCTGAACAAGGAGTACGACGACTTGCCGGAATTGGTGGCGACGAGAGAGACCGGGCTGAAGCGCCTGGCGGAGTTCGTTGACGGAGCCGGCGAACCATACGCCCGCGATCGCAATACCGATTTCGGCGATCCCGCACGCAATACCGTCTCCATGCTCTCCCCTTATATCCGGCACCGGCTGGTCTCGGAGGAAGAGATCATTGCAGCCGTACTCGAGCGGCATTCGCCGCATGCCGCCGAAAAATTCATCCAGGAAGTCTACTGGCGCACCTATTTCAAGGGCTGGCTGGAACAGCGCCCGCAAGTCTGGCGCGACTATGAAAAATCCCGCGACCAGGCGTTTGCCGCGCTCGAGACCAACCGGGGCCTGACGAAGGCTTATGGAGAAGCTGTCGCGGGCAGCACCGGGATCGATGCTTTCGATGCCTTCGCGCGCGAGTTGGTGGAGACGGGCTACCTCCACAACCACGCCCGCATGTGGTTTGCATCGATCTGGATCTTCACGCTGCGGCTGCCGTGGGAACTCGGTGCCGATTTCTTCATGCGCCATCTGATGGACGGTGATCCAGCCTCGAACACGCTCTCCTGGCGCTGGGTCGCCGGCTTACACACACGCGGCAAGAATTATCTGGCCACGCGCGAAAATATCAGGCGATACACCGATGGCCGGTTCGATCCGAAGGGACTCAACGAACAGGCCCCGCCGCTCGATGGACCGGAGCCCCCAAAGCCATCGAAGCTTCCGGAGGGCGAACGCCCCGCCGCCATACCGAGCGTTCTTGTCATCCATGACGATGATTGCCTCGCCCCGCCGGTAGGAGATCTGCCGAGCAAGATCGTCGAAATCATCGCAATCGATGCATCGGCCGGGCGGTCGCGCGGGGAAAAGGGTGTCCATGCAGCAGCCTTCACCCGGAACGCTCTCGCCGATGCCGTCGCTCTGCATGGGGCTGGAAACACCGCTGCCGTCGAGAATGAAATCGACCCTGTTCTTGCTCGTATCGAACGGGCGGGCGTGAAACAGGTTATTGCCCTGCACGCACCTGTCGGGCCAGCCAATGATGTCCTGAATCGCTTGGAGAGCGAACTTCGGCGGCTCGAGATCAGCCTCGTCCGCGCGATCCGCACGTATGACCGGGACGCCTGGCCGCACGCCACGAAGGGGTTCTTCGCGATGAAGAAGGCCATCCCCGATCTGCTCGCGCTGATGGTCGAGCGCAGCGCTTGATCCTCAGGTGAGGCGGGCGACGTCGAAACGGTGCACGTCTTCCAGAAGCTCGATGAACTGGGCTGCCGCGTGGTCGATGATCCGCTGGCCGGCCGCAGCATCGGCGCTCGCGGCATCGCCGACGACGCCCTGGCTGTTCAGGTCGCTCGCCTTCCAGCCAAAGGCATGCGGGCCGTAGGCACGCAGGTGTCGCATCGTGTCGACGAGCTCGCGCTGGAAGGAGGGAAAGTTTTCCGCGCGCTCCATGACGACGCTTTCCGGCTTCAAGGCCAGGATCATCGAAGTCTCGACCAATCCACCATGGATATCGAAGGACTTTTCGGCGGGCGAGATCACACCTTCCGGCAGGACAAAGCGTGTCCAACTCGTCGCCACCGCGAGCATGTTGAAGCGCACGCGGGCTTCCGTCGCGATCACTGTCATCAGCGGTGCGTTGCCGCCATGGGCATTGAGCATCACGAATTTGCGGATGCCTGCATCGTTGAGGTCGGCGGCGATGCCGAGCCAGCGCTCGATGGCCTCCTGGTATCCGAGCGTACGCGTGCCCGCCATGTCCATGTGCTCGATAGAATAACCGACCGGCTCGACGGGAAGCATGGTGACCGGAAGTTCGTCGGGCAAAAGGGCGACCACGCGCCGAGCAAGGCCGTCTGCAATGATCGTGTCGGTCTCGAACGGCAGATGCGGGCCGTGTTGCTCGTGCGCCCCGAGCGGCAGCACTGCGACCCAGTCGGCCCGGTCTGCAGGGCCCGTCGTTCGGCCCTCGACGTCGCGCATGTCGGCGCTCAGGAAGCGTTCGGGAATGGCCCCAGGAATGCCCACAGGAATGCCCATTGTCTCGCCTTCGCGCCTTGATAACATAAGCCGGCAAAAGAATGCCTGCTCGCTTGCCCTGCAATAAAGGGCCAAAGGGAGAGGATGCAAGCGGCTGAGGGGAGATCGCTGGAGATGGCGAAGAAGGACAAGCCTGAAAAGGGCAAGAAGAAGCGCGACCAGGAGGCAGTGGCCGATGGCACCCTGTCGAGCACATTGATCCAGACGGCACGCGCCATGCGCACCTTGCTCGCCCGCGATCTCGTCGACCATGGTCTCTATGCCGGCCAGGAAATGGTGATCCTGTCGCTGGCAGAAGCCGACGGCAAATCGCCCGGCGTCATCGCCGCGGAACTCGGCGTGCGGGCACCGACCATCACCAAGACGGTCAACCGGCTGATGGCTCAAGGATTTGTGGAAAAGCGCGGAAATGGAAGCGACGGTCGCCGCACGGAAATCGCCTTGACCACGCGGGGCCACGAGACGCTGGCGTCGATCAAGCATGCCACGGCGAGCGTCGAACAGGCTCTTTTGTCAGGGTTGAGCGGCAAGGAGACCCGCCAATTGGCAAGGCTTCTGAAGAAACTGGAGGAGAACCTATCCGAGAACTCTGCTTTGGAGTCTTGAACGCCGAGGTGGTGCAACGCCATTGTCGACACGCTTTCAATCTGTTTATTTAAATCCTTTAAAACTGTTCGCAGGGGTGGAGACCGGTTGGCCCAGAAGATCAAACTCTCGACGATCGCGGAATCGCTGGGCGTATCGACGGCAACCGTATCACTCGCCTTGCGCGACAGCCCCTTGGTGGCCGACACGACGCGAGAAAAGATCAAGGATCAGGCGCGCGCGCTGGGCTACATCTACAATCGCCGGGCGGCGAGCCTGCGCACATCGCGCTCCGGTATCATCGGCGTCGTCGTCCACGACATCATGAACCCGTTCTATGCGGAAATCCTGCGCGCCATCGAAAGCGAGCTCGATCGCAACCGTCAGACATTTATCCTGTCCAACCACTACGACTCGGTCGAAAAGCAGCGCACGTTTCTGGAAACGCTGCTGCAGCTCGGCAGCGACGGCGTGATCATGTCGCCCGCGATCGGAACCCCGCGCGACGATCTGCTGCTCGCCGAAAACAACGGCATGCCGACGATCCTCATCGCTCGCTCGGTGCCCGATATCAACGTGCCGACGTTCCGCGGCGATGATGCCTACGGGATCGCTCTCGCCACCAACCATCTCATCGGCCTTGGCCACCGCGTGATCGCCATGATCGGCGGCACCGACCAGACGTCGACCGGACGTGATCGCTACCAGGGCTATGTCGATGCGCTGAAAAAGGCGGGCATCGAGGTCGACCCCCAACTGCGCATCCCAGGTCCGCGCACGAAGCAGGGCGGCTTCGAAGCAGCGGTCAACTTTCTGTCCATGGCGCAGAAGCCGACGGCCGCCGTTTGCTGGAACGATCTCGTCGCCATCGGCCTGATGAACGGCATCCAGCGCGCCGGTCTGGTTCCGGGGCGCGATATCTCGGTGACGGGCTACGACGATCTCGAGGAGGCATCGATCGCGACGCCGGCGCTGACGACCGTCTGGAACGGCCAGTCCGAGGTCGGCCGCATGGCGGCGCGCGCACTGCTCGACAAGCTCGCCGGCAGCCATGCCGAAGATTATCTCCACCTGATCAAGCCAGAGATGCGCATCCGGCAATCGACGGCTCCTCTCCACCCACGTTGACATTAGACAAGAAGGAACCTGGTCCATGACACGGTCCGCCCATCGCATCCTCGTGCCCTCGCACATGCTCGATCACCTGAAGGCGCGCGTTTCCGAGCGGTTCGATGTCGTCTATGCCGACAAGCTCGATGGGATCTCGGACGAAGAAGCGGCAAGCCTCGACGGTTTCGCAGGCTGGGGCCGGATCGACCGCAAACTGATCGACCGGATGACGAATTTGAAGATCATCGCATCCTATGGCGTCGGCTACGACACGATCGATGCCGCCTATGCCGCGGAAAAGGGGATCGTCGTCACCCACACGCCGGACGTGCTGTCCGAAGAGGTTGCCGACGTGACGATCGGGCTCCTCATCAACACGCTGCGCGAACTGCCGCGCGCGGAAGCATATCTCCGCGAAGGTCGCTGGGCGAAGGAGGGCGCGTTTCACCTTTCGCCGCTCACTCTGCGCGGCCGCCATGTCGGCATCTACGGCCTCGGACGTATCGGTCTCGAAATCGCCAAGCGGCTCGAAGGCTTCGGTGTCGAGATCAGCTATCACGCCCGCTCGCAAAAGACGGGTGTGCGCTACGGCTACGCACCGACGCTGAAGGTCCTGGCCGAAGCCGTCGACACGCTGGTGATCGCGGTGCCCGGCGGGCCGGAAACGGAAAAGTCCGTGGATGCGGAGATTTTGAAGGCGCTCGGCGAAAAGGGCGTCGTCATCAATATCGGCCGCGGCTCGGTGATCGATGAGGATGCGTTGATCGCGGCGCTTCAAAACAAGACGATCGCTGCCGCCGGCCTCGACGTCTTCGCACATGAGCCGAAGGTGCCGGACGCCTTGCTGCAGCTGCCGAACGTGTCGGCCCTGCCGCACATCGCTTCGGGCTCGGTCGCGACGCGCAACGCCATGGCCGATCTCGTCGCCGACAATCTGATTGCCTGGTTCGATGAAAACAGAGCGCTTACGCCGGTGCCGGAGTGCGCCGACATCGCTGCCCGTGCGTCAGGGAAAAGCGCCTAAAGCGTTTCCAGGTGAAGTGGCAACCGGTTCACCGTTCGGAAACGCGACAAAACGACTATGCCGAGGCCTTGAGCCGGGGCGTGCCGGAAAGCCGCGCGCGCACCGCTTCCCCGAAGGCACGGAAGATCGCGCCGGAAGGTTGGTCCGTGCGGAACCAGTACTCCGGATGCCACTGCACGCCGACCGCGAACGCCTTTGCATCAATGACCGATACGGCCTCGATCGTGCCGTCGTCGGCGACTGCCTCGACGGTCAGTCGGGGCGCCAGTGCGCTGATCGCCTGCCGGTGCAGCGAATTGACGGAAACGGCACCGGCACCGACGATGTCGGCAAGGCATGAGCCTTCCTTCACCTGCACCGGGTGGCGCACAGCGAAAGCCTCGTCCGCAATGTCCGTCACCGGCTTGCGATGGTCCATGCGCTCCGGCAGCGTTTGAATTTCGGTGGCCAGCGTGCCGCCGAGCGCGACGTTGAGTTCCTGGATGCCCCGGCAGATCGCGAGCAGCGGCAGGCCGCGCTCGATGGCACCACGGATGAGCGCCAAGCTGACCGTGTCGCGCGCCGGATCGAAGGGGCCGTGCTCAGGCGTTTCCTTCTCGCCATAGAGGCTCGGATGAACATTGGTGCGCGAGCCGGTGATCAGAACGCCATCGACGCGATCGAGCACGGCGTCCACATCGATCAGCGCATCGAGCGCGGGCACGATGAGCGGGATCACGCCGGCGCCTTCTGCCGCCGCCGAGATGTACTGGTTCGGCGAAGCATGCCAGTCATAGCCTTCGAAATGGCGGTTATCGGCCGGCACGGCAACGATGGGCATCATGATGCTGATATGACTCGCTGAAAATTCGGATGATCGACGATTGGCGCGAATTTTTCTTTGGCGCAAGAGCCTTGTCCGGGCAAGCATAACGGGTACAACGAAAGCCACGCGCGCAAGGCCAGTTCGGCCGTTTTTGAATTCGGAGAAGACATGGAACGGCGCCGGTTCATCCAGATTGCAGCGCTGACGGGCGGCGTCGGCCTTGCCGCCCCGGCGATTGCGCAGACGCAGCCGCCTGTGCGCTGGCGCTGTGCATCCGGGTTCCCGGCAACGCTCGAAACGCTTTTCGGCGCCGCCCAGATGTTGGCCGATGCGGTTGCCGAAGCCACGGGCGGTCGTTTCGAAATCACCGTCGAAGAAGCCGGTTCACCGGCGCTCGAGCAACTGGATGCCCTCTCGGCTGGTTCGGTGGAGATGCTCCATACCGCGCCGCATTATTTCTCCGAGCGCGACACGGCCTTCGCCTTCGGCTCCGGTTTGCCCTTCGGCCTCAACCAACGCCTGACCAATGCATGGCTGCTCGAAGGCGGCGGGCTGGATATCTTCAATGCCTATCTCGGTGCAACGTCCATCGTGGCGTATCCAGCCGGCAACACCGGTGCGCAGATGGGCGGTTGGTTCAATCGCGAGATCAATGCGCTGGACGACCTCGCGGGCATCCGCTTCCGAATCGGCGGTTTCGGCCGGCGCATCGTCCAGGACATTGGCGTCATTCCGCAGGATACACCGCCGGAAGGACTGGTCGCGGCGTTCGAAGCCAATGAGATCGATGCCGCGGAATTTGCCGGTCCCGCCGAGGATACCGTGCTCGGCCTGCCGCGCGTGGCGCGCTATCTCTATTACCCGGGATGGTGGGAGGGCGGCGTTGCGCTCATGGCGATGATGAACCTCGATGCATTCAATGCCCTGCCAGCCGAATACCAGACGGCCCTTCGCCACGCTTCCGCAATGGTCAACACGCGGGTGATGGCCCGCTACGACATCATCAACCCGCCGGCGCTTGCAGCGCTCGAAAATGCCGGCACGATCGTCAGGCCCTACAGCAACGACATCATGGACGCCTGTTTCTCCGCGTCCGAACAGGCGTACCGCACGTTTTCGCGCGAGAACGAAGCCTTTGCGGAACTCTGGGAGAGCTATTCCGCCTATCGCCGCACCGCCTATTCATGGATGCGGCGATCGGATTACGCGTTCGACACCTACATGATGATCCTCGACCGCGGCGGCCGCCTCTGATGGCCGATAACGATCTGTCCGCTTCGTCGCGTCTGCAGGCCGCGCGCCTGTTCGACCTCTCCGGCCGCGTCGCCATCGTCACCGGCGGGACGAGCGGGCTCGGTCGCGACATCGCGGCAGCGTTTCTTGCCAACGGCGCGAGGGTGCTGGTGGCCGGCCGGCATGCAGCCGAGGTGGACAGCGCAACCTGCGCGCTTGGCGCCTGCGGAAGCGTGCTCGAAGTTGTTGGCGCGGACATCACGCACGCGGATGACGTCGCAGCCATATTTGACCGCTGCGGAGCCCGCTTCGGCCCGGCCACGATTCTCGTTAACGCCGCCGGGATCGGCTTGCGCAAACCGGCGCTGGAGACGGCGTCGTCGGACTGGACGGATATCGCAGCCATCAACACGCAGGCGACCTTCGCGGTGAGCCAGGAGGCCG
This sequence comes from Rhizobium sp. EC-SD404, assembly GCF_902498825.1. Taxonomy (NCBI): domain Bacteria; kingdom Pseudomonadati; phylum Pseudomonadota; class Alphaproteobacteria; order Hyphomicrobiales; family Rhizobiaceae; genus Rhizobium; species Rhizobium sp. EC-SD404. Next base: position 871,496 of record NZ_LR701459.1, read on the forward strand.
CGCGTCGCATGATCGATGCCGGCACCGGCGGTTCGATCATCGGCCTGTCGAGCTTCCTTGCCGACAAGGCGGTGCGCAACACGGTCGCCTATGCAGCGTCCAAGGCAGCGCTCGAGCAGATGACCCGTTGCCTCGCGCTGGAATGGGCGCGTCACCGAATCCGCGTCAATGCGATAGCGCCCGGGTGGTTTCCCACACCCATGACGGAGCCGTTTCTCGGCGGCCGTGCCGGTGCCGTGCTCGCTGAAACGAATCCCATGCGGCGGCTCGGGCAGAACACGGATCTCGCCGGAGCGGCGCTCCTCCTTGCATCCGATGCCGGCAGCTACATCACCGGAACGACGATCACGGTCGATGGGGGCCAATCCCTCGCTTGAAAATTGTTGCTTGTCGCAGCGGTGTTGCATCCCGTTTCTGTCGGGTGCCGATCGCGTCACGACAGGAAGTTGCACCGCTGCAACGCACAATCGAAAGCGTTTGACCCCCGGCCTTCTAGCTTCACAATGCGGGACCAAGGCGCGTCGCAGGAGGGCGGCACGCTGGGGAGGATGTGAATGACGCTGCATGACGTGTCGCTCGACGACAAATACGACCTGAACAAATCCCGCATATTCGTCACCGGAACCCAGGCCATCGTCCGGGTTCTCCTGACCCGCAAGGAACTCGACCGGCGCGCCGGGCTGAACACGGGCGGGTTCGTCTCGGGCTATCGCGGATCGCCGCTTGGTGGGCTCGATCAGCAGTTGTTCGGCGCAAACCGTCTTTTGCAGGCAAACGACATCGTCTTTCAGCCGGGCCTGAACGAAGAGCTTGCCGCCACGGCAATTTGGGGAACGCAGCAGACCGAACTCGACGGGTTCGGCAAGCATGATGGCGTCTTCTCCCTCTGGTACGGCAAGGGACCGGGTGTCGATCGCTCCGGCGACGTGTTCCGGCACGCAAATCTCGCCGGCTCGTCGCGCCACGGCGGCGTTCTGGCGCTCATGGGCGACGACCATACCGCCGAAAGCTCGACCAACGCGCACCAGACTGAATTTCAGTTCGTCGACACGATGATCCCGATCCTCAATCCGGCCGGCGTGCAGGAAATGATCGACTACGGTGTCATCGGCTTTGCGCTGTCCCGCTTCGCCGGTACCTGGACGGCGCTGAAATGCGTGAAGGACAACGTGGAGTCCACCGCCTCCGTCGAAGCCGGTCTCGACCGCTTCGAGGTGGTGATTCCCGAATTCGACATGCCGCTGGGCGGCCTGAACATCCGCAGCAACGATCTCGACTTCCTCGGCCAGGAAGAGCGGATGCACCAGTACAAGCGCGCCGCCGCTGCAGCGTTCATCCGCGCCAACCGACTGAACCGCGTCGTCTTCTCCGGCGGACGGGACGCCAGCCTCGGTATCGTGACCGTCGGCAAATCCTATCTCGACGTGCGCCAGGCGCTTGCCGATCTCGGCATCGACGAGCGCGAGGCGGATCGGCTCGGCATTCGCCTCATGAAGGTTGCCGCACCTTGGCCGTTCGACCGCGAGGACATCGTCGACTTTGCTCAAGGGCTGAAAACCCTGATCGTCGTGGAAGAGAAGCGCTCCCTGATCGAAAGCCAGATCCGCGAAGCGCTTTATGGCACCGCCCATCAGCCGGAAATCGTCGGCAAGAAGGACGAGCGCGGAGACTGGCTTCTGCCCATCAAGGGTGCACTCGATCCCAACGACATCGCGATTGCGATTGGCGAGCGCGTGCAGAGCACGATCGGTTTCAATGAAGCGGTCGCGGGCCGCTTGTCGCGCCTCAAGCAGATGCAGGCGATGCTCGCAGAGACGGGCGATGTCGCGGTGCGGCGTCCGCATTTTTGTTCCGGTTGTCCGCACAATTCCTCCACCAAGGTCCCGGAAGGGTCCGTTGCGGCAGCGGGGATCGGGTGTCACTTCATGGCCCTCTGGATGGACCGCGACACGGTGGGCTTTACGCAGATGGGTGGGGAGGGCGCGCAATGGGTTGGCCAGGCGCCGTTCACGAAGCGCGGCCATATTTTCCAGAATCTGGGCGATGGCACCTACAACCATTCCGGCGTGCTGGCGCTGCGCTTCGCTGTCGCCGCAAAGCCGAACATCACCTACAAGATCCTCTATAACGACGCCGTCGCGATGACCGGGGGCCAGGCGCATGAAGGCGGCCTGAGCGTCGATGCCATCGCCCGGCAGGTGCGCGCCGAAGGCGTCGAGCGCATCGCCGTCGTCACCGACGAACCCTACAAATACCCGCCGTCGGTGAAATTCCCTGACGGCACAACGATCGACCACCGGGGCGACCTCGATCGCGTGCAGCGCGAGCTTGCAGCCATTCCAGGCGTGACCGTGCTCCTCTACGACCAGACCTGCGCGGCAGAAAAGCGCCGCCGTCGCAAGCGCGGGCTCTATCCCGATCCGGACAAGCGGGTGATCATCAACGAACTGGTCTGCGAAGGCTGCGGCGATTGCGGCGTTAAGTCCAACTGCGTTTCCGTCCAGCCGGTCGAGACGCCGTTCGGGCGCAAGCGCCGGATCGACCAGTCGAACTGCAACAAGGATTTTTCCTGCCTCGACGGCTTTTGCCCTTCCTTCGTGACCGTTCACGGAGCGAAGCTGAAAAAGGCTGAGGGCGGAGCGAAGGCGCTCGGTGATCCCTTGGCCAACGTTCCCGAGCCAAGTCTTGCACCGCTCGATGATCATGGCTGGGCGGGCATCGTGACCGGCATCGGCGGAACCGGCGTCGTCACCATCGGCGCGATCCTCGGCATGGCCGCCCATCTGGAAGGCAAGGGTTGCGGCATGATCGACATGGCCGGGCTGGCGCAAAAGGGCGGCGCCGTCTTTAGCCATGTCCGCATCGCGCAGACTCCCGAAGCCATTTCGGCAATCCGGGTTTCAGCCGGCAAGGCCGACCTCGTTCTCGGCTGCGATCTGGTCGTGACCGGTTCGCGCAAGGTGCTCGCAGCAATCAGCGAGAACCGCACCCATGTCGTCGCCAACACCGCCGAGGTCATGCCGGGCGATTTCACCAGGGATGCCGACTTCAGTCTGCCGACAGAGCGGCTGAAACGTGCCATCAAGCAGGCGGCCGGCGACGCGCATTCCATCCTTGTCGACGCGAGCGCCGCGGCCGATGCGCTGTTCGCCAACGGCCTTGCAACCAACATGCTGATGCTTGGCCTCGCCTACCAGCGCGGCGGTATCCCGCTTTCCGCGGAAGCATTGGAAAAGGCTATCGCGCTGAACGGTCAGGCGGTGGAGATGAACGTTGCCGCGTTCCGTTGGGGCAGGGCGCTTGCCCATGACCCGGCGCTGGCCGCCCGATTGGGCGCTGGTGCAAAACCCGAGATCCACGATGATCTCGCGTCCGATATCGCGCGGCGGGAGCTCTTCCTGGTCGACTATCAAAACCAGGCCTACGCGGCACGCTTCCGCCGACGGATCGACCAAGTCGCGGCTGCGGAAACGGCAATCGCCGGCGCGCCCGGGCAGGTCACCCGCCAGGCCGCCGCATCGCTGTTCCGGCTGATGGCGATCAAGGACGAGTACGAGGTCGCACGCCTTTACACCGACACGAGTTTCGAGCGGCAACTCGCCGGGCAGTTCGCAAGCTACGAACGGCTGGAGTTTCATCTGGCGCCACCGCTGCTGCCCGGTCCGAAAACCGGCGACGGACATCCGGCGAAGCGCAGCTTCGGCCCGTGGATGATGTCGGCATTCCGGGTGCTTGCCGGTCTGCGTCGCGTTCGTGGATCGGTGGTGGATGTTTTCGGTTGGACGAGCGAACGCAAGGTCGAACGCAAAATGCTTTCGGACTTCGAGGCGGAGATCGAGCACGTCGCAACGACCCTGACCCGGTTGAACCTGTCGGCGGCGGCGGAACTTCTGGCGTGGCCGCAGGCTGTGCGCGGCTATGGGCACGTGCGGGAGGAGAACATTCGAAAGGCTATTCCACGCGCGGCATCCCTGCGCACGGCTTTCGACCGATCAGGTGAAGCGTTTCCGCTCGCCGCGGAGTAAAGATATGTCAGGCCCACACAAGGTGTCCTGCGCTAATGCTAAGAATGAGAAGCCCCCAATTCTCGCGGGGATTGCGCAAGCGTTCCTTAAGCCTTGGCTGTTAGAGATTGCGAATGTGGAACGCTGAACGGCCTAAAACGGCACAGAGCGAAGAGCGATTGCCCACGGACGTCTATCTCTCGTTCGTGCGTTCGCTATACGGAAATCGCTCGACCACCGTTGCAGGCATCGCAACGCATATCATCGTGTCGCTGGCGATCTACACCAAGGTCGGCGATCCGATGTTCATCGCTTTCGCGGCGATGTTCGCCGTGGTCGGTGCCGGCCGCGTTGCGCTGATGCGTGTGTTTGACACGATCGATTTTACCGGCGCGGACCACGCCTTCATCTGGAAATGGGAATTCCGCTCGATTGTCGGCACCGCGATCGTGTCGCTCGTGATCGGATCGATGTCCGCCTACAGCTCGTTTGTTGTACGAGAATACTTCGCGGAGATAGCGTCCATCGCGATTTCGATGGCTGGAATGATTTCGGTGGTCGGCCGGAACTATGGCTCACGCATCACCGTGAACCTCATTTCGATACTGCTTTTCGGCCCGATGGCCGTCGGTCTCTTCATGACCGGAGATCCATACAGAGCGCTGCTTGCTGTACTGGTCATACCGCTCGTTCTGACGACGCGGTCCATGGCGAACGGCGTGCGCGACTTCCTTTATCAAACTGTCCTCGGCAAGCGCGCCGTTCTTGTCATGGCCGAACGGCTGGACATGGCGCTGAACAATATGTCCCATGGACTGGTGATGCTCGACGAGGACCGTCGCATCGTTCTTGCCAACAAGAAGGTCGCAAGGCTCTTCAATCTGGCGGGTCCGGAAGTCGTCCATGACCGCAAGCTGGCCGTCGTTTTCCGTCACGCCGTAAGAAGCGGAGCGATCACGCGCGAACTGTCCAGCCAGATTTTGAACAGCATAGATGAGCTTTTCAACGGCCACCGGTCACGCTGTCTGATTAAAGTTTCCGACGATCTTTATCTCGAATTTTCCGCCCGGCGTCGCTCCGGCGGCGACGGCGTCGTCTTGATCTTCGAAAACGTCACTGCCCGTATCAAGGCCGACGAGAAGATCAACTATCTGGCACGCTACGACAGCCTCACCGGTCTTCCAAACCGCTATCACTTCGCCGATCTCGTGCGCGACCAACTCGCCGGCATGGACGGGTCCGACATGGTGGCGCTGGTCGTCATCGACATCGACGACTTCAAGCATGTCAACGACACGCTCGGACATGTCGCCGGCGACCGGTTGTTGTGCGAATTGTCTTCGCGCCTGAAAATGGTGGAGCCGCATCGGATCATTTCCTCGCGCTTCGGCGGCGATGAATTCGTCCTGTTGATCCGCGACGCTGATACCGCAACGGACGTATCGCGCGTGATGGGAGCGATCTTCGATGCTCTGTCGGGCATCTACATCGTCCAGGGCAACAAACTGTTCGCCAGCGTCAGTGCCGGCCTCGTACTCGCACGCCGCTCGGGTTTCGTGCTCGACGAACTGCAGATCAAGGCCGATCTTGCGCTGCATGAGTCCAAGAAGCGCGACAAGAACACTTGGACCGTGTTCGCCGAATCGATGGACGAGAAATATCGTCTCCGTCAGATTTTGAAGAAGGATTTGCGGTTGGCGATCGAGCAGCGCTCCTTGACGCTCGTCTACCAACCGATGTTCAGTGCCGACGGTCTGCGGCTCGCGCGCTGTGAGGCGCTCTCGCGCTGGCAGCACCAGACGCTGGGCGCGATTTCGCCGGGCGACTACATCCCATTGGCCGAGGAGATGGGCATCGTCCCGCTCATCACCGATTTCATGCTGCACACTGCCTGCCGCGACGCCGCGAGCTGGCCAGGTGAACTCGGTGTCTCGGTCAACCTCTCTGCGCTCGACCTGCGCAACCGCGACATCGTGCGTCTCGTCACCGATGCCCTCGAATCATCTGGTCTAGCGCCAGAGCGGCTCGAGGTGGAAGTTACCGAAAGCGCCTTCGTGGAAGACGCGGTTGCAGCCCGCGATATCCTCAACGAACTCCGCATGCTCGGCGTCACCATCGCCATCGACGATTTCGGCACGGGCTATTCCAATCTCTCCTACTTGAACAGCCTGCCGGTCACGAAGGTCAAGATCGATCGGTCCTTCGTGCGCGACGTGACCAAGAGTTCGAAGAACTTCAAGCTTTTGAGCGGCATCGTCTATCTCGCCCGCGAGATGGATCTCGAGGTCACGGTCGAGGGCGTCGAGACCGAAGAACAGTTGCGCATGGTCTGCGCAACGGGCCATGTCGACCTCATCCAGGGCTTCATTTTCGGCAAGCCACTGCCCCAGAGCAGTATCCGCGAACTCGCAGCGAAATCCGTGTCTGACAAGAAGTTGTCCCCCGCTGCAACGTCCGCAACCAACGCTGTAACGTCCACGCGTATCGGTCGCTAAGGCATTCCAGGTTGAGAAACCCGTCCGACGACAGTGTCGTCCGCCGCGTGCCGTTAACCATAATTATTTATGAATGAGCAGGAGCTACTACTCTCACGTTGCACATATCCGTATTTTGATTAAGATTTTAAGCGAATGCGGATCATGTGAGGTTGCAATGATCGACGATATCCATTCGCGGATGCAGATGGCGACACATTATTTGGATTTGATGGATCGGATTGAGTATCGTCGCGTCGAGACCACCGAAGATCTTGAGACAGTTGGCGCACTGCGAGCCAAGGCTTATCAGGCCCACAACCTGACTACGCACAATGGGTCGATGATTGATGATCTCGACTATAAAGAAAACGCATATATATTTACTGTTTACTACGAAGAGCGACTTATATCGACGATAAGACTGCATCACATGACGGCTGATCAACGTGACAGCACGTCGATCAAATTGTTTCCCGATGTTCTCAATCCGTTGCTCGACCAAGGCATGACGTTCATCGATCCTGTGCGGCATGCCAGCGATCCTGAACTGATGGGTGAGCTGCCTCTGCCGTTCCTTACTCTTCGCCTTGGTGCAATGGCGACTGAGTATTTCGATACCAACTATTGCTTGGCGCCGGTCAGGCGTGCGCACTCCGCATTTTATCGTAGGTTCTTCGGTGCTACCCAACTTGCGGAAGAACGCAAACTTGAGGGCATTCACGACCCAATCGGTTTGTTCGCGGGAAGGCTTGTATCCAGCAACACCAGGCTAATGGATCGCTACCCGTTTTTTCGCTCAACCCCACGCGAGCGGGAGCTCCTATTCGCACCTGCCGAAAAGCTTGGCGTCACGCCGCTGACAGTGCGACCAACGGCGCGTTTCGCCCTCGCTCGAGCAAAGCGGCCTGTGGCCGCGTAAGTCACGCACCCAATCCTTGCGTTCTCTTGCCCCATCATGCCGAAGAGGGGGACGTGGCTGCATGGCGCATTGCTCTTCGATCACGCATTGTGTATGCCGTGCCCGATAAGCCTGATGGAGAGTTAGACCCATGTCCGAAGAAAAGTCCGGCCCGCTCGAAATGGGCGCCGAGATGGATTACTCCGAGCACGATCGCACCTATTCGTTTTTCCTGTCAGCCACCAAATGGGGCACCGTCTTCTGTGTGGCGCTCCTCATCGCAATGGCCTTCGGTTTCTTCACCACGGCCGGCTTCTTCTCAGCCACGATACTCTTCATCATCCTGAACGTCGGCGCGTTTTTCCTGCTGCGCTAGGTCGGGTCGCAATAGCCGCCAGTCGAAGCGGCGTTAGTTGAGCGTTCGAAGGCATCGGCGGGGACCGTGGGTGCTTCTTGCGTGATCGAGAGGGAGATTCGAGTGGCCAAGCTGCTGTTTATCGCGAAGGAAAAGGCATCCGGCGAAAGCCGCGTAGCCGGCTCGCCTGATACCGTAAAGAAACTGGTCGCCGCCGGCCTCGAGGTCGTCGTCGAAGCCGATGCCGGCAGCCAGTCACGTATTCCCGATGCAGAGTTCGAAAAGGCCGGCGCCACGATCGGCACCGCTGCCGATGCGGCGCGCGCCGATGTCGTCCTCAAGGTGCGTCGTCCCGATGCCGAGGAAGCCGCCGGCTACAAGTCGGGCGCCGTCGTCATCGCCATCATGGACCCTTACGGCCATGATGATCTGATCGCCGATCTCGGCTCCAAAGGCCTGACGACCTTCGCCATGGAACTGATGCCGCGCATCACCCGCGCCCAGTCCATGGACGTCTTGTCGTCGCAGGCCAACCTTGCCGGTTACCAGGCCGTTATCGATGCCGCGTCCGCCTTCGATCGCGCCATGCCGATGATGATGACCGCCGCCGGCACCGTTCCGGCCGCAAAGGTCTTCGTCATGGGGGCAGGGGTCGCCGGGCTTCAGGCGATCGCGACCGCCAAGCGCTTGGGTGCTGCCGTTTCGGCAACCGATGTGCGCCCGGCTTCCAAGGAGCAGGTCGCATCGCTCGGCGGCAAGTTCATCGCGGTCGAGGACGAAGAGTTCAAGGCAGCGGAAACCGCCGGCGGATATGCCAAGGAAATGTCCAAGGACTACCAGGCCAAGCAGGCAGCGCTCGTCGCCGAGCACATCGCCAAGCAGGACATCGTCATCACGACGGCGCTGATCCCGGGTCGTCCGGCGCCGCGCCTCGTGACCGCAGACATGATCGCATCGATGCGGCCGGGTTCGATCCTGGTCGATCTCGCGGTCGAGCGCGGCGGCAACGTCGAGGGCGCGGTTGCAGGTGAAGTCGTCGACAAGAACGGCGTGCGCATCATCGGCTACAACAACGTGCCGGGCCGCATCGCAGCCAGCGCATCGCTTCTCTACGCCAAGAACCTCCTCACGTTCCTCCAGACGATGATCAAGGACGGCGACGTCTCGATCAACTTCGACGACGAACTCGTGAAGGCCACCGCGCTGACGCATGGTGGCAAGGTCATTCATCCGAATTTCGGTGGCGGCACGCCATCGCCCACGCCGGCACCAGCACCGCAGGCAACCGAGGCGGATGCCGCGACGAACAAGGGAGACGCTTGATATGGCCACTCCAGCACTCGAACAGGCGCTCGACGAGCTCGACCGGGCCGCTCAGGGCGTTCGCGATGCGGCCGGCTCTGGCGTCCTCGACGCTGCGGGCGCCGCGGCGCATGGCGCGACCGGCGGCGCGATCGATCCCTTCGTCTTCCAGCTCGCCGTTTTCCTGCTCGCGATTTTCGTCGGCTACTACGTGGTCTGGTCGGTGACGCCTGCGCTTCACACGCCCCTGATGTCCGTCACCAATGCGATTTCCTCGGTCATCGTGGTCGGCGCATTGCTCGCCGTCGGCATTTCGACCAGCGGCATCGCAACGGGCTTCGGCTTCGTCGCGCTGATCCTGGCGTCGGTCAACATCTTCGGTGGCTTCCTCGTCACCCAGCGCATGCTGGCCATGTACAAGAAAAAAGAGAAGTGAGGGGCTGATCCATGTCTGAGAGTTTCGCAGCCCTTCTCTATCTCGTGTCCGCAGTGCTGTTCATCCTGGCACTGCGCGGCCTTTCTCATCCGACGACCAGCCGTCAGGGCAATACGTTCGGCATGGTGGGCATGGGCCTCGCCATCCTGACGACGCTCGTTCTGGCGGCCCCATCCTTCGGCGGGTTCATGCTGATCGTGCTCGGCCTCGCCATCGGCGGCGGTGCCGGTGCCGTGATCGCTCAGCGCATTCCGATGACGGCGATGCCGCAGCTGGTTGCTGCGTTCCATTCGTTGGTGGGTCTCGCGGCCGTTCTCGTTGCCGCCGCAGCACTTTACGCACCGGAATCCTTCGGCATCGGTCTCGTCGGCTCGATCGGCGCCACGGCCCTGATCGAAATGTCGCTCGGCGTCGCGATCGGCGCGATCACCTTCACCGGCTCGATCATCGCCTTTCTCAAGCTTGACGGGCGCATGTCCGGCAAGCCGATCATGCTGCCCGGCCGCCATGTCATCAATGCCGGTCTTGCTGCGACGATCCTGATCCTGATCGCCATCCTTGTCGGCACCGAAAGCCATTTCGTCTTCTGGCTGATCGTCATCGCGTCGCTGGCGCTCGGCGTGCTCATCATCATTCCGATCGGCGGCGCCGACATGCCCGTCGTCGTGTCGATGCTGAACTCCTACTCCGGCTGGGCCGCAGCCGGCATCGGCTTCACGCTCGGCAACCTCGCCCTGATCGTGACCGGCGCTCTCGTCGGCTCCTCGGGTGCGATCCTGTCCTACATAATGTGTAAGGGCATGAACCGATCCTTCGTGTCGGTCATTCTCGGCGGGTTCGGCGGTGAACAGGTCGCCGGCGGTAGCGACGATATCGACCGCACCACCAAGCAGGGTTCGGCCGACGACGCCGCCTTCCTGATGGCGAATGCGGGCAAGGTCATCATCGTGCCGGGCTACGGCATGGCGGTTGCTCAGGCACAGCACGCGCTGCGCGAACTGGCCGACTCGCTGAAGGAAAAGGGCGTCGAGGTGAAGTACGCGATCCATCCGGTCGCCGGCCGCATGCCCGGGCACATGAACGTGCTCCTGGCCGAAGCCAACGTTCCCTATGACGAAGTCTTCGAACTCGAGGATATCAACTCGGAATTCGCACAGGCGGACGTCGCCTACGTCATCGGCGCGAACGACGTGACGAACCCGGCTGCACGCGACGACCCGTCTTCGCCGATCTTCGGCATGCCGATCCTCGACGTCGACAAGGCCAAGACCTGTCTCTTCGTCAAGCGCTCGCTCGGCTCCGGCTATGCAGGCATCGACAACACGCTGTTCTACAAGGATGGCACGATGATGCTGCTGGCCGACGCCAAGAAGATGACGGAAGACATCGTCAAGGCACTGCACGAACACTGAGCCGCCAGTCGGCTCAACCAAAGAAAAGGCCCGCCCGGGATGTCCGGGCGGGCCTTTTCATTTGATCGAAGAGAAAGCTGCGAGGCTGCAGCTTGGGAGCTGCGTCAGATGCCCCGCGTCCGGCTGAGGCCGTCCTTTGCCGGCTGATAGTTCGGGTCGAGCTGGGCGGCGCGCGCGTAGGAACGGGCGGCGCGGTCGTTCTCGCCACGCTGTTCGTAGATCAGCGCCTGGTTGGCCCAGGACTCCGCAACGTTCTCGTCGAGCTGGATCGCGCGGTTGAAGTCCGTGAAGGCGTTGTCCTGGTCGCCGACCGCGAAATAGGACAGGCCGCGGCCATTGTAGGGCTCCGGTGAGCGCGGCGAGATCGAGATCGACCGCGAGAAATCCTCGATCGCTTCGACGTGACTGCCGCGGCGCTGCTGGATGAGACCGCGATTGTGATAGGCGCGGGCGTCGGTGGAGTTGAGCTGGATGGCGCGGTTGTAGTCGGCGTAGGCCTCGTTCAGCATGCCGGCTTGGCGATAGATGTTGCCGCGCCCGACATAGGCGGCGTCGTAGTTCGGATTGATCTGGACCGCGGCATTGTAGTCGGCGATGGCCTGTTCGCGATTGCCGAGATTGCGGTGGATCAAGGCCCGGTTTGCATAGGCCTGATAAAAGCGGGGATTGAGTGCAAGCGCCTGATCGAAATCGGCAATGGCCAGTTCGAACTGCCCACCACGGCCGTAGGCCGAGCCACGGACGTTGTAGGCTTCAGGATCCCGCGGATTGTTCTGGATGACCTGCGTCAGCGAAGCGATGTTCTGCTCGCTGCCCTGCGCGGCGTCGAGACGGATCATATCCGCGTTCGGCATGCCGGCCGACTGGCAGCTCGCGAGAACGATTGCGCTGAGAAGCGTGCCAGCGAGGGCGGCTCGTCGGCGCCCGGCGCGGGATTGAAACGAGAGTGAAGCGATGGCCAATGTCAGGATCCCTTGTCGATCGTTGGAGCCGGCAATCGAATCGCCGCGTTGATCAGCTAGCGAAGAAGCCCGGCAACATTACGGTCTGTTGGCAAAAAGAAAAGGCGGGTGCGAATATTCGCGCCCGCCCATCAAAATCTTTATCCCGGCAAAAAGATCCGGGCGTGCCGAAGCACTTTATCCGCGTGTCGGAGCGGCACGGCCGCCGAGCAGGCCTTCGCGCTGAGCGCGCTTGCGAGCAAGCTTGCGCACGCGGCGAACGGCTTCAGCCTTTTCGCGGGCACGCTTCTGCGACGGCTTCTCGTAGAAGTCGCGCATTTTCATTTCACGGAAGATGCCTTCGCGCTGCATCTTCTTCTTCAGCGCTCGCAGCGCCTGATCGACATTGTTATCGCGGACAAGAACCTGCACGTTAATCCCGTTCCTTCGTTCTATTTCGGTGGCTGACGATACTGCACGTCGTCGCATGACATTTCGTTCGTGCAGCGAGCCACCGAACGATCGGCGTGGTAACTAGCAGAAAGAATTTCGGCCGTCCAGTTGGAAAAGCACCGAAATACAGGCGTTCCGTCACTTTTCACGGCACGCCTGAAAGGCGGTACCTGCCATGAATTTGCGCGATCGACCTTCCCGCTTTACGCGTCGTTCAAGGTCGCAAAAGGACCATTGTCGACCTTTCCAATTTGACATGGCTTGGATAGGTCCAGTGCTTACGATGCGCCACAGGCCGAGGAGCATGCATGCGCAAATATTCCATCTTCGCGATCGCCCGGGAAGCCATGCGTGGCCACAAGGGTTGGGACAAGCAGTGGTCGTCGCCCGAGCCGCGTTCGTCCTATGACGTCGTGATCGTAGGTGCCGGCGGGCATGGTCTGGGTACGGCCTATTACCTAGCCAAGGAACATGGCATCAAGAACATCGCCGTGATCGAGAAGGGCTGGCTCGGCGGCGGCAACACCGGCCGCAACACGACGATCATCCGCTCGAACTACCTTTATGACGAAAGCGCCGGTCTTTATAACCACGCGCTGAACCTGTGGGAGACGCTGTCGCAGGAGCTGAACTACAACGTCATGTATTCTGCCCGCGGCGTCATGATGCTGCAGCACAATGTCCATGACGTGCAGTCGGCCAAGCGCCACATCCATGCCAACCGGCTTAACGGCATCGACAATGAATGGCTCGAGCCCGATGCGGCAAAGGCTTTCTGCCCTCCGCTCAATATCTCAAGCAATGCGCGCTATCCCGTCATGGGCGCCGCCCTGCAGCGCCGCGGCGGCGTTGCCCGGCACGATGCGGTCGCCTGGGGCTATGCGCGCGCCGCAGCCGATATGGGTGTCCACATCATCCAGAATTGCGAAGTGACGGGCATCCGTCGCGGCGCGAACGGAGACGTGACCGGCGTCGACACCGCGCGCGGCTTCATCGGTGCGAAAAAGGTCGGTGTCGTTGCCGCCGGCCATACCTCGGTGCTGATGGATATGGCCGGCATCCGCATGCCGCTCGAAAGCTTCCCGCTGCAAGCGCTGGTATCCGAGCCGGTGAAGCCGATCTTCCCCTGCGTCGTCATGTCGAACACAGTGCACGCCTATATCTCCCAGTCCGACAAGGGCGAACTGGTCATCGGGGCCGGGACCGACCAGTACACGTCCTATTCCCAGACGGGCGGGCTTCACATCATCCAGCACACTCTCGACGCGATCTGCGAGATGTTTCCGATTTTCAGCCGCATGAAAATGCTGCGCTCCTGGGGCGGCATCGTCGACGTCACGCCGGATCGTTCGCCGATCCTTGCCAAGACGCCGGTCAAGGGCCTCTACGTCAATTGCGGCTGGGGGACGGGTGGCTTCAAGGCGACGCCGGGCTCGGCCCATGTCTTTGCCCACACGATTGCCAACGACGCACCGCACAAGATCAACGAGGGCTTCACGCTCGAGCGGTTCCGCACCGGCCGGTTGATCGACGAGGCCGCCGCTGCGGCTGTCGCACACTGAGACGAGAGGCCTGAGACAGAAATGCTGCTGATCAACTGCCCCTATTGCGACGAAGACCGCCCGGAGATCGAGTTCCGCCATGCCGGTGAGGCCCATATCGTGCGCTCCGACAAGATGGCCGATCTTACGCCTGAGGAATTCGAGCGGTACTTCTTCGTGCGCGATAACCGGAAGGGCGATGTCGCCGAGCGTTGGCGCCATATCCACGGCTGCGGGCGCTTCTTCAATGCCGTGCGCAACACCGTCACCGATCGCTTCCTCATGACCTACAAGGCTGGCGAGCCGCGGCCCGTGCTTCCCGATCCGCAGGCGAAGGCAGCAGCCACGGAAGGAAGCGGCCAATGAGCGGCAACGCGTATCAGGGCGGCGCAAACCGCCTGCCGGGAAAGGGGCGTTTGACGCCGGCCAAAACCGTGCGCTTTTCCTTCGATGGCCGCACGCTGACCGGGCTTGAGGGCGATACGCTCGCTTCCGCGCTGCTTGCCAACGGCATCCATCTCATGGGCCGGTCGTTCAAGTATCACCGCCCGCGCGGTGTGCTTTCGGCCGGGGCCGAAGAGCCGAATGCGCTGATGCAGGTCTCACGCGATTCGGCGCGCTATCAGCCGAATGTCCGCGCCTCGGTGCAGGAAATCTTCGACGGGCTGCGCGCCTCCTCGCAGAACCGCTATCCTTCGCTCGCCTTCGATGTCGGCGCCGTCAACGACGCGCTGTCGCCGCTCTTTTCGGCTGGGTTCTACTACAAGACCTTCATGTGGCCGCGCGCCGCATGGAACAAGTTGTATGAGCCGGTCATCCGGCACGCCGCCGGTCTTGGTGAATCGCCGAAGGAGGCGGATCCGGACCACTACGCGCAGCGCTATGCACATTGCGATGTCCTCGTCGTCGGCGGTGGCCTGGCAGGCTTGTCGGCGGCGCTTGCAGCGGCCGAGTCGGGTGCAAGCGTCATCATCTGCGACGAACAGCCCGAAATGGGCGGCGCCCTCCATTTCGACACCAGCATCGCCGTCAACGGCGAAACCGGATTCGACTGGGCGCAGAAAACCGCAGCCCGACTCGCCTTCATGGATAATGTCCGCGTTCTGACGCGCACGACGGCGTTCGGATACTACGCACAGAATTTTGTCGGCCTGGCCGAACGCGTGACCGACCATCTTGCGCTTCCTGCGCCGGACCAACCGCGCGAGAGGCTGTGGCAGGTCCGCGCCAAGCGCGTGGTGCTGGCGACGGGCGCCATCGAGCGGCACATGGTCTTTCCGGGCAACGATCGTCCGGGCATCATGCTGGCCTCGGCAGCGCGCACCTTCCTCAACCATTACGGCGTCGCCATCGGCGCGAAAGTGGCTGTCTATACGGCAAGCGACAGCGCCTATGAGGCGGCCTTCGACCTGCAGGATGCGGGCGTTCGCATCCCCGTCATCGTCGAGGCACGCGACCGGCCGGGCGGCGCCCTTCTGGAAGAGGCACGCACGCGCGGCATCGAGGTTCTGACCCGCCATGCCATCGCCTCGACCAAGGGCAGATTGCGCGTCTCGTCGATCGCGGTTGTCCCCGCCGGCGCGTCGGGCAAGGGCCGCGACATCGAGGTGGATGCGCTGATCACGTCGGCCGGCTGGACGCCATCGGTGCATCTTTTCTCGCAGTCACGCGGCAAGGTGGCCTGGGATGCGGAAAGCGGCCGGTTCCTCCCGGGCATCGACGCTCAGGATTGCGTATCGGTCGGCGCCTGCACCGGCATGGATGATCCCGTCGCGCTCGTCGAGGAAGCGCTCGAGGCGGGCCTCGCGGCTGCTAGCGCATCGGGCTTCGACATTTCGGGACGCCCCGTCATCGATATCGATCACGAGGGCATCGATGCCGGCTCGTGGTCGGCAGGGCTCGCCGGCGCCGTTGGCGCGCCCGAATCCGGCAAGGCCTTCGTCGACTTCCAGAATGACGTGACTGCAAAGGACATTCGTCTCGCGGTCCGGGAAGGCATGCATTCGATCGAGCACGTCAAGCGCTTCACCACCAACGGCATGGCGACCGACCAGGGCAAGACGTCCAACATGCACGGCCTTGCGATCGCCGCCGAGACGCTCGGCAAGCCGATCCCGCAAGTGGGCCTGACGACGTTCCGCGCGCCCTATACGCCGGTGACGTTCGGAACGATCGTCGGCCAGAGCCGGGGCGTGCTGTTCGACCCGGCAAGAAAGACGCCGCTGCACGGATGCCTGGTCACGAACGGGGCCGTCTTCGAGGATGTCGGCCAGTGGAAGCGCGCTTGGTACTTGCCGCGCGCCGGCGAAACCATGCACGCCGCCGTCTCGCGCGAATGCCGCACGGTGCGCGAGACTGCCGGCCTTTTCGATGCCTCCACGCTGGGCAAGATCGAGGTCGTCGGCCCGGACGCGGCAGCCTTCCTCAATCTTCTCTATACCAACGCCTGGGACAAGCTGGAGCCCGGCCGCTGCAAATACGGCATCATGCTGCGCGAAGACGGCTTCATCTACGATGATGGCGTCGTCGGCCGCCTGGCCGCCGACCGCTTCCACGTCACGACGACGACGGGCGGTGCGCCGAGGGTCCTCCATCACATGGAAGACTATCTCCAGACCGAGTTCCCGCATTTCGATGTCTGGCTGACCTCGGTTACCGAGCAATGGGCCGTCATCGCCGTACAGGGACCTCAGGCCCGCGACATCATCGCGCCCTTCGTGGACGGCATCGACATTTCCGATGAGGCGATGCCGCACATGTCGGTGCGCGAGGGCAAGATCTGCGGTGTGCCGACGCGTCTCTTCCGCATGTCGTTCACCGGCGAGCGCGGCTTCGAGATCAACGTCCCGGCCGATTACGGCCAGTCGGTGTTCGAAGCCCTGTGGGAGCGCGCCGAAGCGATGGGCGCCTGCCTCTACGGCACCGAGGCGATGCATGTGCTGCGCGCCGAAAAGGGCTACATCATCGTCGGCCAGGATACCGATGGTACCGTTACGCCCGACGATGCGGGTCTCAACTGGGCAGTGGCGAAGAAGAAACCCGATTTCGTCGGCATCGCCGGTCTGAAACGCTCCGACCTGCAGCGGCCGGATCGCAAGCAACTCGTGGGGCTGAAGACCAAGGACCCGACCCTCGTGCTGGAAGAGGGGGCGCAGATCGTCGCCGATCCGAACGAGAAGATCCCGATGACGATGATCGGGCACGTCACCTCGTCCTACTGGTCGGAAAATTGCGGCCGATCGATCGCCATGGGCGTCGTCGCCGGTGGCCGCAACCGGATGGGCGACACGCTTTACGTGCCGATGCCCGACAGGACGATCGAGGTTGAAGTCACCGACACCGTGTTCTTCGACAAGCAGGGAGAACGGCTCAATGGATAGCCCCGTCGGCGTGGAACGCTTTCATCCCTTGCACGGACGGCGCGGCGGTGGAGCCGCCGTCGGCTTGACGCCGGCGCAAGCTGCCGTGCGGATTTCGCTGCGCGCCAAGCCGGACGCGGTCTCAGCACTGTCCGGCGGCCTCGGCCTCGATCTGCCGACCCGCCCGAAGACGGCCGTGGTCAACGCCGACGGCACGCGCTCCGCGCTCTGGCTCGGCCCGGACGAATGGCTGGTCATCGACGACGGCGAAAATGGCGGCGCTGCCGATCTCGTGAAAGCGCTCGCCGATACCGGCGTTCTGCATTCCGCGGTCGATGTCTCCCACCGCCAGACCGCCATCATGGTCACCGGCGAGGCGGCCGCCGAAACGCTCGCAGCCGGCTGCCCGCAGGACCTGTCGTTGAAGGCGTTCCCCGTGAATGCCTGCTCGCGCACCGTGCTTGGCAAGATCGAAATCGTGCTCTGGCGCATGGCCGACGACATGTTCCGCGTCGAGTGCTGGCGCTCCTATTCCGACTACGCCTTCGCATTCCTGAGCGAAGCTGCACGGGGCGCCGGCGCCTGAAGCTGTCGGGTGTATCATCCCGGAGCTCGACGCTGTGACGAGGCCGGCCGGAAGCACGCAATCGAATAGGTGGAGAAGCTACCCCAGGTTGCTTTCATCGGGAAAAGCGGTTGGTATGCGCCCGCCGGCATTGTTCGCAGCAGCGTTCACCGGGCGAATAGGGGGGCGTGGTGGCGGCACTTCGGATTTTTTTGCATTCGGTTCGAATGGCAATCGGCAATCTCGCAGAGGCGGTCCGGGTTTTTGGGTTACTTTATGTGCCAATAGCGGCAATGGATTTTCTCCCAGACCCAGAAGAAGGGTCAAGCGCTGCCTCATCGGTCTCATACTTCTTTTACGTGGCGCTTCCGGAATGGTTGCTGTTTCTGTTCCTGTTCAGTTGGATGGCCATCGCTTGGCATCGTTATATTTTGCTCGGCGAACGATTTAGAACGATCTTACCTCCATTCCGGCGCGATCGATGGGTCGCCTACGCACGACTCACTGTACTCCTCACGCTGATCATGGTTGTGTTGGTGGCCGCTGGGTTCGGTGCTCTTTATTCGGTTGTTGTTTGGTTCGACTTGCCCGCACTCATCATGAGCGGCGGTTATGGCATAGGACTAGTCGCTCTTGTGGTCTTCTATCGGCTCAGCATTGCGCTGCCGGCCTCTTCGGTTGATCAACCTTTGTCGATAAAGGGGCATGGAGGGCCACGCGTCGCGCAAAATGGACAATTTGCGTCGTTCTCCTTCTTGGGGCCGCGTTGGTGGTGGTTTTCGAAGGGCTTGCTATCCTTTTGGCGGCAGTTCCGGCACTATCGGTGCTGGCTGTGCCGGCACTGTCGGTGCTCTGGCAGATAATCACCGGCTGGATATTGACGGTCCTCAGCGTGACCATTCTGACAACCATCTACGGCCACTACGTCGAGAGACGGCCGATCCCCTGATCGGTGGGAAGCTCCCTGCGGGAAGTCTCGCGCGCAGTATTGAAAGGTGGACAGGTCACTCCGATCGAGGTTCCTCACCACCCCAGTGTCAGATACCATCCGGCCAGTTCTTCAGATCGAATTGCACCAGTGTCAGCCAGTCGGCGGTGAGAGCCGATTTTGGCTCGCCCTCGATCTCCACCGTGACCTGGTAGCGCAGCATCATCATCTGGTGGCCGCGTCGGCGGGCTTCGGAGAGAACGAAACGGCCGCGGATGCGCTTGCCGGCCTTCACCGGCGCCATGAACCGCAATTTCTCGAAGCCGTAATTCACGCTGAGCTGCTGGTCCTCGATGGTCGGGATGCAGTCGTAGTTCATCGCCGACAGCAGCGAGACGGTGAGGAAGCCGTGCGCGATCGTGCCGCCGAAGGGTCCTTCCGCGGCTGCGCGCTCCGGGTCGACATGGATGAACTGGTGATCGTTCGTTGCCTGGGCGAAGCGGTCGATCATCGCCTGGTCGACCGTGATCCAGTCGGACAACCCGATCTCCGTTCCGACCTGCGCGACGAGGTCTTTGAGCGAAATCGTCGTGGCCAGGACGCTGGTGTCAGTGGTCGGCATTTTCCATGATCCGTTGCATGCGCTCGGCGGCACCTCGCAATTTGGCTGCCAGTTCTTCGCGCTGATAATCCATGCGGTAGAGCGGACCGGCGATCGCCAGGCCGAACCGCCGCGTTCCATGCACCAACGGGACGCCGATGCCCATGACGTCGGGCGTGAATTCCGCCCGGTCCTCGGTCCAGCCGCGTGCAACGGCGGCGTCCAGTTCCTCCATCAGCTTCCCGGCGTCGGTGAACGTTGTCGCCTGGTGACGCACGAAGTCGACCTGCTCGAGAATGCGCGCCCGCTCCCGCTGGTCGTAGGAGGTGAGGATCGCCTTGCCGGTGGAGGTCGTATAGAGCGGGCGTCGCTCGCCGCAGCGGGCAAAATAGCGGATGGGCGACGCCGCCTCGACCACGTCGATATAGAGCACTTCGGCTCCCTGCCGTGCGGCGAGCAACACCGTTTCCCCGGCCGAGCGCGCCAGATCCTCCATCTCGCCATGGATGCGCTGGAGGAAAACGTCGCCCTCCATGATCAATGTCGCGATTTCATGGAGCCTTGGCGTCGGGTAGTATCCGCCGCGCTGTCGGGTCTCGTAGATCAGCCCGCGGGCAAGGAGCGTGTCGATGAGATTGAAAACGCTGGATTTCGGCATGCCGAGCTCGTCGGCGATGATGGTCAGCGTCAACGGACGCTTGTCACGCGCAAAAAGCTCGAACAGATCGAGCGCATTGTCCACCTGTCGCACGCGCATGCAAGCCTCCCGCTCATTCTGAAAGTTCATATACGTGAACTTTCTTCTTGCCAATTGAATTCCGTTGACACTTTGAAATACGTTCAATAGCGTCATGGTCGAGGGCAGGGAGGCTCTCGGCCGGAACCGTGTGGGAGGAACATGACGGAAGCCGCCATTCTGTCCGCGCGCGGACTCACCAAGGAATTCAAGGGATTCGTTGCGGTCAACAATGTTGACCTCGACGTGCGTCGCGGGTCGATCCATGCGTTGATCGGGCCGAATGGGGCCGGCAAGACGACCTGCTTCAATCTCCTGACGAAGTTCCTGCAGCCGACTTCGGGCGCGATCACTTACAATGGTCGCGACATCACCGGCCTGTCCGCAGCCGACATCGCTCGCCTGGGTCTGGTGCGTTCGTTCCAGATTTCCGCGGTGTTTCCGAACCTGACGGTTCTGGAGAATGTCCGCATCGCCCTGCAAAGGCGCCGCGGCGATTCCTATGATTTCTGGCGCTCCGAAACGGTGTTGCGCGAGTATGACGACGAGGCGCGATCGCACATCGCCGATGTAGGCCTGACTGCGTTCACCGACGAGCGCGCGGGCGAACTGTCCTACGGCCGCAAGCGTGCTCTCGAGATCGCGACGACGCTGGCGCTCAACCCGGAAATGCTGCTGCTCGACGAGCCCATGGCCGGCATGACTCAAGAAGATGTGGAACGCATCTCGGCGCTGATCCGCCGGATCGCCGCGAACCGCACGATCCTGATGGTCGAGCACAATTTGTCGGTCGTCGCCAATCTGTCGGACTACATTACTGTTCTCGCACGCGGAGAGGTGCTGGCGCAGGGCGACTACGCCACCGTTTCAAAAGACCCCAAGGTCATCGACGCCTATATCGGAGCGGGACATGGTTGAGCCAACGACGATGGAACGACCGATCGCGACGGCGGCCCCGATCAAGCCGCTGCTGGAGGTCAAGAACCTGCAGGGTTGGTATGGCGAAAGCCACGTGCTGCACGGCATCAATTTCTCCGTGGGCGAGGGCGAGGTCATCACCCTGCTCGGCCGCAACGGCGCCGGCAAGACCACGACGATGAAGGCGGTGATGGGCATTCTCGCCAAACGCACCGGATCGGTCACCTTCGAGGGCAACGAACTCATCAAGCTTCCCGCTCGCAAGATCGCCAAGGCCGGCATCGCCTATTGCCCCGAAGAGCGTGGCATCTTTTCCAGCCTTTCGGTGCAGGAAAACCTGATGCTGCCGCCGAAAGTGCGCGAGGGCGGTCTGTCGCTCGACACCATCTTCGAGCTGTTTCCCAATCTGAAGGAGCGGCTCTCCAGCCAGGGCACGAAGCTTTCGGGCGGGGAACAGCAGATGCTTGCGATCGCCCGGATCCTCAGGACCGGAGCCAAGACGCTGCTGCTGGACGAGCCGACGGAAGGGCTCGCGCCGGTCATCGTGCAGCAGATCGGCCGCACCATCGCGCGCCTGAAGGATCAGGGCTTCACCATCGTTCTGGTCGAGCAGAATTTCCGGTTCGCCGCCTCGGTTGCGGACCGTCACTACGTCGTCGAGCAGGGTCGTGTGGTGGACACGATCCTCAACGCCGAACTCGACGCCAACATCGACAAGCTGCATCGCTATCTCGGCGTTTAGGAAGCAATCGGCACGAAAAAACGTGTCTTTCTCGGGAGGAGAACTGCAATGATGAAGAAAATCGCACTGGCCACGTCGGCATTCGCCATGCTGGCTGCAACGCCGGGCCTTGCCCAGGACGTGAGCGTCAAGCTCGGCGTTCTGAACGACCGTTCCGGCGTCTATGCCGACCTGTCGGGCGAAGGCTCAGTCATCGCCGCGCAGATGGCGGTCGAGGATTTCGGTGCCGAGGAGAAGGGCATCACGGTCGAGATCGTTTCCGCCGACCACCAGAACAAGCCTGACGTCGCATCCAACATCTCGCGCCAGTGGTACAGCGAAGAAGACGTCGACGCGATTTTCGACGTCCCGACCTCGTCGGCCGCACTCGCCGTGCATGAGATCACCCGCGAGATGGACAAGATCTTCATGAACTCCGGCGCTGCGACATCGGATCTCACCGGCTCCGCGTGCTCGCCGAACACCGTTCACTGGACCTACGACACCTGGGCACTGGCAAACGGCACCGGTGGCGCCATGGTGGAGCAGGGCGGCGACAGCTGGTTCTTCATCACCGCCGACTACGCATTCGGCCATGCGCTCGAGCGTGACACGACGGCCTTCGTCGAGAAGTCGGGCGGCACGGTCGTCGGCTCGGTGCGTCACCCGTTCCCGGGCAGCGACTTCTCGTCGTTCCTGCTGCAGGCCCAGGCTTCCGGCGCCAAGGTCGTTGGCCTTGCCAATGCCGGTGGCGATACGATCAACGCCGTCAAGCAGGCATCCGAATTCGGCATCACCCAGGCCGGCCAGTCGCTCGCCGGTCTGCTCGTCTTCCTCACCGACGTTCATTCGCTCGGCCTGGAAACCGCGCAGGGTCTCGTCCTGACGGAAAGCTTCTACTGGGATCTGAACGACCAGACGCGTGAGTGGTCCGCCCGCTTTGAGGAACAGGCCGGCGATAAGCCGACGATGGTTCAGGCCGGCGTCTATGGCTCGGTGCTGCACTACCTCAAGGCCGTCGAAGCAACAGGCACGGATGAAACCGCAGCCGTCATGGAATGGATGAAGGCGAACCCGACCGACGACCCGCTCTTCGGTCAGGGTGAAATCCGTGAAGACGGCCGCAAGGTCCACGACATGTACCTCTTCCGCGTCAAGGCACCCGATCAGTCGGAAGGCCCATGGGACTACTACGAGCTGTTGGAAACCATCCCCGCCGACCAGGCATTCCGCCCGCTCGCCGATGGTGGCTGCTCGCTCGTCGAAGAAGCTGCCGCGCAGTAATCGCGCTTGAGGCAAGAACCGCGTCGCCTACGGGCGGCGCGGTCACCCTGAGACCGACCGTCTTCATATCTGGAACCAGCCAGCCATGTTCGAGCTTTTGGGCATACCGCCGCAGGCGCTTTTCGGGCAGCTCTTGCTCGGCCTGATCAACGGATCCTTCTACGCCATGCTGAGCCTTGGCCTGGCGGTGATCTTCGGCCTGTTGAACATCATCAATTTCACCCACGGCGCGCAGTACATGATGGGCGCCTTCGTGACTTGGATGCTGCTCACCTATTTCGGCATCAATTACTATGCAGCTCTCATCCTGGTGCCCGTGATCGTCGGTGCGACGGGCGTCGTCATCGAACGGCTGATGATCTCCAGGCTCTACCATCTCGACCATCTCTACGGCCTGCTACTGACCTTCGGCCTCGCGCTCATCATCCAGGGCCTGTTTCGCAATCAGTATGGCGTATCGGGCATCCCGTATGCTGCTCCGGCCTTGCTGCAGGGCGGGCACAATCTCGGCTTCATGTACCTGCCGAATTCGCGTCTCTGGGTCATCGTTGCGTCGCTCATCGTCTGCCTCGGCACCTGGTTCATGATCGAGAAGACGAAGCTCGGCGCTTACCTGCGCGCCGCGACTGAAAACCCGACGCTTGTCGGCGCCTTCGGCATCAACGTGCCGC
Organism: Rhizobium sp. EC-SD404; assembly: GCF_902498825.1. Lineage (NCBI taxonomy): Bacteria > Pseudomonadati > Pseudomonadota > Alphaproteobacteria > Hyphomicrobiales > Rhizobiaceae > Rhizobium > Rhizobium sp. EC-SD404. The sequence goes on from NZ_LR701459.1 coordinate 895,098, forward strand.
GTATGATCACGCTCACCTATGGCTTCGGCGTAGGCCTTGCCGCTCTCGCCGGCGTGCTGGCGGCGCCGATCTATTCGGTCAATCCGAACATGGGCGAGCAGCTCATCATCGTCGTCTTCGCGGTCGTCGTCATCGGCGGCATGGGCTCCATCCTCGGCGCGATCATCACCGGCTTCGGCCTCGGGCTGGTGGAGGGCCTCACCCGCGTCTTCTATCCGGAAGGCTCCGCCGTCGTGATCTTCGTCATCATGGCCATCGTTCTGCTCGTTAAGCCGGCAGGCCTCTTCGGAAGGACCGCCTGACATGACCACGACCGATACCGAGACCGTCAGCCCCATCACCGCACTGCCACGCGACAAGGCAATGGGCATGCCGCGTCATCACATGATGATCTTCATCGCGCTTTTCGCGGCGATGCTCGTGGCGCCTTACGTCCTTTATCCCGTCTTTCTGATGAAGGTCATGTGCTTTGCGCTCTTCGCGGCCGCCTTCAATCTCCTGTTGGGCTTCGGCGGCCTGCTGTCCTTCGGCCATGCCGCCTATTTCGGCATGGCGAGCTACGTATCCGCCCATGCTGCCAAGGTCTGGGGACTGACCCCCGAACTTGCGATCCTTTCGGGCACGTTGGTCGCCATGGTGCTGGGTGCGGTGATTGGCTCTCTCGCCATCCGCCGCCAGGGCATCTACTTCGCCATGGTGACGCTCGCCTTCGCGCAGATGGTCTATTTCTTTGCCCTTCAGGCGCCGTTCACCGGCGGCGAGGACGGCATCCAGGCGGTGCCGCGCGGTGATCTTTTCGGCATCCTGAGCACGCGGCCCGACCGGACCTTCTACTATGTCGTTCTGGCCATCACCTTCGGCGGCGTGCTGGCGATCTATCGCATCATCCACTCGCCGTTCGGCCAGGTACTGAAGGCGATCCGCGAGAACGAGCCGCGCTCCATTTCGCTCGGCTATCACGTCAATCGCTACAAGCTGGCCGTGTTCGTCATCTCCGCTGCATTCGCGGGCATGGCGGGTGCCACCAAGGCGCTTGTGTTCCAGCTCGCTTCGCTGACCGATGTCTACTGGACCATGTCGGGTGAGGTCGTTCTGATGACGCTGCTCGGTGGGATGGGCACGGTTTTCGGACCGCTGCTTGGCGCCGGCATCATCGTTGCCATGCAGAATTATTTCGCCTCGTTTGGCGCCTGGGTACTGATCATGCAGGGCATCATTTTCGTGCTGGCGGTGCTTCTGTTCCGAGAAGGAATCATCGGCGTGCTGGCCCGCTGGATCAAAAAACCGCTCTGAGCGGTCCACTTCATCTGTCACGAGAAAGTCCACACCGGCGTCCCCAGGGGCGCCGGTGTTACATTTCTGCGACATCGCTCCTGCATTGCAGAAATGATGACCGTAAATACAGGGATGGTTGGAACCTCGTAACGATTTGATGGTTGAATTTCCGTGGCTGCGGCCACAGAAGCAAGTCCTGCCGTGAACCGGTCGGAGCGAGAAGTCCCTTCTGCCAAGGCAGGTTCAGGACAGGGTTTGCTTGATACACATCGTCCAGATCCCTGAGATCAACCAGTCGAACGAGAACAACAAAATGTCCGCAAGCCACACAAGCGAAAACGTCGCTCAGAGCCTTCGCCCGGTCGTCATGGTCGTCGTCGCTGCGAAAGTCATCATCGCATCATTTCTCTTCGCGAATGTCGCGGGCGTGATCCCATCGCCGGCAACCGCCTACGAGAATACTGCCGTCCATGTCTCGGGCGACCAGAACTGAATCACATCCTGGTTTCAATAGCCGGGATGAGTGATGTCGAAAATGCGCCGGCTGGAATTGAGCGCCGGCGCGAGGCATTTGTGAAGATCTCCGGAACTTAAATCGGAGCGCTTAGGCCGCGGTCGTCAATTGGTCGACTTGCGGTGAATTCTGAACCAGCAAGCCTGCATGCAGCATGAAATCTTCGAAGGCAGCGCGAGCGGCCTCCGTCTGTGTGCTGCCGTTCAGTGCCGAGCGGCAAGCAGCATGTGCGGCGCCATGCCGTTTATCTTTCCGCCAGCCTGGCATCGCTTCCAGATAAGACAATGCCGCCGCAGGGCTTTTGATGGCTTGAACAAAACCAAGCCCTGCGAAGACATGCACTGCACGGTCAAAGCTGTATGACGCCATCGAAAGCTCCTTTGGATGCGCGGGATGCCGCGACGATATCGTTGCGTTTGTTCGGTGTGGCTGAAGTCGTCGCCCCGATGTGGCGCGCAGCGGCAAGAAACGCGTCGCGCGCCTTCGTTGCTGGAACGAAGCCATCGATGGCATCGCGGCATGCTTGAACTGCGCGGCGATAACTCGGATTGGCGGTGATCGGCCAACCGCCCATCAGGCATTCCAGCGCTTCGAATGCGCTGTCGATGCGGCGTGAAGGGCGGCCTGGGAGGGTGACCCACACAGGCGAAAAGGGACGAGCGCTCATCTTTGCTCCTCATGAAATGGGTGCCTGAACCTATCGGCCAGGTGAGTTCCGCAAACGAGGAGAATGGCTCAGTGTTCCGGTGGCCGGCTCCGATCACGGAAATTTCACGAGCCGAAGCCTGCTCGAAGTTCGATTGACGCCAGCGAAAATCGTGGCGCGATCTGGGAACCGATCACGATGGCACGGGTTATTCGGCCAGTTCAAACACGGAGTACCATAATGAAAAAGACCGCTTCACTCGTCGCCCTTTCGATGTTCGGCTTTGTCGCCGCCGCTTCGGCCCAGGCTCCGGCCGGCCTTATCGAAATCGAATCCGATAGCCAGATGGTCAGCGAATTCAACCTGACTGTCGAGCAGCTGGAAGACATGAACATCTTGGACGCAGCAGGCGAGACGATCGGCGAAGTCGAAGAAGTGCTCGGCACCGATGACGGTACGCCGACGGCATTCTCGGCCGAAGTTGGCGGCTTCCTGGGTGTCGGTGATACCGATGTCGTCATCCCGTTCGACCAGGTCACGCTCGAAGGCGACAACCTGCAGGTCGACATGACCCAGGAACAGGTTGAAGCCTTGGATCGCTGGGAAGACTAAGCTTCGAACAGCTTTTTAAATTCAAGCCCGCATCTGAAAGGATGCGGGCTTTTTCGTGTCTGGAAATGACCGGAAAATTCCGTGGGTCGCGGTTGTCGGGGCTGGGGGGCCTGAATAACGAACCGCGACCCTGACCCCGGTTGAGACAAGGGGCCGTCGACTTTGTAGCCAGCGCGCGGCGCTCCCGCACCTATCAAATCTCGGAGATTGTTCTTAACGCCGCGCCAACCACACGACGCGATTCGACGGCTCGATCGGCGGAACTGCGCGTGACCACCGGGGGCGGTTGGCCACGCGCAGTTCCCGTCCTCCCCAGAAGGACGTCAATTCACCCTAAAACACTGATTGAACGATCGAAACGGACCTCAGTCTGAGTATCCGCCGTCGAACGTCCACGACATCCGAGCCCAAGGAACGGCTGGGCGGACAGACCGACGACCCTTGGTGCTCTATGATCCCACGCGCTATGCTTTCGCGCAGCCTCTGTTGAGGCGGCATCCCGAAACCGGTGACGGACCCGTCTGGGGCGCTCTGAATGGGTCGATCGTGCCGTGCTAAAATGCTCCTTCGGAGGGGCCATGTCGAAGCTTGCCGTCATCAGACGAGGATGGTGCGTCGCGATTGCGATCGCTTTCCTGTTTCTGTCGCAAGCCTTTCTCACATCCCCGCATTCCAGTTCATCCTTCGCCACACCGCTTCTCGATGCATTCGGCAATCCGATTTGCATCACGAGCACCGCAAGCAAGACTGACCCCGCTTCGAAGGGTAACCACGACACAGAGCGCGGATGCGATACGCTCGGGTGCGCGGCAGCACTTCAGCTTCCGCAGCACCGCGCTGCAGACGTTTCGGCATATCTGACGCCAAGCATCTCGACCGGTCTGACATTTCCGCGGCTTTTTGAGACAACGCCGGCGTTGCCTGAGCACAGTCCAGGCAGTCCCCGCGCTCCCCCGGCCTCGGTATAGCGGGAGCGCCCAGAGCCTCTGGCGCCAACCCCTTTCGATCGCGAGCCATTCCAAAATATCTTGGACTTTTTTTAGCGCGGCTGATGCGCTCCTCGCTGGATACGGCCGGGAGCAGGCATTGCCGCCAGTCGTCGAGGGACGCCATGACCGACACCACCATGGGAGCCGAGGCTTCCCAGGCAGTGACCGCTGCCAACAAATTCTATTTCATCGCCTGGCGATGGCACTTCTACGCCGGCCTCTACGTCATGCCCTTCCTGGTCATGCTCGCCACCACGGGTCTGATCATGCTCTGGATATCCTGGTTCGCCGGCGTCGGTGGCGAACGCATGACAGTCGCGGTTCAAGGCCAGCCGATGGCGGTCAGTGCATTGCAGACTGCTGTGGAGGCGGCGGTGCCCGGTGGCAGCGCCATCCAGTATGTGGAACCGCTCGCGGCCGATCGGGTCGCCGCATTTGCGGTCCAGGCCGGCGACACCACGACAGGCGTGGTCGTCGATCCCTATACGGCCGATGTCCTGCACACCTTTCCCTGGCGCGCCGGCTGGTACGATTTCGTCAACAAGATCCACGGCACGCTGTTTCTAGGCGCCTTCGGTGATCGGATGATCGAGATCGCCGCGAGTCTTGCGATCGTGATGATCGCGACTGGCCTTTATCTGCACTGGCCACGCAACGGCTCCGGTTGGCGCAACGCGCTGGTTCCGCGCCTTTCCGCGAAGGGAAGAACTTTCTGGAAATCGCTCCACGGCGTGCTCGGCTTCTGGATATCGGCCATCCTCGTCGTGTTCCTCATCTCGGGTCTGAGCTGGGCTGGCATCTGGGGTGAGCGGATGGTGCAGGCGTGGAATACATTTCCCGCTGAAAAGTGGGGTGCGCCGCTCTCCGACGCGACCCATGCCGACATGAACCATGAGGGCAGCCATCATGTGCCGTGGGGGCTCGAACAGACGCCGATGCCGGCCTCCGGCTCGCTTGCTGGCGTCGACGCGATTGCCGCCGATGTCTCGATCGACAGCGTCGCCGAGTTCGCACGCACCTTGGGCTTCGACGGCCGGTTTCAGATCAATGTGCCCGCCGACGATACCGGCGTCTGGACGATCAGCCATGACAGCATGTCGAACGACGGGCCCGACCCGGCCGCAGACCGGACCCTTCACATCGACCGCCACAGCGGCAACGTTCTCGCCGATGTGAAGTACGCCGACTATTCCGCCTACGCCAAGGCCATGGCTTGGGGCATCGCGTTCCACGAGGGCGATCTGGGCGTGTGGAATCTGGTCCTGAACACGCTGTTCTGCCTGTCGATCATGACGCTCACGGTGTCCGGTCTGGTGATGTGGTGGAAGCGCCGTCCGGAGACAGCCGCGCGTCTCGGTGCACCGCCACGTCCCCGCGACCTGCCCATCTGGCCAGTCGACCTTCCCGTCTGGAAAGCCGCCGCCGGCCTCATCGTCGTGCTGGGCGTTCTGTTCCCGCTGTCGGTTGCAGCCATCATCGCGGTGCTGCTCATCGATCTGACGCTGCTGCGCTTGATGCCTGGCGTGAAGCGGGCCCTTTCATAAGAAGAAGTGGGGGTGGTTTCGCGAGACACCGCCCTCTCACAACGGAGATCGTTGCAATGACGCAGAAACAAACAGCGCCCGAGGTTCGTCGAACCTGCCGGGCGCTGTTTGGATTTAAGCTAAGTGCTTGAAAAGGATGGTGGGCGTGACAGGGATTGAACCTGTGACCCCTACGATGTCAACGTAGTGCTCTCCCGCTGAGCTACACGCCCATCCGTGGAGCGGCATAGACCATAAATGGCTTTGCCGCGTCAATAGTGTCCAAAGCGAAATCCGCGGCTTTTCGAAAGGGCCTGAAATGGGCCTCAGGCAGCTTCGAGCATCTTGTGGATTTCGTCCACGAGATCGCGCAGATGGAAGGGTTTGGAAAGAACCTTGGCATCTTTCGGTGCGTTGGAATCCGGGTTCAGCGCCACGGCTGCAAAGCCGGTGATGAACATGACCTTCAAGTCCGGATCAAGTTCGGTTGCGCGACGGGCCAACTCGATACCATCCATCTCGGGCATCACGATGTCCGTCAGAAGCAGCGAAAACGGCTCTTCGCGAAGCCGGTCATAAGCGCTGGCGCCATTGTCGAAGGCGCGGACCTCATAGCCGGCCTTCTCCAGCGCCTTCACCAGAAACCGGCGCATGTCGTTGTCGTCTTCGGCAAGAAGAATCTTCATTCTCTGTCGTCCTGAAATGTCGTCGTCGGCTGTCATGATGAGCGCACCTCTCGCTGCCACAGAAACAACACTTGCGTAAACATCCCGTGAAGGTCGAAATGGAAGCGCGCTCGACTCATGGTGCCACAATCCCGATTTTATGGGCTATGGACACGGGTAGAGGCAACTGGCAACATGATCTGGGCAGTCGAATTCAAGGGATGCGGGGCATTTTCGCATCGTTTTCACCACCTCGATCGACAAGCAACGGAGTGCAGGCGAATTGGCAGCGCGGGTGTTCGATTCTGAACCATTCGAGGTCCGGATGGCGCCGCGCCAGAGAACGCCCCTCGTCTTCAACTCGCCCCATAGCGGGCGCGTTTATCCCGAAGCTTTCCTGGCCCAGTCTCGACTCGATGCGCGGCGCATCCGCAAATCCGAAGACTTCTATGTCGACGAATTGTTTGCCCATGCGGTGCAGGCCGGCGCGCCGATGCTCGTTGCGCACTTTCCGCGCGCCTATCTCGACGTCAATCGCGAGCCCTACGAACTCGATCCGCGCATGTTCGACGGAGCGTTGCCGCCCTTTGCCAACATATCGTCGACGCGCGTCGCCGGCGGCCTCGGTACAATCCCGCGGCTGGTTGCCGAGAACGTCGAGATATATAGTCATCGCCTGCCGGTCGCCGAAGCGCTGGAGCGTATCGAGGGCATCTATCGGCCCTACCATGCCTGCCTGCGCCGCCTGATCGCCCGCACCCGCGTGACCTATGGCATGGCCGTTCTGGTCGATTGTCATTCGATGCCGGCGAGTGTGCGTTCGCCCGCTTCCCCGGTCAGGCCGGATTTCATCATCGGCGATCGCTACGGCACCAGCGCATCGCAGGACCTGACCCGCTCGGCCGCCCTGATCCTGCAGGAAATGGGCTATGCTGTGACCCGCAACAAGCCCTATGCGGGCGGGTTCATCACCGAACATTACGGTCGGCCAGCCCATGGCCTCCACGCCTTGCAGATTGAGGTCAATCGCGGGCTCTATTTCGATGAGGAGCGGCTTGAGAAGAAGCCGGGCTTCGATCGGCTGCGCGCCGACCTGACGGACTTCGTCGATGCACTGGTCGCATTGGTCGAAAGCGACATGCTGGAAATGCCGCTCGCCGCCGAATAGATCAGCGCATAAAAAAACCGCGCCCGTTAGGACGCGGTAGAAGTCTAGGGAGGAAACGCCCAAATGGGCATTGCAGCGAACTGCACCTCGAAGCTATTGCTGCGCCGCACAAAAGTCAATCGATTAGATTGAGCCGTGTTCGCAGTCGCAACAAAGTCGCCGACAGTCGCGTCTGTCAGTAAAAAGTGGAACTCATGGCCTTACCCGATCTCGAATTCTTTCGCCGGCTCGCTGCCGCGGCGGCCGAACAAACGCTGCCGAGGTTTCGCCAGAACGGTGCTGTCGAGACCAAGGGCAGCGGTCTTTTCGATCCGGTCACCGAGGCCGACAAGGCGGCGGAAACTGCCATCCGCGACTTGATTGCGCAAACCTATCCCGACCACGGCATTCTGGGCGAGGAACACGGCGGCCACGGCACCGATCGCGAATTTCTCTGGGTCATCGACCCCATCGACGGCACCCGTGCGTTCATCTCGGGACTTCCCGTTTGGGGAACGCTCATCGGCCTCTACCAGGACGGCCGCGCCGTGATGGGCTTGATGGACCAGCCATTCATCGGCGAAACCTTCGTCGCCGGTCCTGGGCAGTCCCACTATTTCGGTCGCTCGGGGCAAGCTCCATTGAAGGTCCGCGCCTGCGAAAAGCTCGCTGACGCCACGCTCTTCACGACGTCACCGAAGATCTTCTCGGACGCCCATGTCGGTCGCTATGAGCGCGTGGAAAAGGTCGCCCGTCTCGCCCGTTATGGCTGCGACTGCTACGCCTATGCGCTGTTGGCCAGCGGCCACGCCGATATCGTCGTCGAATCGGACCTCAAGCCTTACGACATCGCGGCGCTGATCCCGATTATCGAGAATGCAGGCGGCGTTATCACCACATGGGATGGCGGCCGGCCCGAAGGTGGCGGCGATATCGTGGCCTGTGGCAGCCGGCGCGTCCATGAAGAGGCGCTGGCACTCCTCAGGAGCTGATCGAAAGCGCGTCCTGCTCTTGCTCAGCCTCGGCGCCGGGCAGAAAAGCGGTGATCGCTGCAAGAGCCGGCTCGCGATAGATGTCGCTTTCCTGAAACAGCTCGTGGCGCGCCTGGTCGACGGTGATGACCCGTCCGGCACGAAACAGCGTTCCGAGTTCCTCGATGGCACGCAGCGGGACGATCTGGTCCCCGCCTGCGGCTAGGATCAACGTCGGGATCTGGATCGCGGCGAGATGGTCCTGATGCCGTACGACATCGATCCGGCCCAGCGCTTCGCTGATCCAGCGGGCCGTTGGGCTCGAGGGCGCAAGCAAGGGTGCCGACCCGAAGATCGCCTGGTTGCGCCGAAAGCGCCGCTCGTCATGGGTAAGACGGTTGTCCGCAAAAGGCTGGTTGTGCCGATTGCGGGCGACGATCATGCGTTTCAGACCGATGCGGCTCATGACGTTCGTCAAAAGCCGGACGCCGCGTTGTCCGAGCCTCTGGCCGCCAAGTGCGATGAACGGCGCGCAAAGGACCATGCGCTCGATTCGCGTCGTCAGTCGCGGTGCGGCTGAAAGAGCCACCAGCGCACCGGCCGAATGGGCGACGAGGAAGAACGGAAGCCGCGCATCGGGCAGCACGACCTGGGTCAGGAAATCCTCAAGATCGTGTTCGTAATCGACGAAGCGCTCCACGTAGCCGGCACTGTGGTTGGGCAGAAGTCGCTCCGAGCCGCCCTGGCCGCGCCAGTCGAACGTCGCGACCCAGAGGCCGGTCTTCAGAAGATCGGAGATCGTCTCGTAATATTTCTCGATACACTCGTTGCGCCCGTGAACGAGCACGATCGTGCCCTTGGCGCGCGGCGCGTCGGCCTTGAAGAGCGCATAGCGGAGCGACTTTCCATCGCGCGTGCGGAAATAGCCGGCGACATGGCGGTTGCCGGTCGGATCGGGAAACGGGTTGTCTGGGGTCTGATAAAGGATATCTTTCATCACGCAGCGCCGGCTCAAAGCAGGCACTTAACATCGAAAGCGTCTGCCCACAAAGAACGGTGATGCGAAAAAAGAGACCGGAGGCGCGAGAGCGATATGTGGGTTTCGCGCGCCTCCGGCCGATGGCTGAAGGGAAGGGACGTTACACTCCAGCCAGTCAGGATTTCTTTGTCCCGACGCTGGCCAATATGGTCCAGTGCATCTGAACGCGATCCGAACCTGACATTCATCTCGCATTCATGTGATAACGGCCGGCAGACGCCTTTATTCCCGTGCGGGATATGGGAGCGTGATCGGTGAACGCGCGCGCCTCTTGAACGGTGATAGCGCATTTCCCATCTTGTTTTTGCGGACGCCAGAACGGGTCCGCTGGTCTCTTCAAGCCTTTCGCCGCCGAGCGGGAACAGGTGTGAGGCCAGACAATCGATCAGACGAACAAGTCGCTTCAAGGAGGACTTCCAAATGCGTCATGTAGACTTCTCCCCCCTTTATCGCTCGACCGTTGGCTTCGACCGCCTGTTCACCATGCTGGACAGCCTCGCACAGCCGGATCAGGGCCAGACCTACCCGCCCTATAATATCGAGCGCACCGGCGAAAACGCCTATCGTATCACCATGGCGGTCGCCGGCTTCGGTGAAGATGAACTGTCCATCGAAGCACGCGAGCATACGCTGACGGTCAAAGGCGAAAAGGCCGATGATTCCAGCGATGCCGGCGAATTCCTCTATCGTGGCATTGCCAAGCGTGCCTTCGAGCGCCGCTTCCAGCTTGCCGACCACGTGGAGGTTCGCGGCGCTTCGCTGAAGAACGGCCTTCTGCACATCGATCTTCTGCGCGAAATTCCCGAGGCCATGAAGCCCCGCCGGATTTCGATCCAGGCAAGCCCGGCCACCGCAAAGCAGATCGAGGCGCAAACCGCCTAAATTCGCTGAAGCCGTAGTGGCTTAATCGACGGCGCCCTCAAGAGGGCGCCGTTTTTCGTTCTTGGAGTGCCGGCTCAGAACTGGCGGCCGATCTTCGCGTCAACCGACTGGGCGTTGCCGCCGCGGATCACGAAGAAGAACATCATGGCTGCCCAGAGGATGGATTTCTCCGCACCGGAATAGCCTTCGGCCTGCACGACCCAGTGGAAATAGACCGTAACGAGAAGCACGATCATTGTGGCGAAGGCGGCGGGGCGGGTCAAAAGCCCAATTGCCAGTAGAATTCCGCCGAAGAACTCGGTCCCCGCCAGAAGCGGCGACCAGATGGTGCCGGGCACGAAGCCGAGGCTCTCGACCATCCCCACCGCGCCGAAAGGATCGGTGATTTTCGGCCAGCCATGGGTGACGAGCGCCAGGCCGGCGACGACGCGCAGCACGGTTTCTGCGAATGTGGAGAGCCCGGCATATAGCGGGCGCAGTGCGGGAATGATGAGGTTCTGATATTCCGGTTGTGCCATATGGTCGATCCTAGCCCGTTTACGTTACGCCTCCCACTGCGTCACATAGGGCATTCCCGTAAAGACGGGAACTCAGGCGACCAGATCCAGGAACCGATCCACATCATCCTCGCGCGTAGCGAAGCTCGTGACGAGGCGCGTCAGGACTTCGTCTTCACCGATCATGCCGTTGAGCGCGCGCGGCGGCGTCCAATCGTAGAACGCAGCTCCCTTGGAGCGTGCAGCCTCGGCATCTGCCTTGCGAACGATGGCGAAGACCTCGTTCGTCTGCGACGTCCAGCCAGGACGTGCGCGGTTGGACGCTTTCAATCCATTCTGCAGACGCGCCGCCATGGCGTTGGAGTGACGCGCGAGGTCGAGCCAGAGATCGTCCTCGAAATAACCGTGGAACTGAGCGGCGATAAAACGGCTCTTGGAAAAGAGCTGCGCCGCGCGCTTGCGGATGAAGGGCAGGTCGCGCGCCTTGTCGGGATCCATGAAGACAAGAGCTTCCGCGCACCAGCAGCCGTTCTTCGTCGCGCCGAACGAAAGAACGTCAATACCGCGCTTCCAGGTCATTTCAGCCGGCGTGAGGTCGAGTTCGACCAGCGCGTTGGCAAAGCGCGCGCCGTCCATGTGCAGGGGAAGAGCGTGTGCCTTGGCGATCTCCGCGATCGCGTCGATTTCATCGGCGGTATAAACCGTGCCGATCTCGGTGGCCTGCGTGATCGAAATCGCCATCGGCTGGCCGGCATGGACGAAGCCGGGTGGAAAGCGCTTCAACTCGGAGCGCAACTCGTCCGGGTCGATCTTGCCATTCCCGCCATCGACCGGCACCAGCCGGGCGCCATGGGTGAAGAATTCGGGCGCCCCGCATTCGTCCTCGATGACATGCGCCTCGCGGTGGCAGAAGGAGACGCCGCCCGGCCGGTTGACGCTGGCGAGCGCCAGCGAGTTGGCGGCGGTACCCGTGCCGACGAAGAAGACAGCGACGTCGCGCTCGAACACCTCGTTGAACTTCGCTTCGATTTCCTTGTCGAGGTCGCTCGCCCCGTAGGATGCGGCGTAGCCGTCGGAGTGGCGCTGCAAGGATTCAGCAATGCGCGGGTGGACACCCGCCCAGTTGTCGGAACTGAAAATCATGGGCTGAACTACCTTTGCGGACAATGACGATTACCTTGGCGAGAAGCCTTAAGGTGAGACAGCGAGTGCGGCAACACGGAGGCTCCAAAAAGCGCTTTCTGTCTGCTGGGATCGCATCTGCGACATAAAGTTTCACGCGAATGAGCAGACTGGCAAGGAATTGTCGCCATGCGTCATTATTTCCCGTTGCGCAACTTGCGCCGCCCGGAGCTTTCTGGCATACACCGCTGCGATAGGACAGGTTTGCTGTCCTATTTTCGGCGCGGCCACACCTGCTCGAACCGAGGCCTGTCATGGCCGCGAGACAGCACTATAATGGCCGAGATGGCGGTGCCATGCGGCCGGCGCGGGGGTGAACCGACGCACGGCCAGGTGGGCGCCCAGTCAGACGAATTGAACTGAATGAAGACGGCATTTTCGATAAAGCGAAAACGCCCGCTCGATTGACCGCCCGAGACACGTTGCCGGGCTGAATGGCAATGCAAGGAACGCCGCAGCTGCGGCAGGAGGAAGGCACGATGACGACGTTTTCGCCATCTGAAGACATGATCCCGACGAGCGCCGTTCAGACGGCTGCAACCGAGACGTCTTCGCGTGCCGAAGACAAACCGGTTGCGCCACGACGACTGCCCGCCGCGCAGGGGCTCTACAATCCGCGCAACGAGCATGATGCCTGCGGCGTTGGCTTCATCGCCCACATGAAGGGCGAAAAGTCGCACCAGATTGTGTCCGACGGCCTCGCCATGCTCGAGAACCTGACGCACCGCGGCGCCGTGGGCGCCGATCCGCTGATGGGTGACGGCGCCGGCCTGCTCGTGCAGATCCCGGATGCGCTTTTCCGTGAAGACATGGCCGCGCAGGGCGTGACCCTTCCGGAAGTCGGCAATTACGCGGTTGGCTACGTCTTCATGCCGCAGGACGAGGCGCTGCGCGCGCATATCGAGGCGATCATCGCCGACGTCGTGGAGGCCGAGGGCCAGGTTCTGCTCGGTTTCCGAGACGTGCCGGTCGACAACTCGTCGCTGTCCAAGGCGCCGGACATTGCCGCGACCGAACCGTGTCACCGCCAGGTGTTCATCGGCCGCAATCCAGAACTCGTGTCCGTGCAGGAATTCGAGCGCCGTCTCTTCATTCTGCGCAAGGTCATTTCCAACCGCATCTACGCGGAGACGAACGGCGTCGACAACGGCTTCTATTTCGTGTCGCTGTCGTCGCGGACCATCGTCTACAAGGGCATGTTCCTGGCCTTCCAGGTGAAGGCCTATTACAAGGATCTGGCCGACGAGCGCTTCACCTCGGCGGTCGCCCTCGTGCACCAGCGCTTCTCGACCAACACATTCCCGTCCTGGAAGCTTGCGCACCCCTATCGCATGGTCGCGCATAACGGCGAGATCAACACGCTGCGCGGCAACGTCAACTGGATGGCCGCCCGCCAGGCTTCGGTCTCCTCGCCGCTGTTCGGCAAGGACATCGAGAAGCTGTGGCCGATTTCCTATGAAGGCCAGTCGGACACCGCCTGCTTCGACAACGCGCTCGAATTCCTCGTTCAGGGCGGCTACTCGCTCGCTCACGCCGTGATGATGCTCATCCCGGAAGCCTGGGCCGGCAATCAGCTCATGACCGCCGAGCGCAAGGCGTTCTACGAATATCACGCCGCACTGATGGAGCCGTGGGATGGCCCGGCCGCCGTCGCCTTCACCGATGGCGTTCAGATCGGCGCGACGCTCGACCGCAACGGTCTGCGCCCCGCACGCTATATCGTGACGGACGACGACCGCATCATCATGGCCTCCGAAGCCGGCGTCATCACCGTGCCCGAGGAGAAGATCGTCAAGAAGTGGCGCCTCCAGCCGGGCCGCATGCTGCTGATCGACATGGAAAAGGGCCGCATCGTTTCCGACGACGAGATCAAGTCGGAAATCGCGACGATGCACCCTTACAAGGACTGGCTGAAGCGCACCCAGCTCATTCTGGAAGAGCTGAAGCCCGTCGAGCCGCGCGCGCTGCGCCGCGACGTGTCGCTGCTCGATCGCCAGCAGGCTTTCGGCTACACGCAGGAAGACACCAAGATCCTTCTGTCGCCCATGGCGACGACCGGCCAGGAAGCCATCGGCTCGATGGGAACGGATACGCCGATCTCGGCCATGTCGGACAAGTCGAAGCTGCTCTACACCTACTTCAAGCAGAATTTCGCGCAGGTGACCAACCCGCCGATCGACCCGATCCGCGAAGAGCTCGTCATGAGCCTCGTATCTTTCATCGGACCACGCCCGAACATCCTCGACCACAAGGGCGCTTCGAAGAAGAAGCGTCTCGAAGTGCGTCAGCCGATCCTGACCAATGGCGATCTGGAAAAGATCCGCTCCATCGGACATTCGGAAGATCTGTTCGACACCAAGACGCTCGATCTTACCTACCCGGTGGACGAGCGCGCCGAGGGCATGAAGGCGGCGCTCGATCGTCTCTGCGAGCGTGCCGAGACGGCCGTCAACGGCGGCTACAACATCATCGTTCTTTCGGATCGTCAGCTCGGTCCAGATCGCATCGCCATCCCGGCGCTGCTGGCGACGGCAGCCGTGCACCATCACCTGATTCGCAAGGGCCTGCGCACTTCGGTCGGCCTCGTCGTGGAATCCGGCGAGCCGCGGGAAGTGCATCACTTCGCCTGCCTCGCGGGCTACGGCGCGGAAGCGATCAACCCCTATCTCGCCTTCGATACGTTGCTCGACATGCACAAGCGGGGCGAGTTCCCGCCGGAAGTGGAAAGCCACGAAGTCGTCTCGCGCTACATCAAGGCGATCGGCAAGGGCATTCTCAAGGTCATGTCCAAGATGGGCATCTCGACCTACCAGTCCTATTGCGGCGCCCAGATCTTCGACGCGGTCGGCCTGTCGAGCGGGTTCGTGAAGGATTACTTCACCGGCACCGCCACGACGATCGAAGGCGTCGGCTTGGCAGAAGTTGCCGAAGAGACGACCCGGCGCCACGATTCGGCGTTCGGTCCCGATCCGGTGCTGGCGCACTCGCTCGAGATCGGCGGCGAATACATGTACCGCCTGCGCGGCGAAGGCCACGCCTGGACGCCGGATGCGGTCGCCACGCTTCAGCATTCCGTGCGCGGCAATGCCCAGGACCAGTATCGCGCCTTCGCCAAGATGGTGAATGAGCGGGAATCGCGGATGAACACGATCCGCGGCCTCTTCGCGATCAAGACGGCGGAGGCCGCCGGCCGCTCGCCCGTCCCGATTGAGGAAGTTGAGTCCGCACAGGACCTCGTCAAGCGCTTCTCCACCGGCGCCATGTCCTTCGGCTCGATCAGCCGCGAGGCGCACACGACGCTGGCGCGCGCCATGAACCAGATCGGCGGCAAGTCCAACACCGGCGAAGGCGGCGAGGAAGCCGATCGCTATCTGCCGCTTCCAGGTGGCAAGGCGAACCCGGAACGGTCCGCGATCAAGCAGGTCGCGTCCGGCCGCTTCGGTGTGACGACGGAATATCTCGTCAATGCCGACATGATCCAGATCAAGGTCGCGCAGGGCGCCAAGCCCGGTGAAGGCGGTCAGCTGCCCGGCCACAAGGTCGATGCGACGATCGCCAAGACCAGGCATTCCACGCCCGGCGTCGGCCTCATCTCACCGCCGCCGCACCACGACATCTATTCGATCGAGGATCTGGCGCAGCTCATCTTCGATCTGAAGAACGTCAATCCGGAAGCGGACATCTCGGTCAAGCTCGTCTCGGAAGTGGGCGTCGGCACCGTTGCCGCGGGTGTCGCCAAGGCGCGCGCCGACCACATCACCATCGCCGGTTTCGATGGCGGCACCGGCGCTTCGCCGCTGACGTCGCTGAAGCATGCCGGTAGCCCGTGGGAAATGGGCCTCGCCGAAACACACCAGACACTGGTGCTGAACGGCCTGCGCTCACGCATCGCGCTGCAGGTCGATGGTGGCCTGAAAACAGGCCGCGACGTGGTCATCGGGGCACTACTCGGTGCCGACGAATTCGGCTTCTCGACCGCGCCGCTGATCGCGGCAGGCTGCATCATGATGCGCAAGTGCCACCTGAACACCTGTCCCGTCGGGGTGGCGACGCAGGACCCGGTTCTGCGCAAGCGGTTCAAGGGTACGCCCGAGCACGTGATCAACTACTTCTTCTTCGTCGCCGAAGAGATCCGCGAAATTCTCGCGTCGCTCGGCGTGCGGAAGCTGGACGAGATCATCGGCCAGTCGGATCTGCTCTACAAGGACGACCTGATCGATCACTGGAAGGCCAAGGGTCTTGATTTCAACGGTGTCTTCTTCAAGCCGGACGCACCGAAGTCGGCGATCCGCTGGACCGAACGCCAGGTCCACCCGATCGATGACGTTCTCGACCGCAATCTGATCGAACAGGCGATGCTTGCGCTTGAAACCCGCAAGCCGCTCCAGTTCGAAGTGCCGATCCGCAACGTTGACCGGTCCGTGGGCGCCATGCTCTCGGGCGAAGTTGCCAAGCGCTTCGGCCACCGTGGCCTGCCGGACGACACCATCTCCGTCACCTTGCGGGGCACGGCCGGCCAGTCGTTCGGCGCGTTCCTCGCCCACGGGATTTCGTTCGATCTCGTCGGCGACGGCAACGATTATGTCGGCAAGGGCCTGTCGGGTGGCCGCATCGTGGTGCGCCCGCCTGAGAATTCGCGCGTCGTCGCCGAAAACTCGATCATCGTCGGCAACACCGTGCTTTATGGCGCGATCGAGGGCGAGTGCTACTTCCGAGGCGTCGCCGGCGAGCGGTTTGCCGTGCGCAACTCCGGTGCGGCCGCTGTCGTCGAAGGCGTCGGCGATCATGGCTGCGAATACATGACCGGCGGCATCGTCGTCGTCATCGGCGAAACCGGCCGCAACTTCGCGGCCGGCATGTCGGGCGGCGTCGCCTATGTTCTCGACGAGGACAACACGTTTGCCTCGCGCTGCAACATGGCGATGGTCGAGCTCGAGCCGGTGCCGGAAGAGGACGACATTCTCGAGAAGCTGCACCACCATGGCGGCGATATCGCCCACAAGGGCCGCGTCGATGTGTCGGGCGACATGACCCGCCACGACGAGGAGCGGCTGGTGCAGCTCATCTCGAACCACATGCACTACACCGGTTCGACGAGGGCCAAGGAGATACTCGACAACTGGGCGGACTTCCGGCCGAAATTCCGCAAGGTCATGCCCGTCGAGTACCGCCGCGCGCTCGAAGACATGGAGCGCATGCGAATGGGCGTCGCTGCCGAATAAGGCACAGCAAAGAGCGAGGATCGGGCGCGCGACAGATCGCGCCCGTCTTCCCCTCATCGATCGAATTCAAGGATTTAAGCCGTGGGCAAGGTAACAGGTTTTCTCGAGATCGACCGGCAGGTGGCGAAGTATCAGCCGGCATCCGACCGCATTCGTCACTTCAAGGAATTCGTCATCCCGATGTCGGATTCGGAGATTTCCAAGCAGGCTGCGCGCTGCATGGATTGTGGCATTCCCTATTGCCATGGCCCGACAGGCTGCCCGGTGCACAACCAGATCCCGGATTGGAACGACCTCGTCTATTCCGACAACTGGGACGAGGCGATCCGCAACCTGCATTCGACCAACAACTTCCCGGAATTCACGGGCCGCATCTGCCCCGCGCCCTGCGAAGAAGCGTGCACGCTGAACCTGGAAGATGCACCGGTCGCCATCAAGACGATCGAACAGGCGATTGCCGACAAAGCTTATGAGCGCGGCTTCATCGTGCCGCAGCCCGCATCGCGCAAGACCGGCAAGAAGGTCGCGGTGATCGGTTCCGGCCCGGCCGGGCTTGCTGCCGCCCAGCAGCTGGGCCGCGCCGGTCATGAAGTTCACGTCTATGAGCGCGAAGACAAGCCCGGCGGGCTGCTGCGCTACGGCATTCCGGACTTCAAGATGGAGAAGCATTTCATCGACCGTCGCGTCGAGCAGATGTCGGGCGAAGGCGTCACCTTCTTCTGCGGCGTCAATGTCGGCGTCGACAAGAAGGTCGAGGAACTGCGCGCGGAATACGATGCTGTGCTCTATGCGGGCGGCTCAGAAACGCCGCGCGACGCCGGCATCCCGGGCGTCGAACTGCACGGCGTCCATGACGCGATGCCCTATCTCGTGCAGCAGAACAAGCGCGTCGCGCGCCGCAACATCGACAGCATCGGCTGGCCGTCCGAGCCGGTCGTCGCCGGCGCCAAGCACGTCGTGGTCGTCGGTGGCGGCGATACGGCGTCGGACTGTGTCGGGACCGCTTTCCGCCAGGGTGCCGTGCGCGTCACGCAGCTCGACATCCGCCCACGGCCGCCGGAAAAGGAGGACAAGCTCGCCGTCTGGCCGTTCTGGGCCACGAAGATGCGGACATCTTCGAGCCAGGCTGAAGGTGCCGAGCGCGAGTTCCAGGTCGGCACGCTGGAGTTCGTCGGCGAAGACGGCAAGCTCATTGGCGTAAAGTGCTGCCAGGTCGACGAGAAGCGCGAGCCGATCGCCGGTTCGGAATTCGTCATCAAGGCCGACCTCGCCTTCATCGCCATCGGCTTCCGTGGTCCGTTCGAGGACAGCGTCGTCGGCGAGATGAACGGCCAGCTGAAGATCGGCAAGGACCGGCGCGGCGCCACATTCGTCGAGGCCAACGACCAGGACTACCGGACGTCCGTTGATAAGGTGTGGGCGGCAGGCGACGTGCGCCGCGGCCAGTCCCTCGTCGTCTGGGCTATCCGCGAAGGCCGTCAGGCAGCGCGCGCGATCGATCTGGAGTTGATGGGCGCAACCATACTGCCGCGCTGACGCAACTGCGCAGAGACACATAACAAAAGCCGGCCGCCGAAAGGTGTGCCGGCTTTTTGCGTCTGATCAGTTGGCGGTGATCGTCTCGGCGAGGCCAAGCCCGGGGTCGCCGGCGGCCTCTGCCCGCTCATCGCTGCGATCGGCGGCATCGGCCGGGGCAGGGCGGGCATCGGCGCCTTGTGGCGCTGGCGTTGCGGTGGGTGGCGTTGCGGTGCGGCGCGGCCAGCGGAAATCGTCGGCGCGCCCGGCGGGTGCCGCCGCTGCCAGACCTTCCTCGACCAACCGGTCGCGCGGCGAGCGCAGTTCCGGCTCTGCGTAGGTCTCGCCATTGCCGAGAAGTGTGGTCGCCCCATCGAGCGCAGGGTCGGTGATGCCGATAGGCGCGGTGCGGGTGACGAGCACCGGAATACGCGGTCGCTCGACCTCACGCATCAGACCCTCATCGGCGCGGATGATGTCCTCGACAGTGGCGCTGACCGTGCCTTCGAGCAGGCGGCGGATCGGCCGCTCGGCATAGAATGCGAGTTTGCGCTTGCCGGCTGCCGTCATGTTGATCCCGTCGGATCCGCGCAGGCGCACCTGTTGGCCCTGGATGTCGGACCCGGTGGTGATGAAGGCGCCGCCTTCGTCGACGAAGCCGTCCCAGATATCTACGAAATCCGCCTCGGCGGCTTCCATCTGGTCGCGGTAAATCTGGTTGATCGCCAGAATATCGGCCGACATGCGCGGCGACTGGAAGGCCGGTGCACCGACCCAGATCAGCGGCACTTCGGCTGCCTCGGCGATATCGGCGAGCGCATCGACGCGCGCCGCATATTCTCGCTTCCACCCATCGCTCAGAAGGTCGGCCGCGCCTTCGGCGGTGCTGAGCTGCTGTCGGTCGTTGGAGCCCAGCATCACGACGAGGGCCGCCGGCTGCGTGTCCTCGAGGATGGTCGGAAGACTAGCCGGCCAGCTGTAGAAATCGTCACGCACGAGGCCCGACGAGCCATTGGTGCTGGAAACGACGACCACATCGGTCGAGCTGGCAAAAGCCTCCTGCAGGCCTTCCGCCAATCCCGATGCCATGAAGTCGCCGATGACGAGCACGGTCTGCGCATCCTCGGCCTTCTCGACGATCGATGCGGCAGGGGTCGCAGCCTGGCGTGTCGGCCCGCCACTGGGCGATTGCGGCGATGCGCGTCGGCGCGCGGGTTGCTGCTGTTGCGGCGCCGGTTCGGCGCGCGGCGGCGGTGGTGGTGGGAATTCCTGCGAGCGTCGGGGTCCGAATATCAGGTCGATCACAGACCGGCGCTCGTAGCGCTCCTGAGCCGATGAGCTGGAAATCGGCATCGCGATGAGAATTGCGAGAACAATCATGACAAGCGAAAGCAGGCCGGCGGTTAAGCGCAGCCGGCTTGGCAAGGCCTGAGATGTCCGGTCCTGTCCGCCCGTCACGTAATCCTCGAATGCTCCTCAACGACAAACGGGCGCCGAGTGATCGGCGCCCGGTCGATAGATCAATCCTAGGCCGGCTGCCCCGGTCTTGCAATCGCCGCGCTACTGTCGAAGGCGCTGCAGAACGTTTTGCGATGGTTCGCCGTCCGTATCGAGGCCCATGCGTGACTGGAACTGACGAATGGCTTCCTGCGAACCGGAGCCGAGATTGCCGTCGATCTCGCCTCCATAATA
This sequence comes from Rhizobium sp. EC-SD404, assembly GCF_902498825.1. Classification (NCBI taxonomy): domain Bacteria; kingdom Pseudomonadati; phylum Pseudomonadota; class Alphaproteobacteria; order Hyphomicrobiales; family Rhizobiaceae; genus Rhizobium; species Rhizobium sp. EC-SD404. Next base: position 915,469 of record NZ_LR701459.1, read on the forward strand.
GCCAAGCGATTTCAGACGCGTCTGGAGTTCGAACTTCTCTTCCATCGACAGCGTGCCGGCAGGGCGCGGCCAGCGTTGGGTCATGCCGCCGTAACCGGCGATCTGGTCGGCAAGAAGCCCGACTGCAAGCGCGTAGGAGTCTGAGTTGTTGTAGCGCTTGATGATGAAGAAGTTGCGGACCATCAAGAATGCCGGGCCATTGGCGCCTGCCGGCATCTTCAGTTCCGCATTGTCCGAGCCGCGCGGAAAGCCGCGGCCGTCGGGCCGCCGGAAGCCGAGCTGTTCCCACTGCGCGAGAGTCTTGGTCTGTCCATTGTACGCGCTGCCATTGCCCGGAGCGACCGCCTCGTAGCCCCAGGTCTTGCCGTTCTGCCAGCCATTGGAGGACAACAGGTTGGCAGCCGTCGCCAGAGCGTCGGGGATGGAGGTCCAGATATCGCGGCGGCCATTCCCGTCGAAATCGACCGCATAGGCCTGATAGCTCGTCGGAATGAACTGGGTGTGTCCCATGGCGCCTGCCCAGGATCCGCTCAACTGCTCGCGACGGATATCGCCGGTTTCGAGGATCTTCAACGCAGCGACCAGCTGCGTGCGCCCAAACTTGGCGCGCCGGCTATCCTTGTAGGCCAGCGTTGCGAGAGCCTGCGGCACGTAGTGCAGCCGCTCGGGGCGTTCCAGAACGTCGCCGTAGTTCGATTCCATCGACCAGATGGCGAGAAGCACCGAACGGTCGATGCCGAAACGCTGTTCGATCCGGGCGAGCGTCTGAGCGTGGCGCTGGGCCATCTCCTGACCCTTGCGAACGGTGAATGGATTGACGCGGCTATCGAGGTAGTCCCAAATTTCCGAGCGGAATTCGGGCTGGTAGGCGGCTTTTTCCAGGACTTCAGGGTCCGGGATCGTCACGCCTTCGAAAGCATGGTCATAGGTGGCGCGGCTGACGCCGCTTTGTTGGGCGACGCCGGCAAAATCCCGGATCCACTGCTGGAACCCTGCATCGGCACGCGCTACGGAAGGTGTCATCATTCCAAGGGCGAGCGTCAGGGCCAGGCAGGCCGACGTTTCTCTCAAAATCCGCTTCATGTCTCGTCCTCCTGAACCGTCGACTGCAACTAGCTGGCGTTTCGGCCGTTACCGCCTGATCCGTGTCTTCGATGGCCGCGAATCGCATGGTTTGCGGCAGGTTTTCCAACCGAAGGCCGAATGTTACGTCGATGAAGTCAATAAAGTCTTTACCATGAAATCTTGACCGGTCATTTTCTGCCCCGCGTCGAAGGCGACGCGAAGCAACATAGTGGCGTTTGGTCTAAGGTATTTGTTAGGCAACCGATCACGAGGGAACGAGAGTCAATGTCGACATTTAAAAAGGTCAGAAAAGCCGTGCTCCCAGTGGCGGGTCTCGGCACACGTTTCCTGCCTGCTACCAAGGCCGTGCCCAAGGAAATGTTGACCATCGTCGACAAGCCCGTCGTCCAGTATGTCGTTGAGGAAGCCGCTGCCGCCGGCATCGAGCATTTCGTGTTCGTCACCGGGCGCAACAAGGCGGTCATCGAAGATCATTTCGACATCCAGTTCGAGCTGAACGAGACGCTCGAAGCCCGCGGCAAGACAGCCGAGCTGGCCAACATCAAAGCGATGCTGCCAAAGGCCGGCTCGATGAGCTTCACCCGCCAGCAGGAACCTCTCGGTCTCGGCCACGCAGTCTGGTGTGCTCGCGATATCATCGGCGACGAGCCCTTCGCGCTGCTCCTGCCCGACATGCTGATGCAAGCCGACCGCGGCTGCCTGAGCGGCATGATGGACCTCTATGCGCAGTCGGGCGGCAACGTCGTGTCGGTCGAGGAGTGCCATCCCGATCTTTCGCACAAATACGGTATCGTCGGCATGGGCGAGGAACTTGGCGAAGGCTTCAAGATCACCGAAATGGTCGAAAAGCCGGCAAAGGGAACTGCACCGTCGAACTGGTTCATCAACGGCCGCTACATTCTGCAGCCGGAAATTTTCGACATACTGGAAACCCAGGAGCGCGGCGCGGGCAACGAGATCCAGTTGACGGACGGCATGTTGCGCCTGGCCGAGACCCAGGAGTTTGCCGGCTATCGTTTCCGCGGCAACACCTATGACTGCGGTTCCAAGGACGGGTTCATCAAGGCCAACCTTGCCTTCGCACTCGCACGCGACGATATTCGAAGCCTGATCGAAGACGATCTGAGGGCGCTGCTCGGCTGATCAGCGCCTGAGCGTAAGGCCGGCACCGATGGTGAGCGTATCGTAATCCTCGGTGCCGTCCTGCGTGGTCCGCTCGTAGGCGATGTCAGCTTCGAGATCGAGGTTGCGATTGAGAGACCAGACGAGGCCGGCCGACGCATCGTAGATATACTGATCGGCGATATCGAAGCCGTAATAGTCCCGCAGGGTGAGCCCACCGCCCAGACGCGCGAGAAGGTTGTCACGCACCGCATGGGTCAGGTTGATATAGAACCGTTGCGCCACCGATCCTGAAAGATCGGCCGTGGTCGAGCTTTCGATTTCCGTAAGCGCTCCGAATTGCACATCGGTGCCGCGCTTCGGGGACCAGTTGATCAAACCGTCGAGCGTGAAGGCGTCGATCGAGGCAAGCCGCGCATCGTCGACATCGCGGATCGCGTAACCTGCGGCGATTTCACCGAACCACTTCTCGCCGAGATCGATTTCGATCCCGCTTCGCAGACCATAGGTGGTCGCGGATCGTTCAAATCCCGACCGATCGATCTCCTCGTCGAATTCGGCGCGGCTAACTTCGCTTTCGATGAACGGCGACAGGATCGCCGAGGCCGCATAGGCGAGCCGGCTGCGCAGCGAGACACTGGTCTGGTCGCGGTCGTCGAGTGCGACATCGGAACCGTCGGCAAGCCGCGCGCTTCCATAAAGCGAGCGCACGGCATCCACATCCACCGAGCCGCGGATCAGCCCGAACTCTCGGGCGAGGCCTGCTCCTGCGGAAAACTCGTGAATGGAGGCCTGCGCATCGGCGCCGATCACTGCGTTCGGATCGGTATCGTCCTCGCGCTCGAAATCATAGCCTGCGCGCAGCGTCGCCGTCGTCGGCCCGCCGAGATCCAGGCGCAGAATCGTGTCGATCTCGGCACTGGGGTCCGTCGCTCCCTCACCACTGAGATTTTCCTGGAAGACGCCGCCGCCGATAACCGACAGCTGATGCCGCGACCAATCGGAGCGCAGGTCGAAACGACCGTCGGTCTGGGTGAAAATGCGGTCTTCGCCGCTCGATTGCTGTTCGCTGACGATGCGTTGCGTGAGCGAAGGCCGCAGAACGAAGGTTCCAAGCCGGATACCGTCGGCTTCCGTCGGCTCCGGGCCCCGCCGGCGCAATTGGCCGTTCACCGTTTCAGTGCGCGGGTTTTGCCGCCCGTCGATGCGGATCGGCTGAGCCGGCTGGGGTGGGGGTAATTCCTCCGCGATCAACTCCTCGATCGTCGGATCGTCGGTGATCTCGTCGGCGCTGTCGGTAGTGAGCGAGCTTCCAAGCGCGATGGAGGCATCGGGCGTGTCCGATACCTGTGCCCAGACCGGCGAGGAGAGCATGGTGCCAAGCAATAGGACGGCAAGCAGCGACGACCGGCGACCGACCGGCTTGCTCCGTTCTCCCGCCGCCCTTTCCGGGTAAGCCCGCATGAACCGCCTTGCATGGATAGAATGGATGACGGTCATTGCGAACCGTCACTGTGATTGCCAAATCGTAAACGCTCGTGGTTAACGCTTTCTTGCGGCTTGCCTCAGGGCGGTGTTCGCATGGACACAAGGCGCCAAACGGTCTAACGGAAACGCCATGTCGATGACCCAAACACAGGATGCTCGAAGCGAAATCACCGCTTCGGCGCTACGAACCCTCGAGATCGAACGTGCCGGCCTGGCCGCATTGCAGGCCGCGCTGGCCAACGGCCTCGGCGACCGGTTCCGCGAGGCCGTCGAGCACGTCCGAGCGGCGACGGGTCGCGTGATCGTCACCGGCGTCGGCAAGAGCGGGCACATCGGCTCCAAACTCGCGGCGACGCTCGCCTCCACGGGCACCCCCGCTTTTTTCGTGCATCCCGTTGAAGCCAATCACGGTGATCTGGGGATGATCGCGCAGGACGACCTGATCATCGCCATGTCGTGGTCCGGCGAAACGGCCGAATTGCGCGGGATCATCGCTTACGCCAAGCGCTTCCGCATTCCGCTGATCGGACTGACCTCGGGCGCGGAGTCCACGCTTGCCCAGGAAGCCGACGTGGCGCTGATCATGCCGAAAGAGCAGGAGGCCTGCCCCCACGGGTTGGCGCCGACGACCTCGACGATCATGCAGCTCGCGCTCGGCGACGCGTTGGCCATCGCACTCCTCGAAACACGGGGTTTCACCGCCAATGATTTCCGCGTCTTCCATCCGGGCGGCAAGCTTGGTTCGATGTTGACCCACGTTTCAGACCTGATGCACAGCGGCGATCGTCTGCCGCTGGTACCGATCGGTACCGGCGTTCCTGAAGCAGTCGCCAAGCTGTCCGAAAAGCGGTTTGGCTGCGTCGGCATCGTGGGCGAGGGCGGTGGACTGGTCGGCATCATCACCGATGGCGACCTTGCGCGTAATTTGGCGCGTGACCTGAGCGGTCTCCTCGTCGAGGAGATGATGACGGTCAATCCGAAGACGGTTGCGAGTTCAGTGCTTGCGGGAAGCGCTCTTGCGCTGCTCGAGGATCACAACATCAGTGCGCTGTTCGTTACCGATGAGAACCGTCGCCCTGTCGGCATCGTGCATTTCCACGATCTGCTGCGCGTCGGCGCGGCCTGACCGACACAAAAAACAGACGCTGGGCTAAGCCCGGCGCCTGTTCTTCAAATCAGTGATCATGAAGGTGCTAGATCAGATCCAGCCCTGCAACTCGCGCCGAACGACGCTCTCGAGCACCCGCATCCCATCCTCTGAATCGTTGAGGCATGGAATATGCGTGAACTTTTCGCCGCCGTGCTCCTCGAAGATCTCATGCGCCTCGCCGGCAATTTCCTCGAGCGTTTCCAGGCAGTCCGAGACGAACCCGGGATTGAGGACGGCGATGCGCTTCACGCCATCCTTGGCGAGCTGCTCGACTGTCTTGTCGGTATAGGGCTGCAGCCATTCCTCGGGCCCGAAGCGTGACTGGAAGGTCGGCCGGAACCGGTCCTTCGTCCAGCCGAGACGCTCGCGCACCAGACGCCCGGTCTTCATGCAGTGGCAGTGATACGGATCGCCGCGCTTGAAATAGGATTGCGGAATGCCGTGGAAGGAAGCGAGCACGACTTCCGGTTCCCAATCGAGCGTCGCCAGATGCTTCTCGATCGAGGTCGCGATGGCGTCGATATAGACGGGATCGTCGTGGTAGGGCGGCACCGTGCGGATCGCCGGCTGCCAGCGCATCGCGAGCAGCGCCTCGAACACCTTGTCGTTCACCGTGGCGGTCGTCGTCGCCGAATATTGCGGATAGAGCGGAAAAACCAGAATGCGATCGCAGCCTTCCGCCTTCAACGCGTCGATGCGTTCGGCGATCGACGGCTTGCCGTAGCGCATTGCCCAGTCGACATGGACGTTCGGGTGGTTCGCGAGCGAAGCGCCAAGGCTATCGGACTGGTTGCGCGTGTAGGTGCGCAGGTAGCTCTCATCGAGCTCCTTGTTCCAGATTTCCTCGTACGCCTTGCCGACCCGCTTCGGACGGGTATTGAGCACGATGCCGAACAGGATCGGGTACCAGAGCGCCTTCGGCCATTCGATGACGCGCTTGTCGGTGAGAAACTCTTTCAGATAGCGCCGCATGGAGACCGGGTCGGTCGCATCGGGCGTGCCGAGATTGACCAGCAACACGCCCACCTTGCCGAGCTTCACCGGCGGGTGGTCCGCAGGCAACGTCATGGCAGGATCTGCCACATCGAAATCGAGATTGACGTGCTTGTTCATGGTTGGGGCGACCCTTGTCTCGGCATCCACCTGGAATGACCTCTCACATAAAGGCGACGCGCCAATTTTCAATCATTCCAATTTGTCGCATGAAACGACTGCATAACAAAAGCCCGGATACGAGGATCCGGGCTTTTGGTGTTTCAGGGACTTTCGACCGCGATTACGGCTGAGCCGGGATCACCAGCTCGGTGCCGATGTCCAGATCGCGCGCCTCTTGCGACGGGTTTGCGTCGGCAATGGCCTGCCACATCATGCCGTCGCCGTAATATTCCTCGGCGATATCCCAGAACGTGTCGCCACGGGCGACCGTGTGGGTGCGCTCACCGGCATCATCGGCGGCCGGGGCAGCTTCCTCGGTTGCTTCCGGTCCCATCGGCGCCGGCGTAGCAGCAGGTGCTTCCTCGGCCATGTCCGCAGGCTCGGCCGGCTCGTCAGCCGGTGCCGACGGGGCAGGTGTCGGAGCAGGCATCGTTTCCGCTGCGTCTTCCTCGGTCGCTGGCATCTCGGCCGGCATCTCGGAAGGTGCGGCCTCTTCGGTCATCGGTGCTTCCGCAGCCGGAGCTTCCGGTTCGGTCGTTTCAGCAGCTTCAGGGGCCTCAGCTTCAGGGGCCTCGGTCGCCGGTGTTTCGGTTTCCATCGCCTCCTCGGCTGCCGGTGCGACCGGCTCTTCGGTCGGCGCCTCGGCTTCCGAGGCGGGCTCTGCGGTCATCTCTTCGGCCGGAGCCGGAGCAACTGCTTCCTCTTCAACCGGAGCGGCCGTCTCGTCTGCAGGTGTAGAAGCGTCGGACGCATTGGCGTCGATGATGCGGCCTTCGAGGAACGGCTCGTAAGGCTCGTTCTCGGCCAGGTAGTCGGCAACCACCTGCTCGAGGCCCGGGCCGTAGTCGTAGGCGTTCTCGCCGTCGGTCGCGAACATCTCGTAGCCGTCGCCGCCGCCGCGCATGTAGTTGTTGGTGGCGACGAGATAGGTCGCTGCCTCGTCGATCGGCGCGAAGCCGCCATTGCCGTCGGCGACTTCGACCGAAACGACGCGGCTTCCGGCCGGCTGCGTGGCATCGAAGGTGTAGCGCATGCCGGCAACCTGGGCGAAGCGGCCTGCTTGTTCTTCATACTGGCTGAGGCCGTTTTCCAGTGCAGCAACGACGCCCGCGCCGGAAAGTCCAAACGTCGCCAGCGTGTTCTGGAAGGGCAGCACGCCGAGCACGTCGCCCATCGTGATCTCGCCTTCGTCGATCGAGGCGCGAAGACCGCCGCCGTTCTGAATGACGAGCTGCACGCCCTGATCGGCCGTCTGCCAGAGCATCGCATCGGCAACGAGATTGCCCATTTCGCACTCGCCCGCACGGCAGTTTTCGCGCGAGCCGTCGATGGCGGTCGTCGTTTCGGAGACGCGCTCCAGCATCAGGTCCTGGATCGGCTCGGCAAGTTCGGTCACGCGCGCCGCGACTTCCGCGTCGGGCTCGACCGATGAATCGAGCAGGTGCGGATCACCGGATGCCGACGTGACGTTGCCTTCGTCGTCGAATTCGACGCGTAGTTCACCGAGATACTTGGAATAGGCATAGGCCTGCACGATCGGCACGTCCGTGCCCGACGGGTTGGCCACCATCGTCGGGTAGGCGCCAGCTGCACCTTCTTCGGTGTTGGACAGGAGCGTGTGCGAGTGACCGCCGACGATCACGTCGATGCCGTCCACGGCAGCGGCGATCTCCTGATCGCGCACATATCCGACATGCGACAGAAGGACGATCTTGTTGACGCCTTCGGCTTCAAGCTCTTCGACCGCACCGGTCAGATATTCGATCTCGTCCTCGAACGTGATGTCGTCGCCAGGCGAGGAGGTCTCGTCCGTGTCTGTGGCCAGAACGGAGACGATGCCGATGCGCTCGCCGCCAAGCTCCTTGATCAGATAGGGCTCGTATTTCCCGGCCAGCAGCGAACCTTCGGCTGCGACCGTATTTCCGGAGAGAAGCGGAACGTCGACCTGCTCGATGAAGGCATCCAGGGCTTCCGGGCCATCGTCGAATTCGTGGTTGCCGATCGCCATCGCGTCGAAGCCGATCGCGTTCATGAACTCGGCTTCGGCTTCGCCTTTGTAGGTCGTGTAGAACAGCGAACCCTGGAACTGATCGCCTGCGTCCAGCACGAGCACGTTGGCGCCTTCACCGGTCAGCGCATCGCGGCGCTCGTCGATCTTCGTCTTCAGCCGCGCAACGCCACCGAAACATTCGTTGGCTTCGGCATCCTCTGCAGAACACGTCGCATCCGACGAGTTGATCGCCTCGATACGCGAGTGCAGATCGTTGATATGCAGGATGTCGAGGGTGAAATCGGCATGGGCCGCGCCCGCGGAAAGGGCGAGCGCAGAGACCGAAATCGCCGCGCGGCGAAAGAATTTTGACATGAAAGATAGGCTCCCTGTTGATCCCGCTGCTTGCTGCCAGCTTGGTACATGGCTTTTATGACAGCTTATGCGGCCAATGGTTTCATCATGGCCAAACGAGCGCAAGCGCAAAGAACAGGCGCTCCGACCAAAATCCCGGCGAAGTCTCAGGGAGAGTTAACCGGCGCCTATGCGGCGCCGGTTAGGAGAACGTCGTTCAGCCGACAGCCTGGCGGGCAAGCGAGAACTGCGCGCCGGCGTCCGAAGTGCAGTTCAACTGCGTCGGGCTGACGATCGCGCAGTTGACCGTGGAGGTCGTGCCGCGAACGCGCGAGGTCAACTGAATTTCGACCAGGCGATCTGAGCGGTACTGGTAGTTTCCGTCGGCCAGCAGGCTGTTCGTGTCGGTCGTTCGTGTCTCGAATCGACCGCTGTTGAAGCTCGAAACGATGCCGTTCGGATCGACCCAGGTGCCTTGCAGTTGGTCGCGCGGTTGCGGCGCCTCGCGCAGCACGGGAGCCGGACCGTAATTGACCGACTGACACGCTGCCAGAAGTGCAGCCAGGCCGGCGATGGATGAAATGCGGACGAGGCGGTTCATGTAATTTATGTCTCCCGTTGATAGCGGGCTTGTCGTTAGCCCCCGCTGTGGCGAATGCGCGTGCGCCATGTTGGTTCCTGTGCTTCTGCAAGGCTTTGGCTCTGTGGCGATTGCGCCACAGTCCTGCCGTGCTGAAGCCTATGGCCGAGGATGCAGCGCGCAATCGTCTTATGCAAGTGCGCGCCGCAGCGTCCGATTAGCGTACGAGAATATTGCGGAACTGCCAGGGATCGCTCTCATCCAAGTCTTCCTGGAACAAGCCCGGCCGGCCTTCCAGCGGCGTCCAGTCGGTATAATGCCCTTCGACCGGGCCGAGATAGGGCATCTGGACTTCCAGGCAGCGCTTGTAGTCCATCTCGTCGGCTTCGACGATGCCGGCTTCCGGGTTCTCGAGCGCCCAGACCATGCCCGCGAGCACCGCCGAGGTCACCTGCAGGCCCGTAGCGTTCTGGTAGGGTGCCAGTTCGCGGGTTTCCTCGAGCGACAGGCGCGAGCCGTACCAATAGGCGTTCTTGTCGTGGCCGTAGAGCAGCACGCCGAGTTCGTCGACGCCGTCGACCAGTTCGTCCTCGTCGAGCACGTGCAGCTTCGGCTGCTGGGTGCCGCCATTGCCGAACATTTCGTGCAGCGAAAGAACGGCATCGTTGGCCGGGTGATAGGCGTAGTGGCAGGTCGGGCGGTAGGAAACCTCGCCCTTCTTGTCGCGCAGCGTGAAGAAGTCCGCGATCGAGATCGATTCATTGTGCGTGACGAGGAAGCCGTACTGTGCGCCGGGAGTTGGGCACCATGTGCGCACGCGCGTGTTGGCGCCGGGCTGTTCCAGGTAGATCGCGGCCTTGCAGCCGGACTTGTGTTTCTTGGCGTTCTTTGGCTTCCACTTTTCGTGCGTGCCCCAGCCGAGTTCGGACGGCTGCAGGCCTTCCGAGATGAAGCCTTCCGCCGACCACGTGTTCCAGAAGACGTTCATCGGCTTCGGGTTCTTGGTGCGCTGCGTGTCGCGCTCGGCGATGTGGATGCCCTTCACGCCGACTTTCTTCATGAGCTTGGCCCAGCCCCGCTGATCGGCTGCTTCCGGCTCTTCGAACTCCACATTGAGCTCATTGGCCAGGTTGACCACGGCCTGCTTCACGAACCAGGAGACCATGCCCGGGTTGGCGCCACAGCACGATACGGCAGTGATACCGCCGGAGTTCTTGCGCTTTTCCTCGCGGACCGTTTCGCGAAGCGCGTAGTTGGTGCGCGTGGAATTGTCGGCGGTCTTGTCGAAATAGAAGCCGAGCCAGGGCTCGACGACCGTGTCGATATAAAGAACGCCCAGCTCGCGGCAGAGCTTGATCAGATCCAGCGACGAGGTGTCGACCGACAGGTTCACGCAGAAGCCACGGCCTTCGCCTTCCGTCAAAAGCGGTGACAGGAGATCGCGATAGTTTTCCTTGGTCACGGCCGACTGGATGAACTTGACGCCGTGCTTGCTGAGAATTTCGGCATTGTCGTCGCGCGGATCGATGACGACGATGCGGTTTTTGTCGTATTTGAAATGCCGCTCGATGAGAGGAAGCGTGCCCCGCCCGATCGATCCGAAACCGAGCATGACGATCGGTCCCGTGATATCGCCGTAAACGGGATAATCCTTGCCTGACATGGTGAGCTGCTCCTGAGCGCGATGGCCGGACGCGGCATTCGCGTCCATCTGTTCCTGTTGGACCGCGCTAAAGCATGTTTTCCCGTCACAATAAAGGGCGAGGCGACTTTACCCCTCGACCGTCTCCAGCTGTTGGAGCGCGTTGACGAGTTCGTCGCGCCGCAACCGAAGGCCTTTGTAGTCGAGCTCGGTCTCCTGCAGCGACTGAAGTTGACGGCGCAGCCCCGCAGCGAGACGAGGGCGATCGCCGTGTCGTTGCAGCGCTGCGAGCGGATCGACGTAGATGCGAATGGTGAAAACGATGCCGCCGGTCTCGGGCAACTTGCGCAGCGTCTGCCGCTCCACCCGAATGAATGCCGCGAGCGGATCGACGAACGGCGCCCCATCATAGGGCTGCGAGCGGGGATGATGCAGCTGGTCGTCGCCGTAGATAGACCAGTTCAGGCGCCAGACGGGACGCTCTACCCGAAGATTGTCGAACATCCGGACGATGAGTTCTGCATTGCGCGTCCCGGCTTGAAACCCGGGAACCGGCGCATGGATCTCGTCCATCGACCGATTGAATTTCGAGGCGAGGGACCATGACGAAGGAAATGAAAGCGATGCGGCCGTCAACCGCCACGCATCATCGACCTTTTCCATAGTGACAAGGTCTTCCTGCACAAGCCGTGAAGCCCGCTTCAATGGCGGCACGGATGTGTCGGCAAGATCGACGACGCGATCGACGCCGACGCCCATCCGATTGCCGTCGAGGCGATAGACATGCGGGAAACTGCTGGGCAGATACGCCATAAGCATCGCCAGAACTTCGTTTTGAGCGTGCCGGGACTGCGGCGTCTCCATGAACACGCGGGACGGGTGCTCGCTTTCGAGCCGATCTTTCTCAGCGAGATAGGAAGCGAGCCGATCATCGACTTCGATCCAGTCGGCGGGATCGAGTTGGCGCAAGCCGATCGTGAAGGGCTCGGCGGACCCGTCATAGGGGGTGTGGGCGGGAGCGTGGTTGATCACAGCCAATGTTCCGGTCGTCTGCGCCTGACATGGAAGACGCGCAGGATTTCAAGTTTATCGTTCGAAGCGCGATACGGAACCACGTAGGGAAGTCCCGGGATCGTCCATTCTTTCACATCGCTGCGATCGATCGGCCTTCCGATCCCAGGATTCTTGACGATGACCTCGACTGCTTTGAGGATACGGTCGGCAACCCGTCGCGCGGCGACCGGATTATCGGCGCCGATATGTTGGTGGAGCGACTCGAGGTCGCGAATGGCGACCCGCGTGAATTCGACCCTCACCGTCTAGCGGGGTCGATCTGATTGCTCGCCGTCGGGCAAATCACCCTCCGTCTGGGTTCCCCAGCTTTGAAGCCAGTTGACGACAGGGGCACCATCCACAACGTCGCCTCGATCGGCTTCGGCAAGAGCTTCATCGATAGCCGCGTAATATGCCCTTTGTTCCTCGACATAGGCGTTGATCGCCTCCTTCACGACGAAGGAGCGCGATCGGTGCTGTTGCCTTGCAACGCGGTCGATTTCGTCGCGCAGATCGTTGGGCAACCTGATCGAGAGCATCGAAGTCTCGTCCGACATCACATCCTCCGTCTTATACTGTATGACAATGTAAGACGGATCAGTGAGACCGTCAAAGCGCTTGCTCTTCCCGCTCCAGCGCCTCGATCTCGTCGATCAACCCTTCGATCATCGACAGGCCCTTGTCCCAGAAGGCGGGGTCGGACGCATCGAGGCCGAAGGGGGCCAGAAGCTCGGAGTGATGCTTCGTGCCGCCTGCCTTGAGCATCTCGAAATACTTCTCCTGAAAGCCTGATTCCGCATTCTGGTAGACAGCGTAAAGCGAGTTCACGAGGCAATCGCCGAACGCGTAGGCGTAGACGTAGAAGGGCGAATGGATGAAGTGCGGGATGTAGGCCCAGTAGGTCTCGTAGCCTTCTGAAATCCGGATCGCCGGTCCCAGGCTTTCGCTTTGCACCGATAGCCACAATTCGCCAAGTTGCTCGGCCGTCAGCTCCCCTTCGCGGCGCGCAGCGTGAACCTTGCGCTCGAACTCGTAGAAGGCGATCTGGCGCACGACCGTGTTGATCATGTCCTCCACCTTCTGGGCGAGCATCGCCTTGCGTTCGCGCTTGTCCTTCACCTTGTCGAGAAGCGCGCGGAAGGTCAGCATTTCGCCGAAGACCGATGCGGTTTCGGCAAGCGTCAGCGGCGTCGAGGCCATCAGCGCGCCCTGCCGACCAGCCAGCACCTGGTGCACGCCATGACCGAGTTCGTGGGCAAGCGTCATCACGTCGCGCGGCTTGCCCATGTAATTCACCAGCACGTAGGGGTGAACGGATGGGACGGTTGGGTGAGCGAATGCGCCCGGCGCCTTGCCCGGCCGCACTTCCGCATCGATCCAGTTCTGGTCGAAGAAGCGTTGGGCAATCTCCGCCATCTCGGGCGCGAAGCCCGCATAAGCCGAGAGTACGGTATCGCGCGCTTCCGACCAGCCGATGGCCGCCTGCGGCGTATCCGGCAGCGGCGCATTGCGGTCCCAGAACTCCATCTGCTCCATGCCGAGCCATTTCGCTTTCATGGCGTAATAGCGGTGCGAAAGCCTGGGATAGGCACGCCGGACGGCTTCCACGAGCGCGTCCACCACGTCGCGTTCGACGCGATTGGCGAGATGGCGCTGGTCGGCGATGTCCTCGAAACCGCGCCAGCGGTCAGAGATTTCCTTGTCCTTCGCCAACGTGTTGGTGATCAGCGAAAACGTCCGGAGATTGGCGCCGAGGGTCTCGGCAAGCGCCTTGGCCGCCGCTTCGCGCTTCGCCCGATCATGGTCCTGCAGAAGGTTGAGCGTCGGCTCGAGGCTCATGTCCTCGCCATCGACCGTGAACCGCAGCGCCGACATTGTTTCGTCGAACAACCGGTTCCAGGCGCCGGCGGCCGTCATCGCCTTCTCGTGGAACAGCTGCTCGATGCGTTCTTCCAGCTGGTAAGGCTTGTCCTGCCGCAGATCGACGATCCAGGGGCGGTAGTGACCCGTCAGCCGGTCCCGATCCATGGCCGCATCGACCTGCGCATCGTCGATGGCATTCAGTTCCAGCGAAAAGAAGAGGAGATGCGAACCGGCATCGGTCAGCTTCGCCTGCATGTCGCCGTAAAACTTCGCGTTCGCCGGGTTGCTGGTGTCGGAAAAATACAAAAGCCCCGCATAGGAGATGATGCGCCCCAACCGCTCTTCGATTGCCTCGAAGGCGGCGATCGCCGCGCCGAGACCCTCGTCGCCGTCTTTGCCGGCTGCCTCGCCGAGTTTGCCTTTCCAGCGCGCGGCAAAGGCTTGCGCATCGGCAAGCCCTTGAGCGACATCGGCTTTGAGGGCGTCGCTGTCCGGGCTTGGATAAAGATCCGCAAGCTGCCAGGTCGGCAATGCGCCGAGATCGGCTGCAGGACGTCGCGCCGCTGCCGCTTCGGTCGCTCTAGACACTTGTTTCGCCACGACATTCGTCATCGATAGATGTCCTCCAATGAAACGGTTTGGCGCAGGGTGACGCCGTTTGCGCCGTTCTGAAACGCGACCGTTAAAATGCGAGCCTTTCCGGCAAGCTGATCTTGAAGCTCCTGTGGGACTCTCTGGTCGAGCGTCCGATCCTTCAAGAGAAGAGTCCTAGCGAACATGGACCAGACAGCAAGCCCCAATGTCCTCGTCGTCGACGATGATCCCGTCCAGCGGCGCCTTTTGAAGGCCGCCGTCGAACATATGGGCGGCAACGCCTTCATGGCCGAGGATGGCGACATCGCGCTGGAGTTCCTGACGACGACGCGCGATCCGATCGCCATCGTCGTTTTGGATCTCAAAATGCCGCGCATGGATGGGTTGGAGGTCATGCGGCGCATGACGCAATCCGGCATAGAGGTGCCGGTGATCGTGCAGACCGGCCATGGCGGCATCGAAACGGTCGTCGAAGCCATGCGGGCAGGGGCCTTCGATTTCGTGGTCAAGCCGGTGGCACCTGAGCGTCTGGCGGTTTCGATCCGCAACGCGCTCAAGGTCGACCAAAGCGAGGAGCGCCATGCGGGCTTCCGCATGGATCCCGGTACTGGAATGGTCTCGGCAAGCCCTGCAATGGAGCGGGTCATGCACCTGGCGCAGCGGGCCGCTGCATCGTTGATCCCGGTCGTCATCGAAGGCGAATCGGGTGTCGGCAAGGAAAAGATCGCCCGCACCATCCAGCGCGCCAGCGATCGTCGCTACAAGCCCTTCGTCACCGTCAATTGCGGGGCCATTCCCGACAAGTTGGTGGAAAGCGTGCTGTTCGGCCACGAGCGCGGCGCCTTCACGGGCGCCACGGAGAAGCACCGCGGCAAGTTCATGGAAGCCAACGGCGGCACGCTGTTCCTTGACGAAATCGGCGATCTGTCGCCTGACATTCAGGTCAAGCTGCTGCGCGCCGTGCAGGATGGCGAGATCGAAACCGTCGGCGCACGCCAGAGCGCCAAGGTCGATGTGCGGCTGATCTCCGCGACCAACAAGAACCTGATCGAAGAGGTGAAGGCGGGCCGCTTCCGCGAAGACCTCTACTACCGGCTGAACGTGTTCCCGATCACCGTGCCGCCGCTGCGCAATCGCAAAGAAGATGTTCCGATGCTTGTCCGCAGCTTCGCCGATCGCTTCGGTCGCGAGCATGGCCTTCGCGGACCCGTGTCGATCAGCCCCGAAGTGCTTGCGATGCTCACGGCTTACGACTGGCCGGGCAATGTTAGGCAGCTCGAGAATGCCGTGTTCCGGGCCGTGGTGCTTTGTGACGACGGGCTTCTGACGCCCGATCTCTTTCCGCAGATCGCGGCGCAGCTGCCGGGCTACGACGTTCGCGAGGCTGGCGCGGGCCAGCGCGTCGCGGTGTCTGACGCGCCGTCGCTCTCCATGCCGGACGTGCCGCTTCAGCGCGGCTTTGCCGAAAGCCAGCAAAGAATCGCAAGCGGCCTCTCGCTCGCCGACCTCGGAGGAACTGCCAAGACAGGCAGCGTCGCCCGCGGAACGATCAATTCGATCGGCGACGACGGTGAGTTGCGCACCCTCAACGAGGTCGAGGAAGAAGTCATTCGCTTCGCGCTGCAGTTCTATTCGGGACAGATGAGCGAGGTCGCACGCCGTCTCGGAATCGGTCGGTCGACGCTCTACCGAAAGATCAAGGACTATGGTATCGACGCCGGACGGGCGATTGAAGTAGAGGCCTGAGCGGGGATTTTCGCAGGAAATCCAGTCCATGTTCGAGGCGGTCGCCGGATAAATCGGAGCGATCGCTTTGACTGTTTAGGTGTTGTTAGTTATTCATTCACTACATTGCACCCTTGGCCGGCCCTGTTGCCGGCGGGCCACGGTTGCAGCTTCGAATGGGGCGACCGGGGATCTGACTAAAAAACGAACCTGCTTGTGGGGATGATTTTGGCAGTCAATTCGGGGTGCATCGAAAGCGCAGCTGCTGCGCAGGGCCTTCTTCGGTCCGTGACGAGCTGCTTCTCTCAATCCCTTCGCTGGGCGTTTGTCGCGGTTTTTGCCGTCGCCGTCATGTCGTTCGCCACAGCCGAAGCGTCTGCGCAGACGCGCAGCCTCAAAATCCATTTCACCCATACGAAAGAGCGCGCTGAGATCGTGTTCAAGCGCAATGGGCGTTACGATCAGGCCGGCCTGAACCAGCTGAACAACATCCTGCGTGATTGGCGCCGCAACGAGCCGACCAAGATGGACCCGCGTCTGTTCGACCTGATGTGGGAAGTCTACCAGGCCTCGGGATCGCGCGACTACATCCACGTGGTTTCGGCTTACCGTTCACCCAACACCAACAACATGCTCCGTTCGCGCTCCTCAGGTGTTGCGAAAAACAGCCAGCATACGCTCGGCAAAGCCATGGATTTCTTCCTGCCGGACGTTCCGGTCAAACGGATCCGCGAAATCGGCATGCGCTTTCAGGTCGGCGGCGTTGGCTTTTACCCGAATTCGGGTTCTCCCTTCATTCATTTGGACGTTGGCAGTGTTCGTGCCTGGCCGCGTATGAGCCGTCAGGAACTCATCGCGCTGTTCCCGGATGGCAAGACGATCCACCTGCCGCCGGATGGCCGCAAGCTGGCCGGTTACGACCAGGCACTCGCCGATTACCAGCGTCGCGTCGGCGCCTCGGAAATTGCAGTTGCTGGTGGCGGTTCGCGCAACAGCGACGGTGCTGGGGGTGGCGGTGGTCGCCGCAACCTGATCGCCATGCTTTTCGGCAACAATGGCGACGAAGACGAAGATGCGGAAGCAATCGCGGCTCCGACGCAAGCTGCTGCGCCGCAGCGCGGTGCACCGCCGGCCGCCGTGCCGCAGCAGGCAGCAGCCCCGCAGACGCAGATCGCAAGCGTTGCTCCGATCCGTGCGCCTGTGCCGGTTGCCCGTCCCGTGATCGAGGCCGTTGCACAGCCCCAGATGGCTGCGCTTGCACCGGCTCCGGCAGTTCCCGTTCCTGCAGCGCCTGTTCCAGCCGCGCCGCCAGCTGGCATGAGCATGGCGAACGCCACCTTGCCGGCCAATGGCGCCAACACGCCGCCGGCCGCAATCCCGCAGGCAGCTGCAGTCGAACCGCCGTCGCCGACGGAAGCACCGGCAATGCCTGAGGTTCGTGAATTCGCCGATCTCTCCGGCATGTCCGTGCCGGTTCCGGAATTCGTCGATCGCTCCGGCATCTCGGTCTTTGCCGCCAACGACGCGCCTGCCTTCGATGGCCAGGAAGTCACCGACATCCTGATGGCCGAGGCGACCCCTGAGACGTCGAATGCGACGCCGAACGAGGCATCGTCGTCCGCACTTCAGACCGCTCTGGTGCCGGCACCGGTCGCACGTCCGGAGATCGCGGCTATCGCTGCCGCCACCGGGCAGGGCACCGTCGCCGCTGCAACTGGTGCAGCTGCCTCGGCAGCAGCGCCCGCGGCCGAAGCCGTCGCCGAAATCCCGGCGCCGATCGCAGCTCCCGACGAGATCCGGGTCGCTTCGCTCACGCCTTCGCCACGGGCGGCAAGCGACGCATCCACCGGTTCCAGCGCGTCGAGCGGCAACGATACCGCCACGGGCGAGCCCGAAAGCCTCGCCAACCGCATGGCCGCATCGCTGGGCGCAACGCCGCTCAAGGGATCGCGTCCGACGGAGCGCGAAGCAACCGGCACGTCCAAGCGGGCGATCCGTACCGAGCCGAAGCTCACCGATACGATGGTATCGAGCTGGGCGCTGGACCACACCCGCCTCGCCAGCGTTTCGCAGCCGGTCAAGTCGCCGCGCTTCGTTGACAAGCAGCTGCGTGCCGCCCCCGAAGTCGTCTACACCACCGGGTTCTCGGCCGAGACCGTCGAGGCCAATCGCTTCACCGGTGCCGCCGTGAACTTCCTGAGCGTCGCGCGCTTCCAAGCGCAGCAGTAATCCAGGTCATCCACTGACATCATAGTGAAGGCCGCCGTTCTCATCGAACGGCGGCCTCCTGCATTTCCGGGGCTGCGCTATCGTTGCGGGAGGTAGTGCGCCGCCGTCGGTATCTTGCCTTGCTCCAGGCCTCGCTTTATCGAAGCGATATGCACGTGCCGAAGGAAACCGCCCCATGAAATCGATGGAACTGCTGATCGAGCGCGTTATTCTCTCGGCGCGCTGGATTTTGGTTGTCTTCTATGTGGGGCTGGCCGCGGCGCTGGCGATTTACGCGGTGTCGTTCATCTACAAGCTCGCCAAGGTGGCCGTCGACGTCTTCACCCTGGACGACTCCGACATGATCCTCGCGATGCTTGGCCTCATCGATGCTGCGCTCGTCGCGAGCCTGATCGTGATGGTCATGATCTCAGGCTACGAGAATTTCGTGAGCCGCTTCGACGGCACCGACAACGACGAGATTTCATGGCTCGGCAAGCTTGATGCGGGCAGTCTCAAGATCAAGGTCGCTTCGTCCATCGTCGCGATCTCCTCGATCCATCTGCTGCAGATCTTCCTGAACATGCAGCAATATGACGGGACACGGCTGATGTGGGCCACGCTGATCCATCTCGCCTTCGTCGCATCGGCGCTGTTGCTCGGATTCCTGGAGCAGATCATGACGAAGCTGAAGGCCTGATTGAACGGCGTCTAAACATCCATCTCTCTAGAACTGCACACGATAAGGCCGCCGGTCGAAACGACCGACGGCCTTTGAAGTCAAAACCATATGATGACGCTTATTCGCTTGGGGCAGGGCCCATGCCGAGTGCGTGCAGATAGGTGTCCAGGATCGCTTCCTGTTCCATCCGCTCGTCCTTGTCGATCTTCCGGAGCGAGATCACGCGGCGCAGGGCCTTGGTGTCGAAACCGGTTCCCTTCGCTTCCGCATAGACGTCCTTGATGTCGTCCGCGATGGTCTTTTTCTCTTCTTCGAGGCGTTCGATACGCTCGACGAATGCACGCAGTTGGTCGCGTGCGACGCCGCCTGTGTCGGACATCGCTTACTCCTGTTGTCTCGTTCCAAGAAGGTCCAATTTTAAGGGTGTCAGGTGCCGCGCGGCGCGGCCCGCGTCAAGTCAAACCTTGATACCGCGCCGCATTCCTCATCGGATGCGCCGATTGCGCATCAGCCATGGGTCGCCTTGGTGGCGAATGAAGCCTTTTGCGCGTCGGTCGCCTCCGTCTGGTAGCGCTCCCGCCACGCGTCATAGGGCATGCCGTAGACGATCTCGCGTGATTCGTCCTTGGTGAGCGCGATGCCATCCGCCTCGGCCGCGTCCCGGTACCAGTTGGAAAGGCAGTTCCGGCAAAAGCCCGCGAGATTCATCATGTCGATGTTTTGCACGTCGGTGCGTTCGCGCAGGTGCGAGACGAGCCGGCGAAAGGCGGCCGCCTCCAGTTCGGTGCGCTGCTCGGCGCTGAGCTTCTGTTCGGGCGATGTCTGGTGCATGATTGGCCTCCTGAGGACTCGTCCCGGAAATGGTGATCGATGGTGGCCGATTCTAGGCGTCGCCGCAGCCGTGGGTCAAGTTGACGGAAGACATGCCCGCAAAGGCTCAGCTTCGTTGACATTGTCGGGTTCGCATCGCACAACCGACGCAGTGATCAATGGAGAAACGATAGACACCGTGCCTGCGAAAAATCGCTTCACATCGCGTCTCTTGAGCCTCCAAGTGCTGTTCCTGCTGGCGGGGTCCGCGGCCCTTTTCGGCGGCACCGAAACGGCACGCGCCGATTTCCGGGTCTGCAACGGAACGCAGAACCTCGTTGGCGTCGCAATCGGCTATCGGGCCCAGGAAGGCTGGATATCCGAGGGCTGGTGGCAAATTCCGGCCACGTCCTGCGCCACGCTCATCGAAGGCCAGCTCCAGTCGCGCTTCTACTATCTCTATGCCGAGGATGCCGCCCGTGGCGGACGCTGGGCCGGCAACATCAACATGTGCGTCGCCGACAACGAATTCAAAATCGTCGGCGTCAACGACTGCGTCGCACGCGGCTACCAGCGCATGGAATTCAAGGAATACGATACGGGACGACAGGGCAGCTGGATGGTTCAGCTTTCCGACACGCCAGCCCCACCCGAATCGCCGACGACCGCACCCAACGCGACACCTGAGAGCACGGAAGGCACCAGCCAATGAGACGCCAGCGCAAAGTCAAAATCCTGGCGACCCTCGGTCCGGCCTCCTCCGACGAGGCCATGATCCGAAAGCTCCACGAGGCGGGTGCAGACCTGTTCCGCATCAATATGAGCCATGCGAGCCACGAGATCATGCGCGATCTCATCGGCCGCATTCGCAATGTCGAAAAGCAGGTCGGGCGCCCGATCGGCATTCTTTGCGACATCCAGGGGCCCAAGTTGCGCGTTGGCAAGTTTGCCGACGGCAAGGTCCAGCTCAAGGCCGGCGATATTTTCACGCTCGACGACAAGCCTGAGCTGGGCGATGCGACGCGCGTGCAGCTGCCGCACAAGGAAATTCTCGAAGCCGTCCAGGTCGGGCATCGGCTTTTGATCGACGATGGACGCCTGCAACTGGAGGCGGTCAAGACCGACAGCAAGTCGATCGTCACCAAGGTCATTTCCGGCACCCATATCTCGGACCGCAAGGGCGTCAGCCTGCCAGACACGACGCTTGCCACGGGTGCGCTCACGGAAAAGGACCGCAAGGATATCGACGCGGCGATCGCCACTGAGGAGGTGGACTGGATCGCGCTCTCCTTCATCCAGCGGCCGGAAGACGTCGCCGAAGTGCGCAAGATCGTGCGCGGTCGGGCAGGCCTCATGTCCAAGATCGAAAAGCCGCAGGCGTTGGAGCGGATCGACGAGATCATCGAACTCTCGGACGCCCTGATGGTGGCGCGTGGCGACCTCGGCGTCGAAATGCCGATCGAAGCCGTCCCCGGCATCCAGAAGCAGTTGACCCGCGCCTGCCGCAAAGCCGGCAAGCCCGTCGTCGTCGCGACCCAGATGCTCGAATCGATGATTTCGGCCCCTGTTCCAACCCGCGCCGAAGTGTCTGACGTCGCGACTGCGGTCTTCGAAGGTGCCGATGCCGTCATGCTATCGGCGGAATCCGCTGCCGGCGACTACCCGGTCGAGGCGGTTTCCACCATGGCCGCCATCGCCCGCAAGGTCGAGAAGGATCCCAATTATCCGGGCATCATCTACGCGCAGCGCCCGCAGCCCGAACCGACCGGCGCCGATGCGATCTCGCTCGCCGCACGCCAGATCGCCGAAACGCTGAACCTCGCCGCGATCGTCTGCTACACGTCCTCCGGCACCACCGGTCTGCGCGCCTCGCGTGAGCGGCCGCAGACGCCGATCCTTGCGCTGTCGCCCGTCATCCAGACGGCGCGTCGCCTGTCGGTCTGCTGGGGCCTGCACTGCGTGGTGACCGAAGATGCCCATGATCTCGACGACATGGTCGATCGCGCCTGCCGCATCACCCATCTGGAAGGCTTTGGCTCGGCGGGCGACCGTGTGATCGTCACCGCAGGCGTTCCGCTCGGCACGCCGGGCGCGACGAACATGCTGCGCATCGCCTATATCTCATCCGACGGGCAGTCGGCCGTCTGAGCACGGGCGACTAGCCGCATATCTCCGCATCATCGGCGATGCGCTCTTCCAGGGCGCGCGCCATCGCCTGCAGGTCGGCTTGCCCACCGGCGAGCTTTTCGATGGCTGCGATGGCGATATCCCGCGCGATATAATCCGGCTTGTGGCCGAGATTGTTGACCTCGACGAGTTCCACGTTCGGAAGATCGCGCTCCAACCCGCGCGAATGGATCTCGGGAAGTACGATCTCGTCGCGATTGCCGGTGATGACGACGGCCCGCGCCGTGATCTCCGGGTAGCGCGGCGAAATCCGCCCTACATAATCCTTCAGATTGGCGACATCGGTCGAGTTGGCGCGGAAAGCCCGCGGCCTGAGCACAAGCTGGGGAGCAGTCAATTCCACATAATCGGCCGGCATGGGGTTCGGGGCAAATACGCAGGCAGCCGAGGAATCGATGCGCGACATCCCGACTGGCAACGCGACCACGCTGCTGAAGAGAGGGCCGATCACCGGCGCACGGGCGATCGAATAGAACCAGGCAACCCCGCCCGGCCAGGGGTGAGTCGCCGGCGCGAGAAAGAGAAGGCCACCGGTTCGTTCCGGATACTGAAGCGCGAAACTCGCGGCAATCGCCGACCCGAAGGAATGGGCAACGATGATGGCGTTGTCGATGCCGAGCTTGGCCATCAGACCAGCGACCATGTCTGCTTGCCCGTCCGGATTGGAGTTCGAGGCGTTGCCGCGCTCCGAGTAGCCGTGGCCCGGCCGGTCGACGAACAGCATCTCGGCCCGACCCTTCAGCGGATCACCGAAGGCAACCAGCTGGTCGCGCAGATTGCCGCTCGCTCCGTGCAGAAAGACGAGCGGAGGGAGATCCGCCTCGGGCCCGGCAGGCACGTGAACGGCATGCATCCGAACCCCGTCGACTTCGTGAAAAGTCCCGATCGGCGGAAAACGGGCCTCGATCTGGCGTGACTGGTAGACCGTAAAGCCGGCCAGGAGAGCAAGGACCGCGGCGAGAGCGAGAACGACGATGATCATGAAACGCATAAGCTGAGGGGTTCGATTGATTGAGCGGGAGGCCGGCGACGAACACCGATGACGGGCACCGATGTCGGCAATGGACGCTATACGTCCGACGCGCCGGTTTGGTTGCGCCGGCGGCTCCCCGGTTTCCTCAATCGCTGATCTTCAGCACGATCTTGCCGATATGGCTGCTTTCTTCCATGCGGCGATGGGCATCCACGACATCCGCGAAGGCGATCACGCTGTCCATCACCGGCGCGACGCGCCGGCTTGTAAGGAGCGGCCAGACCTTTTCCTTCAGCTCCGTGGCAAGCTGGGCCTTGAAGCCGCTGTCGCGTGCGCGCAGCGTCGAACCGGTGTGGACCAGCCGCTTCATCATGAGCTTGGAGAAATCTGCCTCGGCTTTTCGCCCGTTGAGGAAGGCGATCTGGACCACGCGTCCCTCGATCGCCGCCGCATCGTAATTCCGGCCGATATAGTCGCCACCGACCATGTCCAGGATCACGTTCACCCCCTTGCCGTCGGTCAGGGTTTTCACCGTCTGCACGAAATCCTCGTCGCGGTAATTGATGGCGTGGTCGGCGCCAAACTCGAGACAGGCGCCGCATTTGTCGTCCGAGCCCGCGGTCGCAAAGACGGTCGCGCCAAAGGCCTTCGCAAGCTGGATGGCGGTCGTCCCGATGCCCGACGTGCCGCCATGCACAAGAAACGTTTCCCCGGCCTTCAGTCCGCCGCGCTGGAATACGTTGTGCCATACGGTGAAGTAGGTCTCGGGCAGGGCGGCCGCCTCTTCCATGGAGAAACCGTCCGGCACGGGCAGCACGCTGTCCTGATGCGCAGCGCAGTGTTCGGCATAACCTCCGCCCGTCACCAGAGCGCAAACCCGGTCGCCGATCGACCAGCGCGTGACGCTATCGCCGAGCGCCACGATCTCACCGGCGACTTCGAGCCCTGGAATGTCGGAGGCGCCTGGCGGCGGTGGATAGGCACCTTGTCTTTGCAGGCAGTCCGGACGATTGACGCCCGCAGCCTTGACGGCGATCAGCACCTCGTCGTGCTTCAGTGTCGGAACGGGGCGCTCGGCGAGCTTGAGAACCTCCGGACCGCCCGGCTGGCTGATCTCCACGGCGCGCATCATCTCGGGCATTGCTTTTCCATTCCTGTTTTTCGTCACGAGGTTATACTGGCTCAACCCGCCGAGGGCGAGCGATGCTCGAAATCGGCCGAAGCGTAAAGCGTAAGGAGCGATGAGCTGATGGCAATTTTTGATGATGTGCCGCCAACGCGCAAACCAGTCCACGAGATCGGTATCGATCTGTCGCTTCTGTCCGCCGACGAATTGAGGCAGCGCATAGAGGCGCTGCGCACCGAGATCGCGCGGCTGGAGGAGGAGATCGAGACGAAGACGTCGAGCAAGGCGGCGGCAGAACAGTTTTTTCGCTGACCGAGAAAGGAGATTCCCGAAAGAAGGCATGTGGGCGAGACGCATTAACCCGGCGTTAACGGTTAATAGTGTCTAATCACCATGTCCGGAGCTTCTGGACGATTGCAGACTGACTGCTGGTCACTCTGTTTGACGCCTCCCTGTTAAAACTCTCGAGAGCCGCTTCTGCGGCTCTTTTTTTGTTGCAGGACGGGATGGCGCATTTGCCGCACATGTGGACATTAACCCTTTCTTAAGAACGTTCTTGCGCAAAGCCCTCCAGGCGTACCATTCTGCAGCTAGACATCGAGCACCCATGAAGGCGGAACGGAACCTGATTCTGCCTGGAGTGTTACAGCGTTTATAAATGCGACGGCCATGATGTGCCGACGCGACACAGCCTGCAGGCGAGAACCGCAGAAGGCGGCACGGCGGGTCAACTGATATCGAGGCGGAATTCGAATATGAGCGAAACGTCCAGCAACATGATCAGCTTTGCCGGTCACATGGCCACGTCCAATCCATTCAAGACGCTTTATGCCGATGGCATGGGTCTGGTGGAGGAGACGGCAAGCTATCTCGACGGCCCCGGTCGCATCGCATCCAAGGACCTGACGCGTCTTGCGTCGATTCTCTATGCAGCGGAATCCATGCGGCTGACCACGCGTCTGATGCAGCTTGCCTCGTGGCTGCTGCTGCAGCGCGCCGTCAACAACGGCGAGATGAGCCGCGATCAGGTCATGTCCGAAAAGAACAAGGTGCGGATCGACAGCTTCACCATCGACGCCAACGCGCCGGGTTGGGACGACCTGCCAGAGCAGTTCCGCGACCTCGTCGCCCGCTCGCTGCGGCTGCAGGCTCGCGTCGCATTGCTCGACCGCGAGATCTATCGTCCGGAAGTCATGCCGGCATTCGCCGACAACGAAAACAGCGTCAAGGCACAGCTTTCACTGCTGCAGACGGCTTTCGGCCACCACTAATTTCATTCGGAAGGAGAGAAACTGCCGTTCTCTCCTTCCTTTGACTGCGACTGCATCCACAATCGAAACGAAAAAAGCCCGGTCTTGCGACCGGGCTTTTTTTGTTCTCGCGAGAGATCGAAACTTAAAGGCCGAGGCCTTCGAAGCGCTTCTTGAACTTGGAAAGACGGCCGCCGCGGTCCATGAGCTGCTGGCCGCCGCCGGTCCAAGCCGGATGGGACTTCGGATCGATTTCGAGGTTCATCGTATCGCCTTCCGAGCCCCAGGTGGAGCGCGTCGTGTACTCGGTGCCGTCAGTCATGACGACTTTGATCGTGTGGTAGTTGGGATGAATGTCGGCTTTCATCGTCCTGGCTTCCTGACTGCTTGGCGAGCCGCCGTGACGAATTAGGCGTTGCGTCAAATCGGCTCAAATGGGAAATGAAAGCGCCGCCGGGTAGGCTCGCAGCTTCCTAATTTGTTGGCGAGCCTATACAGGAAGGGAAAATCGATAACAAGAGCCTCGGGGGAAAATGGGGCCGGGCGGGAGTAGGAGAGTTAAAGCGTGGCGGAAACGGCCCCTAGCGTGAACAAGCGGCGCTCGCTGCGACCGCTCGCGAGATTGCTGCCCTATGTGCTGGCCTATCGCGGGCTGGTCACCGGAGCTTTGATCTTTCTGGTCCTCGCCGCCAGCATGACGCTGACCTTGCCGATGGCAGTCCGCCGTATGATCGACCACGGCTTTTCGGAAGCCGACGCCGGTTTCATCGAAACTTACTTCATCATGCTTCTGGTGATTGCGGTGCTGCTCGCCCTGGCGAGCGCATTTCGCTACTATTTCGTCATCACCCTTGGCGAGCGTGTCGTGTCGGACCTTCGCCGCGACGTCTTCGCGCATGTCACGCGCCTCTCCGCCGGCTTCTACGACGTCAACCAGTCGGGTGAGATCGTCTCGCGCCTGACGGCGGACACCACCCAGATCAAGTCCACGGTCGGCGCGACGGCATCGCTTGCCCTGCGCAACATGATCCTGTGTCTCGGCGCCATCGGCATGATGATCGTGACGAGCCCTGGTCTGTCGAGCCTGGTGCTCGGCGCCATTCCGCTGATCGTTTTTCCGATCGTCGCTTTCGGACGAGCCGTGCGCCGCCGCTCGCGCGCCGCCCAGGATACGCTTGCCAGCGCGATGGCCTATGCGAGCGAAACGATCGGTGCAACCCGCACCGTCCAGTCCTACAACAACGAGCCGACCGCAAACGGCCTGTTCTCCCATGCGATCGAATCCGCCTTCATCGCCGCGCGCGACGCGGTGCGGGCCCGCGCGGTGCTGACAGGCTTCGCCATCTGCATGGCCTTCGGAAGCGTCGTCGCGGTCCTGTGGTTCGGCGCGCAGCGTGTGCTCGACGGAACGATGTCGCCCGGCACGCTCAGCCAGTTCCTGCTCTATTCGCTCTTCGCCGCCGGTGCGCTTGCGGCCTTGTCCGAGGTCTGGAGCGAGATTTCCCAGGCCGCCGGCGCGGCCGAACGCCTGTCGGAACTCCTGGACGAAGTGCCCGAGATCCGCGTGCCGGCCAATCCCGTAGCGATGCCCGTGCCCGCAGTGGGCGCGATCGAATTCGATCACATCGCTTTTGCATATCCCGCGCGCGACGACATGCCGGTGCTGGAGGATTTCGACCTGCAGGTGAAGCCGGGCGAAAGCGTCGCCGTCGTCGGCCCGTCAGGGGCGGGCAAGAGCACGCTCTTTTCGCTTCTGCTCCGCTTCTACGATCCGGTAGCGGGAACGGTGCGGATCGATGGCGTCGATATCGCCAAGGCCGACCCTGCCGAAGTCCGCGCACGCATCGCGATCGTGCCGCAGGACGTGACGATCTTCCAGGGCACGGTGCGCGACAACATCGCGTTTGGCCGGCCGGGTGCCAGCGAGGGCGACATCCTGGCGGCGGCCAAGGCCGCCCATGCGGATATCTTCGTGGCGGCGTTGCCGGAAGGCTACGACACGATGGTGGGCGAGCGCGGCATTACGCTGTCCGGCGGACAGCGCCAGCGCATCGCGATCGCCCGCGCCATTCTCAAAGATGCGCCGATCCTCATCCTCGATGAGGCGACCTCCGCGCTCGATGCCGAGAGCGAGCAACTTGTGCAGCAGGCCCTGGAGCGTTTGATGGAAGGCCGCACGACGCTTGTCATCGCGCATCGGCTCGCCACCGTGCTCAAGGCCGACCGCATCGTCGTCATGGATCGCGGGCGCATCGTCGAGGAGGGCACGCACCGCAATCTCGTCGAGCGCAACGGCATCTATGCGCGGCTGGCGCGCCTGCAGTTCGACCACGGGCACGCCGAGTTCATCCAGGCCGCAAAGTAGCGGCGCTCCAAGCCTTCGCTCTAGACCCTCAGCGTTCCGTCAGCTTCAGCTCGATGCGTCGGTTGGTGGCGCGCGCTTCCGGGCTGTCGCCTTCCGCGATCGGCTGGAACTCGCCGAAGCCCGCTGCAACCAGCCGCTCGGCCGGCACGCCCTGAGAGATGAGATATTTGACGACCGACGTCGCGCGGGCGGACGAAAGCTCCCAATTGTCCACATAGCGGCCGGTGCCGGACAGAGGCACATTGTCGGTATGGCCATCGACGCGCAGCACCCAATTGATATCGGACGGGATCTCGCGTGCGAGTTCCAGAACGGCCGTTGCCAACTCACCCATTTGCACAGAGCCTTCCGGGTTGAGATCGGCACCGCCTGATGGGAACAGCACTTCCGATTGGAAAACGAAGCGGTCGCCCACGATCCGGATATTCTCGCGGTCGGACAGGATTTCCCGCAAACGGCCGAAGAAGTCGGAACGGTAGCGGTTCAGCTCCTGCACCCGCTGGGCAAGCGCGACGTTCAGGCGGCGGCCGAGATCGGCGATCTGAGTCTGGGCTTCGGTGTCGCGCGCTTCCGACATGTCGAGCGCGCCTTCCAGAGCCGCGATCTGGCTGCGCAGCGCCGAAATTTGCTGGTTCAGCAGTTCGACCTGGTTCAGTGCGCGCTGGCTGACTTGGCGTTCGTCATCGAGCGTGCCTTCGAGCATTCCGATCTGGGCTTCGGTCTCCGATGATACGCCTTGGTTGCTGCTCAACAGCTCGCGCAGACGCGATTGTTCCTGCTCGGACTGGGCAAGCGACGCGCGCAAATTGGCAAGCGCATCCTCGGCGTCCTGCCCAACGGCCTGCTCGAGCGCCAGCAACTGGGTCAATTCGTTGATCTGGCTGTTCAGCCGGTTCAGCACCTCATCCTGGCCCGAAATTTCACGGCTGAGCAGAAACTGCGCCAGCACGAACACGGACAGCAGGAACATGATGGCGAGCAGCAAGGTCGACAGGGCATCGACGAAACCCGGCCAGTAGTCGACGGACCGCTCGCGCCGCCTGTTGCGCGCCAGGGCCATGGCTCAGCCTTCTTTCCGCGGTCGGTCAGGATCGATTCGGGCGGAAATCTGCTCCAGCGTCTCGCGAAGCGCACGCGATTCCCGCTGCTGCGCCTCGATCCAGTCGCGCAGCATCTGCTGCTCGGACCGCATGTTCTTCACAAGCCCCTGGATGCCCTCGGCCAGATTGGCCATGGCTGTGGTGGAGCGCTGCGACATGCCGTTTTCCTGGGACATGACCTGCAGTCGCTCCGACAGCAGCCGAAGCTCCTCCGTCGACCCCGTGCCGCGTCCCATCTCGTTGACGATTGTTTCGGAATCCATGTCCGTGACCGTCGAGAGCCAGTTTTCCAGCTCCGTATAAAAGCGGTTCTGCGCGCGTCCTGCTTGCAGATCCAGGAAGCCGAGGATCAGCGAACCGGAGAGGCCGAAAAGCGAAGACGAGAACGCCGTTCCCATGCCGCCGAGCGGTGCGCTCAGGCCGGCCTTCAGCGATGCCAGAATATCGCCGGTATCGCCCGATCCCGGGTCGAGCGACTGGATGGTGTTGTTGATCGATCCGATGGTGCCGAGAAGGCCCCAGAACGTGCCGAGCAGGCCGAGAAAGACAAGCAGGCCGATCAAATAGCGAGACGTGTCGCGGGATTCATCGAGACGCGTCGCGATGGAATCGAGGATCGACCGCAGCGAGGAGGTGGACAGCGCCATCTCCTGGCGGCGCCCGATCAGCGCGCGCATCGGTGCGAGAAGCACCGGCTCGCGTCCGGCTTTCTCGGCACTGCCGGCGGCTCGGAAGGAGTTGACCCACCGCACTTCGGGGCGAAGCCGCAGCACCTGGTTGAAGGCAAGCAGAACGCCGATCAGCAGAACGCCGAAGATAAGGCCGTTCAGGCCTGGGTTGGTCACGAAAGCCGATTGAATTTGCCGATAGAGGATCGCCGCCAGAAAACCGACGATGATCAGGAAGATCAGCATGCTCCAGAAGAAGACGAGCGGGCTCGATAATTTATGCGGATCGGCGCCGGTGCCGTCGTCGGAAATGCCCCAGCCCGAGAATTTCAATCCTGCCATGAAAAGCAGCTCCAATCGTCATAGGGTCGGACAGTAACCGAGAATCAAGACGGAATGAAAGCCGCGTAGTGCTGGAAGATTAACCGCCGATTGCAGGAGCAGGGCGGTGCACGACCTCTTTCAGCGCCTTGTGGATGTACTCGTTGCCGGCAAGAACCGTTCCGCTTTCGAACATGCGGTTGCCGCCTTCGAGATCCGTGACGTAGCCGCCGGCTTCACGCACCAGCAGCAGGCCGGCGGCGATGTCCCAGGCGGCGATGTTCTTTTCCCAGTAGGCGTCGAAGCGTCCTGCAGCCGTATAGGCAAGGTCGAGTGCTGCGGAGCCGGTGCGGCGAACGCCGGCGACTTCGCCCATGACATTGCGCAATTCCAAGAGGAACTTGCCGTGGTGGCCGCGGCCGAGATGCGGAATGCCGGTCGCAACGACGGAATCCGACAGCTTCTTGCGGGCCGCGACGCGCAGGCGACGATCGTTGAGGAAGGCGCCACCGCCGCGTTCTGCGGTGAAAAGCTCGTCCATCGCCGGGTTGAAGATCACGGCGCCGACGATCTCGCCATTGCGCTCCAGCGCGATCGAGACCGCGAAGAACGGAATCCCGTGCAGGAAGTTGGTCGTGCCATCCAGCGGATCGACGATCCAGCGATGCGCTCCGTCGGTGCCCTTCGTCTCGCCGCCTTCCTCACCGAGGAAATCGTAGGTCGGGCGGGCACGCAGAAGCTCGGAGTGAATGATCTCTTCGGCCTTGCGGTCGGCCTGGCTGACATAGTCGCCCGGGCCTTTGAGCGAAACCTGCAGATTCTGCACTTCGCCGAAGTCTCGCGACAGCGAGCGCCCGGCCTTCATTGCGGCCTGGACCATGACGTTCAAGAGGGCGGAGCGGGCCATCGGGAAAGCTTTCGGGAAGAGGAGTGGGCGGCGTGATCAGTCGGCGCGGCGGATATAAGTGATCTCGTTGGTATCGACCAGGATGCGCTCGCCGGACTCGATGAAGGGCGGCACCATGACGCGCACGCCGTTTTCCATGACGGCCGGCTTGTAGGACGACGCCGCCGTCTGGCCCTTCACGACCGGATCGGCCTCTACGATCGCCAAGACCACCTGATCCGGCAGCGAGATGCCGATCGGCTTGTCTTCATAGAGCTCGACGGTGACCATCATGCCGTCCTGCAGGAAGGCTGCGCGATCGCCGACGAAATCCTGCTGCAGTTCGAGCTGCTCGTAGTTTTCGTTGTCCATGAACACGAGCATGTCGCCCTGTTCGTAGAGAAACTGGAAGTCCTTCTGCTCCAGCCGCACGCGCTCGACCGTTTCGGAAGCGCGGAACCGCTCGTTGAGCTTGGTACCGTCGAGGAGGTTTTTCAGCTCGACCTGGTTGAACGCGCCGCCTTTGCCTGGCTTGACCGCATTGGTCTTCACCGCGGCCCAGAGGCTGCCATTGTGCTCGATGACGTTACCGGGACGGATTTCGTTGCCGTTGATCTTCATGAGTCTTTTCCGTTGACATCTGGACGACCGGAAGACGTCGGATTGGTCCGATTGCGATCGCTACGAGCGCGCTTTCCGGGATTGCGCGCCTCAAGACCACAAATGCGGCCGGCTTTCAAGCCCGGTGCCGGTCAGGGCTCTGCCTGAAGGGCGGAATGCTCAGCCCAGGAAGCGGTTTGCGGCTTCGATCGCCTGGCGCTGTTCCTCGTCGGTCAGGCCCCGGAAGAAGTCGTCGAGCAACGGATCGTTATAGCCCGCCCGGCGCGACAGCACATACCATCGGCCGGCAGCGATCGGGTCGGGGCGGGTGCCGATCGCATTGATGTAGAGATGCGCCAGCCGGTTCTGAGCAACAACATTGCCCCGGTTGGCCGCGATCTGCATCCAGCGGAAGCCTTCCTCGTAGTCGACGTCGCCACCGACGCCGTCGATCAGCCAGATGGCGAGATCGAGCTGCGCGGTGTCGAAGCCGGCATTGGCGGCGCGCGCCAGCCAGTCGCGCGCGGTGTCGCGCTGCGCTTCATCGAGATCCCGGGCATTCACGTAAATCTGCGAAAGCGCATATTGCGCGTCGGCGACGCCGGCAGCGGCCGAACGTTCGAAATAGGGCATGGCCGCGAGCAATCCTGCCTGTCCCCGCTGCTGGTCGACGAGAAGCTGGCCGTAATTGAAGGAGGCCATGGGATGGCCGGCATCGGCCGCCTGCTTCATCAATTCGCGACCGCGCTCGGGATCAGCCTCGGCGTGGCGTCCCGCAAGAAGCATCAGCGCGTATTTGAACTGGGCCTGGCGATCGCCGCCCGAGGCAGCCTGTCCGTACCAGAACGCGGCCTGCTCGAGATCGCGGGGAACGGCAAACCCTTCGGAAAAGAGCTCCGCCACCAGGGTCTGGGCGGACGCGTCGCCGTCCCCGGCCAGCGGAAGCGCCATGTCCATCGCCGTTAGATAGTAGCCCCGCTGAAAAGCGGCATAGGCCTTGGCGGGTGTCGGATCCGTCGCGAAATCGGCCGGCAGGGCCGCGACGCTTGGCGCCGGCAGGATCGCCCCGCCGATAAGTCCGACGGGCCGTTGCTCGCCGGCGAGCCGCTCGATCAGGAAGCCCGGTTCGCCTGGCTGGATGTCGCTTTCGCCGTTGCCGAGAAGACGGTCGGTGGTCGGCGCGGCCTGCACATCCTCGACCGGCGGAGCGCCTTCGCCCTCCTGGGCGGATGCTTTACCGAGCCCCACCGCGGCGACAAGCGACACGGCGAAGAGCGCCGCAGTGCCGCGTCGGTTGGCTCGATCGATCCTTGGCGCTGGGACATGCCACATGCGCGGCATCAATCGCTGAACCGTGGCGCTTTTTCGGCGAGCAGGGCATTCACTTCCTGGACGGCGGCGGCGGGACCGGAGGGATGATCGAAGATCGCCTTCCCGAGCGCCACGAATTCGCTTCCGGCCTCCGCCACTTCCAGCGCCGATTCGACCGTCAAGCCCCCCATGGCGATGCACGGGATCTCGATCATGGCAGACCACCATTCGGCGAGATCGAGAACCTTGGGGTTGGCTTCCGGCTTGATGTCGCCGTCGAGCTTGCCGAAGAAGATGTAGTCGGGCCGGAGTTCGCCGCGCTCCAGGGCGCCGTGTCGGTCCTTGGCGTTGCCGATGCCGATGATCAGCTTGGGGGCGAACTTCTCCATGGCATCGGCCGCATCCGACGTCGCGCCTTCGACGTGAAGTCCATCGGCGCGGGCGCGCCCGGCCACGCGGCTGTCGCCGGCGATGATTACGGCGACGCCCTTGTCCTGAGCGATCGGCACGAGCTTTTCGGCGATCGCCTGGAAGAGATCGGTATCGCGGCCGGACTGAGGGACAATCACCGTCGCCACGTCGCCGCCGGACAGCGCTTGAGACAGCGCCTCACCCTGCACATCGGCGTCGTCGCCGGGCTGCGTCACCAAAACCAATCTGCATCTGTCTTCGAACTCTGCCTTGCTCACGCTTGGGCTCCTTATGCGCGGGTGGGCCGTCTGGTCGCCGCTCGCAATCCCCGCCGATCTCGGATAGACGCGTGACAACAAAGGTTCAACTGGTCCCCGATGCTTTCCGATCCTTGGTTCTACGCCGCCGCGATACCGTCTGTCCTGCTGGTCGGCCTTTCGAAGGGCGGACTCGGCGGCGCGATGGCGTTGCTCGGGGTGCCGTTGATGTCGCTCGTCGTCCCGCCTGTCCAGGCTGCGGCGATCCTTCTGCCGATCCTGATCGTCATGGATATGGTGGGTCTGTGGTCATGGCGCCATCACAGCGATCGCATGACCCTGAAGATCATGCTGCCCGGCGCCCTGCTCGGAATCGGCATCGCCTGGATGACGGCCGCCTTCGTCACCGATGCCATGATCAAGCTTTTGGTCGGGGTCGTGGCGCTGGTCTTCGCCCTCGACTATGCCCGCCGCTCCTGGCAGTTGCGTGGCGGTTTGCCATCGGGCGAACGGCCGCACAACCGCGTGAAGGGTGCATTCTGGGGCACCGTCTCGGGATTCACCAGTTTCATTTCCCATGCCGGCGGCCCGCCCTACCAGGTCTATGCTCTGGCGCTGCGCCAGGAGCCGC
This sequence comes from Rhizobium sp. EC-SD404, assembly GCF_902498825.1. Taxonomy (NCBI): domain Bacteria; kingdom Pseudomonadati; phylum Pseudomonadota; class Alphaproteobacteria; order Hyphomicrobiales; family Rhizobiaceae; genus Rhizobium; species Rhizobium sp. EC-SD404. The sequence continues at coordinate 949,057 of NZ_LR701459.1, forward strand.
GGACCTATGTCGGCACGAGTGTGCGGTTCTTTGCCGTGGTCAACGCCGTCAAGGTCGTGCCCTATCTGGCGCTCGGGCAGTTCGACGCGTCCAATCTGCAGGCGTCGCTCGTCCTGTTGCCGCTGGCGCCGATCGCCACCCTTGCGGGCGCCGCGATCGTGCGCCGCATCCGGGCCGAACGCTTCTACCCGTTCATGTACGGGATGGTGTTTCTCGCTTCGCTCAAGCTGATCTGGGACGGCCTCAGCGGCCTCCTCGCTTGATCGCGGCGACTTTCTCAATATCGTGTGCCACAGCCGTGCGGGGAGCACGGCCGAAGGGGAGGACAGACGTCAATGAGCGGCAGTGCCTATGAGACCGATCTCGATCGAAACCCGGCCAATTACCAGCCATTGACGCCCATCGCGCATCTCGCGCGCGCTGCCTATGTCCATCCCGATCACATCGCCATCATCCATGGCGCCATGAAAATGGATTACAGGACTTTCTACGAGCGCTCGCGCAAGCTCGCTTCCGCACTTCAGGCAGCCGGCATCAAGCGCTTGGACACCGTGTCGGTGATGCTGTCGAACACGCCGGCGATGTTGGAAGCCCACCACGGCGTGCCGATGTCGGGCGGCGTCCTGCATTCGATCAACACCCGGCTGGATGCGGCCATCGTCGCCTTTCAGCTCGATCATGCCGACAGCAAGGTGCTGATCGTCGACCGGGAATTTTCGGGTTTGGTCGCCGAAGCCCTGAAGCTCGCCACCGTGCAACCGACGATCATCGACTATGACGATCCGAACTATCCGGCCGATGCGCCGGCGCCCAAAGGCGAGCGCATCGGAACGATCGACTACGAAGAGTTTTTGCAGGCGGGTGACCCCGATCATCACTGGGCCGGCCCGGAAGACGAGTGGGATTCATTGTCGCTGAATTACACATCCGGAACCACCGGAAACCCCAAGGGCGTCGTCTACCACCACCGCGGCGCCGCGCTGATGGGCTATTCCAACGTCGTCGCCTCGGGCATGGGCAAGCATCCCGTCTATCTCTGGACGCTGCCGATGTTTCACTGCAACGGCTGGTGCTTCCCTTGGACGCTGGGCGTGGTGGCGGGGACCCATGTCTGCCTGCGCTGGGTGCGCGCGAAGGCGATGTACGATGCGATCGCGGACCATGGCGTCACGCATCTATGCGGCGCGCCGATCGTCATGTCGACGCTGATCAACGCGCCCGAGGAAGACAAACGCGATTTTCCGCAGACGGTTTCCTTCAACACGGCCGCTGCGCCACCGCCGGAGCAGGTTCTGTCAGGCATGGCGGATGCAGGCTTTGAGGTCGTGCACCTTTACGGGCTTACCGAAACCTATGGTCCGGCAGTCGTCAACGAGTGGAAGGGCGACTGGGACGATCTGGAGCCGAAGGCGCGCACCACGAAGAAAGCGCGCCAGGGCGTGCGCTACAACGCGCTCGAGGATCTGGCCGTCATCGATCCATCCACCATGGAACGCGTGCCGTCCGATGGCGAGACGCTGGGGGAGGTGATGTTTCGCGGAAACATCGTCATGAAAGGCTATCTCAAGAACCGCAAGGCAAGCGACGAAGCCTTTGCCGGCGGCTGGTTCCACTCCGGCGATCTCGGGGTCATGCATCCGGACGGCTATATCCAGCTCAAGGACCGCTCGAAGGACATCATCATCTCCGGCGGAGAGAATATCTCGTCGATCGAAGTGGAAGATGCGCTCTATCGGCATCCGGCCGTGCAGGCGGTGGCCGTCGTGGCCCGTCCGGATGACAAATGGGGTGAAACGCCCTGCGCATTCGTCGAGCTCAGGGCCGGCCGCACAGCAACGGAAGAAGAACTGATCGAGCATTGCCGGCAGCATCTTGCGCGCTTCAAATGCCCGAGAAGCATCGTTTTCGGTGAGGTGCCGAAGACATCGACCGGCAAGATTCAGAAATTCGTTCTGCGGGATCGCGCCAAGAAGCTTTGATCTGCATGTGAGAGCGAGCATCGACGAAGTAAAAACGCTGCGAACATCTTCGCTGCAGTGCACAAAATCGCTTGCCCGAAAACCGGCTTTGACTTAGCGTCAGGCCATGCCGACCCTGGATCCGTTCGCAGCCATTGCCGATCCGAATCGCCGCCATCTGCTGGAGGAGCTTCGCCGTGCGCCTCAGACGGTGAATGAGTTGGCCAAAGGTCTCCCGATCAGCCGGCCCGCCGTCTCTCAGCACCTCAAGGCGCTTCTGGACAGCGGACTGGTCGTGGTGAAGCCGCAGGGAACGCGGCGGATTTACGCGATCGACACTTCAGGCTTCATGCGCCTGAACATTTGGCTCGACCAGTTCTGGGCTTGAGCCCGTATCGCGTGATCCTTCTGTGAAGCGGATGATGAGCCTAGTGGCTTATCTTTGCCTGTAACCGCTCGATCTCATCTTTGAGACGCAACTTCTGGCGCTTGAGTTCGACTATCGTCTGTTCTTTTCCGGAAGGTCTGGTCCTCTCGGCGTGAAGCTGTTCCTCCAGGGAACCATGCTTCTGCTTCAGTGTTGCGAGATGAGCCTCAACGGTCATGTACAACTTCCTTCCTTCGGTTTTCGACGCCCGATCTGGGATGCGAGCGCCGGTTGCGGAAACGGGAAGTGTGCCATGGGAAATGTGGATTGTCGAAGGTGATTTCATGACCATTGATAACTTCCCGTTACGCCCGAATGTGTGGTACGAGCCTCCCCGAAAATGCACTGTGGTTGCTGCCAAAAGCGCGGCTTTTCCGGTGTCGAGTGGGGAAGGGCATGTCCGATCAGGATCAAAGTGAACTGCGCCTCATGGCGGCGCGGCTGCGGCAGGAACATGAAGATTATGACGTTGCCATCAAGGCTATGATTCAGATCGGCTGCGAAGCGCTGCGCATCCAGCGCATGAAGAAGAAGAAGCTGGTCATCAAGGACCGGATCTCGCAGATCGAGGACCAGATCATTCCGGATATCATTGCGTGAGGAACAGGCCATGAGCGCCGCAGGGACGCCCGTCGCCATCATCATGGGCAGCCAGTCCGACTGGGCAACCATGCGCCACGCAGCCGAAACGCTCGATGCCCTGGAGATCGCCTATGATTCGCGCATCGTCTCCGCGCATCGGACGCCCGATCGCCTTGTCGCATTCGCCAAGGGCGCACGAGATGCAGGCTTCAAGGTCGTGATTGCCGGTGCGGGTGGCGCGGCGCACCTGCCGGGCATGACGGCTTCGATGACGCCTCTGCCCGTATTCGGCGTACCGGTCGAATCGAAGGCTCTCTCTGGACAGGACAGCCTGCTGTCGATCGTCCAGATGCCGGCCGGAATACCGGTTGGAACGCTCGCCATCGGCCGGGCCGGCGCGGTCAACGCCGCATTGATGGCAGCAGCCGTCCTCGCGCTCAACGACACTGCCCTTGCCGACCGCCTCGACGCATGGCGCCGCAATCAAACCGAGTCCGTCGCCGAACGCCCGGTCGACGATCCTCAGCCGGCCAGCGAAAGCAAGCGTTCATGAGCACCATCCATCTGCCGCTCGGCAGCACGATCGGCATTGTCGGTGGCGGCCAGCTCGGACGCATGCTTGCCATTGCGGCCGCAAGGCTCGGCTATCGCACGGTGGTGCTGGAGCCGCAGGCGGATTGCCCGGCGGCCCAGGTCGCCAATCGCCAGATCATCGGTGCCTACGACAATCTGGACGCGCTGGAGGAACTGGCGTCGTCTGCCCATGTGCTGACCTATGAATTCGAGAATGTTCCCGTCGGCGGGCTGACGCATCTGTCGCGTTCCGTACCGGTCTTTCCGCCGGTCGGCGCCCTGGAAGTGTCGCAGGACCGGCTGGCCGAGAAGCAGTTCTTCGAAAATGCCGGCATCGCCACCGCGCCTTACCGCCTCGTCGACGACCAGCAGATGCTGGAAGCGGCACTGGCTGAGTTCAACGGCGAAGGCATCCTGAAGACGCGCCGCCTTGGCTATGACGGCAAGGGGCAGCGCCGGTTCTCCAGCGACGATCTCGCCGACGACGCCTTCGCCGATCTCGGCTCCGTTCCGGCGATCCTGGAGGCAGTCGTTCCCTTCGAGCGGGAGGTGTCGGTGATCGCAGTTCGCGGCCGCGATGGTGAGATGGTGTTCTACGATCCTGCCGAGAACGTGCATCGGGACGGCATTCTAGCGACCTCGACGGTTCCGGCATCGATCTCCGACGCAACGGCGGAAGCCGCGATCGCAGCCGCTTCGGCCGTGCTCGAAAGCATCAGTTATGTCGGTGTCATCGGTATCGAATTCTTCGTGCTTGCCGACGGCCGCCTCATCGCCAACGAGATGGCGCCACGCGTTCACAATTCCGGCCACTGGACCGAGGCCGCATGCCTCATCTCGCAATTCGAGAATCATATCCGCGCGGTCGCCGGCCTGCCGCTAGGCTCCACTGCGCGCCATGGCGACTGCGAGATGTACAACCTTCTCGGTCGCGAAGTCGCCGAAATCGCGCATCTTGCAGCCGAGCCGGATGTCTCCATCCACATCTATGGCAAGGGCGAAGCGCGCGCGGGACGCAAGATGGGGCACTATACCCGGGTCAAACCGCGCCTTTGAACCGGATTTTGCGGGATTACGTGCCTGCCATCGGTTGACACGTTCCGGGGGAGGATATACACCCCGCCCAACGTTTCCGGCGCGCCTCATTGGGCGCGTTTTGATTGTGTAAAGCCCGGTCTTGCCTCAGGCAGTCGAGCGGGCCTTTTGCGGACAGAGTAAGATGAAGATCAAGAATTCGCTCAAGTCGCTGAAGACCCGTCACCGCGAGAACCGTCTGGTTCGTCGCAAGGGCCGGGTCTACATCATCAACAAGCAGAACCCGCGCTTCAAGGCCCGTCAGGGCTGATTGAGCGGCGCTCCTTCGTGGAGCGGTTGTATTGCTGTTGAAAAATCAGAGGGCCCGCGGCTGACGCTTGCGGGTCCTCACGATATTTTGCGATTGCAAATCGGAGGGTCTGTTCTACCCTCTTCTTATGCAACGCACCATTTCCGTTCGAACCGCTCTGCTCGCTGCGACATTGGTCGCTCTGCCGTCAGCGCTCGCCTGGGCGCAGGACGAGACAGGTCCAGCCGCGGACACTCCTGGAATCGCTCAACCCGCGCCCCCTCAGACGGCCGCTCTGACCGATGAGACCAGCGAAGCTGATCCATTGGATGGGCTTTTCGCCAACCTGAAGCGCGTGAGCGACCCGGCCGAAGGAAGACGGATCGTCGGCGAGATCTGGGCCGAATGGGGCGATTCCGGCAGCGCCACGGTCAATGTCCTGATGCAATGGGCGACCGAAGCGATGGAGGACGAACGCTACGGCACTGCGCTGGATCTGCTCGATCAGGTCACCGTGCTGAAGCCTGAATTCCCCGAGGGGTTCAACAAGCGGGCCACGCTGCATTTCATGATGGATGATCATGCCAAGTCGCTGGCCGATATCCATCGCGTACTGTCGCTCGAGCCCCGCCATTTCGGCGCCCTGTCGGGCATGGCCGCAATCATGGCGGAAGCCGGCAACGATCGGCTGGCACTGCGCGCCTATGAGCGTGTTCTGGAGCTCTACCCCTCCGACCGCAACGCGCAAGGCAAGCTGGTCGAGATCGAGGACAAGATCGAAGGCGATCCCGTGTGAGGCGACAAATCAAAACTTAGAGGGACTGAGCGACTCCCGGAAAAGCGAGAGTCCTCTAAGCGGCGGATGATTGCCGATCGTTCGTGCCGGGCTCCGCTGGAGCTTCCACATTGGCGCGCGGATCGAGATGAATGCCCTGCTGGGTCGCCACGCGAATCGATGGGAGCGTCTTGAACGCCTCCTTGTCGGCGTCCGGGACCGCAGCACGACGGCGCGATCTCAAGATAGCATAGACCGCGATCGACAGATGCGAGACGAGCGTGACGGCGAAGATCGCATGCGGCCCGCCGGCATCCATTGCCGGGCCTCCGATCGTCGGCCCGACGATCGTCCCGATGCCGTAAAGCAGCAGCAGACTGCCCGACACCTTCACGAAATCCTCCGACCTGGCGAAGTCGTTCGCGTGGGCAACGGCGATTGGGTAGAGCGTATAGGACGCGGCGCCGTAGAGCGCGATCAGCACGAAGAGGATGGTGATGTCGCTGGCGACCGTCACCAGCATCAGAATGCCGACGATGCCGGCGAGTGCAGCGACCGCGGCAAGCACATAGCGGCGATCCACGCGGTCCGAGAGGCGGCCGGCCGGAAACTGGGCTACGGCACCCGCAAAGATCGTCACGCTCATCAGGGATGCGACGGCGCCTTCCGCAAGGCCGACTTGTGCGGCAAACACCGGGCCAAGCGTGCCGAACGCACCGTTGGCGACGCCGATCAGGAAGATCGAAACGCAGGCGACCGGCGAATTCCGGTATAGCCCTTTGAGGTCGAGGCGGACTTCCCTGAGTGGCGAGGGGCTGACGGCGGTGGAGATCGCGGTCGGCAACAATGCCATGCAGTAGAGAATGCCGGCGATCATGAAAAATGTCGGCGTGGAAATGTCGCCGGCGGCGATCGACATCTGCCCGGCGACGATCGCGACATAGGTGATCGTCATGTAGAGCGAGAACACCATGCCGCGGCTGTCATTGGTCGAACGCTCGTTCAGCCAGCTTTCGATGACCATGAAGACGGCAGCCATGGAAAAGCCCGTCAGCGCGCGCAGCAGAATCCAGGCGATCGGGTCGACGAAGAGGCCGGTGAGCAAGGCGACGATCGCAGCGCCGGCCGCAAAGGCTGAAAACGCCCGCACATGGCCGATTCGCTTCACCAGACGCGGCGCGAGCAAGCAGCCGAGCACGAAGCCGCTGGCCCAGGACGTGCCCAAAAGACCGAGGCTGGCGGAGGAAAAACCTTCCATCGAGCCCCGCATGGGCAGCAAAAGGCCGTGAAGACCATTGCCGGCAAGCAGAAAGGCCGTACCCAGGAGAAGGGCGAAGATGGGTAGCAGGTTGCGGGCCATCACTGCGTCCGTCATCCGTTCCGATAGCAGCCGGATACAGAACTTCGCCGTTGAGGAAAACCCACTGCGTATAAAAAGGCGCCGCGGTTGACCCGCACGGGGGCTGCTTTATGGCTGGGTGCCACAGCGGTGGCCCAAATCTGGATTCGTTTTTAGACGGGCCGGTTGCAGAGCTTCAAACGGTTAGAGCGACCCGTCTGCGCCCCTGCGGACGCGAAGCGCTCTGATTGAGGAGACGATACATGTCGAAGGCGATCTCGATTCTGCTCCTGCTGGCGATGATCGTCCACATCATCCGTCCACTCGGGCTACCCGGCCTCAAACGCCGCAAGGATTTCTGGAAGATCGCGGTGGTGGCGCTCGCCGTCACGATGGCGACGGTGCTTATTCGCCCAACATAGCGATGCTGGGCTCCGGCGTTTCCGCTTCGACGTCGCGGACTGGAAAGAGGCCTTGGGAGCGGCGCGTTTCCGAGTCGATGATCACGCCTGCCACCAGGTCCGCCCAATAGCCGTAGCCCTTGGCGCTGGCATGGAAGCCGTCGATGGCGAAACCCTCGCGATCATGGGCGGTCAGGCGGGGAGCTGCGATCGTGAAGCGCTCCCGGCAAAGTTGATGGCCGAGCTCGTTGACCATCGCGACGCGTAGCTCGAGGATTTGACCAAGCAGTTTTGGTAGGGCCGGCACCGTGCGCATGTCGATGATCGGCGACCAGATGAGCGTCGCATCGGGCCATTTGGCATGCAGCGCAAACAGCATCCCACCAAACCCGTCGTCGAACCGCCGCCGTGGGACGAAATCCTTCATGTCGTTGGTGCCGGCCAACACCAGAATGTGCGTGAAGGGCTCGCGCCTGATGTTTGGAATGACATGGTCGCGCAGTTCCTCGGTTGTGGCCGAGTTGGCGCCGATCGTGCGCCACTTCACCGAAGCGTCGAAATGCTCCGAAAGCCGTGCGGCAAGCTTGGGCGCCAAGGTCTCGTCCATGTGATCGGCGCCGACGCCGGCTGCAGACGAATCGCCCATGACGAGAACGTGGAAGCGAGGCTCCGACTGTGGCCCGACCTGCCCGGCAGTGCGTCCAGGCGGCGGCGACAGACGCGGCGTCCGCCGGCGGACGCCGAACGCCTGCGCGACCGCAATGGGCGAAAGCAGCCAGCTGAGAAGGCCGTTGTACCGATAACGCATCCCGATTCTGTCTCACAAAAAGAAACCGCCCGCCACCCTCGGCGGGGGCGGCGGACGGTCACATCATGCGTTGCACAATCGGAACGTTGGGCTTGCTGACGGCCTGACCGGTCAGGCGGCTGTTTCCAGCTCGCGCTTCCAGTTGCCGATCGCGGCCAGGCCGTTCATCTCGGCGCGGTGGCTGAAGGCGCGCTGGCCGGCAGCAACGTTCTCCGAGCGTCCGCCCCAGGCCTTCAGTGCTGCCGCCTGCAGGGCGCGACCATAGGAGAAGGTCACCGGCCAAGGCAGATCCTGGCTGGCATTCATTGCGGACAGGTGGGCCGTCGCCTCTTCGTCCGACTGACCGCCCGAAAGGAAGGCGATGCCGGCGACGTCGCTCGGCACGTTGGCCTTGAGGCACTTCACGGTCTTCTCGGCGACTTCCTCGACGGAGGCCTTGCGGGCGTTCTTGCCGTCGATGACCATGTTGGGCTTCAGCACCATGCCGTCGAGCGCCACGCGGGCAAGTTCGAGTTCGGCGAACACGGCTTTCAACACCGCGTCGGTCACTTCGTAGCAACGGTCGATCGAATGATCGCCAGGCTTGCCGTCCATCAGGATTTCCGGCTCGACGATCGGCACGATACCGGCTTCCTGGCAAAGCGCCGCATAGCGTGCCAGCGTATGCGCATTGGCATGGATCGCACCCTGTGTCGGCAGATCGTTCGCAATCGCGATCACGCCGCGCCATTTGGCAAAGCGCGCGCCGATCTCGTAATACTCGGCAAGCCGTTCGCGCAGGCCATCGAGGCCATCGGTGACCGTTTCGCCCGGGTAGCCGGCCAAAGGCTTGGCGCCCATGTCGACTTTGATGCCGGGCACGGCGCCGGCGTTGCGGATGACCTCGACGAGCGGTGTGCCATCGGCGGCTTTCTGGCGCAGCGTTTCATCATAGAGAATGACGCCCGAGATGTGCTGGCTCATCGCCGGTTCGGCACGGAACAGCATCTCGCGGTAATCGCGGCGGGCATCTTCAGTGGAGGTGAGGCCGATCGTGTCGAACCGCTTCTTGATGGTGCCCGACGACTCGTCTGCAGCAAGAATGCCCTTGCCCCGAGCCACCATCGCAGCCGCAATATCCTGAAGCTTTTCAACCATTCCAGACGTCTCCTGTTCGAACTGGCTAAGCCGTTAGCAGACTAGTCCCGACGAGGAAATGACACCCAAAACGCCTGAAACGATTGAAAAAAATTCAATCGTTTAAAAAATCGCCTTTAAACTTTGAGAGCCGAAACGCCCGGCAAATCCTTGCCTTCCATCCACTCGAGGAAAGCACCGCCTGCCGTCGACACGTAGGTGAAGTCGTCGGCCACTTCCGCTTGGTTCAACGCCGCGACCGTATCGCCTCCGCCGGCGACGGAAACAAGCTTCCCAGCGCGCGTGCGCTCGGCGGCGTGGCGCGCAGCGCTGACCGTCGCCTTGTGGAACGGCTCGATCTCGAATGCGCCGAGGGGGCCGTTCCAGACGAGCGTCTTCGCACGGTCGATCCAGCCATTGATCGTCTCGACCGAGCGCGGACCCACATCGAGGATCATCGCGTCGGCCGGCACATTGGCGATGTCGACGATCTCGCTGGCAGCACCGGCCTTGAACTCGCGCGCGACGACGGCATCGACGGGCAGCACGATAGCGCAGCCGGAAGAGGCAGCCTCGATCATGATCTGCTTGGCGGTCGCCGCAAGATCGTGCTCGCAGAGCGATTTGCCGACATCGGTGCCACGAGCCGCGAGAAACGTGTTGGCCATGCCGCCGCCGATGACGAGCGCATCGACTTGTCTCACGAGGTTCATCAGGAGGTCGAGCTTTGTCGACACCTTAGCGCCGCCGACGATCGCCACGACCGGCTTTTCGGGATTGCCGAGGCCTTTTTCCAGCGCCTTCAGCTCCGCTTCCATCGTCCGGCCGGCATAGGCCGGAAGGCGGTGCGCCAGGCCCTCGGTCGATGCATGCGCGCGGTGTGCGGCCGAGAAGGCATCATTGACGTAGATGTCGCCAAGCGCTGCCAGCTTGTCGGCAAAGGCGCCGTCATTGGCTTCTTCGCCGGCATAGAACCGCGTGTTCTCCATCAACATCACATCGCCATTGTCCATCTTGCCAATGGCCTTCTGCATGGCTTCGCCGACGCAGTCCGGGGCGAACACCACGTCGTGGTCAAGCAGTTCTTCCAGGGCGTGAGCAACCGAGGCGAGCGACATGTCCTCCACCCGCTTGCCCTTGGGTCGGCCGAAATGGGCGAGCAGGATGACCTTCGCGCCCTTGCCGGACAGTTCCTCGATCGTCGGCAGCACCCGTTCGATGCGGGTCATGTCGCTGACATAGCCGTCTTCCATCGGCACGTTGAGATCCACCCGGACCAGAACGCGTTTGCCCGAAACATCGGTGAGATCGTCGAGAGTGCGAAAGGCCGGCATCGTGAATTCCCCTTGTGTGGCGCGGGAGACAATACAAATGCCCTGCGCGGACGCAAGTCGAACCATCGGCCGCCCCCAGCGCTAATCGCTTGCGGTCTGCCGCTCGCTGGTTGTGGCTTGTTGTTGCTGGTCGTCCGCGGCCTCCATCGCCGGCGTGAGCGACGATGGAGGAGGGCCGAGAGGCGTCTTGGCCACCGGTTGCCGGCGCCTCACGCGTTGTCTCAGCAGCGTCGCTATTTCACGTGCCGACAGGAAAACGGGGATGTTCGGCCGGTTTCCTTCCGGATCGAGCGAGAGGCCGGCACTTGTGATCCGGCCCTGGTCGTCCACATCGCGCACGATGATCTCGACATTCTTGAGCACGACACGGTCACCGAACTCTGCCTTGCCGCCGAGCCGCCTCGTCAGCAACGCGTCGATGCTGAGATCCATCTCGTCCTTCGCGAGCCCGATATCGTAGGCCGCATGCAGGTCCTTGGCTGGACGATGGGGATCGATCGTGAACTCGCCGAAGAATTCGGCGTCGTCGGATTGGACCGGCAGAGGGCTGGCGAAAAGTCGGTCGAGCAGGCGTGGATAGCGCGACGAGATGAAGAGATAGACATAGTCGCCCGCCTGAAGCCTTCCCGCATATTGATAGCGCATGGACTTGCCATCGCGAATGACGAGCGACGGTCGCGCCCAGCGCGGTATGCGCTCGCCAGTCGCCACCGGGCTGTCAGGCACGACGCGATAGGCAAGAAGCTCATGCAGGGCGGTGCCCGGTAGTTCCAGCTCGACCTTGTCGACCGGGCCGATCCGCGCGGGAACCACGAGCCCCAGGCGACGGGCGAGGGGATTGATGGTCCACCCCTGCACGACCAGCGACACGAGCACGATGATGAAGGCGGCGTTGAAGAACGTCGTGGCGTTTTCGAGATTGCCGAGCAGCGGCAAAATCGCGAGCAGGATGGAGACCGCGCCGCGCAAGCCCACCCACGACACGAACGCCGTTTCCTCCCGCTTGTAGTTGAAGGGCAGAAGCGTGAGCCACACCGCAAGCGGCCGGGCGATGAAGATCAGGAAGAAGGCCATGGCGATCGCCGGGATCGCGATGGCCGGAAATTGCGACGGTGTGGCTAAGAGCCCCAGAAGCAGGAACATCAGGATCTGTGCCAGCCATGTCATGCCGTCCTGGAAGCGCTTCAACGTCGGTGCCGAGCGTATCTGCCGGTTGCCCGCATAGAGACCGGCGACATAGACGGCGAGGAAGCCTGATCCACCGGCAACTCCGGTTGCGGAAAAGACGAGCAACGACAGGGCGATGACGAAGATCGGCGTCAGCCCTCGCTCCAGGTTGAGGCGGTTGACGAGGCTGACGATGATCATCCCGCCGATGAAGCCGGCCAGCAGGCCGACGCCCATCTGCAGTCCGAAATTGATCAGGAGATCGACTCCCATCTCGCCGAGCGGCGTTCCGTTGGCGATCAGTTCGACGAGCGTGATGGTGAGGAAGATCGCCATCGGGTCGTTCGAACTGGATTCGATTTCGAGCGTCGATCGAACCTTTTCACGGATGTTGATGCCGCCGATGCGAAGCAGGAAGAAGACGGCGGCCGCATCCGTCGAACCGACGATGGAACCGAAGAGAAGCGCTTCAAGCCAAGTGAAGTCGAAGACGAAGCGGGCGGCGAGCGCAAACAGAAGGGTCGTCAGCAACACGCCGAGCGTCGCCAGCGCAATCGCCGGCGCGGCCGCTTGCCTGAAGGACTGGATTGAGGTTCCGAAACCGGAATCGAACAGGATGATCGCCAGCGCGAGCGAGCCGATGAAATAGGCCGCAGACGCGTTGCTGAAATTGATCCCGAGCCCGTCGACGCCGGCCACGAGGCCGATGCAGAGGAAGAGCAACAGAAGCGGCGCGCCGAAGCGAAAGGCAAGAAGGCTCGAAAAGGCCGATATGAGAACCAGAAGCGTCCCGATAAGAATGACGAGATACATCGCTTCAAGCATCATGCGTTCGGGTCTCCAGCATGGTCATCCAATCCATGGACCGGCCGGAAACGACGCTGGGCTCCGCCTGATGGGAAACGGTCCAGGGCCGTCAGTACGGCTCGGAACCACGTGAGGTCGGCGCTGCATGGCAGCGCTTCTTAATCGAAACGCTTTGTCTATCCTCGCTGCAATGGCCTGGCCAAAATCATGGCCCGATGCTGTTGCCGGAGGTGTCGATTGCGATGCGACAGTCCCTCGTATTGGTGGAAAGCGAGCCTGACTGAACTGACAGGTCACAAAACCCATCTAAGAATGCAAAACGCCCGAAAAAAGGTCGGGCGCTTCGATTTCTATAACTTTTGACATATCCGGCGATGTGCCGGGCAGAGCTGGCTCAGGTCAGATGAGCTTGCCCATGGCAACCGCCGTGTCGGACATGCGGTTGGAGAAGCCCCACTCGTTGTCGTACCAGGTGAGGATGCGGCACATCGTGCCTTCCATCACCTTCGTCTGGTCCATGTGGAAGACCGACGAATGCGGATCGTGGTTGAAGTCGGTCGAAACGAGCGGCTCGTCGGTATAGCCGAGAATGCCCTTCAGCTCGCCATCGGCGGCGCTGCGGATCGCATCGTTGATTTCCTGGACCGACGTCGCACGTTTGGCGATGAAGGTCAGGTCGACGACCGAGACGTTCGGCGTCGGCACGCGGATCGCGACGCCATCGAGCTTGCCGTTGAGTTCCGGCAGGACGAGACCAACAGCCTTTGCAGCACCGGTCGATGTCGGGATCATCGAGAGCGCTGCGGCACGGGCGCGGTAGAGATCCTTGTGCATCGTGTCGAGCGTCGGCTGATCACCCGTATAGGAGTGGATCGTCGTCATGAAGCCCTTCTCGATACCGATGGCCTTGTCGAGGACGTAGGCGACCGGGGAGAGGCAGTTGGTGGTGCAGGATGCGTTGGAGACGACGAGGTCGTCCTTCGTCAGCGCATCGTGGTTCACGCCAAACACGATCGTCTTGTCGGCACCGGTGGCCGGGGCGGAGACGAGCACGCGCTTGGAGCCGTTTTCGAGGTGAAGCGCAGCTTTCGGCCGATCGGTGAAGATGCCGGTGCATTCCATCGCGATGTCGACGTCGCCCCAGGGCAGTTCCTTGGGATCGCGGATCGCCGTCACCTTGATCGGGCCGCGGCCGACATCAATCGTGTCGCCATTGACCGTCACGGTGCCCGGGAAACGGCCGTGGACGCTATCGTAGCGCACCAGATGCGCATTGGTCTCGACCGGTCCGAGATCGTTGATGGCGATGACTTCAATATCGGTGCGGCCGGACTCGACGATGGCCCGCAGGACGTTGCGGCCGATCCGCCCAAAACCGTTGATGGCGACTTTCACTGTCATGACACTTCCTCTTCCGCTTGAAGCCCGACTGGAAACGGGCCTTCGTATCTGGCCGGCGAATTAGTTATCGGCGTGCAGCCGAGCTTCGGCCGCTGCGACGATCGCGTCGGCCGTAATGCCGAAATGCTTGTAAAGCTCCTGATAGGGGCCCGATGCACCGAAGCCGTGCATCCCGATAAAGACGCCGTCGGAGCCGATGAACGCATCCCAACCCTGGCGGATGCCGGCTTCCACCGCGACCTTGACCTTGGACTGGCCGATGATCGCCGCGCGGTATTCTTCGGTCTGCTCCTCGAAGAGCTCGAAGCAGGGCACGGACACGACGCGGGTTGCGTGTCCCATGCCATCGAGGCGCGTCTTGGCTTCCAGCGCGATTTCAACTTCCGAGCCCGACGCGAAAATCGTCACGTCCGCGTCCGATGCCGGCGCGAGGTCGTAGGCGCCGAACGAGCAGAGATTGTCCTCGACATGGTCGGTGCGAACCGTCGGCAGGTTCTGGCGCGTGAGCGCAAGGCCGGACGGCTTGTTTTCGCTTTCGAGCGCCAGCTGCCAGCACTCGGCCGTCTCAACCGCGTCGGCGGGACGGAACATCTGGAAGTTCGGAATCGCACGCAGCGCCGCGACATGTTCCACGGGCTGGTGGGTCGGGCCGTCTTCGCCAAGGCCGATCGAATCGTGGGTCAGCACATGGATGACGCGGATGCCCATCAGCGCTGCCAGACGGATCGCCGGACGCGAATAGTCGGAGAACACGAGGAACGTGCCGCCATAGGGAATGAGGCCGCCATGCAGCGCGATGCCGTTCATGGCCGAAGCCATGCCGTGCTCGCGAATGCCGTAGTGCAGGTAGCGGCCGGAAAAATCGTCGGGCGTGATCGGCTTGGTCTGGCTGGTCTTGGTGTTGTTCGAACCCGTCAGGTCGGCCGAGCCGCCCAGCGTCTCGGGCAGGGCGCCGTTGATCACTTCCAGCACCATTTCGGAGGCCTTGCGGGTGGCGACCTTCGGTTTGTCGGTGGCAAGCTTCTTCTTGTAGCCCTCGATTGCCGGTTCGAACGCGCCTGCCAGTTCACCGCGGAAGCGACGTTCGAAGGTGGAGCGGATCTCGGCGTCCTTGGCGGCAAGCCGGTCTTCCCACGCCTTGCGCTCCTTGTTGGAACGCAGGCCCGCAAGACGCCACGCGTCGAGTATGTCCGAGGGGACGACGAACGCCTCGTCGCTCCAGCCAAGCTGGGTGCGGGTGAGGGCGATCTCGTCCGCGCCGAGCGGCGAGCCGTGGGCCTTTGAACTGCCGGCCTTGTTGGGCGAGCCGTAACCGATCGTCGTCTTGCAGGCGATGAAGGTCGGGCGTTCGCTCTTCTGCGCCTCTTCGATAGCGCGGCCGATCGCATCGGGATCGTGGCCGTCGACGGCAAGTGTATGCCAGCCCGAAGCGGCGAAGCGCTTCACCTGGTCGGTCGAGTCCGAAAGGCTGACGGCGCCGTCGATCGAGATGCCGTTATCGTCCCAAAGAACGATCAGCTTGTTCAGCTTGAGATGGCCGGCAAGCGAAATAGCCTCCTGGCTGATACCCTCCATGAGGCAGCCATCGCCGACCAGCGCGTAGGTGTAATGGTCCTGAAGATCGGAGCCGAATTCGGCTTCGAGCTTGCGCTCGGCGATCGCCATACCAACCGCATTGGCGAGACCCTGGCCGAGCGGGCCGGTCGTCGTCTCGATGCCGGCGGCATGGCCGTATTCCGGGTGGCCGGCAGTCGGCGAACCGAGCTGACGGAAGTTCTCGATGTCGGAAATGTCGATGTCTTCATAACCGGTCAGATAGAGCAGCGAATAGAGCAGCATCGAACCGTGGCCGGCCGAAAGAACGAACCGGTCGCGATCGGGCCAGTTCGGGTTCTTCGGATCGAACGAGAGATAGCGGGTAAACAGGACCGTCGCGATGTCGGCTGCGCCCATGGGCAATCCGGGGTGACCGGAATTGGCTTTCTCGACCGCATCGATCGAAAGAAAGCGGATCGCATTGGCCATGCTGTTGTGCTTGTCGCGTGAGGTCATTGGTTCTCTGCTTCGTTGACGAAAAAGCGGGCTCCCCCGAAGGCGCGTGACACATAGCAGTTGGCCGTGTTGAGTCAATCAAACTGCGGCCAAACTGCGGGCTCCGTGCATTCTCACCCGCCTGATCGGTACGATCGATGCCCGGCATGCAGGAGGATAGATGCGTGAATTGCGGTTAGAGGATTGGATTTGCGGGGGAGAACGTCTGCACCCTTGATTGACGCTCGGTTGGCGCGACGCCTAAACTCGAAGGCCTAAACGTCGGGAACCGCTATGATTCGAAGCGTCCAGGCGTTGCGGAGTGTGGGGAGCCATGACGAGCGAGTCCGAGGTTGGTGCGGCGTTGGAACGACTGCGGCGGGCCCTGGCGGGTTTGGACGATGCGATCGAGCATCGCTTCGAGCATGAACAGGACTTCGGCGCCGCCGAAGCGGAAGTTGCCCGCATGAATGCCGATCGGTCGCGTCTGGCACAGGACCTCGACAAGGCCGAAGATCGCGCGAACCGGTTGGAAGAAGCCAATCGCGAAGTCTCCCGCCGTCTGGTCACGTCGATGGAAACCATCCGAGCGGTTCTCGATCGATGAATGCGGTTTTGGTCTGTCGTTCGCCCGAACTTGGCGGCGACTGCCGAACGAAGGGGCGCCGGCAATGTCACAGGTGACGGTCAATATCGATGGCAAGGCCTATCGCATGGCGTGCGAGGAGGGCCAGGAAGAGCACCTGACGACCCTCGCCACGCGGTTCGATCGCTACGTCTCGCACCTCAAGAACCAATTCGGAGAAATAGGGGATCTGCGGCTCACCGTCATGTCGGCCATCATGGTGATGGACGAACTGTCCGAGAACGAGCGCACGATCCAATCCCTGCGCGGCGAACTCGAAACCCTGCGCAAAACCCGCGACGCGGCACTCGCCCGGTCGGAAACCGCCGACCAGCAACTGGCACTCGCCCTGAACGAGGTGACCGATCATGTCGAGAAGCTTTCGGAGCGCCTGACAGCCCGCTGAGGCAGCTTATTTATGTGCGCTCGTGATGGCGAGCCACTGGCTAAAACCAACGGCTCGACATATATTGAGAATGCGGTCTGCGCTTCTCGACAGGAACAACATTCCCCGGGGCCATACGCGATCCAAGGGAGCTGTCCCTGATTGAACCCGTGGGTTCGGTTATACGGCACCCACCTACTTTGTAGGTACCCGGGATCGTAAAACTCCATCGGTCGCCGTGGATCGCGCTTTTCTCTTTTCGATCCCTACAATTTCCCTCATGGAATGCTGCTGTCGTCCTTGATCAGCCCAAGTCGGACCGCCTTGGTCACGGCATCCATCAGGTTCATTGCACCCAATTCCCCTTCGGCTCCGTTCAGAGCGTCCAGAACGGCCTGCAGCGATATCCCGTCTTCTGCGGCAATGTCCTCTGCAGTCTGGCCGCGTGCGATGCGGCTCAGATAACCCGCTTCAATTTCCGAAAGCATTCCTTCACCAGTCTCCGCTGCCCCCACGCCCCGGCAACTGAAGATGCCGAAAGCGACCGACGCGCATAAAAAACGGCGTCGGCTGAAGATTGTGCTGTCCGGCGGCCATCAATTTGCATTGTGTTTTAGCGATGTCGACTTATCAGAACGGATAGTCTGGCCGATCATCCCCCTATGGTTGCAAGATGACGGCGCTTGGATGGGCAATGAGACGGAGGATCGGGCGATATGAACATGACCGCGAGCGCTGCGAACAAAGCCGATCTTCGACGACGGGCCCTGGCGCATCGGGATGCCATGTCGATCGAGACACGCATCGAAGCCAGCATCGCGATAGCCGAATTCGGTCGAACTTTGATCGATCTGCCGGATGGTGCGATCGTGTCGGGCTTTTCCCCGATCCGATCGGAAGTCGACATTCGCCCGCTGATGGCGGATCTGCGGGATCGAGGCGCACGCATCTGCGTGCCGGCGATCCTCAGCCGCGAGGAAATCGTCTTTCGCGAATTATTGCGCAACGCGCCACTGGTCGACACCGGGTTCGGCACCGTCGGTCCCGGCCCGGATGCCGAAGTGCTCGATCCGAACGTCATGCTCGTGCCGCTGGCAGCGTTCGACAGCAGGGGCCATCGGCTCGGTTACGGTGCCGGTCATTATGACCGCGCGATCGCAAGATTGCATGAAAAGGGGCTGAAGCCGCGCCTGATCGGCATCGCTTTCGACAGCCAGCGTGTCGACCTGGTACCGGACGAGCCGCATGACGTTCAGCTTGACGCCATCCTCACCGAGACCGGCTTGCACGCAGCGAAGCCTCAGGTATAGAGGCCCACCATGAGGCTACTCTTTCTTGGCGACATGGTCGGGCGCAGCGGGCGCACGGCTGTCTATGAACGTCTTCCCGCACTGATTTCGGATTTCCGGCTCGATTTCGTCATCGTCAATGGCGAGAACGCTGCCGGCGGATTTGGCGTGACAGAGGAGATCCTTCTGCAGACGCTGCAGGCCGGTGCAGACGTGATGACGACCGGCAACCACGTCTGGGACCAGCGCGAAGCCATCGAATTCTGCGAGCGCCAGGAACGGTTTCTCCGCCCCGCCAATTTTCCGGCGGGCACACCCGGCCGCGGTGCCAATCTCTACCGTTCCCGCAGTGGCGCCCAGGTGCTCGTCGCCAACATCATGGGCCGCGTCTTCATGCATCCTGACCTCGACGATCCGTTCCAGTCGGCAGAGGCGATCCTGTCGGCTTGTCCGCTCGGCGAGCAGGCGGATGCGGTCATCTTCGATTTTCATGCGGAAGCGACCAGCGAGAAGCAGTGCTTTGGCCATTTCGTCGATGGACGGGCCAGTCTGGTCGTCGGCACTCATACGCATGTGCCCACCGCCGATTGCCAGATCCTCAATGGCGGCACCGCCTATATGTCCGACGCCGGTATGTGCGGGGACTACGATTCCTCGCTCGGCATGGACAAGGAAGAGCCGCTCAACCGGTTTCTGTCCAAGATGCCGAAAGGCCGCTTCGAAGCAGCTGCGGGGGAGGCGACGATCTGCGGGGTCGCGGTGGAGATTTCCGATCGCACCGGACTTGCTGAAAAGGTGGCGCCGCTGCGCTTGGGGCCGCGTCTGGCCGAAACCGTTCCGTCTTTTTGGAACGCTTGAACACATCTCTCGTTCATGAGCGTTAATTAACGTATGAACTTCGACTTCATTTCCTCACGCCATCTTCAAGAACGGAATTTGCCCAATGGCTGACTGGTTCTCCTTTATGAACGATCCTGCGGCATGGGTGGCGCTTGCGACACTCCTCGTCATGGAAATCGTCCTCGGCATCGACAATCTGATTTTCATCTCCATCCTGTCGAACAAGCTGCCTGAGGGCCAACGCGAGCGTGCACGCCGCATCGGCATTTTGCTCGCTCTCGTGCTGCGTCTCGGTCTTCTGTCGCTCGTCAGCATCATCGTGCAGTTGACGGAACCGGTGTTCACAGTGTTCGGCCAGGACTTCTCCTGGCGCGACATCATCCTGCTCGTCGGCGGTCTCTTCCTGGTCTGGAAGGCCACGAAGGAAATCCACCACACGGTCGATGTGGAAGACAGCAAGGACAACATGATCGGAAAGGCCGCGACCGTGACGTTCACCGGCGTGATCATCCAGATCCTGCTGCTCGACCTCGTCTTCTCGGTCGACTCGATCATCACGGCCGTCGGCATGACGGACGAAGTGCCGATCATGGTGATCGCGGTCGTAGGTGCGGTGACGGTCATGTTGCTGGCGGCAAATCCCCTGTCGCGCTTCATCGGCAACAACCCGACGATCGTCATGCTGGCGCTGTCGTTCCTGCTGATGATCGGCATGACGCTGATCGCCGAAGGCCTCGGCTTCCATGTGCCCAAGGGCTACATCTACGCCGCCATGGCTTTCTCGGGCATCGTCGAAGCGCTCAACATGCTGGCTCGTCGTGCCCGCAAGAAGAAGAACGCTGCCGGCGCGCCCGCCGGTCATTGAGCCCTCGCGGCGCCCCGATCTGGGGCGCTGCCTTCTCCAAGCACCAAAAAAAGGGGCTGGCCCGTGGGCCAGCCCCTTTTCCGTTGGGTGCTTTGGTTGTCGAAGCTCAAGCGATCAGAAGCGAACTTCCTTGGTCACGCCCACATGCGGCATGTCGTCGGTAAGGTTCGCCTTGGCGATTTCCCAGCCGAACTTGATCTTGCTGTCGGTGGAGGCCCAGATTTTGCCGTCGACGAGCTTCAGTTGCAGCATCGTCAGCTTCGGATCGTCCTTGCCGCCATCGAACCATGCTTCGACGACGCTGTTCCAGTATTCGTCACGCTTCGCCGGATCGAGATTGACGCTGATCGGCCCGGCGACGCAGGCGTGATAATCGTGATCCTTGCCGACCACGCAGAAATGCGCGTGGGAACCGGCCGTGATCGCCTGCACCAGTTCCGTATCGCTCTTGGTGAAGAACCAGATCGAATTGGTGTTGCGGTCGAGTTGCGGCGCCATGGGCTGCATGTGCAGGCCCGATCCTTCGACACCCAGCATGCCGGCATGAAGGTCGTCGATTTCGTCGAAGAGCTGGGTCTTCGGGTCGGTTTCTGCTTTTTTGAGATCGGCCATTGTTTGCTCCGGCTTCTGTTGTTGGAATTACTCATCCAAACGCCGGGGCCGAAGGCGGGTTCCGCTCACATACCCTGGAGGATCATCACGGTCGGCCGTTCCGGCAGGCTGCGCAGCGAGACCATGATGCCCGTCTCGTCGATATAATCACGCGCCCAGTCCTCTCCCATCAGTTCGATGAAGCCGCTGAGCGACGGGCCCATCCTGTGCATTGGCAAAACCAGCGATGAACGCAGCCGCTTCACCACCTGGCTCATCTGCTCCGCACCCATCGTCAGCCCACCATCGGTCGGCACCATCACGATGTCGAGCCGGCCGATTTCCCCATAATGCTCGTCGGTCAAGGCGTGATGCAGATGGCCGAGATGACCGATGCAGAGGCCGGCGACCTCGAAAATGAAGATCGAGTTTCCGTCCGCCTCCATGCCCTCGTAGCCCGCGCGGATGTCGGTGGTGACATTGCGGATATAGGTATCGCCCACCACGAGATCGTGGTCGACCGCTCCCCCTTCCGGGTTCCAGCCCCGCAGCACATGGGCGATGGCAGGGTCGGGGTTGGCGGTATAGTGGCCGGAATGCGCCTTGTTCATCGTCACGACCGTCGGCGTGATCGCCGAACCTGCATAGCCGTTGAAATCCGTGGCGATCGAAATTCCGCCCGGTGTCTCGATCAGATAGGTGGAATGGGCGACGAAGGTGATGCGCACCTCTTCAGCGGCGGATTGGGCGAGTGTGATGAAATCGTCCGCGCCGGCGAGGCTCGCAAATTGCGCAGACGGAAGACGCGTGGCGACGGCTTGGCACTTGGCTCACCGCCATCGGTTCCTGCGCGCCCGCGGGCGAAAAAAATACCGCCATGCAGAGAAGGCTGGCCGCGCCAGACATCGAAAGGACTTTCGTCATCATGACCTGCCTTCAACTGAAGTGCCTGGCTGAAGAGACTACGTGCAAACGAAGGAACGTCCACCGGCCAGCGCCACGGTCACGGCATCGTGAATGCGATCGAACACGAGACAACGCGATTGGAGGTTCTGGACGACGGGCGGCGCTTTTTCTATAAGCGCGCCCATGCCCGGCCAGCGCGGCCCAAGATGCCAGCGACGGGGCGACAGTTAAAGAACAAGGCGAGGCGACATGGCAGGCCATTCACAGTTCAAGAACATCATGCACCGCAAGGGCCGCCAGGACGCGGTGCGCTCCAAGATGTTCTCCAAGCTCGCGCGCGAAATCACCGTGGCGGCAAAGGGCGGTCTGCCGGATCCGGCCATGAACCCGCGCTTGCGCCTGGCGATCCAGAACGCCAAGGCGCAGTCCATGCCCAAGGACAATATCGAGCGCGCCATCAAGAAGGCGTCCGGCGGCGATGCCGAGAGCTACGAAGAAATCCGCTACGAAGGCTACGGCCCGGGCGGCGTCGCTCTCATCGTGGAAGCATTGACAGACAACCGCAACCGCACCGCTTCGAATGTGCGCGCGGCGTTCACCAAGTCCGGCGGGGCGCTTGGCGAAACCGGCTCGGTTGCCTTCAGCTTCAACCGTGTGGGCGAAATCGTCTACAAGCCAGCGGCCGGCGATGCCGACACGGTGATGGAAGCGGCCATCGAAGCGGGAGCCGAGGATGTCGTATCCGACGAGAACGGCCACGTCGTGATCTGCGCTTTCGAGGATATCGGCGAAGTGTCGAAGGCGCTCGAGGAGAAGCTCGGTGAAGCCGAGTCGGTCAAGGCGATCTGGAAACCCCAGACTTCGACCCCGGTCGACGAGGAGCGGGCGCTTTCAGTGATGAAGCTGATCGACGTTCTCGACGATGACGACGACGTCCAGAACGTCTACGCCAATTTCGAGATTTCCGACGAGGTCATGGCCAAGCTGTCTGCCTGACACGCCATATTTGAAATGCAAAAGCCCGCATCGGTCTCCCGATGCGGGCTTTTTTTTAGCTTGTTTCGATCAACCGCCGATCAGTACTGCCGGAACTCGCGACGCGGCTGGCGGGGATCCTGTCGATCGTCACGGCGTTCGACGCGGTTGTCGCGGCGATCCTCACGACGCTCCTGGCGGAACTCCTGGCGATCCTCACGTCGGTCCTGGCGGAATTCGCGGCGATCTTCACGGGCATCCTGACGGAACTCGCGACGGTCTTCGCGGCGCTCGACCTGGTTTGGACGGCCCGGATTACCGATGCCGGGGCGACCGGGACGGTCAGGCTGCACGATCACGGGACGGCCTGGACGATCGGGACGGACGACGACCGGACGGCCTTCGTAACGGCCGCGATCACGGTAGAAGCCCTGGCCGCGGTAATGGCGGTCCCAATAATTGCCGATGGAGAAGGTGACCGTCGGAATCCCGATCCGTGCGACATAGCTCGGAGCGCGGACGCGGCGGTTGTCGTAGGACAGGTCGAGATAGCTGGCCGAGACCCAGCCGCGCACGCCGCCGCCTTGTACATCGCACCAGCCGGGGCCGGCCGTGCAACCGATGACGTCAACCTGGGCGCCTGCAGGAAATACGGTGACCGCCGGATACTGCGTGCCGGGACCGGACCGCACGTTCAAATTGGTCGTGACAAAGCCTGGTGCTGCAGATGCGATGCTGGGCAGCGCGACCAGTGCGGCCAGCGATGCTGCTGCGGCGACTATGAACTTCTTCATCTCACTCTCCTTGCGGCCTTTTTGGGCTCTTCGATGCATTCAGGGGCGAAGCATGAAGACAGATTTAGCGTCCCGATCCTGAACGAAGGATGGCTTAGCGGTTCATACGCCGTTCATCGACGCATTCAGGCTGCCTGCCTGGCCATTTCGTCGCGCATGCCGGCCAGGATTTCGAGACCTCTCAGCCGCTTGTCGAGATCATGGATTGGCAACGAGACGATCAATTCGTCCACCTTGGTCAGTTCAAGGAACCGATCCGTCTTTTCGCGCACCGTCTCGGGGGAACCGACGAGAGCGTATTGGAACGTATGTTCGATGCCGATCTTTTCGTTTGCGGTCCAGATTTCGTCCATCGATTCGACCGGCTTCGGCGTCCGCCCGGGCGTGCCCCGACGCAGATTGACGAATTGCTGCTGCGCCGAGGTAAAGAGGAATGCCCCTTCCTCGTCGCTTTCGGCCGGTGCGGCCATAACGCCCGCCATCGCATAGGGCTTGTCGAGCACGGCGGAGGGCTGGAACTTCTCACGATAGATTGCGAGCGCCTGCATCAGCGAATCCGGCGCAAAGTGCGATGCGAAGGCGAAAGGCAGGCCGAGCATCGCCGCAAGCTGTGCGGAGTATAGGCTGGAGCCGAGGAGCCAGATCGGCACATGGGAGTTCTCGCCCGGAACCGCATGCACGCGCTGGCCGGGTTGTGGCGCGCCGAGCAACGTCATCAATTCGACGACGTCGTTCGGAAAGTTTTCGGCTCCGGCATCGAGATTGCGGCGCAGGGCCCTTGCGGTCAGTCCGTCGGTACCGGGCGCGCGACCAAGCCCGAGATCGATGCGGCCGGGGTAGAGGGCTTCGAGCGTGCCGAACTGTTCGGCAATCACCAGCGGCGAATGGTTCGGCAGCATGACGCCGCCCGAGCCGACGCGGATCGTCTTCGTCCCACCGGCCACGTGACCGATCACGACGGCGGTCGCAGCAGAAGCGATGCCATGCATGTTGTGATGCTCGGCAAGCCAGAAGCGATTGTAGCCAAGCGCCTCGGCTTTCTGGGCGAGCTTCAGGGAGCCTTTCAGCGCATCGGCCGGCGTCTGGTCTTCGGCGATGGGCGAGAGATCGAGAATGGAGAGGGGTACCATGACTGGTCCTTTGGCAGCGAAAGCGCGTTGGGTGTTGGGAGAGATTTAGGTGCTGCGACCCTCCACCGCCACCTTCTCCGTTCGATCCTCAGTTTGTTTCTCTTTTGTTCACGAGATGCGTGGCAGAACATGGCATCAGCAGCTAGGGTTTCGCGCATGCAACAGACGATTCGCATCATGGGTATCGATCCGGGCCTGCGCCGTACCGGCTGGGCGATGGTCGATGCGCTCGGCAACTCGCTGCGCTTCGTGGGATCAGGCACGATCCGGTCCGACGAGAAATGCGATCTGGCGACCCGTCTCAAGCAATTGCACGAGGGTCTCGCCGCCATTCTCCATGAAATGAAGCCGGACGAAGCAGCCGTGGAGCAGACATTCGTCAACAAGGATGCGGTCGCGACCCTGAAGCTCGGCCAGGCGCGCGGCGTCGTCATGCTTGTGCCGGCGCTCGCCGGCTTGCCGGTCGCCGAATACGCGCCCAATGCGGTGAAGAAGACGGTCATCGGCGTCGGCCACGGCGACAAAACGCAAATCCACATGATGGTGAAGGTGCTCCTGCCGAAGGCGACGTTCGACACCGACGATGCCGCGGACGCCATTGCCATCGCCATCTGCCACGCCCACCACCGTCAAAGTGCAGCCGGCCGGCTGAGGCTCGCGAGCGCATAGATGACGGCGATCTGGCGACGAAAAATATCTGCCCAGCCCACAATCGGATAGCTGTTCCATGATCGGAAAACTGAAAGGCACGGTGGACGAGATCGGCGAAGACCATGTCGTCGTCGACGTCCACGGCGTTGGTTACGTTGCCTATTGCTCCGGCCGAACGCTGGCGAAACTGACCGCCGGCGAGGCCGTGATCCTCCAAATCGAGACCTATGTGCGCGAAGATGTGTTGCGGCTCTATGGCTTCACCAGCCCGCTGGAACGCGAATGGTTCCGCCTGCTGCAGAGCGTGCAGGGCGTGGGCTCCAAGGTGGCGCTGGCCGTCCTGACGACGCTGACGGCATCCGAGCTCGCCAATGCCATCGCGCTTCAGGACAAGGCGACCGTGGCGCGCGCACCGGGTATCGGACCCAAGGTCGCCCAGCGCATCGTCACGGAACTGAAGGCGAAGGCGCCCGCCTTTGCCGGCGATGCCGCAGGCGCGATTGGTTTCAAGCAAGAACTCGGCGAGGGCGTCGCCTCCGCACCCATCTCGGATGCGGTCTCCGCGCTTACCAATCTCGGCTATTCACGCGACCAGGCGGCGAACGCCGTCGCGGTCGCCGTGAAGAACGCCGGCGAAGACGCCGACAGCGCTAAGCTTATCCGTCTGGGGCTGAAGGAACTGGCAAGGCCATGAACTGCGGTGCGATTGCGAGCGCCGAGCGGCTGGACTACACCGATGGCATGACCCGTTCACCGACCTCGGCCAACGCCAATGAGTGATCCCGCTCGTCTCATCGATGCAGAAAAGCGCGGCGAGGACGCCGAGGCGTCTCTGCGGCCGCAGACGCTCGACGATTTCACCGGCCAGGCCGAAGCGCGCGCGAACCTCAAGATCTTCATCGAGGCCGCCAAGGCACGCGGCGAGGCACTCGATCACGTGCTGTTCGTTGGCCCGCCTGGCCTTGGAAAGACGACGCTCGCGCAGATCATGGCCAAGGAACTCGGCGTCAATTTCCGTGCGACATCCGGCCCCGTCATCGCCAAGGCCGGCGATCTCGCCGCTCTCTTGACCAATCTCGAAGAGCGCGATGTTCTCTTCATCGACGAAATCCATCGCCTCAGCCCGGCGGTCGAGGAAATTCTCTATCCGGCGATGGAAGATTTCCAGCTCGATCTCATCATCGGCGAAGGGCCGGCGGCCCGTTCCGTGAAGATCGATCTCGCCAATTTCACGCTCGTTGCCGCCACGACGCGGCTTGGCCTCCTCACCACCCCGTTGCGTGACCGCTTCGGCATTCCGGTGAGGCTCAATTTCTATACCGTTCCAGAACTGGAACTGATCGTCCGGCGCGGTGCCCGCATCATGGGCCTGCCGATGACCGAGGATGGCGCGCTCGAAGTCGCCCGCCGTGCCCGTGGCACGCCGCGTATCGCCGGCAGGCTGCTGCGCCGTGTGCGCGATTTCGCCGAGGTCGCGCGCGCCGAAGCTGTGGATCGCAAGGTCGCCGACGAGGCGCTGACGCGCCTGGAAGTGGATGCGCTCGGCCTCGACCAACTCGACCGACGCTATCTCTTCATGATCGCCAAGAATTTCGGTGGGGGCCCAGTGGGCATCGAAACGATCGCCGCCGGCCTCTCGGAACCGCGCGATGCGATCGAGGACATCATCGAGCCCTATCTGATCCAGCAGGGCTTCATCCAGCGCACGCCGCGCGGCCGGGTCCTCACTGCCAACGCTTGGAAACACCTCGGTCTCAACGCACCGAAGGATTTGGAAGCGACGCAGTTTCGCATTCAGTTCGACGAGGACTGATCCGTCGTCAGCCTAACGAGGCCTGATCAAGTCGGGCAGCGTTTCTTCCAGCAGGTCGAAGCCTCCCGGGCGCCAGCCGAGCTTTTTGAGCACGGTGCAATCCATGACGTCGACCGATGTTCTATCGGCGGGGTCTGGAGGCTGTCTCTCGATACCCGAGAGCGCAGCGACCCGGCCTAAAAGGTCGTGTTGATCCAGCAGGATGTCGGAAACGTTGAACACCCGTCCGGCGATGGCGTTGATATCGGTATACCGCAGAAGGAGAAGAACGGCCTGCGCGACATCGAAACCGTGCACTTCCGTCGCCACACGCGGCGCGATCGTCTGACCGTCCAGGAAATCCGCAAAGAGCTTCTCCCACTTGTGGGAGGCACCCGACCGATGAGCACCGTAAACGCCGGTGATCCTGAGGCTGGCCGCCACGAATTCGGCCGAGGCGAGGGCGCTGAGTGCTCTTTCTCCATCGAGCTTCACCTGCCCATATAGCGTTTCAGGCCTTGCCGGCGTCGCTTCTGTGAGTAGTGTCGGTGCCCCTTGGGTGCCGTAAACCGCGCGGCTTGAAAGAAAGACGGCACGCTTGACGCCGCCGGCTTTCGCAGTTTTGAACAAGGCGATACTGCCGTCGCGATTGAGCCGGCTGAAACGCGCCGGATCGTCGCCTTCGCCGCCCCGGTACTTGCCCTCGACATGATCGAAGGCGCCGTGCACCAGCCAGTCGATGCCTTCGAGAAGGGCCGTGCGATCGGCGTCGGGATCGAGGTCGAGCGGCCTGAAGGCAATCGGCGCACTGAACAGGTCGGGCTCGGGAGGTTGCCGGCCGGCGACGATGACCTCGAAGCCTTCCCGCAGCATGGCTTCAACGATGAAGCGACCGACATACCCCGTTCCGCCGGTCACCAGCACACGCATGTCAGTCGACCGCAGGATCGGCGACCGCAGGATTGGTGAGCGATGCGATGTCCGGAATGTTCGCGCCGGTGAAATAGGCCTGCCAGAGATCGATCAGCGGGCGCAGCCGATCCGTCTTCGGATGATCGGTCTCCCAAGGCTTCTCATATTGGTAGTGGATCACGTTCACCGAGCCCCAGTTCCAGAGTGCGGGCATGGTGAACCAGACATATTGCAGCATATTCATCGTCACCGGCAGGCCGTGCCAGTCGGGAAAGAAGGTCTGCAGGAAGGTCTGGTCGGTGCGCGGCCAGTGCGCGCCGGGCTCATCCAACCGCGCCATCATCGCATCGAACGTCGCGTCCGATGGCTCTGCCACGAAGACCCCGGAGTTCAGCCGGTGAAAGTCCGCGACGCTCTCGTAGACGTTCGGTGCCGCGGAGAATTCCGGATAGGCGAAGAGCTTGTCGATGTTGCGGATGACGATGGCATCGGCGTCGATGAAGACGACGCGTTCATACTGCGCCATCTGCCAGAGCCGCAGCTTGCAAAAATTGTCGAGCGGCGAATGAAATGCCGGCTTGCGCCCCTTGGTGAAGGGGGCGTCGGCATGGATCCGGGCGCGACTGTGTTGTTCGTTGAACGCATCCGAAAGCTCGAGAAGCTCGGCCGGATAGAGCTTCGCACCGAGGTCGACGAGCGGCGCAAGCGCTTGCCGATCGACACCACCCGTATGCATGACCACGAGGTCGGCGGTGGTCCCGGTCAGCTTTATCGACCGCAAGAGCGCCGTTGCGCCCATCGCGTAGTCCCGATTGGTGACGAGCGTGACGTAGGCGTGGGGGCTCATGGATGGCATGCAGCGTTCGCGATCAGGCTCAGGAGGTCAGGCTGCAGGCGACAGCACGTCGCGCGGCAGTCGCGACTTTGCGTCGAGAAGTTCGATGCCCACGATGCGTCCTTCGGAATCGAAATCGAAAACGATGCCGGGGGAAACTTCCTCGCTTTCGAGCACTGCGGCACGGGAAAAGCGGATA
Organism: Rhizobium sp. EC-SD404; assembly: GCF_902498825.1. Classification (NCBI taxonomy): domain Bacteria; kingdom Pseudomonadati; phylum Pseudomonadota; class Alphaproteobacteria; order Hyphomicrobiales; family Rhizobiaceae; genus Rhizobium; species Rhizobium sp. EC-SD404. The sequence continues at coordinate 977,889 of NZ_LR701459.1, forward strand.
TAGGCGGCGTTCGCATCCGCATCGTATGTGACGTCCGGTGTCATGTCGCTCGCCTTGCCTTCCGGTCGAAGAAGGCCGTGATTATACGGATGTGATCGTCGCTTTCCAAGCAAGCCACCCGCAGGATGCGGTTGCCGCGGTCAGCGATGCTTCGATAGCGGCGCTCGGCACCGATCGTCGTTTCATCGGGGAGAACCCAATCGGGCGCTTTGACCGTCGCCTCTACCCACGCCTGAGCGATGTCCCGTTCGGCCATCGCGTGCTCGGCGTGGTGGGTATAGACGATGGGCTTGTCAGCCACCCGCACCGCCCCGGTTTCAGGAAACGCTCTTCAGCTTCTTGCCTTCCGGATCGCGGTTGAGCGTCGGCGCGATGTCCTTGGTCCAGGCGGAAACGGCCGGAACGCGGCTGCGGTCGACGCGGTAGGCGAATTTCTTCGCCACGTCGACGACTTCCGACAGCAGACCTTCGGCAAGCGTGGTCGGATTGAGGCCGAGTGCGAGGAACTGCTCGTTCCTGACGATCAGTTCGTTTTCTGGTGCTTCCTTGCGCGGATTGGGCAGATAGGCGATCTCGGCGCCCGTCATCTTCGCGATCATTTCGGCCAGGTCACGCACCCGGTGTGTTTCCGTCATCTGGTTGAAGATCTTGACCTTGTCACCGCGCGACGGGCCGTTCTTCAGCGCGATTTCGATGCAGCGCACCGAATCCTGAATGTGAATGAAGGCGCGTGTCTGGCCGCCGGTGCCGTGGACCGTCAGCGGATAACCGATCGCCGCCTGGATGAGGAAGCGGTTCAGAACCGTACCGTAGTCGCCGTCGTAATCGAAACGGTTGATCAGCTGCGCGTGGCGGCGCGTTTGGTCCGTATGCGTGCCCCAGACGATGCCCTGGTGCAGGTCGGTGATCCGCAGCCCGTCATTCTTGGCGTAGAACTGGAACAGCAGCTGATCCAGGCATTTCGTCATGTGGTAAATCGAGCCGGGATTGGCCGGATAGAGAATGTCCTGGCTGACCGTCTCGCCGGAAAGCGTCTCGATGCCGACCGGCAGATAGCCTTCCGGGATCGCCGCGCCGATCGTCGAATAGCCGTAGACGCCCATGGTCCCGAGATGGACGAGATGTGCGTCGATATCGGTCTCGACCAGTGCGTTCAGCAGATTGTGCGTGGCATTGACGTTGTTGTTGACCGTGTAGTTCTTGTGCCGGTCCGACTTCATCGAATAGGGCGCGGCGCGCTGTTCGGCGAAATGGATCACGGCCTCGGGGCGATGCTCGATCAGCCAGTGCTTGAAGACGTCGTAATCGCGCGCGATGTCGATTAGGTGGAAACGGATGCGGTGACCGGTTTCCTGGTGCCAGATGCGGGTGCGCTCCTGGATCGAATCCATCGGCGTCAGCGACTGAACGCCCAATTCCGTATCGATCCAGCGGCGCGACAAATTGTCGACGATGTGAACCTCATGGCCCTGTGCCGAAAGGTGGAGGCAAGTGGGCCAGCCGACGAAGCCATCGCCGCCAAGTACCGCAATCTTCATGCGAGATAACTCCGTAATCGCTTTAATGCGTCCGTCCGTTAGGCCAAGTCTGTGTCAGCACTATAACGGAGGTGGCCGCGCTTGTAAGGCTGGGCGCGTTGCTCCACAAGTCTCCAGAAGAAAGACGGGGATTTTGCCGGATGGATGCGCATGACACGAGACTGCCGATGGTGCTCGCGGGGGAATTGACCCGTGACGGGCACCGGCTTCTTCAGCGCGTCTACTATGAGGACACAGATTTTTCCGGCGTCGTCTATCACGCGCGCTACCTCCATTTCATGGAGCGCGGCCGCACCGACTATCTTCGCCTTCTGGGGATCGCCCAGCGCGCCATGTCGGAAACCGAACGCCTTGCTTTCGTGGTTCGCCATATGGACATCGATTTCAAGCAGCCGGCCCGCATGGACGATGTTCTGACAATCGATACGGCAACCGTCGAAGCGCGCGGAGCCCGCCTGACATTATCCCAGACCATCAATCGCGGCAGCACCGTGCTGATCGAAGCGAAGGTCGATGTTGCCGTCATCGACGGGCAGGGGAGACCCCGCCGTTTGCCGGCGGATGTCGCAAAAGCATTTGCCCCACGTTGAAGTCGAGAGTGATTTCTCAGAAGTTCTTCCAGAATGACGAGCTGAACAGGATCAGAACGGCGAGAATTTCCAGTCGTCCGAGCAGCATGGCCACCGACAGGATCCATTTTGCAGCCTCGGACACTGGCTCGAACGTGCCAGCGGGTCCGATGATCGACCCGAATCCCGGCCCGACATTCGAGAGCGCCGTGATCGAGCCGGTCACAGCCGTCGTGAAATCGAGACCTGTCGCGGCGAGTGCGACGCTGACCAGGATGAAGATCGCGAAATAGACGCCGACGAAGACTGCGACCGATTGCACCACGCGCGGCGTGACGGGTTGGCGGCCGAACCGCACCGGCCGAACCGCATTTGGCCGGATCATCTGCGCCAGGTTCACCCGGAGCGCGTCGAAAAGCACCATCAGCCGGTAGGTCTTGATCCCGCCGGACGTGGAGCCCGAACAGCCGCCAAGGAATGTCAGCGTGAAGATCAGCATGATAGCGAGCGGCCCCCACAAATCGTAATCGGCGGAGACGAAGCCGGTTGTCGTGATGACCGACACGACGTTGAACGCGGCATGGATCACGGTGGCCCAGCGCGGGCCGTCCACATGCTCAAGCGCGAGGATCGTTATCGCCGCGGTTGCCAGTCCGATGATGCCGAGCAAAACCGGCATTTGCGGGTCGAAGGCCTGTCTCGGGCTCTGCAATACGATCGCGCGAATGAATGCCGCAAATGGCATCGCCCCGATCAGCATAAACACGGTTCCGACGATCAGCGCACCTTCGTTGTAGTTGCGAAACGAGGCGTCCGTCGTCGCAAAACCACCGGTTGAGACAGTCGCCATTGCGTGATTGATCGAATCGAAGCTCGACATGCCGGTGGCATTGTAGGCGAGCGCGCAGGCGAGCGTGATGGAGACATAGAACCCGATCAAGGCGATGGAAAATTGCCTGACGCGCGGAAACGGGCTGTCGGTCGCGCCGGACGATTCGAGCTTGAAGATCTGCATCCCGCCGACGTTGAGGAAGGGAAGCAGCAGAAGGCCCATTGCCACGACCCCGATGCCGCCGACGAAATGCGTGATCGAACGCCACAGCAGGATCCCCGGCGGCAGATTGTCCAGACCGACGATCACCGTCGCTCCGGTCGTCGTGAGACCTGAGACCGATTCGAAGAACGCCTCGCCGAAAGTCAGATCGAGCGAAGAAAAATAGAGAGGAAGCGCGGCTACGAGGGACGTCGATAGCCACAGCGCGTTCAGCAACAAGAAGCCGAAACGAGGGGAGAACCGGACAGACGCTCCTTGCGTCATGGCAATGACGGTCAGCGACAGTCCACCGACCAGCACCGCCGAAATCCCGAAGACCTGCCAATCCTCATGGCCATCGACGAGATCGGCCAGCATCGGCAAAAGCATGAAAACCGCCAAATACAGGCAGAAATAGCCTGATACATTGGCTGTCGCGGCAAGAGGGGAGTTGTTCAAGGCGGGTGAACCGGGGATGTGGATGCGCTTGCGTTTTACACCAGCGCGTCGCCCTCGGGAATGCGCTGGACAAAGATATCCGCCGGCCGCCGTCGACGCTAACGAAGGCTTAACCATAACGAATGCTTAATGGTGTTCGAATGGATGAAACCATGCGCGGAACGCCTTCGTTTGACCAAATTTACTGGCAAGAAGGCAGGTTCAGGCGCACGGGGCTCTTCGGACAGACCTTGTGATACAGCCGGGTCTTCTTTCGAGCATGAAATGTTGAAGTCGGCGCCGCCCGTACAAGCGTATCATTCGTGAACATCGCTTGCGGGCCTGGTCAATTCGAGGGCGTTATTGATGGAACAGGTGGGTTTGGCGGCAACGAGCGAAGTGACGCTCTGGGCGCTGTTCATGGAAGCGGGCTTTGTCGTCAAGCTCGTGATGGTAGGGCTTATCGGAGCCTCGATCTGGACCTGGGCCATCATCGTCGACAAGATCATGAGCTACGGTCGCGTTCGCCGCCGCCTCGACAATTTCGAGGAAATCTTCTGGTCGGGCCAGTCGCTCGAAGAGCTGTACCGGACATTGTCCGAGCAGAAGACCACCGGCATGGGCGCGATCTTCGTCGCCGCCATGCGCGAGTGGAAGAAATCCTTCGAGCGCGGCGCCCGCACGCCGATCGGCCTGCAGCAGCGGATCGAAAAGGCCATGGACGTGACGCTCGCACGGGAATCGGAAGAACTTGAATCGCGTCTGAGTTCGCTTGCGACCATCGGCTCGGCGGCGCCTTTCATCGGCCTGTTCGGCACAGTCGTCGGTATCATGACCTCGTTCCAGGCCATTGCCGGTTCGCAATCGACTAACCTCGCGGTCGTCGCTCCAGGCATCGCGGAAGCGCTTCTTGCCACGGCCATCGGCTTGCTCGCCGCTATTCCAGCCGTCATCGGCTACAACAAACTGATCGGCGATGCGAACAAGCTGACGAGCCGCATGGAAGCATTCGCCGACGAATTTTCCGCCATTCTTTCGCGTCAGATTGACGAGAAGCTTCAGCCGCGCCAGGCGGCCGAGTAAGGCACTGGGTTAGGGACCTCGATCATGGGCATGTCGGTCGGAAAATCCGGTGGTGGCGGTTCGCGCAGAAGGCGCGGCGGCAAGCGTGCCCCGATGAGCGAAATCAACGTGACGCCGTTCGTCGACGTCATGCTCGTGCTTCTGATCATCTTTATGGTCGCTGCACCGATGCTGACGGTCGGGGTGCCGATCGATCTTCCGGAAAGCCGCGCTAACGCTCTGAACAGCGAAAGCCAGCCGATCACCGTTTCCATCAATGCGGAGGGTCAGGTCTTCATCCAGGAAACCGAGGTGGCGATGGACGAGATCGTACCGCGTCTCGAGGCGATCGCCGAGACGGGTTATGAGGAGCGCATTTACGTGCGGGGTGACCAGAGCGCCGATTACGGTGCCGTGATCCAGGTCATGGGCCGCATCTCAGCCGCCGGCTTCACCAACATGGGCCTCGTTTCGCTCCAGGAGCAGGTCAACTGACCGGACCGCGATGAAAAAGTCTCTCGCGACATCGACGACCTTGCACGTAGTGCTGCTGAGCTGGGGCCTTTTGTCCTTGAGCGGCCCCGAGCGCTTGGACGCGGGTATCATGGAGACGTTGCCGGTCGACATCGTGCCGATCTCGGAACTGACACAGATCCAGCAGGGCGAACGCACCGCGCCAATCGCGGAAACCTCGGCGCCCGAGCCGGTCGAAGCGGAAGCTTCCGAGCCGGACGCGCAGAATATCGGCAACAACACCGTCGATCTCGATAGCCCGCCAACGCCGGAGGCGCGTCCCGAGACCGTGGAAGAGGCCGCAGCGCCTGCGCCGACACCAGAGCCAGTGCCTCAGCCGGAGCCTGAACCGGAGCCCGAGCCCGAGCCGGAACCTGTAGAGCCCGCCGAAGCCCCGCCGCCGCCCGAACCCGAAGCGCCGGAGCCTGAGCCGGAACAGGAAATCGCCGCTTTGCCCGAGCCGGCCGAAGCCGAAGCGCCGGAAGCCGAGCCGCTGCCGGAAGCTCCGGAGGCGACTGCTCCTGCCGAGCCCGAAGTGGCGGCACTGCCCGAAAATATTCCGACGCCCATGTCGCGGCCCGAACCGCCGCGGCCACAGGTCGCCGAGCAGCCCGAACCCGCCGAGCGTCCTCAAGAAACGCCGCCTCAGCAGCCGCAGCAGTCCCAGCAGGAAACGACAGAGCGCGAGAGCGAATTCGACGCCGACCAGATCGCCGCTCTGCTGAACCAGCAGGCGCCGTCGGGTGGTGGTCAGCGCCAGGCCGACAATCAGCAGGCAGCGCTTGGCGGACAGCAGACGACCGGCGGTGAATCGCTGTCGCAGAGCGAACTCGATGCCTTGCGCGGCCAGATTCAGCGCTGCTGGAACGTGGTGCCGGGCATGGCCGACGCGACCGATGTCCGCATTCGGGTCGGCATGCGGCTTTCGCCGGATGGCACCATCCAGGGCCAGCCGAGCGTGTCGGCCAGCGGTGGCTCCGACATGGCGCAGCGCACACTGTCTGGTAGCGCACTGCGCGCCGTTCTGCGCTGCGCGCCCTATTCGCTTCCGGCGGAAAAATACGAGACCTGGTCCGAAGTGGTCGTGAATTTCGATCCGAGCCAGATGTTCTGAGCTTTGAAAGGCTGAATGCGCATGAACACCATCTCATTGCCGCAAGGTGCAACGTTTCTCCGATCGTTCCTGTATGCGGTCGCCGTGCTCGTCACGGTGATCGTGCCGGCACGGGCGCAGGTCGAGATCGACATCAATCAGGGCAACATCGAGCCGCTGCCGATCGCCGTGACGCGGTTCCAGTCGACCGATGACCTCGGCCAGCAGGTAGCCGATGTCGTGACCGCCGATCTGCGCCGTTCGGGCCTGTTCAACCCGGTCGACCCGTCGGCCTTCATCCAGCAGATCACCGATCCGAACGCGACGCCGCGCTTCGAAGACTGGCGTGTGATCGGCGCGGAAGCGATGGTCACGGGCGCGGTATCGCGCGAGCCCGACGGCCGCCTCAAAGCCGAATTCCGCCTGTGGGACACGTTTGCGGGCCAGCAGCTTGTCGGCGAGCAGTTCTTTACGCAGCCGGAAAATTGGCGCCGCGTTGCGCACATCATCGCCGACGCCATCTATGAGCGGCTGACGGGCGAGCAGGGCTATTTCGACACCCGCGTCGTCTTTGTTTCCGAGAGCGGCCCGAAGGATGCCCGCCAGAAGCGTCTTGCCATCATGGATCAGGACGGGGCGAATGTCCGCTTCCTGACGCAAGGCACCGAACTCGTCCTGACGCCCCGCTTTTCGCCGAGCCGTCAGGAAATCACTTACATGTCGTTCGAGGGCGGCCAGCCCCGCGTTTATCTTCTCCAGTTGGAGACGGGTCAGCGCGAGATCGTCGGCAACTTCCCCGGCATGACATTTTCGCCACGCTTCTCGCCGGACGGCCAGAAGGTCGTCATGAGCCTTCAGCAGGATGGCAACGCCAATATCTACACGATGGATCTGCGCTCGCGTCAGACGACCCGCCTGACGTCGACGACGGCGATCGACACGTCGCCGTCCTATTCGCCGGACGCGAACCGCATCGTGTTCGAATCCGATCGAGGCGGTCGTCAGCAGCTTTATGTGATGAACGCCGATGGCTCCAACCAGCAGCGCATCTCGTTTGGCGATGGCTCTTATTCGACCCCGGTCTGGTCGCCGCGCGGTGATCTCATCGCCTTCACGAAACAGTCAGGCGGGCGGTTCTCGATCGGCGTCATGCGGCCAGATGGTTCGGGCGAGCGCATCCTGACGTCCGGCTTCCACAATGAAGGCCCGACCTGGGCTCCCAATGGCCGCGTGCTCATGTTCTTCCGCCAGCCCGCCGGGTCCGGCGGCCCGCAACTCTATTCGATTGACCTGACGGGCTACAACGAACAGCCGATCCAGACACCGAACTACGGCTCGGATCCGGCCTGGTCGCCGCTGCTCGAAGGTTGAGGCAAAACAGGGCGGGCGGCACGATTTTGCCGCCTTCCCGCCGCATTGAGCCCCTAGCTGAAAACCGGGGCGGCACACAGCGAATCACCGGGCCGGTAATGGTCCGTTAACCAGCTCCATAGTAACCACATTTAGGGTTTCCGGTCATAATTCGGAAACCATGGAGACCTTCAAGGAGATCGGCCATGCGCCGTTTGGAATCGTTCGCTCGCTCGCCCGGCGCAGTCGCTCTCGTCGCCCTGCTGGTCCTGTCCGGCTGCGCATCCCGCAACAACATGCCCAACAGTTCTGCCGACCTCGGCCTCGGTGGCCCTGGTGGTGCAGGCGGCATGGGTGGCGCAGGCGGCGTCGCCTCGCCCGGCTCGACCCAGGACTTCACGGTCAACGTCGGTGACCGCATTTTCTTCGAGACCGACTCGTCGTCGATCACGCAGCAAGCCGGTCAGACGCTTGACCGTCAGGCTCAGTGGCTCGCACAGTATTCGAACTACTCGATCACCGTCGAAGGCCACGCCGACGAACGTGGAACGCGTGAGTACAACCTTGCACTCGGCGCCCGCCGTGCTGCTGCGGCTCGCGACTATCTCGCCTCGCGCGGCGTACCGGCCAACCGCGTTCAGACGATCTCCTACGGCAAAGAGCGCCCGGTCGCGGTGTGCGACGATATTTCGTGCTGGTCCCAGAACCGCCGTGCGGTGACGGTGCTGGGCGGCGCCGGCAGCTAAGCGGCCGCTCCATTCCAGTCATTTCAATCGGGCGGTCTTTTTGGCCGCCCGATTTGTTTGTGCTTCAAACTTTGGCCGAACTCTGCTTGCAATGCTGTGCGCCAGTTATACAAGGTGTTGGTCTCCCTCGATCAACGCGGCCCACAAAGCGGATTGACTGACAATGGCTGTCGTATCTCGTATTTCATTCTTGCGTGCTTCCGTCGTCGCACTGACGGCAGTGATGGCGTCGTCCGCTGCACAGGCTGGACCGCTCGATTTCCTCATGCGGCCGGCACCACCGGCACCTGTCGGAAACGCTCCGACCATGGGCGGCGCGCCGGTCGTTCAGGTGCAGGGCGCTGACGCGCAGTTCCAGATCGGCCAGTTGCAGGAAGAAATCCGCCGCCTGAATGGCCGCATCGAGGAACTCGGCTTCCAGATGCTCCAGATCCAGGAGCAGATGCGCCAGGTTCAGGAAGACAACGAGTTCCGGTTCCAGGCTCTCGAAGGCGGCGCGCCTTCGGGCGACGCGACGCGCACTGACAGCATCACGAATGGGGCGGGCGCACCGAGCAATGACGGTGCTTCTGCCGATCTTCCAGGCATCCAGCCGGATGTCGCCACTGCTCCGAGCCCCCCGTCATCGACGGTCGCGCCCGCTGAGACGCAACTTGGCTCGCTGACATTCGACGATCAGGGCAATCTTTCGCGAACACTGGATACCGCCACGAGTGGCAGCAATGCCGCCGGTACCGGGGAGATGGCATCACTCTCGCTTGATGATCCGGACGGGCTCTACCGCGATGCCTATAGTCTGGTTCTTGCCGGCGATTATGCCGACGCAGAAGCGGCATTCCGCGACTATATCGATATTTTCCCGGATGGTGGGCAGATTGCCGACGCGCACTTCTGGCTGGGCGAAAGCCAGTTCTCGCAGGGCAGCTTCAGCGATTCCGCGCGCACCTTCCTCAACGCGCACCAGAATTTTCCCGAGGCCGAGAAGGCTCCGGAAATGCTGCTGAAGCTCGGCATGTCGCTTGCCGCGCTCGATAACCGCGACACCGCCTGTGCGACCTATCGTGAAGTGCTGTCGCGCTATCCGGATGCTTCCGCGACGGTTAGGGACAAAGTGACGCGCGAGCAGTCCAACGCCAGTTGCTGATGGTGGAGCGCGGCCCGGCACCTGAAGTCGCCGCTGCGCGTTGCCTCCAAAGCCTGGTCGATCCATCGCATCCCCTCCTGTTGGCCGTTTCCGGCGGCAGCGATTCCACGGCGATGCTTTTGGCCTTTCACCGAACGGTAACGCGCGCCCACCCTGAGATCCGGATTTGCGCCGCCACCGTCGATCACAGGCTGCGCGCCGAGTCCGCCGGTGAAGCTGCCGCAGTCGGTACCTTCTGTGCGAGGCTCGGCATCGATCATCGCATTTTGCCCTGGACCGCCGAAAAACCCGCAAGCGGCATTCAAGCCGCAGCGCGCCTGGCCCGCTACGGTCTCCTCGCCGACGAAGCCCGGCGCATCGGCGCGGGTGCGGTTGTGGCTGCCCACACACTCGACGACCAGTTCGAAACCGTTCTGATGCGTGCTGCGCGGCAGACCGAGGACGATGCTTTCGGCGCTGCCGGCATGGCACCGCAGTTGCTGTTCCATAAGGCTACCTGGATCGTTCGCCCCTTCCTCGACTGCCGGCGCGCGGACCTTCGGCGGTATCTCGAGGCGCACCAGGTGGACTGGATCGAGGACCCGAGCAATGCCGATCCACGCTACGAACGCGTGCGCCAACGAAGCCGACGGCCGCTCGATGACGGCGCTTTGGACGAATGGCTTTGCCGCATCGAGACCGCGGCGAATACGCGACGCAAACGCTCCGAGATAGTGGGCGAGGCGATCAAGGCTCATGCAAGCCAGTGGCGCCGCGCATTGTTTGTCTTGCGCGACGACGGCACTTTGTCCAGGCCCGTATTTTCAGAGGCGGTAGCAGAGCTGATCGCTGTTGCTGGCGGCCAGATCTATCCGATCGCCGGTCCCAAAATGGCGATGCTTCGTGCATTTCTCGACGAAGCAAGACCAGGAAGCCGTGTGGCACTCGGGCGTTGCATCGTGATGCAGCGGGCAGGAGCGGTCTTGATCTGGAGGGAGGACCGAGGTTTTGAAGATCTGATCGTCGAGCCGGGTTGCATGGGGCTATGGGATGAAAGGTTCGTCGTCGAAAATCCAACCGACCGTGCAGTTTCGATCACTCGAAATGCGGTCCCGCTCGGCGGCGAGCGTTTGGATATCCCTCAAGAAGCGACATCAGCCATTGCAGCCGCAGCATATTCAGCCCTCCCAATGGCGCTCCATCGTTCGTCGGAGAACGGCGAGAGCGAGGGTGAAATGCTCGGAATTGAGCCGATTCCGGTGGTCGCGCGCTACGACACCTTTCTGCCGGTATTCGAGTGGACACTCGGCTGTTCGCTCGCGAAACTCCTGGCTCTGGAGCGTTATCCGGAACCACCGATTGGCGGCGTGAACCTTGATCGAACGATGCGACAATAGCCGCCTTGGCAAGGGGCCGCGCCAAACCTATGTTAGCAGCTGACGAGCAGATCGATTGACCGGCGAGCCGATGCCGCCCTGGGGAGTTCAATGAACCCAAATTTCCGCAACTTCGCCCTCTGGGCGATCATCGCGCTTCTGTTGATCGCGCTTTTCAACATGTTCCAGGAGCCGACGGAACGGGCAAACGCGCGCGACATCAGCTACTCGCAGTTTCTCCAAGACATTGATTCCGGCCGCATCCGTGAAGTGACGATCATCGGTGAGCGGATTTCCGGTGTTTACACGGAGAACGGCACGTCCTTCCAGACCTACTCTCCAGGCGATACCGGCATCGTGCAGCGTCTCGAAGAGGCGAATGTTGCCATCACGGCACGTCCTGAGGTCGACAGCTCCAACACGCTCTTCGGTTACCTGATCTCCTGGCTGCCTATCCTGCTCATTCTCGGCGTCTGGATATTCTTCATGCGCCAGATGCAGGGCGGTTCGCGCGGCGCGATGGGGTTCGGCAAGTCTAAGGCCAAGCTTCTCACCGAAGCACACGGCCGCGTGACGTTCGATGACGTCGCAGGCGTCGACGAAGCCAAGGAAGATCTCGAGGAGATCGTCGAATTCCTGCGCGACCCGCAGAAGTTCCAGCGCCTTGGCGGCCGCATTCCGCGTGGCGTTCTTCTCGTCGGCCCTCCCGGGACCGGTAAGACGCTTCTCGCCCGTTCGGTCGCCGGCGAAGCCAATGTGCCCTTCTTCACGATCTCTGGTTCGGACTTCGTCGAAATGTTCGTCGGCGTCGGCGCAAGCCGTGTGCGCGACATGTTCGAGCAGGCCAAGAAAAACGCGCCTTGCATCATCTTCATCGACGAAATCGACGCCGTCGGCCGCCATCGTGGCGCCGGCCTCGGCGGCGGCAACGATGAGCGCGAGCAGACGCTCAACCAGCTGCTCGTAGAGATGGACGGCTTCGAAGCGAACGAAGGCATCATCCTGATCGCGGCGACGAACCGTCCCGACGTTCTCGATCCTGCCCTGATGCGTCCGGGCCGTTTCGACCGCCAGGTTGTTGTTCCGAATCCGGACGTCGCCGGTCGTGAGCGCATCCTGAAGGTGCACGTGCGCAACGTGCCGCTTGCACCGAACGTCGACCTGCGCACGCTCGCACGCGGCACGCCGGGCTTCTCCGGTGCCGACCTGATGAACCTCGTGAACGAAGCTGCCTTGATGGCGGCCCGCCGCAACAAGCGGCTTGTCACCATGGCCGAGTTCGAGGACGCCAAGGACAAGGTCATGATGGGTGCGGAGCGCCGCTCCAACGCCATGACCCAGGAAGAGAAGAAGCTGACCGCCTACCACGAGGCCGGCCACGCGATCGTCGCCATGCAGGTGCCCGTGGCCGATCCGGTTCACAAGGCGACCATCGTGCCCCGCGGCCGTGCGCTCGGCATGGTGATGCAGCTGCCGGAAGGCGACCGCTACTCCATGAGCTACAAGTGGATGGTCTCGCGCCTTGCAATCATGATGGGCGGACGTGTTGCCGAGGAAATCACCTTCGGCAAGGAGAACATCACCTCCGGTGCGTCATCCGACATCGAGCAGGCCACCAAGCTTGCCCGCGCAATGGTCACGCAGTGGGGCTTCTCCGACAAGCTCGGCCACGTCGCCTATGGCGAAAACCAGCAGGAAGTCTTCCTCGGTCACTCCGTGTCGCAGCAGAAGAACGTGTCGGAATCGACCGCGCAGACCATCGACAGTGAAATTCGTCGATTGATCGATGCGGCTTACACCGAGGCGAAGGAAATTCTGACGACCAGCCACGAGGCGTTCGTTGCCATCGCCGAGGGTCTTCTGGAATACGAAACGCTGACGGGCGAAGAGATCAAGGCCATCATCCGCGGCGAAAAGCCGGCCCGCGATATCGGCGACGATACGCCGCCGACCCGCGGATCGTCCGTTCCCAAGGCGGGCCCTAAGAAAGAACCGAAGAAGGGTGGCGAGCCCGAAGGCGGGCTGGAGCCCCAGCCGCAATAACGGCGCCTCTTGCCTCGACTTCTTTTACCACAACTGTGGAAAGGCCGCCTTACGGGCGGCCTTTTGACTTCAATCAACCTATTATAACCATAACTGCGCATAATCTGATGCGAAGAGCCGCGACCAGTCGATCACTCCGGGTTCGTACAGCGGTATGTTAGAAAAAGCGGGACATTCATGACGCGTCGTTACTTTGGCACCGATGGCATCAGGGGCACCTCCAATACCGGCAACATGACACCAGACGTCGCGATGCGCGTCGGTCTGGCCGTCGGCACGCTGTTTCGCCGTGGCGACCACCGGCATCGGGTCGTGATCGGCAAGGATACCCGCCTTTCCGGTTACATGCTGGAAAACGCGCTTGTGGCGGGCTTCACCGCGGCCGGGTTGGATGTCTTCCTTCTCGGCCCGATCCCAACACCTGCCGTCGCGATGCTGACCAGGTCTCTGCGCTGCGACATCGGAGTCATGATTTCGGCCTCGCACAATCCCTATCAGGACAACGGCATCAAGCTCTTCGGCCCGGACGGCTACAAGCTGTCCGACGATGTCGAGGCGACGATCGAAAGCCTGATCGACGACGACATGTCCAAGCTGTTGGCGCCGGCCGACCATATCGGCCGCGCCAAGCGCGTCGATGGCGACATCTACCGCTACATCGAGTTCGTGAAGCGCACCCTGCCGCGCGATGTGACGTTGAACGGCCTGCGCATCGCGATCGACTGCGCCAACGGCGCTGCCTACAAGGTCGCGCCTGCCGCGCTTTGGGAGCTTGGCGCAGAGGTGGTTCCGCTCGGCGTCGAGCCGAACGGGCGCAACATCAATCTCGATTGCGGGTCGACGAGCCCGATCGCGCTCGCCAAAAAGGTCCACGAAGTGCGCGCCGATATCGGCATCGCGCTCGATGGCGACGCGGATCGGGTGCTGATCGTCGACGAGAACGGCACCGTGGTGGACGGCGACCAGCTGATGGCCGTGATCGCCGAATCCTGGGCAGCAGACGAGCGGCTTGTCGGCGGCGGCGTCGTTGCAACCGTCATGTCTAATCTCGGCCTGGAGCGCTTCCTGGGTGACAAGGGCCTGTCGCTTCATCGCACGAAGGTGGGCGACCGCTACGTGGTCGAGCACATGCGCAGCCACAATTTCAACGTCGGCGGTGAGCAGTCCGGCCATATCGTGCTGTCGGACTTCGCAACGACCGGCGATGGCCTCGTCGCCGCACTCCAGCTCCTCGCTTGCGTCAAGCGCATGAACAAGCCGGTGAGCGAAGTTTGCCGGCGCTTCGAGCCCGTTCCGCAGTTGCTCCGCAACGTGCGCGTCAGCGGCGGCAAGCCGCTTGAGGACAAATCGGTACAGGCCGCAATCGCCGATGCCACGGCAGCGCTCGACAATTCCGGCCGGCTCGTCATCCGGGCGTCCGGCACCGAACCGTTGATCCGTGTCATGGCGGAAGGCGACGACCGAGCCCAGATCGAAAAGATCGTCGACGATCTCGTCGGCGTCATCTCCGGTGTCCGACAGGCCGCCTAGCCAGTTAACGATCAATCAAGAATTGAACCGGGTTAGGCCCTCGATCCACTCAGGATCGGGGGCCTTCTCTTTGTCATGGTGAGAAAATCGATAATAATCCTGGTAAACAGACGTGGTTAAATCCTATTTAACCATTGGAATTCATGATCCATCCCGAGACAGCAACCGGCCATGCCGGTTTATTTGTGAAAGATGGATAAAATGCTGCGATGGGCAATGGCGACCACGGTCGCAACTTTAGTTGCCGGCGTCAGCCTGCCTGCGCAGGCGGCCGATATCTACGTTCCGCCGGTCTACGAACCGGCTCCCAAGATCGAACTCGGCGGGTTCTACCTCAAGGGCTACCTGGGAATGAGCAACCAGCGTGTTGGTTCTCTCTACAATGTGCTTTTCGATACGACCGCTGATCTCGTCATCCGCGATAAGAACTTCGAGGCCGGCGTGCTCGGCGGCGGCGGCGTGGGCTATGCGGTCAACAACTGGCTGCGTCTCGACGCAACGGCGGAATATCGTGGCGAAGCTGGCTTCCACGGCCTCGATACGTTCACCGACGGTGCTGGCAACGCCCGCTTCAACAACTACACGGCCAAGAAGTCCGAGTGGCTGTTCCTGGCCAACCTCTACGCCGATCTTGGCAACTTCAACGGCATCGTGCCTTACGTCGGCGCCGGTATCGGTGCTTCGCGCAACTCGATCCATTCGTTCCGTGATGCCGGCATCGACCCGGCGACAGGTTCGCCGACGCTCGCCTATGCGGATGCCGACAGCAACTGGGATCTCGCCTGGGCGCTGCATGCCGGTGTGGGTTACGAAGTGACCGATCAGCTCACGGTCGATTTCGGATACTCTTACGTACATCTCGGCGATGGCCAGAGCGGCGACATCACGACTTTCGACGGCACGA
Source organism: Rhizobium sp. EC-SD404 (assembly GCF_902498825.1). Lineage (NCBI taxonomy): Bacteria > Pseudomonadati > Pseudomonadota > Alphaproteobacteria > Hyphomicrobiales > Rhizobiaceae > Rhizobium > Rhizobium sp. EC-SD404. The sequence continues at coordinate 993,207 of NZ_LR701459.1, forward strand.
ACAACATCGTCAATCCGATGGAATTCCGCGACATCAGCTCGCATGATTTCAAGGTCGGCGTGCGTTACGCATTCCACTGATTTCTGCTTCAGGGCAGGGCACTGTCGAACCCCGTCTCGCAAAGAGGCGGGGTTTTTTGCTGTCTGCAAAGCAGCCCGCGGGGAAAAACATGCTTAATGAACATGCTTAACCGAGACTTAACCACTCTCCACTCATGATTGCACCATCACGCCCGAATCCGGCAAAGGCCATCGGCTTTCCTGTGAGCGGCAATTTTGAGAGGCAATCCATGGTCAAGCACATCATCTCTTCTCTGGTCGTATCCGCAGCCGTCATCGTTGGTTTCAGCGGTACGAGCGCCGCAGCCGATCTGGACAGCATCATCTATTCTCCGGAAATCGATCGCACCCGCCCCGTCGAAATCGGCAATGGCTGGTATCTGCGCGGCGACATCGGTTACGCAGTCGATGACGAGACGGGCAACGGCGATTTCGACAGTTTCCGCATGCAGTCGGAATTGTCCGGCGGACTGGGCTTCGGCTATCAGTGGACCGACCTCATCCGCACGGACATCACCGCTGACTACATGAAGGGTGATGCCGATGGCGTGGTGGCAGGTGGCTTCTGCAACGTAGCCCAGCCTTGCGGCTACGACGCTGCGTCGCTCCTGGCCAATGCCTATGTCGATCTGGGCACCATCGCCGGCTTCACGCCTTATGTCGGCGCCGGCGCCGGTTACTCCTATGTCGGTTTCGACGACGTCGATGTCGGGCTCGTGGAATTCGGTGGTGGCGACGACTGGCGCTTCACCTATGCCCTGATGGCCGGTGTGTCATACGATGTGTCCAAGAGCTTAAAGGTCGATCTCGGCTATCGCTACATGGACGTCGATGGCGGCGCCGTGGTCGACACACTGGCCGGAACGGTCGATGACGATGGCTATACGCGCCACGAAGTTCGCGCAGGTCTGCGCTACTCCCTCTGGTAGGCGTGCCTGCTCAGCGAATTCGAAAAAGGCGGCGAGGTTTCCTCAGCCGCCTTTTTTCAATGACCGAATAAGATAGGCGAGCTCACTGGCCGTAAAGAATGCCTGTGCCGCCTGTGTCGACGATGCGCCCGCGAACCGAGCCGCTGCGTTGCCGCGCTTCTGCCTGCTCCTGGCGGATTTCGAGTTCGGTTTTAACCGGTTGAACGCGGTACTCGGTGTATCCGGCATAACCGCCACCGCTGCTGCAGCCCGCCGCAAGACCCGTCAGAACGATGATCCCGGCAAGCCGGGGTAAGAATGATGGCCGCATACGGCTGCTCCCTGTGCTTTACACCGCGCTTTTTGCGCGTTCATGGCCTGCAAGGCAAGGTGTCTCGCGTCACGTCTTCGACAGAGCGATCACGCGAATGTTTTCGCGAGTGCTGTCACACAGCGTTCACAAAATCGGCTCTTACGAATCTGCCCGTCCCGCACCACATGGTCCCCAACAGCGAGCGGTGCCTGCGCGCGTTCGGCTGTCAAAAACAAGAAAATACCCCAAGGACCATCCCCATGAAGAATTCTGTGTTCGCGGTTGTCACCGCTATGCTGGCAGCCACCCTCTCGCATCAATCCGCATCCGCCGAAGGCCTGCTCTGCGCCCCGCGAGGAACGTTTGCGGACAATCACGCAAGCTATGCCTCTGCCACCCGGATGGAAGCCGACTACGGCAATTTCAACGATACGCCGCGGTTCTATCAGACGACCGGGTCCGTCGGTCGCTAATTCGAAAATCCAGTGAATTCGTCCGAGGAGTCCGGGCCGCGCATCGCGGTTTCGGAGGATCGAGCAATCATCGCGGACGATCGATCTATCGTCTCCAGGCCTGAAGTTGCCAAATAGGTCGCAACGAACCAGCCGAGAAAGGAGACCTGCCATCAACACGGTTCACCGAACGCTCGCGAAAAAGTTTCAATAGAAAACTGTCACACAGCGTTCACAGTTTGCGCACTGACAATCCTCCCCGGAGCGCACCAAGTTACAATCATGCAGCGAGGCAGATGTCTTCAAGCCACCTGGTTCGCACACTGATCAAAGAAGAAGAATTGAAAGGCGAATAAAATGAAAAATTCTGTGTTTGCACTTGCCGCCGCTGTCATCGCAGCTTCCGCATCGGTTGCCGTTGCTCAGACCCCGATCTCCGAATTCCGTGGGCCTGTAGCCGCTGATGCTTCGACCTACTCGGCCGGTCCGAGCGTCGATGGTTCCTACGGCACCTTCAGCGATGAAAACCGCTTCAACGATTTCTCTGGTCCCGTCGTCCGTCAGTAAGACGCTCGATCAGAAGAACTTCCTCGGCGGCGGGCGATGAACCGTCCGCCAGCCGAGCGAAACAAAAGTAAGAAAAAAGGAAAACGATCATGAAAAATTCTGTGTTTGCACTCGCAGCCGCCATCATCGCAACGACCGCAACCGTCGCTGCTGCTCAGACCCCGATTTCTGAGTTCCGTGGCCCGCTCGCCAACGACTACACGACCGCTTCTGGCTCGATCAGCCTGGACGCTCCTGCCACGATCGCTGGTGACGAAGGTCGCTTCAACGATTTCTCCGGCCCAGTCGTTCGTCAGTAATCGTCGAAGACCACTCATGGCCGCGATGGGTTGAGTATCTCCCCATTGCGGGCTTCGAGTAAAACCAAATTTAGGATTATGAAAATGAAGAACTCTGTACTCGCACTTGCAGCCGCCATCGTCGCAACCACCGCAACGGTCGCCGCTGCCCAGACCCCGATCTCCGAATTCCGCGGCCCGGTCGCTCCGGATTACACCGCCGCTTCCGGCGTCGTCACGATGAACGCTCCGGCCGCCTACGCTACGGACGAAGGTCGTTTCAACGACTTCTCGGGTCCGGTCGTCCGCCAGTAGTCATTGGCGTCACGAAACTTCTGACCTCCAAAAGCCGTCGTCCTTTCCCTGGGACGGCGGCTTTTCTTTTTAGCGGCCTCTTGCAGAGATGTGCTCGCTGCAGTAATTCCCGTCGCGGGCCACCTCTCCCCACCGAGAGGCTTACTATCTGGAAGGATAGACCGCGATGAGCACTTTTCCGACGCCCGAGTTGCGTCCGCAAAACCCCAATTTTTCCTCAGGCCCTTGCGCCAAGCGACCCGGTTGGTCGCTGGACCAGCTGTCCACGGACACGCTTGGTCGCTCCCACCGTTCCAAGATCGGGAAGACGCGTCTCGCAGAGGCGATCGACCTGACGCGCGAAGTGCTGCAGGTACCAGCCGATTACCGCATCGGCATCGTTCCGGCCTCCGACACGGGCGCCGTGGAGATGGCCATGTGGTCGTTGCTCGGCGAGCGCGGCGTCGACATGGTCGCCTGGGAAAGCTTCGGCGCCGGCTGGGTGACCGATGTCGTCAAGCAGTTGAAGCTCAAGGACGCCCGCAAGATCGAAGCCGGCTACGGCGATCTGCCCGACCTTTCGACGCTCGACTTCAACAATGACATTGTCTTCACCTGGAACGGCACCACCTCCGGCGTGCGTGTTCCGAACGCTGATTTCATTCCAGCCGACCGTCAGGGCCTGACGATCTGCGATGCCACTTCTGCAGCGTTTGCCCAAAAGCTCGATTTCGCCAAGCTCGATGTCGTCACCTTCTCCTGGCAGAAGGTTCTGGGCGGCGAGGGCGGTCACGGTGTCTTGATCCTCAGCCCACGCGCTGTCGCACGTCTCGAGAGCTACCAGCCTGCCTGGCCGCTGCCGAAAATCTTCCGCATGACGAAGGGCGGAAAGCTCATCGAAGGCATCTTCAAGGGCGAGACGATCAATACCCCGTCGATGCTTTGCGTCGAGGATTATGTCGATGCGCTGAAATGGGCGAAGTCCATCGGCGGTCTCGATGCCCTCGTGGGCCGCGCCGATGCCAACGCCAAGGTGATCTTCGATTTCGTCGCCAAGACACCGTGGATCGCAAATCTGGCCAAGGTCGACGAGACACGGTCGAACACCTCCGTCTGCCTGACGATCGCGGATCCGGACGTGACTGCGCTCTCCGACGACGAGCAGGCTGCCTTTGCGAAGGGCATCGTCACCGCTCTCGACAAGCAGGGCATTGCCTATGACATCGGCGCCTACCGCGATGCGCCGGCCGGCCTTCGCATCTGGTGCGGCGCGACTGTCGAGACGTCCGATCTCAAAGCCCTGATGCCGTGGCTCGACTGGGCTTTCCATGCCCAAAAGGCGACGCTCAAGGCTGCCGCCTGATCGCTTGATTGATACGGCCAGCGTCCCGCGCGCTGGCCGAACCCAAATCCAACAATTCGTTCTCAATTCAGGAGGCCAGACATGGCACCGCGCGTACTCGTATCCGACGCTCTCTCCGAGACCGCCGTCCAGATATTCAAGGATCGGGGCATCGACGTCGACTTCCAGCCGAAGCTCGGCAAGGACAAGGAAAAGCTTCTCGAGATCATCGGCAACTATGACGGCCTCGCGATCCGTTCGGCCACGAAGGTGACCGAGAAGATCATCGAGGCGGCCGGCAACCTCAAGGTCATCGGCCGCGCCGGCATCGGCGTCGACAACGTCGACATCCCTGCGGCAAGCCGCAAGGGCATCATCGTGATGAACACGCCCTTCGGCAACTCGATCACGACGGCCGAGCACGCCATCGCGCTCATGTTCGCGGTCGCCCGCCAGCTGCCCGCCGCCGACGCCTCCACCCAGGCGGGCAAGTGGGAAAAGAACCGCTTCATGGGCGTGGAAATCACCGGCAAGACGCTCGGCGTCATCGGCTGCGGCAATATCGGGTCGATCGTCGCGACCCGCGCCATCGGCCTGAAGATGCACGTCGTTGCCTTCGATCCGTTCCTGTCGCCCGAGCGTGCAGACCAGTTGGGCGTCGAGAAGGTCGATCTGGACACGCTGTTTGCCCGTGCCGACTTCATCACCATGCACGTGCCACTGACCGACAAGACCCGCAACATCATCAATGCGGCTGCGATCACCAAGATGAAGGACGGCGTGCGTATCATCAACTGCGCCCGCGGCGGTCTCGTCGTTGAAGCCGATCTCGCCGAAGCCCTGAAATCCGGCAAGGTGGCCGGAGCCGGCTTCGACGTCTTCGAAACCGAGCCGGCGACGGAAAGCCCGCTCTTCGGCCTCGAAAACGTGGTCTGCACGCCGCATCTCGGCGCGTCCACGACCGAAGCGCAGGAAAACGTCGCGCTGCAGGTAGCGGAGCAGATGGCCGATTATCTTCTGAAGGGCGCCGTCACCAACGCCATCAACATGCCGTCGATCTCGGCGGAAGAAGCACCGCGCCTCAAGCCGTTCGTCAAGCTCGCCGACATGCTGGGTGCCTTCGTGGGGCAGGCGACTGAAACCTCCATCCAGGAGGTTGAGGTTCTCTATGACGGCGTCACGGCCGAACTCAACACCAAGGCCCTGTCGTCCGCAGTGCTCGCCGGTCTGATCCGTGCGCAGGTCGCCGACGTCAACATGGTCTCGGCGCCGATCATGGCGAAGGAACGCGGTATCCTCTTTTCCGAGGTGAAGCGCGACAAGTCGGGCATCTTCGATGGCTATATCCGCCTGACGGTGAAGACCGAGAACCAGACGCGCTCGATCGCCGGCACTGTCTTCTCCGACGGCAAGCCGCGCTTCATCCAGATCAAGGGCATCAATCTCGATGCCGAGATCGGCCGCCACATGGTCTACACAACGAACGAGGACAAGCCGGGCTTCATCGGCCTTCTCGGCACCATCTTCGGCAAGGCAGGCGTCAACATCGCCAACTTCCAGCTCGGCCGCGATGTCGCCGGCGGCAACGCCATCGCGCTGCTTTATGTCGATGGTCCGGTGGAAGAGAGCGTTCTGGACGAACTGCGCAGCCACCCGCAGGTGCAGTCCGCCAAGGCGCTCGAGTTCAACGTCGATTGATCCATGCCTACTGCCGTCGGCCGGCCTCCGGGCTGCCGGCGGCTAAAATGCCCATTTTGCGCGGTTCGTACGGGCCAGTTGCCCGATTTTATCGCGCAAAATGTTTCAATCGGCGGATGAATGCCTATCTTGTAGGTTCGAATTCATACGAAACAACGCGGTGGTCGCTCTGAAGCGCGATATCCCGAGCCGCGTTTCGCAAGAGAAAGGTCTGCGCATGGCACAGGTAAAAACCGGCGATCTCGTTCGCATTCACTACACCGGAACCCTGACGGACGGCACCCAGTTCGACAGCTCGGAAGGTCGCGATCCGCTGGAATTCACGGTCGGCTCCGGCCAGATCATTCCCGGTCTCGACCAGGAAGTGCAGGGCATGGCTGTCGGTGAAAAATCGACCGTGACGATCCCGGCTGAGCAGGCCTATGGCCCGCACGATCCGCAGAGCATCCAGCAGGTTCCGCGCGACGCGATCCCGGCAGAAGTGAACATCCAACCCGGCGCTCAGCTTCAGGCTCAGACGCAGAGCGGCCAGACGGTTCAGCTGACCGTGGTCGAAGTCGATGAGGACAGCGTCACGGTGGACGGCAACCATCCGCTCGCCGGCCGTGATCTCGTCTTCGCCGTAGAACTTGTGGAGATCGTCAAGGCCGCATGATCCGCCTTGACATCGCGCGTTTCAAAAGGCCGGCTTTGCCGGCCTTTTTTGTTGGCCCGGAACCAGCCGCCATGACGTCACGTTGATCGCCACGATCAAGTCATGGAGACATGTGGCGTGGAAAAATACCGCAAGGGCACCAAGGTCGAGTGGAAGTGGGGCAACGGCGAAGGGACCGGAAAGGTCGCCGAAAGCTTCACCGAAAAGGTTACCCGCACCATCAAGGGCGAGAAGATCACCCGCGATGCGTCGAAGGACGATCCGGCCTATCTCATCGAACAGGAAGACGGCGATCGCGTGTTGAAAGGCCATGGCGAACTGAAGAAGGCCTCTTGATGCAAAACGGCGCGCCCCGTCAGGAGCGCGCCGTTTTCAATCGCTGATCGGTTTGCTGACCAGATCCGGCTCAGAACTCTTCCCAGTTCTCTTCGCTCGAACGAGCCACCGCAGCGGTTGCCGCGCCGCCGAACGCTCCCGCCAGTCGCCGTCCCAGCGCGCGCGCAGGCGATGGTCTCGATGGGGTGCTGGCGCTGACATGCGCCGGGCCGACCGACTTCGATACCCGTGAGGGCGCCGAAGTCCGCGCGCTATGTGCGGCAGACGACGCACCTTCTCCCATCTTGAACTGTGCGAGCAGCGCGTTCAGCTCGGCGGCCTCGCGGGCGAGATTGTGGCTCGCCGCTGTCGACTGTTCCACCATCGCCGCATTCTGCTGCGTGCCCTGGTCCATCGTATTCACGGCGCTGTTGATCTCGCCGAGCCCGATCGACTGCTCCTTGGCGCTTTCTGCGATCGCGGCGACATGGGCATTGATCTCCTGCACCTCGCCGACGATGGCCTGGAGCGCATCACCGGTGCGACCGACAAGGTCGACGCCCTGCTTGACCTGATCGCCGGACGAACTGATCAGCGTCTTGATCTCACGTGCCGCCGAAGCGGACCGCTGAGCCAATTCGCGCACTTCCTGGGCGACGACCGCAAAGCCCTTGCCGGCATCGCCAGCGCGGGCTGCTTCCACACCGGCATTCAGCGCGAGCAGGTTGGTCTGAAACGCGATGTCGTCGATGAGGCCGATGATGTTGGCGATCTCGACCGACGAATTCTCGATTTTTTCCATCGCATGGACAGCGTCTCGCACGATGGCACCCGAGCGTTCGGCGCCCTCTTTGGTGCGTGCCACCAACTGGCGTGCTTCTTCGGCGCGGCGTGCGCTGTCCTTGACCGTGGTGGTGATCTCTTCGAGAGCCGCTGCGGTCTCTTCGACAGAGGCTGCCTGCTGTTCCGTGCGGCGCGACAGGTCGTCGGCTGCCGATTGAATCTCGCGTGAACCGGCATCGATGCCGCGGGCATTTTCGCCGACCGCTTTCATCGCGTCGTCCAGCTTGGCGACGGAGTGGTTGAAGTTCTCGCGCAGCACGTCGAGCTGGCCGCTGAACTGGGTGTCGATGCGATAGAGCAGGTTGCCATCGGCAAGCTCGCTCAGGGCCTGACCAATGCCGTCGATGGCAAGCTGGACCTCTTCGGCATGACGGCGGCGTGCGCTTTCGTTCGCGTTGCGCTCGGCGTCGATCTGCGACTGCTGCTCCGCTTTGTTGCTCTCCAGAAAATTGCGGTCGATGACCGACTGGCGCAACAGGACGAGCGCCTTCGCCATTTCGCCGATCTCGTCACGTCGATCGATATGCGGCACGTCGGTGGACGTATCGTTCTCCGCCACCTCCCGCATGACCGATTTCAGTTCCATCACCGGCAAGGCGATCGAACGGCTGATGAAAAAGGCGCTGGCGAGCGTGAGAAGCGCTGCAAACAGGATTGTCCCTGCTGCGACGGAGGTTTCTTGCCAAAGAAGCGCCTGAAGGTCGTCCGTATAGACGCCATTTCCGACGACCCATCCCCAGGGTGCGAAGCCCGCAACGTGGGAGTATTTCTCCACCGCTTCCTCGAACCCAGGCTTCGGCCAGTAATATTCGACGAAGCCGGAGCCGTTCGCCTGAACGACGTCCACGAATTCCTGGAAGAAATACTTGCCGGTCGGGTCCTGCATGCCGCTGACATCCTGGCCGACGAGTTTCTCGTTGATCGGGTGAGCGACCATGATGTGGTTCATGTCGTTGACCCAGAAATACCCGTCGGCGCCGTAACGCACGGCCATGACAGCGCGCAGAGCCCCCGCCTGCGCGTCTTCCTGGCTCATCGCGCCAGACTGCTCGGCAGCATGGAAGTTCTGGATGATGGTGATGGCTGCGTCGTTCATCTGCGCAAGCTTCGCCTTGCGCTCCTCGACGGTGGAATTGAATCCGACATAGGTTTGATAGGCGACGGCAGCCGCCATGATGAGGAGTGCCAGGCACGCCAGCAGATAGATGCGCGCCCCGATTTTCAATGATTTCACGATCCCAGCCCCTTGATGGTAGAGGCTCAATTTTATGGACTCCGGTTAATCAACACTTATCGCGTCACCTACAAATTGGCGGTTTGTCTCTCGGAAGTATAAGAACGCGCTGATTGCCGCCACCGGAAGAAGCTTTAAAGAGGAATATCGAGGAATGCCCGACTATCAGTGGCGCCGCGCCGTGCCTGGAGACGTTCCACGCATCGCCGAAATCTCGTCCATCGCGCTCGCGGCATACCCCGAGGAGCCGGCGATCTTCCAAGAACTTCTCGCCTTGGCGCCCGATGGCTGCTTTGTCATGGAAATGGACGGTGCGATCGTGGGTTATCTGGTCGGGCACCCTTGGATGAAGGGCCGCCCGCCAGCGCTGAATCAGACGATCGGGACGCTGCCGGAAAGCCCGGATTGCTGGTACCTCCATGATCTCAGCCTGCTTGAGTCGGCGCGCGGCTTCGGCGCGGCGCGCGAAGCGGTGCGGCTCGCGGCAGCAGCATCGCGTGCAGCAGGTCTCGATGTCGTGGCTCTCGTGGCAGTCAATGGCGCGGGCGGGTTCTGGCGCGCACAGGGCTTCGGACCGCTGGAACCGGAGCAGGGCCGTGAGGGCATCGCAAGCTATGGCGACGATGCGATCTACATGGAGCGTCAGGTCTGAACCGTTGGCCTCACGCGACCTTCGGCTTGCCCTTTTCGGCGATCGCGATGCCGCCAAGCACGAGCCCAAGCCCGACAAGGTGGAACGGATAAAGCTCTTCGCCGACCACGGCGACGGCAAGCACCGTTCCGAAGATCGGCACCAGATTGACGAAAAGGCCGGCGCGATTGGCACCGATGATCTCGTTTCCGCGGATATACAGCGCTTGGGCGACGAGTGACGGCAGGATTGCGGTGAACAGCACGATCGCCCAGCCCGTCGCATCCGGCATGATCAGGCTATCGGTAGCCGCTTCCGCAATGGAGAGCGGCAGGGCGCCGAGCGCTGCCCCGAAGCAAAGAACCGCCATCAGGCTCAGCCAGTGGATTGGCGGCTTCCAGCGCAGCGCGACCGTGTAGCCGCCGTAAAAGAGAATCGCGACCAGCATCAACGCGTCGCCCCGATTGAGCTGCAGGGCGACGAGCGCGCCGAAATCGCCACCCGAAACTGTCACGGCGACGCCGACGAGCGTCAGCGCGAAACCCACGATCTGCAATCCGCTGACCGCGATGCGCAGCAGGATGAAATTCGCGACGAAGATGATGAGCGGCATGCCGGCCTGCTCGATCACCACATTGATGGTGCTGGTGTAGTTGAGCGCCAGATAAAGCGTTGCGTTGAAGCCGGTGAAGCCAGCGCCACCGAGCAGCAGCAGATAGGTCAGGTTCTGGCGGATGACGGGCAGGTCGCGCCGGATATGCGGCCAGGCGAAGGGCAGAACCGCCAGAAGCGCGAACAGCCATCTGAAGAGCGTCAGGAGCAACGGGCTCACATGCCCGACGGCAAGTTTGCCCGCGACGGCATTCGCGCCCCAGATCAATGCGGTGAGTGTCAGAAGGATATAGGCGCGACGCTGCACGTTGGCTGTCCCTAGACGCGGCATTCCAACCGCAATGTGTGGCCGTCTTCTAGACGCTTCGGTGCCCCGGAGGGAAGGGCAGATGTCCGATCCGGTTGCAATCCGGGAGAGCCTGCCGCATGGAGTCGCTTTCCCGCATCCGAGTGACTATAGATGCGGCGATTTGGCTGCGGCAGGGATTCTTGGCCGCTAGAGTACCGCTGAAAGGGTTCCGATGGCGAATGTGGTTGTGGTCGGCTCGCAATGGGGCGACGAGGGCAAGGGCAAGATCGTCGACTGGCTCTCCGAAAGAGCCGATATCGTCGTTCGGTTTCAAGGCGGGCACAATGCCGGCCATACGCTCGTCATCGACGGCAAGGTCTATAAACTCTCGCTGCTGCCTTCCGGCGTGGTGCGCGAAGGAAAGCTTGCCGTCATTGGCAACGGCGTTGTCATCGATCCTCATGCATTGCTGAGCGAGATGGACAAGCTCGCTGGCCAGGGCCTGACGATCACGCCCGAAAATCTGCGCATTGCCGAAAATGCAACGCTCATCCTGTCGCTGCACCGCGAACTCGATGGTCTGCGCGAAGACGCGGCCAACGACACGGGCACCAAGATCGGCACGACCCGCCGTGGCATCGGTCCCGCCTACGAAGACAAGGTTGGACGCCGCGCCATCCGCGTGCTCGATCTCGCAGACCTGGACAGCCTGCCGGGCAAGGTCGATCGCCTGCTGACACATCACAACGCGCTTCGCCGCGGTCTCGGCCAGGCGGAAGTGGACCAAGACGTCATCCTGGACGAACTGAAAGCCGTTGCCGAGCGCCTGCTTCCCTATAGCGAAGCCGTCTGGCGGCTCCTGGATCGCGAACGGCGCCGCGGCGCGCGCATCCTTTTTGAAGGAGCGCAAGGGACGCTGCTCGACATCGACCACGGCACCTATCCGTTCGTGACCTCGTCAAACACGGTCGCCGGCCAGGCCGCGGCCGGATCCGGCATGGGCCCGGGATCCGTCGGCTATGTGCTCGGCATCACCAAGGCCTACACGACCCGCGTCGGCGAAGGCCCGTTCCCGACCGAGCAGCAGAACGAGATCGGCAACTTCCTCGGCGAACGCGGCCATGAATTCGGCACCGTGACGGGCCGCAAGCGCCGCTGTGGCTGGTTCGACGCCGTGCTCGTGCGCCAGTCCGTCGCGACCAACGGCATCTCCGGCATCGCCCTGACCAAGCTCGACGTTCTCGACGGTCTCGATGAACTGAAGATCTGCGTCGGCTACGAGCTCGATGGCGAAACCTATGATTACCTGCCGGCCAGCCAAGGCCTGCAGGCTCGGGTCAAGCCGATCTATGAAACGCTCGAAGGCTGGAAAGAATCGACGGTCGGCGCACGGCGTTGGAGCGATCTTCCCGCACAGGCAGTGAAATACGTGCGTCACATCGAAGAACTTATCGGTGCACCTGTCGCTCTTCTTTCCACCAGCCCTGAACGCGATGACACGATACTTGTGACCGATCCGTTTGAAGACTAGTTTGCGGACCAGGGACGCAGTGCGTCGCACGGGTTTACCGGCGACCGACAAGAAAGACAGAGCTTCCGAATGGCGGACTTCGTAGCAGTCATCAAACGTGCCGTTGACGGTCTGGCGGAAAAGTCGCCGGACATGCGCGCGCGTGTCTATGACAAGGCAAGAACCGCTGTTCGGCGGCAGCTCGAAAACATGTCGCCGCGGCCGTCCGATCAGGCGATCGAAACCCAGCTGGCAAAACTGGAAGATGCCGTCGCCAAGGTGGAGGCCGACTACGCCGAGCCAGTCCTGAACGAGGAAGACCTGGTCTTCACCGACGAGGAATGGAACGCGCCGCAGGAACCACTTGCCGCAGGGCCGGCGGTGGAAGAGGTTTCCGAGCCCGAGCCCGAGCCCGAGCCCGAGCCCGAGCCCGAGCCCGAGCCCGAGCCCGAGCCCGAGCCCGAGCCCGAGCCCGAGCCCGAGCCTGAGCCTGAGCCTGAACCTGAACCTGAACCTGAACCTGAACCTGAACCTGAACCTGAGCCGGTCGCCGCCGTCGAGCCAGAGCCAGTCGTCGTCGAGCAGGAGCTTCCTGAGCAGCCGGAGCCGGTGCATGACACTGTCGTGGCTGCGCAAGACGACTGGCACGCGCCGGCTTTCGATGCGCAAGCCGAACCAGTCGATGCGGCCCCGGAAGAGCCTGCACAGCCAGCTCCTCAGGCCCCTGCAGACGGCGAGAAGGCAGCAAAAGCCGTTCAGCCGACGCCGGTCCCGTTCGGAAGCTACGCCATTGGACGCGCTCCGACGTTCCCGATGCCGCCGCGGGGCTCCGAGCCTGTCGCCGAAAAGCCCGCAAACGAAAGCGGATTCCGCCCGAGCCGCTATCAGTCCGGTTTCCCGACTGCGCGCAAGGAAGAGGAACAGCCGGTCGAGCCGGTCGCCGTCCAAGCTGCGCCTGAGCTTGTCGACGAGACGCCTCCGGTTCCGGAACATGTCGAGCCCGTCGCTATCGAGCCTGTCGAAGAGGTAACGGCCGCGTCGACTGACGACGCTGCTGCGCCGCCGCCGCCGGCCGAACCGGTTTTCGAGACGGAACTCGACGAACCAACCGTCGATGAACGATCGAACGGTGCTGAGCCTGCGGCACCCGTCGTGGCTGCAACGGCTGCCGCCGCAGCCGCGTCTCAGCCTGCATGGACACCGGGACAGTCCCAGGACGACGTGCTGAACCAGTGGCTTGAAGCCGAGGCCGGCCGCCCGGACAACGGCACGCGCAACACCGATCAGCCCGCCGAAGACCTGTTCGCGGCCGAATGGGAAGCGCAGGCGCGCGCCGACGGCGAGGAGCCTGTCGGCGGACCAACGCGACCGGGCTCCAAGCCCGAACTCCGTCCTGCTGCAAAGCTGGACGACGAGTTGACTGTCGCGGCCGGTGAGGAGCGAACCTCCCCAACGCCGCCCGTCCAGCCGCGCCGCGCCCATCGCGCCGTTCCCAAAAGCGGTAGCAAGCGGCCGCTGATCATTGCCGTGATCGCGCTTCTGATCGTCGCTGGCCTGGCCTTTGCCGGATATAGCCAGCGCGACGCTCTCGTTGCGCTCTTCGACGGCGGCGATACCCCGACGACCGAGACTCCGGCAGACCCCGAAATCGCTACGGTTCCGGAGACCGAAATGGCGCCCGCCGAGGAAGAGGTGGCGACCGCACCTGCTCCTGTCCAGGAGGAGCCGGCGCAGGCAGCAGGCGTGGAGAAGTTCACGCAGCGGCTAATGACCGACGGCAGCGAGCGGCAGGAAGGCCCGGGCGGTGAGCCTGAGGAAACGCCGGAAGGCCGCTCCGTCGCACTCCAGACCGAAGCGAGTTCTCCGGAAAACCTGGAGTCGCTCGCGGACGAAATCTCGCCTGAAGAAGTCGCCCAGAGCGATGCGGCGGCCGATGCAGCCACGCAGCCGAGCGATGCAGAGGAAGTGGCACAGCAGAGCGACGGTCAGCCGAGCGTCGGACAGTCGATGTTCCTCTATGAGGAGCGGATCGGCCAGCGCGGACCGACGGCCCTCGAGGGCAATGTCGTCTGGAGCATCGTGTCTGAATCGCCTGGTGGCGACGCGCAGCCGGAAGAAGCGATCCGCGGCGAGATCTCCGTTCCCGAGAAAGACCTGACCGCGCTCATCACCATCCGCCGCAACGCCGATCCTTCGCTGCCCGCCAGCCACCTGATCGAATTGGTCTTCTCGCTGCCTGCGACGTTCGAGGGCGGCGGCATCGAGTCGGTACAGCGCGTTGCCTTCAAGGAGTCCGAGCAGGACCGCGGCAACGAACTGATCGCCGTTCCCGCACGCATCACCGACGACTTCTTCATGGTGGCGCTGAACGACTATGCCGAGGCCGTGACGACCAATCTGCAGCTCATGCGTGAGCGCGAATGGATCGACATTCCGGTCGTCTACGGCAATGGCCGCCGCGCGCTGCTGACGCTCGACAAGGGCACGGCAGGCGCCGACGTCTTCAATCGCGCCATCCAGATCTGGCAGCGCCGGTCCGGCAGCTCCGCCGGCTAAAATCGGCGCAGCCACGGCCGTGACCGGTCGCTGAGCGGATCAGTTCAGCGCAGCAAGGCGATGCGTCATGCGGTTGCGTAACGACCGAGAGGGCTATGGAAGCGTGTCGATCGGCCTCCATTGGCTGATCGCGGTCGTTTTCATAAGCCAGATCATGCTCGGCGTTGTCATGACGCGCATCTTGCCGGAGACCGCTGCCACGACGTTCTGGGCCTATCAGTGGCATAAGAGCTTCGGCTTGCTGCTGTTGCTTCTGGCCGCACTGCGGCTGATTTGGGTGCTGGTCGAAACGAGGCCAGTCACCAAAGGCAGCCGCGGGTTGGTGCTAGCTGCGGGGGTCGTGCATCGCTGCCTGCTCGTCGCACCGATCCTCATTGCGCTGGCAGGTTGGGTCGTGGTGTCGGTATCGCCGCTCGGTATCCCGACTTTTGCGTTCAATCTATTCGTCGTTCCGCATCTCCCGCTGGCTCCCGGCGACGTTGCGGAAACGCGGGCGACGATGGTGCATCGCTGGCTTGCCTACGGCACGGTGAGTGTCGTGGCCATCCACATCGCCGCCGCACTGCTGCATCATTTTCGGTGGCGGGATGACACATTGCTGAGAATGATGCCGAAGCGCCGCCAATCCGCCGGAAACGACCGGTAAACCAGTCAATATCGAGCTCTGGAGGACACTGCCATGCGTGCGTGGGTAATCGGAGCATTCGCCGCAGTCGGCGCTTCACTATGCAGCCCGGCGGCGGTCTCGCCGGCATTCTCTGTAACCTTGGAGGAGGCGGCGGGCAGCTATCTCGTGGCCGATAATTCGCACATCCGGTTCTCGGTCGGCCAGGTTGGCGGAGGCCAGATCGCCGGGGAGTTCGCGACATTCACGGGAACGCTGCAACTGAACGCGGACGATCCATCCCGCTCGGTCGTGGTCTTCGATCTATATCCGGAGAGCGTGTCGACCGGTCAGCAGCGCATCGACGATTTTCTGCGCTCTGCGGCGGTGTTCGATACCGCAAACTATGATGTGGTCAGTTTCCGCTCGATAGACGTCAAGCTCACCGGGCCCGACACGGCGATTGTCCACGGCATCGTCACGGCACGCGGTAAGACCGCAGAGGCTGATTTCGACGTGGCGCTCACGGGCGAGGGGCCGGGATCTCTGCAGTTCAAGGTGACAGGCGACATCATGCGGTCGCCCTTCGGCATGGAAGTCGGAACGCCGATCTATTCGAACGTCGTTCGCTTCGACATGCAATTGGAAACGATGCGCCGCTGACCGGCGCATCGTTTTGAAGCGTTTCCAGGTGAAGTGTCTGCCGGTTCACCGTTCGGGAACGCGACAAATGACTCCAAGGAGGTTTATGCGTCTTCGACGACCCGGAGAGCCTTGGCACGCTCGGCGGCTGTCTTCTTGACCGCATCCTGCACCTTTTCGAAGGCACGGACTTCGATCTGGCGCACGCGCTCGCGGCTGATGTCGAACTCGCCGGAGAGGTCTTCCAGCGTGATCGGGTTTTCCGAGAGCCTGCGGGCTTCGAAAATGCGGCGTTCACGGTCGTTCAGCACGTTGAGCGCGCCGGCGAGCATGGAGCGACGGTCGTCGAGCTCGTCCTGCTCGATCAGCATGTCTTCCTGGCTTTCGCTGTCGTCGACGAGCCAATCCTGCCACTGGCCGGATTCGCCTTCCGTTGCGCGGATCGGCGCGTTGAGCGAGGCATCGCCCGAAAGACGGCGGTTCATCGAAACGACTTCGTCCTCGGAGACGTTCAGCGTCGTCGCGATATGCGAAACCTGGTCAGGCCGCAGATCGCCTTCCTCCAGCGCCTGCATCTTGCCCTTCAGCTTGCGCAGGTTGAAGAAAAGCCGCTTCTGGTTGGCGGTCGTGCCCATTTTCACGAGCGACCACGAACGAAGAATATACTCTTGAATGGACGCCTTGATCCACCACATGGCGTATGTCGCCAGGCGAAAGCCACGCTCCGGGTCGAATTTCTTGACGGCCTGCATGAGGCCGACATTGCCCTCGGAAACGACTTCGCCGATCGGCAGGCCATAGCCGCGATAGCCCATCGCGATTTTCGCGACGAGGCGAAGGTGGCTGGTTACCAGCCGGTGGGCAGCTTCGCGGTCGCCGTGCTCCTGATACCGCTTGCCGAGCATGTACTCTTCCTGCGGCTGCAGCATCGGAAATTTACGGATTTCTTCAAGATAGCGGTTGAGACCGCCTTCGCCAGAAGAAATGGATGGCAATGTACTGCGGGCCATATCAGCACCCTTTCCAAAAAGGTTGTTGGCCCCCACATAAGCGTTTGGCGGGCCAATCATGTCATGTCGTCTGTCGACCGACATGCTTTGAGTTTAGAGATAATTACGGCCGAAACGCGGATCAAGCGGTGTTACCGCGAACGCAAACGCGTGAACGCTCCGTCAATGGTTACGAGAGTAACCGACGATCGCGGTCTTTGTTTCAGCTTGCTCGCGGAATTTGCCGAAAGGCGTCGATCAACCCGGCGAGGTCCGCGGGCAGGGGCGCTTCGAAACGCAAATCCTCACCCGTGACTGGGTGCTCGAACGCCAAAAGGAACGCGTGCAACGCCTGTCGCGGAAACCCGTCGACCATGGCTTTAAGGTCGGCGGGCAACCGGTTCGACTTCGTCCGCATCGCAGCGCCGTAATCCTGGTCGCCGATGAGCGGATGTCCGATATGGGTCATGTGGACGCGGATCTGGTGGGTGCGCCCTGTTTCCAGGCGGCACTCGACCAGACTCGCCAAGGCCGTTGCATCATTGGCAGCGCCGAAGCGATCGGTGACACGGAAATGCGTGATCGCCTCCTGCGCGTCGCCGCTCAGATCCTTGCGCACGGCACGGCGCACGCGGTCGTTGCTGCGCCCAAGCGGCGCATCGATCGTGCCCGACATGCGGTCCGGCTGTCCCCACACGAGCGCCACATAAGCGCGTTCGAGGCTGCCGGTGCGGCCATGGTCTGCGAACTGCGCGGCCAGACCCTTGTGGGCGGCGTCGTTCTTGGCGACCACCATCACGCCGGTGGTGTCCTTGTCGAGCCGATGCACGATGCCCGGTCGGCGCACGCCGCCGATGCCCGAAAGGCTGTCACCGCAATGATGGATCAGCGCGTTGACCAGCGTTCCGGTCCAGTTGCCGGCCGCTGGGTGAACCACGAGCCCTGAAGGCTTCATGATGACGATGAGGTCGTCGTCTTCGTAAAGGATGTCGAGTGCGATCGCCTCGCCCTGCGGCTCGGGATCTTCCGGCGGCGGGATATCGACAACGACGGTGTCGCCGGGTCTGATCTTCTTGTGCGGATCGGTGGCAGGCTGGCCGTTCAGCGTCACGGCACCTTCCTTGATCAGCGCCTTTAGGCGGCTGCGCGAAAGTTCGTCTCCGAACTCGGCGGCAAGCCACACATCCAGCCGGCCGCTGGCCTCTTCGCCCGCCGTCAGCACTTTCTTATCGGATGTCGCTTCGTTAAAGGGTTCGGCCATGACACTGATTGAAGGGCGGCTTGGCCGCGTGAAGGGTTGACGATGTCGAAGATGGAAACGCCGCCGGAGCTCGAAGAACAGCCGCTCGATCCGGAGGTTGAAAAGGTTCGGCGCAAGATGGTGCGCCTCCTTGCCGTGTCCATCGGCATCATGTTCATCGGCGTTATGGCCGTGCTGGTCGCCATTGTCTATCGGATTTCCGAAACCGACGAGGCGGAGGTGGCGATGCCGTCGTCCGGAGACACCACTTTTGCCGCCGAAGGCGCCGTTGCGACGGCGGAAGCGACCCTGCCGGAAGGCTTTGCGGTTTCGAACGTCTCCCTCGATGGAAGCCGTATTCTCTTCTTCGGAACCAGCGGGGAGGGCGCGTCCATGGCTTATGTATTCGACATCGTCGAGGATCGCATCGTGGCAGAGATTTCGATCGGTCAATGAGCGCGTCGATCGGCCGGCGCCTGATCCGCATCGAGGACGCAGACGACCCGCGCGTCGCTCCGTTCCGCAATATCCGCGAACGGGATCTGGTCGGCCGCGAGAAGCGCTTCGTGGCGGAGGGCACTGTGGTGCTCAATGTGCTGGCCGATGTCCATGGCAAGCCGGGCCGACCATCCGCCGAAATGCTGCTCGTTCTGGAAAATCGGCTCGCCGGTATAGCGGACCTGCTCGCGCGGTTTCCCGACGACGTGCCGCTGATGGTCGTTCCGCGCGCCGTGATGGACGAGATCACGGGATTTCCCATGCATCGCGGCGTCCTGGCACTTGGGCGCGTGCCCGAGCCGGTCGCAAGCGCGTCAGTTCTGGCAGCAATGCCGCAAAGCGCGTTGGCGCTGGTCGCGGTCGGCATCTCGAACCACGACAACATGGGCGCGCTGTTTCGTAATGCCGCCGCCTTCGGTGCGGACGCCCTTCTTCTGGACGGGCAAAGCTGCGACCCGCTTTACCGCAAGGCGATCCGCGTTTCGGTCGGGCATGCGCTGCGCGTGCCCTATGCGCGCGAAGAGACGGCCGAGGATTTGTTGGAAAAACTGGCCGCGGAGGATTTCACGATCCTCACCTTGTCTCCCCGTGGGGAAGCGACGATCGAGGCCGTCGTGCCGACGCAGCGCATGGCGGTCGTCGTCGGCACAGAGGGCGAGGGATTGCCGGCTGCGCTCTTGAGCCGGACGTCGAGCGTTCGAATTCGCCAGGCGCCGGGCGTCGACAGCCTCAATCTGGCGACTGCAGCCGCGCTCGCACTTCACGATCTGGCGCTGAAGATGGGGCGGCTCGGCTAGCCGACCGGGAAGCCGTTCGAGGATTATTCGTGAAGCTGGGCCGCAGCCCGGGTCGCAAGGCTCTGGCGTGCAGCGTCGAAATTCCCGCCCTGTTCGGCTTCCACATTGCCAAGGATCGCATAGATCGGAGAGGACGCGCCTTCACGGGCAGCCGTCAGGCTGATCATGCTGGCCGCGATTTCCTTGATCTCGCTTCTGAGTTCCTGGTCGCCATCGGTATCGTTTGCGGCCACGAGCCGGTCGACGAGAGCTGTATGGCGTGCACGCAGGCGTTCGACACGTTGGCTAATGGCGATCTTGGAAGCCTGCGCGGTGTCTTCGCCGGAGGCGTCAGTCGCCTGTCCGTTGATCTGCATAGGCAGGCCCTTCGAGTGATCGGTGCCGTTTGGCGTCACGCGGTTTTCCTCATTGAGCTTCTGGCCGGCTTTTTCGAGTGCACGCAGATCGGCCGCTGCAGTCTTGAGACGGTCGCGCAGGCGGGCGATCTCGGCAGTGCGTCGCTCGATCGTGCTTTCCTGATCGACGATCTTCGCCAGATTCTCCGTGACGCGAGCCTCGAGCGCAGCGCTGCGAGCTTCTTCGCGCTCCAGGCGAAACTGCAGATCTTTGCTGCGGCTTTCAGCAGCATTTGCGGTATCACGCAGGCGCCGACGTTCTTCTCCAGCCATATCGAGCGAAGATCTAAGGCTCTCTACCTCGGTTTCGCGCGTGGCGAGGTCGATGCGCATGGCTTCGAGGTCGCTCGAGAGGCGTCTTGTGCTGCCGTTGAGGGTGCGGCGTTCCTCGTCACGTTGCGAAAGCCGCTCTTCGGTTTCAGAAAGAGCAAGCCGCAGCGCATCGGCGCGTTCGCGCTCCTGGCGGTTCGAAGACCGCAGGTCGGCTGCGTCGATGCTCAAGGCATTGATCTGCTGGCTGAGTTCGGAAATTTCGCCACGCATGGTGCCAGCTTTGCCCGCCAGCTCGTCCGCCCGTTTAGCTTCGCTCACGCGGCGGTCGCGTTCGTTGCGCAGTGAAACCGACATGCGGCTGTTTTCGAGGGCGAATGCGGCGCGCTCCATATCCCGCGCGGCCTTAAGCTCACGCCCGCTGATAGGCACCGTCGCATAGACGCGTTTTTCGGTGTAGCGCACGACTCGGCCAAAGACGGCCGGCGCCAGGACGAGGCCGAGCAGAAGGGCCGACAAGAAGCCCAATGCAAAGAGCAATACGAACTCGACCATGGTTGCGTCAGACCAATTTCAGGGTGTCCCTACCCGAAACTGGTCTATCGCAAAACGGTTTCAAAAGAAATCACCGAGAAAGGTGAGGGTCGGTTTAGGTTAATGCCCGAACCGCAGAGCAAGTAATTGTTACCGCGCTGTTTTCAATACAAAAAACTCGGGTGAGATCCAACTTGCGGCAGGCCTTTGGTCGGCTCGCGTCGTCCTGCCATAAAGCGTGCGATGGTAAGCATGAGGTAAACGCCCAGCTCAGAACGGGTTCCAGGTTGGTGACGAGGTCAGTTTCAGGTAGCCGATATTGAGCCCGAGACGAGCGCCGACGCCGGTGCGGATCGGAACCAGAAGAACCTGGTCGCGGCGCATGACCTGCATGCCGACGCCCGCGACGACGAAAGCCGAGCCGCCGACACCCGCGAAGCGGCCATAGACGCCGTTGACGCTCGGCAGATCGTAGACGAGCATCATCGTGCGTGCGCCCTGGCCACCGTAGTCGAGGCCGAGCGACGGGCCCTGCCAGAAGAGATTGTGGCTACCGGCATTTTTTGTGTGCAACTGCCCTTCGCCGTAGGTAAGGCCGCCGATGAAGGCGCCGCCGGCTTCTTCGCCGAGCACGTAGCCGTTGGGCAAGCCATAGGATTGGAACGCCTGTTCGACGACTTTTGCCAGGCCACCAGACGTCGAGCCGAAGAAACCGTGACCGGCGTCCACGATCTCCTGCATGCTGTATTCACCTGAATCTTGCGGCTGCTGCTGTGCGCTGGCAGGCAAAGCAAATGCTAACGCGCCGGCGATCATCGCGATGGCGAACAGAACCCGGCGGGCGACGAGAAGCATCCTCGACATCAAACTCTCCTTCGATGGACCCGGAAAGGGACGAAGCAGCATTTTCGTCGCGTCAGATTAAGAAACGGTTTACCTAAAATCGGATCAAAGAAGATGGTAACGAGGAGCGGCGGTGCGCGTCACCTTGGCACCAGCTTCGCGCACTAGTTTTCGGCCGCGTCCCGATCCGATCGTCGCCACGTCGCATGGAGAAGATATGTCCAGAAATCCGAATCTCACACTTGCCGGGCCGGATCTCGCCGCGCTTCTCTGCAGCCGCGTGTGCCACGATATCATTTCGCCGGTGGGAGCGATCAACAACGGCCTGGAGCTGCTCGACGAGGGCGGTGCCGATGTCGAGGCGATGGATCTCATCCGTCAGAGCGCGCTCAACGCGTCGGTCCGCTTGAAATTCGCCCGCCTGGCCTTCGGCGCATCCGGCTCAGTCGGTGCCTCGATCGATACGGGCGAGGCGCAAAAGGCGACAGAAGACTATGTCGGAGCCGATGCCAAGACCACGGTCACATGGAATGGCCCGCGCGCGATCATCCCCAAGAACAAGGTCAAGCTGCTTCTGAACCTGTTCCTCGTTGCCTACGGCGCGATCCCGCGGGGAGGCAATATCGACATTCATCTGGAAGATCTCGAAACGACACCGCGTTTTCGTCTGATCTCGAAGGGCCGCATGGTCCGCGTGCCGCCAAAGTTCCTGGAGATTCATTCCGGCGAACTGGACGAGCCTGTCGATGCCCATTCGATCCAGCCCTATTACACCGTTCTCCTCGCCGATGAGGCGGGCATGCGAATCAGTGCGTCGTCCGATGGCGAAGCCGTCACGTTCGTCGCCGAACCGGTCTGATTTCGGCCGGTTGCTCGCGCCGCTTCGGCAAGCAACCGTTAAGCCTGTACGTTGAGAGAATATTCGCAAGAGCGCGCTAAGGTACGATCCATCAAGAACGGCTGGGCAGTCTAGGCCCAAAGCCGACAGAAAGGGATCGTGCCATGCAGCGTCTCATGATCGTCGATGATTCGTCCGTCATCCGGAAAGTCGCCAAGCGCATTCTTTCCGGCCTCGATTTTCTGGTGTCCGAAGCTGACACAGGTGATCAGGCCCTGATGCACTGTCAGGCGCAATTGCCCCACATTCTGATCGTCGATGCGACGATGCCCGATGCGCTGGAGATCATCGCAGCGGTGCGCCAACTTCCCGGCGGCGCGGCCGTGCGGATCTATTACTGCTTGGTCGAGGCCGATCTGAAGTCGATGATGCAGGGCAAGCGCGCGGGCGCCGACGACTTCCTGATCAAGCCTTTCGATCGCCGCATCCTCACGTCCGTTTTCGGACACCTGAGCAAGACGCTGGCCTGAGTTTCGGCTGCTTGACGCAGAAAAGCCGCCCGAAGGCGGCTTCAAAGCATTGAGACGGCGAAAATCAGGCGATTTCGCGGACTTCCGCTTCATCCGGTTCGCGCAGCACGTAGCCGCGGCCCCAGACGGTCTCGATATAGTTCTTGCCGCCGGCAGCAGTCGCGAGCTTCTTGCGCAGCTTGCAGATGAAGACATCGATGATCTTCAGTTCCGGCTCGTCCATCCCACCATAGAGGTGATTGAGGAACATTTCCTTGGTGAGCGTCGTGCCTTTGCGGAGCGAAAGCAGCTCCAGCATCTGGTATTCCTTGCCCGTCAGGTGCACCCGCTGGGTCGCAACTTCGACAGTCTTGGCGTCGAGGTTGACGATCAGGTCGCCTGTCGTGATGACCGACTGCGCATGACCCTTGGAGCGACGCACGATCGCATGGATGCGGGCAACAAGTTCGTCCTTGTGGAACGGCTTGGTCATGTAGTCGTCGGCGCCGAAGCCGAGACCGCGAACCTTGTCCTCGATGCCGGCCATACCCGAAAGGATCAGGATCGGCGTCTTGATCTTGGACAGACGCAGGGTGCGCAGCACCTCGTATCCGGACATGTCGGGCAGATTCAGGTCGAGCAGGATGATGTCGTAATCATACAGCTTTCCGAGGTCGACGCCCTCTTCCCCGAGATCGGTCGTATAAACGTTGAAGCTCTCGGACTTCAGCATCAGTTCGATACTCTGCGCTGTCGCGCTGTCGTCCTCGATGAGTAGAACCCGCATATTTATCCCCTTTTCCGCCGCCCCGCAGCCATGGCCAAGCCGAGACGGAACGGATCCAGTCGTTGCCTGTGTCCAAGATTGCCAGCGAATGGTTAACAAATTCTGATTCAGTCTGGCAACCGGTTTCCTGCCTGTTAGAATTCGGCATCAGAGCGCTGAATTCTAATAGGAAATATTCCCGCGACCGCTCACCATTCATGTGAGCGAATTGCGCTAAGTGACTCTACCGACTCAGTCATTGGGAAAGCGGCTTCATTCGCTCCCGCCATTTACCGAGCCTTAAATGGTCGTCCTTATGATTAACGATGCCCGTAAACGAAACGTTACCGAGGTCAGGTTTTTGTTAAGATTTCGGAGATTTCTTTCAGCCGCGGGCGATGTGGCATCGGGGGCGGTGGGGAATTCCCGCACCGGCGCACTTTCGGCCGGTGGCGCCATTGGCGCAGAGGCCTCGTGTTCGGAGAGTATTGCGTCATGAAATCACGTGAGAGTCTTGTTCGTTTGAAGGCATTTCAACTGAACGAGAAACGTCGCCAGCTGGCCCAGATCGGAACCATGATGGGTGAACTGGAGCGCATGTGCGCGGAATTGGAGCAGCAGATCGTCGCCGAAGAGAAGAAAGCGGGGATTTCCGACACCAACCACTTCGCCTATCCGACCTTCGCCAAGGCTGCGCGCAAGCGTGCGGACAATCTTTTGGGATCGCTTCGCGAATTGAAGGTCCAGAAGGATGCCGCGGAACTGGCCGTCGAAGAGGCCGATGCAGATTATGCCAAGGCAGCTGCGCTGGAAGAGCGCGATGCGGGGCAGCGTCTCGGCCGGGCCGGGTAACGGATAGACCGTTCGGCGATAGGATCGCCGGGCTCCAATAGGAAAAGGCGCCCCAAGCAGGGGCGCCCATTGTCGTGTCGAGCAGGTGATGTGTCGATCAGTTGCCCGGCGCAAAGCCGGCTGCAGGTCCACCACGACGCTCGGCGCGCTCGCGCTCGGCCGGACCTTCAGGCGCCCAAGCGCGCTCGCGTCCGAATTCCGACGGCTCGTACTTCACCTTCGAAATTGCACCGCCGAAATTGACATGCAGTTCGGCCATCTCGTCGTTGGCGCCGCGAGCCATGATTTCGTAGTGGCGCTTCTTGCGATCGACTAGGGCGACGAACTCGTAGCCCGCATCTTCGATCGACTGACGCACTTGGCTCTCGCTGGCATAATTGCCGACGAAATTGGCGCGGCGCTCGAACTCGATCTCGACTTCTTCGACATTGCCGTAGCGGTCGAGCTCGATCTTGGCGCGGTTGCCCTGAGCGTCCTGCGTATAGGCCTCGAACTCGTCGTCGTCAGACTCGATATAGGCAACCGGCTGCAGATTGTAACGCTCTGCGGCTTCGTTCATCTGCTGGGTGATCTGGTCGCGATCGCCGGTGAACCAGCCATTCTGAGCGAGTGCCGGGGTTGCAGCGGCGATGCTCGCACCGAGGGTGAGGGCGGTGCCAATGGCGATCAGGTTGCGTGTTTTTGAAACAGTCATGTCCATCTCCTTGGTTTCATCTTGTCGATGATCGGGAGATAGCAAAGCAACGCTGAATCGACGGCGAACGGTGCGGTTCAGGCTTCGTTCAAGGAGAGCGGGCAGATTTGGCCGTAAGCGCCATGGCACTCACCGTCCCATTGCCCGTTCCTCCAACGAGACGACCGAGCATGGAACGGATGAAGGCGACGCCGAACTAGTGGCGATATTGCTGGATGCGAGTCGTGCGCAAGCCTGCAAGGCCATGGTCGTTGATGGAGGCTTGCCAGGAAAGGAATTCCTCGACCGTCAAGGTATAGCGCTCGCACGCTTCCTCGAGGCTGAGCAAGCCGCCGCGTACGGCAGCGACGACTTCAGCCTTGCGCCGTATCACCCACCGCCGCGTATTGGCGGGTGGAAGATCGGCAACCGTCAGCGGCGACCCATCGGGGCCGATGACATACTTGACGCGGGGCCGTACCATATCGGTCATTCGGACTCTCTACACACACACGTGACCTGAAATTCAAATCTAGACTGCGACGTTTAAAAATTGCCTAAGCGAAACGAAACAATTCGTTAGGAATTGTAAACGAATGGCGACCTTGGTGATTCGTGGCCTCGGTCTCTTGCTTGTTTCGGGCCGGTTTTGTGCCTATAGGACCGCTGAAGGCCTGCCTGCGCGCATTTTCAGGCGGCCCGCATTGATCGGCGCCTTGAACGCCCTTGAACGCGAAAGATTTTGGAAATGAACAGCCTCGACCTTCCAAAGGCGCCCGCCGACACGCGGGTCGTCGTCGCCATGTCCGGTGGCGTGGATTCCTCCGTCGTAGCCGGCCTTCTCAAGCGGGAAGGCTACGACGTCATCGGCATCACGCTGCAACTTTACGACCATGGCGCCGCGGTGAAGCGGGCCGGCTCCTGTTGCGCCGGCCAGGACATCGCCGATGCCCGCCGTGTCGCCGACCGGCTCGGCATTCCCTATTACGTGCTCGACTACGAAAAGCGCTTCCGCGACGCAGTGATCAATCCGTTCATGGAAAGCTACGTTGCGGGCGAGACGCCGATCCCGTGCGTAGCCTGCAACCAGACCGTCAAGTTCGCCGACCTTCTGGAAACCGCGCGCGACCTCGGTGCCGATGCGCTCGCGACCGGGCATTACATCCGCTCGCGCCAGAATGGCGCGCATCGCGCGCTGCACCGTCCTGTCGACGCCGAGCGAGACCAGAGCTACTTCCTGTTCGCGACCACGCAGGAGCAGGTCGATTATCTGCGGTTTCCTCTGGGCGGACTGTCCAAGCAGGAAACCCGCGCCCTCGCGGCGGAGATGGGTCTCGAAATCGCGGCCAAGCCGGACAGCCAGGACATCTGTTTCGTGCCGCAGGGCAAGTACACCGACGTGATCGCGAAACTGCGGCCGAACGCAGCGCTTGCCGGCGACATCGTCCATGTGGACGGCCGAGTGCTCGGCAGCCATGACGGGATCATCAACTATACGATCGGTCAGCGTCGGGGCCTGGGCGTGGCGACGGGCGAACCGCTCTTCGTCGTCCATCTCGATGCCCGCGCGCGCCGGGTCGTCGTGGGTCCGCGCGAAGCGCTGGAAACGCGCCGCCTCATCCTGCGCAACGTCAATTGGCTCCGCGATAACGCGCTTGCCGATATTCCGGCGGAAGGCCTCGAGTGTTTCGCCAAGGTGCGCTCCACACGCCCGCCGGCGCCTGCGCGTCTGACGCTGGAAGACGGGATCGCCGTGGTGGAATTGCTCGACGGTGAAACCGGTGTCGCTCCCGGACAGGCCTGCGTGCTTTATTCGGCAACGGGCAATGACGCACGCGTCTATGGCGGCGGCTTCATCGAGCGCAGCGAACGCTCTCCTGCCGCGGAAGCCATGCTGAAGGCGCTGGTGCCAAGCGAGCAGGCGCTCGCCTGACGTAAAAACGGGTGGCAGCTTGCGCCGCCACCCACTCCGTCGATCCATGGAATTTATCACGCAGTCTCTGGTTGACCCCGATGACCTGCAGCCAGTGCGGCATCGCGTATTGCCGGGACACGCCCGACCATCGCCGACGAAGCGGGTAGGTTCAGCCGCCGAAGAAGCCGAAAGCGCTGCGCGTGCTGGTCTGCGGGGTGCCGAGGTCAGAATAGAGGTTTCCGGCACCGGTTGCCGTCACGATGACCTTCGAGCCGACGCCGGCTCTGGCGTAGAGATCCGTGACGTCTTCGTTCATCATGCGGATGCAGCCGGATGACATGTTCTGGCCGATCGTCCAGGGCTGGTTGGTGCCGTGGATGCGGTAGATCGTGTCCTGGCCGCCGCGGTAGAGATACATGGCGCGTGCGCCGAGCGGATTGTTCGGGCCACCTTCCATATAGGCCGGCAGGATGTTGCCCTTGGCGCGTTCGCGTTCGCGCATGGCAGCAGGAGGCGTCCAACCCGGCCACTCGGCCTTGCGGCCGATGCTGACTGTGCCGGACCAGCCGAAGCCGTCCTTGCCGACGCCGACGCCGTAGCGCGTCGCAATGCCGTTCCCTTCGACGAAGTAGAGATATTTGGACGACGTATCGACGATGATCGTGCCAGGCCGCTCGCTGGTCTGAAATGCCACCTGGGCACGCTGGAATTCGGGCGCGGGCATGTTCGGCTGGCTGGCGCGCGCCTGGTAGGGCTGCGGTTCCGGCACGGCATGCGGGCTTTGCACGAACGCGCCGGCCGGCGCCGCGAGGGTCATGCCGATCGCCAATGCGGCGACCGATTGGGCAAGCTTCAAGGTGAATGACATTGGCGGTTTCCCCAGCCTCTCGAGCAGTCTCTGCGCTTGAAACGCGCTATCGGCGTTCAAGTTGCATATCGATCGAATATACCGCGTGATGGTTTACAGAGGCCTACAGAACGACCACGCGCGTGCCCACCGAAACGCGCTCGTAGAGTTCCATGACGTCTTCGTTTCGCATGCGGATGCAGCCGGACGAAACCGCCTGGCCGATTGTGTAAGGCTGGTTCGTCCCATGGATGCGGTAGAGCGTCGAGCCGAGATAGAGCGCGCGCGCGCCGAGCGGGTTTTCCGGGCCGCCCGGCATGTGCGCGGGCAGGATGCGGCCCTTGGCGCGTTCGCGGGCGATCATCTGCGCCGGCGGCGTCCAGCCCGGCCATTCCGCCTTGCGCGTCACGTTCTCGCTGCCGCGCCAGGAAAAGCCTTCCTTGCCGACACCCACACCGTAGCGACGTGCCTGGCCGCCAGCTTCCACATGGTAGAGGAAGCGCTTGCTCGTATCGATGACGATGGTGCCGGGCGCGTGGCCTCCCGTGTAGGCAACCGTCTGCGGAAGGAATTGTGGATCGAGCGTGCCGACCGGGGCCTGCACGGCCTGTCCTGCTGCCGACGCCTGCTGGACCTGCGGCTGCGCGCGGAAACGGCGCGGCTCGGAGCGTTCGCGCGGGACCTGGACGGCTGCCGCATCGGGTAGGCGGCGGCGCTGGAACAGGCCACGCTCCGTATGGACGGGGCCCGAGCGATGCAGTTGCATGACCCATGGGGCGGAAAGGTCAGGGGAGATCACGACGGGCGGACGCGTCGCATAGCGGTCCTGCGCGTGAGCGGGGAGGCAGGCGGCAGCGCTTGCAAGCAGCGCGAACAGGCAGACGGTCGTCTTCATCGGTGATATCTCCAGCCGGAGGAAAATGCCTAAAGCTGGGACGATCCTGGCACCCCCGTGATGATCAATGGTAAATCGGGTGGCGTTCGGGCGAGCTTTGCTCGATCCATCGCGCAAGACGGTTAGCGCCGGGTTGAGCATTGCGGTTAGCGGCGTGTTAAAGCTGAGAGGATAGCGGATGGAGACGGTGCGAGACGGATTGCTCGAGGGCGAGGATGGCCGGCCACGCTGCTTCTGGCATGGCAATCTTCCCGACTACACCCATTACCATGACACCGAATGGGGCAGGCCGGTCGCCAACGATCAGCGTCTCTTCGAGAAGATCTGCCTGGAAGGTTTCCAGTCGGGCCTGTCCTGGCTGACGATCCTGCGCAAGCGCGACAATTTCCGGAATGCCTTTGCCGTTTTCGATTTCGAAAAGGTCGCCCGGTTCGATGACGAGGACATTGCGCGTCTCTTAAGCGATGCCGGCATCGTGCGCCACCGCGGCAAGATCGTCTCGACCATCAACAACGCCGCCCGCGCGATCGAAATGCGCGACGAGTTCGGATCGCTCGCGGCCTATTTCTGGGCGCACGAACCCGATGCGGCGAGCCGCCCGGTACGGCTCGACCATGCGACGCTGATCGCCAATCCGACGACGGAAACCTCCAAACGCCTGTCCAAGGATCTGAAAAAGCGTGGCTGGACCTTTGTCGGCCCGACCACCGTCTATGCCTTCATGCAGGCCATGGGCCTCGTCAACGACCACATCGAAGGCTGCTGCATGCGCGACGACGTGGAGCGCGAACGGGCGGCGTTCACCCGTCCGACGACATGACCGTCTAGAGCGTTCCGGGTGAGGTGATACCGGTTCACCGTCTGGAAACGCGACAGGTCGGCTCTAAGCCGGCAGCATAGGATAGCGCTGCAACGACCGGTAGCCGGCGAAGAGGAAGAACACCAGCAACAGACCTTGCGCCAACGCGAAAGGTTGTTCGGTGCCTGTCGGCGCCAGCGCGTTCAAGGCCGGCACCTTCTGGAAGGCCTGGACCACCAGCACGAATGTGTTGAGGTAGAGCGCGAACAGCGCCGAGACGATGTAGGCCTCGCGCCAGTGCCCCGCCGCATGCTTCCAGTAACGGGCGACGATCGCCACCACGAGAACCACGGTGGATGCGATGCCGACCCCGACGGCCGGGGTGATCGTGGCGATCGGAAACAGGAAGCCGGTGATCACGGTTGCGGCGGTCGTGATCAGGAACACCTCGGTCCAGTGCTCGCGGCGCCGTGCGGTCAGCCAGCCATGCAACACGACGAAGCCGGCGACGATGCCGACCAGGCTCAGAACCACATGAAAGAGTGTGAAGGGAGTCATTCCGAAAAGCATGGAGTTTACTCCTGTTCGATGACTGACCCGATCATACGCCTTCCGGTGATAGTTGAGAAGCTGCTTAAACGCGGCCGCCCGCGCTCATGCTTCCAGCGTCGATTTCAGCCGTGCCAGCCGCTCGACCGCGCTTGCTGCATGCGGACCGATCCAGCGGTCGTGGATGTGCTTGATCGGCAGCGGATTGAGGTGGTTCCACCGCTCCCGGCCTCGGCGTTCAACGATGATGAGCTCGGCCGCCTCCAGCACCTTCAGGTGCTGCATCACCGTGCAGCGGTCGAGCTTCGGCAGAAGCTCCGAAAGCGTACCTGTCGTCTTCGGGTCGTCCTTCAACATGTCGCAGATCTGGCGGCGAACCGGGGCGGCCAGAGCCTTGAAAACGAGGTCGGATTTCGATTCGCTTGACATGTTATGTTTTTATAACACAATGGATCAATCGACAAGCGGATCGCAAAGCGGATCCCAAGACCGATGGAGAATAGGATGGATCTCAAATTCAAGGTGTCCGGCCGCATAGCGCGCCCGATTCACGACGTGTTCGAAGCCGTCGCCAACCCCGACAAGCTGTCGGGCTACTTCACGACGGGTGGCGCCAAGGGGCGGCTAGAGGCCGGCGCGACGGTAACGTGGGATTTCGCGGATTTTCCCGGCGCGTTCCCGGTGAAGGTGGAGGAAGTGGACGCGCCTCGACGCATCGTGCTGCGGTGGGAGGCAGCCGATAAGGACGAGGCTGGCCGATCCTATGACACGACGGTGACGATGACATTTGCACCGCTCAATGGCGACCGCACGCTCGTGACCATTTCCGAGGAAGGCTGGCTCGAGACAGCGGAGGGGTTGAAGAACTCCTACGGCAATTGCGGCGGCTGGATGCAGATGCTGTGCGCGCTGAAGGCCTATGTCGAACACGGCATCAATCTGCGCGAAGGGATGTTCAAGTAGCGCCGCCATGCGGGCGGCCCGAACTTGCGACAACCATTCCGATCCTTTAGGAACCGCGACTGAAAAGTTCAGTCATTAGTGACGCATTCGTCGCCAGGTTCCCCATGTCCGATAAGAAGAAAAAGCCGCAGAAGCTGAAGGCCCGCCTGCCGCGCGGGTTCGGCGACCGTTCTCCCGCCGACATCCGCGCGACCGACGAGATGGTGGCGAAGATCAAGGCCGTCTACGAGCGCTACGGCTTCGATCCGGTCGAAACGCCGATGTTCGAATACACCGACGCACTCGGCAAGTTCCTGCCCGACAGCGACCGGCCGAACGAGGGCGTGTTCTCGCTGACCGACGACGACGAGCAGTGGATGAGCCTGCGCTACGACCTGACCGCGCCGCTCGCCCGCCACGTGGCCGAGAACTTCAACGACATCCAGTTGCCATACCGCACCTACCGCGCCGGCTGGGTGTTCCGCAACGAAAAGCCCGGCCCCGGCCGTTTCCGCCAGTTCATGCAGTTCGACGCCGACACGGTGGGCGCTCCGGGCGTCCAGGCCGACGCCGAAATGTGCATGATGATGGCCGACGTGATGGAAGCGCTCGGCATTGCGCGCGGCGATTACGTGATCCGCGTCAACAACCGAAAGGTGCTGGACGGCGTGTTGGAAGCCATCGGTCTCGGCGGCGACGACAACGCCGAGAAAAGGCTGACGGTGCTGCGCGCGATAGACAAGCTGGACAAGTTCGGTGTCGGTGGCGTGCAGCAATTGCTGGGCGCAGGCCGCAAGGACGAGAGCGGCGATTTCACCAAAGGTGCGGGGCTCGATGAGGAGCAGCAGCAGCGTTTGGTCGACTTCATAGTTGCGGCTCAGCACGGCGGAACCGAAACATTTTTCGCAGACCTCGAGGCGACCAAGATTGCTTCAAGTTCTCGGGGCCTCGAAGGCCTGGAGGAACTTAAGGATATGAGCACTCTGTTTTACAGTGCTCAGTACGGCGGGGACCGCATCCGCATCGATCCCTCCTGCGTACGCGGCCTCGAATACTACACCGGCCCCGTCTTCGAAGCTGAACTCCTCGCCGAAATTCCCAACGAAAAGGGTGAGATCGTGCGTTTCGGCTCGGTTGGCGGCGGTGGTCGCTATGATGGGCTCGTGTCGCGCTTCATGGGCCAGCCGGTTCCGGCCACGGGCTTCTCCATCGGCGTGTCGCGCCTGATGACGGCGCTGAAAAACCTCGGCAAGCTCGGCCAGGACCAGGTCGCCGCGCCCGTGCTGGTCACCGTCATGGACCGCGACATCGAGGCGCTCGGCCGTTATCAGCGTTTCACCCAGGAATTGCGCAATGCCGGCATCCGGGCCGAGATGTTTCAGGGCAACCCGAAGAATTTCGGCAACCAGCTGAAATACGCCGACCGCCGCGATTGTCCGATCGCGATCATTCAAGGCGGCGACGAGCGGGAGCAGGGCGTCGTCCAGATCAAGGACCTGATCGAAGGCAAGCGTGCCTCGCAAGGCATCGAGGACAATGCCGCGTGGCGCGAAGCCCGCGTCGCGCAGGTGACCGTGCCCGAAAGCGAACTCGTCGCCAAAGTGCGCGAAATGCTCGCCGCGCAGGATGAAGACCGGGCCAAAGACCGGATGGGCGTCGCATGAGGGTTTCATGCCGCTTCTGAACCTGCCGGATTTTACCGATGCGCTGCTCAAGGATCTGGCCGGGCGTCGCACCGAACTGGTGACGATCCCGGTGATCCAGCCGGCTGCGCCCTTTCTCGACATGGCGGGCGAGGATCTGCGGCGGCGCATCTTCACGACCGAAAGCGAGACGGGCGAAGCGCTGTGCCTGCGGCCTGAATTCACGATCCCCGTCTGCATGGGCCATATCGAGGGCAATGCCGGGACGCCAAAGCGCTATGCCTATCTCGGCGAGGTCTTCCGGCAGCGCCGCGAAGGCCCGAACGAATTCTACCAGGCGGGCATCGAGGATCTTGGCGATCACGACGTGGCCGCCGCCGACGCGCGCGCCGTGTCTGACGCGCTGGAGGTCCTGCGCGCGCTTCTTGCGAGAGATCCGGGTCTCGCGGTGACGATCGGCGACCAGACTGTGTTTGAGGCCGTTCTTGCCGCACTTGGTCTGCCCGAGGGCTGGAAGCGGCGCCTGGTGCGCGCATTCGGCGATCGAGCGGCCCTCGACGCGATGCTTTCCTCTCTATCCCGCGGAGAGGTCGGCAATGGATCGAGCGAGGCAAGCCGCCTCGTCGAAGCCAATGATCGGGCAGGGCTCGTTGCCCATATCGCCGACCTCATGGACGCGACGGGATACTCCTCCAATGCGAGCCGCACGCCGGAAGAAATCGCCGACAGGCTTCTGGAGAAGCACGAGCTGTCGGAAGCGCGCCTGGAGACCCATGCCTTTTCCGTACTCATGGAATTTCTCGCGCTCGATGTGGAGCTTGCCGAAGCGCCGGCTGCCCTCGCTGGCTTTGCCGATGCCGCGGGCCTCGATCTCAGCGCGGCGCTCTCGCGCTTCGACCACCGCGTGGCGGCGATCCGCAACCGCAGCGGCGATGTCTCGGCAATGCGCTATCGCGCCGCCTTTGGCCGGCCGCTGGATTATTATACGGGCCTCGTCTTCGAAATCGGCACAGCGGGCCAGGTGCTCGCTGGCGGCGGGCGCTATGACCGCATGCTGACGCTTCTTGGCGCGGCGAAGCCCATTCCGGCCGTGGGCTTCTCGCTTTGGCTCGATCGGATCACTGCGGTGCGCCAGGCCGACGGCAAAGCCGGGGGTACGGCATGACGATCACGCTTGCGTTGCCCTCCAAGGGCCGGATGAAAGACGATGCCCTTGCGGCCTGCGCCAAGGCTGGCCTTGCCATCGAGATGGTGGGCAACGAGCGCTCTTATCGCGGCCGGGTCGTCGGCGATGACAGCATCGATGTCGCCTTTCTTTCCGCATCCGAGATCGCGCGCGAGCTGGGCAATGGCGGTGTCGATCTCGGCATCACCGGTGAAGATCTCGTGCGCGAAACGATCCCCGATGTCGCGCGACGCGTCGCGATCGGGCCACGTCTCGGCTTCGGCCATGCGGATGTCATCGTTGCGGTGCCGGACATCTGGCTCGACGTGCAGACGATGGCCGATCTCGGCGACGTCGCCGCCGATTTCCGCCAGCGCCACAACCGAAGGCTGGCGATCGCCACGAAATACTGGCGCCTGACGCGCGATTTCTTTTCCGCCAAGCACGGCATCCAATTGTATCGGATCGTCGAAAGCCTGGGCGCTACCGAAGGGGCGCCGGCAGCCGGATCGGCCGACATCATCGTGGACATCACGTCGACGGGTTCGACGCTGAAGGCCAACCATCTGAAGGTGCTGGAAGACGGCGTCATCCTGCGCTCCGAAGCCTGCCTCGTGCGCGCTCTGACCACCGACGTCACCCGTCGCGAAGCCGCCGAGGCTCTCGCCCGGCGCTTCGAACACTGACACCGTTCCAGCCTTGATCCCATAGAAAAGGCCGCTCTCCCGGGAGGGGGAGGCGGCCTTTTGGTGTGCCGGTCTGTCGGGGAAACGACCGGCAGGAGGAGGACGGCCGGAGATCGGGGGAGGATGGCTGCCGTCCTGGAAATCAATACGCGGCAGTGTCGGGGCGGATCACTGAACCGCCCCGAAAAAAAATCAGCGGCGACGGCCGTCGATCGACAAGGTGCCGGGGCCGGTCGCAGCAAGCAGCAGGAAGCCGCCGGCAAGGCCGAGGTTCTTGAGGAACTGCGTCATCTGGTTCTGGTCGGCGAAATCGAAGTGAGCGACGATGGCTGAGGCGATGCAGAACGCTGCGAGAGCATAGGCGGCGTTCCGGGTCTGGAAGCCGACCAGGACGGCGAGGCCGCCGAGAAGTTCAACGGCGATCGTAGCCCAGGCGAAGAAGAGCGGGGCCGGAAAACCGAGCGAACCGAGATAGCCGGCGAAATTGGCCGGGCCGCCAGCAAGCTTGCCGAAGCCGCCGACGATGAAGAGGAGCGCGAGGAAAATGCGCGCGACGAGAATGAGTGTGCTGTTGGGCATGGGAGGTCCTTGAGGTGCGGTTCTGCTCCCAATGACAGAAGTTCAGACTATAACATAGCTGAACGAACAACGACAGATCGTATCTCTCGAGTGAACAATGACTGTCGTGCCGAGCCGTTTCCAAACGAAGCGCAGACCGGCTCGCCGATCGGCAACGAGTCCAGCCAAACTCAGAGCGATTGAGCGAAGCGGATCAAAGCGGGATTATTCTAGCCGGGATGCACCATGTCGGCCGGCTTGACCAGCCGGTCATAGTCTTCGGCAGTGACCTTGCCGCTTTTGATCGCTTCGTCCTTGAGCGTCGTTCCGTTCTTGTGCGCGGCTTTCGCGATTGCGGCTGCGGCGTCATAGCCCACGGTCGGGGCCAGCGCCGTGACAAGCATGAGCGAACGCCCGACGAGATCGGCGATGTGATCCCGGTTGGCGGTGATGCCGGTAACGCAATTGTCGGCGAAGGAGCGCATGGCATCGGTCAGAAGTCGGATCGAGCGCAGCACGTTGAAGGCAATTACAGGTTTGAACACGTTGAGTTCGAAATGGCCCTGGCTTGCGGCAAACCCGACGGCCGCGTTGTTGCCGTGAATCTCCACCGCCACCATGGTCAGCGCTTCGGCCTGCGTGGGGTTGACCTTGCCAGGCATGATCGACGATCCCGGCTCGTTTTCCGGCAACGAGAGCTCCCCAAGCCCGGACCGCGGGCCGGATCCGAGGAAACGGATATCGTTGGCGATCTTGAAAAGGTCGCCTGCAAGCGCCGCCAGCGCGCCGTGGAAATGGGAAAGCGCCCCATGGGAAGCGAGTGCCTCGAATTTATTCGGCGCGGTGCGGAAAGGAAGGCCGGTCAATTTCTCGACCTCGGCGGCAAAGCGCGTGTCGAACCCCTCCGGCGCATTGAGGCCGGTGCCGACGGCGGTGCCGCCTTGCGCCAGAAGCATCACGTCACCCAGCGAGGTTTCGATCTGGTGGCGGGCACGCACAAGTGCCGCGTGGTAGCCTGAAAATTCCTGCCCGAGCGTCAGGGGCGTTGCATCCTGCGTATGGGTGCGGCCGATTTTCACGATATCGTCGA
This sequence comes from Rhizobium sp. EC-SD404, assembly GCF_902498825.1. NCBI lineage: Bacteria > Pseudomonadati > Pseudomonadota > Alphaproteobacteria > Hyphomicrobiales > Rhizobiaceae > Rhizobium > Rhizobium sp. EC-SD404. Next base: position 1,029,302 of record NZ_LR701459.1, read on the forward strand.
ATTCGGCGGCCTTGGCGCCTATGGCCCCTGCCAGGTGGTCGAGTGCCGGAATAAGTGCCTTGCGTGTCTCCACGGCGACCGCGATGTGCATGGCGGTCGGGAACGTGTCGTTCGACGACTGGCTCATATTGACGTGGTCGTTGGGATGAACCGGCGTTTTCGAGCCGAGCGTGCCGCCGAGCAGTTCGATCGCCCGGTTCGAGATCACCTCATTGGCGTTCATGTTGGATTGCGTGCCGGAGCCTGTCTGCCACACCACGAGGGGAAACTCGTCGTCCAGCTTGCCCTGCGCCACTTCGGCGGCGGCGCGCACGATGGTCTTGCCGATCGCCGGATCGAGCCGGCCGAGTGCCATGTTCGTTTCGGCCGCTGCCTGCTTGACGGTGCCCAGCGCGTGGACGAGAGGAGCGGGCATCCGCTCCCCCCCGATCTTGAAATTTGCCAGCGAGCGTTCGGTCTGGGCGCCCCAATAGCGGTCAGCGGCAACGTCGATCGGTCCGAATGTATCGGTTTCCTTGCGGGTGGCGGTCATGCCGTCTCCTTCTCGCTCTGCGCGGGCGTGCTCCTGTTCGCAGATGGGTGTGCGCGAGGCGCTTGGCAACCTGAGGTGCGCGCCTCGATCGGGTTTCAGCCGGCAAAGACCTGCTGGATCGTCTGCGTGATCGCTAGGGTGCAGATCACGGTCCCGACTGCCCGCAGCAGGATCTTCTCCGGAACATGGCGGACCATCCAGCCGGCGAGAGGCGCAGCCACCAGGCCGCCGACGATGAGGCCGGCGATGGAGGTCGCGTGGCTGGAAAGATCGCCGGCATCCTCCCAGTGGCCGGTGAGAAGTGCGATGAGGAAGGCCAACGAAACCGAGAGCGTGATCAGGAATTCGCTCGCATTCACCGTTCCAATCACATAGCGCGGCGCACCGCCGGCTCCCAGAAGTCCGGTCGTTACGATCGGACCCCAGCCACCGCCGCCGGAGGCATCGAGAAAGCCACCCGCAAGGCCAAGCGGCGCCACCAGCTTGCCGCTGACCGGCTTGTTCGGAAGCTTGCGGAAAGACCGGGCGAAGATCCAGATCCCGAGTGCGGCAAGATAGGTGGTGATGAATGGCTTGATCGCCGAGCCGTCGATGGACGTCAGCACATAGGCACCCGTCACGCCGCCGATGATGCCGAACGGGGCGAGCCGGGCGAAAAGTTTCCAGTCGATATTGCGGTGATAGAGGTGCCCGCTGCCCGAAGCGGCCGTGGTGAAGAGTTCTGCAGCGTGCACCGATGCGGACACCTGTGCCGGCGGCAGGCCGACGCCGAGCAGCACCGTGGATGAGATGACGCCATAGGCCATGCCAAGTGCGCCATCGACGGCCTGGGCGAAGAAACCGACGAGCGCGAAAGTGAAAAAGTCGAGCACCTGGTATCTCCAGCCTTGGGTTGCCGGACATTACGGCTGACGACGGCTTCCCGGAAGCATCAACCGTTTCGTCGTCACCGCCTTGCGGCGAACAGCTTTGCGCCGAGGACGCTTCCGGCGCAATCAGGGCGAACAGAATGCCGTGCACAGTGCGTTCTCGTCTTCCGGGCTGGCAAAGGCGCGTCGTCAAAACCACCTATCGTTTGGCAGATACGTCGATACACAGAGCAAGGAGCTTTTCCCGAATGCCGCAACTTTCCGATTTTCCGATCACCGCGCGGTGGCCGGCGCAGAATCCTGATGCGATCCAGCTTTATTCTTTTGCCACGCCGAACGGCGTCAAGGTCTCGATTGCGCTGGAGGAACTGGGGCTCCCTTACGAGGCCCATCTCGTCCACATCGGCAAGGATGATCAAAAGACCGACGCGTTCCTGTCGCTCAATCCGAACGGACGCATCCCCGCAATCATCGATCCGCATGGCCCCGGCGATGCCCCGATCGGGCTCTTCGAATCCGGCGCCATCCTTCAGTATCTCGCTGAAAAGACCGGCAAACTCCTTCCGCAGGACCCCGCGCGGCGCATCGAAACGCTGCAATGGGTTTATTTCCAGATGGGCGGCGTCGGGCCGATGTTCGGCCAGTTCGGTCATTTCTACAAATTCGCCGCCGACAAGGTGACAAACAATTCCTATCCGGAAGAGCGTTACCGTAACGAAACGCGCCGGTTGCTGGGTGTGCTGGAAACACGGTTGGCCTCCCGCACCTATGTCATGGATGATGACTACACGATCGCCGACATCGCCCTCTTTCCGTGGGTGCGCACCCTCGAGCTCTTCTACGGGGCGAAGGACCATCTGAAGCTTGAAGAATTTCCGGCAGTTCTGGCGTGGCTCGACCGCTGCATGAGCCGCCCTGCGAGCGAGAAGGGCTTCAAGATACCGGCTGCCGACTGACATTCCCGCACATCATCGCACGCGGTTAACCAAGCCGGCTAACGCTATCGTAGGCAAGTCCGGGTCAAAAATGCATGAGGGGCAGGTGGGGCTGCTCCCTCGTGCATTGGGGGCCGGGTGGCATGATACAGTTGATCGGGCAGGTCATCTTCGGCGTCAACGCGACGATGTTGCTGGTTTTCGCCGCCGTCTACTTCGTTGCCGGCCATGGGCGAAAAGAACGCTATTGGCGCTCCTGGTGGGTCTCCAGCCTCATCCTGGGGCTGGGTCTCGCGAGCTTCGTCGTCCGGGATTCGCTGCCGCTCGGTCTAGGCGTGTTCCTGCCCAACGGCCTGCTCATTCTCGGTTTCGGTCTGCGCTGGCGGGCCGCACGCGAGTTCTCCGGGCGCCCTGTGATGCGCTCGGTCGTGTTCGGACCCGCATCCTTGTTTCTGCTGCTCTGTCTCCTACCGCCGTTCCTGTCCACCTACGGCTTAGTCTACACTCTGGTGAACATCGCGCTGACGACGCTCGCGGTATTGACCGCATGGGAATTCTTCCGCGATCACGAGGACCGTCTCTGGTCCCGCTACGGCCTCGCATTCGCTTACGGCCTGATCAGCCTGTCCTTCGGCTTGCGGGTGGTGCAGGGGCTGGTCGAAGGCGGCTCGATGGTCAATGCGGTGCCGCGGGACTTGGCTCTTTTGGCGCACCTGATCGTATCCACGATCTACATCGCCGCTTCAGGCGCTTTCGCTCTGTCGCTGGCTTATGAGCGCAATGCGGCCGACCTCAGGAAAGCAGCCTCCCACGATTTCCTGACCGGGCTGCTCAACCGCGGGGCTTTCGAGCAGAAACTGCGCTCGCGCTGCGTTGCTTCAGCCGGAGAGCCGTTCGCGCTGGCGCTTTTGGATATCGATCACTTCAAGGCGATCAACGATCAGCACGGCCACGCGGCCGGCGACGCGGTGCTGCGTACCTGCGCCAGCATATTCAGAGATCATGCACATGAAGGTGACCTCGTTGCTCGCATCGGTGGCGAGGAATTTGCGCTTGTCCTCAATGGTCCATGCGCAAAGGCGGCGGAGCGGCGTGTCTCGCAGCTCATCGAGGCAATCGGCCGATGCACCATGGGCTACGCCGGGCGCACCATCCGAGTAACCGTTTCGGCCGGCATGCTCCATTGCGATGGTGCCGCCGACTTTGACACGCTCGTCGCCCGCGCGGACCAATTGCTCTATACAGCCAAGAGCAACGGGCGCAATCGCGCCGAGGTCCTTGCCGCCTAACCGACCATCAACGGCTGAAGGCGAACAGCTTGGCGTCGGGATCCGGTTGACCGCCGATCTCGGCCGATACGATTTCGGCTGCGATCTTCGAGAAGGTGATGCCGTTGCCGCCAAAGCCCATCACCGCGAATGTGCGCTCCATCTGAGGCACGCGGCCGATGAGGGGCAGACCGTCGTTCGTCGTGCCGAACGCCGCCGCCCAGGCTGCATCATGTGCACCGATCTTCATGCCGAGCAGCGCTTCGACCTTCTTGGTGATGGTAATCGCCTTGGCTTTGAGCTTCTTAGGATCGGCGAAGGCTTCGCCGTCGTCTTCGTCCTCGCCGCCAACGATCAGTCGACGATCGCGGGTCGAGCGGAAATACAGGTACGGGTCCGAGCCTTCCCAGACGAGATGGTCCGGCAGCCAATCCGGAAGGGTCAGCCCGGGCGCGGAAGCGAGCGCCCAGGTCGACACGACGTCGTGGTTCTGGCTCGCGAGCGTTTCGAGGAACTCGTAGCCGGTGCAGAAAATGGCGTGGCCGGCCTCGATCAGGCTGCCGTCGCTGGTGGCGAGCACGACGCCCTCGGCGGTCTCGCGCAGATCGGTGATCTCGACGCCCTCGACGAGCTCGGTACCCCGTTTGAAGGATTCGCGCAGAAAGCCCGCCGCCATCTGGGCGGGATTGCCAGACGCGGACGCGTCACTGACGATGCCCGCATCGCGGTCCAGTCCAAACCGGGCTTGGACTTGGCTGCCGTCGAGCAACTCCGCGTCGAGGCCAGCCTTCTTGCGCGCATCGTATTCCTTGGCGAGCGCATCGGCATCGAATTCGTCGCCCGACAGATAAAGCGTCTTCTTGCGCTTCATGCCGCACGATATGCCGCGTTCTTCCACGCGCTCGGCCAACGCATCCACCGACGACGCCGAGCGGCGCCAGACGCGGTTGGCCTTGGCCGTGCCGATCATGCCGGAGAGCTTGTGCAGCGGCACGTCGATCTCGTGCTGGATCATTGCGGTGGACGCCATCGTGCTGCCGTGGACGGCGCGCCTGCGATCGACCACCAGAACCGACCGCTTGCCGTCTGCGAGTGCGTCTGCCATCAGCGCGCCGCTGATGCCTGCGCCGATGATGACGACATCGAAATGGCGCACCGGAACCGCCTTGCGGGAGAGCAGTTTGATGCGGGGCGTTTGCGCCCACAAAGGTTCGGCCTCGCGCAGGTCGCGCTGGCGCGTCAGGGTGTCGTCGACCATGGAAAGATTGCCCGGGAAAGTGAGGAAGTATCGCTCACAATGGACCGAGCCCCCTTTGGTTCCGGCCGGCCCCTGCGGCAAAATGGGCGCGATTTCTTATCCACGAAATACCCATCGCGGCAGCCGGCGACCGGTGCCGCGATGGACGAAATTTTGGATGGATCAGGAAGCCTTTGCGAGAGAGACGTTCGCCTCTTCGTCGCGGGCAGACTTGAGCGCCTTGCCCCACCAGGCAAGCTGGCCGAGCATCGTCTTGGCCGCATCGACCAGGTGCGCGAAATCCGAAATCTGCTTCTCGCCTTTGACGATAGCGAGATATTCCGGGAACAGGATATGCGTGCCGGTCTTCACGGATGCCATTTCCATTTCGACCGCGATCTGGCGAAGCTGCTCTACCGCGCGGGCGCCACCGACACCGCCATAGCCGACGAATGCTACGGGCTTTCGAACCCATGCGCCGTGGTCGATCGCATTCTTAAGAACAGCGGTCGGAGCGTGGTTGTACTCGGCCGCGGTGAAGATGTAGGCGTCGAACTCCTGAACCTTAGCCTTGAACTTGGCGGCCGTCTCGCTCTGTGCTTCAGTCGCCGCCGGATCGCCGTAGAAGGCCATCGGGTAGTCCTTCAAGTCGATCATTTCGACGTCGAACGCGCCGTCAGATTTCGCGAGGTCTGCGATCCAGTGTGCAGGCTTTTCGGCGAAGCGGCCTTCGCGTGTGCTGCCGATGACGACGGCGATTTTGAGCTTGCTCATTTCCAGTATCCTTAAGTGCGCTGGTAACCAATAGTGACTGTCGCTATATCTGTCATCTGAACCCGATTGTTCAAGGAGGCACTTTCATGAAACCTGCTCACCCGGACGTAACCTGCGGGCAAGCCGTGGCGCCTTTCGAAGTATCGGATGCCTGCCGGCCGGTGAACGCGATCCTTTCCCGGATCGGCGATAAATGGTCCGTGCTCGTGGTCAGTTATCTCGGCAATGGGACGATGCGGTTTTCCGAGCTGCGGCGGGCGATCGACGGGATCTCGCAGAAGATGCTGACGACGACGCTTCGTGGCCTCGAACGCGATGGCTACGTCACCCGGGCGGTTACGCCGACGATCCCGCCGCGCGTGGATTACGCACTCACCGATCTCGGCCGCGAACTGCTCGTGCCGCTGCGCGCGCTCGGCGAATGGGCGGTCGCGAACCGTGAACGCGTGGAGGCGGCGCAGGCGCGCTTCGACGCCGAGAATGTCGAAGCCTCCAGAATCCGGTTCGGCTGACGCAGACCCAAACGAAAAAGGGCGACCCGAAGGCCGCCCTTGTCCATTGATCGGCAGGTGATGCCGACACGCTTTAAAGCGTGTCTTACATCATGCCCATGCCGCCCATTCCGCCCATGTCCGGCATGCCGCCGCCACCGCCGTGGGAGTCCTTCTTCGGAGCTTCCGCGATCATGGCTTCGGTCGTGACGAGCAGGCCGGCAACCGAGGCTGCGTCCTGAAGTGCGGTACGAACGACCTTGACCGGGTCGACGATACCCATGGCGATCATGTCGCCATACTCGCCGGTCTGAGCGTTGTAGCCGTAGTTGTCGTCGTTCTTGTCGAGGATCTTGCCGACGACGATCGATGCTTCTTCACCGGCGTTCTCGACGATCTGGCGGGCAGGAGCCTGCAGAGCGCGACGGACGATGTTGACGCCTGCGTCCTGGTCGGCGTTCTGACCCTTGACCGTGAGTGTGGAGGAAGCGCGTAGGAGAGCGACGCCACCACCGGGCACGATACCTTCCTGGACGGCTGCGCGCGTAGCGTTCAGCGCGTCGTCGATGCGGTCCTTGCGTTCCTTGACTTCGACTTCCGTCGAGCCGCCGACGCGGATGACGGCAACGCCACCGGCGAGCTTGGCCAAGCGCTCCTGGAGCTTCTCGCGGTCGTAATCAGAAGAGGTCTCTTCGATCTGAGCCTTGATCTGGGCGACGCGACCTTCGATTTCGGACTTCTGTCCGGCACCGTCGACGATCGTCGTGTTTTCCTTGGTGATCGAGACCTTCTTGGCGCGGCCGAGCATGTCGAGGGTGACATTCTCGAGCTTGATGCCGATGTCTTCGGAAATCACCTGGCCACCGGTCAGGATCGCGATGTCTTCGAGCATTGCCTTGCGGCGATCGCCGAAGCCCGGAGCCTTGACGGCAGCAATCTTCAGGCCGCCACGCAGCTTGTTGACGACGAGCGTTGCGAGAGCTTCGCCTTCGACGTCTTCAGCGATGATGACGAGCGGCTTGCCCGACTGAACGACGGCTTCCAGAACCGGGAGCATCGCCTGCAGGTTGGACAGCTTCTTTTCGTGAAGAAGGATGTACGGGTCATCCAGTTCAGCGACCATCTTTTCCGGGTTGGTCACGAAGTAGGGCGACAGGTAGCCACGGTCGAACTGCATGCCTTCGACGACTTCGAGTTCGGTTTCGGCAGTCTTGGCTTCTTCGACGGTGATGACGCCTTCGTTGCCGACGCGCTGCATGGCTTCAGCAATGTCTTCGCCGACCTGCTTGTCGCCGTTGGCGGAGATGGTGCCGACCTGTGCGACTTCAGCCGAAGTGTTGATCGGCTTGGCAGCGGCTGCCAGCTTCTCGACGACTTCCTTGACGGCGAGGTCGATACCGCGCTTCAGGTCCATCGGGTTCATGCCGGCCGCTACGGCCTTGTTGCCTTCGCGAACGATGGCAGCGGCGAGAACGGTTGCGGTCGTCGTGCCGTCACCAGCGACGTCGTTGGTCTTCGAAGCAACTTCGCGGACCATCTGGGCGCCCATGTTCTCGAACTTGTCTTCAAGTTCGATTTCCTTGGCAACCGATACGCCGTCCTTCGTGATGCGCGGTGCGCCGAAGGACTTTTCGATGACGACGTTGCGGCCCTTGGGGCCGAGCGTGACCTTGACGGCATCGGCGAGGATGTCGACGCCGCGCAGCATGCGCTCACGCGCGCTGCGGCCAAATTTTACTTCTTTAGCAGCCATTGTAAAACTCCCGGGCTATTGCCCTAATTGGATGCATTGAATGGGGTCGAAAGGGCTCGGCTCAGCCGATGATGCCCATGATGTCGGCTTCCTTCATGATCAGAAGGTCTTCGCCGCCGATCTTGACTTCCGTGCCAGACCACTTGCCGAAGAGCACGCGATCGCCAACCTTGACGTCGAGCTCGACGAGCTTGCCGCTTTCGTCACGGGCGCCGGAGCCGACGGCGACGATTTCGCCTTCCTGCGGCTTTTCCTTAGCGGTGTCCGGGATGATGATCCCGCCGGCAGTCTTTTGTTCGGATTCGACGCGCTTGACGACGACTCGGTCGTGCAGCGGACGGAAATTGGTGGTTGCCATTGTCTTACCCTCGGTCGAATGACATGAGATGGCGCAGCCTCGTTGAAGCCGCGCTGGGGAGTTAGCACTCACGCTTGGGGAGTGCTAACTGGAGCCGGAGATAGGCGTGGCTCGGGTGACTGTCAAGGCATTTGGCGAGCCAAGTCGATTTGGTTCGGCGACCTCGATACCCCTTGTTTTCGAGCGCCGTCTGGGCGATGTCACGCGCGAGCCTCATTCGTCCCCCTTACACTGCATAGTGCGGAGCATCAGCGCGCCCGATGATTCAGAAAATCGAAAATCTCGCGAGCCTGCATCAGACCTACGATGCGGTTCTGTCGGATGTGTGGGGCGTGCTGCACAACGGCGTCGTCGCTTGGCCCGATGCCTGTGAGGCACTCAGCCGGGCGCGCGAGGACGGGCTTTCGGTCGTTCTGATCACCAATTCGCCGCGCCCGAACCAGGACGTCATCCTGCAGTTGGACGGTATCGGCGTCCCACGCAGCGCCTATGATCGCATCGTGACATCGGGCGATGTCACGCGGAAGCTGATCGAAGCCGGCCCCAAGAAGGTGTTCTTTCTCGGCCTCGACCGCGACCTGACGTTGCTCGAGGGCCTTGGTGTCGAAGTCGTTGGTGAGGACGAGGCGCAGGCCGTCGTCTGCACCGGTCCCTACGACGACGAGAACGACAAGCCCGACGACTACCGTGAGATGTTCGCGCCATGGGTCGAGCGCGGTGTTCCGTTCATTTGCGCCAATCCCGACCTGATCGTGGAGCGCGGCGACAAGCTCGTTCTGTGTGCCGGCGCACTTGCTGCCGTTTACGACGAGATGGGCGGCGAGACGCGCATCACGGGCAAACCCTATCCCGCGATGTACGATGCCGCGCTGGCCTTCGTCGCGGAGTTGAAGCCGGATGTGGCGGCCCCCCGCGCCATCGCCATCGGCGACGGCCTGCCGACCGATGTGAAGGGTGCCCAGGATTACGGGCTCGACCTGCTTTATATCGCCAATGGCATCCATGCGCGGGACTATGCCGACGGTGGGCGCATCGACGCTGACAGGCTCGCGGACTTCCTGGAAGACAATTCCGCCCGACCGCACTACTGGATGCCCGCGCTCGGATGAGGTGGGGCGGATGAACCGGGGCGGTCACGATCAAGGCTTCATCACGGCGGAGTTGCGGCCCGGCGAGCCCGTCGCAGCCGCGCTGCAAGGCGCGGTGGTCGCGATCGGCAATTTCGACGGCGTCCATCGCGGTCATCAGGCGGTGCTGTGCGAAGCGCTCGAAAAGGGTGCCGAACTCGGTTGCGCAACGATCGTTCTAACCTTCGAGCCGCATCCGCGCAGCTTCTTCAAGCCGGCCGAGCCGGTGTTCCGGCTGACGCCATCGCCGTTGCGCGCTACGCTTCTGGAGCTTGCGGGCTGCGACGGCGTGGTCGAATGCACGTTCGACACCGACTTTGCCGCCCAGACGGCATCGACCTTCGTGGAGCGGATCGTGGTCGAGCAACTCGCGGCGCGCCATGTGGTCACCGGCCACGATTTCCATTTCGGCAAGGGTCGCCAGGGCGGACCTAATTTTCTGGCGACGGCCGGCGACGAGGCCGGCTTCGGTGTGACGCTCGTCGAGGCGTTCTCGGATGAAAACGGAGACATCGTCTCGTCGAGCCGGATCCGTTCGGCACTCGCCGATGGCGCTGTGACGTTGGCTGCTGGCCTGCTCGGCTACCGGTTCCAGGTGCAGGGAACTGTCATCGGCGGCAAGCAGCTCGGCCGCACGCTCGGCTATCCGACTGCCAACATGGCGTTGCCTCCAGAGGCGACGCTGGCACCCGGCATCTATGCTGTGCGGTTCAGAAGAGCGGACGGAACCCTGCACGACGGCGTTGCCAGCTATGGCTATCGACCGACCGTTGATTCAGGAGGAGAGGCGCTGCTCGAAACCTACGTCTTCGATTTCTCAGGCGATCTTTACGGAGAGACCTGCTCGGTGACGCTGTTCGGCTATCTTCGGCCGGAGCAGAAGTTCGATGGCTTGGATGCACTCGTCGTGCAGATGCGCCGGGACGAGGAAGAGGCGCGCGCTTTGCTCGCATCGGTCCAACCGCTCGGACCCCTCGATAAGGCGCTCAACTTCTGAGACTGGCGCGAGCCCGTCAGAAACCGCTTTATTCAACAGGCGTCGCTTGATAGAAGCGGCGCCATGTCGAGCGATAAGGCGCACAGATTGCTGCGAATTACGGGCCCGGCTTTTCGTGCGCGCGCTTAGAGAGCGGGCCGCCGAAGGGCCGGGTAAAAATACGGCATGCGCCTTCCTGTCTGGCCGATAGCCCTCGTTTCGGCATGGCGGCAGGCGCCGATCTTCTCAGTCTCGATCGATAGACGGACAGCCGGCTCCAGGCGACCGGCAACGCACGAAAAGCGGACATCATGAACGACCAGGCGACGACAAGCGCAGAGGCGATGGACTATTCCACGACGCTTTATCTGCCGCAGACCGAATTTCCCATGCGCGCGGGCCTTCCCCAGAAGGAGCCCGAACTCGTCAAGCGCTGGCAGGAAATGCAGCTCTACCGCAAGCTTCGCGAAGCGGGCGCCGGGCGCGACAAGTTCGTGCTGCATGACGGCCCGCCCTATGCCAACGGCAACATCCATATCGGCCATGCGCTGAACAAGATCTTGAAGGACGTGATCACGCGCTCATTCCAGATGCGCGGCCGCGATGCCAACTACGTGCCAGGTTGGGACTGCCACGGCCTGCCGATCGAGTGGAAGATCGAGGAGCAGTATCGCGCCAAGGGTCTCGACAAGGACAAGGTGCCGGTCAACGAATTCCGCCAGGAATGCCGCGACTTCGCAGCCCACTGGATCGCGGTCCAGACGGAAGAATTCCAGCGCCTCGGCATCGAAGGCGATTTCGATCAGCCCTATACGACGATGAACTTCCACGCCGAAGCGCGCATCGCCGGCGAACTGATGAAGATCGCGAAGTCCGGCCAGCTTTATCGCGGCTCGAAGCCGATCATGTGGTCGGTCGTCGAGCGCACCGCTCTGGCCGAGGCGGAAGTCGAGTACCAGGACTACGAAAGCGACACGGTCTGGGTGAAATTCCCGATCGCCGAAGCCGCAGCGCCGGCCCGGACTGCGGTGGATGTCGGTGCCGACGGTCATTTGAAAGGCCCATCGGACGCCGAAGTTGCCGACCGCGCGTCGACCTCGTCGGATCTGTTGGGTGCCGCGATCGTCATCTGGACCACCACGCCCTGGACAATGCCCGGCAACCGGGCGATCTCCTATTCGTCGCGCGTTGCCTATGCGCTCTACGAAGTGTCGGCGAGCGAGAACGATTTCGGGCCGCAGCCAGGCGACAAGGTGGTGTTCGCCGAAACGCTGGCCGAGGATTGCGCCACCAAGGCGAAGATCACCCTGACGAAGCTTCGCTCGGTCTCCGCAGCTGAACTCGAAGGAACGGTCTGCGCGCATCCGCTCAAGGGCTTTGGCGGCGGCTATGAATTTGCCGTGCCGCTTCTGGCCGGCGACCACGTCACCGACGATGCCGGTACAGGCTTCGTCCACACCGCCCCCGGCCATGGCCGCGAAGACTTTGACGTGTGGATGGACCATGCCCGTGAGCTTGAAGCCCGCGGCATTTCATCGAAGATCCCGTTCACGGTGGACGACGGCGGCTTCTACACCGCAGACGCACCGGGCTTCGGTCCAGATGCGGAAGGCGGCGCTGCCCGCGTCATCGACGACAAGGGCAAGAAGGGCGATGCCAACAAGCGCGTCATCGAAGCGTTGATTGCCGCCAACAACCTCTTTGCGCGCGGCCGGCTGAAGCACACCTATCCGCATTCCTGGCGCTCCAAGAAGCCGGTAATCTTCCGCAACACGCCGCAGTGGTTCGTCCACATGGACAAGGCGTACGAGGATGGCTCGACGCTGCGTACCCGCGCCGTCTCCGCCATCGACCAGACCCGGTTCGTGCCGGGCGCCGGCCAGAATCGTCTGCGCGCGATGATCGAGGATCGCCCCGACTGGGTGCTGTCCCGTCAAAGGGCGTGGGGCGTGCCGATCGCGATCTTCGCCGACGACCAGGGAGAAATCCTCGTCGACGACGCGGTGAACGCCCGCATCCTCGAAGCCTTCGAGGCGGAAGGGGCCGATGCCTGGTTCGCCGAAGGCGCCAAGGAGCGCTTCCTCGGAAACGATCATGATCACGGCCGTTGGCACCTGGTCCGGGACATTCTCGACGTCTGGTTCGACAGCGGATCGACCCACACATTCACGCTCGAGGATCGTCCGGACCTGAAATGGCCCGCCGACGTCTACCTGGAAGGCTCCGACCAGCACCGCGGCTGGTTCCATTCCTCGCTGCTCGAAAGCTGCGCCACGCGTGGTCGCGCGCCCTACGACACCGTCGTCACCCATGGTTTCACCATGGATGAGAAGGGCGAGAAGATGTCGAAGTCCAAGGGCAATACCGTTACCCCGCAAGAGGTGATGAGCCAGTCGGGCGCCGACATACTCCGGCTTTGGGTGATGACGACGGATTACGGCGAGGACCAGCGTCTCGGCAAGGCGATCATCCAGACCAACATCGACGCCTACCGCAAGCTGCGCAATTCCATCCGCTGGATGCTCGGCACGCTCGCCCACGACGAGGGCGAGGATGTTGCGCTGCATGACATGCCCGAACTGGAGCGGCTGATGCTGCACCGGTTGACGGAGCTCGATCGTGTGGTGCGCAAGGGCTACGACGATTTCGACTTCAAACGCATCTCGCGCGCCCTGATCGACTTCGCCAATGTGGAGCTGTCGGCGTTCTATTTCGACATTCGCAAGGACGCGCTTTACTGCGACGCACCCTCGAGCCTGCGCCGCAAGGCGTCCTTGCACGTCATTCGGCAGATATTCGATTGCCTGGTGACCTGGATGGCGCCGATGCTGCCTTTCACGATGGAAGAAGCATGGCTGTCGCGCGATCCGTCCAAGGTCTCGGTGCATCTGGAGCAGTTCCCGCGGCTTGCCGTCGACTGGGAAAACGAGGTGCTCGCCGCCAAGTGGAAGAAGATCCGCACCGTGCGCCGCGTCGTCACCGGCGCGCTGGAAGTGGAGCGTCGCGAAAAGCGCATAGGCTCTTCGCTCGAAGCCGCGCCTGTCGTTTATGTCGACGATCCGGCGCTCTTGAACGCGCTCGACGGGCTCGATTTCTCCGAAATCTGCATCACGTCCGGCATCGAGCTCGTGTCCGGCAAGGGACCGGATGACGCGTTCCGCCTGGATGATGTGGGCAGCGTCGCGGTCGTGCCGCGCGAGGCGAGCGGCAGGAAATGCGCGCGCTCGTGGCGCATCACCGACGATGTCGGTTCCGATCCCGCCTATCCAGATGTGTCGGCACGCGATGCGGCGGCGCTCAAGGAACTGGCGGAACTCGGCCGCCTTTAGGGGCGGTCGGATTGCTCAAGCATGAACTATTCGCTATGACCGTGCCCGGAAATGGCCGGATTCTTGACGCATGGGCGAGCTTTACGTTTCACGGCCGATAAGGCGGGGAAAGATCCTGATGACAATGGGAATGCATGTGCGACTGGCCATGAGGGCCGCGATGCTGGGCGGTGTGGCGATGACGCTTTCCGGCTGTCTCGGCAGCCCGACATACGGCACCGGTACAGATGCGACCACGCAGCTTCTCAACGACATCGGCGACGTGGCGTCCATTCGCCCCCAGCAGGGTGGTGACATTGCCTATCAGCCACGGCCTGACCTTGTTCAACCAACCGATACGTCGGCGCTGCCCGCGCCGCAGACTGCGTTGGCACGGACGGAAGCGTGGCCTGAATCGCCTGAGGAAACCCGGGCCCGCCTGCGTGCCGAGGCCGATCTTTCGGGCGGAACCGGCAGCTTCAGCTCGCCGCTCGCCCAGCGCGAAGCCGGCGGTGGGGCAGGGCGCGAGGCGCCCAATCCTCGCCGTGGTCCCGTTGGCGGTCCGATCGGGCTCCCAAGCGGCGTTTCCGGTGCCGAAGCACAGGCCGATTACCGCGCCCGTCAGGAGATCGCCCGTGCAGCCGATCCCACGACGCGCAACTTCCTGTCGGAGCCGCCGCTCGAATATCGCCAGCCGGTAGCGACCGCTCCGGTGGGTGACATGGGCGAATCGGAGCGGACCAAGGAACGCCGGCGCATGCAGGAAGCGACGCGCGGACAGTCGCTGCGCCAGAAGTGGCTGCCGTTTTAACGAACTACGGCAAGCTATCGCTTGAGCGCGAAGAACTCTTTCAGGATGCGCGCAGCCCCGGCTTCGCCGATCCCGGCATAGACGTCCGGCGCGTGGTGGCAGGTCGGCTGGTCGAAGAAGCGGCCGCCGCTGATCACGGCACCACCTTTCGGGTCTGAAGCGCCGAAATAGAGCCGCCTGATGCGCGCGAAGGAAATCGCCGCTGCGCACATGGCGCAAGGTTCGAGCGTCACGTAGAGGTCGCAGTCTGAAAGCCGTTCGCTGTCGAGGACGCGGGCTGCGGCGCGAATGGCGGCGATCTCGGCATGGGCCGTCACGTCGCGCAACTCGCGCGTGCGATTGCCTTCCGCAGCGACGATGGTGCCTCCAAGCACGATAACGGCGCCGACCGGCACTTCGCCGCGCAGACCGGCCGCTTCCGCAGCGGCCAGCGCGTGGTCCATGAATGTCGGGCGCTCTTGTTCAGCCATTTTTCTCTTAATCCAGATCGGGCAACCTGATAGGAAAGCGCCCGACAAAAGGCAAATCTCACAATGAGCTTCAAAGACAAGCCCAAGGGCAAGGGCGGTGCCGCCCCCCGTTCGAAACCGCCGGTTCGCGACAAGAAAACCAAGCCGGCATCGGCAACCGTGGCCGAGTCGGGTGCAGCGGCTGCGCCGTCCGAACCCGAGCGCATTTCCAAGCTTCTCGCCCGCGCCGGCATCGCCTCGCGTCGTGATGTGGAACGCATGATCGCCGAAGGCCGCGTGACATTGAACGGCAAGGTGCTCGATACGCCGGCCATCAACGCCACGTTTGCCGATGCGATCGAAGTCGATGGCGAAGCCGTCACCGGCATCGAGCGCACACGGCTCTGGCTCTACCACAAACCCGCCGGTCTCGTGACGACCAATCGCGATCCCGAAGGCCGGCCGACTGTTTTCGAACGGCTGCCGAAGGCGCTCCCGCGGGTCATGTCCATCGGGCGTCTCGACATCAACACCGAAGGCCTGCTGCTTCTGTCGAATGACGGGGGTCTCGCGCGCGTCCTGGAATTGCCGACGACAGGCTGGCTGCGCCGCTACCGCGTGCGCGCCCATGGCGACATCAGCCAGGAAAAGCTCGACACGCTGAAAGACGGCATCGCCGTGGAAGGCGTGCTCTATGGCGGCATCGAAGCGACGCTCGACCGTCAGCAGGGGTCGAATGTCTGGATCACGATGGGTCTCCGCGAGGGCAAGAACCGCGAGATCAAGAACGTGCTTGGCGCGCTTGGCCTCGACGTCAACCGCCTGATCCGCATCTCCTATGGCCCGTTCCAGCTTCAGGATCTGCCGGAAGGCCAGGTGGTGGAAGTGCGTGGCCGCATGCTGCGCGATCAGCTCGGACCGCGCCTCATCGAAGAAGCCGGCGCCGATTTCGATGCGCCCATTCTGCACCAGACCGATGGTGCCGAAGAGGCCGACGACAGCAAGCAGAAATCAGGCGCGAAACCGAAGCCATTCGGCGAAAAGCCGGCGGAACGCAACGAGCGACTCCGTGGCCGTCTCGACACCAAGCGAGAGGAAACCGGGCGCGGCGCCAAGGAAGGCGGCTGGAGCAAAGACGGACCACGCGCCAAGGATGGTCCCCGCAGCAAGGACGGCTCCCGCAGCAAGGACGGCCCACGGGGCAAGGATGCTGCCGGCAAGGACGGTCCGCGCAAGCCGGTGACACCGCAGGTGCGTCGATCGAGCAATGTCTGGATCGCGCCCGGTGCGCGGCCGATGGGCCCGAAGCGCGCGGCCGAGAAGGAAGATGCCGACCGTCGTCAGGCTGAGCGCGATGCCAAGCGGGAAACGCGTGGAGATCGGGCAGGCGCTCGCCCCCGTCGCGAAAGCGGCGATGCGAATGCGCGTCCCGCTGGGAGCAGGGACGGCGCCCGTTCGCCGCGTCGCGACCAAGGCGAGGGACGCGATGCTGCCCGTCCGGCGCGAGGCGGCAAGCCGGCATTCGCTGGATCCGATCGCGCTCGAAGCGATGCGCCGCGCGACGGCGAGCGTCCGCGCAGGGACGAACGTCCGCGTCGCCCGGATCGTCCGGAAGGATCGGGCGCTGCCAGAGGCCCTGGCGCCAGAGGCGCAGGCACCCGTACGGAAGGCAGCAGGCCGCCATCGAGCGGCGAAGATCGGCCGAGAAGCCAGGGGCGTCCCGCTCCGGCCGGTGCATCGGAAAGACCAGCCGGTCGCGGTCCGCGTCCTACAGGTGGTCCAGGCAAGCCGGCAGGTGCTGGTCGCAGCTTTGGTGACAAGCCGGGTGCCGGTGCCCGTCCTTCGGGCGGCAGACCTGCAGGCGCTGGCAAGCCCAGAGATGCCAAGCCCAGAGATGGAAAGCCGAGCGGCGGCAAGCCGAGAGACGGCAAGCCAGGTGGTGGCCCACGCGGTGCGGGCGGATCGAAAGGACCTGGCAATGCGGATCGTCGGCGGTGAATTCGGCGGGCGGTCACTGAAGGCGCCCCGTTCCGACGCCATCCGCCCGACCAGCGATCGAACCCGTGAGAGCCTGTTCAACATTCTCGCCCACGCCTATCCGGGCGCGGTCGAGGGTGCACGCGTGCTGGAACTCTTCGCCGGCACCGGCGCAGTCGGGCTCGAAGCCCTGTCGCGCGGAGCGTCATCGGCGATTTTCGTGGAGCAATCCGTTGAAGGCCGCGCCCTGATCCAAGCGAACATCGAGGCATTCGGCCTAATGGGCCGCACCAAGATTTTCCGGCGCAACGCAACCGCGCTCGGCGCATGCCGTGGTCTGGAGCCCTACAGCTTCATCTTCGCGGATCCGCCCTACGGCAGAGGCCTTGGTGAAGCTGCGTTGAATGGCGCGGCGGTCGACGGATGGATCGCGGACGGCGCACTTGTGCTGCTCGAAGAACGCTCCGATCAGAGCCCCGAGCTGTCGCGTTCATTTTTTCCTCTTGAATCACGTGTATTCGGGGAAACGAGCATTCATTTCTATCGTTACGAGCCGGGACGAAACGGATCATGAGCATCGTCAACGAGCCATCAGCGATGACGCTGGAAATGCGGCGTCGGACCTCCGAGCCGACGGTCGCCGTCGCGTTCGGTGGCGGCGGCGCGCGCGGAATTGCGCATATCCATGTCGTCGAGGCGTTGAACGATCTCGACATTCAGCCTGTCGCGATTTCCGGCGCATCGATCGGCGCAATCATCGGTTCGGCCATGGCGTCGGGCATGCGGGGCCGCGAGATCAGCGAGTTCGCGCTCGCAACCGTCGGCAACTGGTCGGAAGTGGCGAGCCGGCTGTGGAAGATGCGTCCTCAGACGATCAGCGAGATGTTCCGCCGCAAGCGCGGCCAGTTCGGCCAGTTCGATATCGAACGCATCCTGCACGGCTTCCTGCCGCAGGCGATCCCTCAGGATTTCGCCGACCTTCAGATCCCGACGAAGATCGTCGTGACCGACTATTACGCCCAATGCGAGCGGATCTGCGACACCGGCGATCTCTACAATGCGCTCGGTGCCTCGGCTGCCATACCGGCCGTCTTCCGCCCCGTCATTCGCGGCGGCCGTGTGCTGATCGATGGCGGGATCTACAATCCCGTGCCTTATGATCATTTGCTGGGTCTGGCTGACATCGTCATCGCCATCGACGTCGCGGGCGGACCTTGCGGCAACGAGGCGCGCATTCCGACCCGCATGGATGCGATTTTCGGCGCCAACCAGCTGATGATGCAGTCGATCATTGCGATGAAGCTGAAGGCATGCCCGCCGGACATTTTCCTGCGGCCCGACGTCAGCCGTTTCCGCGTGCTCGATTTCCCGAGGGTGGCGGAGATTCTTGCCGCTTCGGCGCCGGTGCGCGATCAGCTGAAATTCGCGCTGGACGAGGCTTTCGAGCAGCATGCGAAGGCCCACCGCGGCCATTGATCGCGGAAGGCCAGGACGGCCTCAAGCGGCGAACACGGCGTCCATGTCGGCGAAGCCCTTGAATTCCAGCGCGTTGCCGGACGGATCGCGGATGAACAGCGTCGCCTGTTCGCCCGGTTGGCCCTCAAAGCGGATCTGTGGCTCCAGGATCCAGTCGATCCCGTCCGCGTCCTTCAGACGCTCGGCCAGCGCGCGCCACTCGTCCATGGTCAGGACGGCGCCGAAATGCGGGATGGGCACTGCCTTGCCGTCGACCGTTCCACTGCCTTCCGCACCGGTGTCGCGCGCTGATGGACGCACATGGCCGGACATCTGATGACCGAAGAGATCGAAATCGATCCATGTCTCCGATTCCCGGCCGATCGCGCAGCCGAGCACGTCGCGATAGAAGCTGCGCGTCTCTTCGATGTCGCGGATCGGAAAGGCGAGATGAAAGGGCCCGGCCATGGATGCTCTCCTCGAGATGAAAAACCGACGGCCTGTCTATGCGGTTCGTGACGCGTTGAACAGGGCGCACGCGGCTTGATGCGCTGCAGCAGGCGCAATACATGAGGGGGTAGGCGGTCTGACGTCGACCGCCCATCTCGTCCGCAAAGTCTTGCCGCACCGAAGATGCCGGGACGGCACAACGCTTCAGGAGTTTCGATGATCGATACGAGCGCGCTGGAAAAGGAAGCCGCGAGGCTCGTCGAGCTTGCCAAGAGCGCCGGAGCCGATGCGGCGGACGCGGTCGTTGCGCGCGGGCGCTCCAAGTCGGTCTCGGTGAGGCTCGGCAAGGTCGAAGGCACGAATGCCGCCGAAAGCGACGATTTCTCCCTTCGGGTCTTTGTCGGCAAAAAGGTCGCCAGCGTATCCGCCGGCCCCGGCGCGGATCTGGCAGAACTTGCCGAGCGCGCGGTCGCCATGGCCCGCGTGTCACCGGAAGATGCCTATGCAGGCCTCGCCGATCCTGAAAATCTCGCCCATGAGATCATCGACCTCGACCGCTTCGATCCGACGGATATTTCGGCGAGCGAATTGACCGAAGCGGCCCTGGCCGCGGAGGCGGCGGCGTTGGCGGTGGACGGCGTCAGCAATTCCTCAGGTGCGGGTGCATCGGCCGGCATGGGCGGAATGGTGCTCGTCACGTCGCACGGATTTTCCGGTTCCTTCATGGCCACGCGCTTCGGCCGTTCGGTCAGCGTCATCGCCGGCGAAGGCACAAAGATGGAGCGCGATTACGATTTCGACAGCCGGCTCTTCGCCGCCGAACTCGACAGTCCCGAACTCATCGGGAAGCGGGCCGGCGAGCGCACGGTCCGACGCGTGGCGCCGCGCCAGGCAGAGACCGGTCGCAACATCACCGTTGTCTTCGATCCGCGGGTTGCACGGGGCTTCGTCGGCCACGTGGCCAGCGCGATCAATGGCGCGTCGGTTGCGCGAAAGACGAGCTTCCTGCGCGACAAGATGGGCAAGCAGGTGATGAAGGCCGGCATCATGATCACCGACGATCCGTTGATCCATCGCGGCCCCGCGTCCCAGCCATTCGATGGCGAAGGCGTGCGCGGTGCGAGGATGACGATGATCGACGATGGCGTTCTGGCAAACTGGTTCCTCTCCAGCTCGACGGCGCGCGAACTCGGCCTGAAGACCAACGGGCGCGGTGTTCGCAGCGGCAGCAACGTCAATCCGGGCTCGACCAACCTTGCGCTCGAGCCGGGAGACATGTCGCCGGAAGATATGATCCGTCAGATCGGCACCGGTTTCTACGTCACCGAACTGATCGGGCATGGTGTCGACATGCTCACCGGCGAATACAGCCGCGGCGCCAGCGGCTTCTGGATCGAGAACGGTGAGATTGCCTATCCCGTCGCCGAAGTTACCATCGCCTCGAACTTGAAAGACATGTTCATGCGGCTGACGCCCGCCAACGACATCGACCGCAAGTTCGGGACCGCCGCTCCAACAATTGCAATCGCAGGAATGACGCTTGCCGGCCGATAATGCCCGCGAAGCCGCCTCTTGGACGGCCGATCTCGACCTGATCCTCGGTGCAGCCGAGGAGGCGGGACGCATTGCCATGCGCCATTTCCGCAATGCTCCGGACGTCTGGTACAAGAACGGCGGAACCTCGCCGGTGTCGGCGGCGGACATGGCGGTCGACAGCTTCCTGAAGGATGCACTGCTTGGAGCCCGGCCCGACTATGGCTGGCTTTCCGAAGAAACGGTGGATGCCGCGGACCGGCTGACGCATCGTGACGTGTTCGTCGTCGACCCGATCGACGGCACGCGCGCCTTCATCGAAGGCATGGACACCTGGTGCGTGTCCATCGCGATCGTGTCCGACGGCAGTCCCGTGGCGGGTGTTCTCGTCGCACCAGCGCTGGCGGAGACATTTTCGGCCTCGCAGATCGGCCAGGCGCAGAAGAATGGTCAAGTGCTCTCCGTCCCGCCGATTGATGCCAGCCAGCCATTGCGGTTCGCCGCGCCCAAGCCGCTGGTCGAAGGCCTTTCCGAACGCCTCGGCCGGGATGTGACGCGCATGCCGCATATTCCGTCGCTCGCCTATCGGCTGGCCATGGTGGCCGACGGCCGGCTCGACGCGACGCTCGTCAGTGCCAAAGCGCGCGACTGGGACATCGCTGCCGCAGATCTCATTCTATCGCGTGTCGGCGGTCAGGTGATGACGCTTTCGGCCGAAACGATCGCCTATAACCGAGCCGAGACCGACCATGGTATCCTCGTCGCAGGCCAGGCAGCACTCATGCCGGGGCTTGCGCATGCTGTGGCTGCGCTCCACGCGCCGGCTGCCGAGCATTGACCTTTCCGGCGAATTGTCCGAAACCGCTTTGGATTTCCGATCTATCGAAGGAACCGCCCTATGTCTGAAGCAGGACAGAAACAGCTTCTCCACCTGGTTTTCGGCGGCGAACTCGCCACGTTGAAGGAAGTGAAGTTCCGCGATCTCGACAAGCTCGACATCGTCGGCATCTTCCCCGACTACCAGTCGGCGCTGGCCGCCTGGAAGTCGAAGGCGCAGCTGACGGTCGACAACGCCCACATGCGCTATTTCATCGTGCACATGCACCGTATGCTCGATCCGGAGACTGACATCGTCACCGCGGTCAAATCGACGATCTGAAGCAGCCACCTTGCCGGTTCCCGACAATCAGCGCCTGGACCCTGCCGTCTCTTCCGGGAACGGCAGGCGGGTGACGCCGCCTGAACGAAGGCTCGGTCGCCGGATACTCTCCTCACCGGCCTTCCAGGCGATTGCCGCACGCCTTTTGCACGGCGTCTTGTGGTTCATCTACAAGACCAACCGTCCGGTGGCGTCTTCCCAAGATCTCGCGGGGATCGCGAAAAGCGACGGCCCGCTGATCATCGCACTCTGGCACGGGCAGCAATCGCTGGTTCAGTTCACGCGTCCTGAAAATGAGAAGGTTGCGAGCCTCGTTTCCCGCAGTGTCGATGCGGAAATCAACGCGCGGGTAATCCTCCTTGCCGGCAATGAAGTGGTGCGCGGCTCCGGCGGTCGCGAGCGCGAAGCGGCAAGCCGCAAGGGCGGAGCCCAGGCGTTGATCGCGTTGCGGAATGCGCTGAGGCGAGGGCGGCATGTGGTCATGATCGCCGATATTTCGAAAGGCGCGCCGCGCCAGGCCGGTGACGGCGTCGTGCGGCTCGCCAAAGTCAGCGGTCGGCCGATCGTGCCGCTGGCGCTGGCGACGAGCCGCTATCACGTGGTCGACAAGGCGTGGGACAAGATGACCATAAATCTGCCGTTCGGGCGGCGTTGTCTGCGAATCGGCGCGCCTATCCATGTGGGGCCGGATGCCAGTCCGGACGAGTTGGAGGCCGCGCGCCAGAAAGTGACGGCCGAATTGAACCGGGTGACGGCGGCGGCTTACGAAGCGGCGGAGGCAGGCAGATGAGCGGAGGTTGGGCACGTGTCGTGCTGACCGGTTATCGCCTCGCCGGTGCAGCCGTTTACCCCTTCATTGGCGGTTATATTTCCATGCGAGCCGCGCGTGGCAAGGAAGAGCGTTCGCGCCGACGGGAACGCTACGGCTACGCCAGCGCGCCCCGTCCGGAGGGTCCGCTCGTCTGGTTCCATGCGGCGAGCGTCGGCGAGACCATGGCGGTCATTCCGCTCATCGAAGCGGTCGCCGAGCGCGGTATCTCCATCGTTCTGACGACCGGCACGGTCACCTCCGCCACCATCGCGCGCGACCGGCTCGATCCGTCGATCCATCACCAATATGTGCCGCTCGACCTGCGCCCGGCCATTCGCCGTTTTCTCGACCATTGGCGGCCCGACGTGGCGATCTTCGCCGAGTCCGAGATCTGGCCGATGACGATCCTTGAGCTTGGCGCGCGCCGGATCCCGCAGATCCTCGTCAATGGCCGGCTGTCCGACAAATCCTTCGAGCGCTGGAAGCGCCGCAGTTCGCTTGCCGAAGCGCTGTTCGAGCACTTCTCCCACGTAATCGCGCGCACCGACATCGATGCAGAACGGTTCCGGCAGCTTGGAGCGCGGCCCGTCACCATCTCGGGCAATCTCAAGGTCGATACGAACGCTCCGCCCTACGATCCCGATGAACTGGCCGAGGTGCAGGCGCAGGTCGGCGATCGAGCGACCTGGGCGGCGATCTCGACCTTTGACGGCGAGGAGGCACTTGCTGCAGATGCCCACGAATTCGTTCGTCCCCATGTCGGCGCACTGACGATCATTGTGCCGCGGCACCCGGAACGGGGCGACGCGGTGGAGGCGATGCTTGTTCAGCGCGGCCTCAAGGTTGCCCGCCGGTCGCGCGGCGATGTCATCGACGCGACAACCGATGTGTTCCTCGGCGACACGATCGGCGAGATGGGTCTTTATCTCCGCCTGACGGAAGTCGTCTTCGTCGGACGCTCGTTGACGGGTGAAGGTGGGCAGAATCCGCTCGAGCCGGCCATGCTGGGCGCGGCCGTTCTGTCCGGTCGCAACGTGCAGAATTTCCGCGAAACCTATCAGAAGCTTTTGAAGAATGGCGGCGGCCGCATCGTTCGCGACGGCGACATGCTGTCCAAGGCCGTGCATTATCTTCTGACCAACGACAAGGTCCGCCAGGACATGATCAAGGCCGGCCAGCGGACGGTCCATGACATGCGCGGCGCGCTCGCCCTGACGATCCGGGCGCTGGAACCCTATATCAGCCCGCTCGCCGTGAAGGCGCGGCTGCAGACCTATGAGATGGAACGACAAGAGGAGTGACGGACCATGGTCAGCGAGGCACCTCCCTTCTGGTGGAATGACGCGGATTGGCGTGCCAAGGGCCTCGCTCCGGTCGCTTGGGCCTATGGCTCCATCGCGCGGCGTATCATGGACCGCCGCCAGCGCCTGAGGCTGCCGGTCCCGGTCATCTGCGTCGGCAATTTCACCGTCGGCGGTGCCGGCAAGACGCCGACGGCCATGGCGCTCGCGAAAGCCGCCGTCGCCAAGGGTCGTAAACCCGGCATCCTGTCGCGCGGCTATGGCGGCTCGATGGACGGCCCGGTTCTGGTCGATCCGCACCATCACCGCGCCAAGGATGTCGGCGACGAGCCGATGCTTCTCGCAAAGCACGCGCCGACCGTGATCGCCAGGGATCGACGCCGCGGCGCCGAGATGCTGATCGCAAGCGGCGTCGACATGATCATCATGGATGACGGCTTCCAGAGCGCGCAGATCGAGAACGATTATGCGCTGCTGGTGATCGATGCCGGCCGTGGTCTCGGCAACGGACATGTCATTCCTGCCGGACCGGTGCGCGCGCCCGTGATCGATCAGCTGCGCCATGCGACGGCGCTTTTGACCGTCGGTTCGGGTGCTGCCGCCTCCGACATGGTGCGGAGGGCCTCACGGGCCGGCAAGCCGATCCATCAGGCGCGCATCGTGCCGCGCGAACCGAGCCGGTTCAGCAGCCAGCGCGTCTTCGCCTATGCCGGGATCGGCGATCCGCATCGCTTCTTCCGCTCGCTGGAAGAGGCCGGCGCCGAGATCGTGCGCAAGCGCTCCTTCGGCGATCACCATCCCTTCACCGATGAGGAAATGCGCGATCTGATCGCGGACGCCGACAAGGATGATCTGCAACTGGTGGCGACGGAAAAGGACGTGACCCGGCTCAAGGGCCACCATGGTCTCGCCGAAGAGCTCCTCTCCAGGACCGACGCGCTCGTGATCGACATGGTGTTCGATCAGCCGGGCGTTCCGGCATCCATCGTGGAAAAGGCGATCGCGACCTTCAAGGACAAGCGTCTGTCGGCGCCGTTCGGCTGAAAAGCGAGCGGCCGGATCAGGCGGGCAGGGTGCCTGCGCGTTTTTCGGCCTCGAAGGACGCGATGACGTCGACATAGGCTTCCTGGCGCGCAACGCTCCAGTATTTCAGTTCGTCGATCGGAATTTGCTGGCCCGTGATGGCGCACAGCACATAGGTGCCTGGCACGACGACCTGAAAGTCGCCATCGAGATAGCGCAGCTTTGCGGGCCTGGCGCCCGCGCCCTCGAAGCGGTTCATCACGTTCTGGCTTCCTGCTTTCGACCTGTCGATGACCGGATATAGCAAGCCCGAGGAGCGGCGCACAACCGTCCTTTGCCCGCGTCCCTGTCTTCCGCCCCTGGCGATGGCTGGCTCCTCGGTCCGGACTGTTATTTCAGCTTCGCCCGAACAGCCGCTCGATGTCGGCAAGCTTGAGTTCGATATAGGTCGGCCGGCCGTGATTGCACTGCCCCGAGCCCGGTGTCGCCTCCATCTGCCGCAGCAGCGCGTTCATCTCTTCGGGCCGCAGGACCCGGCCGGACCTGACCGAGCCATAGCAGGCCATCGTCGCCGCCACATGGTCGAGGCGTGCGGCAAGGCCGTTGGCGTCGTCCCATTCTGCAATTTCATCCGCAAGGTCGCGGACCAGCGCCACGGCATCGATCTCGCCAAGCATTGCCGGCGTTTCGCGAATGGCGATGGCGCCCGGCCCGAAGCGCTCGATGCCGAGCCCGAGTTTCGCCAAATCGTCGGCATGCTGGATCAGCCTGTCGCAATCCTCTTCGGGAAGATCGACGATCTCGGGGATGAGCAGGCCTTGGGAAGCGAGCGGCGTGTCGCCGGCGAGCAGCGTCTTGCGGAAGGCTTCGAAGACCAGCCGTTCATGCGCGGCATGCTGGTCGACGATGACGAGGCCATCGGCAGTCTGCGACACGATGTAGTTCGCATGCACCTGGGCCCGGGCCGCGCCAAGCCGATGGTCCGCCCCGTTCGGTGAAGCCGTTATGGGTGCGGATGGCCGAGCGGAGGGCATGGAAATGGCGTCGAACGGCGCTTGCTCGCCCGCTGAGAAACCCTGGGGCGGCGCGCTGGCAAGCGGCCGGCAGGGCGAGTGGGCGACATCGTAGCCGGTGGCGGCGGCAGTGGGCCGATAGCCATAGGCACCGGAATGCCCGTTTGTCGAACGCGCACCCATCGAGAAAGAGGCTGCCATCGATCGTGCCGCGACGGTGGAGGCGCGGTCGCCTTCCATGGCAAGCGCTTCGCGGATCGCGCCGACGATCAGTCCGCGCACGAGCCCCGGATCGCGGAAGCGCACGTCGGATTTCGCCGGATGGACATTGACGTCGACGAGAGCCGGATCGAGCGCGATAGACAACACCGCAACCGGATGGCGGCCGCGCGGGACGGTCTCCGCATAGGCGCCGCGCAGGGCGGACGCGACGAGCCGGTCCTGCACGGGCCGTCCGTTCACGAAGGCATATTGGTGAAGCGCGTTGCCGCGGTTGAACGTCGGCACACCCGCATGGCCGGACAGTTCCACGCCTTCGCGCCATGCATCGAGCGCAATGGCGTTCTCGGTGAAATCCTTGCCGAGGATCTGGGCGATGCGCGCCAGCCGGTCTTCGCCGGTTGCGGGAAAATCGAGCGTGGTCCGGTCGGTGCCGCTCAACAGAAAGCGCACATGCGGGAAGGCAAGCGCCATGCGGCGGACGACTTCGGTGATCGTGCTGGCTTCCGCGCGCTCCGATTTCATGAATTTCAGTCGCGCCGGTGTCGCGAAGAAGAGATCGCGCACTTCCACGATGGTGCCGCGGTTGGCGGCGGCGGGCCGGGCCTCGCAATGGCGCCCGCCTTCAACGACGATCTCGTGACCCATGTCGGCATCAGTCATCCGGCTCGTTATCCTGAGCCTCGCGACCGAACCGATCGAGGGCAGGGCCTCGCCGCGAAAGCCGAGCGTGCGAATATCCAAAAGGTCGTTCGTAATCTTCGACGTGCAGTGCCGGCGAACAGCCAGCGCCAGATCGTCCGGCGTCATGCCGGAGCCATTGTCGGTCACGCGGATCAGCGTCTTGCCACCGCCCGCCGTCGCGATCTCGACGCGGGTCGCGCCGGCATCGACGGCATTCTCGATCAGTTCCTTCACGACACTGGCCGGCCGTTCGACGACTTCGCCGGCGGCGATCTGGTTGATCAGCGTTTCGGATAGTTGGTGGATGGCCATGGCGCATTCTCGCGGATTCGACTGCGCGGCGGAAGCTCTGCGCAGAGGCTATCCCGCGCGATCATCGCTATTGCAAATCATTCGCAATTGACAGTGTCGAGGCAAGTCCCTACCTTACAATGAGAATGAGTTGCAATTGAAGGTGGCGACATGCCGGGTCCTTCCCGCGTAACACTTGTATTTAGAGGTCTCTTTCAGCTCGGCACACTGATTGCGGTTGCGATGCTCGCACTGTCAGCGGGCGCCAACGCCCAAAACGCCGATCGAGAGAAGCTTCAGGTCGTCGCCACTGTTTCGATGATCGGCGACGCTGTTCGCTCTGTCGCCGGCGACCGCGCGGATGTGCAGACGCTGATGGGCGAGGGGGTGGATCCCCATCTTTACCGACAGACCCAGGCGGATGTGGCCGCGATGGCCCGCGCCGACGCCGTGTTCTGGAACGGGCTCTATCTCGAGGCACAGTTGGAGGAGTTTCTGGAGCAGCTGTCACGGCATAAACCGGTTTTCGCGCTGGGCGAAAACGTTCCGGTCGAGATGCGCATTGCCAATGCCGGTTACGAGAACCGCTACGATCCGCATATCTGGATGGATCCGTCGCTCTGGCGCTACGTGGTCGAAGGCGCCCGCGATGCACTCGTCGAACTCGATCCCGAAGGCGCCGACATTTACGCCGCCAATGCCGAACGCAGTCTTGCCGATCTGGCCGAACTGGAAGCCTACGCAAAAGCCAGCCTATCGACTGTGCCTGAAGACAAGCGCATGCTGATCACCGCGCATGACGCCTTCAGCTATTTCGGTCGCGCCTATGGCTTCGAAGTGCTCGGCATCCAGGGTCTTTCAACCGAAAGCGAGGCCGGCCTGCGCCAGGTCGACCAGCTGGTCTTCCTGATCGTCGAGCACGACATCAACGCGATCTTCGTCGAAACGTCGGTGTCGGAACGCAACGTGCGCGCGCTCATCGAGGGAGCGGCTGCCCGCGGCCACGAAGTCACCATCGGCGGAAGGCTCTATTCCGATGCGATGGGCCCTGCCGGAACGTATGCCGGCACCTATATTGGAATGATCGACGCCAATGTGACCACGATCACGCGCAGTCTAGGCGGCGATGCGCCCGCCGGCGGTATGGCCGGCCAATTGGGCGAAAGCTGAGAAAGCAGAACCGAGCGACATGCTGAACCGCCTCGATCAACCGCCTGCGCTCTCGATATCCGGTCTTTCGGTCGCCTACGGTGACAAACCTGCCTTGTCGGCTGTCGATGCCGTGTTCCATCAGGGCCGAATGAGCGCCGTGATCGGCCCGAACGGCGCCGGCAAGTCCACGCTTCTGAAGGCCGCCATGGGTATGGTGCCCCAAATAACCGGGCAGGTGCAGTTCTTCGGCCTGCCGCTATCGGCTGCCCGCAATCGTGTCGCCTATGTACCCCAGCGCGCGAGCGTCGATTGGGATTTCCCCGCCTCTGTCATCGATGTCGTGATGATGGGTCTTTACGGCGAGCTTGGCCCCTTCCGCTTTGCAGGGCAAAAACACAGGGACATGGCCCGCAAATGCTTGCGGGAGGTCGATCTCGAGCCCTTGGCCGATCGCCAGATCGGCCAGCTGTCCGGCGGCCAGCAGCAACGCGTCTTCATCGCCCGCGCACTCGCCCAGAAGGCCGATCTTCTGATCCTCGACGAGCCGCTGGCGGGGGTCGACGCCGCGACGGAACGCACGATCGTGACGCTTCTGAAGAAGCTCGCGAGCGAAGGCGCGGCGATCATCACGGTTCACCATGATCTCTCGACCGTGCGCGACTATTACGACGACGTCCTGATCATGAATGTCCGCACCGTCGCCAACGGCACGGTGGCGGACACCTTCACCGAGGAAAAGCTCGCCGATGCCTATGGCGGGCGCCTGGTCGGGGCTGGCCTGCCGGCCCCGGCTCCTGGCGCCAAGGTCGAGGCGTAAGAGCGATGGACGTCGAGGCATTTCTATCCGCGTTGACGTTCCAGGCCGGCTACAACACCATGATCGTCACGATCGGCGCGATCCTTCTTGGATGGGCGGGCGGCATGGTCGGCACATTCCTGCTCTTGCGCCGTCGCTCGCTCGTTTCCGATGCGCTCAGCCACGCGACCTTGCCGGGCGTCGGCATCGCATTCCTCGTCATGGCGTCGCTCGGCGGAACCGGACGCTTTCTTCCGGGCCTATTGCTCGGCGCCGCCTTGAGCGCGCTCGCCGGCTTGGCGACCGTCGCTTGGATCACCCGGCGTACGCGGCTTCAGGCGGATGCGGCGATCGGCGCTGTGCTGTCGGTCTTCTTCGGCTTCGGCATCGTGCTTCTCACCGTCATCCAGTCCGTGCAGATCGGCCAGCAGGCCGGAATCGGCGGCTTCCTGCTCGGCTCCACCTCCGGCATGCTGCGTTCGGAGGCGATCACGCTTGCGGTTCTGGCCGGCGGCACCGCGCTCGCCGTCTTCTTCCTGCGCCGGACGCTGACCCTTGTTGCCTTCGACGAAACCTTTGCGCGCGCCCGGGGCATCTCTATCAGGAAGAGCGATCTGCTTCTGATGCTGCTGGTGCTTGCCGTCACGGTGACGGGGCTGCGGATCGTCGGGTTGGTGCTGATCATCGCGCTCGTCATCATCCCGCCGGTCGCCGCCCGTTTCTGGACGGACCGGGTCGATCACATGCTCCTGATCTCGGCTGGCATCGGGGCGTTTTCCGGCTATGTCGGGACTGCTCTTTCCGCTTCGATCGACGATTTGCCGACCGGTCCGATCATCGTCCTCGTCGCCACCGGACTGTTCGCGGTGTCGCTGCTCTTCGCGCCCGTCCGGGGCATCTTTTCGGGGCTCTACCGCGCCCGCGCCTTTTCCTGGAAGGTGCATCGCCGTCAGGGCCTGCTCGCGCTCAACCGCGGCGAAGCGATCTATGACAAGAAGACCATCTTCGTGCTGCTTGCCGAGGGCTTCATGCGGCGCGACGGAGCGGTCACCCAGCCCGGCCTCGTCGCTGCGAAACGGGCGGCCGAAGAAGAGGCGCTTTGGTCGCTCTATTTGCGTGAAAATCCCGATTCCCTGCATCGCGCCCACGGCATGCTGCTTGATCCGATCGAGGAGCGCCTCGGCGCCGGCGAGATCAACGCGCTGCGCCTGAGGCACTACGCTGCGACCAGGCAGACGATGGGGGCGATGGCTTAAATGGCGGTCTATCTCGGACTGACGGTCGTTCCCATCCTGATCGGCTTGCTGGCAGCGGTCGCGGCAGCCTTGCTCGGCAATTTTCTCGTTCTCAAACGCCAGAGCCTGATGGGCGATGCGGTCAGCCATGTGGTGCTTCCCGGCATCGTCGTCGCCTTTGTCGCGACCGGCTCGATGGCCGCAGGCCCGATGCTGATCGGCGCTGCGGTCGCCGCCATCGTGGCCGCGGTGCTGATCGAGATCATCCGCGTCTTGGGCAAGGTGGAACCGGGCGCCGCGATGGGCGTCGTGTTCACCGCAATGTTTGCGTTCGGCATCGTGCTTCTCGAACAGACCGACACCGGAGCGATCCATTTCGATGTCGAGCACGCGCTCTACGGCAATCTGGAAAGCCTCGTCTGGCTGGCGGGCCTCGAATGGAGTGCACTCACCGATCCCGCAGCGCTGGCTGAACTGCCGCCGCAGCTGCCGCGCGTCGCGCTCGCGCTGATTGCCGTCATCGCATTTCTCTACGTCGCCTGGCGGCCGCTCGTCATCGCCACCTTCGATCCGATTTTTGCGGCGGCAAGCGGCGTGCCGGTCCGCCTGGTGGACGGCGCACTCATCGCACTCGTCGCCATCGTCGCCGTCACCGCCTTCGAAGCGGTCGGAGCCATCATCACCATCGCCATGCTCATCTGTCCGCCGGCGGCTGCACGGCTGATGACGGACAATCTGGTGCGGCAGCTGCTCTTGAGCGTGCTGTTCGCCGCTATGGCAGCGGTTTTCGGATATCTCGCCGCCGGTGCCGGCGTGGCGCTCTTCGTCTCCGGAGTTGCCGTATCCGCTGCCGGGATGATCGCCACGGTGTCCGGTCTGATCCTCGCCCTCGCGGCGCTGTTCGGGCCACGGCGGCTCGGCGCGCGCGCCTGAACGATTGCGGGAAGCCAAGCGCTTCCCATGCCGCATCCGAGCCTTTAGGGTCCGCGTCTCCAACCACCGATTGACCTTGATGGATGATGCGCGTGCTCGGCGAAAGACGCTTTCTGATCGATCTGTTTCACGCCGGCGTGCGAAGTGCCGATCCCGCGGAATGCGTGCCGCCCTTGCTGCCTGAACCGCCCAAGGGGCGCACGATCCTCGTTGCCGCCGGCAAGGCCGCTGCGTCGATGGCGCGTGCCGTCGAGGAGAACTGGTCGGGCCCGCTCGAAGGGGTCGCCGTAACGCGCTACGGTCATGGCCTCGAATGCGGCAGGATCGAAGTGATCGAGGCGGCCCATCCGGTGCCGGACGATCGGGGCGAGCAGGCAGCCGCGCGCTTGATGGAAACCGTTCGCGGTCTGGGTCCCGACGATCTGGTGTTGTGCCTGATTTCAGGCGGTGGCTCGGCGCTGCTTGCGCTTGCCGCCGAGGGCCTGACGCTTGACGACAAGAAGGCCATCAACAAGAGCCTCCTGGCATCCGGTGCGCCCATCGGTGCCATGAACACCGTGCGCAAGCATCTGTCGGCGATCAAGGGAGGCAGGCTTGCCGAAGCTGCCTACCCGGCGCGCGTGGTCACGATCGGCATTTCGGACGTGCCGGGCGACGATCCTTCAGTCATCGCATCCGGGCCGACGGTTCCCGACGGGACGACGCTTGCCGATGCCAAGGCGGTGCTTGAGCGCTACCGCATCACGACGGCGGATCATGTGTCGGCTCACCTGGACAAGGACACATCCGAAACGCCGAAGCCTGGCGATGCGATCTTCGCCAATACGGAGTTCCGCATGGCGTCGCGCCCCGCCGACATGGTCGAGGCGGTCGTCGCCGAAGCGAAGCGTCACGGCATGGACGTGATGTCGCTCGGTGCCGACATCGAAGGCGAGGCGCGCGAGATCGGCAGGAAACATGCCCGCCTGGCATTGGAGAAGGCCGAGGAGGTCCGCGACACGCCGCTG
Organism: Rhizobium sp. EC-SD404; assembly: GCF_902498825.1. Taxonomy (NCBI): domain Bacteria; kingdom Pseudomonadati; phylum Pseudomonadota; class Alphaproteobacteria; order Hyphomicrobiales; family Rhizobiaceae; genus Rhizobium; species Rhizobium sp. EC-SD404. The sequence goes on from NZ_LR701459.1 coordinate 1,061,229, forward strand.
CTGATCGTCTCGGGCGGCGAGACGACGGTGACGGTGCGCGGCGACGGTTCCGGTCGAGGGGGGCGCAACGGCGAGTATCTTCTGTCGCTGGTGCTGGAGCTCAAGGCACATCCGCGCATCCACGCGCTTGCAGCGGACACGGACGGCATCGATGGCAGCGAGGACAATGCGGGTGCGGTAGCAGATCCGGACAGTCTTGCGCGTGCAAGCGCCTCCGGACTCGACCCTGCGCAATGTCTGGAGCGCAACGACGCCTACAGCGTCTTCGAAGCCTCAGGCGACCTGATCGTGACCGGGCCGACCCGCACCAATGTCAACGATCTCCGGATGATCCTTATTGCGCCAAAGCACCGAGAGAACCGCTGATTACGGTATCTTGAGGCCGTTGAAGATGAATTCTTAAGGAACCCACCCCCATCTTGCATCTGATGACTCGCCAGAATGTTTTAGAACTGGACTGATGATGCCGCAGCTGGGCGCCGATGAGGTGCAAAGCACCCGCGAAGCCGTGTTGACCCATACCGATGCCCTGACCGGTCTCGGCAATCGCAGGCGCATGCGCGAAAAGGTCGAGAACCTTGCCGCCGAGCGCGCCGAGGACCCGGCACCCTTCACCATCGGTCTCGCCAATCTCGACGGCTTCAAGCCCATCAACGATCTTTTCGGCCATGGTGCCGGCGACGTCATTCTCACCCAGGTTGCACACAGGCTGAAAGCCTGCATGCCCGACGGCGCGACCGTCGTTCGGCTCGGCAACGACGAATTCGGCTTCGTGATGCCGCTGGTGTTCGATGCTCGCGGCGCCGAAAAGATGGCGCGACTGATCAAGGATGTGCTGTCGGCACCCTTCGACCTCGGTGCCCGCACCGTGCGTCTCACGGCGTCGTTCGGATTCTCGGTCTATCCGTTTGCCGGAACCGATTTCGACAGTCTGATGAGCTGCGCCGAAACGGCGCTCTACCGCTCCAAAAGGCGTGGACGAAGCCAGATCACGGTCTATTCCCAGGAGATCGCCGAGGAGTTCCGGCGCGCCACCGAGCTGGAACAGGCGCTGCGCCGCGCGATCATCGCCGATGATGTCGCCGTGCATTTCCAGCCGATCGTGCGGCTGGCCGACGGCCATATCATGGGGTTCGAAGCGCTCGCCCGGTGGCATGACGCAGAACTTGGGTTCGTGCCGCCGAACGTCTTCATCACACTCGCCGAGGAACGCGGCTTCATCGACCTCCTGACCGAGGTGCTGTTGAAGAAGGCGGCCGCGACCGCGCTGCGGTGGCCGGAGGAAATGTATCTTTCCTTCAATCTCTCCTCGGCCCAGCTTGTCGATCCCATGACGAGCCTGTCCATTCTCGCCATCCTGAACCGCGCTGGTCTCGACCCGCGCCGGCTCGAATTGGAGATCACTGAAACCGCGATGATGTCGGACCCCGACATGGCGCAGAAGATCGTCACCGAGCTGCGCGCAGTCGGCATCAAGATCGCGCTCGACGATTTCGGAACGGGCCAGTCGAGCCTTGGCCGCCTACGCGACTTCACCTTTGACAAGGTGAAGATCGACCGCGCCTTCGTGTCCGAAATTACCCGCGACCGGCCGTCCGAGCACATCATCAAGGCCATTCTCGCCATGTGCGAAGGTATGGATCTGGCCGTGATCGCCGAGGGCATCGAAGAGGTGGAGCAGGCTGCAAAGCTGATCCAGCTCGGTTGCCGGCTGGGCCAGGGCTATCTCTACGGAAAGCCGATCAAGGCAGCCGATACACTGCGCCTGATCGCCGCCAACGCCCAGCCTCTCGAAGCCATCGCCATCGCCTGATCCCCGCCCGGTACCATAGTTGGGCTACCGAGTGGTTGCGGTGCCAGGCCCTGCCGCTAGTCTTGTCCGCTCGACCACAGTTGCGTTGCTGGACCTGACTTCATGCCAATGACAGCGTTTTTCACCATCATCGCCATGGTTGCCTTTGCAGCGAACTCGATCTTAGCGCGCGAAGCTCTGGGAGACGGCACGATGGATGCCGCCGGCTTCACCGGACTGCGTCTCGCGTCGGGCGCTGTTGCGCTCGCGTTTGTCCTGATGCTGCGACGGAAGGATGAAGTGAAGGCAGTGCCTGGAAGCTGGGCGTCAGCGCTGGCACTTTTCGTCTACGCGGTCGCGTTCTCCTTCGCCTACGTGCAACTCGGCGCTGCGACCGGCGCGCTTATTCTCTTCGTTTCGGTTCAGATGACGATGATCGGTTGGGGCATTGCGTGCGGCGAGCGGCCTCGCGCAATGCAATGGTTGGGGATCTTCATGGCGCTCGCCGGGTTTGTCTATCTCGTCTCACCGGCTCTGACGCGGCCGGATCCGGTTGCGACGGCGCTCATGATCACGGCTGGCATTGCCTGGGGCGTCTATTCATTGCGTGGCCGTGGCACCCGCGACCCGATTGGCGACACGGCAGGCAACTTCATCCGAACGCTTCCGCTCGCAATGGCTCTGCTTGCTTTCGCGCTTGTCGGCCAAGGCAGCATTGGCGGCGAGATGTCCGGCCGGGGTATCGTGTTGGCCGTTGCGTCGGGCGTGCTGGCATCCGCGGCGGGTTACGTCGTCTGGTATCGTGTTCTGCCGCATCTGGCGGCGATAGCTGCAGCCATTGTGCAACTGTCTGTTCCGGTCATAACTGCTGCTGCCGGCGTGCTGTTTCTGGCCGAGCCGCTGACCATCGAACTGACGCTGGCCGGCGTGCTCATTCTCTGCGGTCTTGCGCTTGCGATCGCCGCCCGTCGCAAGGCCTGAGTCCCACGCCGTCAAACCTCGGTGAAGCGGAAATCTTTCATCTGCTCGCGCAGCGTCGTCTTCTTGATCTTGCCCGTCGCCGTATGAGGGATCTCTTCCACGAAGACGACGTCGTTCGGCATCCACCATTTGGCGACCTTGCCCGACATGAAGTCGAGGATCGACTGCTTGTCGGGATGCCGGCCTCCCTTGAGCACAACGACGAGAAGCGGGCGCTCGTCCCATTTCGGATGGGCGATGCCGATGACGGCAGCTTCCGCAACATCCGGATGTCCGACGGCAAGATTCTCAAGATCGATGGTGGAAATCCATTCGCCGCCCGACTTGATGACGTCCTTTGCCCGGTCTGTGATCTGCAGGTAGCCGTGCGCATCCATGTGGCCGACATCGCCTGTGTCGAACCAAAGCTCATCATCGAACTGCTCGGCGCCGTGGCCCTTGTAGTAGCTGGACGACACGGCCGGCCCGCGCACCTTCAGACGACCAAAGGTCTTGCCGTCCCAAGGCAGTACGCGCTCCTCGTCGTCGACGATCTTCATCTCGACGCCGAAGGGCGGATGGCCCTGCTTGACCTGGATATCGAGCTTCGCTTCCCCGGTCAGATGCGCATAATCGGGCTTGATCGAGCATACCGTGCCCAGCGGGCTCATTTCGGTCATTCCCCACGCATGCATCACGTCAACGCCGTAGCGGTCCTGGAACGCTTGCGTGATCGCGCGGGGACAGGCCGAGCCGCCGATGACGACGCGCTCGAGATCGGGCAGTTGACCCTGTTCCTTTTCCAGATGCTGCAACAGCATGAGCCAAACCGTCGGAACCGCGGCGGTGATCGTCACCTTCTCATTTGTCAGCATCTCGTAGATCGACTTGCCGTCCATGCCCGGTCCCGGGAAGACCAGCGTCGCGCCGGCCATCGGCGTCGAGAAGGCTGTTGACCAAGCGTTGGCGTGGAACATCGGAACGACCGGCATCATTACGTCGCGAGAGGCGATGCCCAGCATGTCCGCCTGGAGCGCCGTCATGGCGTGCAGCACGTTCGAGCGGTGCGAATAGACGACGCCTTTTGGGTCGCCGGTCGTGCCCGACGTGTAGCACATGCCGGCGGCCGTGCGCTCGTCGAAGTCCTTCCAGCGGAAGTCTTCGTCCGCTTCGGAGAGCCAGTCTTCATAGGCGACGGCTGGGAAGGGAAGATCCGCCGGCATGTGCGCCGCGTCCGTAAGGATGACGATCCGGGTCAGGCTCGGCACTTGCGGCGCGATCGCCTTGACGATCGGCAGAAAGGTGAGGTCGACGAAGAGCAGCCGGTCCTCCGCATCGTTCATGATCCAGGCGATCTGGTCGGGAAAGAGCCGCGGATTGAGCGTGTGGTAGATGGCGCCGATGCCGAGCGTTCCGTACCAGACTTCCAGATGTCGCCATGTGTTCCAGGCAAGCGTCGCCACCCGGTCGCCGAGAACGATGCCTTCCATGTCCAGCCGCTTAGCCAGTTTCAGCGCGCGGTCACGGACGGTGCGATAGTCGGTGCGATGGATGGCGCCTTCCACCGAACGGGAAATGACAGGACGGCCGCCGTGGTAATGCGCCGCATGATCGATGACCTTGTGACAGAGAAGCGGCCATTCCTGCATCAATCCCAGCATACACTTTCCTCCATTCGCCCGCAGCCTCCTCGCTGCGTCCTATCCGAAATATGGAGCGGCGGGCCGCATTATGAAAGATGGGCCTTTCGTCGAGGGTGTTCACGGCAAGCATTGACACGCATCAAGGGAAGTTTCTTGTTTGCTGATAATGCGTCCTATAAGTGTTGATTCACGGCACGAACGAGATCCAAAAATCGATTCACTTCATCCACCCGGGCGCCTACATCATGAAGTCAGGCCTAACCGGCGACGCGCCTCTCGACCAGTTGAAGGAAATCACGACACTTCAAACTCAGTTCGAGGTCTTTCGCCAGTTCAAGAAGACTGTGGAACTGTATGGCTACCGGTGCTTCCTGGTGCTGCGCCTTCCGCCACCGACCTCACTCGACCTTGCCGAAAACTCCATCATCACCAATTTCCCGGCTGAATTTCTGGGCGCTTTCGATCGCCAGAAGCTGATGCGCAGCAGCCCTTTGTTCGCCCGTTTGCGCACGTCCATCGTGCCGTTCTCCTTTCGCTATGCCGACTTCGTCGCGGGCAGAAGCGCAAAGGATGCGATGCTGGCTGCCAAGCTCTATGAAGAGTTCAGCCTGGTCGACGGTGTCTGTCTTCCGGTCCAGAGCGTGGAGGGCGATCGTTGCGCCGTCGTCTTCGCCGGCGAACGACAGCCTCTGGACAACGATGCCATCGCGCAGCTGATGTTGCTCACGCTTCACCTCTTTCAGCGCCTCGGCGAAGTATCGCAGCGCTCGGCGAAACTCGAGCAGCCGCTGACCGAACGCGAGCTCGAATGCCTCACCTGGACGGCGGCCGGCAAGACGAGCGCGGACATTGCCCAGATCCTCGAACTCTCTGAACACACGGTCAATCACTACCTGAACCGCGCGACCAAGAAGCTCGATACGGTCAACCGCACCCAGGCGGTGGCCAAGGCGCTGCGCCGCAGCCTCATTCGCTAGCCGATCAGTCGCTGGCGTTCTGCCGGGCAACGGCACGAACCGACTGCATGAAGATCGCAAGCGGCAAAGGCTGATCTCCCACTCCCCGCGTCGTCAGGCCGACCGAGCCGACCGTTTCGCTCGTATCGATCGGCAGCCGCGCAACGCGCCCGTCGCGAATGTCGTTGGCGACGGCGCCTTCCGAGATGATCCAGATCGCATCATGTGCCCGAATGTAAGCGCGCCCGAATGCGTCCGACACGGTCTCGATCCGCACCGGCAGTTCGGCGATTCCGTTGGTGATGAGGAAGCGATCGACGAAGGGGCGGATGACGGCGTTCGGCGTTGGCATCAGGATCGTATAGTCGCGCAATTCACCGAGCGAGAAATTCGGCTTGCTCATCAGCGGGTGACCGCTTCGCACGGCGAAGATGACGTGTTCGGAGTAGAGCGGCTCGAAGGAGAGACCGATCATCATCTCCGGCGGCGCAAGACGGCCGACGACGAGATCGAGCGTGCCGGTGCGCAACTGTTCCAGGAGCACGGAATTGTCGCCGGTCACCACCGTGATCGGACTTCCGGTGTTTTCTTTCAGGAATTGCGCGACCGCGTCGGGCATGATCCGGGCCGATACCGTGGGCAGCGCACCGATGCGGACCGGCGGCCCTTCAGAGCGTAGAGCCTGCTGGATGGAATCGACGCCCTGCCGCAAGGCGGCGACGCTGGAGCCCGCATGACGCAGAAACACTTCGCCGAAGCGCGAGATGCGAATGCCGCGACCATCCTTCTCGAACAGCCGCACGCCGAGCGCGTCCTCGAGCTCCCGGATCGTGCGCGTTACGGCGGGTTGCGTCAGCGCAAGCACGTCGGCTGCCTTGCTCACGCTCTTCTGGCGGGCTACCTCCATGAAGGTCTGGAGATGCCGAAACTTGATCTGCTGGTCCATCGCATACCGAAAATATTATGGATCAAGCCGAGAATATCATTTTACCATACCGATACAATTTGCTTTGAGAGCCTGAGGGAGAATTCGATGCAGTTTCACAAGGTCAACGGCGTCACTCTGCATTATCAGCTGATCGGCGCGCCCGAGGGGCGCCCCGTGTTGGTCTTCGCGAATTCTCTCGGCACCGATTTCCGTATCTGGCGCGATGTGATCGTCCGGCTCGTCGGCGAGTTCGCGATCGTTCTCTATGACAAGCGGGGCCACGGACTTTCCGATGTCGGCGAGACGCCCTACACGATCGATGATCATGTCGACGACCTGTCCGGCCTGCTCGACCATCTGCGCGTGCGCAAGGCTGTCATCTGCGGGCTCTCCGTCGGCGGGCTGATCGCGCAAGGGCTCGTCCACAAGCGCCCGGATCTGGTGCGCGCACTCGTTCTCTGCGACACGGCCCACAAGATCGGAACGGCGGAGATGTGGGACGCGCGCATCCGCGCCATCTACGAGGAGGGCATCGAGGCGATCGCCGACCTCATCCTGGAACGCTGGTTTACCGTCGACTACCGCAAGCCCGACAACGCCGAGTTCACCGGCTACCGCAACATGCTGATCCGCTCGCCGCGCGATGGTTATACCGCCACCTGCGCCGCGATCCGCGACGCCGATTTCACCGAGTCCGCCAAGCTGATCGACGTGCCGACCATGTGCGTCGTGGGCACCGAAGACGGCTCGACGCCACCCGAACTCGTCGGCGAGCTGTCGCGGCTGATCCCCGGCGCGCTCTATCAGGAAATCCCGCAGGCGGGCCATCTGCCCTGCATCGAACAGCCGGTCGTCCTCACCGACGCCATCAAGCTGTTCGTCGAGAAGATCGCAAAGGAAGGCAAATGAGCGCCACCTCGAAATCTCCCCGCCACAATGATGGCATGGCGACGCGCCGCTCGGTGCTCGGCGATGCGCATGTCGATCGGGCCGAGGCGGCGAAGTCGGAGTTCGATGCGCCCTTTCAGGAGATGATCACCGAGGGTGCGTGGGGCACCGTCTGGTCACGGCCGAACTGGACCAAGCGGGAGCGCTCCATCGTGACGATCGCGCTTCTTGCAGCGCTCGGCCATGACGACGAGGTGGCGATGCATGTGCGTGCCACCGCCAACACCGGCGCGAGCGAAGACGATATCCGCGAGGCGCTGATGCATGTGGCGATCTATGCCGGCGTTCCGGCCGCCAACCATGCGTTCAAGATCGCCAAACAGACGTTGAAGGAGATGGCTGCCGAAAAGGCGGCTTGAGGAGCGACGATGTCGAACAGGAAACCCGAAACCGGTGCCTTCTTTCCGCGCGATCGCGCTTGGCAACCGGACGCTTACACACCTTGGTATAAAACGAGTGTGCTACGCTCGCCGCAAAAGGCGCTGCTGTCCATCGGCAACACCCTGTCGGAGATGACCGGTCCAGTTTTCGGCCACGACATTCTCGGTGAGCTCGACGACGACCTCATCCACAATTTCGCCAAGCCTGGCGAAAGCGCGATCGGTCCGCGCATCGTCGTCCATGGCCGCGTCATGGACGAGCGGGGCAGGGGTGTCGGTGGCGCGCTTCTCGAATTCTGGCAGGCCAACGCCGGCGGCCGATATCGCCACAAGAAGGAAGGCTACGTCGCCGCGCTCGATCCGAATTTCGGTGGCTGCGGGCGCACCATTACCGATGAGGACGGCTGTTACTCCTTCCGAACGATCAAGCCGGGGCCGTATCCCTGGCCGAATCGCGTGAACGACTGGCGCCCGGCCCACATCCACTTCTCCGTCTTCGGCCATGGCTTCGCCCAGCGGCTGATCACCCAGATGTATTTCGAGGGCGATCCGCTGATCCCGCTTTGCCCGATCGTGAAGACGATCGCCGACCCGAAGGCGATCGAGGATTTGATCGCGCCGCTAGACATGGCGAACACGATCCCCATGGACGCCAGCGCCTACAAGTTCGACATCGTGCTGCGTGGCCGCCGTTCGACCATGTTCGAGAACCGGTTGGAGGGGAACTGATGCCACAATCGCTGAACCGCCTGAAGGAATCCGCGTCGCAGACAGCCGGACCTTATGTCCATATCGGCCTGACGCCGAATTTTGCCGAGATCGGCGGCGTTTATGCGGATGACCTCGGCACCCGCATGGCAACCGGCGACGCCAAGGGCGAGCGCATCACCATCAAAGGCCGCATCTTCGACGGTACCGGCACGCCGCTGAAGGACGCGCTCGTCGAAATCTGGCAGCCGGATGCGGCAGGGCTCTTCAATTCGCCGTCCGAGATGCGCGGCTCGGCCGATCCGCACTTCACCGGGTTCGGGCGATGCGCGACCGACATGGCCAGCGGCGAATTCGGCTTCGAGACGATCAAGCCCGGCCCCGTCCCCTATCCGGACGGCCGTGTGCAGGCGCCGCATGTCACGCTTTGGATCGTCGCACGCGGCATCAATATCGGCCTTCACACCCGCATGTATTTCTCCGACGAGGAGAAGGCCAATGCGGCCGATCCGCTTCTCAACCGGATCGAACATCGCCACCGCGTCGCGACGCTGATCGGCAAGCGCGACGGCGATATCGTCACCTTCGACATTCACCTGCAGGGCGACGACGAAACCGTCTTCCTCGATATTTGACTTTAACCAACAGGCAGGAAATCCATGGCGAAGTTCCAGGATTTGAAGACCGCCGTCGCGGAAAATCTCCACGACGGCGATGTGGTGGCCTTCGAGGGCTTCACCCATCTGATCCCGCATTCGGCGGCCCATGAGGCGATCCGGCAGGGCCGCAAGGACCTGACGCTCGTACGCATGACGCCGGACGTCATCTACGACCAGATGATCGGCATGGGCATGGCGAAGAAGCTCGTCTTCTCCTATGCAGGCAACCCGGGCGTGGGCCTGCTGCGCCGCCTGCGCGATGCGGTCGAAAACGGCTGGCCGAACCGGCCGGAAGTGGAAGAGCACAGCCATGCGGCGATGGCGAACGCCTATGAGGCGGGGGCCAGCGGCCTTCCATGTGCGATCTTCCGCGGCTATCTCGGCGCCGGGCTCGAACAGGTCAACCCGAACATCAAGCGCGTGCAGTGCCCGTTCACCGGAGAGATGCTGGCGGCCGTGCCCTCCGTGCGTCCCGACGTGACCTTCATCCACGCGCAGAAGGCGGACCGGAAGGGCAACGTGCTCGTCGAGGGCATCATCGGCATCCAGAAGGAAGCGGTGCTCGCCGCCAAGCGTGCTGTGGTGACGGTCGAGGAGATCGTCGACGATTTCGACGACGTGCACCCCAATGCCTGCATCCTGCCGCGCTGGACCGTTACGGCGATCTGCGAAGTGCCGGGCGGCGCGCACCCGTCCTATGCGCACGGCTACTATGACCGCGACAACAAGAGCTATCTCGACTGGGATAAGGTGGCCGCCGAGCGCGACAGCTTCCAGTCGTGGATGAAGGAGCATGTGCTCGAGGCGAGCCCGGACGATTTTGCCGGCCGTGTCGAACATCTGAGGAGCGCGCAATGAGCGATCTTGGCTTTACCCCGGACGAGATGATGACGATCGCCGCGGCGCGGGCGCTGAAGAACGACGACGTCTGCTTCGTCGGCATCGGTGCGCCATCGGCCGCCTGCAACGTTGCGCGGCTGACCCACGCGCCGGACATCACGCTGATATACGAATCCGGCACGATCGGCACGGCGCCGGATGTTCTGCCGCTATCGATCGGCGACGGCGAGCTGTGCGATACGGCCGTCACCACCGTGTCGGTGCCCGAGATGTTCCGTTACTGGCTGCAGGGCGGCCGCGTCACGATCGGCTTCCTCGGTGCCGCGCAGCTCGACAAGTTCGGCAACATCAACACGACCGTCATCGGCGACTACGATAACCCGAAGACTCGTCTGCCGGGCGGCGGCGGAGCACCGGAAATCGCGTCCTCGTCGGGCGAAATCTACATCACCATGAAGCAGACGAAGCGCGGCATGGTCGACAAAATCGACTTCTTCACCTCCTTCGGCCATGGCACCGGCGGCAAGGATCGCGAAAATCTCGGCATCAAGACCAAGGGTCCGACGCTTCTGATCACCGATCTGGCGATCTGGAAGCCCGATTCGGAGACCAAGGAATTCACGGTCGTTTCGCTGCATCCAGGCGTGACACGCGAACAGGTGCAGGAAACCTGCGGCTGGCCGGTCAAGTTCGCTGACCATGTCGAGGTCACGCCGGCGCCGGACGAAACGGAACTGAAGACGCTGCGCGATCTTCAGGCAAGAACGAAGGCCGCCCATGAGGGGACAGGCCGTGGCAAGAACACATTCGGGAGCCAGCGCGATGGCTGAAGCCTATATTTGCGACTATATCCGCACGCCCATCGGCCGTTTCGCCGGTGCGCTTTCGCCGGTCCGTGCAGACGACCTCGGCGCGGTGCCGCTGAAGGCGCTGATGGAGCGCAACGGCTCGGTCGACTGGGCGGCGATCGACGAAGTCATCTACGGCTGCGCCAACCAGGCCGGCGAGGACAACCGCAACGTCGCCCGCATGTCGTCGCTCCTGGCCGGACTGCCGGTCGAAGTGCCCGGCACCACCATGAACCGGCTCTGCGGATCCGGCATGGATGCCGTCATTGCCGCGGCCCGCGCCATCAAGGCCGGCGAGATCGACATCGCCATCGCCGGTGGCGTGGAATCCATGTCGCGGGCGCCCTTCGTGATGCCGAAGGCGACGAGCGCCTTTTCGCGCGACAACGCGGTCTACGACACCACGATCGGCTGGCGCTTCGTCAACCCGCTGATGAAGGAGCAGTACGGCGTCGATTCCATGCCGGAGACGGGCGAGAACGTCGCTGCCGATTGGCAGGTCAGCCGCGAGGATCAGGACAAGTTCGCCGTGCGTTCGCAGCAGAAAGCTGGCCGCGCTGTGGAGAACGGCAGGCTGGCGAAGGAAATCACGCCGGTCTCGATCCCGCAGCGCAAGAAAGACCCTGTCGTCGTCGATCGCGACGAGCATCCGCGCCCCGACACGACGCTGGAGGCGCTTGCCAAGCTGCCCACCCCCTTCCGCGAGGGTGGCACTGTCACGGCCGGCAATGCGTCTGGCGTAAACGATGGCGCGGCCGCGCTGATCATCGCGTCGGAGGAAGCAGCCCGCAGACACGGTCTGACCCCGATAGCGCGCATTCTCGGCGGTGCGACCGCAGGCGTCGAGCCGCGCATCATGGGCTTTGGCCCGGCGCCTGCCGCCAAGAAGCTGTTCGCACGCCTCGGTCTCGGGGCCGGCGATTTCGACGTGATCGAACTCAACGAGGCTTTCGCCAGCCAGGGGTTGGCGACGCTGCGTGATCTCGGTATCGCCGATGACGACGACCGCGTGAACCCGAATGGCGGCGCAATCGCTCTCGGCCATCCGCTCGGCATGTCGGGCGCGCGCATCACCGGCACGGCGGCGCTGGAGCTAGCCGAGCGCAACGCCCGGCGCGCACTTTCCATGATGTGCATCGGCGTCGGCCAGGGTATCGCGATCGCGCTCGAGCGCGTCTGAGTGCCAAGACTTTGAGAAGGGCCGGTTTCATCGCCGGCCCTTTGCGCTATAAGGCGGCCTCCGTGACCGTCGGGAGGTATCGATGTCGCTGTCGCTTTTTGAGCACCCCGTGCTCGCCGCCCATTTCGGGGACGAAGCGCTCGCCGCCCATTTCCGCATCGAGGCGGAAATCTCCACCATGCTCACTTTCGAGATGGCCCTTGCGGAAGCGCAAGCCCATGAGGGCATGATCGCGCCGGAGGCGGCCGCCGCCATCGCCCGGGCCTGCGAGAACTTTGCGCCGGATTTCGATGCGTTGCGAGAGGGCGTCGCCCGCGACGGACTGATCGTTCCGGAACTCATCCGCGAATTGCGCAAGACGGTGCCTGCGCCGCACGACGCGCATCTGCATTTCGGCGCGACCAGCCAGGACGTGATCGATACGAGCCTTGTCCTGCGGTTGAAGATGGTGCTGCCCATGCTGGCGGCCCGGCTGGAAAACCTGATCGCCGCCCTGCAGGATCTCGATGAACGCTTCGGTCACAACCACCTTATCGGCCGCACCCGCATGCAGGCGGCGATGCCGATCCCGGTGGGCGCACGGCTGCGCGCCTGGATGATGCCGCTGTCGCGCGCGCTGGACGAACTGGAAGACATCGGGCCGGAACTGCTGCAACTGCAATTCGGTGGCGCCGCCGGGACGCTGGAAAAGCTTGGCGACGATGCCGCTGGCGTCGCGGCGCGCATCGGTTTCCTGCTGGATCTCGACGTGCCGCAGACGAACTGGCACACGCAGCGTGATTCCATCGCCCGTTTCGCCAACTGGCTGTCGCTGATTTCCGGCGCACTCGGCAAGATCGGCCAGGACATCGCACTGATGGCCCAGAACGAAATCGGCGAAATCGCCATGACGGGCGGTGGCGGCTCCTCCGCCATGCCGCACAAGCAGAACCCGGTGCGCGCCGAAACACTTGTGGCGCTCGCCCGGTTCAACGCCACCCAGCTCTCTGGCATCCACCACGCACTCGTCCACGAACAGGAACGCTCCGGCGCCGCATGGTCACTGGAATGGATGATTTTGCCTCAGATGGTGGTGGCAGCCGGCGCCTCGACACGTCTCGGCGCCGAACTCTTCGATGCCATCGAACGTCTCGGCGCCGCGGAGTAGGTCCATGGCGGACACGGTCGTTCATTCCTCCGACAGCATTCGTGAAGGCGAGATCCAGGGGATTCTGCCGGATCAGTTTGACGCCTCGGTCTATTTCATCGGTCGCATCCACACGCCGTTCAATACGCGGGCAGACTGCCCGCGCAGGGGCGATCCGGAGAACGGACCGGATTGCACGATCGCCCTCGATCCCCGTTTCGCCGACGCTTTGAAAGGTCTGGACGCCTACGAACACATCGCCGTGCTCTACTGGATGGACCAGGCGCGCCGCGACCTGCTCGTCCAGAACCCCAAGCACGATGGCGGGCTTGTTGGCACCTTTGCGCTGCGATCTCCGGTTCGTCCGAACCCGATCGCGCTCTCCATCGTCCGGCTGATTGGCGTCGATGGCGCGACGCTGACGGTGCGGGGGCTGGACTGCGTCGACGGCACGCCGCTGATTGACCTGAAGCCGGAATTCACGGGTGGCCGGAAGCCCTGTCACGCCTGATCGTGCTTGCCGCACGCCGTCCCTGACGATAGGACCGCGAAAAGACCGGCGGCCGATGCCGTCACCAGGCGATGGGATTATCAAGCGATGAGCGATTTCGACGAGGATGCGTTGGCCGAGGCCTACAATACGGGTCTCGACCTGGAAAAGGCCGGCCGTCGTGAAGAAGCTGCCCTGTTCTATCGGCGGGCGCTGGAAATCGATCCCGACGATCACGGCGGCGCGGCTGTCCGGCTCGCTTCGATGGGCCTTGCGCCCGCACCGGACAAGGCGCCCGACGCCTATGTGATGACCCTGTTCGACCAGCATGCGGAAGTGTTCGACAGCGTGCTCGTCGATCAGCTCGGCTATTCGGTCCCGATGATGCTGGGCGACGCTCTGCCTGCGTTCTTGCCTGACGGTGCGCAACGCCTGCTCGATCTCGGCTGCGGCACGGGCCTCGTCGGAGAAGCGCTCTATGACAGCGTCGACCACGCCGTCGGCGTTGATCTCTCCGAGCGGATGATCGAAATCGCCGACGAGCGCGAGGTCTATGATGAGCTTTATGTTGCCGAGATCGGCCTGTTTCTCGAAGAGAGCGAGGCGCTGCCGTTCGATCTGATCGTGGCTGCGGACGTGCTGCCCTATATGGGCAAGCTTGAAAGCTTCTTCGCCGGCATTGCGAAGCATATTACGCCGGCCGGCCTGCTCGCGTTCTCCAGCGAGACATTGCCGGATGAGGCTTTCGGCGGCAGCGACTTTATGGTCGGGCCGCATCAGCGCTTCGCCCATCCGCTTGCCTATATTGATCGATTGCTCGCCAAAAACGGCTTCGAACGCTTGCTGGCAGAACCGATCGTCGTGCGGCACGAACAGGGCACGCCGGTGCCCGGCCATCTGGTTGTGGCACGCAAAGTCTAGAGCGTTTCCGGGTGAAGTGCAGACCGGTCTACCATCCGGAAACGCGACAACCCGGGAAATAGGTGCAGTTGAGCGATGCGAAGAACCGCGACATCGCTCTAAGCGTCAGCGCAGAGCCGCAAGCGCTGCCGCTTCCTCTTCGAGCGACAGCGGCGCGCCAGCCTCGATACCGGTGAGGTAGGCGTCCAGCGTGTCGAGCGATGATGCCGGCTGATAGCCGGTGCCGTCCGGCGAGCCCGTTCCCATGGCGAAGGCCAGCTGCCAGTCGTCGCTGGTTCGGCATGCCACGCCGACAAACGCCTGCTCCGAAGCCAGTTCGAACTCGCGGCAGACCCGATCGGCACCATCGGTAAAGGTCGAGACCGCCGTCAGCGTGCCGGCGCCGGCGATGTCCGTCGTCTCGCCCGATGCGGTGGTCAGAAGTGCGTCGCCAAGCCCCGGAACGTCGATGAGCGCGACCTGGGCCGAGCCGGCAGGCGCCGATCCCTGTCCGGCCATGTAACCGGCAAGCCCCGCGGCGACGATGGCGACCGATGCGGCTGCAGCCATGGCATAACGCGCGAAGCCACGCCGGTTTTCATTGGCTGCGACAGGCGCGCTACGTTTCCGCTGGAAGGGCATCACCGTGGAAGGCGCGGCCGGCGCGGCAATCATCCGCTCGACGGCGGCCTGAAGCGCAGGCGGGACCGGTTGGGACAGCTGCCGCTCGAACACGCTCTCGGCCAGCTCACGGCTTTCCATGAACAGCGCGATGCGTTCGGCGAGCGCTGGATCGTCGTCGATCGCCGCTTCGACACGCGCCATCGCGTCATCGTCGAGCTCGCCATCGGCGAAGGCCATCAATGTCTCGTCGGTGAATTCGTGTGTCGTCATGATCCGTGCCCGTCCTCTTCACGGTGAGAACGTCGGCTGCCTGCGTTTATTCCATCGCCCTCGACAAGTTTCTTGCGAGCCCGGGCGAGCCGGCTCATGACCGTGCCGATCGGGATGCCGAGGAGTTCCGAGACCTCCTTGTAGGACATGTCTTCGCCGCAGACGAGAAGCAGGATTTCGCGCTGGTCGTCGGGAAGCGTCGCGATGGCGCGTGACACGTCGCTGAGATCCATGCGGGCATGGGCTTCGCGCTCTCCGTCCGTGCCGACGAGATCGACCTGCGTTTCGATGTCTTCGGCCGGGCCCGCGGTCCGCCCCTTGCGGATCTGGTCGATCCAGAGATTGCGCATGATGCGGAACATCCACGAATCGAATTTGGTGCCCGGCGTGAAGCCCGTTACGTTGGCGAGCGCCTTTTCGCACGCCGCCTGCACCAGATCGTCGGCGCTGTCCTGATTGCGCGTCAGCGTATAGCCGAACCGGCGCATATTGGGCAGGAAGCCGATGAGCTGCCGCCCGATCTCGTCTCTGGCATCCGTCACTCGTATAAGTCCTCGCAAGTTTACGACGGGGGCCGGAATAAGTGTGCGCCGCGGCCGTTATGCAGCATATGGCTTTGAAAGCGGCAACTGAAATTCGCGTCACGCAAGCATAAAGTACAGGTCATCTTGCCGCCGGAACGGCCCAGCCCAACTAGCGCATCGAGCGGAGATTTCGATCGTGATCAGCATTGTTAGGTTCATTGCCGCTTGCGGCCTGTCGATCGCAACCGCAGTGCCCCATGGCCTTGTCGGCACCGGCGCGCTGGTTGCAGGTGCTGCCCTCATCCAGTCATCCGCTCCGGCCTTCGCCCAGGAAGGCGACGACGGTGACGATGGTGGAGATGACGGGGATGATGGCGGCGGCGGCGGCGGCGGTGGCGGCGGCGGTGGCGGCGGGCGGTCGGCTGGAGATGGCGATAGCCGGCAGTTCCGCGGTGGCAGCGGCCAGGCACCCGAATTCATCCGGCGACCGCTGCGCACCTTGCGCTCCCTCTTCGACCGTGGCGGTCCGCCTCCACGTCAGGCACGCCGGGCGGCACCGCCGCCTGCGGCGCCGTTGCCGGAACGTGCCGAACGCGAACTGACAGCACTCGGCCTGGATGACGACGATGTGGCAGCGCTCGAGGCCCAGGGCTTTGCCGTGGACGAACGGGTGCTCATCGAACTCCTCGGCGGAGAGCTCGTGCGCCTCGTTGCGCCGGATGGCGTGTCGCTGGAGGATGCACGGGCCACCGTGGCCAGCCTCAACGCCACATCGGCCGTGGATTTCAACCACTATTACCGTCCCGAGGCCCGTCCGGTCGAAGATTGCGAAGGCATGAACTGCCCGGCGACCGAACTCATCGACTGGCACTTTGCAGCCACCGAGGACAGTTGCGTGGTACCGGCCCGGATCGGGCTGATCGATACCGGGATCAACCCCGACCACGACGCATTCTCCGCCGGCTCGGTCACGGTTCTTGATCGTGTCGGCCAAGACGAGGAGACGTCTGATCTCAAACACGGCACGGCGGTCGCGGCACTTCTCGTCGGTTCCAAGCAGGAACGCACCTCCGGCCTCCTTCCGGGAGCGGATCTGATCGCGGTGGATGCGTTCCAGACGGCCGGCGCCGATACGCGGGCGACCGCATACGATCTCGTGCGGGCGATCGACCGCGTCGCACGCGAAGAGATCGCCGTCCTCAATCTCAGTCTTGCCGGTCCGGCGAATGAGCTTCTCGAACGCACGGTCGCGGCCATCGCCGAAAACGGCGTCATCCTTGTCGCGGCGGCCGGCAACAACGGACCCAACGCGGAGCCGGCTTTTCCCGCGGCCTATGAGGACGTGATCGCGGTCACCGCCGTCGATCGAAACATGCGGCCTTACAGGCGCGCGGGGCAGGGCGACCACATCGATATCGCCGCGCCCGGCGTGGAGATATGGACGGCCGCGTCGATTTCCGGCGCACGACCGAAGACCGGCACGTCCTTCGCCGCTCCCTTCGTGACGGCCGCGATCGCGCTCGCCAAGGCGATCGACCCGACGATGAATGCGAAAGCCATTGAGGATCATCTGGAAACGAGCGCCGACGATCTCGGCGATCCTGGACGCGATCCCGTCTTCGGTTTGGGCTTGCTCAACACATCTGCGCTGTGTCGCGTCGTGACGGCCACGCAGAGGGAAACTGGCGAGCCCTCGCTGATCTCAGATTCAGAGGGTGGCACCGTCGCGATGGTTGCGGGCGCCGACCCGAATGTCGGGCCGGCAACCGGGGGCAGAGCAAGCGGCCTGCGCTGAAGCCTGCGAGAAGGGAAGTTTCAGTCTGCCGGAAACCAGTGCTTCGTCCGGTTCGCAAAAGCGACGAGCGAGAGCATCACGGGCACCTCGACGAGCACGCCGACCACGGTCGCAAGTGCGGCGCCGGACCCTAGTCCAAACAGGCTGATGGCAACGGCAACGGCGAGTTCGAAGAAGTTCGAGGTGCCGATCAGTGCGCAGGGAGCTGCGATGGTGAAGGGCAGGCGCCACGCCTTTGCGGCAAGGTAAGCAGCAAAAAAGATGCCGTAGGACTGGATGAGGAGCGGCACGGCGATAAGCAGGATTACCAGCGGCTGGTCGAGGATGACTTCGGCCTGGAAGCCGAAAAGCAAGACGACCGTGACCAGGAGCCCGAAGACGGATGCCGGCTTCACGCGGGCACTGAAACGGGCGACTGCCGCGTCTTCCTCGGCCTTGCTTCGCGTACCCTGGCCGAGCTTCATGCGCGTCAACGCGCCAGCTGCCAGCGGGATGACGATATAAAGCCCCACCGAGAGCAGCAGCGTCATCCATGGCACCACGAGATCGGTGACGCCGAGCAGCAGCGCAACGATGGGCGCGAACGCGAACACCATGATGACGTCGTTCACCGAGACCTGGACAAGCGTGTAGTTCGGGTCGCCGCGGGTCATCTGGCTCCAGACGAACACCATCGCGGTGCAGGGCGCTGCCCCGAGCAGGATCAGACCGGCCAGATATTGCTCGGCATCGGCCGGCGCGATCAGGTCGGCGAAGACATATTCGAAGAAAAGCACGCCGAGCGCCGCCATCGTGAATGGCTTCACGAGCCAATTGATGACGATCGTCACCACCAGGCCCTTCGGTTTGGCACCGACCTGGCGCAGACTCTTGAAATCGACGCCCACCATCATCGGGTAGACCATCGCCCAGATCAGTACGGCGACCACGAGATTGACCGAGGCATACTCGAACGCCGCCAGGCGCTGGAAAAGTCCAGGGACGAGATTGCCGAGCAGCAGACCGGCGAGGATCGCCGCGCCGACCCAGACCGACAGCCATTTCTCGAACGGGCCGATGCCGGCTGGAGCCGGCGTCGCGGCGGAGGTGTCGATGGACATGGGCAAGCCTTCAGGCGGTCAGGATGCGCGCAGCGCGTCGTCGGCGGAAGTGCGCCCGATGGCCTCGATCTGTCGCTGAATGGACAGGCGGTCGAGCGACGCGAAGGGCAGGGCCGTGAACACCGAAATGCGATTGGACAGCATGCGGAAGGCGTCTGCAAAGGCGAGGTGTCTTTCCGCATCCGTTCCGGTCGCGGCCGCCGGATCCGGCACGCCCCAATGGGCGGTCATCGGTTGGCCCGGCCAGACGGGGCACTGCTCGTTGGCGGCATTGTCGCAGACCGTGAAAACGAAATCCATGACAGGGGCATCCGAGGCCGCGAACTCTTCCCAGCTCTTGGAGCGTGCAAAGCTGGTATCGAACCCCGAATGTTCCAGCAGCGACAAGGTGTACGGGTGGACCGTTCCGCGCGGCTGCGACCCTGCCGAGAAAGCACGGAAGCGCCCGTTCCCGAGCTTGTTGAGGATAGCTTCGGCCAGTATCGAGCGGGCCGAATTGGCGGTGCAGAGGAAAAGGACGTTCAAGGTGCGATGGGTCATGGCGCTCTCTCAGCAATGACAGGTGATGGCCTCGATGACGGGCTGGCAAAGTTCCGGCGAGCCCGCGCAGCAGTCCTCCATGAGAAACGCCAGAAGGTCGCGGATGCCGGTGAAATCCGCGCGATAGAGAATCGAGCGCCCCTGTCGTTCGGCCGTCACCAGCCCGGCATGGTCGAGAATCTTGAGATGGGCAGACAGCGTGTTCTGTACCGTGCCGAGGCGCGATGCGATTTCGCCGGCCGGCACCCCGTCGGCGCCGGCGCGAACCAGAAGCCGGAAGACGTCGAGCCGCGTTTCCTGGCCGAGTGCCGCGAGCGCTCCGAGTGCAGATGACTTGTCCATATATCCAGCTTTCTAGAACTATAAGTTTTGATAGCATCTCAACGGGCGTCACACAAGCGATGACGACCATCGAAGCATGCGTGCCGCGTCAGGCCGGTTCGTCCATGCGGCACCGCAATCCATGGCCTTCGCGCCTGCCGCACCCTATCTTTCACGTGTGAATGCGAAAGAGCCAGATGCTGACCCTCCGAAATGTTTCGAAGACCTATCCGACGGCACAGGGACCAGTGCACGTCCTGCGTGGCATCGATCTTGATCTGCCTTCGGGTGGAACGCTGGCCCTGACCGGCGAATCCGGAAGCGGCAAGAGCACGCTTCTGCACCTCGCCGCGGCGCTCGACGCTGCCGATGGCGGAGAAATCGTGGTCGCGGGCCAGAGCCTGGTCGGAATGGGCGACAGTGCGCGTGCCCAGTTGCGCCGCGAACGGATCGGCCTCGTCTTCCAGCAGTTCAATCTGGTGCCGAGCTTGAAGGTGCGGGAAAACCTCTCCTTCCAGGCGCGCATCGCCGGCCGGCATGATCCGGCCTGGGTAGAGACGCTCACCGAGCGGCTGGGCCTTGGCGCGCTGAAAGATCGCTATCCCGAGCAATTGTCGGGCGGCCAGCAACAGCGCGTCGCCATCGGCCGCACGCTGGCTTGCCGGCCAGACCTCATTCTTGCCGACGAGCCGACCGGCAATCTCGACGAGGAAACGAGCGATGCGGTGTTGAAGCTCTGCCTCGATCTCGTCGAACAGACCGGAAGCGCTTTTCTGATGGTGACGCACAGCCCCCGTTTGGCAGGCCTTCTCGGGCGGCGCATCCATCTCAGCGCGGGCCGGCTGGCGTGAAGCGTCATCTCTGGACCCTGGCGGTTCTCCTGTCGCACTGGCGGCGGCGACCGTTTCAACTGATGACGCTGGTCATCGGACTTGCGGTGGCAACCGCGCTGTGGAGCGGGGTGCAGGCGCTCAACGTGCAGGCGCGGCAAAGCTACGACCAGGCCGCAAGATTGATCGGCGGCGATGAGCTGGCGAGCCTCAGGCCGACCAACGGAGCGAGTTTCCACGAGGCGCTTTACGTCACGCTTCGGCGCGCCGGCTGGGACGTTTCGCCTGTCGTCGAAGGCGATGTGCGCATTGCCGACAGAAGCATCCGCATCGTCGGCATCGATCCGGTCACGCTGCCTCAGGGTGCCGGCCCAGTCACGCGCGATGCGCTGGATGATGGTCCGGAGACTGCCGACGGGAGCGGCCAGAGCCGTGCCGTGCGCCTGCTGACGGCGCCGTCCCTTGCGCTAGGCGATGCCGAGACGGTTGCGGCGCTCGGCGGCGTTAATGCGAGACCGGCGATCGGAAATGGCGGGCAACTGCCGCCGCTCGTCGTCGCCGCTTCGTTGCCTCCGGAGACACTGGTGACGGATGTCGGCGTTGCGCAGGCGCTTCTCGATCAAACGGGACGCTTGTCGCGCCTGATCCTGACGGCCGCGCCTGAAACAAGTGCTGCCTCGCTGGCGGAATTGACCGGCGGAGCGCTCGAACGGGTCGAGCCGAACGACCAGGGCGACCTGGAACGGCTGACCGACAGCTTTCATTTAAATCTCACAGCGTTCGGCTTCCTGTCCTTCCTCGTGGGTCTGTTCATCGTTCACGGCGCGATCGGGCTCGCCTTTGAGCAGCGACGGCCGATGATGCGCACGATGCGTGCATGCGGCGTGTCGGCGCGCGCCCTGACCGCGGTGATGCTTCTGGAACTGACGACCATCTCGGCGCTTGCCGGCATTATCGGCACGGTTGCGGGTTACATCATCGCTTCATCCCTGTTGCCGGATGTGGCGGCAAGTTTGCGCGGCCTCTATGGCGCGCGGGTCGCAGGCGAACTATCGCTGCAGCCGAGTTGGTGGCTCGCCGGCGTTGCAATCAGCGTCATCGGTGCTCTGGTCGCCGCTGGCAGCAGCCTCTATCGCGCCTGGCGCCTGCCATTGTTCGCAACGGCACAGCCGGAAGCATGGGCCGGCGCCGAAGCGCGTGCGCGCCGCTGGCAGT
Source organism: Rhizobium sp. EC-SD404 (assembly GCF_902498825.1). Taxonomy (NCBI): domain Bacteria; kingdom Pseudomonadati; phylum Pseudomonadota; class Alphaproteobacteria; order Hyphomicrobiales; family Rhizobiaceae; genus Rhizobium; species Rhizobium sp. EC-SD404. The sequence goes on from NZ_LR701459.1 coordinate 1,082,806, forward strand.
TGGTCGCGGCAGTGCTGTTGGGAGCGATCGCGCTCGGCGTGCTGCTCGAAGGCTCGGGACTGGTTGCCGGTTTTGTGCTGATGGGCGCCGTGCTGCTCGCTGCTGCACTGTTGCTGCCTTCAGCGCTGGTCGGGCTGCTCGCTTTGGCGCAGCGCCTGACGCGCGGCCCGGTGGCACAATGGTTCTTTTCGGATGCGCGCCAGCAATCCGGCGGCCTGTCGCTCGCCTTGATGGCGCTGCTTCTGGCGCTTGCCGTGAACATCGGTGTCGGCACGATGGTCGACAGTTTCCGCCAGACTTTCACCGGCTGGCTCGACCAGCGCCTTGCCGCCGAACTCTATGTCGGCGCACGAGACCCTGCCCGCGCCGCCGACATTGCCGATTGGCTCGAGGCGCGGGATGACATCGATGCGGTGTTGCCCGTCTGGGATGCGGAAACGCGCTACCGCGGATTTCCCGTCGAAGTCTTCGGCTTCTCAAACCATCCGACCTATTCCGACCACTGGCCGCTTCTCGCGAGCCTGCCCGATGCCTGGAGCGAGGCGGAGGCAGGGCGCGCGGTGCTTGTCAGCGAACAACTCGCACGCCGCTTTGCTCTGGAACCTGGCGACCCGATCGAGATCGCCGCGCCCGGTGGCGACTGGGCCGGCACCGTTGCGGCGATCTATTCCGACTACGGCAATCCCCGCGGCCAGGTCATGATCGCGGTGGATGAACTCGTCGCACGCTTTCCAGATGCCGAGCGCGGCAATTTTGCCGTGCGCGTCGTCCCCGAAGCGGTCGACGCCGTCATGGCGGATCTGACTGCGGCATTCGGTGCGGGCACGGTTGAAGTGGTCGATCAGCGCACGATCAAGGATATCTCGCAGCGCATCTTCGATCGCACCTTTGCAGTCACGCTTGCACTGAACACGCTGACCCTGATCGTTGCCGGCATCGCGCTTCTCGCCAGCCTTCTCACGCTCGCCGATGCGCGGCTTCCGCAGCTTGCACCGCTCTGGGCGCTCGGTCTCACGAGGCGCCGGCTCGCGGGGATGGAACTGGTCAAGGCCGCGACGCTCGCCCTCTTGACGGCACTGCTCGCCATCCCTCTCGGTCTGGCGGTGGCCTGGATTCTCACTAATGTCATCAACGTGGAAGCCTTTGGCTGGCAGTTGCCGGTCCACGTCTTCCCCGAACAATGGCTGCGGCTGGTCGTTCTGGCACTGATCACTGCGATCGTCGCTGCGGCCTGGCCGGCGCTCAGCCTGCGCCGAATGCCGCCTACGAAATTGCTCAAGGTGTTCGCCGATGAACGTTAGAGCCTTGCTGGTCATGCTGCTTGCTCTCTCCGCACCCGCATTTGCGCAGGGTTTCGCGGGGCTTGGAACCGACGCGGAAGGCTACAGGTCCGTGGAGCCCGGCCGAGCGTTCTCGTTCCCGCAGGATCATGGCCCACACGAAGGCTTCCGCATCGAATGGTGGTACGTCACCGCCAATCTGCAGGATGCGAACGGCAACGATTACGGCCTGCAATGGACCCTGTTTCGTCAGGCCTTGGCACCGGGCACGGAAGGCGAGGGCTGGGAAAGCAGTGCGCTCTGGATGGGTCATGCCGGACTGACGACCGGGGAACGCCACTTCAGCGCGGAAAAATTCGCCCGCGGCGGCATTGGCCAAGCCGATGTCACCGCCGCTCCGTTCGAGGCCTTCATCGACGATTGGGCGCTTGCCGGCGATATGACTGCCGAACAGGCACCAAACGGCGACACGATGGCGAATGTCTCGGTCAGCGCGGCCGGTGCCGATTTCAGCTATGCGATGACCCTACGCACAGAGCGCCCGCCGGTCCTTCAAGGCGAGGCGGGATACAGCGTCAAATCGAACGCCGGCCAAGCATCATACTATTACAGCCAGCCATTCTATCAGGCCGAAGGCACCATCACCGTCGACGGTGAAGAAATCCCCGTCACGGGCACCGCATGGCTGGACCGCGAATGGTCGAGCCAGCCTCTGGCGGACGACCAGGAAGGTTGGGACTGGTTCTCCCTGCACCTGCCGGACGATGAAAAGCTGATGTTGTTCCAGGTGCGATCGGCCGATGGTTCGAGCTATTATTCCGGCACCTGGTTTACACCGGACGGCGCGGCGACGCCGCTCGCCAATGACGCGATCACCATGACGCCGCTCGGCACGACCAATATCGACGGGCGCATCGTGCCGACGCAATGGCGTCTCGAAATCCCGTCCCGCGATTTCGAGATCACCACCGAAGCGCTCAACCCGCAAAGCTGGATGGCGACCACCTTCGCCTATTGGGAAGGCCCGATCCGCTTCTCCGGCACCCATCCCGGCAAGGGCTACTTGGAAATGACCGGCTACAGCGCGGATTGATCGACAGCTTTTGCGGTGCAACGCCTCACCTGTTCAGGTGATGGCGGGTCGATTTTCACCGTGATTGTATCCCAGCCAATGGCAATGCCGGCCTCGACTGATCGTCGGGGAGGCATCGCCGGGCAGGGGGCTGGGGAATTGCATGAATCCACCTGCTTGAAACCGTCAAAAGGAGCAGGTGGATGAAGACTATGATGGCGAAGCTTTTGGTCGTTGGCGCGACGTCGGCGCTGGCGGCCTGCAGCAGTTCCGGCAGCGGGGCAAGCGCGGGCGCCGGTGGGGCGGGCGGTGGTGGTGGTGGTGCAGGCGGCTCGCTTCCGATCACCGCGCAAGGGCGGATGCTCGCCGTTCGTCTGCCGGCCAACGTCGTCTCGACGGTCAACTCCATCACGCAGACACCGCAACTCGAGACCACGGCAACCGGCGCGGTCGCGACCGATCGAACCGCTGCCGGCGGCGTCGGCATCTCCGGTTCTGCCAAGGACGATCCGAATCCGAACAACAATCAGGGTTCGCCAGGCATCGCGCCGGCAGCCCTGATCTCCGCATCAGCCGATGGCCCACTTGCAGGTGGCGCGACCGTGATCGGATTGAGCGACGCCAAGGGCAACGTCTATTTCGAGAACGGGAACTTCGGCGATCCGCAGGTCGAAAGCGCCAATGCGGCCATCAGCAGCGTCAGCGTCTACAATCTCAGCGCAAGCGAGCAGATCGTGCTCTCTGACGCGACGACCATCCGCTACCGCGACGGAAATGCCGGCGATGCAGAGGCGAATTACGGCGTAGGTTATGTCGGCAACGCGACCACCAACATGCCGACCTCCGGCACGGCAAGCTACAAGGGCTTCTTCGAAAGCGGCCAGTCGATCTACACGCGGCCTGACGGCTCGGTCGAAAATTTCGGCTTCGACAACGGGGCCGATGTGGCGCTGGCGGCTGATTTTGCCGCGGGCAAGGTGACAGGCGGCATCACCGGCGGAAAGCTGCAGGCCTATACCAATCTCGGTCAGAACGTCGTCGATGTCGCTCCGACGATCACCGGTATGGCGATCGACGCGACGATCACCGGTGCGGATTATGCGGGCACCGCAAGGCTCGTCGATGCCCAAGGGGCGGCGGTCGGCACCGTATCGAACGGTGAGGCCATCGGTAGCTTCTTCGGCAGTGCCGGCCGCGAAACCGTGGCCGCGGTGTCCATCGAAGGCAACGCGACGCTGGAAGGCGGGGCGAGCGATTACGTCTTCCAGGGCGTGATCGGGGCGGTGAAGCAATAGCGGCAGCGGCATCTCGGGATCCATGGCCGTGGCTGCCACCCTTCACAAACCGCGCCTGCGCAGGACCGTCTGGCTGCCGCGCGGCAGCATCCGGATGCTCTGCATCTGGGTGCTGATAGTCCTGTTCGTCACCGTTCCGCTCGCTCTGGCGACACCGGGGGAAGTGGCAGGCGAAGGCGGGTCGACCGCCTCGCCTGCCGCGCGCTACGGCGACCTGTCGCAAACCGAGCGGATCCAGGCCATTCGTGGCTTCATCGAGCGGGGGGACCTCGATACGGCGCAACTGCTTCTCGCCAACTCCCGTTTCGATGAGGGCGACCTCGGCTATCAGGCGGCTTTCCTTCAAACCGTCGTGCTTGAGCGGCGGGGCGAACTGGCCGAAGCAGAACGGCTGTCCCGTGCGATCCTTGCCGAAAGACCGGATTTCGATCTCGTCCGGGTCCACCTCGCACGCATTCTTGCCCGGCAGGGAAATTCGACCGGCGCCACCTATCATCTGCGCCTGCTTGCCGAATCCAGCAGCGACCGCACATCTCGCGAACGGTTCGAAAGCTTCATCGATGCGCTGGATGCGAGCCGGCCTTTCACGGTCGGCGGTTTCATCTCCTTTGCGCCGAGCACCAACGTTAACAATGGCAGTTCGGGCACGCAGGTCATGCTCGGTGGTCTGCCGTTCACGATCGACGAGGGCGGGCGGGCGCAGTCCGGCATGGGCGTCCGCGCCGGTCTGAACGCCGGCTATTCGCATGCGCTGAACGAACAGTTCACGCTCTACACCGCCGGCTCGGCCGTGTTTTCGGATTATTCCGGCAAGGATTTCGATACGCTGGTCGGCGACCTGCGCGTCGGCATGCGCTACCGCACGGCAAGCAGGATGCTGAGCGCAGAGTTCATCGCCGACCGGCGGTGGTTTTCGACCACGCCGTCGGACTACGGCATCGGCGGACGCATTTTCGGCAGCCAGGCGCTGATGCCGAAGCTCATCGCCTCCGGCGAGCTGCTCTTCATCGATCGGACCTATGACGACATTCGTCGGCGGCAGCCGAGACGGTCCGGGCAAGCGGAAGGCTGAGCTACTATCCGAGCGCCGCGTCGTCCGTCTTTGCGGGGGCCGGCGGCGAATGGGAAGATGTGGACGGCCGGCGCCACAACGCCTTCGACGGCGCCTTCGTCGAAATCGGAGCGACCCGGCAGTTCGCCTACGGCATCACCGCATCCCTGCAGGCCAAGGTCGGCAAGCGGGACTACGAGGCGGATTTTCCCGGCTTGACCGAGCCGCGCAAGGACGACTATTTCGAGCTGCGCAGCGGCTTCGTGAAGCGGGACTGGCAGTTCCACGGCTTCACGCCGCAATTGGCCGTCAGCTACTACGACCAGTCAAGCAACGTCGTCTTCTACGACTACGACAAGCTCGGCTTCGACATCACGTTGACCAAGGAATTTTGAGGTCGATCAAAATCCTGTTGAGTGGATGCAAGAATTGGCACAGAGTTTCCGCATGGGGTTGTATTGGGGGCGGTGCCGGGGCGCCGTATTTCGCCTGTGACGCTGGTTCAGCGCTTTTCACTGGCCTTGACGATCGTCGCGCTGGTGACAGCGCTGACGATGCTTGTCGCCATGCGCAATCCGTATCTCGGGTTGCTGCTCGAATTGGATGGCGACGCCGGCACCGTGTTGGTTGCAGGCTCCGGCAATCCAGCCGCAGTTGCAGGCATCACACCCGGTTCGCGGCTGATCTCGATCGCACCCGTCGACGATCCGGCGGCCGCGATCCTGCTCGAGCCGCTTGACCTGATCGATGAGCCCGACACCCTCGATTATGCGACCTATGATCGCTTCGTCGATCGGCAGGGTGCACTGCATGGCGTGCTGTCCGCGGGACCGGTTGCCATAACGGTTGCCGAGCCGGATCAGGATCAGCGGTCGATCGCAGTTCAGGCAACCGCATGGCGACCGATATCGGCCTTGCCTTTCGCTTTCTGGTACCAGATCGCCTGCGCCGTCATCATTTGCGTCATCGGAGCCTGGGTCCAGTGCCTCAGCCCGAGAGATGGCAAAGTCCGCTTCTTCGCCTTCGCCGGATATGGGGTCGGTCTGGCTGTCTTCAGCGCGGCCGCCTATTCGACCCGTGAAATCGCGCTGTCCGAACCGGTCTTTCGCAGCCTGACCATCCTGAACAACATCGGCGCGATGTCCTTCGGCATCGGCATGATCGGACTTTTCGCCCGCTATTTGGTCGATCTGAAAATCGCGCGTCTCACCAACGGCCTGATCGGCCTCTTCGTTCTGTGGATCTTCGCGACCCATCTGCGGATTTTCTACGACGTCGGCCTCGGCACGGTCGGCTACCTCGGTATCCTGTGCGAGATGATCGCAATCATCGTTCTGACCGGCGCGCAATATGTCGCGACGCGGCGCGATCTGCCGGCCCGCCGTGCGCTCACATGGCTGGGCGTCAGTGTCATCCTGGGCGCGGGTGCCTTCGTCCTGCTCGTCGCGGTGCCGTTGCTGGTGGGACTGAACGTTGTCCTCCCGCAGGGCTATGCATTCGGCTTTTTCGTTCTGATCTATCTCGGTGTCGCGCTCGGGCTGACGCGGTACCGGCTTTTCGAGCTCGATCGCTGGGCGTTTTCGATCTTCACCTATGTACTCGCCGCGTTTCTGTTCGCTGCCATCGACTTCACCCTGATAGGCATGCTGGCGCTGACACCGGCGGTATCGCTCGGCATCACGGCGGTGCTCGTCGGACTGCTTTACCTGCCCGTGCGCAATTTCCTGATGGCCAGGTATATGGCCCGCAAGGAACTGGATCCGCTGGCGCTCTATCGTGCCTCGACGGAAATCGCGCTGCAAACCTCGGGCGAAGCCCGTGCCGAGCGGTGGCGCCAAGCACTGGTCGACTATTTCGAGCCTTTGCACGCAGATGTGCCGGAGGGTTTCGCGCAACGTCCCGCCATTCGCGATGACGGCGCGACGCTCATCCTTCCGGCCTATGACTGGTCGCCTCCGTTGCGGCTGCGGCATCCCAAGCGCGGCCGCGCTCTGTTCGGAACGCCGCATCTCGCCATCGTCGAGGACTTCGCGCGGCTCGTGGCGGCTGCGGAAGAACAGCGCGATGCCTATGACCGGGGCGTCAAGGAGGAGCGCGGGCGCAGCGGCCGCGACCTGCACGACAGCGTTGGCGCGCGGCTTCTGTCGAGCTTGCGCGCCACCGACGACACGGATGCTCGGCAGATGGTGCGCAATGCGCTCGGAGACATTCGGGAGATTGTCGGCGGCCTGTCGGACCGCCGCGAGACGCTGGCGAACATCATCGCCGAATTGCGTGCCGAGACGATGGAGCGGCTGGATGACGGCACGGCCGAGTGGCCGCTGTCCGATGCCGACCGCTCGGGGATCGTGCTGCCATATCTGGTGTTCCGCAATTTCACCTCGGCGCATCGCGAGCTGGTGACCAACGTCATCAAGCACGCGCCGGGCGCGGATATCACGGTGACGACGCAGCTTGTCGGCGATCGCCTTGTCCACACGGTGGAGAATGCGCTGCCGGGCGCGGCATCGCAGGCGAACCGCCGGGCCTTTTCCGGCAATGGGCTTGAAAACATTGCCGCGCGGGCTCGCCAGACCGGCGGTCATTTCGATTATGAAGTCACGCCCAATGCGTTCATCGCGACGATCAGCCTACCGGTCGCCATGGGAGCCGTCGCCGCATGAAGGTGGAACGCGTTCTTGTGATCGAGGACAATGCGCGCGCCCGGCAGTGGATGGTGGACTGTGTCGCTGTCGGATTTCCGGGAGCGCAGGTCAGCGAGGCGTCCTGCCTGGAAGATGCGCGGCGCTGCCTGCGCAATGCCGCGGTCTGGGCGCGGGCGCACGGTCTTCCCAGTGCGTTCGATCTGGTCCTGATCGACATCGGCCTGCCGGATGGGTCGGGTATCGATCTCATCGAGGAGATCAATACGAGCGACAGTCATTGCGCGCCTGTCATCACCACGATTTTCGATGATGCGCAGCAGATATTCGACGCGATTTCCGCCGGCGCGCGCGGCTACCTTTTGAAGCACCATGACACCGACCGGTTCATCCAGCTGATGAAGCGCATCATCGACGACGAGCCGCCGCTGTCACCCGCCGTCGCGCGCCACGTCATGACGGCGCTGCAATCCCTGAACGCGCGCATGGTGCCGGATGCCGCGCTGACGGCGCGTGAGGAGGAGGTGCTTACCCTGCTGGGCCGGGGCTTTCAGCTGAGCGCGGTGGCGAAGACTTTGACGATCTCGCAGAACACCGCCTCCACCCACGTGAAGTCCATCTACCGCAAGCTCAACATCAAGACGCGCGCCGAGGCTGCCCTTGCGGCTCGCGATCGCGGGCTGCTTCAGCGCGAACACTGACCGAAGGTAGCGCCAGCCCGAGGGTTGACGCGCGCGGCCAGCCGGCCAACATGCCGGTCTTTCGGAGAGATGTGCGCAATGCGATGGATCGTCGGGGCCGCTGTGGCCATTCTTTTGGCAACACCGTTTCTAAGCTTACCGGCGGCAGCCGATTTTCGTGGCCATGGCGGGCCGATCCGGGCTCTGGCCGTATCTTCCGATGGGTTGCAGATCCTGTCCGGCTCTTTCGATACGACCGCCATTCTATGGAACCGCGACACCGGCGCCGCAATGTCCGTGCTGCGCAGCCACGACGAATCGGTCAACACCGTCGCACTTCTGCCTGACGGCGGAATGGTCACCGGCGGCCAGGATGGCCGTATCGTCGTCTGGAGCGCCGCTGGCGAGCCGCGTGAGCTCGGCCGGCATGATGGCCCAGTGGCGAGCCTCGCCCTGTCGGCGGACAATGCCACCGTCGCCTCGGCCTCGTGGGATGGGACAGCACGGATTACCCCTATCGACGGCAGCGACTATCGCACGCTGAGCGGCCACCAGGGCAACGTGAATGCGGTCGCGTTCCTGCCGGACGGTCGGGCAGTGACGGCGGGATACGACGCAACGCTGCGCATCTGGCCGCTGGCAGATGGTCCTGCGCAGGTGGTCCCGGTCAATGCACCGCTGAATGCACTCGCAATCCTACGTGACGGAACGATCGTCGCTGCTGGTGTCGATGGCCGGCTGCGGATCCGCGCCGGCGATGGGGCGCTGAGCGAAATCGAGACGGCGCCCGTTCCGGTGACGGCGCTTGCCATCTCACCAGACGAGGCGACGATCGCCTCCGCCGCGATCGATGGCTCGATCTGGCTGGTGGACCGCGCAAGCGGCACGGTTCGCCTGACGCTCCAGGGCGCAGACAGTCCGGTCTGGTCGCTCGCATTCGATCCCGACGACGGCAGCCTTTTTGCCGGCGGGGGCGATCGCGTGATCCGCCAATGGGACGCGGCAACCGGCGAACGGCTGAACCGGGATGACCAAAGCGAGACGACAGAAGAGTTCGGCGACAGCCGAGGCGCTCAGGTCTTTGCCGCCTGCCAGGCCTGCCACACATTGTCGGAGGATGCCGGCAATCGCGCCGGCCCGACGCTGCACGGCATTTTCGGCCGCCGCATCGCGACTGCGCCTGGCTACAATTATTCCGAAGCGCTCCAGGGCATGGATATCGTCTGGACCCCGGAAACGGTCTCCGAACTCTTCGACGTTGGCCCCAACCACTATACGCCCGGCACCAAGATGCCCGAGCAGCGCATCACCGACCCTGCCGATCGCGCCGCCCTCATGGAATTCCTCGAGGAGCGGACTCGGTAGGCTTCTGGGATTTTTGCGATCGGTCTAGTGCCGGCTCTGGTTTCGTTCTTCGCGCTCGCGCAGATAGTCGTCCGTCGTGCGGATCGTGCGTGTCTCGGCCTGATGCGGATCGAAGCTTTCCTTGACGACGACGGCGACGCGGCAGTCCTCGCACATTTCCAGAACCCGCCGGCGCTGTTCGCCCTCCGGCCCTGAGAACATCCAGTGGCTTTCGAGCTTTTCGATCACGCGATTGATCGTCGAGCGCGTGCCGAACGCCTTGCCGCATTCGATGCACTCATGCGGCTCTTCTTCCTTCAGCAGGCGCTTGGGCTCCGCCCAGGCCGTGAAATCCAGCCGCGGCTGCAGCGTGATGACATCTTCCGGGCATGTCGCTTCGCAAAGCCCGCACTGCACGCAGAGGCTTTCCGAAAAGCGCAGCGTCGGACGATCTGGGTTGTCGGTGATGGCATTGGCGGGGCAGGCGGAAACGCAAGCCAGGCAGAGCGTGCAACCAGCCACGTCTACCTCGATGCCCCCGAATGGCGCACCACGTTCGAGCGCGATCACGTCGACCGGCGACGGCGCTGCGCGATGCAATTCGCGGAAAGCCAGTTCGAGGAGCCCGCGCTTGTCCGGCGGCGGAAGGAACCCGGCAGGCGCCGCGGCCCTGGCCGGCATCGCGCCGGGCGCGGCAAGCGCTGCACCAAGCTGGTCGGGATCGTCCGTCTCGACCAATTGGACCAGATCATTGCCATAGCCGAGCTCTGCGAAAATGCGGTTGGTCATCGCGAGGATGCTCGTCAGGCCCGACACGTCATGCTTCGCTCTTGCGCGGGACGCGATAAAAATCCGGTCCGCGCCATAGGAGACGGCAGCGGCCAGGAGTTCTGGACCGGTCTGCGTGATCTCGTTGAGCAGCAGCGGCATTACCCGCGCCGGCAGGCCCTGGCCGAAGCGCGCGAGCGCATCGATGAGCGGTGCGCCGTGGTCGCCGTCATGCAGCAGGATTGCGGGCCTCGTGCCGCCGGCCTTGAAATAGGCCGAGAGCATGACGCGCAGTCGCTCGGTGACGGCATCGACCGGCGGCAGCGCGTAGGAAACGGCACCGGTCGGGCAGGCGCCGGCGCACTGGCCGCATCCGGCGCAGATTGCTGCGTCGATCGCGACATGGTCGCCGGCCGGCGTGATCGCGCCGGTCGGGCAGAGATCGAGGCAGCGTGTGCATCCGGTGATCGTCGAGCGCGAATGGGCGCAGATCGACGCATCGAAATTCACGTAACGCGGCTTGTCGAAAATACCGACAAGGCCGGATGCTTTGAGGATCAGTCGTTCGATGGCCGCCCCGTCGCGCGGATCGACGCGGAGATAGCCGTCACGCAGGTCGTCGGCCGAAAAGAGAGGCTGGTCGCCCGTCAGGTCGATGATCAGGTCGCAGGTGGATTCCGCGCCGTTGCGGGCCGACCCGAAGATCAGCTTCGAGCGCGATGAGGGTGATGGAAGCGCATAATCGTCGATGGTCAGCTCGAACGCACCAAGATGACCCGAGGCATTTCGAACCCGGCCCTTGAGCACCGGAAACACCGTTTTAGCCGGCGGCGTCACGTCCTGAGGATCGACGAGGAGCACGGTGATGTCGAGATGATCGGCAAGCCGTGCCGCGACCTCGATCGCCGTTTCGTCGCGACCGAGCACGAGCGTTACGCCCTGCGATTCGAGCGATACCGTCGAGATGGGGGGCATGCTGACCGAAGCTGCGGCCAGAAGCGCTGCCATCTTCGGGCCCGCCTCGCGCCCTTCGGCCGACCAGCCGGCCTGTTCGCGGATGTTGATGAAGGAAAGCGTGCCGGTGAAGCCCGCATCCTCGGCCATTTCGGCGAAGAGCGGCTCTTCCTGCGTGCAGGCGACGGTGATCGGGCCGGTTTCCTGCAAGGCTGCTGCAAAGCGCGTGCTCTCGTGGCGGCACAGCTGATCTGCGCGTTCGAAGGTGCCTGCGCAGCCGCGCGCGATCGAGCCCTCGTCGAGCGCCATTGTCTTTTCGCACGAGCAGATGAATACACGGCGCTCGGAAGCGCGGCGCCTTGTCTCGGTCATTCCGTCAAACCTCCAGGCCAGTCCGTCGGCGTGCGATGACGCCAAGTCCGGCCTTGCATTGCCCTATCGGGCACCCTTACTTTTGAGCGGTTCTAACTTAGCCCCAGAGGAATGTCACGAATGCTGAGTGCAGCCGGGGAGGGCCCATTGGTCCTGCCGCCGCTTTTTGAAGCCGTTTTCATCGCCGATCCCAGCGACGTGCACGCCCATGCGTGCCGAATTGCCGCGCAATCGGGGGCCGGAACGCTGGTTTACGCGATTTCGGATGAAACGGTGGCGCTCGCCATCGTGCTGGAGCCGGATAAGCCTCTGGTCGCTGCGCGCCTCGCCTTTTTCGCCGGCATGGCGGCGATGGGCGATTCGCTGGCCTTCCATTGCGTGCCCGAACGGCAGGTCGCTTTCGCCTGGCCCGACGAATTCCTCTTCGACCTTGCCCGGTTGGGCGGAGCCCGGCTCGCCTGGCCCGAAGGCATCGGCGAAGAGGACGTCCCGGAGTGGATGGTCTTTTCCGTCGAGCTCATTCACGAACGACCGAGCCTTGACGATCCGGGGTCGCATCCGGGGTCGACGTCGCTGATCGAGGAAGAGTTCGATCCGCCGGAAGCGATCATCGAGAGCTTCACCCGACACCTGATGCGCGCCTTCGACGCCTGGGCCACGGAAGGCATTTCGGCCGTTACCGCGGCCTATCTGGAACGCCTGCAGGCCAATACCGACCGCGACTGGATGATCGATGGGCGCGGCGATCTCCTGCAGCGCGGCGAACCCGGCGCCGCCCCGATCCGGCAAAGTCTCTCGAGCGGCTTGGCTGCCAGCCGCTGGTATGATCCCGTCCGCAAGGCGCCGCTCCTGTGAACGCATTGGTGAAGCTGCCGCGCACGATCCGCATGGATCCGTCCGATACATTCGTGTTTGCAAAGGCGGCCGAGCCCGGCGAATGGGCGGTCGCGGGGACGTTTCTTTTCCATGGTGCGAAGATCGCCGATCTCGGCCCCAAGCAGCGAACCGCCTTTCGGGCGGGATTTCTGGGGATCGAGAGCTTTGGCCATTCAACGCTTGCCGTCGTTTCGGAGGTCGTCGACAACGAGCTGGAAGAGGCGACCCACAGCCTTGCCGCGCAACTCGTCAGCCAATGCGGGGCGCCGAGCCTGGACGTGGCGTTGCCGGCGGCGCGGGAAGAAATCGCTTTCGCGGCCGATCTCTGCCGTGACCATGCGATCGGCACATTGCTGGCGCTTCACCGCGCAGAAGAGGACGGCCAGATCCGCGAGCGGTTTCGCACCTTGCGTCCGCGCGCCGAAACGACGATGGCAGGGCCGGGGTTGAAGGGGCTTGATCGCGCCTTCCTGGTGATCGAAACGGATGACGACGAAGACCAGCCGGAAGAGCAAGTCGATCTTCTGTCGCTTGGAAAGGAATAGAGCGCGTGCGGGAATTTTGGGTATCGAGCGGCCATCACATGGTGCGTCGCCGCGACGATGGACGGCTTTCGGTGACCGACGAGTTGCTGCTGACCTATCTGGCGCGTCCTGAGATCGTGCCGCCGCAAGACGCGTGCGTGGTGGAGCGGGCGCTCTATCAACAACTGAAGGCATCGCCGCGGGCTGCGGTGGACGCCGCAACGATCGCCTCCATCGCGGATCCCGATGCGCGCGAGAACTGGCAGTTCCTCATCGCCTACCGCGATCTCCTCATTCGTGAACAGACGATCGAGGGCGCCTATCTGGCCATCGTCAGGGAGCGGATGGCCGTGCCGCCGCTTTTCCTGAACCAGCTGGTGCATCTCATCCTGCGCAATGCGCTCGAAGGCTGCAGCGATCCCTTCGTGCTGCGCGCCGCTGAACTGATGTTCAGGCCACAGCGTGCGTCCGTCTCGGAAGGCGCTCTGTTGCTCGCCGATCAGGAGCTGGTCGAAGAGCGGGAGCGCGAGCAGCACGACAAGCCCCTGGCCGCGATGTTTGCCGGCGAGCCGGGAAGCGAGCTCGACGTGCTCGATGACGACAACGCCTGGACCTATTGGAGCCGATCGGACGCGCATTCCATGGCGCTCAATTTCGGCGGTGATCCAAAAAGCCGCACCGGTCTGGCCGTGGCCTTGACCGTCTTCATCCACCATCTGCTCGGAACGAAGGTGACGATCGAGCCTCTGGTCGACGTCAAGGAAGTGGATTTCCGCTGGTTCGTGGGTCTTGATCAGGACGCAACGACGCTCGGAAATCGCCTTTGGCGCGGCGAACAGGTACCATCCGATCTGACGGAGCGACTGATCGGCCTGTTTCGGCTCGACTTCGCCGAGGACGACGGGGAGCAGAAACAGTCTGAAGGGCCGGTCTATCTTTTGATGACGATGAGCCCGGACAAGACCGTGCGCCTGAAGCCGCAAAATCTCGTTACGGGCCTGCCGCTCGCCGAGGACCGACCGGCCGCGTGAACACGGGCAGCGATCAAGCGCTGTCGGAAAGGACGATCCATGCCCAAGCTCTTCTGCCGTCTCGGTATCGTCACCGTGTCGAGAAAGCCGGTGACGCGATGGGGCAGGCGCGGCTTTGCCCCGCACTCGGTTCTTCCCGACGTGCCGGCGACGCCTGCGGGTGAACGCTTGAGCCCGCCCGGCGATGTCGAGCTCTATTACGCCGGCGATTTTCAGCTGATGCTCTATTCGGGCGAAGCGGCGCATTATCGCGACAATCTCTTGGCGAAGCCGACCTTGTGGGTGGCCATGCGCCCCGACGACCCGAAGGGTGTCGTCATGCTGACCGCCGATCCATACGAGGGCGAGGCCCGGGCAGGCGACGAAGCCCTTGTCGTTGCCGGCTTGCCGATGCCGCCGAGCGTCGCCCAGTGGGTGGAGGGCTTCATGGCGCTTCACTACAAGGAAGAGGTCTTCGTGAAGCGCAAGCGCAAACGCGCCGATCCCGATGCGCTCACACGCGGTGCCAAGCGTGTGCTCGACAAGGACGAGTTTTTGCCATGACCGGGAGCCAGAGGCGATGAGCGGCAAGGACGAGGACGACGGCTTCCTGTCACGCTGGTCGCGTCGCAAACGCGCCGCAGCCGCCGAGGAAGAGCCAGCCGCCAATCTTGAGATCGAGCCCGAGGACGCCACTTTCGCCGAGGCCAACGATACGATTGCCCTGAGCCCGGCTGAAAACCAGGATATCGGTGCACTCGCCGGCGAGCCCGATCCCGATGAGACGCTGAGCGCGGAAGAGATCGAGGCGCTTCCACCGCTGGACACGGTCACGTCGCGCGAGGAACTGCAGCTCTTCCTGCGCAAGGGCGTGCCGAAAGACCTGCGGCAGGCGGCTTTGCGTAAGGTCTGGATGATGAACCCGAAGATTTCCGGCTATCTCGATGTCGCCCGTGACTATGCGTACGACTGGAATGTCGCAGGTGGCGTGCCAGGCAACTCCGGTACGCTGTCGCCAGGCGAAGCACTGCGGATGGTCGACAAGTTTTTGCAGAGAAAGCCCGAAGAGACGAACGATCTTCCGGAAAGCGACAGCCCGCCTGCGATAGCCGAAACTTCGGCCGAAGAGATGGAAACGACCGCCGAATTTTCACAGCCCGATATCGACGCGGACACTGTCACCGATAATCCACAGGATACGACTTTGGTCGCAGACCTTGGTCAGGGCGAGACGGATGGAACAGCATCGACCGATCTTGCCGCCCCAATAAAGCGGCACGGGGGTGCGATTCCCCGCTAGTTTCGCCGCTGTGCGATTTGGTGGAATTATGCGTTCTAGCCTGAGATGACGGTGGATACCCGATCTTCGGAATTCATGCATGATAATGCATTCTTTTGCGTCTGACGCGCTGTGCGTGGCGCCGATGTCTTCGAGGAAATGTAGTCTCAAATCATCAGGTTTTATACTCCGGTCGCGTGCCGCATTTCGGTTGCGCTCATCGTTGCGTTCCCTCATCTTTTGTAACAACAAGAAACGGTTGGGATCGAATCCCGATCTACTAGGGCAGTGGGAGCATGGCGCTTTGAGCGCAACTGAGCGGACACGGACAAGCGATTTGGCCGACGAAGTCGATTTTCTGCGTGCGCAGGAATACCGGCTGCTCGCGGCGCTTCTGCGTGGCGCACCAGGCGCTGATCTGCTTGCGGATCTGTCGATTCTGCGTGGCGACGAGACGCCGCTTGGTTCGGCCCACACCGCGCTCGCCTCGGCAGCCGCCAAGGCTGACCCTCTCGCAGTCGACCGCGAGTTCTTTTCGCTCTTCGTCGGTGTCGGTCGCGGCGAGCTTCTGCCCTACGGGTCGTTCTACCTGACCGGTTTCCTGAACGAGCGGCCGCTCGCTGCCGTTCGCCACGACATGGCGAAGCTCGGACTGGAGCGGGCGGAGGGGCAGTTCGATCCTGAAGACCATATCGCGATGCTGTGCGACGTGATGGCGGCGCTGGCTTCGGGCGAAGTCTCCTCGCAAGCCGTCAGCGAAGCCGATTTCTTCCGCTGGCATCTGGCACCGTGGGTCGACCAATTTTTTACGGATCTGAAGACGGCACCTTCAGCATTTTTTTACCGGCACGTGGCGGAAGTCGGGTCTGTCTTCATGGCTGTGGAGCGTGAAGCGTTCGCCATGGATGCCGCCTGAATCAATACCGGTCGCGCAAGTGGCCCAAGAGACTGAACTCGAAGTGTGGGGCCAAAGCCCCGATGGGAGATTGAGATGACGATCCAGGATGACCAGAAGGGTCTCGGGCGCCGCGGTTTCCTCGGCGCATTCGCCGGCGTGGGTGCCGCTGCGGCCGCCGTTGCCGTTGGAACCGGTGGCGTGCAGGAAGCCGCTGCCCAGGAAACGGACGATGAGAAGCGCAAGGCGCGCTATCAGGAGACCGACCACGTCAAGGCTTTCTACCGCACCAACCGCTACTGAGGGGAGGGCGTCATGCTCGTCAAACGTAAAGCCGGCGCAGCTTCGCGCAGCAAACTGCAATCCGTCGTCGCCGGGCTCGCTTCCGCCGCGCTCGACCGCCGCTCGTTCCTGAAGCGCTCTGGCATCGCTGTCGGCGGCCTTGCTGCTATTGGATCGCTCGGCGCGGGCTCGATCCGCAAGGCTGAAGCCGGTCCGACGATGGAAGGCGTGGAAATCGAGATCCGCAAAAACGTCTGCACCCACTGCTCGGTCGGCTGCACGGTCACCGCGGAAGTGCAGAATGGCGTTTGGACCGGCCAGGAGCCGTCCTGGGCAAGCCCGATCAACCGCGGCACCCATTGCGCCAAGGGCGCATCGGTGCGCGAAATCGTCCATGGCGACCGCCGCCTCAAATACCCGATGAAGAAGCAGAACGGCGAATGGGTGCGCATCACCTGGGATGACGCCTTCTCTGAAATCGGTGCGAAGCTCGGCGAGATCCGCGACGAGTCCGGTGCCGATTCCGTCTACTGGCTCGGCTCGGCCAAGTTCTCCAACGAGGGCTCCTATCTCTGCCGCAAGCTTGCAGCCTTCTGGGGCACCAACTCGGTCGACCACCAGGCACGCATCTGTCACTCCACCACTGTCGCAGGTGTCGCGAACACCTGGGGCTACGGCGCGATGACGAACTCCTACAACGACATCCGCAACTCCAAGACTGTCATCTTCATGGGGTCCAACGCGGCCGAGGCGCACCCTGTCTCGCTGCAGCACATCCTGTCGGGCAAAGAGCAGCAGCGCGCGAACGTGATCGTTCTCGATCCGCGCTTCACACGCACCGCCGCCCATGCCACGGAATATGTACGCATGCGTTCCGGCACCGACATCGCGGTGATCTGGGGCATCATGCACCACATCTTCGCCAATGGTTGGGAAGACCAGGACTTCATCGATGCCCGCGTCTACGGCATGGATCAGATCCGCGCCGAATGCGACAAGTGGACACCGGACGTCGTCGAACGCGTCACGGGCATCCCGGGCGAGCAGCTGCGCCGTGTTGCCGAAACCTTCGCGACACAGAAGCCCTCCACCTTCATCTGGTGCATGGGTGGCACGCAGCACACGGTTGGAACGGCCAACGTGCGCGCCTATTGCAATCTGCTTCTGGCAACGGGCAATGTCGGCGGCAACGGCATGGGCGCCAACATCTTCCGCGGCCACTGCAACGTACAGGGCGCGACCGATCTCGGCCTCGATATCACCAACCTGCCGCTCTACTACGGTCTGGCCGAGGGCGGCTGGCGTCACTGGTCGCGCGTCTGGGACGTGCCGTACGAGTACTTCGTCTCGCGCTTCGATGAAGTTCCGGCAAAGGATGGCCGCGAGGGCCGCACGCGCGAGCAGAACATGCAGACGCCGGGCATCCCTTCGACCCGCTGGTTCGATGCAGCGACGATCGATCCCGAGCAGATCGACCAGCGCGACAATATCCGCGCCATGATGGTTCTGGGCCACGGCGGCAACACCGTGCCGCGCCAGGCTGAAGTGAAGGCCGGCCTCGAAGCACTCGACCTCCTCGTTGTCGTCGATCCGCACCCGACCTCGTTCGCTTCGCTGCATGCGCGCCCGGACAACACCTACCTGTTGCCGGCAGCGACGCAGTTCGAATGCTCAGGCTCGCGCACCTGCTCGAACCGCTCGATCCAGTGGTACGAAAAGGTCGTGGATCCGATCTTCGAATCCGCCAACGATTACTGGATTCTCTACCGCTTGGCCCAGGAACTCGGCTTTGCCGACGAGATGTTCAAGAACATCGACCTGGTCGAGGGCAAGTTCGGCCCCGAGCCGCAGCCAGAATCAGTCATGCGCGAAATCAACCGCGGTGGCTGGTCGACCGGCTATTGCGGCCAGTCGCCCGAGCGGCTCAAGGCGCACATGGCCAACCAGGACAAGTTCGACCTGGTGACGCTGCGTGCACCGGCCGACGACCCGGAAGTCGGCGGCGACTATTACGGTCTGCCCTGGCCATGCTGGGGTACCCCGGAAGTGCGTCACCCCGGCACGCATATCCTCTACAACACCAACCTCCATGTGATGGACGGCGGCGGCAATTTCCGTCCGCGTTTCGGACTTGAGTACGAAGGCGAGACGCTGCTGGCAGAGGGCATTTCGTCGGTCGGCGCCGAGCTCGATGACGGCTATCCGGAATTCACGATGGCCGTGCTGAGGGAACTCGGCTGGGATGCCGACCTGACAGCCGCTGAACTGGCGCAGATCGAGCGCCAGGGCGGCGCCAATGTCGACACCGTTTCCTGGTCGACCGATCTTTCGGGCGGCATCCAGCGAGTGGCCATGCTGCATGGCTGCGTGCCCTTCGGCAACGGCAAGGCCCGCGCGGTTGCGTGGAATCTGCCCGATCCGGTCCCGCAGCACCGCGAGCCGATCTACACGTCCCGGCCGGATCTCGTCGCCGAGTTCCCG
Organism: Rhizobium sp. EC-SD404; assembly: GCF_902498825.1. Classification (NCBI taxonomy): domain Bacteria; kingdom Pseudomonadati; phylum Pseudomonadota; class Alphaproteobacteria; order Hyphomicrobiales; family Rhizobiaceae; genus Rhizobium; species Rhizobium sp. EC-SD404. The sequence continues at coordinate 1,101,611 of NZ_LR701459.1, forward strand.
ACTCGCGACGACGCCCGCGAATTCCGTGTGCCGAACATCGGCCGCACGCTTCAGCAGGCGGCAGTCGATCGCAACATCGCGCAGGCCTTCCCGATCGTCCTCACCTCCGGCCGTCTGGTCGAGTACGAAGGCGGCGGCGAGGAAACCCGCTCGAACCGTTGGCTGGCCGAACTGCAACAGGACATGTTCGTCGAGATCAACCCGGCAGACGCTTCCGATCGCGGCATTGCCGACGGCAGCTGGGTCTGGGTGAAGGGGCCTGAAAACGACAGCCGCGCCCGAATGAAGGCATTGGTCACGGAGCGCGTCGGCAAGGGCGTTGCCTTCATGCCGTTCCACTTCGCCGGCTGGTTCCAGGGCGAAGATCAGCGCGGCAACTACCCGCAAGGGGCCGATCCGATCGTGCTCGGCGAAAGCGTGAACACCATAACGACTTACGGTTACGACCCGGTCACCGGCATGCACGAAGGCAAGGCCACGCTTTGCCAGATCGAAGCCGCGTAAGGGGAGGATGAGCAAATGGCACGAATGAAATTTCTCTGCGACGCGGACCGCTGCATCGAATGCAACGCCTGCGTTACCGCCTGCAAAAACGAACACGAAGTGCCGTGGGGCATCAACCGCCGCCGCGTCGTGACCATCAATGACGGCCTGCCGGGCGAGCGCTCGGTATCGATGGCCTGCATGCACTGCACGGATGCGCCCTGTGCCTCGGTCTGCCCGGTGGATTGCTTCTATACGACTGCGGATGCCGTGGTTCTGCACTCCAAGGATCTTTGCATTGGCTGCGGCTATTGCTTTTACGCCTGCCCGTTCGGCGCGCCGCAATATCCCAAGGTCGGCAATTTTGGTTCGCGCGGTAAGATGGACAAATGCACCTATTGTGCCGGCGGTCCGGAAGCCGACATGACGATGGCCGAGTATGAAAAATACGGCGCCAACCGTCTGGCGGAAGGCAAGTTGCCGCTCTGCGCCGAGATGTGCTCCACCAAGGCGCTTCTCGCAGGCGACGGCGACATCATCGCCGAAATCTACCGCGAGCGCGTGACCACACGCGGTTACGGATCGGGCGCCTGGGGCTGGCAGACAGCCTACCAGGAAAGCATCAACGTTTAAGGCGCGTGCGTGCCGGCCGCGTGGGTGCGCGACCGGCCAACAGGCAAGGCTGTAAGGAGACCGGAAATGGTCGCTCAATCTTATCTCGCCCGCATGACGCTCGCGCTTGCGATGCTGATTGCGGTAATGTTCGTGGCGCCGGTCGCCGGCGCGCAGGAACCGATCAACCCGACCGCAAGCTCCGTGCAGGAGCAGCAGCTCCTCGAGGCGCTTCAGGGTGGCGATGCCATCTCCGGTCGTGTGTCCATTCCCGATCAACGCTCCGCCGAACTGATCAAGCCGGAAGGCCGCGACTGGTCCGGCACGCATAACAGCACGGTCTACTGGGTATCTGCTGCGGTCATTCTCGGCATGCTTGCTCTCCTGGCCGTGTTCTATTTCGTGCGCGGACGCATCAAGCTGGAGCATGGTTTTGCCGGCCGCACGATCAAGCGCTTCAATTCGTTTGAGCGCTTCGCCCACTGGCTGACGGCAGTCTGCTTCATCCTCTTGGCTCTGACAGGCCTGAACCTGATCTTCGGCCGCTATGTGCTGATCCCGCTTTTCGGCGCCGATGCATTTGCGACGGCGACTCAGCTCGGCAAGGTCGTTCACAACTACATTGCCTGGCCCTTCATGCTCGGCATCGCGATCATGCTGATCGTCTGGATCAAGGACAACATTCCAGGCCGCATCGACCTTGACTGGATCAAAGCCGGCGGCGGTATGCTGAAGGGTGGTGGCCATCCGCCTGCCAAGCGCTTCAATGCCGGTCAGAAGATCATCTTCTGGTCCGTCATTCTCGGCGGGGCAGCACTCTCCTTCACCGGCGTCCTGCTCCTCTTCCCGGCGCTTGCAGGCGAACCTGGCAACTGGCAGCTGGCGCAGTTGGCGCACGCGATTATCGCCGCCGTCATGACCGCCGTCATTCTGGCGCACATCTATATCGGTACGCTCGGCATGGAAGGCGCGTTCGATGCCATGGGCACTGGCCAGGTCGATGTGAACTGGGCGCGCGAACACCACTCTCTCTGGGTGGCGGACCGTGACGGCACCGTCGAAGGCGAGCCGCGCGGCCATGTCGCTCCGGCCGAATAGCGCGTCGTCGACCAAGGGCGTATGATAAGGGGAGGGCTGTCGTGAGACGGTCCTCCTTGTGAATGTATCAGTTGCGCGTTGCGACACTGATCTATCTGGGGGTCCGCTCGGATGCGCCACCGCGGCATCTGAGCGTGAAGGGAGAAAAAGACGATGAAAACGTTCCTTGTATCGGCCGTCACTGCTGGGGTTCTGGCGTACGGAGCCTATTTCATTCTCAACAGCAACTGGCAGGCAACGTCCGCGACCGCCTATACGACGTCCGGCGCACGCGTCGGCGATCCGGGTGGAAATCTGATGGGGACGGACTGGCCGGCCGCAGCTGAATCCGAACAGGACAGCTGATCAATTCGATTCACGCTCGCACCGCAATTTGCGGCGGTGTGAGCGGTGACGCGCCTGGACGTGCAGGAAACTGTGCGCAACGAACAGACGCAATCATATGGACTGTCGAGTAACACTCCGGTCGATATTACCCCGCCCAAGAAAAGATCCATTCAATGAAGTCGCTTCAATCGTTTGAATCAAACGATTGGCGGTCACTCATTTATTGTGCACTGCAGCGATCTTTGTCTTTAGATCTACGACTTTGGTTGCACTGCGTTTGCTTCGGAAAATGTGGCGAAAATAGTTGATTGATCGGGGGTGATGGCTATGATCCCCGCCAACAACAAGAACAACGAGAACAGCTTGTTTGCTTCAATGGGAGAGAGAAATGACTTCAACAGATTCAAAGACCGTATCGCGTCGTAGGTTCCTCAAAGGCACTGCAGTCATCGGTGGTGCAGCTGCCGGCTCTACGCTCGCCGCGCCGGCCGTACTGGCTCAGGCACCGCTGGTCGTGCGCATGCAGAGCTCCTGGCCAGCTTCCGACGTTTGGCAGGAAATGGCGCAGCATTACTGCGATCGCGTGGAAGCCATGTCGGGTGGCCGCATCTCGATGGAACTGCTTCCCGCAGGCTCGGTCGTCGGCGCGTTCCAGGTTATGGACGGCGTGTCCGACGGCGTCATCGACGTCGCTCACTCGGTGTCCGCCTACTGGTACGGCAAGCACAAGGGCGCTTCGATGTTCGGCACCGGCCCCGTGTTCGGTGGCAACCCGCACACGATGCTCGCCTGGTTCAATGCCGGCGGCGGCAAGGAACTCTACCGCGAGCTCACGCAGGACGTACTCGGCCTCGACGTTGTCGGCTTCATGGGCATGCCCATGCCGGCACAGCCTTTCGGCTGGTTCAAGGGTGAAGTGAACACGGTCGACGACATCCAGGGCTTCAAGTACCGCACCGTCGGTCTGGCCGCCGATCTGCTGCAGTCCATGGGCATGAGCGTTTCGCAGCTTCCGGGCGGCGAAATCGTTCCTGCAATGGAACGCGGCGTTATCGATGCCTTCGAGTTCAACAACCCAACGTCGGACCGTCGCTTCGGCGCCCAGGACGTGGCCCAGAACTACTATCTGGGTTCGTATCACCAGGCATCGGAATGCTTCGAGTTCATCTTCAACCGGCCCTTCTACGAAGATCTGGACGAAGACCTGCGCGCAATCCTCGAATACGCAGTCGAAGCTTCTGCCACGGCGAACTTCGCCACGGCTCTCGACAACTATTCGCGCGACTTGCAGGAACTCGCTGCAGGTGGCGTCAACGTACGCCGCACGTCCCCGGAAATCCTGGAAGCCCAGATCGGTGCCTGGGATACCATCATCGCGGATCTGGAAGGCGACGAATTCATCTCGAAAGTCATCGCCAGCCAGCGCGAATGGGTCGACCGCGTCACCTATTACGAGCTGATGAACGCGCCGAGCTACGAGGCAGCTTACGAGCACTACTTCCCAGGCAAGCTGGCTCTCTAGTAGCAGCCTGACATCCTATCGGACCCGGCAGTGTGAAAGCACCCTGCCGGGTCTTTGCAACATGGATTGGGTGGTTTCATGATCCGCTATATCGCGTTCGCCGACAGTCTATCGGCGTGGTTCGGCAAAGCCTTTGCATGGTTGATCATCTTGATGACCGTCGGCGTAAGCTACGAAGTGGTCGTTCGGTACATCTTCAATGCGCCCACCCCATGGGCTTTCGATCTGTCTTTCATCATGTACGGCTCGCTGTTCATGATGGCCGGGGCCTATACGCTTTCGCGCAATGGTCATGTGCGTGGCGACTTCATCTACCGGCTCTGGAAGCCGCGGACGCAGGCCTTGGTAGAGCTGACGCTCTACATCCTGTTCTTTTTCCCTGGCGTCATCGCGCTGGTGGTGACGGGCTGGAAATATGCAGCCAGATCCTGGGGTTACGCAGAGGTCAGCATCAACAGCCCGGCCGGTATCCCAATCTACCAGTTCAAATCCGTCATTGCCGCCGCCGGCATTCTTCTTCTCATCCAAGGCATCGCCCAGGTGTGCCGCTGCATCCTGTGCATGCGGGAAGGTTTCTGGCGCCAATCGGAAGAGGATGTCGTCGAACTCGACGCACAACTCCTGAAAGAGCATGAAATGGAAATGCAGAAGCAAGGCGCAGCCCGATGAGCGAGCAAGTCGTCGCCATTTCTATGCTTTTGATGCTGCTGCTCGCCATTTTTCTTGGCTTTCCGGTGGCGTTCACTCTCATGGCACTCGGCGTTGCCGTCGGTTATTACGCTTATTTCGATCCGTCGCGCATGTGGCGCGAATATTTCCGGCTCGATGAGAGCGCGGGCTCGTTTGAGTCCATGCAGCTCTGGCTGGACGGTTTCTTCAACAACCGCATCTTCGATCTTCTGGTGAACCAGACCTTCACCGTCATGTCGAACGACGTTCTGACGGCGGTGCCGCTGTTCCTCTTCATGGGCTACATCGTCGAGCGCGCCAACATCGTCGACCGGCTGTTCACCACACTGTTCATCGCCACCAAGCGCGTTCCTGGATCGATGGCGGTCGCCGCACTGATCACCTGTACGCTGTTTGCAACGGCGACCGGCGTCGTCGGCGCGGTCGTGACGCTGATGGGCCTGCTTGCCTTCCCGGCCATGCTGAAGGCCCGCTACAACGTGTCCTATGCGGCTGGCGTCATCTGCGCGGGTGGCACCCTCGGCATTCTCATCCCGCCGTCGATCATGTTGATCGTCTATGCGGCGACATCCGGTGTTTCGGTGGTGCGCGTCTATGCGGCCGCACTCGTCCCGGGCCTGCTGCTCGCCGGGCTCTACCTCATCTACGTGATCACGCGCGCTGTTCTCAATCCGAAGCTGGCTCCAAAGCCGGCCAAGGATGAACTGGGCACGCACACCACGGCCGAGGTCGCCTGGATGCTGTTTACATCCTTCGTGCCGCTCGCCTTCCTCATCCTCGCCGTACTCGGTTCGATCCTGTTCGGCTTGGCAACGCCATCCGAAGCGGCGGCCATCGGTGCGCTCGGCGGTATCGTCCTTGCCGCAGCATACCGGTCGCTCACTTGGCAGCGCCTGAGGGAGTCGGTCTACCTGACGGCGCGCACCACGGCGATGGTCTGCTGGTTGTTCGTCGGTTCGGCGGTCTTTGCCTCGATCTTCGCTTATCTCGGCGGTCAGCAGCTGATCTCGGATTTCGTGACCAGCCTCGACATGTCGCCGGTTATGTTCCTGATCCTTGCGCAGGTCATCATCTTCATCCTAGGCTGGCCGCTGGAATGGACCGAGATCATCGTGATCTTCGTGCCGATCTTCCTGCCGCTGCTCGACCAGTTCGGCATCGATCCGCTGTTCTTCGGCATCCTCGTTGCGGTCAACCTGCAGACGGCGTTCCTGTCGCCGCCCATGGCCATGTCTGCCTACTACCTGAAGGGCGTTTCGCCGGCTTACGTCACGCTGGTCGACATCTTCAGAGGTATGATGCCATACATGGCGATCGTCGTGGTCTGCATGGTGCTGATCTACATCTTCCCATCGCTCGTCTACGGCTTGCCGAACCTGCTGTACGGCCAGTGACATGAACAAGCGTATCGCGGAAATTCCCCATCTCTCGGCCGCCGAGTTGCGGCAGAGACTTGCCACCGGTGCCTTGCGCGCCGTGCAGGTGGCCGAGGCCTTCATCGCCCAGATTCGTGCGGTGAACGGTGGGGTGCACGCCTTCGCCTGGTTCGATGAGGATCATGTCATGGACCAGGCGCGGCGCCGTGATGCCGAGCGCGGCACGGGAAAGCCTGTCGGACCTTTGTTCGGACTGCCGGTCGCGATCAAGGACATCATCGACACGAAGGGCGTTCCGACCGAACATGGCACGGCGATCGACAAGGGGCGGGTGCCGTCCTCGGATGCCGTGATCATCGACCGCCTCAAGCAGGCGGGCGCCGTGATTTTCGGCAAGACGGTCACCACGGAACTCGCGTTTCTCACGCCTTCCAAGACCCTCAATCCGCACAATCCCGAGCACACGGCCGGCGGGTCTTCCTCCGGATCGGCGGCAGCGGTCGCCGCACGCATGACGCCGCTCTCCATCGGCTCTCAAACCGGCGGATCGGTCATCCGTCCGGCATCCTACTGCGGCGTCGTCGGCTTCAAGCCGAGTTTCGGAGCAATCCCGCGCACGGGTATGCTGGCGCAGGCGCCGACGCTCGATACGGCCGGCGTTTTCGCCAATTCCGTAGAGGATGCAGCACTTCTATGCGATGTCCTGTTCGGCTTTGACCCGCTCGATCCTGCGACGTCGCACAACCCGCCGCCACGCCTGTTCGAAACCGCCTCCTCGGCGCCACCTCTGAAGCCGGTCTTCGCTCTCTACAAGCCGCCGGGCTGGGATCAGGCCGCGCCTGAGATGCGTGCGGCAATCGAAGAAGCCGTGGACATTCTCGGAGACCAGTGCTTCGAGATCGATCTGCCATCCGCCTTTGCCGATGCCGACGAGCAGCGCAAGATCATCCATTTCGCGGAAATGGCGAAGTTCTACTACCGCTTCGAGAAGCGTGCGCCCGAGCTGCTCGGATCGCTGCTGCAGGAGACGATCAATCGCGGCAAGGCGACGCCCGCGCGCGATTACATCGCTGCGCTCGATTGGCGTGCGATGCTGAATGCCGGGCTCGATGAGGTCTTCGAGCGCTGTGATGCGATCATCACGCCGGCAGCGCTTGGCCCGGCACCGCGCGACCTCTCGACCACCGGCGATCCCATCTTCAATGCCGTGTGGACGTTGTGCGGAACACCGGTGGTGACGCTGCCGTTGTTCGCCGACGACCATGGCATGCCCATGGGACTGCAACTGATCGGGCGCCGCGATAACGACGCGCGCCTGCTTCGTACCGCCCGCTGGCTCGTCAGCGAACTCGCGGCAACTGCCACATCGGAAGTGGAAGGATATAAGCATGGATAAAGTGCTGGCGTTTTTCGCATTCGCCGTCTTCGTCGTTTTTCTCGGCGTCCTTGTCGTCAATGTGCCGCGGATCGACCTTGGCGTCGTGATCGTCTTCACGATCCTTCTGGCGGCCTACGATTTCCTCACGTCTGCACACAAGAAGCTGCCGAAGCCCGTACCGGTCGCTCCCGGTGAAGCCATGGATCGACCGACCGAGTGACGCGGCCATCGCTTCTCATCACGCGGCGGCTGACGGATGCCGTGCTTAAGCGTGCCGCGCGTGATTACGACGTGCAGCTCAATGCCGACGATCACGTCTTTTCGCGCGAGGAGCTGCTCGACCATTGCCGGACCGTTGATGCGGTCCTGCCTTGCCATTCCGAGCGGTTCGACGCCGAAGTGCTGGCGCAGCTACCCGATCGCCTTAAGATCATCGCGAACCATTCCGTCGGGACCGATCACGTCGACCTGAAGGCGGCAAAGGCGCGCGGGATCGTCGTCACGAACACGCCCGACGTGCTGTCGGACGCCACGGCTGAAATCGCGATGCTGTGCATGTTGGGCGCGGCGAGGCGTGGTGCCGAAGGCAACCGAATGGTGCGTGAAGGCAAATGGAATTTCTGGTCGCCTGCCTTCATGGTCGGCCGCCAGGTGACCGGCAAGCGCTTTGCCGTTCTGGGCATGGGCCGCGTGGGGCAGGTGGCGGCCGAGCGCGCCCGTGGCTTCGGCATGGAAATTCACTACCACAATCGCCGCCGCCTTCCAGCGGAGCTGGAAAAGGGCGCAAACTTTCATGACAGCGTGGAGTCGTTGCTGGCCGTGGCCGACGTGCTTTCGCTGCATTGCCCGACCACGCCGGAAAGCATCGATCTGATCAACGCCGAACGGTTGGCGCTGCTGCCGGATGGTGCGATCCTGGTCAACACGGCACGTGGCGCGCTGGTGGATGAGCGAGCGCTCGTCGATGCGCTGAAATCCGGCAAGCTGTTCGCGGCCGGACTGGATGTGTTCAAGGACGAGCCAGGCGGCAATGCCGAGATCGCGGCCTTGGACAACGTGTTCCTGCTGCCGCATATCGGCTCGGCGACATTCGAGACGCGTGATGCGATGGGCTATCGTGCGTTGGATAATCTTGATGCATTTTTTGCGGGAAGGGAGCCGACAGATCGCGTCGCTTGACGTGTCCTGCCGGCTCGACCCTCAGCAAAGACGCCCCCAGCCTCTCTGCCCAGCCCGAAAGCTGATGAGCAACAATGTTGCCGGATCGGGGTCAAATGCAATGGGTTTGAACCCATGCGAGCGCGATTTGCTTCAAAAGCTGCAAAGTTGCAACAATCGGCCGATGCGCGTTCAGCGGGCCGTAACCACGACCGGTCAGGAAAACCGCTCGACAGCGATCGCCGTCGCCTCGCCGCCGCCGATGCAGAGCGTCGCCACACCCTTCTTCAGATCATGGCTCTGCAAAGCAGCCAGCAAGGTGACGAGGATGCGTGCGCCGGACGCGCCGATCGGATGGCCGAGTGCGCAGGCGCCGCCATGGATGTTGACCTTCTCGTGAGGGAGGTCGAGCTCGTGCATCGCTGCTAAGGCGACGACGGCAAAGGCTTCGTTGATCTCGTAAAGATCGACGTCGCTGGTCTGCCAGCCAACCTTGTCGAGCAGCGATTGCACCGCGCCGACGGGTGCGGTTGTGAACCACTGGGGCTGGCGTGCATGGCCCGCGTGGCCGCCGATGACCGCAAGCGGGGTGATGCCACGCTTCTCCGCCTCGGATCGCCGCATCAGCACGAGCGCGGCGCCGCCATCCGAAATCGAGGATGAATTGGCAGCCGTTACGGTTCCCTCGGGGCGGAACGCCGGCTTGAGCGAAGGGATCTTGTCGGGGCGCGCCTTGCCGGGCTGCTCGTCGACCGCAACGCTCCCGGATTTGGTCTCGACCGCAACGACCTCGTCGTCGAAGCGTCCGGCCAGGATCGCAGCCTGCGCCCGCTCCAGCGACGCGAGCGCGTAGTCGTCCTGAGCCTGGCGGGTGAACTGGTAGTGCTCGGCCGTATCCTCGGCGAACGTTCCCATCAGCCGGCCCTTGTCATAGGCATCTTCCAGGCCGTCCAGGAACATGTGATCGACCATGCGGCCATGCCCGAGCCGGTAGCCATTGCGCGCTTTGTCGAGCAGGTAAGGCGCGTTCGACATGCTCTCCATGCCGCCCGCGACCACGATGGTCGCGCTGCCGGCGACGATCAGGTCGTGTCCGAGCATCACGCTCTTCATGCCGGACCCACAGACCTTACTGATCGTGGTGGCCGGCGTGCTTTCCGGAAGTCCGGCGCCGATCGCCGCTTGGCGCGCCGGCGCCTGGCCGACGCCGGCGGACAGGACGTTGCCCATCAGCACCTCGTCGATGTCAGACGGCTCCAGGCCTGCCCGTTCAACGGCGGCGCGGATGGCGGCTGCGCCAAGCGCCGGCGCGGCCACGCCCGAAAGCGCGCCCTGGAACCCGCCCATGGGCGTTCGCGCCAGTGAAACGATCACGATCGGATCTGCAGTCATGTCTTCTCCAAGCACAGGCTACCCATTGGCTGAGAAGATAGACGCGGCGATCCCCTGTGACCAGATGGCCTAAAAAAGGGCCACGGTGGAACGCTCAGGCGGCCTTGATCCGCTCAGCGAGCGACAGCGCGGAGAGGCAGATGTCCTCGATCCGGTTCGTCGCCGTCCAGTCGCCCGTCGCTGCCAGGCCATGGTCGACATCGAGCCAGGGGCCGCCGCGCTGCGGCGCGTCCACGAAAGCAGCACCCCAGCGATGCGCCTTTAAAAGCGCTGGTTCCGGGAGATCCAGGGACAGCGAAGCCTTGAGCGCCTCGAACAGCAGGGGCGCGAGATGCGGAGCGGCAATGTCGACATGATGCCGCGACCAGTCGTTTTTTGTCTGGGCGACGAGCGTGGTAACCGAACGGTCCCGGCCGGGCTTGGTGCAGTCGACGGAGAGCCAGTCGAGCGGGCCATCGATGATGCGTGCTGCGATCCAGTCCTCATCCCATGGCCGGTCGAAGGCCACCATCAAGGCATGGCAAGGCCGCATGGCGACGTCCCGCATAAAGGGCGCCTCCTTGGCTGCCGCGGGAAACAGCATCCGAGCGTGGCGGGCAACGGATGCCGAGATCACGAGATCAAAATCACCGAGCGCTGTACCCGCCGCATCGAACAGAGCGTGAGGACCATTCCCCGACGCGATTGGAGCGACGTCGATGCCACTCCTCAGGTTTATGCCATCGGCGAGTGCCTTGGTGATGGCGTTCATGCCCGGCACCGCGACATGGTGGAGCTCGTTCGAATAGCGCGGTCCGAGCACTTTGCCGTGAGACAGCGTCAAGAGCGGTCCTGTCCATTCCGCGACGAGACCATCGTGGCGGAGCGGTTCAAGCCAGTCGGCGAATGCCGGGGTGCGGACGGTGAAGGACTGCGCCCCGTGATCGAACGCATACTGGCCTTCGCGCCGCGTCGACATCCGTCCACCGGCGCCGCGTCCTTTCTCGAACACGGTGATATCGCAATGATCCTTGAGGGCGTGGGCAAGCGTCAGCCCACCGATCCCGGCGCCAACGATGGCGATGCGCTTCATGCAGTCACTCCAAGCAGGATACAGGCCGTCGCGACGGCAGCCGTCACTGCGAGGCGGAGGCGAAAGAACCAGGATGGCAGAATGCCGTCCCTGTAGAGCAGTCGATCGATCAGAAGCAGTGCGGTAAATACGACCGCCAGAAGGAAAAAGCCGATCTCAGGTGCAATGAGGGCTCCGATCCACGCCAACAACGCCATGACGTTGCTGACGACCAAGAGCGATGGAGCCATGCGCGGTGCAGCGAACATCGCGGCGCCCCAGTGGATCCCTGAGACGAACGACGCGATCACCGCGCCGTATATCTGCACCGTGATCAGCCAAGACCCATCGCTGACCAGTGTATCGAGGAGACCGCCCGCAAACGGCAGCGCTCCGGCAGCCGTGAGACCGACGGCGACCAGGCGTGTGCTGTCGTCATCTAACGGAGGACTGGATGGGTGAAGCTGCATCGCCGCATTACGCTGGGGAAGGCCAGACCGATCAGTCAGCCGGCCATCTTTTTGCTGATGCCCAACGGACCGACCGATTCCGACTATTCGCAACTCATTTTGCCGCGTCGAAAATTGGCCCAAAAATTTCGGAACGGACACGCCTTGCGTGCATTCTCCAGAAAAGTGATGGGGAATGCGCAATGAAAAATCTACTCGCGATACTCGGAGGATTTGCTGTTTCGCTCGGCATGTTTGTTGGTGGTCTCGCCGTAGCAACCTATTTCCTCGCAGTCGATCCGGTGGCCGAACCTGCCCGTGCCGGCGACGTTGCTGAAATTTGGGCAGTCGAGCCGCGCCGCGTCGATACGGCATCTCAGGACTATGAGCGGATTGGCGATCCGGTCGCAGCACCGGATGATATGATGCTGGCCATGGCGGATACGGGCACCCTGACCGACGCAGGCGGATCGCCGCTTGAGAATGTTGGGTCCAGCGGCTCGTTCGAAGTGGCGAGCCTTTCCGACGAAGTCGAATTGGAACAGCCGGAAACGATGGTGTTGCCGGCCGCGCACGTCGCCTGGTGCTCCAATCGGTACCGGTCCTATCGCGAAGAAACGAACACCTACCGCCCCTATAGCGGCGGCGAACAGACTTGCGTTTCGCCCCATGCCGATGAGCAGGCAGTCGCTGAGCGGGAGGAAACGCTCGTTCAGACCGCGGAGGTAGCCACGATGGCCGGTGGGCGTTCTGAAAGCCATGTCCGCGATTGCCAGAGCCGCTACCGCTCCTACCGTGTTTCCGACAATTCCTATCAGCCTTACGGTGGTGGCCCGCGCCGCCAGTGCTGATCGAATGCTTGGGTAAGCGTACCGTCCCTAAGGGTCGGCGCCTCAACTTCTCCAGAGCGAGTTCTGCTCCTGCTGCATGATCAATTGTGCCAGGCTTCGGAACTCGCTTTCGACGAAGCGCTTGAAGCGCCGGATCGTGGGGCGCACCTCGACATCGCCCTTTGTCAGGATGCCAAGGCTGCGTTCCGGATGTCCGATGCGCACCGATAGCGCAGCCAGCATGCGCTGCCGTCGCGCCATGAACACCACGGAATAGGGCAGAACGGTCAGGACGTCCGACTGCGACAGGATGTTGGTGATCGAGGCCAGCGACCCTCCAGAAAATGAAATCTTGAAATCCGTGACGCCGATCTCGCCCAGCACATGGCGCATGTCCTGATAAAGCGGGCTCGAAGCAGGCGGGGCGATCCACGCATAGGGAGCGATGTCGGTCAGGCGCAACGGTCGCTTCATGAGGAGCGGATGGTTGATGCCGCAGGCAATGACGTTGCGGCCCGGCAGGACCGGCTGGAAGGAAAATCCGGCAGGGATGGCGGCAGGATTGAGCGGACAGACCGCGAGGTCCAATGTGCCGGCATCGAGTTGAGACATCAGTTCGGCCGCATAGGCATAGGACTGCTCGATCCGCACCTGTGGGGATGCGCGCTGGAATTCGGCGATGATCGATGACACCACGCCATCCATGAAGACCGGCGTTCCGCCGATGCGCACGATGCCGCGGTGTCCAGCCTTGTAGGTCCCGACGATTGCAGACGCGGTTTTCCCCGCGCCGCCGATCTTGCGGCCCTCGACGGCGAGCGCCTGGCAAAGCTCTGTGGGGACCAGCGGGCGCCGGCCTTTTTCGAAAAGAGGTGCTCCGATGCGTTGCTCCAACATGGCGACAGTGCGCGAAACGCTTGGTTGGGTTCGCCCCAGCGCGGTCGCACCTTCGGTGAGCCCGCCCTGGTCGACGATGGCAGCAATGATTTCGAGATGGCGCGGATCGAGCTTCATAGCAATAAGTTATGTTATGACCCGGCAATCTGATCAAGCTGGTATGTAGTTTACGCTATTGTCCGCACATGCGCTGGTTGGAGGATCGGCGCGGGAGGATCAGATGCATTTCCAGCCAGAGTTCGCTTTCGACGGTCAGCCCGTGCGCGTGCGCTTCGCACCGGGTGTTCGTCGTTGCACGGGCGAGGAAATCGCCCGGCTCGGCTGCTCGCGTGCGCTGGTGCTCTCGACGCCGCCCCAGGCGGATGCGGCCATGGAAATGGCGCAGGAAATCGGCGATGCGGCCGTCGGCGTTTTCACCAAGGCAGCGATGCACACCCCGGTCGCGATCACCGAGGAAGCCGTTCAGCATGCACGTGAGGTGCGCGCGGATTGCATCGTGGCGATCGGCGGCGGCTCGACGACCGGCCTCGGCAAGGCCATCGCGCTGCGCACCGACCTGCCGCAGATCGTGATCCCCACCACCTATGCCGGTTCCGAAGTGACGGCGATCCTCGGCCAGACGGAGAAGGGCGAGAAGACGACGCTGACGGATCCCAAGGTCCGCCCCGAAGTCGTGCTTTACGATGCCGAACTCGTTCGCAGCCTGCCGGTCGCGATGACCGTGACGAGCGCGCTCAACGCAATGGCCCATGCGGCCGAGGGCCTTTATGCGCAGAACCGCAATCCGGTTTCGACGCTGATGGCAATCGAGGGGCTGGAGGCCTTTGCGGTGTCGCTGCCGGAGGTCGTGCGCGAACCCCAAAATCTGCAGGCGCGTGGCAAGACATTGTATGGCGCCTGGCTTTGCGGCACCGTGCTTGGCCAAGTCGGCATGGCGCTGCACCACAAGCTTTGCCACACGCTCGGCGGCTCCTTCAATCTGCCGCACGCCGAAACGCATGCCGTCGTGCTGGCTCATGCCATCGCCTTCAATGCCCGTGGAGCCGGTCGCGAGCTCGAGCCGATTTCCCGCATTTTCGGCGCCGAAAAGCCGGGGAAGGCTCTCTACGAATTCGCCAAGGGGCTCGGCGCGCCGCTGTCGCTGCGCGAGATCGGCATGAAGCGGGAAGACCTGGAACGGGCAGCCGATCTGGCTGCGGCCAAACCCTATTGGAATCCGCAGCCGGTCAGTCGCGACGAGATCTTCAAGTTGCTGGAGGCCGCCTGGGCAGGAGACCCGCCGGCCTTTTGACCCACAATCTTTGGCCAATCATCTTTGGGAGGAGAACCAAAACCATGATCACGCGTCGTACATTGTTGCAGGCTTCGGCCACCACGGGGCTTATCGCTGCGGCGGGAAGCTTCCCCATGCCGGCGATCGCGCAAGGCGCGCGCATCAAGCTCGGCTATGTCAGTCCGCAGACCGGCCCACTCGCCGCGTTCGCCGAGGCTGACAATTTCATTCTGGCAAACTTTGCCGAAAGCGCCGCCGCGGCCGAATTCGAGATCATCGTCCGCGACTCGCAGTCGAACCCGAACCGTGCCGCCGAAGTGGCGCAGGAACTCATCATTTCCGACGAAGTCGACCTGATGCTCGTTGCCTCCACGCCGGAAACGACAAACCCGGTGACGACCACGGCTGAAGCCGAAGGCATTCCGGTCATCTCGACCGTCGCGCCTTGGCAGCCATGGTTCATCGGCCAGCAGGGCAATCCCGGTGCGCCGGACAGCTGGCGGCCTTTCGACTACGGCTTCCACTTCTTCTGGGGTCTGGAAGACGTCATCTCCGTCTTCACGGCCATGTGGAACCAGCTCGAAACCAACAAGGCCGTTGGCGGCCTGTTCCCGAACGACGGCGACGGGAATGCCTGGGGCGATGCGCAGAACGGCTTCCCACCGGTGCTGACCGAGCAAGGCTTCACGCTCATCGATCCGGGCCGCTACCAGAATTTGACGGACGATTTCTCCGCGCAGATCAACGCGTTCCGGCAGGGCAATGTCGAGATCGTCACAGGCGTGCCGATCCCGCCGGACTTCACCACGTTCTGGACGCAGGCGCGCCAGCAGGGCTTCAACCCGAAGGCGGCGTCGATCGGCAAGGCGATCCTGTTCCCGCAGGCTGTCGAAGCACTGGGCGATACCGGCCACAATCTGTCGTCGGAAGTCTGGTGGTCGCCGAACCACCCCTTCAAGTCGTCGTTGAACGGCCTGTCCGCCGGCGAGGTCGCGGCCGCTTACACGGAAGCCACGAGCCGCCAGTGGACCCAGCCGATCGGCTTCGTCCACGCTCTGCTCGAAGTTGCCGTCGACGCCATGGGCCGGACGAGCGATGTCACCGACCGTGACGCGGTCGCCGAGGCGATCGCCGCGTCGGACCTGCAGACCATCGTCGGCCGTGTTGCTTTCGACGGCGCGGGCCTGCCGCCCTTTGCACAGGCGAACGTGTCGAAGACCCCGCTCGTCGGCGGTCAGTGGCGCCTGCGCGATGGCGGTGGCTACGACCTCGTCATCGTCGACAACACCGGCCAGACGGACATCCCGACTGCCGGCACAATGGAAGCAATCGGCTGAGAAAGGCTGACCCGGGCGCTGAGACGCCCGGGTCGCCGGCCGGAAAAAGCATCATGGCAATCATCTCGCTCGACAGGGTCAACCGAAGCTTCGGCGCGCTCACCGTTGCCGACGACGTCACATTCGACGTCGCCGAGGGCGAAGCCTTGGGCATCATCGGTCCGAATGGCGCAGGCAAGTCGACGCTCTTCAATCTGATCGCGGGCAACATCGCGCCCGATAGCGGCACGATCCGCTTCATGGGCGAGGACGTGACGAAGACGCCCGCCATGCGCCGCTGCATCGCCGGCATGGGTCGCTCGTTCCAGATCCCGCAACCGTTTTCCAAACTGACGGTGTTCGAGAACCTTCTTGTCGCCGGCGCTTTCGGCCGCAACCGCTCGGAACACGACGTCGCGAAGGATTGCGCCGAAGTGCTCAGCAGGACCGGCCTGCTGGGAAAGGCGAACACGGTTGCCGGTTCGCTCTCGCTTCTGGAGCGCAAGCGGCTCGAACTTGCCCGTGCGCTCGCGACCGATCCGAAGCTTCTGCTCCTCGATGAGATCGCCGGCGGCCTGACGGAAGGCGAATGCGGCGAACTCGTCGAGACGATCAAGGCGATCCACGCCCAAGGCGTGACGATCATCTGGATCGAGCACGTGCTGCACGCGCTGAACTCCGTCGTCGAGCGTCTGCTCGTGCTGCATTTCGGCAAGGTGATCGGCATCGGCAAGCCCGATGCGATCATGGCGTCGGCCGAAGTGCGCGAAATCTATCTGGGCATCGAGGTCTGATGACGCTTCTCACCACCCACGGGCTGACCGCCCACTACGGCCAGTTCCAGGCGCTGTTCGGCGTCGATGTGGAACTTGCCGAAGGCGAATGCGTCGCGATCATCGGCTCGAATGGAGCGGGCAAGACGACGCTGATGCGCTCCATTTCGGGCGTGCTGCGCAACGAGCCATCCTCCGTCCGCTTTCGCGGTGCGGACATTGGCGCGCTGCCGGCCGACGAGGTGATGAAGCGCGGCATCGCCATGGTGCCGGAGGGCAGGCGGCTTTTCCCTTCCTTGAGCGTGGAAGAAAATCTCCTGATCGGCGGCCAGATGCGCAAGGGGTCCGGCTACTGGACGCTGGAGCGCATCTACGCGCTTTTCCCGATCCTTGCCGAGCGCCGCCGCAATTCCGGCACGGCACTGTCCGGCGGCCAGCAGCAGATGGTGGCGATCGGCCGCGCGCTGATGGGCAACCCCGAAGTTCTTCTCTGCGACGAGATCTCCCTCGGCCTCGCGCCGGTCGTCATCCGCGACATCTACAAGGCCGTTCCGCTCATCCGCGAAAGCGGCGCCTCGATGATCATCGTCGAGCAGGATATCGGCCAGGCCCTGAAGGTCGCGGACCGCGTTTATTGCATGATGGAAGGCAAGGTCACGCTGACCGGCCGCCCCGACGAACTGACGCGTGAAGCGATTCACGCGGCTTATTTCGGGGTGCACGCATGAACTGGCTCGACACCATCGTCCAAGGCGTGCTGCTCGGCGGCCTTTATGCTCTCTTTGCAGCGGGTTTGAGCCTCGTTTTCGGCATCATGCGGCTGGTCAATCTCGCCCATGGCGACCTGATCGTGCTGGCCGCCTACCTCATCCTCGTCATCGTTTCGGTGCTGGGCATTTCGCCATTCCTCGCAGTGGCCATCGCTCTGCCGATCATGTTCGCGGTCGGCTACGTGCTCCAGCGCGTCGTCCTCAATCGCGTTCTCGGCGAAGACATCCTGCCGCCGCTGCTCGTCACCTTCGGCATCTCGGTCGTGCTCCAGAACGCACTTCAGGAAGCGTTTTCCGCAGATACGCGCCGCCTGCCGTCCGGAGAGATCGGCACGGCATCGCTGCAGATCGGCGGACTCAATATCGGCGTCATGCCGCTTCTGACCTTCGCGTCGGCCGTCATCGTCATCGTCGTGCTCAACCAGATTTTCTACCGCACGGCACTCGGCCGCGCCTTCCGCGCGACGTCGGACGATGCGACGACGGCAAGCCTCATGGGCATCCGCCCCGCCCGCATCTTCGCGCAGGCGACGGGCATTGCGCTGGTGATCGTCACCATCGCCGCGCTCTATCTCGGCATGCGGGCGAATTTCGATCCCTCGATCGGTCCCGCCCGCCTGATCTATGCCTTCGAGGCGGTCATCATCGGCGGGCTCGGCTCACTGTGGGGAACGCTTGCCGGCGGCGTCATCATCGGCGTCGCGCAGACGGTGGGTGCCGCGATCAACCCGGAATGGCAGATCCTCGCCGGTCACGTCGCTTTTCTGCTCGTCCTTCTCGTCAAGCCGCGCGGGCTCTTCCCGCGGGCGGTGGATTGAGGGCCGCGCCATGACCACGCACGCCACTCCCGCCGCCCGTGTCGAGACCCGCACCCGCGCATCGACGATCGCTCTCGTCGTGGCGGTGCTGATCATTGCGGTCGCCATCGTGCTCCCCGCCTTTGCCTCGCGCCGCCTCGTGCAGGAGCTGTTCTTCATCCTGACCATGCTGACGCTCGCGCAGTTCTGGAACCTGCTCGCCGGCTATGGCGGGTTGGTCTCGATCGGCCAGCAGGCATTCGTCGGCATCGGCGCCTATGCGCTCTTCGGCTCAGTCATTCTCGGCACGGTCGATCCGCTGACGGCCATCCTGATCGGCGGCGTTGCGGCGCTCGTGCTTGCCGTGCCGTTCGCCTTTTTCGCCTTCCGCCTGAACGGGGCTTATTTCGCGATCGGCACCTGGGTGCTGGCCGAAGTCGTCCGGCTTCTGGTGGCGCAATGGCGTGCCGTTGGCGGTGGCACCGGTACGTCGTTGCCACGCGAGGCAACCTCGGCGATCCCCTTCACCGGCGCGATCGCCACGCTCTTCGACGTGCGTGAGCCGGCCGCGCGCGACATTCTGGCCTACTGGCTGGCGCTCGCCCTCGCGATCGCCGCCATCGGCGGCATCTACTGGCTGTTGCGCACCAAGCGCGGCCTCGCGCTCGCCGCCATCCGCGACAATGCCGAAGCCGCCCGTTCGGTCGGTGTCGACGCCGATCCGATCAAATGGTTCGTGTTCCTCACGGCCGCCTTCGGCACCGGGCTCGCCGGCGCACTGATCTACCTGCAAAAGGCGCGCATTTCTCCCGACGCCGCATTTTCGGTGAACGACTGGACCGCCTACGTCATCTTCATCGTCGTGATCGGCGGCATCGGCACGATCGAAGGGCCGATCATCGGCGTGATCGTCTTCTTCCTGCTCCAGTCGCTGCTGGCACAATACGGCACCTGGTACCTCATCGCGCTCGGCACCATCGGCATCGCGGTCATGCTGTTTGCGCCCCGCGGCATCTGGGGCCTGATCAGCGACCGCACGGGCCTTCAGCTCTTTCCCATCCGCCGGCGCCTCGTCGTCGGCGACGTTTCAAAGCAACCATCTGCCTCCAGGGAGGAATAGACATGGCTGACATCAAGACCGACGTTCTCATCATCGGCACCGGTCCGGCCGGCTCCGCGACCGCAGCGCTGCTTTCGACCTATGGCGTCGAGAACATGGCGGTGAACCGCTATCGCTGGCTCGCCAACACGCCGCGCGCGCACATCACCAACCAGCGCACCATGGAAGTGCTGCGCGATCTCGGCCGCGAAGTGGAAGCGGAAGCCTATCTGCATTGCACCGAGCAGGAACTGATGGGCGAGAACATCTTCTGCGAGAGCCTGGCGGGAGAGGAAATCGGCCGCATGAAGAGCTGGGGTAATCACCCGCTCTCGCGCGCCGAGCACCAGCTGTCCTCGCCCTGCATGATGAACGACCTCCCGCAGACATTCATGGAGCCTATCCTCTTCAAGACGGCCTGTTCGCGCGGCACCCAGCCGCGCATGTCGACGGAATATCTGCGCCACGAGCAGGACGCCGACGGCGTGACGACGACCTGCCTCGACCGGCTGACGGGCAAGGAAATCACCATCCGCTCGAAATATCTGGTGGGCGCCGACGGCGGCAATTCGCGCGTCGCAGAGCATGCCGGACTTACCTTCGAAGGCCAGATGGGCGTCGGCGGGTCGATGAACATTCTCTTCCGCGCCGATCTCTCGCGCTATGTCGCGCACCGACCTTCGGTGCTCTACTGGGTCATGCAGCCCGGCGCCGATGTCGGCGGCATCGGCATGGGCCTCGTGCGCATGGTGCGCCCGTGGAACGAGTGGCTGATCGTCTGGGGCTACGACATCAACCAGCCCGCCCCGGTGGTCGACGACGCCTTTGCCACAGAAGTTGCGCGCCAGCTGGTCGGCGATCCGGAGCTAGAGATCGAGCTGATCTCGGCCAACACCTGGACCGTCAACAACATGTACGCGACCCACATGCAGAAGGGCCGCGTCTTCATCATGGGTGACGCCGCCCACCGGCATCCGCCATCGAACGGACTGGGCTCCAACACCTCGATCCAGGACGGCTTCAATCTCGCCTGGAAGCTCGCCGCCGTCGTCAAGGGCCAGGCGGGTCCTGGCCTGCTCGAGACCTTCTCGGTCGAGCGTGCGCCGATCGCCAAGCAGATCGTGACGCGCGCCAACCAATCGATCGGCGAGTTCGGCCCGATCTTCGAGGCGCTCGGCATGACGGGCGGCACGGATGTGGAGAAGATCCAGGCCTCGATGGACGCCCGATGCGACGCGACGCCCCAGGCCGAGCGGCAACGTGAAGCGATTCGCCAGGCGATCGCCTTCAAGAAATACGAGTTCGACGCACACGGCGTGGAGATGAACCAGCGCTACAAATCGAGTGCAACGGTGACGGAAGGCCAGATGGAACCGGCCTTCGAACTGGACGCCGAACTGCACTACCAGCCGACGACATGGCCGGGTGCGCGCATTCCCCATTGCTGGATCTACGACCAGGCGGGCAAGAAGCACTCGACGCTTGATCTCACCGGCAAGGGCCGCTTCACGATCCTCACCGGCATTTCCGGCGAGGGCTGGGCTGCCGCGGCGGCCAAGGCCGGCAAGGCGCTCGGCATCGATATAGCAACGGTCGTCATCGGTCCGCGCCGCACCTACATCGACCATGAGGGCGAGTGGGCGCGCGCCCGCGAAGTCGGCGACAGTGGTTGCGTTCTCGTGCGGCCCGACCAGCACGTGGCTTGGCGGGCAGAGGAAATGGTAGCCGATCCGGCGGGCGAACTCACCCGGGTACTTTCGACCATCCTCGATCGCAACAGCGCGGCCGCCAGACAGGCAGCGGAGTAAGTCTGATGAGCGAAGAATTCGGTATCGACTATTTCACGGAAGGCCGATCCGAGGAGGTCGTCAACGCGCGCATGGCAGCGGACATCGATCCGCGGCTCGCCACCGTCATGGCCTCTCTCGTCAAGCACCTGCACGCCTTTGCCAAGGATGTGGAACTGACGCAGCCAGAATGGGCGGCCGCGATCGACTTCCTGACCCGGACGGGCCAGATGTGCGACGGCAATCGGCAGGAGTTCATCCTGCTCAGCGACGTGCTGGGCTTCTCGATGCTCGTCGACGCGATTAACCATCGCCGCCCCTCGGGCGCGACGGAAAACACGGTGCTTGGGCCGTTCCATGTGCCGGACGCCCCCCGCTATCCGATGGGGCACAATATCAGCCTTGATGGCGAGGGCGAGGGCTGCCTTTTCGAGGGCCGCGTTCTCGACCTCGACGGCAACCCCATCGAAGGTGCGACGATCGATGTCTGGTCGGACAATGCCGAGGGCTATTACGACGTCCAGCAGCCGGACATTCAGCCCAAATGGAACAATCGCGGCATCTTCATTACCGGACCTGACGGCGCCTACAGCTTTCGTGGCATCCGCCCGGTGTCCTATCCGATCCCGGATGATGGCCCCGTCGGCCAGATGCTGACGGCTCTGGGGCGCCATCCGAACCGCCCTGCGCACATGCACTTCCTGGTGGGCGCGCCTGGCTACGCCACCATCGTGACGCACACCTTCGTGGACGGCGATCGCTGGCTGTCCTCCGACGCCGTCTTCGGCGTCAAAGCCTCTCTGATCGCAGCGATCGAGAAGGGCAGGCCGGGCGACACCGACTGGCTCTCCCGCTTCGATTTCGTGATGAACAGGCTCGGATCGAGCACGGACTGATCGTCGGCTCGAAACGTCGGACACTGGGCGAGCACTGGTCCCAAGAATGGTTCCGCCTATAGACCGCGACGAGGCTGCATTTCGAACATGTTAAAACGGCGAACCCATTGGCGAGCGCGCCGTTTTGCAGAGCCTATGCGCGAGCGAACGTTCCCGTCAGATCGCGCTAATTGGTGGCATCAGAACTGAACGCCACGCGTCAGCGCGCCATCGATCACGAGGTTGGTTCCGGTGATGAAGCTCGCGGCAGGGCTTGCGAGGAACACGGTGCCGTTGGCGATTTCCTGGGGCGTCGCCATCCGTCCGGTCGGGTTCAGCCCAAGCGCGGTCTTATAGAGCTCGGGATTGCCGGTCTCGATCTGCTGCCAGATGCCGCCTTCGAAATAAGTGTTGCCTGGAGATACTGAATTGGCGCGGATCATCTTGCCGGCCAGCTGATAGGCGAGCCCCTGCGTATAGTGGATGATCGCCGCTTTCATCGTGCCATAGGGGCCGGCGGCAAAATCGATTTCTCGGCCTGAGACGCTGGAAATCGTGACGATCGAAGCCTTGCCGCTGTTTTCGAGAAACGGCATCGCCGCGTCGACCAGATTGACCGTGCCCAGCATGTCCGTCTCGAACGACTTGCGCCAGCTTTCTTCATCCGGCCCGATGGAGAGCGCGCTGACATTGGCGATGACGATGTCGATCCCGCCGAATTCAGAGGCGACGGACGCGACGAAATCCCGAAGCGCAGGGCCGTCCGAAACGTCGACAGCTGAGCCGGTCGCACGAACGCCCTTGGCGGTCAGCGCCTGAACCGTGGGGCCGATGTCGCCGGCGCTGCGCGCGCAGATTGCGACGTCGGCGCCTTCGGAAGCCAGTGTTTCGGCAATCGCCCGGCCAATTCCCTTGGTGCCGCCGGTGACGATGGCGCGCAGCCCCTTCAAGCCCAGATCCATGATGATCTCCCTTTAAAAATGTTCTGATTTTGACGGTTCGGTTCCGGCATCGAGAGCGCCGACGTGAGGCGCGGGCTCTGGTGCGGACGGCACAGCGTTGGGCCGATGACGGATGCAAGTCGCACCCGCAATGCGGGTAATGTCCGCGAAATCGCCGGTGGACGCAAGCGTCGTCTGGCGCGCATTTTCATTGCGAATCTTACGCTAGGGTTGCTTGACAAGATAAGGATGTTGCGAGAAGCTGAATATTAGGCGCAGAGCAAGGATGCTCAATTTTGCGCCAAAGATTTCACATCAGGACTATGGCGACGCCGCCCGCAGCACATGTGCTGACGGGCTGTTTTTGTTTTGGGATTGCGAATGACGGTTCCCACATACCCGATCGGCATACTTGTTTCCACGACCGGTACCTATGGCACCGTCGGGCGCTCCATGCTGAACGGGGCGTTGCTCGCCTGCTCCGAAGTAAACGCCGACGGCGCCATCCGGCTGGAGCCCGTGCACCGCGACCCCGCCGGGCAGCCGGCAGCCTATGCGGACGCGGCCCAAAGCATGATCGACGAAGGGATGCGCCATATCGTCGGCTGTTACACCTCGTCGAGCCGCAAGGAGGTCATACCGCTCGTCGAGAAACACGATGCGCTGCTTTGGTATCCGACCCATTACGAAGGCTTCGAGAGTTCGACAAACGTGGTCTATACGGGTGCCGCGCCCAACCACCACATGTCTCCACTGGTCGACTACCTGATCGACAATCACGGCGCCCGCGCGTTCTGCGTCGGGTCGAACTACATCTGGGCCTGGGAAAGCAACCGCATCCTGCGCGACTGCATTCACGCCAAGGGCGGCGTGACGATTGCGGAGCGTTATCTGGCCGTCGGCGAATGCGATGTCGATCAGGTCATCGATATGATCTTCGACAGCGAACCGGACTTCGTGTTCAACACGCTCATCGGCGGTTCGGCCTACGCGTTCTTCGAGAAATTCCGTCGCGCCTGCGTCGAGCGCGGCATCGACCAGGCTGCTCGCTATCCGGTTGCCAGCTGCAATCTCTCCGAACCCGACCTGTCGGAAATCGCCGTCGACTGCCGTGACGGACATCTGAGCTCGAGCGTCTACTTCGCTTCGCTCGAGAGCGCCGAAAACAGGCGCTTCGTCAACGACTATCACGCGCAGTTCCCGCAAGGACCGGCGATCTCCGCAGAAGGCGAGGCGGCCTATATCGCGACCCATCTTCTCGCCAAGGCACTCGCCATCGCCGGGTCGGAAGCGTGCGGCGATGTCTACGCCGCAGTTGCGGGTCTCGCCATGCAGGCGCCGCAGGGTCGGGTCGCGATCGATCGCGAAACGCATCACGCCTTCCTCACGCCGCGCCTCGGCCTGTCGCGTGCCGACGGCGCCTTCGACATCGTTGCCGAAGCGCGCGCGGCTGTCCGGCCGGACCCGTACATGGTCCGCGCGTCGCAGCCCCTGCAGCACGCTCCCGCCGTTTCATCTCAAGGACAAACCGCAAGGCCCAGCCAAAGGCCCAATTTGAGGCCCAATTTGAGGATTGTGCCATGACCGCCCCCCGCTTCGTGCAGAATTTCAGTCAATGCCGGGCGACCATCGTATCGCGCGATGCCCGCGCCCTCGACATGCTGGAGCGCACATTGATGAAGCTCGGCCTGGCGGTCGCCTATGCGGTGCTGGACGGCGACAAGGCCAGTCTCGGTGCCGAAACGCTTGAAGCAGGGCGGGACATTCTTTTCGTCGACGGCGATCTCGACAGTCCGCTCGATATTCCCGTCACCGCGGTCGGAGAAAACCCGATCGTGCCGGTCGTCGGCCTGATCGGCGTCGAGGCGCCGAGCCGCCTGCGGCAGCTCGTGCAGATGGGCGCCAGCGCCTATCTCCGCAAGCCCGTCCATGGCGCGACGGTCTACTCCGCGCTGGTGCTCGGCGTGAATGCGTTCAACCGCAAGCAGACGCTCGAACAGTGCCTGGAAACGCACGAAACGCGGCGGCGCCAGCGACGCTACGTCATCAAGGCCGTCATCGAGATCATGCGCTCCGACGATGTGGACGACGACGAAGCCTACGCACGGCTTCGCCGGATGAGCATGCGCAACCGCATGAGCGTGGAAGACTTCTGTGAACACTTCGTCCGGCTGCGGGCGATGGTGAACCCGCGCGATTCAAGCCCCGACAGAAGGCGCGAGATCGCGACGTAAAACCCCAAGAGGAGACTGCATATGAACGGAAGAATGAAAAACGTCGCATTCGCGGCGGCGGGTTCGCTCGCCCTGATTTCAGGGCAGTTGCCCACAGCGGCGCTGGCCCAGGAAGGCGAGCCGATCAAGGTCGGCGTGCTTGAGGATCAGTCGGGCGACTTCGCGGCCGCGACCATGGTCAAGGTCCACGCGATTGAGCTTGCCGCCGAAGAGATCAACGAGGCAGGCGGGATTGCCGGACGTCCGGTCGAGCTGGTCATCTACGACACGCAGTCCGACAACACGCGCTACCAGGAATTCATGCGCCGCGTGCTCCAGCGCGACCAGGTCGACGTTGTGTTCGCCGGGTTCTCGTCCGCCTCGCGTGAGGCCTACCGGCCGATCGTCAACCAGTTCGACGGCTTCGCCTTCTACAACAACCAGTATGAAGGCGGTGTCTGCGACGCGAACATGGTGGTGACGGGCGCGGTGCCCGAGCAGCAATTCTCGACGCTCATTCCGTGGATGATGGAAGAGTTCGGCCCGAACGTCTACACGATCGCCGCAGACTACAATTTCGGTCAGATCTCCGCCGAATGGGTCCGCAATATCGTTGCCGAGAACGGCGGCACCATGGCGGGTGAAGAGTTCATCCCGCTCGGCGTCTCGCAGTTCTCCCAGACGATTCAAAACATCCAGGCGGCCCAGCCGGACTTTGTCGTGACGCTGCTCGTCGGCACTGCGCAGGCCTCCTATTACGAACAGGCGGCATCGGCCGATCTGGCTCTGCCGATGGCGTCTTCGGTCAACGTCGGTCAGGGTTATGAGCACAAGCGCTTCACGCCGCCGTCGCTCGCCAACATGTTCGTGACGACCAACTACATCGAAGAAGTCGATACGCCCGCAAGCGCCGATTTCCTCGAGCGGTTCCGCGCCAAGTTCCCGGACGAGCCTTACATCAACCAGGAAGCGGCCAACTCCTACATCGCGCTCAATCTCTACAAGCAGATGGTGGAACGCGCCGAAGGATCGACCGACCGTGAAGAACTGCGCTCCGTGATCGCTGAAGGCGATGTCTGCTTCGACGGACCGTCCGGCAATGTCTGCATCGATCCGAAGAGCCAGCACATGTCCCACACGATCTATCTGGCCAAGGTCGAGGAGGATCACTCGATCTCCTTCCCGACCGTGTGGGAAGACATCAAGCCCTACTGGCTTGGCGAAGCCGGTTGCGACCTGACGGTCAGCGACCCGAGCGAGCAGTACACGCCGTCGAGCCCTCCGACTGCCGCCAACTGATCGCTTGAAAAGCGGCCCGGCATCCCATCGCCGGGCCGCGACCTACCTCCAGCCCGTTTGGGACGTGTCAGTTCATGGAATTTCTTAGTTCACTCTTTGCCGCCTTCTACCAGTTCGGCGACGCCTTCGCTTTTCTGGTGCTGTCGGCCTGCGGTCTCGCCATCATCTTCGGCATGATGGGCGTCATCAATCTCGCCCACGGCGAATTCATCATGTGCGGCGCCTACGTGACCGTGATGGCGACGCGCGCAGGCATTCCCTTGCCGCTCTCCATCCTTCTGGGCTCGCTCGTGGCCGGCATCATCGGCATGGCGCTGGAGCGCCTGGTGATCCGCCATCTCTACGGACGGCCGCTGGACACGATCGTCGCCACGTGGGGCGTCAGCCTGATCGCGACGCAAGGCACGCTCATCGTGCTCGGATCGACCATGCAGGGCGTCGGCACGCCGCTCGGCTCGTTCGTCGTCGGTAATCTGTCCTTCTCAACCTACCGCATCGTCCTCATTTTCGCGGCCCTTGCCGTGCTCGGCGGTCTTTATCTGCTGTTCAACAAGACGCGTTTCGGCATCCTCGCCCGCGCGACCATTCAGGTGTCGCACATGGCGGAAGGCCTCGGCGTCAACACCCGTCATGTCTACGCGCTGACCTTCGGTCTCGGCGCGGCGCTGGCCGGACTGACCGGCGGGCTCTACGCGCCGACCATGACGATGGTGCCTACCATGGGGGCGACCTTCATCGTCGAAGCCTTCGTAACGGTGGTCGTCGGTGGCGCGGATGTCTTCCTCGGCACAGCCCCGGCCGCCGTCGTCCTTGCCGTCGTGAAGGCGGGCATGACGTCGTGGCAAGGCCAACTCTTCGGACAGATCGCGCTTCTCGTCGCAGTCATCCTGGTCATCCGGCTGCTGCCACGCGGCATCTCCGGCTTCATTCTCAAGGAACGTGCCTGATGACGCTCAGTGACGTGCAACCCCGGCGGCGCTCGCGCCTTGCCGCCGCATTCAGCCGGCTGGAAGGCCCGCAGACGATGGGGCGGGGTCCGGGCTTCTGGGCTGGCTTCCTGGTCGTGGTCGCCCTGGCATCCGCCTATCCGCTTTTCTCCGATGGGTACACCGTCGGCAACACGGTCTACTTCTTCACCTGGACCTTCATGGCCATGGGGCTCAGCCTGATCTGGGGATATGGCGGCGCTCTCTCTTTCGGGCAGACGGCATTCTTCGGACTGGCGGGCTACACCTACGGCGTACTGACCATCAATATCGGCGCCGAGTACGGCTTCACGCTCGTCGCGCTTCTGCTTGCGATGCTGGTTGCCGGTGCGCTGGCTGCGCTCATCGGGTACTTCCTGTTCTTCGGCCGCATCACCGGCGTCTTTCTAGGCATCGTGACGCTGTCGATCACGCTCGTCTTCGAGCGATTCATGGCCCAGACGGCCGGCCCGCAATGGGCGATCGGCTCGGCGAGGCTCAACGGCTACAACGGCATGAGCGGGATGCCGCCGCTCACCATTCCATGGCCGTCCGGGGACATCGTGCTCTATCCGGACATCGCGCTTTACTACGTGGTGCTGGGGCTCGTCGTTCTCGTCTATCTCGGTCTGCGCATGCTGGTGAATTCGCGCTTCGGCAACGTGCTGGTGGCGATCCGCGAGAACCCCGAGCGGGCCGAAATGCTGGGCTATGACATTCGCAAATATCAGCTCGGCGCCTTCGTCATCGGCGCCATGCTCGCCGGCCTGTCCGGCGTGCTCTATACGGCCTGGGGCCAGTACATCACGCCATCCAGCATGAGCATTACGGCGGCAGCACTTCCCATCGTCTGGGTCGCCGTCGGCGGCCGCTCCGACCTGACGGCAACGCTCGTCGGCACGCTTGTGGTGCTCGGCGGCTTCCAGGCGCTGACCATCTATGGCAGCCAGTATGCGTTGATCGTCATGGGCGCGCTCTTGGTCGCAACGGTGCTCGTCGCGCCGGAGGGCATCATCGCGGCCATCTCAAAGCTGCCGGCGCGACTGAGGGCGCGGTCTCAGAAAGGGGAGGCGGTCTGATGGCGCTTCTCCGCACCAGCGGTCTCAACAAGCATTTCGGCGGGCTGCACGTCACCAACGACGTGAACTTCGATCTGCAGGCGGGCGAGATCCATTGCCTGATCGGCCCGAACGGGGCCGGTAAGAGCACGCTCTTCCGCCTGATCCTCGGCGAGCACCTACCCTCCAGCGGCACGATCCATTACGACGGCACCGACATCACGACGGCCAAGCCGTTTCAGCGCATCCGCAAGGGCATCAGCGTCAAGTTCCAGGTGCCCGGCATCTTCAAGGCGCTGAACGTGCGCCAGAACCTTGAAATCGCCCTTCAGCACCATCTCGAAGGCCATTCGCTCGGTGAGGAAATCGATCGTCTTCTCGAGTTCCTGAACCTGACCGACGCTGCCGATCAGCTTGCCGGCAATCTCAGCCACGGCCAGAAGCAGTGGCTCGAAATCGGCATGGCGATCAGCCTCAAGCCGAAGCTTCTGCTGCTCGACGAACCGACCGCCGGCATGACGCCGGACGAGACCTTCGCGACAGGCGAGATGGTGCAAAGGCTGAATGCCGACGGCGTGACGGTTCTGGCCGTAGAGCACGACATGGCGTTCGTTAGGCAGATCGCGCAGCGCGTCACGGTCCTGCATTTCGGCCGTATCTTCGCTCAAGGCACGATTGACGAAATCGTAGCCGATGAGCGCGTCGCGGCGATCTATCTCGGCGAGGGCCACCATGACTGACATTCTTCTGAAGACCGACGGCCTGTGGGCCGGATATGGCGGCAAGCCCGTTTTGCAGGGTGTCGACCTCGCCATCGGCAAAGGCGAGATCGTCGCCGTCATCGGCCGCAACGGTGTCGGCAAGTCGACGCTCATGAAGAGCCTGATCGGCCTCTTGCCGAGCTTCAAGGGCGGCATCACCTTCGGCGATACGGACATTCGGAAGCTGCCGGCGCACAAGCGGGCCCGCCTCGGCATCGGCTACGTGCCGCAGGGGCGGGATGTCTTCCCGCGCATGACGGTGGAGGAGAATTTGAAGGTCGGCGCGTCGATCGCGCCGGGCGCAAAGGTGGATCCGGCGATCTACGACGAGATCTACCAGTACTTCCCGATCCTCGCCGAACGCCGCAATCAGCGGGCGGGAACGCTTTCAGGGGGGCAGCAGCAGCAATTGGCGATCGGCCGGGTGCTTGTCGGGCGCCCGTCGCTGATCCTGCTCGACGAGCCGTCGGAAGGCATCCAGCCGTCCATCGTGCAGGATATTGCGCGCATCGCCGTCGAACTCAATCGAACGACCGGCGTCGCCATCGCCTTCGTTGAACAGAACATCGACATGATCCGGGCCATGGCGCAGCGCTGCTACGTCATGGACAAGGGCCGCATCACGGCCGAACTGACGCCTCAGATGCTGGATAGCCGCGAAACGGTGCGGCGCTATCTAGCGGTCTGAACGACGTGAACGAGAAAAGCAGTCTGAAGGAGGACGCCAATGAGCTGGTTTGACGAGTCCATCATGGCACGGAAGGCCGTCGCCAAGGGTAAGCCCGGCGAGCACCACACCATCACCGAGGCGGAGCAGGGCATCTATCACTATGTCTACGGCGCTTTCGTCGAGCCGAAGCTGCACGTCCAGCCGGGCGCCGTCATCTCCGCCGAAACGCACGACGCGTTCGAAGGCAAGATCAAGCACGAGACCGACAAGCCGTCCGAAATTCTGAACTTCCCCTACCTCAATCCCCAGAACGGACCGATCTACGTCGAGGGCGCCGAAAAGGGCGATACGCTCGCCGTCTACATCAAGGAGATAAAGCCGCGTGGCGAGCAGCCCTCCGGCACGACCGTGCTGCTGCCGGAATTCGGTGGCCTGGTCGCGACGGGCGACACGGCCATGCTCAACCCGCCTCTGCCGGAGCGCGTGAAGAAGCTTCACGTCGATGCGGAAAAGGGCGTGAAGTGGAACGACCGCATCACGCTGCCCTACGAGCCGTTCATCGGAACCATCGGCACATCGCCCGAGATCGAGGCGATCTCCTCGCTCGTGCCGGACTATTACGGGGGCAACATGGACTTGCCGGACGTCGCACCCGGTGCGGTCGTCTACCTGCCGGTCAACACCAAGGGCGCCTATCTCTATCTCGGTGACTGCCACGCAGCCCAGGGCGACGGCGAATTGTGCGGCGTCGCGATCGAACACCCGACGGTCACGACGATCCAGGTCGACCTGATCAAGGGCTGGACGATCAAGACCCCGCGCCTCGAAAACGAACAGTTCTACATGACCATCGGCTCGTCGCGCCCGCTAGAGGACGCCGCGCGTCAGGCCTACCGCGAGCTTACCCGTTGGCTCGCAGCGGATTTCGGCTTCGAGGAACTCGACGCCTATATGCTGCTGACCCAATGCGGCCGCATGCGCCTCGGCAACATGGTGGACCCCAAATACACGATGGGCGCCTCGATCCTCAAATCGATCGCAGGTCCCTACCAGGGCTAGACAAAAGCCAGAAATGGCGAACGGCCGGACCCGGTAGAGATCGGGTCCGGCCGCTTGGCGTGTGCGTGCTTTGAACGATTACATGCTTGGCATGATCACGGCGTCGATGACGTGGATAACGCCATTGTCGGCCGCGATGTCCGCCTGGGTAATATTGGCTTCATTGACTTTCGCGCCGCCTTCGAGCGTGAAGGTTACGTCGCTGCCCTCGACGGTCGCAGCCGTCATGCCTTCGGTCAGGTCGGACGAGGCGACGGCACCCGGCACGACGTGATAGGTCAGAATCGACACCAGCTGGTCTCGGTTCTCCTCGAGAAGCAGATCTTCGACCGTGCCTTCAGGCAGCGCTGCAAAGGCCTCGTCCGTTGGGGCGAAAACGGTGAATGGGCCTTCGCCCTTCAGGGTCTCGACCAAGCCGGCTGCTTCGACTGCGGCGATCAGCGTCGTGAATGTCCCGGCTTCGGCGGCAGTGTCCACGATGTCGGCGGCCAAGGTGGACGTCGTCATCGTGATGGCGGCTGCTCCGGCAATGAGAATGGTCTTCAGCATCGTCATGTCCTCGTCTGGGTTGGGAGCGATCGTCATGACCGTCTCCAGCCCTGGTTACGTGCTCCCCGTCGGCCCGGTTCAGGCCGATTCCGCCGACCGCCATCACGTCTCCGTCAGGCGATTTTGATCCAGATCGACAAAAAAATGTCATCCGGAAGAACCGAACGCGGTAAACTATGATGGATTTCGTCAGTTGTGCGGATCAACTCTGGTATAGTCGCAACCAAATTGAACCTCTCCAGGTGCTGGCATGAGCGTCGCGTTCGTCAAGGAAGAAAGTGCCGAGGCCGCATCGGAGACCGTGCTGCCGGCTCGGCCTATTTCGGACCGAATCAATCTTGTGACCAATGAGGGTCTGAAGATGCTTGAGGACGCCTATTCGCAGGCGCATCAGGCTCTGGAAGCGGCCAACGCCCTCGACGATATCAACGAGCGCCGACGCCAGTCGGCGGTTCCGGCGCGCGATGTGCGGTACTTTTCCGAGCGCCTCAGAACTGCGCAATTGACGGCGCCACCAACCAGCACCGATGCGGTGGCATTCGGCCACACGGTGACCTTCGAGCGCGATGACGGTCGCACCCAGACCTATCGCATCGTCGGCGAGGATGAAGCAGATCCGTCCAAAGGCTCGATTTCGCACGCATCGCCGGTTGCGATGGCGTTGTTCGGCAAGAGCGTCGGCGATGTGGTGCAACTGGGCAAGGATGAACTCGAGATAATCGCCATCGCCTAGGCGATATCAGACACGCCGGCATTGATGACGCTTCGCGGCGCCCGATATAGGCCAAATGACCGATCTCCCGCGCGAAAACGTCCAGTCCTATCCCCGTCCTCCGGCACTCCAGGCCGTGCCGCAGCGCATTATCATCCGCCTCGGCGGCGCTGTCGTTGCCGATACCAACCGTGCGATGCGCGTTCTGGAAACGCACCATGCGCCGACCTATTACATTCCGCCCGACGATGTGACGGCAACGCTGCGACCAGCGGCCGGCACGAGCTTCTGCGAGTGGAAGGGCGCTGCCCGTTATTTCGATGTGCTGGCGGGCGACAAGATCGCAACACGGGCGGCTTGGGCCTATGACCGTCCTACTGGTCGGTTCGAAGCCATCGCAGGATTTGCAGCCTTCTATGCCGGTCTGATGGATGAAGCCTGGGTCGGATCGGATCGCGTCGTGCCGCAGCCCGGCGATTTCTATGGAGGCTGGGTTACGTCGAACTTGGAAGGCCGAATCAAGGGCGCGCCCGGCACCACGCACTGGTAGGCCCTCGCGAAGCGATACAACCAGAATTTACAGAACTGGGTGCGTCGAAAACCAAAAGTTGACAAACGGCGCTTTGCCGTCTATTGTCAGGCCATCGATATTTGCTTGCCGAGCTTTGGTTATCGCGCGATTGGCACCGCGTTCTCAACGGATCTCCCTTTCAAAAATCGTTCTCATCCGCGCCGCACCTGCGTCGCGGTATCTCAATGCGCTATGAAAGGGTTCATCATGACCACTGGCACAGTAAAATGGTTCAATTCCACCAAAGGCTTCGGCTTCATTCAGCCTGACGATGGCGGCCCGGACGCATTCGTCCACATCTCGGCTGTCGAGCGCGCTGGTATGCGCGAAATCGTTGAAGGCCAGAAGCTTGGCTACGACATGGAGCGCGACAACAAGTCGGGCAAGATGTCGGCTTGCAACCTGCAGGCTGCTTAAATTCGGGGTCCGCTTTCCTTTGACCACGGATGTACTGGCATTGTTGAGAGCATGATACCGACGAGGGTCAGGCAATTTGCCTGGCCTTTTTTTGTGCCGCTGATTGACCGCCATACGGGAATTCGACGATCATGACACAGACCTACAACAAGTCTCGCCAACAGGCGGAGATCGCCTTTGACAAGGCGCGTTCGCAATCGCTTGGTAAGACCCGCGTCGTGGAAGAGCTCGACACCGTCGTACAGGCACGCGAGCAGAAGACGGCACGACTGAAGAAGGCACGCTTGGAAAAAGAGATGCAGGATCTCGCTGCAAAGGCGAGTGAAACCTCCAAGAAGAGCGGCAAAAAGGCCTGAAAGGCCGACAACGACACATTCGACGGAACAAAGATTTTGAAGAACAGCAGAAGCAATGATCTCGCCGACCGCCGCGAGGCTGCCAATAAGGCAAAGGCGGCCCTCCTCGAAGCACACCGCGCCATAAAGGCCGCCGCTGAGCCGAACCTGCAGGAAAAGCAGGCCGAGCGCCTTGCGATCGCCGAGGCGCGCGAAGAGCGCAAGGCTGAGCGCGAGCGCGTGAAGCGCGAGGAAAAGGAACGCATCGAAGCCGAGGCGGCGGCCCGTCAGGCCGAAGCAGAAGCGCTCGCCAACGCCGAAGTGGAAGCACGCGAAAAGGCCGAGAAGGACCGGATTTCTCGCGTTTTCGAAGACGAGGCTGCGCGCAAGGCCGAACGCGATCGGCGCTACGCGAACCGTAAGGCCCGTCAGCGCTAGATCCAACAAACTGACTGACATTGAAAGCACCCCGAGGCCGGTGAACGGCCTCGGGGTGCTTTTTTGTGTCTGGACCATGCCAAATGCTGCCTCGACCAACTCTCCGAAAATCGACGCCGATTCGGATGGCGGCCTTGCAAACCATCTGAAGACCAGCCACTTACCATCCAGAAGGATGTGAGACATGCCCAAGCGCGCCAGCAGTTCGAGTGAGAAATCCGGCGAGATGGAAAAGATCACCGTCAACCTGGGCTATGTCGACCTGGGCCGGATCGATCTGCTCGTACGGGAAGGCTTCTATTCCAACCGTGCCGACTTGATCCGCACCGCGATCCGCAATCAGATCGAGGTGCACCACAGCACCGTGGCGCAGACCATCGAGCGGCACACGCTGGAATTGGGTCTGCGCGTCTTCGACAAGGCTGCGCTCGAATCGGCAAAGGCCGAAGGGGAACGGCTTCATATCAAGGTCATCGGCCTGGTTCGCATCGCCGATGACGTCACCCCGGAACTCGCTTTGGCGACGATCGGATCGATAACGGTACTGGGTGCTCTTCAAGCCAGTGCCAAGCTCAAGGCCGCCTTGGCGGACCGTATCCGGTAGGCGCGCGTCGCCACCGTGGAAAAAGGCCAGCACCATGAACGAGAATTTCGCCACGGCCATGCGCCAGGCAACAGAGCACACGCGGGCAGCCAATCTGACCGAAGCGACCCGCATCATTCAGGAAGCGCTCGCCGGTCGATCCAGCATCCCAGCCAATGACGCGTCAAAGGCCGACATCGTGCCCGCAGCCACTCAAGGTGCACGCACGCCATTCAAGGCCGATCCGAACGCCGAAATCATCGAGCCTGTGGTTGGATCCAAGCCCAAGCCTGCGCAACCGACCACCGAGGCACCGTTCTCAGCAACACCGAGCGCAGCAAAGGCGTCCCGGATGAGAATGCCCCTTGCCGAGACACTGCGCGTCCTGCGCGACGGAAAAGCGGGTTTCAGTGCTCCTGATCTGTCCAGCGCATTTGCGCCGCTCGGACGCCAGGCGAAAGCCTCGGTGGAAATCCCGGTTGGTGCGGCTTTCGAGACGCGATCGTTTTCGTGTCAGGCGGGCACGCGGACCTACAAACTCTATCGTCCCGCTTCACTGTCCGGCGCACCAAACGGGATCATCGTCATGCTGCATGGCTGCAAGCAGGATCCAGATGATTTTGCCGTTGGCACCGGCATGAATGCTTTGGCGGAAGAGCACGGACTGATCGTGGTCTATCCCGGCCAGACATCCGGTCACAACGCGTCGTCCTGCTGGAACTGGTTCCGCCCGGGCGACCAGATGCGTGATCGAGGCGAACCAGCCATCCTCGCAGGCCTGACGCAGGAAATCGCCAAGGAATTCGGGGTGGGTCGCGATCGCACCTTCGTCGCCGGCCTGTCGGCAGGTGGCGCAATGGCTGCCATCATGGGGGAAATCTATCCCGATATCTTTGCGGCCATTGGTGTCCATTCCGGTCTTGCCTATGGTTCGGCGAATGACGTCGTGTCCGCCTTCGCCGCCATGCGCGGTGATGCCGGCCGAACGCCGACGGTTTCCAGGAACTTCGCGTCGGCCACGCCGCCGGTGCGGACCATCGTCTTTCAAGGCCGCGCAGATCACACGGTTCATGCGTCCAACGCGGAGCGCATCATGACAATGGCGACGTCCCGGATGGAAAGCCATGTTCCAGAGGCCTCCAACGGTCGCTCCAGCGACGGCCGAAGCTTCGAGCGCAAGGTAGTGAAGGACGGAGCAGGGCGGATCGTAGCGGAATGCTGGATGATCGATGGCGCCGGACATGCGTGGTCCGGTGGGGACGCAAAGGGTTCCTATGCCGACCCGAAGGGCCCCGATGCGTCGCGCGAAATGACCCGGTTCTTTCTGGACTCGAAGAATTGACCGAGGGCTTCCCTGCGCGGGTCGCCCATCCTCGCAAAACTGCCAGAATATCTCGTTGTTTAGCCCTTTCGAACGACCCTGCGCCTTGATTGAAACGCAATAGAGGCGCATGGTGAGGCTTCGCAGATTTGGCCACTTTGGCTTCCGCAGTGCCGACCTGGTCGGCCTGCCGATATCCTCCGAATTTTCGACAGCTTGAAGCGTGCCCTTCCGCCAGACGTCGACATGTACGCCGTCGCGACGGAGGCCCTTCGAAACGCCGATATACCTTAAAGGCGATCGACAGGTCCGGCGCGAAAAACTTGGCAGTCACCGCAGCCAATGCGGAGAAACGGTTTAATGACCACGCGCACGAGCCAGACTGTCTTTCGCTTCGAAGCGCCGTTCCGGCTGCCCGGTTTCGATGTCAGCCAGCCAGCCGGCGAATACCGTGTCGACTACGACGAGGAACTGCTTGAAGCGGGCTCCAGGCTCGCATGGCGGCGTGTCGGCGCATTCATCCATCTCCCTGCGATCGGGGCACATGGGGCCACTCAACAGATGGTCCCGGTCGATCCGGCCGCCCTCGACGCAATGAAACAAAAGGACCAGCAACAATGACAACTTCAACGATCGGGCGGCCGCATGCCCGACAGGTGCGTGCCCAAGTCGCGGCGCACCGTTACGAGGTCGGCCAGGTCGTCCAGATCAAGAGCGGTCTGGCACGCACGCAGACGCCCGCAACGACCTATCATGTCACCGCAACGCTCCCGCCACGCGGCAACGCCCTGCAGTACCGCATCCGCAATGATGAAGAGCGTCATGAGCGGGTTGTGACGCAGGACGACATTGAGCCGGCAGGCGACCAGCAGACCCCATCAACGCTCATGGAGAGGACGTTCGGACATGGCTAAGGGACAGAAGAAGAGCAACAAGGAAATCCGGAAGCCGAAGCAGGAGAAATCTGCTGCTGCGAAGACCGAAAGCACGTTCGGCAGCCAGATGAAGACTGCTTCCAGCGCCAATGCGACCGGCAACAAGTCGAAGAGCTAGATCGTTAGCGCTTGCCGCCCACACCAAAAAAGCCCGCTGCTGATGCCGCGGGCTTTTCGTTGCCCGGAGGGCAGCACCAGGATGAACGCCACTTGCATCGCGGCGAGCTTTTCCAGCGCCTACCGCGACTGCGTTTCAGCCATCGGCTTCATCTGTTCAAGCGCCTGCGCGCATTGCATTGCACACGCGATCACCGTAGGCAGAACGTCATAAGGAGACTACGACATGCCCAGAGCGCCCAATTACAATCACGAACGCCAGGAACGCGACCGCGCAAAGGCGAACAAGAAAGCGGAGAAGCTCGCTGCAAAGGCGGCCGCCAAGGAGCGGGGCAGCGACGAGGCTGCAACCGGTCCGGACGAGCAGTCCGAGGACTAGCCTGAAACGGGCATCGTTTTCGGATCGACGAAAACGCCTGCCTCGCGGGCCGCGGCGACGAATGCTCGGCGCGCGCCCATAGGCGGCTTGCCGCCATTCTCAACGTCTGAGCAGGCCTGGATCGCAGCCCGGTGCTTCTCGGTGCGCTTGCCGGGCCACTGGTTAAGCAGGAAATCGGACGTATCGCGGGCGGTTTTGAGCGTGAGCAAAGTGCCCGCCGCATCCACCTTGACGATGATGGGGGTGTCGAATTGATCTTTTTGCATTGCCGCTCTTACGGCAGTCCGAGCCAATAAGCGAGGAAATTGGGTGTTGCTGCGCGCGCTTGTCGCGCATAGTCCCGCGATCCTCCCGCCCTTTTGCCCGTCAGCGACATCACAAAATCGTGGCCGCGATGGCGCTGGACGTGATTGGTCCTAATTCCTCCAGAAACTACGTTTACTGAAAACATGAATGCGCTTCCTGGCTCATACAGCCGCCAGATCCGAAAGGAAGACCCCATGAGCCGATTTCAGTTGAACCGCCGGTCGTTGATCGTTGCCGGTGCTGCGATGGGAGCAGCCTCGTCGCTCGGCATCGCTGGCCTTGCGGTCCCGGCGCGCGCGCAGGGTCTTGCCCCAACGCAGACAATGCGAGGCGGTGCCAACAATTACCTGCCCGGCGCTCCGGTCGTCGAACGTATCGGCGGCGGTGGGTTCTGGATGTCGGGCACCGTGCGTCGCGCCGGTGATGGCGCGCCGCTGGAGGGCATCCGGATCCAGATCTGGGCACACACCACCGAGGGCCGCGAGCGCGACCCGCATAGCCATGGCGCGACCCTCACGGGTGCTGACGGCACCTTCCGTCTGGAAATGCCGCAGATCGTGCCCGTTTTCGGCCAGCCGCACGGCCATCTGGCCTATGACGACGACGCGTTCGAAACCGTTTTTCTTCGCCCAGTCATGGGAAACGCGAGAGATACGAGTCTCAGCGCGGATTTCGTTCTCCAGCCGGCTTGATCCGGGTGGGTTCAGTGCGTGCCGTTCTGATCTGGCTTGGTGTCGCCTTCGCCGTGATCGTTCCTATCGCCGTCGCGGCAGCAAGTCCGCTGCTGCAATGGCGCGATCCGATCTATATCGCCGCCTGCTTTGCCGGGATCGTCGCGATTGCACTGGTGTTTGCGCAGCCATTGCTTGCGGGCGGGTATCTTCCCGGCTTGCCGATCCGCAAGGGCAGGCGGATCCACTCCGTTGTCGGCATGGTGCTTGTCGCCGCGGTTCTCGTCCACGTGGTCGGGCTTTGGATCACCAGCCCGCCGGATGTGGTCGACGCGCTTCTCTTCAGATCGCCGACCCCGTTCTCGGTCTGGGGCGTCATCGCCATGTGGGCAGTTTTCGCAGCCGCCATTCTGGCCGCCCTGCGCATCCGCCTTCGCCTGTCCCCAAGGCTCTGGCGGCTTGGGCATACGGGCCTGGCTGTGGTTACCGTGATCGGCAGCGTCGTCCACGCCGTGCTGATCGAGGGCACCATGGGAACTGTTTCCAAGGCTCTGTTGTGTGCCCTTGTGCTGGGCGCCACCCTGAAGGTGGTTCTCGATCTCCGGACGTGGACCTTGCTTACCCGCGCGCGGCGGTGATTAATCGTCGGCTGTATGGTGCCGGGTGGGAAAATCGATGGGCGAGATCCGTGTCTTTGGGCCACGCCTTCTGGCAGCAGTCGTGGGAGCGGTCCTCTGCCTTTTCGGTGTGTGGAACCTGGAATCCGCCCGGTCCGGCCTGACGATCGAAGCGCTCAACGTCGGAACGACGCCTGCCACAGTCTATCGTCGCAACGATGTCGACGCGGCGCCGGCGATCGTGATTGCCCACGGATTTGCCGGATCGCGCCAACTCATGGAAGCCTACGCACTGACCTTGGCGCAGACGGGCTACGTCGCCGTTTCCTTTGATTTCGAAGGGCACGGCCGAAATCCGATACCGATGTCCGGCGACGTGACGCGGGTTGACGGCACGACGCAGCTCCTCATGGCGGAAGTCGGTCGGGTCGTCGATGCTGTGCTGGCGCTGCCTTCGGTTGATGGGCGTATCGCCTTGCTCGGGCATTCGATGGCGTCCGATATCATCGTGCGCAATGCCATCGACGACCCGAGAATTGCCGCGACGGTGGCGATCTCGATGTTCTCCGAAGCGGTCACCGCGACCGAGCCGCGCAATCTGCTGATGATCTCCGGCGAATGGGAATCGTTCCTGCGCGAGAATGCCCTCCTCAATGCGCGGCTGATCGACCCGCAGGCAGAGGAGGGCGAAACCATCGGCAATCCGGCCGGCGACGGCGGGCGCCGCACCGTTTTCGCACCGAATGTCGAACATGTCGGCGTGCTCTATTCGCCGACGGCGCAGCGCGAGGCGCGTGACTGGCTCGACGCGGTTTTTGCGCGCACCAGCACGGGGCCGATCGCCGCGACCGGGCCTTCGATCGTGCTGCTCCTGTCCGGGATCGTCATTCTGGCCTGGCCAATGTCGCGTTTGCTGCCAAGACAGGAAGCGCACCCGGCTGTTCTGCCGTGGCGTAAATTCGTCCTCGCCGTCGGTCTTCCCGCAGTCGTGACGCCGCTCCTGCTCACCCTCGTCGAGACGGGTTTCCTGCCGGTGCTTGTGGCCGATTATCTCGCCGTGC
Organism: Rhizobium sp. EC-SD404; assembly: GCF_902498825.1. NCBI lineage: Bacteria > Pseudomonadati > Pseudomonadota > Alphaproteobacteria > Hyphomicrobiales > Rhizobiaceae > Rhizobium > Rhizobium sp. EC-SD404. The sequence continues at coordinate 1,141,542 of NZ_LR701459.1, forward strand.
ATCTGTTTGTGTTCGGCCTGTTGTCGCTCGGACTGCTGGCGTGGAGCGGTGTTCGCCTGGGCCGGGTCGCGTGGTGGGTGGCTTTGGTGTTGGCGGCCTACGGGATCTTCGTCTTTGGCGGCGCGCTGGATCGCTACGTGGCCTCCTTCATGCCGAATACGGCGCGCCTGCCGATCATCGCCGCCATTGCCGTCGGAACCGTGCCGTACATGGTCGCCGACAGTCTGGCGCTGAGCGGTGGTTATGCCCCGCTATGGCGTGTGCTGGTTGCACGTGGGGCTTTTCTGGCATCGCTCGCGGCAGCGGTGGCACTGGATTTCGAACGGCTGTTCTTCCTCCTCATCATCATACCCGTGATCGTCCTGTTCTTTGTCGTCTTCGGTCTGATGGGCGGGTGGGTGGGCCACACGCCGCCCATGGCGGACAGCCGCCCGCCGTGATCTACTTCACCAGCATCGAAACCGATCAGCAGGTGCAGGCAGTAGCTTAAGTCACGCCGAAATCTGTCCAGGGATCGGGGGGTAGCTCAAATTTCAATTGTTCCAGAGCCCGCATCAGAACGTATCGCTAAAAAAACTAAATGCTCGTGGTTCAGTCTGCAGCGTCCTGCGAAGCAGACGAGAGGGGATATAAACACCTAGATATAGTTGTACCGGAGCTAACGGGATAAGCCTTAAAACGAGATCGAGCATAATTCGCGCCATACTAAAAATCTCGGAATTTGGAGACAGTCCTACGTTTAAACCAGCAATGTTCTCTCATGTTTGAAAGTGAAACTGGTGCGATTTCGGAATTATTCCTCTCAACTTCAATATTAATCACATTTTGCTGCGGCTGTATCTTCGATATATTCCAGTGCGGCGTTGTAAATTGGAAAAATAAATGCAGTCCGATGGAGAGTTGGTCTCCTAACGTCGCCGATGTGCCGAGGCATGGCATCAGACAGAGTCGCTTTGTAAGCGAGATATATATCAAAGCAGCCGACGGACGATTGGATATCTAAAATCCAATTGCCCGGTTCCCAGGTTTCCCCGTAAAGGATGTAGTGCATTGGTTCATGGTAATAAAATAATATATTATTCATAGCGGCATCAATATTGTCGTGCATTGAAATGATCGTGCCATCTTTGCGCGTGACGAGGTTGGTCAATTCAGTTTCCCGAGGGATATTCATCAAATCGTGAAAATCAATTATTCTCATTTTTGTTCCTTTTAGGTACTTAAGTGTGCTGATACAAAAATCATTGCTTGCGTTTTCATCGGCTGCAACTCTTTTCTTGCAGATTTCGAAATTTATGGAACATCGACGATCACGCTTCAATGTCAGGAAAGCGCCGCGCGCGGAAATGCTGAGGCGGCCATGTGGAGTAGACCCCGTTTCACCGGACAGTCGGCGGTTGGGTTTAGGCACTAAGACGCAGGAACTCGCGTGGTGAGCGGAACCTGAGCCCGGAGTGCGGGTGGACTCACAGTAGTCGTCGATCCAGTCGGGCAGCAAGGCCAGGATGGTATCGGCGTCTGGGAGGATGGCGGTCGAGGCGTAGTCTCTCTTCAGTGTTTGACGAAGGCCTCGGACATGCCGCTACTCTGCGGGCTTCGAACCGGAGTGAAGAGCAGATTGATGCCGAGGGCAGCGGCGACCTGCGCGGTCTGCCTGGCAATATAGGCGCTGCCATTGTCCGAGAGCCATTCCAGTCGGTGCGGGACCTTAAGGGTCTTGAAGCGGCGTTCCACCGCGGCAAGTCACAGACCATTTCACCACAGATGCCGGCATTGGCCACGGCTGACCAGCGATGATCTCCCGGTCGCAGGCATCGATGACGAACACAATGCGGACCACCTCGCCATTGCGGGCACGGATCTCCAGATGATCTGAGCACCAGCGGATGTTGGAACTCAGCGCAACGACGACGCCGTCGTGGGTGTGGGTATCCGAAAGGTCGCCGCGTGCCAAAACCGCCTCCTAAAAAGCAGTCGTGAATCACGCGTCTGCTGATTTGGGAGTCCACTTTGTCAACAGGGCCTAGGTGTTTGATCCAGGAGTTTGATGGTGCAATGTTTTCGATCGATGGAAGGAGGCACTATGGACCAGGTTCATGGGAGCGCCACGACGACAGAGGCGATCCGTCGAGCGATACAGCATAGTCAAGAGAGCCTGAGGGCGCTTTCGAAGCGCTACGGCATCAACCAGAACGGTTGCGAAGTGGAAGAAGCGGACCTCGGTCGCCGACGTGCCAACTGGGCCGAAAGACCCCAAGTCAACTGTGCTGTCGATCGAAGATGAGGCGATCATCGTCGCTTCGCAAGCACACGCTGCTTCCGCTGATCCCGAAAGCCTACACAGCGACATCAGCCCGATTCCTCGATCGTTTCGTCTCACCGGACGCCCGCATCGTGTCAGATGCAGACCCTGCGATCCGTAAGACCGCGAAACCCTTCAAAGGCTATGCCTCAGTCGTCCATGGGGACGATGTCTTCGCCCAGGGCGACGTCCATTCAAATACGGCCGAGAGCGTGATCTCGACGCTGAATCGGGCTCAGATCGGCGTATTCCATTGGCTAAATCGGGAGCATCAGCAACGGTATCGATGAGATTGTCTTTCGCCGAAATCAGAGGGAGCTGATCGTCAGACAGCTTGGCCGCGATGAGCCTGAGTCCGTCGAACTGAGATACCGTTCGTTCACATCGCAACTGCAGGACTTAATTGCTCGCGCTCTTGGTCGGCAGGTTAGTAGGTCTAAGATTGGCGGGATGGATTGGCCGCCGCCGATCGCCTTTTTTGATTGACGTCGTGAAAATTTGCGATGACCATACTGTGATGATTGAGGACAAACATGTTTCAGATCGACCAATTACCTGTTTATGGGGACGTCACACATCTCTGCAGGGTCGCGCGTGGGCATCGCGACCATCTCATAGGCGACCCTCTCCTTGCCGGGGATGACATCGAGATCAAGATTAGCTCGGACAAAGGGCCGTATATCGACGCAAACGCTAAGTTCCTGGCTTCCGAGCACGGCAGGAAGGCTGCGACAGCGATCGCCGAGGAACACGCATTACTGAAGAATTTGTCGGATCACATCGTGGTCCGCTCCAACGAGATCGCAGACATGCGAAAATGTTGGACCGTCTCAATTCTTGCACGCGTCTCTACGGTGTCAGGACAGATTTTTGGTCGTGAATTCGCCGACCCGACGTCTATCATTCAATCGCTGTTCTTCTCGCTGGATACAGACGAGGATCATAGGATCGTGAGATATCCTGTTGCGATAACCGCCTACGACCAGGCGAATTGGCTCCCTCGGTACAAACTCGATACCAGCAAGGTCGAAATCTGCGAACGGGCGGCGATTGAGGTCGCCCAGGGTTTCGCCGACACAATCCGCAGCGACGCTGGCGATCATGGGACTATATTTGACGGAATTTTGTGGTCCCTGGATTCCGGTGACGTCGTAAGTCAATGGGTTAAGATGTCGCCGCCGGTGGGCAGAAGCGGAATGCCAACGTGGCGTTCTCCGCAGCCGCTCGACGTCGATATCGCCAGTCCTGGATTGGCATGTCAGTCCAGTGATTGGATCTTCGGAATGGAGAGACTGGCAGGTCCTGCGGACAAGCATGTGTCTGATGAAGGTGGGCGGCATTGGTCAAGTTCGCCTTTAACAACACGCCATTGAACGACTACGATTGATGACTGGCTTTCATTGATACTTCGAGCTTTCCGCGCCGTTCTGCAATCCATCTTAACTCATCGAACGAAACAGTGCTGCAAGTTGAGCGTCGAAGCTTACCGTGGTGCCTGCAGAACGGGTCGCGCGTGCTTTTCCTCAACGTTGGCATCAGGAAATTTCCTCCCACCGTCTGCAGATGTTTCTGTTTCATATTTGCTGAGGTAGCCGGAACCAGAGTGCCAGCGCAAATGAAATGCGGAACCACGCGGCGTTATTGTCTCTGGCGGCGTACTACACTTGAAGACTGATCCCGATGTCTGGTCCCAGGCTTTGATGGTGCTCTGTTTTCCAGACTGAGAGGGACGCACTTAGGCCAGGTTCTACGTGGCAACGCCACGGCTTCGACAGAAGACCGTACCGAAGTGGAAGAAGCGTTGCTCAGTCGGCGATCTGCCGACCGGAACGAAGGAGGCACTATCCGCTGTCTTGTTGCCGGAGAAGCAGGCGGTCCGCGTCGCTTTCCGGAAGTACACATTGCTGCCGCTGGACAACTGCGCCTACGCGCTCCAGCCGACTATCTCGCAGCTGACACCTTATCTCTGCCACGCAGCCTGACATAGAAGGTGTCGAAGCACCCAGTGGCCGCGTTTGGACGTATAAAAAAGACGCACACGCACTGTAGCAGGACCGTCCCGACATCCGGAAGCGGAGGCAGGCCTGGTTCGACGGCCAGCTCGCTCTCGATCCAACAAAGCTCGTCTTCATCGACGAGACGGGATTGTCGACGAAAATGGTCCTGTCGCCCCATTCTGCTTCGATCTCAGCGTCCAATGGAGACGAACAGGTTTTCGACAGCCAACTTCATCAGGATGTTTCGCTGCTCTTGGCCAAACAGAACGTTGGCGTTGGCTAGGACAACAGGACAAGATTCAGGGCTTGTGGGGAGCTTCAAAGTCTCCAATCTCGTCAAAGTTCTGGTAAATTTCGTTCATCAGATCGTTCTGCTCTTCCTCTTTCGCCTTCAGCGCGATCACGTCTGCCAATGTGCTGCGCCGATGGGTGCCGACGTAGTGAAAGGGAAGACGCCCATCCTCCATTCTTCGGACGACCATCGGCCGTGACACACCGAGTATCTTGCCTGCTTGGACAGGCGTCAGTTCAGTGCCGAGCGGACCATATGCAACCCCTCCCTTCTTTAATGCAGTCGACAAAAAGCGTGAAAAGACTAATGCTAATGGCGGATCAAGCGATACGGTCAGGGCGTCGCCCTGCTGACCTTCCTGCACGGTGAGCGCAGCCAAGGCCTTTTATGCGGCCTGCTTCATTCGATCATCAAAATCCTCGAAAACGATGTGTCGATTGCTCATTGAATGGACCTCCTAACTGAAATAAGTGAAACGGGTGAGAAAGCGAATGATGAAACACCGTCTTAGGCAAGGCGGGGTGGATCGAATTCAGAGCCGTAAAAGGGGCTTCTACCGGTGTTTGGAGGACAGGCCCGTCCGCAATAAGGCTTAGTGTTTTATAAGGGGGATGGGGTTGGATGCGCGCTCGCGATCACTGAATCTTCGCGCTCGCCAGCTTGAAGATGTCCGGCGCAAATGAGACACCGATTGACCGGATGACGCCGATCAGGCCGAGCCTCGGGCGACGCTTTCCGAACCTTCCCACGATGTGGAACCCCTCTGATAGAATCGAACTCCTGTGCGGGCTGAATCGCATTTCTCAGCTGCGGAATCGCGGATGTAGATCGTTGAATCGCCGAAGCGCGCATTGATCTGGTTTGTCATTGCATCATCCGGATAGATCCTGCTCTGTATTCAAATGGCAATGCTTGTCGCTGCGATGCCAAAGGATCAAGGGCGGCAGCGCGCCGGGAGAAGCGTCGCATCTTCTCAGGACAATGATCGATCGGCGTGGAGTCGTTGGCCTCCATGGCAATACTCAGCATTGCCGCGATAGATCGTAGGTTCTTCAACGCCGTTGGCCGGTGGATCAGCATCCCAAACCTTTGCGGCGGTTTTAATTAAGGGGCAGCTGTCACTGCGAGTAGAAGCTCTTTTTTAAGCCACCACGGCGCGCCGCGATCATGCTGCAGTCGCCGTCTGGGTCTCAGAGGCTTGGCCGACGTCATTCTGCTGCCCACTGACCCGTCTTTTGACCTCAGGCTCATTCATCGATCCAAAGCGGATAAGATGGCTCGCAATTGCCTCGATCGCTTCTCTGTTGGCAGCGACTAGATCAGTTGCTTTATCGAGGCTTGATTGGAGGATGGTATCGACCCGCTTCTTCAGTGTTGGATCAGAACAACGAAGGCGGTCGAGCGCAGCCGGGTCTTGTGCGTCGTGATAGACCAGAGATGGTCCGAAACCCAAACTTGCTTCCATCAATGTCGCGAGATCGGTGGCCATCTGCAAATCGCTGCCATGAAGTGCGCCCGCACCATCAGCGTGATCACCGAAATAAAGCGTCTCAGCTGCAATTCCCGCCATCAGGATTGCGATTTCATCGAGGTAGTTGTCCCGTGAGCGGCGCTTCAGCGGCTGCGACTTGAGCGTCACATGGCCACCGAGCCGGGATTGATCGCGTCGGACAGTCCGGCTGATATGGACTGCTTCTACGCCACGCCCAAGCACTGACGCGACAACAGCATGTCCAGCTTCGTGAATGGCCATCACTTCGACCAGTTCATCGGGCACGGCCACCTCCTCGGGAAGCTCTGACAAGAAGTCATCGAGCGCTACAGTCCGGCGCGCTTTCCTCGCATGTCTTCTTGCTCGTCGGCAGAGCGCTTCGATGTCAGCACCGGTCCAGCCATCAGTTGCGGCAGCGACCCTTTCAAGAATTTCAGCGTCCAATTGATCCGGCTGATGAACGCGCAAGATGGCCTGTCGAGCATCCTCATCGGGGAGTGGGATAGCGATTTGGCGATCAAGCCGCCCAGAGCGCAGAAGCGCCGGATCGATGCCATCGCTCATGTTGCAGGCACCAACGATGATGACACCTTCCCGATCATCCAAGCCGTCGATGCATTCGAGCAGCCCATTGACGACCTGAATCGAATAGCTCGCGTGCTGATCACCGAAACGGGCCCGATCGCCGATGGAATCGAATTCGTCGATGAATAGGATACTTGGCGCTTGTTTCCGGGCTTCCGCGAAGTCATGGCGCATCGCTTTGAGCAGCTCGCCCAAATGTCCGGCGGCTTGCCATCTTGCAACCGATGCCGCGATGAGTTGGGCATCACAAGTGGCTGCCAGTGCTGCTGCAAAAGTCGTTTTGCCGGTGCCGGGAGGGCCTGACAGGAGAACGCCGCGATCGACGTCAGCCCAGTCGAGCGTTCCCTCTTTCCACGCCGCAAGGTCTGCCGCCAAATCGAGCCCCCATGTTTTCGCGGGACCATAGCCAGCCAACTCTTCGAGCGTCATCGTGCGCGGCTGGCGCGAAGGCGGACGTTCGGTCGGTTGATCTTCTGCCAGATTATCTTCTGCGATCGCAGCTTCGACATCATTGATGATTTCGGTAACAGAACCACGCCTTCCGGTGGCGAGTGCAACAAGGTCCATCGGCAGCTGCGAGATGCGATCGATTTCGGCGTTGTTTGCCGTGAGACCAAGACAAGCCTTGAGCGCTGCCCGCCAGTGCGCTGGGGTCGGCGGCTGCACCTGGAGCACCGCATCAAAGCCCAGTCGGGACTTATGTGGAATGATCTGCAAGTTGTCGGTCATCAGAATGTAGCGAGGTGTGTCGACGAGGCGCACAGGAAGTTCGCGAAACCATCTTGATGGTGTCTCCGCGTCGACGACATCGACGTCATAGTCGTAGAGGTTCTCAAGGTCGGGCTTGCACTCAAGCAGCACGCGGGTTGCTGCGTCAGTGAGCGTTCTCGGTTTGAGTGTCGGCGGCACAATCAGGATGTAGCGACCTGGTTGGCCCGAGCGGAACTCGCTCTCGTCGCGCAGAGCACGGACGATCATCGCGCGACGCAGAAACCTGGCGAGGCTCATGAAACTCTTTTGACCGGCTTGCGATGGAGAAACGCGGTGGGGGAGCATTCTGTAAGGCTTCATAGTGCACCTCCGATTTCGCGTTCAGCCTTCGTCTTGAGATGGATGCGTCCATCGGAGCCTTGAATTTGTTGGAGCCCGCGACTGTGGATGTAGCCGAGAACCCGAAGTGCATTTTCATCTCCCGCCAGGCCCTGGCGGCCGAGTTCGGACAGGATCGCGCGCGGCACGCAGCCGGGATGAAACCTGCCTGCTCTGGCATGCCCCATGGCGAGACCGATCAAAGTGGTAGTGTCAGTAAGCCCATCAGTCAGGCGTGCAATTTGGTGAGCGCGCCGCGCCTGCTCACCGGTGTGGCCATCAATATCGGTGATCGGACGCTCTGACGCGGCGGATGAATGCGCCACAGATGTCGGTCCGGTCGGCGAGGTAAGGCGCGCATTGCGAATTCTTGCTGATTTCGAGGGCAGTTTGGTACGTTTTGACATGACAAAGCTCCGCTGCAGCCGCTGCTCTCTGGCGCGGCGCAGTTCTGGGAAAGATCATTGGAAGAATGAGGCGGGGGCGTAACTTACGTTCGGCTCGCGAACCTCAAGCGTTTGCGCTGGCTGCACGAAGCCGCGCAAGACCCACGGGCGCGATAGTCGCCCCTCGTAGGTGCGACGATATTCGTCTCGTGTCGTTGACGGCGCCATTCTCTTCTGCATCTGCCGCAGACAACGTTCCGATCGCTTCCGATGTCGATCCGCTCGCCGCTGAGGAGCTGACAAGGTTAAAGGTGCCCTCCGCCATCTCGCGCAGAAACGCATCGACTGCATCACGGTAAACCGCGCGGCACCGCTGCAAATCAGATGCCAGGCCGGGCGTACCGAGCAGCGCATCGAGATGGCAGAGACCGAAAATACCATCGCCATAAGACGCGCGACTGTCGGCAAGATCGACGATCGCAATCTCGGTGCGTGTCACCATCGTCCGTTGGTGTTCGGTGTAAAGGATCTGCGGCGCGACCAGTGCTGCAGCCAGCATTTTTGTTTTTAGGTGATTGAGCTGCCGGTTGCCGGAATAGGATGACAAGGATCGTTTGACATCGATGAGAATGGCGCGGCTCGTTTCCTTTTCGATCGCGATCAGATCTGGTCGGTAGTGTCGCGTCGCGCGTCGGTTTGGATCCACCGCCAGACTTGCGAGGTCAGCCCATTCGTTGAGCGCAAGCATACGTTCCGCGTCATCGAGCACCGGCAGCTCAATGCCTCGGTCCAGGAGCTTAAATCTCGGCTCTGTGGAGACGCGTTCACGCAACAGGTGTTCCAGCATGCGGCCTTCTGCTGCCGTGACCTGGGCGGCGGCAGCAATAAGACCAGCAGAGAGCCAGCAGGCATCGGTGCTCGCGGAATAGCAGGAGCGCAGTTGACGAACAGCTTCGTCAACAAAGAGCCGATGCTGAGGGTCGATTTTAGACGACGAGGAGGTCGGCGCTGGTCGGTGTGATTGCATATGGGGTTCGGGCGCGGCAAGGCGCACGTCATGGGAAAATGACATGATGAATTTCATCCTGAAAAGATCGCATCAAGCGGAAGGCAGGCGCGGATCAAGCGACGTCAGACTCCACACAACGCAAGTTGTTGGCGGATTTGGCGCGAATGACCGGCAACCAAAAAACCGGATGCGGAGATTGAACTGATGGGAGCTTGTGTGTGGGAGTCCGCGATTACAGCGGATGACCGGATATACCGATAGGGCGTGCATCGGCATGGTACGCGGACGCTGTCCGCAAACCGATACTGCTCTCGGCACGCTCACGCAGTTCTAGGCAGGATGGGGGAATCTGAGTATGGGTGTTCATAGCCTGTTGGACCTTCACAAGAGGTTTGGCGGGTCAGGCCTTCGTTCGGTGTTGGCGCACCGGCGGAGGCCGTCTCTCTGATGAGAGATCGTTAGAATATTCACGCGCGCATTGAAATCAAGCGGAAAAAGCGCTCACTGTTTTGCTTTTGTTCTCATGGTTAACGGCGCTAACGCGTTCTGTTGCCCAAGAGCAGGTCTATCTGCTGAGCCGACTGGTTCGCTCCCTTCATTATGCGCTTCAACAACGGAGGCTGGTCCAGGCGACCGGGCTGTCCTCCTCATCCCGGTGCGCTGCGAGCCATCGTGGGTCAAGACTAGATGGGGGGGGGGCATGTGGCGCGCTGAACTCGGAACTCTTTCCCTTGCATGGTCTTCCGTCATTCTTCATCCAGGCTGCTCCGCCGTTCGATGCCTTGCATTGTTATGGCTGACGCCATCCTTCCGGATTCCGGTCTCAGGTGTCTGAGCGTGCGCTTCGGAGACAGGGAAGGACCCCAAAAGGATGCCCCGGATGGAAATGTCGTCGCCCTCCAGGGCCATTTGGAGACTTGGACGCTTGCTACAAGATCTGGAACGCGGAGAATCTGCCTCACGGATCGCATGGGCAGCGGATGTTCAGAATTCCCGACATTGACCGCGCTTCCATGTTCAGTTTTCTGAACACACCTTCACCGCTTTCGGCCTAACTCACTGTAAAATAGATACTTTCAACTCTGGCATGCCGCTTGCTGCTCTGATTGTCACGAGCAAAGAGGAACGCGTGCCGTGACATTTGAGTGGAGCATATTGATCGCTTTGGCGGGCGCCGTGATCGCGCGACCGGTCTCGTCGGTACTGGGGCGTCATACGGGTTGGGCGATCAGTCTCATCCCGCTGTTCATTTTCGTGTCCATCTTCCTTCACGTCACTGAGGTGGCGGGCGGGGAGGTGTTGTTCGCGCAGCTTTCCTGGGTGCCTTCGCTTGGCGTCGAACTTGCCTTCCGACTGGACGGTTTCTCGCTGCTCTTTGCGTTGCTCATCACTGGCATAGGCACGCTGGTGACGATCTATGCAGGAGCCTATTTCGCCGAGAAGCCGAGCGCAGAGCTTGGCCGCTTCCTCAGCCTCATCATGTTGTTCATGACAGCGATGCTCGGCACCGTTCTGTCCGACAACCTCATTGTCATGTTTGTCTTCTGGGAACTGACGAGCCTTGCGTCCTTTCTCCTGATCGGCTTCGACGGTCACAAGGAGGCCGCCCGCAAGTCCGCGCTTCAATCGCTGATCGTCACCGGTGGCGGCGGGCTTGTCCTCTTCGCGGGGATCGTCGTGATCGGCATGACGCTCGGTACATTCTCCTTCACCGAGGTGCTGGCACGTTCGGACGAGCTAATCGCAAGTCCCTGGGCGAGCACGATCGCGGTGCTGATCATGATCGGCGCTTTCACTAAAAGTGCCCAGTTTCCCTTCCATTTCTGGCTGCCCAATGCCATGGCCGCGCCCACACCTGCATCGGCGTATCTCCACTCCGCCACGATGGTGAAGCTCGGCGTCTTTCTCCTGGCGCGGTTCGATGGCGTCTTCGCCGATATGCCTGCTTTCGGGAACACGCTGGTCGTCGTCGGTTCCCTCACGATGATCGTTTCAGCGCTCCAGGCGCTGCGCGCGGAAGGCTTCAAGGCAGTGCTGGCGCAGTCCACCGTGGCGTCGCTCGGCATCCTCGTCATGTTGATCGGCCTCACCGGCGAAGTTGCTGCCGTGGCCACTGTGGGCTTCATCCTAACCCACGCTCTCTACAAGGCCGCACTTTTCTTCTGCGCCGGTACGGCGATACACGCGACGGGCGAGGCAAGCCTCGGTCGATTGGGGGGACTTGCTCGCTTCCTGCCGATCACCGCCGTTGCGGCCGTGCTAGCAAGCCTGTCCATGGCCGGTCTGCCGCCGTTCGTCGGCTTCATATCGAAGGAATATCTGTTCGAGGCACAGCTCGCCAATGACTGGAACATCATTCCCATCGCAGTGGCGGTGCTCGTCAATGCGGTGATGGTCGGTGTGGCCGGTGTCGTTTCGATCCGACCGTTCTATTTCAAGCCGGAGCGGGTTTCGGAAGTCCACCACGGGGAGACGACCGGCTTGCTCGTCGGCCCGATGCTGCTTGCCACCGGCGGCATCCTGATCGGTCTCGTGCCCGCGCCGGCCGCGCAATGGCTGATCGGCCCGGCCGCTTCGGCCCTCTACGGGCAGCCGATCGACGTGTCGTTCTCGCTCTGGCACGGGCTGACCCCAATGCTTCTCCTGTCGGTTCTGGTCGTCTCCATCGGCGCGTTGATCGCCATCAAGTGGACCCAGATCCATACGGCGCTCAAGAGCTTCGATCATCTTTACGCCTGGCTCGGCGATCGGCTCTACCACGGTGCCCTCAACGGTGTTCTCGGCGCTGCGCGGATATCGACGCAGACCCTGCAGAATGGCGACCAGCACCGCTACACAACGATCGTCATGCTGACCGTCATCGCCGGACTGGTCATTGCCTTCTTCGCGGCGCCAAGTGGAGATTTCCTGGCGGGCGAGGGCGATATCCGCATCTCAGTGGCGTTGGTTCTCCTTCTCACCGTCGTTGGCGCTTGTGCAACGATCGTCGTACGCTCGTTGATCGCAGGTCTCGTTTCCGTGGGTATCGTAGGGTTCGGTTCTGCGGTCATTTTCATGCTGAATGGCGCACCCGATCTTGCCCTGACGCAGGTCGCGGTCGAAACGCTGATCGTAATTCTCATGACGGCCGTTCTGCTGAGGCTACCCTCCCGTAGCCGCCACTCTCGCACCGTCTCTGAGCGTCGGCGCGACGGGACGATCGCCGCTGTCTTCGCAATGGTGATGTTCGTGGCGCTGGCATCCATTGGCGTTACGCCCATCGACCTCAGGCTATCCGACTATTTCGGGGAGACCAGCTACCTCGAAGGATATGGCCGAAACGTCGTCAACGTCATCCTCGTCGATTACCGCGCGATCGATACGCTCGGCGAAATCGCCGTCGTCGCACTAGCCACCATCGCAGCCTGGGGCCTGCTGCGCGGTGCTCTCAAACCTCTTCGCACAAAGGAGTAAGCGGCCATGTCCGTCATTTTCTCAACGATGTCGCGTCTCTTCTTCGTGCTGATGCTGGTCGCCGCGGTTTACATGCTGTTTCGCGGTCACAACGAGCCCGGCGGAGGGTTCATCGGCGGGCTCTTTGCGGCGCTTGCCTTTGCACTTCTGGCGCTTGCAGACAGCGTGAAAGCCGCCCGCAAGGCACTCATCGTGCATCCGATGGTGCTGATCGGTTCGGGCCTCTTCCTGTCGTTTCTCAGCGGCCTGCCAGGCCTTTTGTCCGACCAGTCTTACCTCACCCATTGGTGGGCAGAACTCGGTTCGACGCATGTCGGCACCGCGACGGCGTTCGACATCGGCGTCTTCATGGTCGTCATTGGGGGCGTGCTGGCGCTGGTCTTTCGATTTTATGAAGGAGTGGAGCAGTGAGCCTGATCTACGCATTCGCCGTCGCCGCCCAGATGGGTGCCGGCGTCTATCTTCTCCTCTCGCGTCATGTGATGCGCATCCTCTTCGGCGTTGTTCTGCTGTCGACCGCCGCAAACCTGCTGATCTTCGTATCGGGCGGGCTGCAGTTCACGGCTCCCCCGGTTATCCAGCCGGGCAATCAGACGCTGGGCGAGGGTGCTGCCAATCCGCTGCCGCAGGCGTTGATCCTCACTGCGATCGTCATCGGCTTCGCGCTGGTCGCCTTCGCTGCGGCTCTGGTGCTCAAGGCGTACCAGGCCCTCGGTTCAGTCTTCACTGACGAACAAAACGACGCCGAGGCGCTCGGTTCGCCTTTCACGAAAAAGGCAGCTGACCATGTTTGAGACGCTTCTTCTCTGGCCCGTAATCCTGCCGCTTGCGGGCGCAGCGCTCGCAGCTGCCCTTCATGCATTTCCCGCAGCTCAGCGGGTCGTCGCGCTGACCGCGATGGTGCTGACCTTCGGCGCCTCGCTGTTCCTCGTCGACGCGGTCATGTCGGGCCTCATTCTCACCAAGGCTTTCGGCGGCTGGATGCCCCCATTCGGGATCGTCTTCGTCGCGGATCGCTTCAGCGCTGCGATGGTGGTGATCTCGAGCTTGCTGGCGCTCTGCGCGCTGGTTTTTTCGATGGGAGATCTCCGCAAGCGCCAGATACGCTCGGGCTTCTATCCGCTTTTCCTGGGGCTGATGATCGGCGTCAACGGCGCGTTCCTGACCGGCGACATCTTTAACCTATACGTGTGGTTCGAAGTCATGCTGATCGCGACGCTCGGTCTCATCACGCTGGACCGGACGCGGGCGCAGATCGACGGCGCAATCAAATACGCCGTCCTCAACCTCTTTTCCACGATCCTGTTCCTGATGGCGGTCGGGCTGCTCTACGGGGCGACCGGCACGCTGAACATGGCGGATCTGGCGGTGGTGCTGCCGCAGACCGAGCCATCGGCTGCGCTCACGCTTACGGCGATGATGTTCCTGCTGGCATTCGGCATCAAGGCCGGGTTCTTCCCGATGTTCTTCTGGCTGCCGGCGTCCTATCACACGGCGTCCATCATCGTTTCCGCGGTCTTTGCCGGATTGCTGACGAAGGTCGGCGTCTACGCGCTCTTCCGCGTCTTCACGCTGCTGTTCGAGGTGGATAACGGCACCTTGAAGCCGCTGATCGCGGTGATCGCCGCCGGAACCATGCTGTTCGGCGTCTTCGGCGCGGCAATTCAGTGGGACGTCCGCCGCATCCTGTCGTTCCATATCATCAGCCAGATCGGCTACATCATGCTGGGCCTTGCGGTCGCCACGCCGCTCGCGCTCGCCGGCGCCGTTTTCTACATAATCCACCACATCGTGGTGAAGGCGAACCTGTTCTTCGTCGCCGGCGCCATCCATCGCGCCACGGGATCGTTCGACTTGCGCAAATCCGGCGGACTGATGAAGTCGTCGCCGCTGCTGGCGGTGCTCTTCGCCATCCCGGCGCTGTCCCTGGCGGGGATACCGCCATTGTCGGGCTTCTGGGCGAAGTTCATGGTCGTCGATGCGTCGTTCCAGGGCGAAGCCGCATGGCTGGCCGCCGTCGCGCTGTTCGTCGGCCTTCTGACGATCTTTTCGATGAGCAAGATCTGGATCGAGGCCTTCTGGAAAGAACCGCCGCGCGCTGTGCGTGCCCGGCCGGTTCCGGTCGCGATGCTGGTCCCGATCGCGGCGCTTGGCATCATCACGCTCGCCATCGGTTTCAATCCCGAGCCGCTCGTCGCATTCTCGAACCTTGCTGCGGAAAGCATGGGCGATCGTACGCAACTCATCGGGGCGTTCTTCGGTGGGGAGCACACGGCAGGAGTAGCGCCATGACCATTCTAAATCGTGGAGTCCAGACCGTCGTCCTTTCGGGCGTGTTCATCAAGGAACTGGTCATGTCGTCCGTCGCCGTCGCGCAACAGGTGATCGGGGACAGCTCCGCGCTGAAACCGGCGATCCTCGCGGTCCCCGTTGGGCTACGCAGCCGGGCCGGCATCACGACCCTCGCAAATTGCGTGAGCCTGACGCCCGGCACCACCTCGCTGCATGTCAGCGAGGATCTGTCCACGCTCTACGTCCACGTGCTCGATGCGCCGGACCCGGACGCGGTGGTGCAAAGTATCAAGGACACATTCGAGACGCGCATCAAGGAGATTGAAGGATGATCGAGTTTCTGGACGGCATTCTGTCGACCTTCGCCGCCGTCATGATCGTGATCCTGATGGCGCCACTGACGCTGGCTGCCATCCGCATGATGACGGGCCCGGGCTATGCGGATCGCTTCGTCGCGCTCGACATGCTGACGGGGATAGCCGTGGCGATCGCGGCGCTGACGATGATCGTGACCGGGCGCCGGGAGTTTCTCGATATCGCCTTCGGCATCGCGCTTATCGGCTTTCTCGCGACATGCTCGCTGTCGGCCCTGCTCGAGAAGAAAAAGGAGAATGAACAATGATCGCGCTCCTATCCATTCTTTTCAAGCTGGCAGGCGTCATCTTCCTGTGCATTGCGGCACTGGGCGTCATGCGCCTGCCGGATCCATTCCAGCGCATGCATGCCGCCACCAAAGCGGGGACTCTCGGCGCCGGCCTCGTCATCATTGGCAGCGTGATCGCCCATGGGGCGCTCGATGCGACCATCATGGGTCTCTTCACCGTCATATTCCTGCTGCTGACGGTGCCTGTCGCCGGCCATCTGCTCGGCCGGGCTGCCTACGTGTCCGGGGCTCGACTGGCGCTCAGCGGTGAAGACGCGCTCGATGGTGTTCTTGAGCGGTCCAGCCTGCCGCTCGACGAGCGCTTGGGCTGGCTCCCTACAAGCGTTGATACCCCGAAGACACCGGAACCGAAGAGCGTCGCGCCGCAGCGATCGCGCGCGTCGTTGCAGCGCCTCGAGGCGGTTCGATTTGCGGTGATCGATGGTAATGTCGATTTGGTCGCGCAACGTGCGTCCGCCGTCGCAAAGCAGAACGAGGCGAAGCTTTCCGCCCATGTGTTGATCGATGGCCATGCGATCGATACGGCGGAAGACCCCGCACAGATGCGACGGCTGATCCGCGATCGCGCGAGCAAGGCCGTCAACACGCTCAAAGGCTTCATCGGCGTCGATGCTGTGCTCAATTACAGCGAAGGCGATCCGGAACGGCTTCTCGCTTGCGACGGACTGGGCGAGGAACTTCTTGTTTTGCCGTGTGAAGGCTGGTTCCATCACCAGGTCGAAGGGCGTCGCAGCCTGACCACGTGGGAGCCGGACGGTCTGTTGCGGCTGCCTGCCGTTCACCGTGGGCCCGTGCTTTTTGCCGGCAAGCATCCCGCACAGGGGTCTGCGAAAATCGTGGTGCGCGACTGCGGGGAGAGCCATCTGCCGGCATTGGTGGAGTGGGCGCTGATGGCGCAGTTGTGGCCCGTGGACAGCCTCGTGCATGTCGCGGATCGCGGCGCCGACACGAGCGCCGTCGAAGACATCGCCAGGAACTTCCGTGTCGGTTACAGGCTTGTCGAAGCCACGGCCGAGGGGTGCGCGGTACCGGATGACCTCGGTGATGCAGACGCCGTTATCCTCGGCGCGACGCCCAGGCCGCTGCGCACCAACTGGTTCGGTGCGCATTGGCGGTCGCGCATCGCACCCGACATGGGCGGCGACGTTCTCATCATGGAAGCGCCGGAGGGCGGCGCCTCTGCCTGAGTCTGGTGCAGCAGCGGCAAGGTGATGTATGGCTGGCTCCATGCAGTCGCGACTTCGCCAGACCTTGCCGCTGACCCTGGCTTTGCCGCTGTTCGTGGCGGTCGCGATTTTCGTCGTCGCGGTGGGCACGACGCAACTCGGCGTGAGGCTGCTTCAGTCCAACAGTGAATCGGCATTGCGCGATCAGGCAGTCGTGTTTCTTGACGCGCTGGCGGGCAACATCGCAGCGGAAACGAACGACACGCCCGAAGCGGTGCGCCAACAGCTTGAGGCAGCCCTGACGTATCGGACGGCGCTTCTCGAAGAAGCCATGGCGGCGCGCTGGAGGGATGTGTCCGGCACCACGCAGACCATGGTTCTCGGCGAAGCGCATCGACCGCTTCTGGTCGCAGCTCTGGATGACGCGGCAACGCTTGGCGCCGGGGAGACCGCATTCAGCGAGTTTCCCGATCGCGGTCTGCTGCTCGTTCTCAGAACCTATGCGTTGGATGATCGCATTCTGTTCCTGGCCGCTACCTTCGACACGACGCCCGTCAAGGAGACGGCCGACACCGCTTCGGGCGTCGCTCTCGGGATCGATTTTCTGGTGGCGATCATCGCGGCCATCGCGGTATACGCGATCACCCGGCGCGCGCTCGCCCCGCTCGACACATTCATCAACCGACTGGCCGATCAGGACGCGCTGACGACCGCGCTGACCTCGTGGCGCCAGGGAGACGAGTTGCGCCAGCTGGAAGCGGCTTTGGCGCTGCGCGAGCGATCGGAAGCCGAACGCATGAAACTGCTCGAACAAATGGCGCAGCAGGAGCGCGATGCGTTGCTCGCGCGCATGGCGGCCGGCATCGCCCACGAGGTACGCAATCCGCTCGCAGGCCTGAAGAACGGCATCTCGACATTGAAGCGCTATGGTGAGCGTGCCGACGTCCGCGAGCAGACGCTCGACCTCCTCGAAAAGGGTCTCGACAGCATCGGTCGTGTCGTCGACGTGACCCTTTCGACTTATCGGCGACGGTCGGGCACAAGCCGCCTCTTCGCGCGCGATATCCGCGACCTCGATCTTCTCATTCAGCCCGAGGCAAGGCGCTTCGGCGTCCAGCTTCGGTGGGTGCTCGACGAAGCGGTGGCGATCGATGTCGATGGCGACGCATTGCGGCAAATCCTTATCAATTTGCTGCTCAATGCCGTGCGCGCGTCGCCCGCTGATGGAACCGTCACCGTAACGCTCGCGCGTGACATGCGGGAGAACACGGTTTCGATCGAAATCCAGGATGAAGGCCAGGGCATGCCGCCTGAAATGGTCGCCGCGATCATCTCGGGCCAGTTGGAAGCGATCCCGGCCGAGCGCGGCATCGGCATTTGGGTCATTGCCAATCTGGTCGAGCAGATCGGTGCCAGCCTTTCCATCCGCAGCGAGGATGGCGCCGGGACGATGGTGAGGATAACGCTTGCCGCACCATCCGCTCCAGCGGCAACCAACGGGTGACTTGATGTCGGGCGCACTGATTTTGCTGGTCGAAGACGATGCCACGCTCGGAGCCTCCCTGCGGCAAAGGCTGGAACTTGAAGGGTTTGGCGTGAGCTGGGCGCGCTCCGCCGCCGAGGCGCGCGCTTTGCTTGCATCGCTGCAGCCGGCGATCATCCTGTCCGACATTCGCCTGCCGGACGGAGATGGCGAGACAGTCATGCGCAGCCATTTCGATCGCAATGGTCTCGTGCCCACCATCTTCATGACGGCATTCGGCGATATCGACCAGGCCGTGCGGCTCGTGCGGGCCGGTGCGCTGAACTACGTGACCAAGCCGTTCGACCTCGATCAGCTGATCGAGGAACTTCAAAACATCACCCACAGATCGCTTGTCAGGGAAACACCGGCCGATCCGTTCGAGAACAGCCCGGTAATGCGCGAGATCGGACAGATGCTGAAACGCGCGGCTGCGACAGACATGCCGGTGCTGCTTCTCGGCGAGACGGGCACGGGCAAGGAAGTTGCTGCGCGATATCTCCATGCCAGCGGTCCACGGGCGTCGACGCCCTTCGTCCCGGTCAATTGCGGTGCGCTGCCGGCTGATCTTGCCGATTCCATGATCTTCGGTCACGAGCGCGGTTCGTTTACCGGTGCCGTCGGTGCGCATCGCGGCTTCATCGAGGAAACGGAAGGCGGCACGCTGTTCCTCGACGAGATCGGCGATTTGCCGCTGCCGCTCCAGGTGAAGCTTCTGCGGGTGCTGGAGTCGCGGGAATATCGCCGGCTTGGCGGGAGCGATACGCGGACGTTCAACGGCCGCATCGTTTGTGCGACGAACCAGGATCTCGCGGTACTCATCGGTGAGGGCAAGTTTCGCGAGGACCTCTGGTTTCGCATCAATGTGATCACGCTCGAGCTTCCCCCCTTGCGCGACCGGGCGGACGATATTGGCGGGCTTCTCGAGACCTTCGTCGCCTCGGCGGCGCAAAAAGCGGGTCGCATGCCGCCGGATATCGACGCGGAAGCAATCGACGCTGCCTTGGCGCATCGCTGGCCGGGCAACATCCGCGAGATGATCAACCGCGTCGATCGGGCGGTGGCGCTCGGCAACGACACCGTGCTGACCGAGCGCGACCTCTTTCCCGACGGCAGCGTGGCGCGATTGAAGATACGGGCGCAGCCCGCGGACGACACGCTTCTGGCGGCCCGGGAGGCGGCTGAACGTTCCCAGATCGTCTCGGCTCTGGCCAAGACCGAAAGCTCGCTCAAAGACGCTGCCGAGTTGCTCGGCATCTCGCGCACGACATTGTGGGACAAGATGCGCCGCTACGGTCTAAGCGATCAATGACGTTCGCGTGTAAGACTGGCTACCCTTGCGGGAAACGCTATCTTCATTGCACCGCGCCTTAATTCCAGGATCATGTATTCCATCATGCATTTTGAACCCGCCTGTGCTCATCGAGTGGCTTTTTCGTGAACGAACGATCCGTGCCTGAGGGCGTCAAATTCGGCACCAGCGGCGTTCGGGGCCCGGCCGATCGGCTGCTGAGCGGCGACGCCGGCATCTATACAAGTGCCTTTATCGAGCATCTCCTTCGCTCCGGCCTGGTCGGAGAGGGCGGTTCGATCGCCATCGGCGAGGATCTGCGGCCAAGCTCGCCCGCCATCGGCGAGGCGGTGTGCGCAGCGATCCTGCGAGCTGGTTTGAAGCCCGTGCGCTGCGGCGTCGTGCCGACGCCCGCTCTGGCGTGCTTCGCCATGTGGCGCGATATGGCGGCGATCATGGTCACGGGATCGCACATTCCAGCGGACCGCAACGGCCTGAAATTCTATCGACCGGACGGCGAAATCGACAAGCAGGACGAAGCTGCGATCGTGCACCTCGTCGCCAAGCACGCTGCTCTTGCCGTGACACCGCAGGCTTGGGGGCGTGTCGCTGCGGCCGAGGCCGACGCGCTTGCGCCCTATCGCGAACGGTACCGCGGCTTACTCCCGAGCACGGCACTTTCCGGCCGCCGCATCGGCATTTGGGAGCAATCCTCCGTCGCGCGGTCGCTGCTCGCCGAGATCGTCTCCTCGTCCGGTGGCGAGCCTGTGCTGCTCGGTCGCTCCGCGCAGTTCGTACCTGTCGACACGGAGGCGTTGAGCCCGGCCGACGCGGCTCGGATTGCGTCCTGGATTGAGAGCGAGCGGCTCGATCTCATGATCTCGACCGATGCGGATGCCGATCGGCCGCTCGTCATCGACGAAAAGGGGCGGCAGGTGCGCGGAGATGCGCTTGGCCTGATCGCAGCGAAGATCCTCGATGCCGGTGCGGTCGTGACGCCCGTGACGTCGAGTTCCGGCATCGAAGCAGGCCTCGCGGCGCCTGTGCTGCGCACCAGGGTCGGCTCGCCATTCGTGATTGCCGGCATGTCAGACGCCGTCTCCGCCGGCCACCGAAACATCGTCGGCTTCGAGGCCAATGGCGGATTTTTGACCGGCAGCGACATCACATATTCAGGCCATGTGCTGAGGGCCTTGCCGACGCGCGATGCGTTTTTGCCGATTCTGTGCCTGTTTATCGCCTTGGACCAGACCGGCGCTGCAGCCTCGGAAGTCATCTCGGGGCTTGGCCTGCCGGCGGCGCTCAGCGATCGGCTGCAGGATTATCCGGTCGCCAAGGGGCAGGCGCTCATGCGCCGGCTGGTGGAGGATGAGGCGTTCTCCGGACAGTTTCTCGATGGTCTTGGTCCCGTCGAAGGGAGAGACACGACCGACGGCGCGAAGTTTTTCCTGCGAGGCGGAGCGATCCTGCATTTTCGGCCTTCGGGTAACGCTCCCGAAATGCGTTGCTATGCGGAAGCGTCGAGCCGCGATGCCGCGGAGGTACTCCTCGCCGAAGGACTGCAGCGCCTGCAGGCGTTCGATTCCGCGGGAGGGGAGAACTGATGTCTGTATCGGCTCCGCTCATTCCAGTGCTTCTGGCCGGTGGTTCAGGCTCGCGTCTCTGGCCGCTGTCGCGTCAGCTCAATCCGAAACAGTTCCTGCCGCTCACCAGCGATCGCACCATGCTGCAGGAAACGGCGCTGAGGCTCACCGGCATGGCGGCCGATCCGATCCTCATCTGCAACGAGGAGCACCGCTTCCTGGCCGCCGAACAGTTGCGCGGCATCGGTGCGAGGGCGCAGTCGATCGTGCTCGAGCCGGTCGGTCGGAACACGGCACCGGCAATCGCTGTAGCGGCGCTGAAGGCGCTCCAGGTGCATGAGGATCCGCTTCTCATCGTTCTGGCTGCGGATCATCTGATCCAGAATGTCGCCGCCTTCCGACAGGCGGTCGAAAGGGCGCTGCCGCTGGCGCAGGCAGGCCGGCTGGTCACCTTCGGCATCGTGCCGGATCGTCCCGAGACCGGCTACGGCTATATCCAGCAGGGCACTCCGCTTGGCGAGGTCGGCTTCGAGGTCGCCCTTTTCGTCGAGAAACCGGATCGGACGACCGCTGAGGGATACATCGCTTCAGGGGATCATTTGTGGAACAGCGGCATGTTCCTGTTCCAGGCAAGTGATTATCTCGATGAGCTGGAGCGTCATGCGCCGGAGATCGTCGCGGCGTGCCGCCAGGCGCTCGACGGGGCCGTTGCGGACCTCGATTTCCTGCGCCTGGACCGGGCTGCATTCGAGGCGTGCCCCGCGGTCTCCATCGACTATGCCGTGATGGAAAAGACGACGCGGGCGGCGGTGGTGCCGCTCGAGGCAGGATGGAGCGATATCGGATCCTGGTCCGCGCTCTTCGATATTCGCGCCAAGGACGATGACGGCAACGCCTTTCGCGGCGACGTGATCGCCACGGGAAGTTCCCGCAGCTTCGTGGAGGCTGACCACCGGCTGGTCGCCCTTGTCGGCACGACCGATCTCGTCGTGATCGAAACGAAGGACGCGGTTCTCGTTGCGCACAAGGACCGGGTTCAGGACGTGCGCCACATCGTCGATGCCATCAAGGCCGACGGGCGGCACGAGCATCTGAACCATCGCGAACTCTACCGTCCCTGGGGCGCGATCGACACGGTGGACCAGGGCGGGCGCGATGTCGTGAAGCGTATTACGGTCAAGCCGGGCGCGGCGATGTCGACGCAGATGCATCACCACCGCGCCGAGCACTGGATCGTCGTGAAGGGCACGGCGAAAGTGACGATCGGTGACCGGGTCGTGGTGCTGTCGGAAAATCAGTCCACCTACATTCCGGTGGGCGAGGTCCATCGGCTCGAGAACCCCGGGCTGATCCCGCTCGAAATCATCGAGATCCAGACCGGCAGCTATCTTGGGGAAGACGACATCGTTCGCTTCGCGCCGCCGAAGCTACTCGGAGACGACGATCGTTAGGCCAACGATCTGTCACGCAGAACGGCTGAACCTCGTCTGGTCGACCGCCGCCGCCATCAGCGCCTGGGTATAGGCTTCCCGCGGATGGTCGAAGATCGCGGCCGTCGCGCCTTCCTCGACGATTCTTCCCTCCTTCATCACGATGATGTGGTCGGCCATGGCCCGCACCACCGCCAGATCATGGCTGATGAAGAGATAGGCGAGGTCGTGCGCCTTCTGCAGATCGCGTAGGAGATCGACGATCTGTTTCTGCACCGAGCGGTCGAGTGCCGAGGTCGGCTCGTCGAGCACGACGATCTTCGGCTTGAGGATCATGGCACGGGCAATCGCGATGCGCTGGCGCTGACCGCCGGAGAATTCGTGCGGGTAGCGGTTGCGCATCAGAGGATCCAGCCCGACCTCGGCCAGGGCCTCGATCGCACGCGCATCGCGTTCGCGTCGCGTCAAATGCGGCTCGTGCACCAGAAGGCCCTCCGTCACGATCTGGCCCACCGTCATACGGGGGGACAGCGAGCCGAACGGATCCTGGAAGACGAGCTGCATTTCATGGCGCAACGGCCGCATGGCTTCGCGGTCAGCATGGGAAATGTCTTTTCCCTCGAAACGCACTTCGCCCTTGGATGGCGCGAGCCTCAGGAGCGCTCGCCCGAGCGTGGATTTGCCGGACCCCGATTCGCCGACGATCCCGATCGTCTGGCCTTGCCGCAGCTGCAGCGAAATGCGGTCGACCGCCTTCAGGTCGACGGCCGCACCCTTCATGAAGCCGCCGCCGACGCGGAAGGTGACGGCAACATCGCGGCCTTCGAGCAGGACCGGCGCCGTCGGTGGCGGAGGTGCCTTGATGCCGGTCGGCTCGGCCGCCAGCAGCATTTGCGTGTAAGGGTGGGCAGGGGCAGTGAACAACATCTCGGCATCGTTCGTCTCGACCACCTCGCCCTTCTGCATGACGTAGACGCGGTCTGCGAAGCGCCGGACGATGCCGAGGTCGTGGGTGATGAAGACGATTGCCATGCCGAGGCGCTTCTGCAGATCGGCAAGAAGCTCGAGGATCTGCGCCTGGATCGTCACGTCGAGTGCCGTCGTCGGTTCATCGGCAATCAGGATGTCAGGGTCGTTGGCGAGCGCCATGGCGATCATCACGCGCTGGCGCTGCCCCCCCGACAGTTCGTGCGGGTAGGCATCGATCCGTCGTTCCGGGTCGGGCAGACCGACGAGTTTCAACAGCTCAATGATGCGGGGCCGCACCTCGCGTCGCTTGAGCTTGCCGTGATGGATGATGGGCTCCGACAGCTGCCGGCCGATCTTGTAGAGCGGATCAAGCGAGGTCATCGGCTCCTGGAAGATCATGGTGATCTTCTCGCCGCGGATGCGGTTCAGCGCCCGGTCGGAGAGGCCGATGATTTCCTTTCCGCGGTATTGCGCCGAGCCCTTCGCCCGGCCGTTGCCGGCGAGCAGGCCCATGATCGCCATCATGGTCTGGCTCTTGCCGGAGCCGGATTCGCCGACGATCGCCACGGTTTCACCCGGCATCACGTCGAGGTCGACGCCTTTGACGGCGTAGACCGGGCCATCATTGGTGCCGAATTCGACCTTCAGATCGCGCACTTTGAGGATCGGGTCGCTCATCTCATCGGTCCTTCGGATCGAGCGCATCGCGCAGGCCATCGCCGAGGAAGTTCAGCGCGAACAGGATGATCGTCAGCGTCACCGCCGGATAGATCAGGAGCCAGCTCGCGCCGCGCATGTTCGCCGCGCCATCGGAGATCAGAAGCCCGAGGCTCGTCAGCGGCGGCTGGACGCCGAGGCCGAGGAAGGAGAGCAGGCTTTCCAGCAGGATCGCCTTCGGCACCAGAAGCGTGACGAAGACGATCACCGGGCCAAGCGTGTTCGGGATCACGTGCCGTCGCAGGATGCCCCAACTTGTGACCCCCATGGCCTGGGCGGCTTCCACATATTCCTGCCGCTTGATGGTGAGCGTCTGCCCACGCACGATCCGCGCCATGTCCAGCCATTCGGTGCAGCCGATGGCGATGAAGATCAGCACGAAACTTCGGCCGAAGAAGACCACCAGCAGAATGACGAAGAAGATGAAGGGCAGCGAATAAAGGATATCCACGAAGCGCATCATGACGTTGTCGACGCGGCCGCCAAGATAGCCGGCGACAGCGCCGTAGGTGACGCCCAGCACAAGCGCCATCAGTGAGGCGAGAAGCCCGATCGCAAGCGAGATGCGGATGCCGATCATCGTGCGGGTCAGCACGTCCCGGCCATTGGCATCGGTGCCGAAGATGAAGCGCAGCCGCTGCACGTCCGCCACCATCTCGGCACTCAGGCCGTCGGCGCTGAGGTTTTCGATGCGTGCATTGGAGAACAGGTCGGAGCGGTCGACATAGCGGGTGATGCGGTCGTCGATGGGCTCGTCGTTCGAAATCAGCGCCCGTGCGGTCTGGCCCTCGATCGTGATTTCGCCGATCGTAACACGGCCGCGTTCGATCGCGCTTTCGAGGGCTGGCGTGATGTTTTCGGCGCGGGGATAAGCCTCGAAGCTGGCCGGCGCGCGGACGAATTGCGGGTAGATGCGGTCATAGGGGTGTGGCGAAAGCATCGGCCCGAAAATACCCGTGAGGGCGAGGGCGATGAGCACGATCATCGAGACGACGGCAGCCTTGTTGCGGCGCAGGCGAAGCCAGGCATCCTGGCCGAGCGAGCGGCTCTGGCGATAGTCGAGTTCGGAATGGGCTGAGATTGTTTCGGTCATCGCGATGGGCCTCAATCGTAACGCACGCGCGGGTCGAGCCACGCATAGAGGATGTCGACGATCAGATTGAAGATCACGACGAACACGGCGATGACGATCACCGTGCCCATGACGAGCGTATAGTCTCGTCCGAGCGCGCCCTGGACGAAATAGCGTCCGATGCCGGGTATCCCGAAGATGGTTTCGACGACGACGGAGCCGGTCAGCAGCGCAGCCGCCGTCGGACCGAGATAGGAAACGACGGGCAGCATGGAGGCACGCAGCGCATGGGTGACGACCACGACGCGGGTGGGAAGGCCATAGGCGCGGGCGGTGCGCACATGGTTCGATCGCAGCGCCTCGATGGTGGCGCCACGCGTCAGCCGGGCGATGATCGCGATTTGAGGCAGGGCGAGCGTCGCTACGGGCAGGACGAGATAGCGAAACTGCCCGCCGCCCCACCCGCCGGCCGGCAACCAGCCGAGCATGACGCCGAAGAACAGCGACAGGACTGGCGCGATCACGAAGGGCGGTATGGTGATGCCGAGCGTCGCGGTGCCGACCACCATATAGTCGATCCAGGTGTTCTGCCGCAGCGCCGCGAGCGCGCCGAGAGCCGTGCCGACGACGAGGGCAAGCGACAGCGCCATGGCTCCGAGCTGGATCGAGACGGGCAGGCCGGTGCGGAACAGATCCATGACCGTGAAGTCACGCCGGGTGAAGCTTGGTCCGAGATCGCCCTGCGCCAGATTGCCGAGATAGAGCAGATATTGCTGCCATAGCGGCTTATCGAGATTGTAGGCGCGGTTGATGTTTTCCATGATCAGCGGATCGAGCGGGCGTTCGAGATCGAACGGACCGCCCGGTGCGATGCGGATCATGAAAAAGGCAAGCGTGACGATGATGAACACCGTCGGTATGGCGCTCAACAGGCGCCGCAGCACATAGCCGACCATTTAGGGTTTCCTGACGACGCCCACAGGCGAAGAGTGGCGCTTAGGCGCTCAGATCGAATGCTCCCGGCGATGGAAGCCAATGACTGGCCACGCGTCGCCGGGAACGGGCTGAAAGCCTATTGGGTGATGGACATCCAACGGCTGCCGTGGACGTTCATGACGTTGTCTTCCCAACCGACGAGGTTGTCGGAAACCAGCGCATTGGCCGTATAATAAAGGATCGGAATGATCGGCACTTCCTGGAGCAGAAGCGTTTCCGCCTCCTTCAGGATTTCGGCGCGCGTATCGACATCGGTTTCCACGGATGCCTGATCCATCAGTTCGTCATAGTCCTCGCTGACCCAGCGCGAATAATTGAAGCCGAGATTGTCGCTCTCGTGCAGGAAGAGGAAGTTTTGCGGGTCGGAATAGTCGCCGATCCAGCCGGCGCGAGCGATGTCGAAGTCGCCGTCTTCGCGCAGATAATTGAAGTAGGTGGCGCCTTCCATTTCGACAGTCGTTGCCTGGATGCCGATATTGCCCAGCATGTCGGCGATGGCGGTCATGGTGTTCGCGTTGTTTTCCGACGTGTTGTAGAGCAGCTCGACGGATAGCTCGTTCTCGCCGTAGCCGGCTTCTTCCAGAAGCGCGATCGCGGCATCCTCGCGGTCCAGCATGTCGTCGTTGGCATAGGGCATCTCTGCCGGCTCGCCGTAATTGCCGATGCCCTGCGGCACGTAGGAGTGCGTCGGGATCATAGCGCCCTGCCAGATCTCCTCGGCAAGGAACTCACGGTCGATCGCCATGGACATCGCCTGGCGGACGCGTGAATCGGACAGACCTTCCTTGGTCGTCTTCACCGGCAGGTAGTAGGTGCCGAGATAGGGGACGATTCGCAGCGAGTCGCCGAGATTGGCTTCCATATAGTCCATCTGCTCGAGAGGAACGTCGGAGCAGGACTGCACTTCGCCGGCCTCGAAGCGGCGCAGGCAGGTCGCGCGCTCTTCGAAGGGGATGTAGTTCACGACGTCGATGGCGACGTTGTCCGCATCATGGAACTCGGAGTTCTTGCGCAGCACGATCTGGTCGTTCGGCGTGAAGCTTTCCAGCATATAGGCGCCGTTGGTCACCAGATTGTCGGGGCTGGTGTAGTCCGAGCCGTGCTCCTCCACCGACGCCTGGTGCAACGGCAGGCCGGTCTGGTGGGTCAGAAGCTCAAGGAAATAGGGAGCTGGCGTCTTCAGCGTGATTTCCAGCGTGCGATCATCGATGGCGCGGGCTGCGATGTCCTCGAGCGCGCCATCGGCAGTGTTGGCCTCTTCAGCGCCTTCGATCACATAGAGCATGTTGGCGTAAGGTGCCGCCGTTGCCGGATCCTGGATGCGGCGGTAGGCGAAGACGAAGTCGTTCGCGGTCACCGGATCGCCGTTCGACCAGCGTGCATCTTCGCGCAGATGGAACGTGTAGGTCATGCCATCTTCGGATATGTCCCACCTCTCGGCCACGCCCGGCACCACTTCGGCCTCAGCGCTTTGCACCACGAGCCCTTCGTAGAGATCGCGCATGATGTGGCCTTCCGCCACCGTCGACGTGAGATGGTGATCCAGCGTCGAAGGGTCAGTGTCGTTGCCGCGATTATAGACCACCTCTGCATCCTGTGCGGACGCGCCTGTCGGGAGGGCGGAGATGGCCAGCGCGGAGGCCAGCATCGTCGAAGTGAAAAGGCTCTTGAGCATCGATCGGTGTTCCCTGTTCTCTTGTTCTTCGATTGCCCCTGCATCTGCGTGCAATCACGCCTTCTGCATCCCCCACCTGCGAAGGTGTTGTAATAAAATTTCGGAGTCAAGCTGAAGCGAACCGGCCGCGCCCCCATTCAAAGGGCTTTGAATGGATCGAACGTTTGGCGCCGAATTAGAATCGTAAAATTGCGCAGCCCTAGAAGTCGCGGCAACGATCACCGCATTGCCGCGTGGCAGGCATCAACCGATGGGTGCTGGCTCGGCGCAGACGATTGGGATCAGCGGGTGATCGTTTTCGAGATCGACCCAGTTGACGTTCTGCGGCATCCCGCTGTCGTCGAATTCGGTTGAATCCGTGAGGTCAGCCCGCCGCGTATCGCCGCAATCGAAAATCTGGCGTGCCTGCAAGGTCGGCTGATAGCGCTGGACGAAGATGATGTCGGCCATGACGTAGCCCGGCAGCGCTTCGTTGCGCTGGATCGATGCCCGATCGACTGCCGTGAAACGGTTGATGCGCGGCTTAACCAGCGTCCAAGGCTGGAGGGCCCCGCTATAGGTGAAACTCTCGACGACGGCGACGCGCTCGGGCAGTTCCGCAACGGTACGACCATACCATGAATAGTCGTTCCAGAGGACGAAGACGAGGAGCGATATACCGCCTACGATCGGCATCAACCCGCGGGGCACCGGCCTCTTGGCAAGGCGATACGGCAGGGAAGCGATCGCCCCGGCGCTGACGGCCACCAGAAGGCCCCCGATCAAGATAAAAAACATCGTCTCTTCCCGCCAGGATCGCGTCGGTGCTCCCCCAAGCCCGTGCGTGATCCACCCCGTTCATCGCGCGGACGAAGCGTCCCACGCCGCAGCGTATTCCAAAGCCCTCATCGCCCGAATCATGTTTCGGATCAACCGATCGTGGGCCAGAAGATGAAAAGACCCCGCAAACAGAGGCTTGCGGGGTCTTTTCCTGGTGATATTCGACCGTTCCCGACGTGGATTGCCGGGGCGTTCTTTTGCTTAGTGATCCAGCGCGGTGCTGGCGCCACGCGGCGTGCGAACGCTTTCGACGAGATCCTGGATTTCGCGCGGCGGTGCTTCGGTCGCATTGGACACGAAGTAGGCGACGCCGAAGTTCAGGATGGCACCGATCGTACCGAAGGATGCCGGCGAGATGCCGAAGATCCAGCCAGCCGGGTTGTCCGGCAGGATGTTGGTTTCCGGAATGAACAGGAAGCCTTTGTACGCGAAGACGTAGGCGCAGGTCGTGATCAGACCGACGAGCATGCCCGCAATCGCACCCGACGAGTTGATGCGCTTGGAGAAGATGCCCATCATCAGTGCCGGGAAGATCGTCGCCGCAGCAAGGCCGAAGGCAAGAGCCACGGTCTGGGCTGCGAAGCCGGGCGGGTTGAGCCCGAGCCAGGTAGCAAGCGCAATGGCACCGGCCATGGCGACACGCGCGGCCAGCAGCTCGCCCTTTTCAGAGATGTTCGGGTTGAACACGCTCTTGATCAGATCGTGCGAGATCGCGGATGCGATGGCGAGCAGCAGACCTGCTGCAGTGGACAGAGCGGCTGCGAGACCGCCGGCAGCGACAAGCGCGATTACCCAGCCCGGAAGGTTTGCGATTTCCGGATTGGCGAGAACCATGATGTCGTTGTTGACGGTGAGTTCGTTGCCCTGCCAGCCGCGAGCCGTTGCCGTTTCTTCGTAGCCTGCATTGGTGCCGTTGTAGAACTGGATGCGGCCGTCACCATTCAGGTCGTTGAAGGTGAGAAGACCAGTGGTTTCCCAGTTGCGCATCCACTCTGGACGATCCTCATAGACCAGTGCGGTCTCTTCCACGGCGCCGTTGCCGGGATAGATCGTCTCGATCAGGTTGAGGCGCGCCATTGCGCCGACGGCCGGAGCCGTGAGGTACAGGATGGCGATGAAGACCAGCGCCCATCCGGCAGACCAGCGTGCGTCGGAAACCTTCGGCACGGTGAAGAAGCGGATGATGACGTGCGGCAGGCCGGCGGTACCGATCATCAGGGACATGGTGAACAGGACGATGTTCAGCATGGAGTCCGTCGAACCGGTGTACTGGTTGAAGCCGAGATCGGTGACGATCTGGTCAAGCGTCGTGAGAAGCGGCTGGCCCGATGCCGTGTGCTCGGAGAAGAGACCGAACATCGGAAGCGGATTGCCCGTCAGCTGCAGCGAGATGAAGATCGCCGGGATCGTGTAGGCGAGAATGAGCACGATGTACTGGGCGACCTGCGTGTAGGTGATGCCCTTCATGCCGCCGAAGACCGCATAGAGGAACACGATCGCCGAGCCGATCAGAAGACCGGTCGTGGTATCGGTTTCCAGGAAGCGGGCAAAGGTGACGCCGACGCCGGTCATCTGTCCGATAACGTAGGTGACCGAGACGACGATGAGGCAGATGACGGCGACGATGCGCGCGGTGCGCGAATAGAAGCGGTCGCCGATGAATTCCGGCACCGTGAACTTGCCGAACTTGCGCAGATATGGCGCAAGCAGCATGGCCAGGAGCACGTAGCCGCCGGTCCAGCCCATGAGATAGGTCGAGTTGTCATAGCCGACCGAAGCGATGAGGCCTGCCATCGAGATGAACGACGCAGCCGACATCCAGTCCGCGGCAGTCGCCATCCCGTTCATCACCGGGTGAACGCCGCGGTTTGCGGCGTAGAATTCGCCGGTCGTTGCGGCGCGTGAATAGATCGCGATGCCGATATAGAGCGCGAAGCTCAGGCCGACGACGATCAGATTGAGTGTATATTGATCCATGTTACCCCTCCCTATCGCGGTCTATTGTTCGTCGACGTCGAATTCCCGGTCGAGCTTGTTCATGCGCCAGGCATAGAAGAAGATCAGAACGAGAAAGACGAGGATGGAGCCCTGCTGGGCGAACCAGAAACCGAGATCAGTGCCACCGACGGGAATGCCGGAGAGCAGAGGGCGCAGAATGATGCCGAAACCGAACGAGACCAGCGCCCAGATAACGAGCGAGATCTTGATGATCCGGAGATTGGCCTGCCAATAGGCATCGGCCTGTGCGGACTTGGGATCCAAAACGATTACCTCCCATTTCGAGCCGTGGCGCGGCCACGGCAAACCCCTGCGGCAAGCCTATGCCACCGCAAACGGACCCTACTGCCGTGCCGGAAATGCAACCAGTTAGCCGTTCGGATTATAAACGAATGGCGAATACGACCGAGAGCGGGCGTTTTGCTCTTTCGGGTTGGAGCGCTTAGGATGCACTCCGGTTGGGGCTAGAGGAGAAATCGACAATGATCCCAAGGTCTTGGGCTGTGTCCACCATTGCCTTCGTCGCTGCGGTGGGCGGCGAAGCGCTCGCGCAGGAGGCGCGCCCTGCGCCCGAGCAGGCAACGGGTCGGATCCAACAATCAGCTGTTTACGCACAGGATTTCATGGTCGCCGCCGCACATCCTGCCGCCAGCGAAGCCGGATTGGCGGTTTTGGAAGCGGGCGGCAACGCAATCGACGCCATGGTCGCCGTGCAGATGATGCTCAATCTCGTCGAGCCGCAGAGCTCCGGGATCGGCGGTGGGGCCTTCCTCGTCTATTTTGACGCCGAGACCGGGGCGGTTCGCACATTCGACGGGCGCGAGACGGCTCCGAAGGTTGCGGGCCCCAACCTCTTCCTCGGGCTCGATGGGGAACCGATGGAGTTCTTCGATGCGGTGGTCGGCGGGCGATCGGTCGGTACGCCCGGTACGCTGAAGCTGATGGAAGCGACACACGCGCTTCACGGCACCATGCCTTTTGCGGAATTGCTTCAGCCGGCCATCGACCTGGCCGAAGAAGGGTTCGAAGTCGGTCCGCGCCTTGCCGGGCAACTCACCGGCGATGGTGCCGCGCGGCTCCATACATTCGAGACGGCCCGCGACTACTTCTTTCCCGGAGGCACGGCACTTCAGGCCGGCGATATGGTTCGCAATCCGGAATTCGCCGAGACGTTGCGGCGCGTGGCCGAGGAAGGGACCGACGTCTTCTATGGCGGCGAGATCGGGCAAGCGATCGTCGAGACGGTGCGCACCGCGCCCGGTCGTCCCGGGCTGCTGTCGATCGAAGACCTTGAAGCTTACGAGATCGTGGAGCGCGCGCCGGTGTGCCATCCCTACCGCGTCTACGAGGTTTGTGGCATGGGCCCGCCGAGTTCGGGGGCAACCACCGTTGGCCAGATCCTTGGGCTCCTCGAACATTTCGATATGGCCTCGCTCGGGCCCGGCGACCCGGATGCCTGGCATCTCTTCACAGAGGCAAGCAAGCTCGCCTTTG
Source organism: Rhizobium sp. EC-SD404 (assembly GCF_902498825.1). Lineage (NCBI taxonomy): Bacteria > Pseudomonadati > Pseudomonadota > Alphaproteobacteria > Hyphomicrobiales > Rhizobiaceae > Rhizobium > Rhizobium sp. EC-SD404. Next base: position 1,173,835 of record NZ_LR701459.1, read on the forward strand.
CCGACCGCGCGATGTTCCTGGCCGATGCCGACTTCGTCGACGTGCCCGTCGACGGTCTGCTTGACCCGGCCTATCTGACGGCGCGGGCCCAATCGATCTCGCTCGATGAAACCGCCGCGGCACCTGTCGCCCATGGCAATCCGCCTTGGCGCGCATCGCGCAGCCAGGCACCCGACACGTCGCCCGGACGCGCCGGCACCAGCCATGTCTCGATCGTCGACGCTAGAGGCAACGCGGTATCTCTGACGACCACCATCGAAGGCGGGTTCGGCTCCCAGCTGATGGTCGGCGGATTTCTTCTCAACAATGAGCTTACCGATTTCTCCCTCTCGCCGCGTGACGATGCAGGCCGGCCGATCGCGAACCGCGTGGAAGGCGGGAAGCGGCCGCGCAGCTCCATGGCGCCGACCATCGTGCTCGAGGATGGTGACCTTGAACTGGTGATCGGCTCGCCTGGCGGCGTCTCGATCATCGGCTATGTTGCGCAGGCGCTGGTGGCGACGCTCGATTGGGACATGGACCTGCAGGCCGCCATCGATCTCGGCCACATCTTCAATGCGAACGGGAGGACGACGCTGGAAGAGAGCACCGACGCAGAGCGCTTTGCCGACGAGCTTACCGCCCGCGGCCATGAGGTGCGTATTGCGGAAATGAACAGCGGCCTGCATGCGATCCGCGTCGACGATGGCGGCTTTGTCGGTGCGGCCGATCCAAGGCGCGAAGGTCTCGTTCTGGGACGATAGACAAATCCGGGTGGTCGTTTAGAGGTTCCTTTTCGAACGACCGACGAGAGGACGCACAATGGCAGTCGAGGGATCCGGATCCGATCTGGCGCAAGTCGTCGTGCTGCTCAGCGCCGGCGTGCTGGCCGTGCCGATCTTCAAGCGCCTTGGCCTCGGCTCGGTGCTCGGCTATTTCACGGCGGGCCTCATCATCGGGCCGTTCGGGTTCGGTTTCTTCTCCGATCCGGAGGCGATCCTGCACATCGCCGAACTCGGCGTCGTCATGTTCCTCTTCGTCATAGGGCTGGAGATGCAGCCCTCGCGGCTCTGGAACCTCAGGCGCGAGATATTCGGTCTCGGCCTGTCGCAGGTGTTCTTCTGCGCGTTCCTGCTGACGCTGATCGGGATCTATCTTCTCGACCTGTCGCCGGTCATCGCTTTTGTCGCGGCCTCCGGTTTTGTCCTGTCGTCGACGGCCGTCGTCATGCAGATGCTCGACGAACGGGGCGAGACCTCCACGACGGAAGGGCAGCAGGCGGTGTCGATCCTGCTTCTTGAAGACCTGATGATCGTGCCGCTGCTCGCCATCGTCACCTTCCTTGCACCCGGCGAAAGCGCCACAGCGACCGAACGGCTTGTCGACATCGCGATCGCGATCGGCGCGGTTGCTGCCCTCATCCTCGCCGGACGTTTCCTGCTCAATCCGTTCTTCAGCATCCTCGCGGCGGCGCGGGCGCGCGAGGTGATGACGGCCGCAGCACTTCTGGTGGTGCTCGGGTCGGCACTGCTCATGGATGTTGGCGGCTTGTCCATGGCGATGGGCGCGTTCCTGGCAGGCGTGCTCCTATCGGAATCGACCTTCCGACATCAGCTGGAGGCAGATGTCGAACCTTTCCGCGGCATCCTGCTCGGTCTCTTTTTTCTCGCGGTCGGCATGTCGCTCGATCTCTCGGTCATCGGTGACGAGTGGCAGATGATCCTGCTCGCCGTTGCGGCCTTCATGGTCACGAAGTCGATCGGCATCTACGTCATCGCGCGGATCTTCGGCACGGCCAATCACGCGGCGATCACCCGCGTGGCACTCTTCGCGCAGGGCGGCGAGTTCGCCTTCGTCCTTTATGCGGCAGCGCTTGCCGGCGGCATCTTTGACGCACGCACCAATGCGATATTCTCCGCAGTGATCATTCTTTCCATGGCGCTGACGCCGTTGATCGGGATAACGCTGCAACGCCTGATGCCGCGCGCGCCGACCGATCTCGACGGTATCGACAAGGCCGATGGGCTTGAAGGGAACGTGTTGATGATCGGCTTCGGCCGGTTCGCGCAGGTGGCGAGCCAAGGCCTGCTCGCGCGAGGCTTCGATGTGTCGATCATCGAAAACGACGTGGAGATGATCCGGGCCGCAGCCGATTTCGGCTTCAAGGTCTACTATGGCGACGGGACGCGGCTCGATACGCTGCATGCATCGGGCGCTCGCGAGGCGGAAGCGATTCTCGTGTGCGTCGACGATCGTGCTGCCGCCGACCGGATCGTGGAACTGGTCAAGCACGAGTTTCCATTGGCCAAGCTCTTCGTGCGTGCCTTCGATCGTGGCCACGCGCTCGATCTCATCGCCAAGGGCGTCGATTACCAGATCCGCGAGACCTTCGAATCCGCGATGCGCTTCGGTGAGGCCGCGATGATCGAGCTTGGCGTGTCGATCGAGGATGCGCAGGCGATCAGCGCGGATGTGCGCCGGCGAGACGAGGCGCGGTTCGAGCTACAGATCGTCGGCGATATCTATTCCGGCAGCGATCTCATGCGCGGCAACATGCCGAAGCCGACGCCGCTCACGACGCCGAGGCGGGCCGGCAAGGTCTATGGCGCCGATACGCTCAACGAACCCGCCGGTCCCGATCGGGAGAACGAGCGGATCGAATAGAGTTCAGCTTTTGGCGCGGCCGATCAGCTCGAGATAGAGCGCTGCGTGATCGAGATCGGGTTCGTTCATCGCATGGACCAGCGTCTCGTAGCGTTCGCGAATGCTGTGTGCGAGCGGCAGCTCGATGGCGAGCGCATCGGCTTCCTTCACAATGTTGTTCATATCCTTCAGCTGGATCGAGGATTTCGCGCCGGGCGTGAAATCGCGGCTGTCCATGCGCCAGCCATGGAGCTGCAGGATCGCGGAATCGGCAAAGCCTCCCTTCAGCGCGTCGCGAAACGCCTCCGCGTTGCCGCCGCCTGACTGAACGAGCAACGTCGCTTCAGCCACGGCACCGATCGTGATGCCGACGATCGCCTGATTGGCGAGCTTCGCCAACTGTCCCGTGCCGGATGCGCCGACGCGGACCGGACGTCCCAGTGCTTTGAGGACCGGGGCGGCATCATCGAATGTTTCTTCCTCGCCGCCGGCCATGATGGCGAGCGTTGCGGCTTCGGCGCCCTTGGTGCCGCCGCTGACCGGGGCATCGAGGTGACGAAGGCCCATCGCCTGAAGTTTTGCTGCATGGTCGCGGGCTTCCGCCGGGGTGATCGAGCTCATGTCGATGAAGATCGCACCACTTTTCATGGCGGCCGCCACGCCCTGCGCGAACAAAAGATCCGCGACGGCCTCGCCATTGCTGACGATGGTGACGACGATGTCGGCTTCTTTCACCGCGTCGGCGGCGCTTGCGGCAATATCGGCACCGAGCTTGCCAAGTGGCTCGGCTTTCTCCTTGCTGCGGTTCCAGACCGTCAGGCGGTGGCCGGCCTTCAGGAGGTTGGTGGCCATGGGCGCACCCATGAGGCCGGTGCCCAGGAAGGCGATGTGTCGCGATGTCATGGTGAGATGCCTCGAAAGCTCGTCAGAAGGAATGGAGAAGTGCCTGCGTCAAGGCGCTGTCGCGCAAAGCCAGGCCGTCGATGACATCGAAATGGTGCGTGCCTTCATCGACGTGGAGCTTGGTCTCGACGCCGAAACCGTCCCAGAGTTCGGGAAGGATGCGGCTCTGGCGCAGAAATTCCGGCCGTTCCTTGGCGCCGACCCAGGCAAGAAGCCGGGTTCCGGGAAGGGGGCGCAGAAGTGCCGGGCTTTCACGGTAGGCCTCGTCTTCATCTATGGCGAGGATCGCGTTCATCTCCGTCAGCATCAGCGGGCGAAGATCGTGTACGCCCGAGATCGAAACCACGTGTTCCACGCGCTCAACGAGCGGGGCGGCAAGCGGCGAATTCTCCGAGACCATGCGCGAGACGAGATGGCCGCCGGCCGAATGTCCTGCGAGCCGGATCGGACCGGCGATCGTTTTGCTTGCCGTACCGATTGCCGCGGCGACCTCGCGGCCGATCCGGGTCAAACGCGCGTCGGGTGCCAGCGTGTAGGAGGGCAGCGCCACCGCGAAGCCGTGATCCACCGCGCCGCGTGCCAGGTGCGACCAGAAGGATTTATCGAAAGCCTTCCAATAGCCGCCATGGACGAAGACGACGAGGCCCTTGGGTGCACCGACCGGCAGGAACAGGTCCAGAAGGTTGCGCGGTTGCGGGCCGTAAGGAACGTCGATCTGCGCGCGACCGTCCTTCGAAAGCTCTGCGCGGAAGGCCGCCGCCTCGGCCGCCCAGCGATCGGGATAGGCTTCGGCGCCGTCGATATAGGCACCGTTCGTATAAGCGTCGTCCCAATTTGTGATGGGGTAATTCGGTCTCGTCATGTCGTCCTCCCGGGATCGGCCGTTGCGGCGTGATCCTCGATCAGAGCGCCTATCGCCTGATGCAGGGCCTTGTCCAGATCGTCCGCCGTCAGTCCCGGTCCTGCGACTTGCCCCGCACGCCCGTGAAGCCATGCGGCAGCACATGCGGCTTCGAACGGGGCCATGCGCTGCGCGAGCAGTCCGCCGATGATGCCGGCGAGCGTATCGCCGGAACCGGCGGTGGCGAGCCAGGGCGGCGCGTTTGTGTTCACTGCTGCCCGGCCCTCGGGCTCTGCGATGACCGTGTCACCGCCTTTCAGCAGAACGGTCGCGCCGCTCAAGGCAGCAGCCCGCTCGGCGCGTTCGATTTTCGAAAGGCTTTCGTCTGTTGCCAGATTGGGGAAGAGGCGCGCGAATTCGCCGGAATGGGGCGTCATGACGACCGGCGCGCGGCGATCGCGGATGCGTGCGAAAAGCGCCTGCGGATCGTCCTTGAAGACTGTCAGGGCGTCGGCATCCAGAACGAGGGCGGCGCCGCTTTGCAATGCCGCCAGCACCAGGTTGCGGCTGGCGTCGTCTACACCGAGGCCCGGACCGATGACAACCACATTCAGGCGCTCGTCTTCCAGCAAGGTTTTCAGATCGGCAGGGCCGTCGCAGCGGGCGAGCATGATTGCGGTCAGGTGCGCGGCATTCACCAGAAGCGCGCTGCCCGGCGAAGCCACCGTCACCAAGCCGGCGCCGGCGCGCAGGCAAGCGGTTGCCGCAAGACGCGCGGCACCGGTGCGGGTGGGGCCGCCGGACACGACGATGGAGTGGCCGCGCCCGTACTTGTGACCTTCCGCCGTTGGAACCGGATAGGCGGTGGCCCAAAGCCCCGTGGTATTCTCGAAGCGCCCGATGCCGAGGGTTTGCAATGCCGCGTCCTTGATCCCGATCTGCGCCACGCGGATTTCGCCGCAATGTGCACGGCCCGGAAAGAGAACGTGGCCAAACTTCTTCCGGAAGAAGGTGACGGTCCGCGCGGCGTTGATCGCAGTCCCCCGTACCTTGCCGTTCGTCCCATCGATTCCGCTCGGCAGATCGACGGCCAGCCCGGGGATACCGGCTCGGTTGACGGCATCGATCAGCTCGGCAGCCTGCCCTTCGATCGCGCGATCGAGACCGGCACCGAAGAGCGCATCGATCACGAGCCCGAAACGGGTGAGGTCGGCCGGCAAAGCCGCGGACGTATCGCCCTGCCAATCGGAGAAAGCCAGTGCCGCATCGCCGCGAAGCCGCTCGCGATTGCCGACGAGGATAACAGTCACAGGAAGCCCCTGCAGACGCAGCGCTTCGGCTGCCACGAAGCCGTCGCCGCCATTGTTGCCGATGCCGGCAAGGACGAGCACACCGCGTTGCGCCGACGGAAAGAGCAGCGCTTCCTTCGCCACGGCTTGCCCTGCCACGCGCACGAGATCGATGCCGGGCGTGCCCGCCTCGATCGTCAGGCGGTCGGCTTCGCCCATTTCGCTCGGTGTCAGAAGTTCATGCATCACAATTCAGGGTCGTGTCATTTGTGCGCAGCACAAAATCTGGTAGCTCATGAAAATGATCATCTTTTCCGATCTCGACGGGACGCTGCTCGATCACGCGACCTACTCCTTCGACGCAGCCCGGCCTGCGCTCGATGTCATCAAGGCTAACGGCATCCCACTCATCTTCGCAACCAGCAAGACAGCTGCGGAAATCGCGCCGCTGAGGGAAGCCACCGGCATTGACCTGCCTGCGATCGTCGAGAATGGCGCTGGTATCGCCTGGCCGGGCTATGCCGACGGGCAGGACGATGCCTACCGGCAGATCCGCGCGGCGCTGGACAAGGTGCCGACGCCGCTTCGCGCATTCTATCGCAGCTTCGGCGACATGAACGATGCCGAGGTGGCAGAGCGCACGGGCCTTTCGCTCGATGCAGCCGTCTTGGCCCGTCGTCGCCATTTTTCCGAGCCGGGACTGTTTTCGGGCAGTGCCGATGCGCTCACCGCGTTTCTGGATGCGCTACGTGACGAAGGCTTATCCGCGGTGCAGGGCGGACGATTTCTCACGATCTCGGCCGGCGCGAGCAAGGCCGATCGCATGGCGGAGATCATCGCCTGGCACGAAGCTGAAACAGGGCGAGCAGGCGGGCCGACGCTCGCGCTCGGCGATGCCGCCAACGACATCGCAATGCTCGAGGCAGCCGATTTCGGCGTGGTCGTGGCAAACAAGGCCCACCCGCCCCTTGCGCCGTTGGCAGGCGAGCATGCAGGTCGGATCAGCCGTACCGAAAAAGAAGGTCCGGCCGGATGGAACGAGGCGGTGCTCTCGTTCATTCGGCGCGTCGGAACGATCGAGAAGGGGACAGACAATTGACCGATTTCCACCAGACAGGCGCGATAGCGACCTTGCACAATCTCACGCGCCGGCCGGTCGAGGAGATGGAGCGCGAACTCGTCGCCTTCAGCGAGAACCGGCCGATCTCGTTGATTTTGCCCTCGCTCTACTCAGAGCTCGAAGGCGAGGCGCTGCCGCTCATTCTCGACCACCTGACGAAGGTGCCCTATCTGAAGGAAATCATCATCGGCCTCGATCGGGCGAGCGAAGCGGAGTTCCACAAGGCTAAGGAGTTCTTCGGCCGCCTGCCGCAGCACCATCGCATTCTCTGGAACGATGGGCCGCGACTGACGGCGATCCATGACAAGCTGATGGAATACGGCGTTGCGCCGACCGAGTTGGGCAAGGGCCGCAACGTCTGGTACTGCATGGGCTACGCGCTGGCGTCCGGACGATCGGATGTGGTGGCGTTGCACGATTGCGACATTGTCACCTATCACCGCGAGCTGCTGGCGCGCCTGGTCTATCCCGTCGCCAATCCGCGCTTCGGCTATGTGTTTGCCAAGGGTTTCTATTCGCGCATCGCGGACGGCAAGCTCAACGGGCGCGTTTCGCGCCTGCTGGTCGGGCCACTGCTCGATGCGCTGGAAAAGACGATCGGCCCGCAGCACTACATCGATTATCTTGCCGCCTTCCGGTATCCGCTCTCCGGCGAATTCGCGATGCGCATGGCGACCATTCCGGATATTCGCATTCCCACGGACTGGGGTCTGGAAATCGGCGTTCTCTCCGAGATGCGCCGCAATGCCAGCCAGCGCTCGATCTGTCAGGTCGATATCGCCGACGTCTACGATCACAAGCACCAGGACCTGTCGCAGGACGACGCGGAAAAAGGCCTGTCGCGCATGTCGATCGACATCACCAAGGCGGTGTTCCGCAAGCTTGCGACGGAAGGCGTAACCTTCACTTCCGGCACGTTCCGCTCGGTCAAGGCCACCTATTACAGGGCGGCGCTCGACATGATCGAGAGCTATAACGCCGACGCGGTGATGAACGGTCTGCGGCTCGATCGCCACCGCGAGGAACAGGCCGTCGAGCTTTTTGCCGGCAACATCATGAAGGCCGGCGAGATGTTCCTTGAAAACCCGATGGAGACGCCGGTCATACCCAATTGGCGCCGCGTGAACTCTGCCGCTCCGGGTATCCTGGACGATCTGCGCAACGCGGTCGAAGCCGACAACCGCAACGATTGATGATCATCCCGCCTTGTTGGCGAGCCAGACGCACTGATAGGGCTGAAGTTCGAGGGCACTGCCGATTTCGGCATCGATCTCCTCGCCATTCAGGAGATCGGTCCACGTCTCGCCCCTGATCAGGTTCAGGCTAACAAGCGGCAGCGTGATCAAGCGATCCGTCACGTTGTGGATGGCAAAGATCGACTGCTCGCGGTCGATGCTCTGGCGCCAGACGCCGAACAGGCCTTCGCCCAGTTGCAGCGTGAACTGCGTTGCGTTCGGGTGAAACGCCTTCTGGGCGATGCGAATTTCGACTTGGCGCTTCAACTCGCCAAGCACGATTGCCTGCTCGCTTCCGGGGTTCGATAGTCGCTCGGTCAGCGCATCGTAGTCCCATTGGTGGCGATTGAGCGACCGGTTGTGGCCGGTACTGGCGCGCCGGTCGTGGTCGTTCGGGGTCGCGAGAAGGCTGTGGATGTAGAAGGCGGGAATGCCTTCGAGCGCCATCATGATCGTCTGCGAGCACAGGAAGCGCACGCGGCGCCACTCGTCCGGTGTGCCGTCGATCTTGCCCTGGAAAGCATCGAAGAGCGCGATGTTCATTTCGTAGGGCCGGTAGGTGCCGTCCGGCATGGCTCGCAGGGATACCGCGCCGCCGAAGGCTTCCACGGCGTCGATCATCTTCGCGATCTCCTCGTCCGGCAGAAGGCCTTCGGCCGGTCTGAGGCCGATGCCGTCATGGGACGCGACGAAGTTGAAATAGAAGCAGCCGGCGGGCGCCGGAGGCATCGTCATCTGCCAGCGGTTGAGCGCGGTCGCATCGCCGGACAGCAGCGCGTGGACGACCAGCGGCGGGAACGAGAAATTGTAGACCGCATGGGCCTCGTTGCGGTTTCCGAAATAGGAGAGGTTCTCCATGTTCGGAACGTTGGTTTCCGTGATCAGAAGCAGCGGCACTTCGGCGTAATCGGCCAGCGTGCGCATCAACCGGACGATTTCGTGCGTCTGCGGCAGGTGGATGCAGTTGGTGCCGATTTCCTTCCAGACGAAGGCGACGGCGTCCAGCCGGATGGTGCGCACGCCGCGATCGATGTGGAAGCGCATGATGCGCAGGAACTCGATCAGCATTTCCGGATTGGCGAAGTTCAGATCGACCTGGTCTTCGGAGAAGGTGCACCAGACGTGCCGCTCGCCATTTGCGGTCTCCACCTTCCGCAGCAGCGGATGCGGACGCGGGCGCACGACGGCGGAGAGATCGATCGCGGGGTCGACCTCGACGAAGAATTCGTTGCCGGGGCTCTCGCCGCGCAGATACTGCTTGAACCAGAGTGACGCCGAGGAGACGTGGTTTAGGACCAGATCAGCCATCATCCGGTAGCGCCGGCCGAGCCGCTGCAAATGCTTCCAGTCGCCGACGTCCGGATTGACGCTGTAATAGTCGACGACGGCGAACCCGTCATCCGATGTGTAAGGAAAGAACGGCAGGACGTGGACGCTGTTCACGCTGCCGTCGAGATGCGTGTCGAGGAAATCCTGCAGCAGCGCCACGGGGGCGGTCTTGCCGTCTATCAGCGAATTGCCATAGGTGATCAGAACGGTGTCGCGCTGGCTCCAGGGCGGCTGGTTGGTCAGGCGGCCTTTGTTGCGCGGCCTGGCCTTGCCGCCTTCGGGCCAGAAGGCCGCAATCATCGCATCAGTCAGAGCAACGCTGTCGTGCTCGGGATAGATGAAGGCGAGATGACTTTCCAGGCGCGAACGAAGAAATGAGGGCATCGATCAAGCTTACCGCGCTGCAACAACAAAACTCAATGGGTTAAGCAGGAACGTGGCTCAAGTGCGGCGGGGAGCCCTGTGGCGGGTCGCGAGATACACGCAGATGCCGCCGGCGGAGACGGCTGCGAGAATGATCACGAGCACGGTGTCGTAGCCGCCGAATTCCCAGACGAGCGATCCGAAGAACGGCGCGACGGCAACCCCGAGCAGGTATGGAACTGCCATCGCGCCTGCAACCGCGCCGAAATTCGCCGCACCCATCGTGTCGCGCGTGATCGCCGGCTTTGCGATGCTCATGACGCCGAAGGATGCTCCGTGGAGCAGGACGAAGCCGGCGATAAGCAGCGGGAAACCGGCCGCGCCGATCAGGGCGAGCGTCGCGAAAGTGATGCCGACGAAACAGGTCAGCACGATCGCCCGCGTTGACACGCGGCTTGGCGTCATCATCATCACGATGCGGCCGACGACCTGCATCGGGCCGATCATCGACGCGGCGAAGACTGCGCTTGCCGCATCGAAACCGCGCTCGCGCAAAAGCGGCAGGATGTGGTTGAGGATCACGCCGTGATTGACGGCGAGCAAGGTGAACCCGGCGGCGAGCAGCCAGAACGGCACCGAATGCAGATGCACGTTGCTTGGATCGGACCTGGGAAGGGCGTGCATCTCTAAATTCGATCGAAATCCATGCTCGAAATGCCGCGCCCCCCACCACATCAGCGGTGCAGCGAAGGCGATGATCAACGCCGCGTAGGTCAGGGAGGCTGCCCGCCAGGATGACAGCTCCGACACATAGTGGCCAAGCGGAAAGGACAGCGTGCCTGCAAAACCGGCGAACAGCGTGACGAGGGTGATGGCGCGCGTCGCAGTCCTGCCGATCGCTCGGGTCATGAAGGCGAAGGTCGGTTCATAGAGCGAGCCGCCCATGGCGATGCCGATCAGTGCCCACACAAGATAAAACTGCCAAAGCGTCTGAACCTGCGACAGGATGAGCATCATCAGGCCGCCGAGAAGTATGTTGCTGGTCAGGACATGAGGCCCCAGGCCACGATCGATCAGCCGCCCGAAGAGTGGCGAAACGAGCGCGGAGGCAACGATCGCGACCGTCAAGGCGCCGGTGATCGCTGGTTTCGACCAACTGAATTCTGCTTCAAAACGCACGAAAAGCGCTGGAAACGCATAGAATGTGCCGCACCAGATCAATGTTTCGGCGATGGCGATGGCGGCGATCGCCCATTTGTCAGTGCGGTGCATGTTGTATCCGTCTCGCCCTTCAGGTGGGCGTGTCGGTATAACGCTTGACGACAATGCCCGCCGTGAAACCATGCACAATCGATGACAGCACGATGACAAGAGCCGTCGCCGCCCACAGTTTTTCAATGTCAACGAACGACGCGTGCCCGGCGGCGAAGGCCATGTAATAGATCGAGCCGACCCCGCGAACGCCGAAAAAGGCGACATCGTTGCGCGCCTGTCCGCGCAGCGATGTGCCAATGAGCGACAGCCAGGCGATGACCGGGCGGATCACGAAGATCAGAAGAGCGGCAAGTGTTGCGAGCCGCCAGTCGATGAAGGGCAGGAGATCGAGGAATACGCCGCCAAGCATGAAGAGCATGACCGCGGTCAGCGCATATTCCAGCGGCTCGATGAAGTCGTGGAGCTTGCGGTGATAGACGTTTTCCGGCTCGTAGCGGCGGATCGTCAGGCCGGCAACGAAGACTGCGACGAAGCCGTAACCTTCCACCAGCTCCGTCGTGCCGTAACACAGGATCACGGCCGCAAAGGCGATGACGCCGGCGCCGGACTTGGCGATCGGATTGTGGCTCGGGATGGAGAAGACGATGCGCGAAAGAATGAAGCCGGTGACGAAGCCGCCGGCGATGCCCATTGCGATGCGGTAGACGACATCGCGCAGCAGCCATTCGAGCCCCCATTGGGTGGGTTCGAAGCCTTGTGCCGCTACGATGATCGCTAGATAGACGAAGGGAAAGGCGAGCCCGTCATTGAGGCCAGCTTCGGTCGTCAGCGCCAGGCGCACTGGATGCTCGTTGCCGCGCTGCGGTGGGCCGACCTGAAGATCGCCCGCAAGGACGGGGTCGGTCGGCGACAACGCGGCACCAAGCAGGATCGCGCCTGCGATCGACAGGCCGGCGAAGGCCCAGCCGGTAAAGGCGACGGCCGCGATCGTCAGCGGCATGGCGATGAGAAGCAGTCTCATGGTCGGCGCGAGAAGCTGGCGATTGAAACGGGTATCGATCCGGATGCCGGCCCCGAACAGCGCGACGATGACGGCAAACTCGCTGGCTATTTCCCAGAGATAGCCTTCGTTGATCGGATGAAGAATGTCCGGCATGCCGGGAATGAACGTGTAGGCGACCACTCCGGACGCGATGAGCAGCGCCGACGCGGCCGGCTCCCAACCGGGAATGAACCTTGGAAACCAGTAGGAATTGACGACGCTGGCGCCGATCACGAGAAGCAGGATATGGTAGCTGCTGAAATCGAACATGCGTGTCCAGGGCGGCGGTTGCCTTTGGAAATTGGCCGCTCAACCCGTCTATAGCGGTTCGGCGCGCTCGATGACGACCGCTTTTCTCAATCGGTCGCGCGCATGGCTTCAAATTGGGAGAGATGGACGCCGCCGGATAGATGCGCGAGAAATTGCGTGGTTCGCAAGCGGTCCATGACGGGGCCTTTCACCTCGCTCAGATGGAGGCGAATGCCGGAATCCTTCAGCCGCTGATTGATCTCCTCAAGGCTTTCGAGAGCGCTTGAGTCGATGGCGTTTACGGCGGAGCACATCAGGATGACGTCGCGCAATGCCGGCCGTTCGGTGACCAGTTCGGCAATGCGATCCTCGAGAAAGCGGCTGTTGGCGAAATAAAGGCTCTCGTCGACCCGGAGCGTCAGCACATGGGGCACGGTCTGCACCCGATGGCGGTCGACATTGCGGAAATGCTCCGTGCCTTCGACATTGCCGACGATGGCGATGTGGGGGCGGCTCGTGCGGTGCAGATGCAGGACGAGCGAGAGGACGACGCCGAGCACGACACCCGGCTCGACACCGAGCAGCAGCGTACCGAGGATCGTGGCGGCCATTGCCGCGAAGTCGGTCCTCGAATAGGCCCAGAGCCGCCACAGCGCGCCGAGATCGACAAGCGACAGGACGGCGACGATGATGGTGGCGGCAAGCGTCGCCCGGGGCAGGTCGGCGAGGAATGGCGTCAGGAACAGGGTTGCCAAAGCGATACCGACAGCGGTGAAGAGACCTGCGACGGGCGTCTGCGCCCCGGCATCGAAATTGACGACGGAACGGGCAAAGCCGCCGGTGACCGGATAGCCTGCCGAAAGTCCCGACGCGATGTTGGCAGCGCCGAGCCCGATGAGTTCCTGATCCGGCACGATGCGCTGGCGGCGCTTGGCGGCGAGCGTTTGCGCGACCGAAACCGATTCGACGAAGCCGATCAGGCTGATCAGGAGCGCCGGGACAAAGAGTGCCTGAACGACACCGAGATCGATTGCGGGCAGGCCTGGGACCGGCAGACCTTGCGGGATTTCGCCGACAAGGGCGACGCCGCGCGAACCGAGATCGAGAAGCTTCACGGCGATGACGGTGACAACAATAGCGAAAACAGGACCCGCTTTTGCAAGCATGTCGGCCGGGCGCGAAGCGAGACCCAGGCGCATCAGCATGGCTTTAAGGCGCAGGCGGATGGCGTACAGGAAACCAAGCGTGAGCACGCCCAGAACAAGCGTCGGGACATTGATTGCGTGCGCGTTGCCAAACAGCGCAGCGCCGATTTCCGGCAATGTGTCCCCGCGCACGGGAACGCCGAGGATTTGGCCGAACTGGCCGATGGCAATCAGCAAGCCCGATGCGGTGATGAAGCCGGAGATCACCGGATGGCTCAGGAAATTGGCGAGAAAGCCGAGGCGCAGGATCCCCATCACGAGCAGGATCGCGCCGGAGAGAAGTGCAAGCACGATCGCAGCGGTCAGATAATCTGCCGTGCCTGAGGCCGCTACCTCGCCCACGGCCGACGCCGTCATGAGTGAAACGACGGCAACCGGGCCAACGGCAAGCGTTCGGCTTGTGCCGAAAACAGCATAGGCGACGAGCGGCAGGATCGATGCGTAAAGCCCGACCTCCGGTGGTAGGCCAGCGAGCATGGCGTAAGCCAGCGATTGCGGGATCAGCATGATGGTTACGATAACCGCCGCCAGCAGATCGTCCGCAAAGGTCACGCGACTATAGCTGCGGCCCCATGTCAGAATCGGGAGATAGCGGTGGAGCGCGGCCATGGACCAAGTGCCTTTCGTCAAAAATCAGCCGATCAGGCCCTGCGCGGTTGTGGCAGGGCGCCGATCATGCGTGCGCCCCACATACCGACCAGCATGGCTGGGACAAAGGCGAGCGTGCCTATCGCACCGAGGCTGAGCGCGGTCAGTGCCGGCCCTGGGCAGAAACCGCCAAGGCCCCAGCCTATGCCGAAGATCGCCGGCCCGACGAGGATGCGGCTGTCGATGTCTGTGCGCGTCGGCAAATGGAAGCGCTCGGCCAGAAGCGGCCTGTCGCGCTTCAGTACAAATCGGTAGCCGACGAAGGCGACGATGACGGCGCCGCCCATAACGAAAGCGAGCGACGGGTCCCAGGTGCCGAAGACGTCCAGAAAATTGAGGACTTTGGCAGGATCCGACATGCCGGAGATGACCAGTCCGACGCCGAAGAGCAAGCCGATAAGAAGATTGATGAGGATGGACATGGTGCTCAGGCTCCGAGGACGTGGCGCGTCACGAAGACCGTGACGAAGGCGGTGGCCATGAAAATGATCGTCGCCACGAAGGATCGGGCGGAAAGGCGCGAGAGGCCGCAGACGCCGTGGCCGGAAGTGCAGCCATTGCCGTAAACCGAGCCAAATCCGACGAGGAGGCCAGCCGCAACCATCAACGACACGTTGGATGAGATGGTCTGCTCCACAGGTACGCCCGTGACGAGACCATGGGCAAGAGGCGCGGCGACGAGGCCGACGACGAAGGCCATGCGACTTGCAAGGCCATTGTCCTCATAGGGCGGAAGCAGGCGGCCGGCGATGCCGCTGATGCCGGCGATGCGGCCTTCGAAGGCCATGAGCAGGACGGCCGACAGGCCAATGAGCGCGCCGCCGAACAGCGAAGCGATGGGCGTGAATTCAGTCATGATCCAAAATCCGTTCGTTGTCAGGGTTTCTGGCAGAACATGCGGTGCATCATGGTGATGAACTCGGCCACGCGGGCATCCGCCAGGCTGTAGAAGACCGATTTCGATTCCTTGCGGCCGGCGATGAGGCCGGCTTCGCGCAGCTCGGCCAGCTGCTGAGAGAGACCGGGCTGGCGAATGCCAAGCCCATCTTCCAGTTCGCGAACCGACCGCTCGCCCTCGACCAGCGCACAGACGATCATCAGCCGGTTGGGGTTCGAGAGCTTTTTCAGAAAGTCGGACGCCTCACCGACATTTTTCAGCATGTCCTCGACGGCGGCGGTCGTGAGTTCGTTCATGCGTCGGTGTCCCATGGTGCGCCGCCGAGGGCGTCGAGCGGCAGCTTCAGATAGCGCCGGCCGTTTGCTTCCGGCTCGGGCAGGCGCCCGCCATTGATGTTGACCTGCAGCGAATGCAGGATGAGCTTGGGCATGGGCAGGGTCTTGTCGCGTGCCTCTCGAATGGCGACGAACCCGGCCTCGGTCTTCGCCTTCGAGATGTGCGTGTTCTTCGCCTTCTGTTCTGCGACGGACGATTCCCAGAGCGGCTCGCGGCCATCCGGCTGATAATCGTGCCCGGTGAACACGCGCGTGTCGTCAGGCAGGGCGAGGATCGCCTGGATCGAGTTCCAAAGCCGCGAAGCGCTGCCGCCAGGAAAATCGGTTCGCGCCGTTCCGCTGTCGGGCATGAACAGGGTGTCATGCACGAAGGCGGCATCGCCGATCACATAGGTGATCGATGCGAGCGTGTGGCCGGGTGAGAACATGATCTTCCCGTCGATCCCGCCCAGCTTGAAGGTCTCGCCCTCGGCGAAGACCTTGTCCCATTGCGACCCGTCGGCCGGGAAGTCCGGCCAGTTATAGATGTCTTTCCAAAGCTTCTGCACCTGGACCACCTTGTCGCCGATGGCCGTCGGCGCGCCGGTCTTTTCCTTCAGATAGCGGGCGGCGGAAAAATGGTCGGCATGGGGGTGCGTGTCGAGGATCCATTGTACCTTCAGCCCGTGCTTTTTCACGTAGGCCAGGATCGTGTCGGCGTTTTCGGTGCCCGTCGAGCCGGATTTCTCATCGAAATCCAGCACCGGATCGATGATGGCGCAATTCTTTGTTGCCGGATCGGAAACGACATACTGGATGGACGAGGTGCGCTTGTCGAAGAAGCCGGCCACATCCGGACGCTGCGGCTTGGCCGCGCGCCTGGTGAGCCATGCCTTGATGCTGCCGAGGTCGGCGCCGTGTTCGGCTGCCAGCGCGTCGAGATCGTCGATCGTCATGCGGCCATCCAGCACTTCGCCCGCCGCCCAAAGCCCGAGCGAGCGGCCACCGAGCCTACAATGGGCGAGAACTGGACCCTCCGACCCTTCGAGCGCACCTTGGAATTGGCGTATGCGATCTTCCGTCAAGACGCCCGGCGTCATCGGGATGTAGACGAAGTCCATGTCGCGCGATTTTGCCGCCTGGCGTGCAGCTGCCAGCGCCGGCTGGTCGTCGGCCTCGCCCGACACGCGATTATTGATCACGCGGGTGACGCCTGCCTGCCGGGCGCGATCGAAGTCGGCCTCGCTGGGTTGGCCGGAGATCCAAAGCTTGTCGGTGATCTTTTTCATGTCGTCATCTTTTCAGTAGTGTCATAGGGCCGGATGTCGGTTTGATGATTACTACGTAGTTTCGATTGCAAAAAAACGCAATAGAAAATTTGCATGCGATGAGGTTGGGATGAGATTGGAGGTTCTCAAGGGATCGGCGATCAGTCCGCATGTGGGGGATCTCGCGCGGTTGAGACCGACCGTCTTTCGCGCCTTTCCGTATCTTTACGAGGGCTCGGATGCCTATGAGGAGCGCTATCTGGCATCTTATGCCCGGTCCGAAGACAGCGTCTTCGTGCTTGCGTTTGATAGCGACCGGGTCGTTGGTGCGTCGACCGGCATTCCCATGGCGGATGAGACGGACGAGGCGCAGGCTCCGTTCCTCGATGCCGGGTGGGACGTCGATCGCATCTTCTATTTCGGGGAATCGGTGCTCTTGCCCGACTATCGCGGGCAGGGAATCGGCGTACGGTTCTTCGAGGAACGGGAGGCCCATGCGGCGGGCCTCGGTCGGTTCGACTGGGCGGTTTTCTGCGGTGTCGTTCGCCCGCTGGATCATCCGGCACGGCCGGCCGACTACATATCGCTCGACGAGTTCTGGCGCCGACGGGGCTATGCGCCGTTAACGGACCTGCAGACGACGTTCAGCTGGCGCGACATTGGCGACGATGCGGAGACGGCCAAGCCCATGAGGTTCTGGGGCAAGCGGATCGGATAGACCCTCAAACCCCAAGCCATTTCTTCTGGACGGCCTTGTCGGCGATGATGTCGGAGGAAGAGCCCTTCCAGACGGTCTCGCCGCGGCCGATCACATGGACGTCGTCGGCAAGCTCCGTCGCAAAGCCGAAATTCTGTTCCACCAGCACCATGGTCATGCCGGCGGCCTTCAGTTCCGACAGCTTCTCATGGATCTGGCGCACGATGATCGGCGCAAGGCCCTCCGTCGGTTCGTCGAGCAGGAGCAGTCGCGGGTTCATCAGAAGGGCGCGCGCGATCGACAGCATCTGCTGTTCGCCGCCAGAGAGCTCGTTGCCGCCATTGGTCAGGCGCCGCGAAAGGTTCGGGAAGAAATCAAGCACCCGCTCCATGGTCCATTCGGCATTGGCCGGCGCCAGGCGCGTGGCGAGCTGCAGGTTCTCCTTGACCGTCAGCGACGGAAAGATGTCGCGCGTTTCCGGCACGTAGGCGATGCCGCGACGGGCAATGTCGAACGTGCGCTCGCCGGCTATATCCTTGCCCTCGATCCTGATCGAGCCGCGCGTTGCCGGCAGCAGGCCCATGATAGCCTTCATGGTCGTCGTCTTGCCGGCGCCATTGCGGCCGAGAATAGCGAGCACGCGCCCTGCGGCGGCGCGCAGGTTGAGGCCGTAGATGACCTGGGTTTCTCCGTAGCCGGTGTGGAGGTCGTCGATCTCAAGCATCGGCGCGCCCGCCCAGATAGATTTCATTGACGAGGCTGCTGCCTCGCGTCTCGTCGGGCGTGCCTTCGAAGACGAGTTCGCCGTAATTGAGCACGCTGACGCGATCCGCGACATCGAGCGCGAGATCCATGTCGTGTTCGATGATCACCACCGTCAGGTCGCGGGGCAGCGTCTTCAGCAGACGGTGAAAGCCGTGGATCATTTCGGGGCCGACGCCGGATGTCGGCTCGTCCATAAGAATGACGCTCGGATCGGTCGCCAGAGCAAGGCCGACTTCCAGCTGCCGCCGCGCGCCGTAGGAGACGGCATCGACCGGGTGGTCGAGGAGATCCGACAGCCCGACCTTGGCCGCCACGTCCTTGACCTTGGCCGAAATCTCGCCATCACTCAGCGTATCGCGCAGGAACCAGCCCGATGCCCCGGAAGCCGTGGCAACGGCGAGCGCCAGGTTTTCCTTGAGCGTCAGCTCGGTGAACAGGTTGTTCTTCTGGTAGGAGCGCGCAAGCCCGCGCTTGGCCCGCGCTTCCACTGTGTCGCCCGTGACGTCGCGGCCATTGAGGTGAATCGTGCCGGCGGACGGTTTCAGTTCGCCGACGAGGATGTTGAAAAGCGTGGTTTTGCCGGCGCCGTTCGGCCCGAGGATGACCCGGCGTTCGCCTTTTTCGACAAGGATCGTCACGTCATTGGTGACGTCGATTTGGCCGAAGGATTTCTTGAGGCCGCGTGCTTCAAGCATGGCTGGCATCCTTCTCGGCGTCGACTTCCAAGGCAGACGGCTTGGGCGTCACCTTTCTGCGGCGATCCAGCAGATGTTCGATCTGGCCGTAAGCGCCCCGGTTGCCGAGCACGACGACGAGGATGAGGACGAGGCCGACCACCATGTGCCAGTAGCGCGTGAACTCGCTGACCTCGTGCTGGAGAAAGACGAAGAGCACGGCGCCGACAGCGGCGCCAACCAGCGTGCCGAGCCCGCCGAGAATGACGATGACGAGCGCTTCGCCGGACATCATCCAGCTCATCATCTCCGGCGAAACGAACATGGTCTGTTGGGCAGCGATCGTTCCGGCAAGGCCTGCCATCGCACCGGAGATGCCGAAGGCGAACGCCTTGTAGCGCAGCACCGGCAGGCCGAGAGCGCGCATGCGCACCTCGTTGGAGCGGATGCCGACGAGCGTGCGGCCGAAGCCGGAGCGCATGATGAAGGCGGCGACAGCGTAGGACAGCGCCGCGAAGACGATGGCGAGAAGCGCGAATTGCAGGGAGTCGTTCGTATCGATGCCGATCATGGACAGATCGAGGCGGGCGACGCCCGACATCCCGTCGTCGCCGCCGAGCGCGCGGTTCTCGAAGGTGTAGACGTAGACCATCTGGCCGAAGGCAAGTGTGGTCATGATGAAGAAGATGCCGCTGGTGCGCGACGTGACAGCGCCGACGAAGAGGCCGAACAAACCGCTCGCCGCCATGGCGGCAATCAAAGCGATGAAGGGCGAAACGCCCATCATGCCGGTCAGAGCGGCAAAGACATAAGCACCGATGCCAAAGATGGCGCCGTGGCAGAGCGAGACCATGCCGCCATAGCCTGCGACCATGTCGAGGCTGATTGCGAGGATGACGAGATACGCCGCCTCGATGACCAGTTCGCGGCCGTAGAAGCCGGCGAAGACGGTGTAGATCGCCATGCCGATGAAGAGGAGGAGGATGGTGACGGTCTTGGTGGTCGTCTGGTGAAACATGATGCCGCCCCTTACGCCTTCGCCGGAAACAGGCCGGCCGGCCGGAAGATCAGCACCGCCGCCAGCAGGGCGTAGATTGCGACTGATGCCAGTTGCGGCGCAAGCACGGCGCCGAAGGTCTGGATGAAGCCGACGAGCAGCGAGCCGGCGATGGCGCCCTTGAGGCTGCCGAGGCCGCCGATAACGACGACGATCAAGACCGGGATGAGAAGCTGGGTGCCCATGCTGGGTGTCACCGACAGAACCGGCGCCGCGACCGCTCCCGCAAGTCCAGCCAGCGCGCAGCCGATGCAGAAGACGATGAAGAACAGGCGCTCCACATTGATGCCAAGGCAGGCGGCCATCTGGTCGTTGTCGACGCCGGCGCGGATCATCGCGCCGATCTGAGTGCGCGAGAGCAAGAGCCAGAGGCCCGCCATGACGGTGAGGCCGAGGCCGATGATGAAGAGACGGTAGGTCGGATAGGCCACTCCGAGCAGCTCCGATCGGCCCGTGAACAACTGCGGCTCAGGTATGGACAGTGCAAGGTCGCCCCAGATGATGCGCGTGATGTCGAGAAGCACGAAGATGAGGCCGAAGGTGACGAGCACCTGGTTCATCGGCCCGGCTTTTCGCATGCGCCTGATGAGGCCGACATAGAGCACGACGCCGGCAAGAGCGACCGCGATCGGCGCCAGCAGGAACGCGCCCCAATACATGCCGGTCAATGCGAACGCCGACACGCCGACATAGGCGCCAAGCGCGTAGAGCGCGCCATGGGCAAGATTGACGAAATGCATCAGCCCGAAGATGACGGTCAGCCCGATCGACAGGAGAAAGAGCAGCATCGACAGCTGGAGCCCGTTCAGGGCCTGCACGATCCAGAAATTCATGGCATCCGCTTCGGTCCGGTAGGGATAAGGGTGGCGGGAACCCTGAGGCTCCCGCCATGCACTCAAAGTGCGCATCGCGCAAAGCGATGCGTCAGGTGAGCGATCGCGTCTTAGAGTTCGCAGCCGTTCGGTTCGTCACGCACGGCTTCGACCGTGTCGAGCAGTTCCTGCGTCAGCTTGCCGTCTTCGCCTTCGACGATATCGTAGATGTAGACGTTCTGGACGATGTTGTTGGTGGCCGGATCGATTTCCAGCGGACCGCGGGGACCCGTATACTGCACTTCGCGCAGCGCATCCTTGATGGACTCACGATCCGTGGCGCCGGCATTGACGGCTTCGACGAGCGCGCGGCCGGCGTCATAACCCTGAACGGCGTATTCGGACGGCAAGCGGTTCGCCTTGGCCTGGAAGGCTTCGACGAAGGCCTGGTTTTCCGGCGTGTCGAGCGTCGGCAGGTAGTGCAGCGAGGTGACGACGCCCACTGCGGCCGGGCCTTCGGCGTCGAGATAAAGCTGCGACGTCAGGAAGCCGGAGCCGTAAAGCGGCGTCTCTTCCTTGATGCCAAAGGAATCGTACTGCTTCACGAAGTTGATCGCTTCGCCGCCAGCATAGAAGACGAAGATCGCATCCGGATCGGCCGCCTGCGCCGTCGTCAGATAGGGTCCGAAATCCTGCGTCTGGCCGAAGGGCGTGTAGTCCTGGCCGAGCACTTCGCCCCCGGCGGCCTCGAAGGCCGTCACGAAAGCGCCGATATGCTGGCGACCAGCCGCGTAGTCGGGGGCGAGCGTGTAGACGGTGCGCACGCCCTGGTCATAGAGCCACTGGCCCATGGGGCGGTTGACCTGCGCATTCGAGAAAGACACGCGGGTGATATAGGGGCTGCAATCGGCGCCGGTCGCTTCGTCGTTGCCGGCGTTGGAAACGATCAGCGGCGTCTGTGACTGGTCGACGAAATCGCGGATGGCGGCGAGGACGCCGGACGAGACGAGGCCCGTCAAGACGTCGACTTCGTCCTGCAGGACGAGCTTGCGTGTGGCCGCGACGCCGACCTGCGGCGAGGCTTCGGTGTCCTCGCGGATGATGTTGAAACGGTCCGTCATGCCGGCTTCTTCGAGCGCCAGCACGAAGCCGAGGTCGATCTCTTCGCCGAGCGAGGCGTAGACGCCGACATAGGGCAATATCATGCCGACATCGATGACGTCTTCCTGCGCCATCGCCGTCGTCGCGCTGAGCGCGAATGCGCCGGCCAATGCAGATTTCACTGTCAAATTCATCGTGTTCTCCTCCCGTTTTTTCCTCGACCGAACTTTCCCGTTCGCGAACCGGAAAGCAAGCGGTCGTCTCCTCGACCCAAACTCTAATCAAGCAGCGGGCGGCATTCAAGCAATATAATGCATAAGCATTGGAATTTCCGTGTGACCAACTCATCCGCATGAATTCAAACAATAATTCCGGAATGAACAAGTGCCATTTCGCCGAGCAGGCGTCAAAGTAATAGGCATTATCTTGCAACATAGCTTTTGCTGGGTCATAGTGCGGGCATCGGAGGCGGCGGGGGAGATCGTCGTTTCAGCCGCTTAAGCGGTGCCGATATGTCTGGAAAAATGGGAGGACTGGCGTTGCGTAGGGAGAACGCGAACGCTGCGGAATTCTTCGTGGATCGCCACGTGGAAACGCAAGCAGCCGACAAGAACGCATTCGTTGAAGGCGTCGATCCGGGCAGGTCCATGACCTATCGCCAGCTCGCCGAGCAGGCGGGGCGCATGGCGGCGCTTTTCGAACGTCATGGGCTCGCGCGGGAAGACCGCGCCGCCATGATCGTGCTCGATACGATAGAGTTTCCAGTAATCTTCTGGGGTAGTTTGAAGACGGGAATCGTGCCGGCGCCTTTGAACACGCTGCTCTCTGCCGATCTTTACGCGTTCATCCTGCGTGACAGCCGCGCCAAGGCGCTTTTTGTCTCCAAGGCGCTGCTGCCTGTGGTCGAGCCCGTGCTGAAGGACATGCCGTTTCTCAGGGCCGTCTTCGTGATCGGTGGGGACGGCAGCGAAGGCTACCTCGATTTTGCGGCAGAACTCGATGCCAGCGCATCGTCGCCGGCAACGCTGGATGCATGCAGCGACGAAACCGCCTTCTGGCTCTATTCTTCCGGCTCGACCGGTGCGCCGAAAGGGGTTCGACACGTCCATTCCAGCCTTCGCGCGACGTATGAGACCTACGGCGTCCAGGTGCTCGGGATCCAGCCCGACGATGTCGTCTTCTCGGCGGCGAAGCTGTTCTTCGCCTATGGCCTCGGCAACGGCATGACCTTTCCAATGGGAGCAGGGGCGACCGCCGTCCTTTATCCGGGTCGCCCGGTGCCTGCGGATCTCTTCGCTGTTACCGAGCGCGTGCAGCCGACGATCTTTTATGGTGTTCCGACGCTCTACGCCTCGATGGTGCAGGCGATGCGGGATGCACGTCCTGCAGGTTTCAAGCGCCTGCGCCAGTGCGTTTCCGCGGGCGAGGCGCTGCCCGAGGAAGTCGGAAAGCGCTGGCATGCGATCACCGGCGTCGACATTCTCGACGGTGTCGGGTCGACCGAGATGCTGCACATCTTTCTCTCCAATGCGCCCGGCGCCGTCGCCTACGGCACGTCCGGCTTTGCTGTGCCGGGCTACGAGCTCCGCCTCGTCGACGAGGCCGGAGCGGACGTGCCGGTCGGTGGTGTCGGCGAACTGCTCGTGAAGGGGCCATCGGCTGCCGACGGCTACTGGAACCAGCGGGAAAAATCACGCAGCACGTTCGAGGGCCATTGGACGCGGACAGGCGACAAATACGAACGGCGGGCCGACGGGCGCCTCGTTTACTGCGGCCGTACCGACGACATGTTCAAGGTTTCCGGCATCTGGGTGGCGCCGTTCGAGATCGAGCAGGCGCTGATCACGCACCCCGCCGTGCTCGAAGCCGCGGTCATTGCGCAGAAGGACGAGACCGGTCTCGACAAGCCGAAGGCTTTCGTCGTCGTGAAAGACAAGCCTGCACCCGCCGATCTCCATGAAGTGCTGAAGGAGCATGTGAAGGAGAAGGTCGGGAAATGGAAATATCCGCGCTGGATCGAGATCGTCGACGAACTTCCCAAGACGGCGACGGGCAAGATCCAGCGGTTCAAGCTGCGCCAGCAGGAGGTGGCATGACCATGCGCTGGGAGACGGGCAGAGACCTCCAGATCGAGGCAGGCGGCAAGACGCTGGAGGCGCGGTGCTTCGGACCGGCGCCAGGCGTCAGACCGACGATCGTCATGTTGCATGAGGGGCTCGGCTCGGTCAGCCTCTGGCGCGATTTTCCGGAGCGGCTTGCAGAACGGACAGGCTGCGGCGTCTTCGTCTATTCGCGCGCCGGCTACGGCAAGTCCGATTCTGCGGAGCTGCCGCGTCCGCTCGACTATATGACGTGCGAAGCGGTCGACGTGTTGCCGGGCGTTCTCGACGCCATCGGCTTTCAGGAAGGCGTGCTTCTCGGCCACAGCGATGGCGCCTCGATCGCCGCGATCTATGGCGGCAGCGTTCAGGACCACCGGGTTCGCGGTCTCATCCTGATCGCTCCGCATTTCTTCACCGAACCGGAAGGTCTCGATGCCATCGCCGCGGCCAAAGTCACCTACGAGACCGGTGATCTTCGTGAAAAGCTCGCGCGGCACCACACCCATGTGGATGTGGCGTTCAAAGGGTGGAACGACGCTTGGCTCGATCCCCGATTCAATGCCTGGAACATCGCCGAGGTGATCGACTATCTGCGCATCCCTGTGCTCGCGATCCAGGGTCGGGACGATCAGTACGGAACGCTCGCGCAAATCGAAGAGATCGAGAACCGCATCTATTCCCCGGTCGACGTCGAGATCCTAGCCGAATGCCGGCATGCGCCCTTCGTCGATCGGGCGGACAAGACGCTCGACGTCATCTCCGAGTTCGTCGCACGGCTCGACCGGATCGAGCACAGCCAAGTGGAAATCGCATGAAACTGGAAAGCTATGTCGGCGGCCAATGGCGCGCCGGTGACGGTCACGCACGGGCGTTCATCAATCCGACCACCGGCGATGCGCTCGGTGAGGTGGTCGATGGTGGCTTCGACGTTGCCGAGGCGCTGAGTTTTGCGCGCGAAAAGGGCACGCCCGCATTGTCATCCATGGGCTTTGCGGAGCGCGGCAATCTCCTGCGGGGCATCGCCGACGTGCTTGCGGCAAATCGCGACAAATATGGCGAGATCGCGCGGCTGAACTCGGGCAACACTGCGGGTGATGCGGCGATCGATATCGATGGCGGCATCGCGACGCTCAAGGTCTATGCGCGCTACGGCAAGACGCTGGGTGACGCGCATTGCCTGCTGGAACCGGGCCAGGATCAGCTGGCCAAGGAGCCGGGTTTCTTCGCGCGGCATTTCTGGACGACGCGGCCGGGCATCGCGCTGCAGATCAACGCGTTCAACTTCCCATCCTGGGGCCTGTGGGAGAAGGTATCGACTGCGTTGCTCTCTGGCGTCGCCAGCGTCGCCAAGCCTGCCTCGGCGACGGCGTGGCTTTCGCACGAAATGGTGCGCGACGTGATCGCCGCCGACATTTTGCCCGCCGGCGCGCTTTCGCTCGTCTGCGGCAGCGGGACCGGGCTTGCAGACCATCTCGGCCCGATGGACAGCCTCGCATTTACCGGCTCTGCCGATACGGGGCTGAAGCTGCGTTCGGGCAAAAGCCTGTTGGAAAGCGGTGCGCGGGTCACGATCGAGGCCGATAGCGTCAACGCGACGATCCTCGGGCCAGACGCAGCGCCGGGAACGGCCGTGTTCGATCTCGCGGTTCGGGAAGCGGTGAAAGCGCTGACCGTGAAAGCGGGGCAGCTTTGCACCAATATCCGGCGCATTCTCGTTCCGGCGCAGCATCGGGCGGCATTCGAGGAGGCCGTCGCGGCCAAGCTCGACCAGATCGTGGTCGGTGATCCGGCACTCGAGACTGTCCGGATGGGCCCGCTTGTCGATCTCAAGCAGCGCGATGCGGCGCTTCGCGGTATCGAGGCGCTGACATCCGAGGCGCGCGTCATTCGTGGCGGTGACATCGGGAAGGTGGAGGCCGCGGACGCGCAAAAGGGCGCCTTCCTGCAGCCGACGCTGCTGCGATGCGACGATCCCGGTGGTGCGCGGATCGTGCATGAGACGGAAGTGTTCGGGCCGTGTGCAACGGTCATGGCCTATGAGCATGCAGACGACGCGGTGCGGCTCGCGGCAAAGGGTGGCGGTTCGCTCGCCGTCAGTCTCTTTTCCGATGACGTTGCGGTCCAGTCGCGCATGGTTGCCGGGCTCGCTCCGTGGCACGGCCGGCTTCTGGTCGTCGACGAGATGGTCGGTAAGAACCACACGGGCCACTCGATCGTTATGCCGCAGTGCGTGCATGGCGGCCCGGGTCGTGCCGGAGGCGGCGAGGAGTTGGGCGGCCTTCGCGGGCTTCGCTTCCACATGCAGCGTTCCGCCATTCAGGGCTCGCCTGGTCTTTTCGAAGCGCTTCAAAGCGATGCGGTTGAAGCCAGTCTTTGAAACCGCGCGAGGGCAGGCGGCCCATCGGGCGGCGCATGAATGGCCGCTGCCACGGGAGCCCTATCTCCCGGGCCTGACGAAGCGGCCGGATGGTGACGACGACGTGCATCGGATTGCGGCGCTGGCGCCGA
This sequence comes from Rhizobium sp. EC-SD404, assembly GCF_902498825.1. Taxonomy (NCBI): domain Bacteria; kingdom Pseudomonadati; phylum Pseudomonadota; class Alphaproteobacteria; order Hyphomicrobiales; family Rhizobiaceae; genus Rhizobium; species Rhizobium sp. EC-SD404. The sequence continues at coordinate 1,200,092 of NZ_LR701459.1, forward strand.
ACCCGACCGATCCGCTGCTCTGGCGCGAGAATGTCGCCTATCTCGCAGGCTTCAGGCTCTACGGGGAGGGTTTTGGGTGGGAAGCGCATGAAGTCTGGGAGCCGGTCTGGATGCATGCCGTGCCCCACACCGCAGAACGCTACCTGCTGCAAGGGCTCATCCAGCTCGCCAATGCCCGGCTGAAATTCGCGATGAAGCGCGAGCGTGCAGGTGGCCGGCTGTTGGGGATCGCGGCCGGGCTGATTGAGCAGGCTAGTTTTGCGGGCGGGGAAGAGGAGGTCATGGGCGTCGATCTCCCGACGCTTCTGAGAGACACCCGTCTCGCCAGCGATATGCCGGGGCGAACACCTGAAATGCATTATAATGCATGAATTGACTTCACGATTTCATAATATTGCAGGTTTACGCCCAAGGTGGGTGGACAGAATGCACTAAATTGCATTAAACGTCATCAGCGAACGACAAGGGAGGACAGTCGTGTCCAAGCGCATCGATTTTCAGGTCGACCCGGAGAGCTATCGTCACTGGCGCGTGGCCTATGAGGGCGATGTCGCCAAGCTCTTCATGGACGTGGACGAAAAGGGTGGCCTTTTCGAAGGCTACGATCTCAAGCTCAATTCCTACGATCTCGGCGTCGACATCGAGCTTGCCGACATCGTGCAGCGGATGCGGTTCGAGCACCCCGAGGTAAAGGCCATCGTGCTGCAGTCAGGCAAGGATCGCGTGTTCTGCGCCGGTGCGAACATCCGCATGCTCGGCAGCGCAACCCACGCCCACAAGGTCAATTTCTGCAAGTTCACCAACGAAACGCGCAACACGTTCGAGGCGGCCGGCCGCGAGTCGGGCCAGTACTACATCTGCGCCGTGAAGGGTGCCTGTGCGGGTGGCGGCTATGAACTCGCGCTTGCCTGCGACCACATCATGCTCGTCGATGACGGGGCGTCGAACGTGGCGCTGCCGGAAGTGCCTTTGCTGGCCGTGCTTCCCGGTACGGGCGGACTGACGCGTGTCACCGACAAGCGCAAGGTGCGCCGCGATCTGGCCGATGTATTCTGCTCGATCGAGGAAGGCGTTAAGGGCAAGCGCGCCGTCGACTGGAACCTCGTCGACGAGATCGTCGCCAAGTCCAAGTTCGAAGAGACGATCTCCGAGCGCGCCAGCGAATTCGCCGGCCGATCGAAGCGTGCAGCGGCCGAAAAGGGCGTCGCGCTGACGCCGCTCAACCGCACATTCAACGACGATGGCGGCGTGATCTATTCGACCGTCGAGGTGGACCTCGATCGCTCGAAGGGCATCGTCACCATCACCATCAATGGCCCCGATGGAGAAGCGCCGAAGGATTCCGCGGACCTGCTCGCACAAGGCGCCGATGCATGGATCCTGCGGGCAGCGCGCGAGCTCGACGATGCGATCCTGCATCTGAGGCTGAACGAACTCGAACTCGGCACCTGGGTCATCCGCAGCCAGGGCGATCCGGCTGCCGTGCTGGCGCACGAAAAGGTGCTGACGGACAACGCCGACCACTGGCTGGCCAACGAAATTCTTCTCTACTGGAAGCGCGTGCTGAAGCGTGTGGACGTGACCTCGCGCTCGCTCGTGGCTCTCGTGGAGCCGGGCTCGTGCTTTGCCGGCGTCCTGGCCGAACTGCTTTTTGCCGTCGACCGTTCCTACATGGCCGAAGGCGATTTCGAGGGTGACAACCGTCATGTCGCGTCGATCACGCTGTCCGACACGAATTTCGGGCCGTTCCCGATGGCGAACGATCTGACGCGTCTTCAGACGCGGTTCCTCGGTGAACCGGCGAAAGTCGATGAAGCCAAGGCGCGGATCGGTGAAGCGCTCGAAGCCTTTGATGCCAACGAGCTCGGCCTCGTCACCTACTGCTTCGACGACATCGACTGGGAAGACGAAGTCCGCATTTTCCTCGAAGAGCGCGCCTCGTTCTCGCCGGATGCCATGACCGGGATGGAAGCCAATCTGCGCTTTCCCGGGCCGGAGACGATGGAAACGCGGATTTTCGGTCGGTTGACCGCCTGGCAGAACTGGATTTTCCAGCGGCCGAACGCCGTCGGGGAGAATGGGGCACTGCAACGCTACGGGACGGGGATCCGCGGCGATTACGACATGCGCCGCGTGTGACGGCGTCGGACATCATCGAGGAGAAGACGAATGCTTGATCTCATCAATGTCGCCTACGATACCCAGATCCCGAACAATGTGGGTCTGTCCTCCGACAAGCGCGTCCTGAAGGCGCTGGAAAAGTGGCACCCCGGCTATATCAGCTGGTGGAACGACCTTGGACCGGACGGCTTTCAGGAAAGCCTCGTCTATCTGCGCACCGCCGTTTCGGTCGATCCGAAGGGCTGGGCGAAATTCGATTATGTGAAGATGCCCGAATATCGCTGGGGCATTCTCTTGGCTCCGCAGGTCGAGGGTCGTACGATCCCGTGCGGCGAGCACGCAGGCCAGCCGGCCTGGCAGGAAGTGCCCGGAGAATACCGCAACATGCTGAAGCGGCTGATCGTCATTCAGGGCGATACCGAGCCGGCGTCGGTCGAACAGCAGCGCCATCTCGGCAAGACCGCGCCGTCTCTCTACGACATGCGCAATCTCTTCCAGGTGAACGTCGAGGAAGGCCGCCACCTCTGGGCGATGGTCTATCTGCTGCAGAAATACTTCGGTGCCGATGGCCGCGAAGAGGCAGACGACCTGCTGCGCCGCACCTCGGGATCGGAAGAAGCCCCGCGCATGCTCGGCGCCTTCAACGAGGCGACGCCGGACTGGCTGTCCTTCTTCATGTTCACCTATTTCACCGACCGCGATGGCAAGATGCAGCTGGAATCGCTGGCCCAATCGGGCTTCGATCCGCTGTCGCGCACCTGCCGCTTCATGCTGACGGAAGAAGCGCACCACATGTTCGTCGGCGAGACGGGCGTCGGCCGCGTCATTCAGCGCACCTGCGAGGCGATGAAGGAAGCCGGCATCGACGATCCCTACGACACTGAGAAAGTTCGCGCGCTCGGCGTGATCGACCTGCCGACCATCCAGAAGAAGCTGAACCTGCACTATTCGCTGTCGCTCGATCTCTTCGGCTCCGAAGTTTCGACCAATGCGGCGAATGCGTTCAATGCGGGCATCAAGGGCCGCTATCAGGAAGCCAAGATCGACGACGATCACAAGCTTCACAACGACACCTATCCCGTGATCCAGCTGAAGGACGGCAAGATCGTTTGGGAGGAAGTCGCGGCGCTGTCGGCCATCAACATGCGGTTGCGCGATGACTACGTCCGCGATGCATCCGGTGGCGTTAAGCGCTGGAATGCGACGATCGAAAAGACCGGCATCCAGTTCGAGATGAAGATGCCGCACCAGGGCTTCTACCGTCACATCGGCGTCTTCGCCGACGTCAATGTCGATCCGGACGGCACCATCATCTCCAAGGAAGAGTGGGACGCCAAGAAGGACGACTGGCTGCCGACCACGGCGGATGGCGACTTCATCCAGTCGCTCATGAAGCCCGTCTGGGAGCCAGGCAAGTTCGCCGGCTGGATCGCGCCGCCACGTGTCGGCATCGACAACAAGCCGGGTGATTTCGAATATGTGAAATTGCACATGGCTTGAGACTGGGCCGAAAGTCGCTGCAGCGGCCATCTGGCGGCCTGTTCTGCGCTGCCGGTGCTCACGGACCATACGTCCGCTGCGCTCCGGTTCTCGAACAGACCGCCATCTGGCTCTCCGCACCGACTTTCCATCCCAGTCTCGATCAAGCGGGCGGCAGCAACCGCCCGCTCTCGACTGTCGGAATTGTGGGAGGCATCAGCATCATGACTGCGCCGCTGAAACAGCACCTGATCGACCCGGAAATCTGCATCCGCTGCTATACCTGCGAAGAAGCCTGTCCAATCGACGCGATCACGCACAACGAGGACAATGTCGTCGTCGATGCGGCGAAGTGCGATTTCTGCATGGCCTGTATTTCGCCTTGCCCGACCGGCTCCATCGATGCGTGGCGGGTCGTCATGGAGCCCTATTCGCTCGAAGAGCAGATGGGTTGGATGGAGCTTCCCGAGCAGGAAGAGATCACCAAGCCCGATGGGACGGGGCCGGCTGAAGGCGGTGACGTCGAGGCGCTCGAGGATTCCGTCGAACGGTTGCTCGCCGAAGCTCACGCGGGTGCCGGCGGCAAGGCTCGTGCGCCCGCGACCGCCTCGAAGCCTTCGATCAATCTCTACAATCTCAAGAAGCCTGCGGTCGGCATCGTGCAGGGCAATTACCGGCTGACGAGCGAAAGCGCCGACAGCGACGTGCGCCACATAATCATCGATCTCGGCAATCAGCACTTCCCGGTTCTCGAAGGCCAGAGCGTCGGCATCCAGCCGCCCGGCACGGACGCCAACGGCATTGCTTACTTGCCGCGGCTTTACTCGATCTCGAGCCCGCGCGATGGCGAACGGCCGAACACCAACAACATCTCGCTGACGGTCAAGCGCGAGGAGCAGGGGGTTTGCTCCAACTATGTCTGCGACCTGCAGAAGGGCGACGAGGTTCGGTTGACCGGGCCGTTCGGTGCGACGTTCCTGATGCCGAACGATCCACAGGCGCAGATCGTCATGATCTGCACGGGGACAGGCTCGGCACCGTTTCGGGCGTTCACCATGCGCCGGCAGCGGCTCACGGCAGATGGCGGCGAGCGCATGCGACTCTTCTTCGGCGCACGCACATCCGATGCGCTGCCTTACTTTGGGCCGCTCAAGAAGGTGCCCGATACGATACTGGAAAAGCACCTCGTCTTCTCGCGTGCCGAAGCGGTCGAAAAGGAATATGTGCAGGATCGTATGCTGAAACAGCGCGCCGATCTCGCCGATCTGCTCTCAGCGCCGCACACGCATATCTATGTCTGCGGGCTGAAAGCCATGGAGCACGGTGTCGAGGCTGCTTTCGAGCAGATCGCCAAGGATATCGGGAACGACTGGGTGAGCCTGCGCGATCAGATGCGCGAAGGCGGCCGCTATCACGTCGAGACCTATTGATGGCAGCAGCTGACATGCAATCGGATCCGTTCGTTCACGCCATCATTGTGCAGTGGGCGGACTGCGATCCCGCGCGCATCGCCTATACCGGCCAGATTCCGAAATTCGCATTGTCAGCCATCGATGCATGGTGGGCCGAGCGGGTGGGGATCGACTGGTTCGCGCTCAATGTTGATCACCGAATGGGAACACCCTTCGTCCATCTCGACATGGATTTCCGTTCGCCGATCACGCCGAGGCACCCGTTGCTCTGCACGGTGACGCTTACCAAGCTGGGAACGACGTCGCTGACGTTCACGGTCGTTGGCCGCCAGAACGACACGGTTTGCTTCGAAGGCAATTTTGTCTGTGTCGCCGTGTCTGCCGACGATTTTCGGCCGGGATATCCTTCCGCTGACATTCGCGCCAGGCTCGAAAGGCTTGTGCTGGCGGGCGACTGAATGGGCGCTCGCTGTGGACCGGTGAATTAAAATACTGGTCAACAAGCAATATGAAATATAATGCATATAGGCGTTGGCTGCGTCGGCCCGCTGCATTATGGTTCGGCTATGGATGAGATCGTCACATTTGGCGGCAGAGTGACGCTGGGTCAAGAGCGCCAGGCGAATGACACCGAACGTTTCCTCGAAATGGTGGGCGATCGGGTGCGCGCTGCGCGCAACCGCCGCAGCATTTCCCGCAAGACGTTGTCGGAAATTTCCGGTGTTTCCCAGCGCTACCTTGCGCAGTTGGAGAGTGGAACGGGCAACATCTCGATCCTCCTGTTGCGGCGCGTGGCGGAGGCGCTCGACCACAAGATCGAATGGCTGGTGGGCGAGGAAGATCCGTACACTTCCGACGCGGTCGCCATGATGTCGCTCTATCGCCAGGCAACCGGCGAACAGCGTATGCGCGTGCTGGAAATCCTCGATCCCGACAATCCGCATCTGCGGCGCTCGCGGCGGCTGGCCTTTATCGGTCTGCGCGGTGCGGGCAAGTCCACCATCGGGCGTCTCGCCGCAGACCGGCTCAAACTGCCGTTCCTCGAACTCAACGAAGAGATCGAGCAGGCGAGCGGCATGCCGGTCAACGAGGTCATCGCGCTTTATGGTCAGGAAGGCTACCGGCGGCTCGAGAAGCAGTCGGTCGAGCGGATTGCAGCGACATACGATTCGATCGTGCTGGCGGTTGCCGGCGGCATCGTCTCGGAGCCCGAGACGTTCAACTACCTGCTGCGGCACTATCACACGATCTGGCTTAAGGCGCGGCCGGAAGAGCACATGGGCCGCGTGCGCGCACAGGGCGACGAGCGCCCCATGGCTGGCAACCCGGCGGCAATGGATGAATTGCGCAATATCCTGATGAGCCGGGAAGCGCTTTATGCGCGTGCCGAAGCGCAGATCGACACCAGCGGACGCGGTCTCCCCGAAACGTTGGATGCCGTGCTCGACCTGATCGAGAAGCGCGGCTTCCTGCGCAACTGACAGTCAGCGTCCCCTGAACGCGGCAGGACGCTTCTCCAGGAATGACAGCACGCCTTCGCGGTAATCTTCCGAGCGACCCGCGACGCCCTGCAAGCGTGCCTCTTCGGCGAGGTACTCATCGAACGGCATGGTCTCGGCTGCAGCGACGGCTTTCTTGATCAGCCCGTAGCCGAGCGTCGGTCCTTCCGCGAGGCGGCGGGCAAGGGCGCTTGCCTCGGCTTGGAGTTCGTCTTCCGGCATGCTTTTCCAGATCAGGCCGGCGGCGGCGGCTTCACTGCCCGACAGGCTGCCTGCCGTTAGCAGCAGTGCGCGCGCCGTTGCCGCGCCGAGCGCTTGGACGAGGGTTTGTCCGGCCCCCGCGTCGACCGATAGACCGACTTTAGCGAACGACCAAATGAACTTGGCATCATCGGCAGCGAGCACGATGTCGCCGGCGATGGCGATCGATGCGCCGGCACCTGCAGCAGCGCCATGAACAGCGATCACGACGGGCTTATCCATCGTGCGGATCAGCGTCACGATCGGATGGAAGAGCTGTTTCTGGATCGCTTCGAGATCGAACGGCTCGGTGAATTTCCGCGGGTCGCGCGCCGAAAGGTCTTGGCCCGTGCAGAAGGCACGGCCGGCGGCCCGAATGAGCACCGCGCGGATGGCCCGATCGGCGGCGGCACGATCGAGGGCTTCGCGGAATTGGAGGAGCATCGCTTCGGTCAGCGCATTCATTCGCTCCGGCCGGTTCAAGGTGATGGTCATCACGCCAGCTTGGATGGTCTCATCGATCAGGCGGGCGGCCGGATCGTCATTCTCTTTTGACATTCGTCGGGAATCCACGCAGGTGGCAGGTTGAATGCTGTCACGATGCACTATAACGCATCTCCCAACAAGGCTTGGAGGAACATCATGGCCGTCACCGTCGCGCGCGAAGGATCCATCGCTATCGTCCGGCTCGACAACCCGCCGGTAAATGCGATCGGGCTTTCCGTGCGCCAGGGCCTGATGCTGGCGCTGGAGGAACTGGCCGAGGCTTCCGATCTCAAGGCGGTGGTGCTGACCGGGTCGGATACGATCTTCGCCGCCGGCGCCGATGCGCGCGAATTCGATGCAGATCCGGTCGCGCCGCATCTTCCCGATATCCTGGATGCAATCGAGAATGCCCCTCAGCCCTGGATCGCCGCATTGACGGGTGCGGCGCTCGGTGGTGGCTGCGAACTGGCCCTTGCCTGCCACAAGCGGATAGCCGGCCCGAAGACCACGATCGGGCTGCCGGAAGTGACGCTTGGCGTCGTTCCGGGTGCCGGCGGAACGCAGCGCTTGCCGCGTCTGGTCGGTCTCGCCTCCGCACTCGACAGTATTGCGAACGGTCGCACGCTGAAGGCCCGGGAAGCGCTCGAGCTGGGGATGATCGATGAGATCACTGATGATCCGCTTGCTCGGGCGCGGCAGATTGCCGAAGCGGAGAACCTGTCGGCGATCGTGCCTCTGTCGCAGCGACCGCAGGTGGCGGACGATCAGGCAGCGGTGGATGCGGCCAAGGAAAGGGCAGCCAAGCGCATGCGCGGACAGGACGCGCCGCAGCGCGCGATCGAACTTGTCGCGCTTTCCAGCTCCATGCCGTTTGCGCAAGCGATGCTGGAGGAGCGGCAGACCTTCCTGACGCTGCGGCAAGGCGCGCAGGCGAAGGCGCTGCGGCATGTGTTTTTCGCCGAGCGAGGGGCGAAGAAGCCTGCATCGGTCGAAGCGCCGCCGGTCGATGTGAAGACGGTCGTCGTCATCGGTGGCGGGACGATGGGCGCGAGCATCGCCTATGCGCTCGACAGTGCCGGATATGGCGTGGCGCTGGTGGAAACCGACGCGGATGCCAAGGAGAGGGCCAGCCATAATGTCGGCCGGCTGTTCAAGGATGCGGTGAAGCGTGGTCTGATGAGCGAGGCCGATGCCGCCGAGCGGCAGGAGCGCATCCGGCTTCTCGTAGGCTACGACGATCTGCCCGAGGCGGAACTGGTGATCGAAGCCGCTTTCGAGAGCATCGAGGTGAAGCGCGACATCTTCGGCACTCTCGACCGCGTCATGCCGGCCCACGCGATCCTGGCCACCAACACCTCCTATCTCGACGTCAACGAAATTGCGGCGTCGACATCGCGGCCGGAGCGCGTGCTCGGCCTGCATTTCTTCTCGCCGGCCCATATCATGAAGCTTCTGGAGATCGTTCGCGCCGACCGGACGTCACAGGAGGCGCTGGCAACGGGCTTTGCCGTCGGTGCCAAACTGCGCAAGATTCCCGTCCTCGCCGGCGTGTGCGATGGCTTCATCGGCAACCGCATTCTGTTCCGCTATCGCGAGGAAGCGGACATCCTGATGATGGACGGTTCGCTGCCGTGGCTCATCGACGAGGCCATGGTCGAGTTCGGCATGGCGATGGGGCCCTACGAGGTGCAGGATCTTTCGGGCCTCGACATTTCCTACGCCCAGCGCAAGCGCCGGGCACCGACGCGTGACCCGAAGCGGCGCTATATCCCGATCGCCGATCGCATGGTCGAGGAAGGCCGGCTCGGCAAGAAGGTCGGCGTCGGCTGGTACCGCTATCCCGGCGGTGGCGGCTCCGTCGTCGATCCCCTCTTGGAAGACCTGATCACGGAAGAAGCCCATTTCGGCAAGGTCGCGCGCCGCGACGTGTCGGATGCAGAAATCCGGGAACGGCTGACGCTCGCCATGATCAACGAAGCAGCCGACATCCTGCATGAAGGCATCGCGGAAAAGGCTGCCGACATCGACCTGGTGATGATCCACGGCTACGGCTTCCCGCGCTGGCGCGGCGGCCCTCTGCACTACGCCGACACGCTGGGCGCAGCCGCCATCCTCGCGCGGATCGAAGAGCTCGAGAAACAGGATCCCGTCATGTGGAAGCCGAGCCCCCTGATCCGGGAACTGGCAGACACCGGCAGTCGATTTGCCGATGTGAAGCGTGGTTGAGGCCGATTACAGTCAGACTAGAGTTCCGGTAAGATTTCCGGAAATGTTCGGAGCTCGTAATGGCAGGGTCAGCACAATCTCTCGCTAGGCATCGTCGCCGTCAACGCGCAAAGGGCGTCGTTCGTGTTGAGGTTCAGGTGCCGGCCGAGGACGCGGCTCTGCTGCGCTCTGTTGCTCAGGTTCTCAATGATCCATCCAGGCGTGATGAAGCACGACATTTCTGGCGCGAGCGCTTCGGTGTTCCTTCACTGCAAAGCCGCAAGGCTTTGCTGGCTGCCGCTCCGCTTGACGACATCGATCTGTCACGCAGCGGGGATCGGGGTCGGGCGATCGATCTCTAGATGTACCTGGTCGACACCAACATCATCTCGGAGCTCCGCAAACGCGATCGAATGGATCGCAACGTAGCTTCCTGGTTTGCTGCGGTGAAGATGACGAACTCTATCTGAGCGTGGTGGTGCTCGGAGAAATCCGCATGGGTATCGAACTTGCTCGCCCGAAAGATGCAGAACAGGCGGAACGCCTCGACCATTGGCTTACCGAGCTAGTCATCGCGTTCGATGGGCGCATTCTTTCCATAGATGGCCCGATCATGGATATATGGGGCCGAATGAACGCCATTCGCTCGGTGCCGGTCATCGACGCGATGCTTGCAGCCACGGCACAAGTCCATCGACTAACGCTCGTAACCCGCAATGATAAGGATGTCGTCGGGCTCGGCACCGAAATTCTAAACCCGTTCAGACCTGCCTAACAACGGCGTCTACCCGATATCCAGCAGGTGCCGCGCGCTCTGGTTATAGAGCGTGGTGTTGTTGCCCGAGTTGTGCTCGCCCTTGTTCTGGCGGTCCTTCATCAGCGCTATGGCCCGTTGAACGGCCGGGCGGGCCTTGATGGTTTCGCGCCAGCGCTTCACTTCGGGGAATGGCTCGAGCGAGACATCGAGGTTCTTGGCGATGAACGCCCAGGGAAAAGCCAGCATGTCGGCGATCGAATAGCTGCCGACGATAAATTCGTCCTGCCGCAGGCGTCGTTCGAGGACTGCGAGCGACCGCTCATATTCGCCGCGATAGCGTTTCAGGGCGTAATCCTGTCCGCCGGTCGGCCCGAACATGCGGAAATGGGCCAGCTGGCCGGCCATCGGGCCCTGATTGCCGGTTTGCCAGAAGAGCCATTCCATCGTCTCTTTCCGGGCGATCGGATCATTCGACATGAAGCGACCGGTCTTTTCGGCGAGGTACCAGAGGATGGCGCCGGATTCGAAGACCGGGATGGCTCCGCCATTTCCGCCATGATCGACGATCGCGGGCATCTTGGCGTTGGGGCTGATGGCCAGAAATCCGGGCGTCAGCTGTGCGCCGTGGAAAATGTCGAGAAAGCGGGCCTGATAGGGCAGGCCGCATTCCTCCAGCATGATCGTCACTTTCCACCCATTGGGGGTCGGTGCGTAATAAAGATCGATCATCCCGCCTCTCCCTGATCGCAAATGCGAGGCCTTTGAAGCCTTCGTCCTCTTATCAGGTTCGAGTTTCCCGCGTCAGGCGTTGCCGCGGGCTTCGCGCCAAAGGCCAAGCTTTTCCTGCACCGCGCGGTCGGAATAGGAAAACAGAACCGTTTCCTCCGCGGGTTCATGGACGATCGTCTTCCAGGACGGAGCGACGAAGATGTCCTGCGGTCCCCATTCGATGACCGCGTCGCCGATCCGACTTTTGCCGCGGCCTTCGACGCAGACGAAGATCGTGGCATCGGTCGAGCGATAGGGCGTGGTCGGCTCCGGCGCCAGAAGTTGGATGGAGGTCGCGATCGTCGGCATGGCGAAGCCGCCGTCGAGCGGGTTCGTATAGCGCAGCTTGTAGCCGTGGCAGGGGTGCGGATCGCCGCCCTTCTTCATGGCTTCGAGCGTCGCGCGGCTCTTTTCGTAAGGGTAGTTGAAGATCGGCGAGACGTGGCCGCCGCGAGGCGCGTCGACCGGCATCAGGTTGTTGCCGAACTCGTTGTAGGATTGACCCGTCTGACGGGTGATCTTCTGCGTATCCTCGCCAAGACCTTCGGCGAAGGATGCGTCGAGGAAGGATACGAGCGGGATATCGAGGCCGTCCAGCCAGAACATAGGCTCGTCGGTCTCGTTGCCGTGGTCGTGCCAGGCCATCTGCGGCGTGATGACGAAATCACCGTAATGCATCACGGTCTTCTCGCCGTTGACCGCGGTGTGGGCGCCGGAGCCTTCTAGCACGAAGCGGAGGGCCGATTGCGTGTGGCGATGCGCCGGCGCCACTTCACCCGGCAGCACCAGCTGCACGCCGGCATAGAGCGAGGTCGTGACCTTGGATTCGCCGCGCAAACCGGGGTTTTCGAGGATCAGAACGCGCCGCTCGGCCTCCTTGGCGGTGATCAGTCCGCCGGCTTCCATCATGGCCGTGCGGATTTCCGAGAATTTCCAGCCCACGGCCTGGCACTTCGAGACTGGCTCGGGCGTGACGAGCGCGCCCAGTACGGTCCAGAGCGGCGTCATGTTCTGCTTGTCGATCTTCTCGTAGAAGGCGCGGCGCTCGGGCGTATCCTGCGGCTTGGGGTGCATGGGGTTTCTCCTCAAAAGCGTTTCCAGGGGAAGTGGAACCGGTTCACCGTTCGGAAACGCGACAAACCAGGAACCTAGAGTTTCGCGAGCGCCTGACGGTCTAGCTTACCGGTTCCGGTCTTCGGCAGTTCCGGCAGATAGGTCACGATGCGTGGATATTTATAGGGCAGCAGCCGCTGCTTCACATGGTCCTGCAGAAGCTTCGTCGTTGCGGCATCGGGCGTGAACCCATCGCGCAGCCGGACGAACGCCTTCAAGGTCATGCGCCGGTCGTCCATTTGGTGCGCGAGCACGGCGCATTCATGGATATGGGGATGTTCGGCGAGACAACGCTCCACTTCGAGCGGCCAGACCCATTGGCCGGACACCTTGATCAGATCGTCGGCCCGACCCTGGAAGAAATAGAAGCCGTCCTTTTCGATGAAGCGGTCACCGGTGTAGAGCCAGTCGCCGCGCATGGTCTCGGCGGTCTTGTCGGGCCGGTTCCAGTAGCATGGGGCCGTCGATTGGCCGCGGACCCACATCACCCCTTCCTCACCTGGCGCAACTTCGCGGTCGTCCTTGTCCTTGAGCAGGATTTCGTAGCCCGGCACGCGCTTTCCAGCCGACCCGATGCGCTTTTCGTCGGGCAGGTTCGACAAGTAGATGTGCAGCACTTCGGTCGAGCCGAGCCCTTCCATGACGTCGAGCCCGGTCAGGTTCTTCCATGCGTTGAAGATGTCCTCCGACAAGGTCTCGGCGGCAGAGACGGAAAGTCGGATCGAACCGAGGTCGCGGTGATCAACCTGGTCGGCGCGGCAGAGAGCAGTGTAGAGCGTCGGCAGGCCGAAGAAGATCGTGGGGCGGAAATCCTCAATGGTCGCCAGGATCCTGTCGGGCTCAGGCCGGCCCGGCATCAGAAGGCTCGTTGCGCCGGCTGCGAATGGAAACGTGATGCCGTTGCCGAAGCCATAGGCGAAAAAGAGCTTCGGTACGGAAAAGCAGATGTCGCCGGGTGCGACATCCAGGAAGTGCCTGGCGAAGCTCTGCACCGTGTACGCCATGTCGTGCTGGAGGTGGACGATACCCTTCGGGCGTCCCGTCGAGCCTGACGAGTACATCCAGAAGCACATGTCGTCCGGGCCGGTGTCGGCTACCGTAAGGGTGTCACTCTGGCCGCTGACGAACTCGCTCGCATGGACGAAGCGCTCGTCCGGTGTCGCGCCTTCGCCATTGGCGACCACGATGTAATCCAACGCGATACCGACCAGTGCTTCGTCGGAGAACTTGTCGACGAGATCGGATTCGCACAGCGCGATCCGGGCGTCGGTATCGGCGAGAAAGAAATTGAGAAGGTCGGGGGTCGTCAGCGTGTTGAGAAGCACGGGAACGAAGCCGGCCCGCGCGGCTCCGAAGAATGCAGCCACGAACACGGGGGTGTCGTCGAGGAAGAACGGAATCCGATCGCCGCGCTGCAGGCCGGCGGCGATGAAGGCATTGCCCCAACGGCAGGCCGAAGCGCACAGTTCCGCATAGGTGAGCGTGCCGGCCGGACCGGTAACGGCGACGGCCTCGGGATTGCGATCGAGATTGTCGAAGAGGATCGCCGATGCGTTCGGATGATCTTCCTTGATGAAGCCGATTTCCCGGCCGCCGGATGTGTCCCCAACGGGATCGGTAATGGGAGAGACCGTGGCCGCGCGGATGGCTGTCGCACTCATGCCGTGCTCCTCAGTTTCGATGCTTCGTATTCGGCCATGAAATTCGGCGCGAGCATACGCAGCCTCGCCATGTCGATGCGGCCGGATCTGGTGATGTAGTCGAAGCCGAAATCCAGCGGGTCCAAAGCCATTTTCTCAGCGAACCGGTCGTACCATTCGGCCGACGTGTTTGCCGCGGTGACGATCTTCTTCGCGATGGGCAAACGCTCCTGCTGATAGGCTGCAAGCGCGTCATCGAGCGTATCGCTCGCGCCAAGGGCGCGGGAAAGCGCGATTGCGTCTTCCATGGCGAGCCGGGTGCCGGAGCCGATGGAAAAATGCGCCGTGTGGGCCGCATCGCCCAATATGACGCGGTTGTCGCTGACCCAGCGCTCGCACCACAGCTTGGGGAAGCGCCGCCAGACCGAACGGTTAGTGATGAGGCGCGCACCGGCGAGCGTATCCGCAAAGATTTTCTCGCAGATACCCGCAGAAGCGTCCTCATCCAGCCTGTCGAAATCGTAGGCGGCGAATGTTGCCGCGTCGCATTCGACGATGAAGGTCGAGCGATCGGGCGTATAGCGATAGTGGTGCGCGTTGAACGCGCCGCGCTCGGTTTCGATGAACGTCTGGGTCAGGGTGTCGAAGGGTCGATCGGTTCCGAACCAGGCAAAGCGATTGTCGAAATGATCGAGCGTCGTGCCGAATGCATCTTCGTCCGATCTGCGGACCAGCGAATTCAAACCATCCGCGCCGATAACAAGGTCCGCTTCAACAGTATCGATATCGGAGACGGGCTGCCCGAACAGAAGTTCCACACCCTCGGCGCGCGCGCGTTCCTGCAGCAATTGCAGGAGATGGAGCCTGCCGATCGCGGCGAAGCCGATACCATCAATGACGATGCGCTCGCCCTTCAGCACTAACGTCATGTTGCGCCAGCGCTCCATATGCGGCGTGATGAGGTCGTGGGTCTGCGGATCGTCGGCTTTCAGGAAATCGAGCGCCTGATCGGAAAAGACCACGCCGAAGCCGAATGTGGCGTCGGCAGGGTTCTGCTCGCGAACGACGATGCGGGCATCCGGCATCGTTCGCTTGAGCAGGATTCCGGCGTAAAGACCGGCCGGGCCGGCACCGATGATGTCGACTGTGGAAAGCTGCAACTCGCTCCGCCTCCTCTCCTGCGATACGAGCCATAGTTATTGACAGTGAGGCTAACCAAGGATTGCATGATATGCAAATAATTTTACGGAGCGGAAATGACCACTGAGACCTTCAAGACGGACGTCACGGTCAGCTTCGGTCATTGCGACCCGGCCGAGATCGTTTTCTATCCGAACTTCTTCCGCTGGTTCGACGCTGCGTTTCACGCATTTCTGGAAAGTCGCGGCTGCGGGCAGAAGCGGCTTAAGCACGATCTCGGCACTGTCGGTACGGGCCTCATCGATGTCGGCGCGACCTTCCGCTCGCCCGTGACCTTCGGCGAAACGCTGACGCTGTCCCTGACGATCGTCGAGTGGACGAGCAGGACCGTGAAGATCACCTATGAAGGGCATGTCGGCACTCGCCTGGCCTTCACCGGCCATGAGGTGCGCGGGCTGTTCATGGCGGAGGAGGGCGGCCGTCTTCGCGCGGCGCCTATCGAGCCGTTCAGGCAGATGCTGGAGCGAGGCCGTGGCTGAGAGCGACGAACAGGGCCTAGCGACCGAGGCGACGGGCGGTATCCAGTCGCTCGATGCGGCGTTGCGGGTCCTGCTGGCCATGGGCGAGATGAAGGGCGCGGTGGGGCTTTCGGAACTCGCCCGCGCCTGTCACATGCCGGCGAGCAAGGTGCATCGCTATCTCGCGTCCTTCATCCATGCTGGTCTCGTTCGGCAAAACGGCCGGTCGGGAACCTACGACCTCGGCCCGCGCGCGATCGATCTGGGCTTGGCTGCCCTCGGCCGGCATGATTTCGTCAATTCGGTTGCCGAAGGCATGCCGGAGTTGACGGCGCAAACGGGGCTGACCTCACTTCTGTGCGTCTGGGGCAATTCCGGGCCGACCGTCGTTCGCTGGGAGCGGGCGGCGTCATTCATCGTCACGTCGCTCGGTCTTGGCACGACCTTGCCGCTGCTGACGTCCGCGACGGGCCATGTCTGCCTCGCCTATCTGCCGAGCCAGGTGACCGAGCGCCTCCTCGAAACCGAACTGGCCCGGGCGACGGCCAGCCCGCGGATCTTCGACGGGCAACTGCCGAACGGAGCCGCGATCGCAACGTTGACCGAAGACATTCGCCGAAAGGGCTATGCCACGGTGGACGGCCGCTTCATTCCCGGGCTCGTGGCGATGGCCGCCCCAATTGTCGATTGGCAGGGGCAGGCACAGGCGGTTGTGACGCTGATCGGAGCTGACCCTTCCAGCATTGCCGAAGGGTCGGCAGCGCTGTCTTCTCTTAAGAGCTTCTGCGCCCGCGAGGCGGTTCCGGCTGGCAAGCCGACTGGCATCGCCTGACGACTGAAGATGGAACGATATCCCTCTCGTCGTCTTTTCGTCACGCAAATCAGCACCTATGTGGTTCAACACTGAAAGCATCGAGGAGGCCCTGGGCATGGACGGCAATGACAAGAAGGCAATCGAGGATCTGTTTGCCCGACTGACCGAGGTCGAGCGCCAAGGTGTCGCGCGCGACGGTCAGGCCGAGGCTTTCATTCGCGATCAGATCTCGGTCCATCCCGGCGCGCCCTATTACATGGCGCAGACGATCGTGGTGCAGGAGCAGGCCCTCCAGGCCGCGCAGGCGAGGATCGAGGCGCTCGAGCAGCAACAGGAACAACGCGAGCCGGAGGGCGGCGGGTTTCTCGGCGGGCTCTTTGGTGGGCAGCGGCCTTCGGGCCGGGTCCCCAGCATTCCGCGCCGCAGTGCTACGGGCGCGGTGCCGCCACAAGGCTCTGCCTTCGGTGGGCGCGGCGCGGGCGGTGGCGGCTTTCTCGCAGGTGCCGCACAGACCGCGATGGGTGTCGCCGGTGGCCTGCTTTTGGGCAACATGATCGCTGGCGCCTTTGCCGGTGACGAAGCTGCCGCAGCCGAGGAGGTGCCTGCCGACGATGTCCCTGCGGACGATTTCGGCGGCGACGACATGGGCGGCGATTTCGGCGACATGGAATTCTGATCGCTTCAATCCGGCTTTTCCGGGTGGGCCGAAGCAGCTATCACTTTGCGCGGAATGGGCGGCCGGGAAGGTCGTTGGGAGCTCTGGCAGCATGACCGGTCCGGTGGAAGATCCAACGGTTGACGATATCCCGATGGATGGCGACAGACGCTCCCGTCGTCGGTTCCTGAAGCGGCGCAAGAAGCGGCGCCCGCGCTTTTCGCGCATCCTTGAGGGACTTGCGGGCGATCCGACGCGCGAACGCGTGTCTGTCGGAGATATCATCGCGGCAATGGGCGACCGTGCTTTCGGCGCGCTCATGCTGGTGTTTGCGCTTCCGAACGCGATCCCGACCCCACCCGGAACATCGGCCATCCTTGGCGCTCCGCTGATCTTTCTGGCAGCACAAATGATGTTCGGGCGGCGACCATGGCTGCCTCAGTTCATCGCCAATCGGTCCATGGCACGGCAGGACTTCGCAACTCTCGTAGGCCGGCTGGCGCCTTGGCTGTCACGTGCTGAAAAACTGCTGCGCCCGCGTCTCAGCACGCTGACGTTGCCGCCGATGGAATACCTTATCGGCTTTGTCTGCCTTGTTCTGTCGCTTGTGCTCGTCCTGCCGATCCCGCTCGGCAACATGTTGCCGGCCATCGCCATTAGCATCTTTGCCTTCGGCGTTCTCGAGCGGGATGGTGTTTGGACGATCGCGGGACTGATCGTTTCCGCGATCTCGCTCTTCGTCGCGGCGGGGGTCGTCTACGCGCTGATCAAGGCCGTGTTTTACCTCATCACCAACGCGTTGCATTGAAAGCCTTCGCTCCAGCGAAAGCGCAGGTCTAAGGCCGACCCTCCATTGCGGACTTGCGCCGTCTCAGCGCCCGCGCAAGGAAATCGCACAGCGTTCGCACGCGCAGCGACGACTGGTGGCCTTGCGCCGTCAGCACCCAGACAAAGCTGTCCATGTCACGCCGCACCGGGCCTATGCGCATCAGGCCGTCGCTGGAATCGCCCATGCAGCATGGCATGATGCTAAGGCGTCGCCCCATCAAGAGCATCGTGGGAACAAGTGCGAAGCTGTCAGCGCGAAGGACGATGCGCTCGGGTAGAACGTTCTCGCTGATCCAGCCATGAGGGGGAGAGCCAGTCAGCGCCTCTCCAAGTCCTACCCAGGAGCATTGCTCAGCGAGCGGATCGTCGACGCCCGCGAACTCGTCGCGTGCGCCGTAGAGCGCAAAGGATAGTCCGCACACGCGGCGGCCGGTTAGCCATTGTGGTGGCGCGCGCGAAGGGCGCACGGCGATGTCGGCCGCATAGCGTCCGATATCCAGCTTGGCGTTGGTCACATGCGTCTCGACGACGATATCGGGGTGCAGCGCACCGAATTCCGCGAGGATTTCTTCCAGACCACACAGATAGATCGTGTCGGTCGTGGTGAGCTTGACGCGACCCTCCAGACGTCGGTGCCGCCCTATGATCTCTTGCTCGATCTCCGACACTGAGTGGCTGACCGAGCGCGCGATTTCGACGATCGCGTGGCACGTGGGCGTCGGGCGGTAGCCGGACTGGTCGCGATCGAAGAGCTTTACGCCATATAGCTTTTCCAGCGCGCTGACCCGGCGGAGCACTGTCGTGTGGTCGACGTCCAGCGCTGCGGCAGCGGCCTTGGCAGAGCCGCCATCCACGACGGCAAGTACGAACCGAAGATCGTCCCAGTTGGCGGAATGCATAATCGCACAGCCTGACTGCATTGTTGCAAATTGTCGAGCTTAGATGCGGCGTCTACAGTCGAGATACGACCTTTTTCCTTCGACCAACCAATTCAATGGGAGGACAATCGATGAACAAGCATTTTAGTCTGGCAGTGGCATGCGTTCTTGTTTTTGCAGGAGCGGCTGCCGCCGATGAAATCGAGGATCGACAGGCGCTGATGAAGCGCAATGGCGACACCATGAAGATCCTTGCGCCAATGGCCAAAGGGGAGGCGCCGTACGATCAGGCAGCGGCGATGGAGGGCTTTCAGCAATTTGTCGACACAGCTGATCGGCTGCCTGATCTATTCCCGGAAAGCTCGCAGACCGGCGGGGACACGGAAGCAAGTCCAAAGATTTGGGAAGACCAGGCTGGCTTTGAGACACAGATAGATGCGTTCCGCGAGGACTCGGAAGCGGCTCTCGCTGCTGCGCCGGCCGATCTTGCGAGCTTCCAGGCGGCGTTCGGTGCCGTGGCTGAGAATTGCGGTGACTGTCACGAGACTTACCGCGTCGAGAAGGAAAATTGACATTTCTCTACCAGGTCCAGCTCGAATGTAACAATTGCCGAGCGCAATCCTGAGTGGAGGCCCGTTGATGGGCAGGTGATGCCGACCCGACCCGGCTGGTGTTCCAAGCTGGGTCGAACGAGGGGTCTTCGCCCGCTCCGCGAAGGCCGGTCGCGCGAAGTTAAGCTTGCCCATCAACGGGTTGTTGTTCGTCTCGAAATAGGAAACTTCCGTTCGGAAATGTCAATTATGCTGACTTACTTGGAGCCTATACACCCACCACCGGTGGCAGGGGGATGTGTACAACACCCAAACTGTTGAATTCCAGAATAGGCCAGTTAATCACAAATTAACAAACCCGTTTACAGCAAATCCCTGCGCGCGTATTATGCTGAATAGTTGAGACAGCGGGGGTTCAACATGTCGGCGATTTCTATCGCGTTCGTCGACGATCATCCTATCCTGTTAGAGGGGATCGTCAGCGTCTTTTCACGCAGCAGTGAACTGAATATCGTTGCGAAGGGCTATACCACCGAAGACGCCTTGAAGATTGCAGAGACCCATTCTCCGGATATTCTCGTCGTTGATCTGAGTATGCCCGGTGATATTTTCGATGCGATTTCCAAGATATCAGGGCGGCAGACTAACACCAAGGTCATCGCTTTCACCGCGGCGACAGGGATCGATCAAGCGGTTAGGGCGCTCGATTCCGGAGCAAGCGGCTACGTGCTCAAGGGCAGCACCGCAGACGATCTCCTTAATGCCGTCCATGCAGTCCGCTCAGGCGAGACCTTCATCACCCAGGGTTTTGCCGGCAAGGTGATTGCTGCTCTACGCAATGCGTCGCTCCGTAAGGCTGCGGTTCAAGCCATAAAGCTCAGCATCCGCGAAGAACAGATCGTACGGCTTCTCATGCGTGGCCGGACCAATCGCGAGATCGCCGAGCAACTTCACATCAGTGAGAAAACGGTCAAGCACTACATGACCGTGCTGATGCAGAAGCTGAACGTGCGCAATCGTCTTGAAGTCGTCATCGCAGCACAAAAACTGGGCGATGTAGTCGACCCGGGAGCTGCCGCGGCTTCCGCCCATCAGAGCTACTTGAACTGACCTCAGTTTAAGCATTCTCGAGACATTTGGGGATGTCTTTCAGCGCCATGCGTAGCCTGATCCCTTAACGCGACAGGCGTTCTGGGCGGACAGGAACAATCGACTGGTTGGGGCACTGGCGTCAGAACGCGGCGCCTCTTCCAGCGTAGACCAAGCCTCATGGCGCCGTCGCTTCGATTCATATGGCAAAGAAATATCGTAAGACAGGGACGGGTCCGGCTTTGATCGCGCAGCAGCCATTCAAAGTTGCGGGATATGCGCGGTGATGCGGGTGCCGCCCTCCCGCGAGCTCTGAACATCGAGGCGACCGGCGAAGGCGCGAATGCGGTTGCGCATTCCCTTCAGGCCAAGACCCTGTGATGCGGCGGTGCCTTTGAAGGCATCAGATGCCTGAGCATTCATGCCTGGTCCTTGATCGGACACCACAAGCTCAATCTCCTCGGCGTTCGAGTGTGCCGCGACATGCTGGCCAACGCCGCCAGCATGTTTCACAGCGTTCGACAGGCCTTCCTGCACGATGCGATAGGCGCATATCTTTACTGGATGCGATACCGAAGAGGGGAGCGGTCCGATGTCGGTGATAACGCTTGTGCCAGTGAGATTTTCGTGGCGATTGACAGCAAGGCTCACCACTTCTGCCAGCGACAAATGTTCAAGCTCGGGCAGCGAGAGGCCGGCTGAGACAGTGCGGATCTCGTTCATGATCTCTTCGGCCAGTGCGATGATCTCGCGGTCACTGTCGGCCCGCTCCTCAGAGGTCATGTGCCTGTCGGCGAATGCGCCCGATCGCGCACCGAGCTTGAGGATGAGCAAACTCAGCAGTTGTACGGGCCCGTCGTGGAGGTCCGAGCCGATACGTCCAAGCAAGGTTTCGTTTGTGCGGGTCGAGTCCACGCGCGCCTTGTCCGCACACCGGCGCAGGCGGGCGTTCTGAGCGGCCAGTTCGTTGGCCTCCTGAAGCTGTATGCGCAGTTGCAAATCCTGTACTTCGATCCGTTTGCTGCCGCGCCGGACAAGTAGATGCAGCAGGCCGAGCATAGGAATGGCGGTTACCCCGACCAGCAACCAGGTCCATGTCTCCAGACGGCGTATCTCTGCCTTCAGAGATTCTGCCTGCTGATAGAATTCGCCGACGGCAACGATTTCGCCGGTCTCGCGATCGCGCAAGGGGGTGTAGATTTCGACGAGTGGAACGCCGACCTTGACGGGTTCGGCGGAGTCGTCGTTTTCGCTTTCTTCGTAGTTGGTCACGACATGGCCAGCGAAAGCGTTGGCGAGGTCGTCGCTGCCGGAATGCAGGCCGATATTATTTTTGTCATCGCTGTAAATGACAATGCCGTCACCGTTCCAGATCTTCACTTCGACGATCTGCTGTTGGTCGACATTGGCATGCATTCGACTGTCGATCTGATGATGGACGTAAAGCGGCAACGTGCCTTGGGGCGTCATCTGCTGAACGTAGCGTTCCAGAAAGCTCTCAATATAGACCGCGCCGAATTCGCCGGCGGATCTCAAAATGGCTCTTTCCAGCCTGCTGTTCGCCCAGTAGCCCAAAACGATCATGAGCGTCAAAACCACGGCTGTGGCGCCGAGCATGAACTGGCTGGCCAGGCTCCCGGGAAAAAGCCTTCTCCAACCGGCGCGCCACAAGGATGCGACAGAGCGCGTGTTCGCGCCTTCCAAACCGAAGCGGCCCGTCTCGATATCGGTTCTGATGCGCTCAGACATCCGATGCTATCCGAGGCGAGACAGTCATACCGAAATTCCCCAAGTGAAGTCGGCGGCAATTTCCGTAGTTTATAACACAAAGCTTAGCGAACGATGGAACCAAACTGCCAAACCTTGGCCGTCAGCGTTGCCAAGCAGCAAAAGCTGGGGATGTCATCAGACCAAAGTCCGTGATCGTCTCTCCTCCAAGGTCGATATTCGTCCTCTCTGAAGTCCTCCAACACCGTTCGACCTTGTGTGCTCGCAAAGAAGCTCGCGTCACGGGATTATCCTTTCAAGCTCAAGCCAGTCCCGGTCCGGGGAAAGATCGGGGGTGGTGGGGGGCTTCAAGGTTCAAACCAAGGGCGTCCGATCGGTTCGGAACCGGTGCGAGAGCACCGGTGGGAGATCGGCCCCATTTCATCCGATGGAGGGCAACATGACCGTCAAGCTCAATCTCGCCGACATGCAATTCATCCTCAAGCAGATCAAGATCGCTGAGGGCAATTCCACCGCGCATTCCGGGAGCAACGCTCTTGAGCTGACGGACATTTATGTCGACGCGCTCGGGAATGTCGTCCCGCAGGGAACGCCCGGCGCGGTGCTCGCCATTCCGGATCCGCATACGCCCTTTGGCCTGAGAACGGTTGACGGCAGCTACAACAATATCCTGCCGGGCCGCGAATTCTGGGGCGCATCGAACCAGCCGATGCCGCGTCTCTTCGAACCGAATTACATCAACGACAGTGACTTGGACAGCATCGACCTCAATGGACCGGCTCCCGGTGGCAATCTGGTACAAGGCAATTATGCGCCCGGCCAGAGCGTCGTCGATGCTGATCCGCGCACGATCTCGAATCTGATCGTCGACATGTCGATCAACAACCCGGCGGCGATCTACGCCGCTCTGGTCTTCGCGGGTTCCGAAGATCCGCAGGCGGATCTTGAGGAAATCCTCGCCCGAAATATTTCAGTAGCCGACGCCGCCGAAAACGTGACGGAAGCGCAGGCTGCAGTCGACGATGCCACTGCAGCCTTGACGGCGGCCGTCGGCGCTTATTCGGCCGCAGTGCCTGCCACGATCGACGCTATCCAGGCGGCGGCGGTCGATCTGGCGGAAGCCGAAGCCACGCTGGCGACGGCGCAGACGGTCGCGGCCAATCCCCAGGCGTCGATGAAGGCGCTCGCCGAAGAAAAGGGCATCACGTTCAACGGCAACACGATCGACATTCCGAACGTCGCGCCGGACGAAGGCCTGTCCGCGCCCTTCAACGCGTGGATGACGTTCTTCGGGCAGTTCTTCGACCACGGCCTCGACTTGATCACCAAAGGCGGCGCCGGCACGGTCTATGTGCCTCTTGCCGCTGACGATCCGCTGGTCACGCACGGGCCCGACGGCATTCTCGGCAATGGCGACGAAGTTCCCGAAAGCTCGCAGTTCATGGTGCTGACGCGGGCGACGACAGTTCCGGGTGCAGGTGGCGTTCCCACACAGGTCAACGTCACGACACCCTTCGTCGACCAGAACCAGACCTATACGTCCAATGCCTCCCACCAGGTGTTCCTGCGCGAATACACCATGGTCGAGGGCGAACCGATGGCGACCGGCAGGTTGCTGACCGGCACCAGTGGCGGCCTCGCAACCTGGGCCGACGTCAAGGAACAGGCCCTGGAGATGCTCGGCATCCAGCTATCCGACATGGACGTGTTCGCCGTGCCTCTCTTAAGAACCGACGCCTATGGCGAGTTCATAAGAGGTGACGATGGCTTCCCGCAGGTCATTCTCTCTCTCGGCGCCGACGGAATTCCAAACACCGCCGATGACGGCGTCGCCAGCGGAACTCCCGATAACCCGGTCGTTCTTCATTTTCCAGTCACCGGCGTACCTGTTCCGCCTGGAGCCGTCGTGCCCATTCGAACAGCCAACGCCTTTCTCGACGACATCGCGCACAATGCTGTGCCGAAGCTCTTGGTCGACCACGACCGTAATCCAGGCACGCCGCCATTGGCCGTCACGCCTGACGAAGACGATGTCCCTGGAAATGTGATTGAACCAAACGAATTCGGCGTCAACCTGACCTATGACGACGAGCTGCTTGATCACCACTTCATCACGGGTGATGGCCGTGGGAACGAGAATATCGGCCTCACAGCTGTCCACCACATCTTCCACTCGGAACACAACCGCCAGATCGACGCTCAGAAACTCACGATCCTACAGAGCGGCGACCTCTCCTTCATAAATGAGTGGCTGAACGACGACCTTCCCGCAGGCACGGTGCTGCCAACCAATCTCGCCGAGGCTCAAACTCTGGCGACGCAGTTGAACACTGCCGCAGCTTGGGATGGCGAACGCCTCTTCCAGGCCGGCCGTTTCGCAACGGAAATGCAGTACCAGCACCTGGTCTTCGAAGAGTTCGGTCGCAAGATCCAGCCGATGATCGACGTCTTCGTCTTCAACAGCATCACCGACGTGGATCCATCGATCTTCGCGGAGTTCGCAAACGTCGTCTATCGCTTCGGCCATTCGATGCTGACGGAAAACATGCCCCGCATCGATGCGGCTGGAAACGTGCTCGAGGATGTCGGGCTTGTCGAAGCGTTCCTCGATCCGATCCTGTTCGACGAAGGCATGTCGTCCCACGACGAAGCTGCGGCCTCCATCATCCGCGGCATGACCACCGAGCGCGGCAATGAAATCGACGAATTCGTCGTCAATGCGCTGCGCAACAACCTGCTCGGCCTGCCCCTCGATCTCGCGGCGATCAACATCGCCCGTGGCCGTGACACCGGCATGCCGACACTGAACGAGGCGCGCGAACAGCTTTACGCAGCCAGCGGGTCTTCGTTCCTGACGCCCTATACCAGCTGGTCGGAGTTTGCCGCCAATCTGAAGAACCCGATCTCGGTCGTGAACTTTATTGCGGCCTACGGCAAGCATCCGGCGATTGCCGGTACATTGGAGCAGAAACGCGCAGCTGCGCTGGAGCTTGTTCTCGGTGTGGACGCCGCAGGCAATCCGACGGCTCTCGCTGGCCGTAGCGACTTCCTGAACAGCACCGGCGCTTGGAACGCTGAACTGAGCGGCCTCAACGACATCGATCTCTGGATCGGCGGCCTTGCCGAAAAGAAGATGCCGTTCGGCGGCATGCTCGGCTCGACCTTCAACGCGGTCTTCGAACTGCAGATGGAAAACCTGCAGGACGGCGATCGCTTCTACTACCTCACCCGCACACAGGGCCAGAACTTCCTCAACGAATTGGAGCAGAACTCCTTCTCCAAGATGATGCTGGCCAATACGGCTCTGGCGCAGGCAGGACCCGACGGCATCCGAGGCACGTCCGACGACATTGTGAACCGTCATATCGGGGTCGATTCCTTCGCCCGCTACGACTACGTGCTGGAAGTCAACGAAGCCAACCAGGCAGATCAGAACGGTGATCTCGCCGGCAAAGACCCGGTTGGTACCGATCCGTTTCTGGAAGCGATGGGTCTTGGCAAGGTCGTCCGTGACGATCCCGGCACGATCGAAGTCGATGAGAACTACCTTCGCTTCTTCGGTGGCGAGCACGTCGTCTTCGGCGGCACGAACGGCAACGACACGATCATCGCCGATTTCGGGGATGACGGCATCTGGGGCGACGCCGGCGACGACCGGATCGAAGCGGGCGCAGGCGTCGATCTCGTCAATGGTGGTGCCGGCAACGACATCATCACCGACTCCGGCGACACGGGCGACTTCCTGAAGGGCGAGGAAGGCGACGACGTCATCGCCAATTCCAACGGCCTCGACATCATCATGGGCGGTTCCGGCAAGGATGCGGTCTTCGTCGGTGTCGATGCGACCGAAGTCTTCGGCGGTGAAGGGGATGACTTCATCCTCGGCGGCGACGACATGGACTTCCTGATGGGCAATGAAGGCAACGACTGGATGGAAGCCGGAGCCGGGTTCGATACCACGGCCGGCGATAACTCGGAGTTGTTCTTCAACTCGGCCATCAAGGGCCACGACGTGATGTTCGCCGGTAGTGACGAGCATGATTTCGACGCCGAATCCGGCGACGATATCATGGTCCAGGGCGAAAGCGTCATGCGCAACGAAGGCATGTTCGGTTTCGACTGGGCAATCTTCAAGGGCATGCAGTTCGACGGCTATGCCGACATGCGCATCCCGATCTTCACGACCGAAGCGGAAGACATCCTGCGAAACCGCTTCGACAAGACAGAAGCGCTGTCCGGTTGGAACAACAACGATACGCTGATCGGCGACGACCGCGTATTCGGCGAACTCGCTCCGGGCGATACGGTGGCCACGACCGAAAACATCTTCTTCAACGATGGGCTCGACGCGGAGGGCCTGGCCCGAATTGAGGGTCTGTCGGAGATCGTTTCCCTAGGGGCAAGCGGCCTCTTCGAGAGCGGCAACGTGCTCCTCGGCGGCGCCGGCAACGATCGGCTTCAAGGCAATGGCGGCGACGACATCATCGATGGCGATCGCTGGCTGAACGTGCAGATTGCCATTACGAGCAGCAGCGGAAACGCCGAGGTTGCCGTCGATACGATGAAGCATGTCTTCACCGCGTCAGAAGTGGCGACTTTAGGCCTGCAGTCTGAATGGGCGAACAAGTCTCTGTTCGAACTGATGGTGGCGCGGCAGATCGAGCCGGCACAGATGCGGATCGTCCGCTCTGTGGTCGACAGTAACGATGCGGCATCGACCGACGTCGCGGTCTTCAACGACGTCATCACGAACTACACGATCACGCACAATGCCAATGGCAGCCTGACTGTTACGCAGAATGCCGTGACCAACGTGGTCGATCCACAAACGGAGCGCAATCTGGTCTCCGACGGGACCGACACGGTCTGGAACGTCGAGGAACTGCACTTTGCCAATGGCGTCGTCTATACGGTCGATCAGCCGGCACAGGGCAATCTGGTACTCAGCACCACCACGCCAACCCAAGGCCAGGCGCTGACGGTCGCCATAGATGGGATCACCGACGCCAACGGCACGACGGGCGCAACGTTCGCTATAAGTTGGCAGAGGCTGGTAGACGGCACCTGGGTCAACCTTCCAGGCGCAACAACGGCAACGTTCACGCCGGGTCTCGGGGATGTCAATTCCTCGATCCGCGCAGTGGTGAGCTTCATTGACGACGCGGGCAACGCCGAGCAGATATTCTCGGAACAGACCGAAGTGGTTGGCATGCTCTATAATGGCAATGGGCAGGCCAACAACGAGCTCGGCACTGCCGGCGCCGACTTCATGAACGGTGCTGGCGGCAACGACATCCTGAACGGTCTCGGCAGCGGCGACACGCTGCTCGGCGGCGGTGGCAGCGACACGCTCGTCGGTGGCGACGGCGACGACACCCTGAACGGCGAAGGTGGTGCCGACACGCTCAGCGGCGATGCCGGAAACGATATCCTGCTCGGTGGCGCAGCCAACGACGTTCTGACTGGCGGCATAGGCGATGATACGCTGAACGGCGAGGCCGGTGCGGATACGCTCAACGGTGACGATGGCGATGATCTACTAGATGGCGGCGCCGGCAATGACACGCTGAACGGCGGCGCCGGCAACGACGCACTGAGTGGTGGTCTTGGCAGGAACACGATCAACGGGGGCGATGGCGACGACACGATCACCTGGAACGTCGGCGACGGACGCGACATTATCGACGGCGGGGTCGGCGGTACGGATACGGTCATCATCAACGGTGATGCGTCGGAAGAAATCTACCGTGTCTGGACGCGACAGACCTGGGACGAGTTCCCTGGCAACAACATCGTCGCGTTGCATGCAGACACCGAGATCGTAATCACGCGCAACGGGGTCAACAATGCCTCGGTCATCGCGGAACTCCGCAATGTCGAAGAGATCGTCATCAACACAGGCGACGGGGCCGACACCATCCTGACCAACGGTGATTTCGAACCGACACAGCTCAGTCAGAACACCATCCGGGTGAACTCGGGCGTCGGCGACAAGACCATCGATATTTCCGGTCTTCTGTCATCGCACCGCCTCCACTTCACTTCGCTCGGCGGCAACGTCACGCTGATCGGCACGCTCCGTCCGCAGGACGTAGTTGTTCTCGCGCCTGGCGACGATCTGTCGACCTATACGCTCGCCACCAACACCGACGGTTCAAAGACGTTCGGCAACGGGACAAACTCGATCACCTTCACGGGCGACGTGCCCCCGCAGTTTCAGCAGGCTCTGCCCCCTGAAGACAATGACGACGAACACGAAGACGACGAAACCGAAAACGAAGACGGAGATGACAACGGCGTCGGCGACGGTGACGAAGAGCATGAGGACGGCGAGGGAGACGACGACGACTCCGATGATGATGGAGACGACGAAGCTGAGGACGAAGACGAAGACGAAGACGAAGACGAAGAATCAGAGTCCGAAGATGATGAGGATAATTCCGAAAACGACGACGATGATGATGACGATGGCGACGCCGACCAAGGCACGGTTACCATCGGGGGCACCAATCCAGGCGAGATCATCGGCGGTCATGGTGCGGACGTCCTGATCGGACGAGCTGTCGCCGATACGATCATCGGTCTTGGCGGCAACGACAAGATCAGTGCCGGCGACGGCGAGGACGCGATCTTCGGTGGCGATGGCGACGACACCATCCATGCCCATGGCAACCAGGAC
Organism: Rhizobium sp. EC-SD404; assembly: GCF_902498825.1. Lineage (NCBI taxonomy): Bacteria > Pseudomonadati > Pseudomonadota > Alphaproteobacteria > Hyphomicrobiales > Rhizobiaceae > Rhizobium > Rhizobium sp. EC-SD404. Next base: position 1,228,692 of record NZ_LR701459.1, read on the forward strand.
GAAGTCTTCGGCGGGGCCGGAAACGACCAGATCGATGCCGGCTGGGGTCATGATACGGTCTATGGCGAGGATGGCGACGACATCCTCACCGGTGCCGAAGGCAACGACAAGCTCTTCGGCGGGGACGGCGACGACCTCTTCATCGCTTCGGTCAGCGACGAAGCCGACACCTATTGGGGCGGCGAAGGCATCGACACGATCGACTACGCAGCTCTCACCGAGGACCTGACGATCAATCTCGGCAACGGCCTCAACGAGCGGGGCAGCGTGACGACGGCGGCGGGTGTCCGCGACGTCATCTACTCGATCGAGAACGCGATCGGCGGTGGCGGCAACGACACCATCACCGCAAGCGACGCGATCAACGTGCTCGATGGCGGCGAAGGGTCGGATGTCTACCGCTTCCTGTCGACGCTCGCAGCCGATGGCGACACGATCATGAACTTCGAGCCGGGCGACCGGATCGACGTCTCGGCTATCGACGCGAATGTGGGGGTCGGTGGAAATCAGCAATTCCAGCTGGTCTCAGGGGGATCGTTCACGTCGGCAGGCCAGATCAGGCAAAGCCACATCACGACGGCGGACGGCGAGTTCACCATCCTCTCGGGCAATGTCGACGGCAACACGGACGCGGACTTCGAGATCGCGATCAAGGGCCGGCATCACCTGACAGACACCGACATTCTGAGCTGACAGTGCATGAGAAATGCCGATCCGCCGGTCGAGGAACCGGCGGATCGGTCGCAAGAAAAGGCAATGGTTCCAACGCAGTTGCCATTCTCCGGGGGTTCGTTCAATGAACAAGACCAGCAAGAAGACCAATACTGCCGCAAGCGCCAAGGTGCCGAACGTTCTCGGCAAGATGCGCTCTATCGGCATCTACCTTTTCGCCCTCTCGGGCATCATCAACATCCTGGCGCTCACGGGCGCCATGTACATGCTTCAGATCTACGACCGGGCCCTGACGTCCGGTAGCATGCCGACGCTGATCGCGCTCTCCGCGCTTGCGATCGGCCTTTATCTGTTTCAGGGCATCTTCGACATCCTGCGTTCGCAAATCCTGGTGCGCATTGGCGCACGCTACGACAGCGAGCTGGCGCCAATGGCGCACAGCGTTGTGATCGAGATGCCGCGTTTCGGCTATTCCACGTCCGAGGCGATGGAACGCGGCCGTGACGTCGATACGATCCGCGGGTTCCTCGCCAGCCAGGGTCCGGTTGCGTTGTTCGACCTGCCGTGGATGCCGGTCTTCCTGATTTTTATCTATCTGTTGCATCCGATGCTCGGGCTTCTGACGCTTGGCGGCGCGATCGTGCTGGCCTGCCTGACGATCGCGACGGAGATGCTGACGCGCCGCTCGAGCCGCGAGATGAACAAGGCGGCATTGACCCGCAACACGCTTGCCGACGGCCACGCCGCCAACGCCGAAATCCTGAAGGCGATGGGATTCACCGGGCGCGCGGTGGAGCGGTTCGAAGAGGCCAACAAGGCGCATCTCGCATTACAGACGAAGACAAGCGACATCACTGGCACGTTCAGCGGCCTTTCCAAGGTGCTGCGCATGATCCTGCAGTCGGCGGTCCTCGGTATGGGCGCATTTTTGACCATCCAGGGCGAATTGTCCGCAGGCGGCATCATCGCCGCGTCCATCGTGTCTGCCCGTGCTCTGGCTCCGGTCGATCTGGTCATCGGCCAGTGGAAGGGCATGCAGGCGGCCCGGCGCAGCTTCAAGCGGCTGGGCGAAACGCTGGCGGCAATGGAGGACAAGTCGGCTCTTATCGACCTTCCTGCACCGGCACGCAGTCTCAAGGTCGAGAACGTCACGATTGCCGCCCCGGCGTCGGGTGCAGTCCTCCTCGGCGAAGTCAGCTTCGAACTGAAGGGTGGACAGGCGCTTGGTCTGATCGGCCCGAGTGGCGGCGGCAAGACATCGCTGGTTCGGGCCATGGTCGGCATCTGGCCGCTGTTGCGTGGTGCGATCCGTCTCGACGATGCCGATCTCGAACAGTATCGCGAGGACGTGCTGTGCAAGGCGATTGGCTACCTCCCGCAGGACGTGGCGCTGCTGGACGGCACGATCGCCGAGAACATCTCGCGGTTCGACCGCGAGCAGAACGCCCGCAAGATCGTCGTGGCTGCAAAGGCGGCCGGCGTGCACGAGCTGATCGTGAGGCTGCGCGAAGGATACCAGACACAGCTCGGTTCGAACGGCATGGCGCTTTCGGCCGGCCAACGTCAACGCATCGGCCTTGCCCGTGCGCTCTATGACGATCCATTCCTGGTCGTGCTCGACGAGCCGAACTCCAACCTCGACGGGGAAGGCGAAGCCGCGCTCACAGCGGCGATCACCGGCGTGCGCAACCGTGGCGGCATCGTTGTCGTCGTGGCGCATCGGCCGAGTGCGCTTGCTGCGGTCGACATGGTCGGCATGGTTCAGAACGGGCGACTGGTCGCATTCGGGCCGAAGGAGGAAATCCTCCAGGACACGCCACCGCGCCGCAAGCCAGCCTTGGCGGAGCGTGGCGAACTCGCGCGCCGATCTCTTGAACGCACCAACGCCTGAGCAGATTGAGGGACTGAGACAATGGATGAGCGGCTCTTTCTCAATCGGTGGCAGAACACCAACCCGACGGCGGCCAAGAAGCGCTTCGAGGAGACCGAGGGCGGCGGGCGCATGCAGACGATGGCCATGATGCCCTTCATCGCCGTCGGCCTGTTCACGGCGTTAAGGAAGCTCTTCGCCAACGAGGTGGAGCCTTTCTCGTCCGACAAGCCGCTGCGCGACCTGGCACAGGCTACACCGGAGCCGGAAAGTGACCCGCTGTCGTTCGAGGCCGACCTCGATCGCATCGGGCAAATCGCCTCGTCGCTCAACCAGCTCTCGGTCGACATCGCAGCCGGCGTCGGTGCGCGCATCTCATTTCTGGGTCAGACGGGCGACGCCGTTGCTTTCGAGGCTGGCCTGCGCGCGGCCGGAGGCGGCTCCTTGCGTCCTTTAAAGCCGGGGAAAGCTGGGCGGGCGAACGACAACCACGTTGAAGGCACGCCATCTCCTCGCAAGGTGAAGTCGGATGAACGAGCCACCAAGCGGCGCGACGACGATGACGGCAAGGACAAGACGCCGAACCGGGCCCCGACGCTTGCAGGACCCGTGAGCCTGAAGGACAGTCTGGTCAACCAGGCGATCGTCATCGCAGCTGCGGATTTGCTCGTCGGTGCATCGGACGCCGACGGCGATGTCCTGACGGTTCAGGATCTTTTGGCTTCGTCCGGCACGATCACGCAAACGGCGCCGGGCAAGTGGCTCTATACGCCCGCCTACGACTACGTCGGCGAAGTCATCTTCACCTACAAGATCAGTGACGGAAAAACGTCCGTCCAGCAGGTGGCCTACAGCGATCTCGATCACGAAAATCCCGACATCATCGGAACGAGCGGCAACGATATCCTGATCGGCACGCCGGATCCGGACCGTATGTTCGGTCTCGATGGCGACGATCTGATCTACGGCCGGGCCCAGAACGACACGCTGTTCGGCGGCAACGGCAACGACCGGCTCTATGGCGAGGATGGCGACGACACGCTCTTCGGGGGTTTTGGCGACGACATGCTGTTCGGTGGCCGGGGCAACGACCGGCTCTTTGGCGAAGACGGCAATGACAAGCTCTTCGGCGAAGACGGCGATGACACGCTCGTCGGTGATGCGGGCCACGACCATCTTGAAGGCGGCGCGGGCAAGGACAATCTCGACGGCGGGATTGGGGACGACGTTCTCGATGGCGGAACCGAAGACGACATTCTCCTGGCAGGTCTCGGCAACGACCTGGCTCGCGGTGGCGACGGTGCCGACCTCATCCGGGCAGGTGCGGGCGACGACGTGGCTGAAGGCGGAGCGGGCGATGACGTCATCGAGGGCGAGGCGGGCGACGATCACCTTTCGGGCGGCGATGGCGCAGACCAGATCTCCGGTGGCGACGGCGAGGATCAGCTGAGCGGCAACGATGGCGACGATATCCTCGCGGGCGATGCAGGCGACGACGTCATTTCCGGCGGTGATGGCCGCGACGAGCTGTCCGGCGGAAGCGGCGCAGACGAATTGTCCGGTGGAAACGGGAACGACGATCTCAGCGGTGACGCCGGGGACGATGTGCTTTCAGGTGATGCCGGCAATGACGTTCTCGACGGTGGTGAAGGCCGTGACACGCTCGATGGCGGCGAGGGTGCCGACCTGATCCTCGCCGGTGCTGGCGACGACGTTGTCGAAGGCGGGACAGGTGACGATGTCATTCAAGGCCAGGCCGGGGACGATGAGCTTTCGGGGGGCGAGGGCGCCGACCAGATGTCTGGCGGTGAAGGAGCCGATCAGCTGAGCGGGGACGCGGGCAACGACGCGCTCTCGGGTGATGCCGGCGACGACGTTCTCGACGGCGGCTCTGGCAACGACGAGATCGACGGTGGCGATGGTCACGACACGATCGATGGCGGCGAAGGTGCCGACATAATCCTGGCCGGCGCAGGCGACGATGTCGCCGATGGTGGGTCGGGTGACGACGTCATCGAAGGCGAGGCAGGCGACGACGAGCTTTCGGGTGGCGATGGCGCGGATGACATTTCAGGCGGTGACGGCGCGGATCAGCTGAGCGGCGACGCAGGCGACGATGTGCTTTCGGGCGACGCAGGCAACGACTTGCTCGACGGTGGTGATGGCCACGACACGATCGATGGCGGCGAAGGCGCCGACATGATCCTGGCTGGCGCCGGTGACGATGTCGCCGAGGGCGGGGCTGGTGATGATGTCATCGAAGGCGAGGCAGGCGACGACGAGCTTTCGGGTGGCGATGGCGCGGATGACATTTCAGGCGGTGACGGCGCGGATCAGCTGAGCGGCGACGCAGGCGACGATGTGCTTTCGGGCGACGCAGGCAACGACTTGCTCGACGGTGGTGATGGCCACGACACGATCGATGGCGGCGAAGGCGCCGACATGATCCTGGCTGGCGCGGGTGACGATGTCGCCGAGGGCGGGGCTGGTGATGATGTCATCGAAGGCGAGGCCGGCGACGACGAACTTTCGGGCGGCGACGGTGCGGATGACATTTCCGGCGGTGACGGCGCGGATCAGCTGAGCGGCGACGCAGGCGACGATGTGCTTTCGGGCGACGCAGGCGACGATGAGATTGACGGTGGCGATGGTCACGACACGATAGATGGCGGCGAAGGTGCCGACATGATCCTGGCTGGTGCCGGTGACGATGTCGCCGATGGTGGGGCTGGTGATGATGTCATCGAAGGCGAGGCCGGCGACGACGAACTTTCGGGTGGCGATGGCGCGGATGACATTTCAGGCGGTGACGGCGCGGATCAGCTGAGCGGCGACGCAGGCGACGATGTGCTTTCGGGCGACGCAGGCAACGACTTGCTCGACGGTGGTGATGGCCACGACGCGATCGATGGCGGCGAAGGCGCCGACATAATCCTGGCTGGCGCCGGTGACGATGTCGCCGAGGGCGGGGCTGGTGATGATGTCATCGAAGGCGAGGCCGGCGACGACGAACTTTCGGGCGGCGACGGTGCGGATGACATTTCCGGCGGTGACGGCGCGGATCAGCTGAGCGGCGACGCAGGCGACGATGTGCTTTCGGGCGATGCCGGCGATGACGTTCTCGACGGTGGCGACGGCAGTGATGACCTCTCGGGCGGGACCGGCGCTGACGAATTGATCGGCGGCGAAGGCGATGACAGTCTGGATGGCGGCGAGGGAGCCGATGTGATCCTCGCCGGCCTTGGCGATGATGTGGCAGACGGTGGATCCGGCGACGATGTCATCGAGGGGAATGAGGGCGACGATGTCCTGTCCGGCGGCACCGGCAACGATTGTGTGGACGGCGGTGCAGGCGATGACCTGATCCGCGGCGGCGCGGGCGGCGACCTGCTTCTTGGTGCTGAAGGCGACGATGTCGTCGAAGGCGGTGACGGCAACGATACCGTCAACGGTGGCGAAGGCGCCGACACGCTGAGCGGCGAGCAAGGTGACGACGTCATCATCGGCGGCGCCGGTGACGATACGATGGCCGGCGATGAAGGCGACGACGTCCTTCATGCGGGCGTCGGAGAGGACGTCCTCGATGGCGGCGACGGTAGCGATATCCTGCACGGTGACGAAGGCGATGATATCGTCGACGGCGGTGCAGGCGATGATGTCATCGATGGGGGCGAAGGCGACGATGTCCTGGCTGGAAGTGCTGGCGACGACATCGTTTCCGGTGGCGAAGGCCAGGACGTTCTCAGCGGCGGCGAAGGGTCCGACATGCTGTATGGCGACGAAGGGGACGACCTTTTCATCGCGATCTCGGAAGACGGCGATGATCTGATTATCGGCGGCACCGGTACCGACACCTACGACCTTTCCCAGATCGTCGCTGACGTGCTGGTCGATCTGCCGGGCGGCTTCGTGCAGAGCCTCGACACGGGCTATGACGAAGTCTTCGATATCGAGAACGTGCGCGGCGGTCGGGGCAACGATTGGCTTGTTGCCGATGATGAAATCAACGTCTTCACCGGTGGATACGGTAATGACACCTTCGTCTTCCGAAAGATGAGCGATCTGACGAACGAGGGTGGCCCGCGCGACGAGATCACCGACTTTACGGTTGGAGACCGCATCGATTTCTCGCGGATATCCGGCCCGGAAGGCCAGCTCTTCGTCGATATCGCAGGCGCGACATTCACCGAGGCCGGCAGCGTCGGCTTCCGCCATGAGCGGTTCGGCGACAGTGATTACACGATCGTTTCGGGAACGACCGACACCGACCCGGACGCAGAATTCGAACTTGCACTTCTCGGACACCATCAGTTGACGCGTGAAGATTTCATTCTCGCGGCACGAGACGTCGACGCACAGGCCTGACACGCGGCAGCGAACGCGCCGCCCCTTTATCCAGTGGAGCATGAGCATGGGAATGATGATCGGTAAATCGCAGGAAACGCGAAACGTTGGCACCTTCGGGATTCGCTCACGCGTGATCATGTCGGCGTCGCTTGCGGGGCTTTTGATCATCGGATGCGGCGGCTGGGCCGCGCAGGCAAGTCTTGCCGGCGCTGCGATCGCGCCGGGCCAGATCGCGGTCAAGCGTCAGGTGAAGGAAGTCCAGCATCGTGATGGTGGCATCGTCGCCGAGATACGCGTCTCGAACGGAGATCGCGTGCAGGAGGGCGACGTCCTGGTCAAGCTGGACGAAACCGACACACGGGTCGAGCTGTCGATCATCCGCTCGCAGCTGGCGGAACTGACCGGTGTCTATTCCCGTCTGCAGGCCGAGCGGGATGGCCAGGCAGAGGTCGCGTTTCCCGAAGGCTTTGACGCGACGGGTACGACATCCGGCGTCATCGCCGGCGAAATCAAACTCTTCCTCGACAATCGCGCGATGCGCGACAGCCAGAAAGAGCAACTGTCGCTTCAGGCCGAACAGTTGCGTGACCAAATCAAGGGGATGGAGGCGCAACTCGCTTCCAATCAGGCTGAGCACACGCTGCTGTTCGACGATATCACTCTCATGCGCAAGCTTCTGGAGCGCAAGCTGACCGAAGGTTCGCGCGTGCGGCAGATGGAACGGGAACTGGCCCGCATCGAAGGGCAGAGGGGCGAGATCGAATCGCGCGTCGCCCAGGCGCGCGGCCAGATCAGCGAAACCGAGTTGAAGATCCTCGCGATTGACCAGGAACTGAAGGCAACGGCGCAGACGCAGATCCGCGACATCGATGCGCGCATCGCAGAGCTGCACGAGCGTGAGATCGCTGCGGTCGACCGCCTTTCGCGGACCGAGCTGCGGGCGCCCGCATCCGGCCTCGTCTACGATCTGGCGGTCCATACCGTCGGCGGCGTCATAGGTTCGGGTGAGACGATCCTTTCGCTCGTGCCCGAAGACGAAGAAATGATGGTCGAGGTACGCGTGTCGCCGACAGATATCGATCAGGTGACGATCGGCCAGCCGGCGCGTCTTCGCCTGACGGCCTTCAACCAGCGCACGACACCGGAATTTGAAGGCCAGGTCACGGCGATGGCTGCGGCCGCGACCCGAGACCCTGCGTCCGGACGCGACTTCTATTTGGGTACTGTGGAGATCACGTCCGATCTCGCTCCGCTCGGCGACAAGGTCCTGATTCCCGGCATGCCCGTCGACGTGCTTCTCGTAACCGGTGAGCGTTCCGCGCTTTCCTATCTCGTGAAGCCATTTACGGACCAGATGGCCAAGGCATTCCGTGAAGAATAAGGGCGGGCTCCCGAATCGATCGCGGCGGGCCTGTACAGCGTCCCGCTAAAACGGCCGGTGTCCTGAAGGACACCGGCCGTTTTGTTTCACTCGAAAATTCAGTGATGGTGTGGCGTTTCTTCCGGCCCATGTTCGTGCGGGGCGCCATGGGCTGCATGGGCATCCTTTGCAGTGGGTTCGGCAGAAGCCTGGCCGCCATGTTGGTGTGCGGGATCCGCATCATGCGCGATCGCATCCGCGCGGGCCGTCATTACTTCTTTCGTGCGCGTTTCGAGATAGCTGATGAGGTCTGCCGCATCGTTTTCAGTCAAGGCGAAAGACGGCATGCGGACGCCCGGGAAACGCGCTACCATTTCCAGCGCGATCGGATCGCCGGCACGTCGGCTCGTTTCCGGGTCGCGGATGAAGGCTGCGAGCCAGTCGCGTTCGCGCCGTTCCGTCACGCCCATCAGGTCCGGTCCGACCATGTCGCCCACGCCAACGGTGTGGCAGGGTGCGCACATCTTCTTGAAGAGCGCCTGACCCGGTTCCGGACTGATCTGCAGATGCGCGAAATCGGCCGGATCGAGATAGGCCTGATTGGGCATGCGGCGCTGCTCGCGCCACACCGGGTCCAGATCGAGAACCGCGCTGGTCAATATCCCGATTTCGCCGAACGGCGTGTTTCTCGACCAGTCGCCGGTCTTGGCATTGCCGAGCACGACCTCGTTGCGATGGTTCGCCGGCACTTCGGAATTGTTGCCGAGCTTCGAGCCGATCAGTCGCAACGTCTCCTCGTCGCCGGTGATGAATGTCCAGCCGGGGCCGTCATAGAACGCGTCGGCGAAAGCTTTCAGGCGCTCCGGCGTGTCGTTGACAGGATCGACGCTGATCGACACGAAGAAGATGTCCTTGCCCATTCGGCCTTCCAGACGGCGGGCGACTTCCGCCAGCCGTGCCGTGTTGATGGGACATAGGTCGCGGCAGGAGGTGTAGATGAAGCTGATCAGCACCATGCGGTCGCGGATCAGATCATCGAAGAACCGGACATCCGTGCCGTCTTGTGTGACAACGGTACTGTTGGGGAAATAATTTTCTCCCCAGGGCGATGCGGCGTGAACCGCCGTTGTCGCAAGAAGACTGGCGGCCAGCGCCGCCAGCATGCGTTTCGTCTTGCCCATGTGCCGAGCCCCTTCGGATGGTCAGTTCTTCGGAATGAGATCGGTGACAGAGGCCAGTTCTTGCGGATTGATGTCGCGTGGCACGCCTTCCGGGATAATCTCCGGCGTCGTGAAGAAGACACCATCCGGCGTCGGATTTGGCGTCGGTGTGATCGAGCGCTGCGGCGAACCCGGGACGCCGGTCAATGCCTGGAAGCGAGACAGCATCGCAAAGTCCTCGTGAACCGTATTGTGGCAATGGTTCACATAGGAGCCGCCGAATTCGCCGAACTGGACCTGGAAGGTGACGCTTCCGCCCTCGCCAAGCCGCCAGACATCCTTGCGCGCGCCATATTCGAAGGACGGCATCGACATGCCCTGACGGCCGATGGTGACGCCTTCCTCGAAATGAAGGTGGATCGGATGGTCCCATCCGCCGCCGCCATTTTCATAGGTCCAGTGCTCAACGTCGCCTGACTGCGGGATGATCATCGAGATTCGGTTGGCGTTGAAGGAGTGGTGGTCTTCGCCGTTGATGCGCACCGTCCACGGGAAAGTGGCGTGTTCCGGGCAATCCGGCGTGCACGAACCGTCCGGACCGCGCGAATTGCCGCCTGACTTCTTGAATTCCACATGGCGGCGCCGCACCGGCTCCACGATTGGGATCTGTTCGGTCAGTTGCATGGGCACGCGGCTCGGATCAGGATCGGTCCATTTGAGCATGACGCTCTTGACGTCGACGCTGCGCACCCGGTCGACGATACGGAATTCCATGATCGAGCCGACGACCGGATCTTCCTCATCCCCGCGCATTGAGGACTTGATTGACAATTGCTCCTTCATGCGCAGTCCGTCGACGTGCTTTGCCTGATTGACGAGGTAAAATCGCTGGGCCAGCGGGAAGGCAGAGAAATCGACGACGATATCAAAGCGCTCGCCCATGCCTTGCGGCGGGAGGGTCGAGAGGGTGTACGGTTGTGTCAGGAAGTTGCCATCCGTCGCGATCAGCTGGAACGGTACCGGATTGCCGTTCTGATCCGCGATTGCGAGTTTCCAGAAACGCGAAACGCTGGCATTGAGGAGTCGGAAGCGGTACTTGCGCGGCAAAACTTCCATGTAGGGTGCATAGCCGCCATTGATGAGCGGGATGTCGCCGACAAATCCATCGACATCAAAGATGTCGAAGAAGAGCTGTCCGCTTGCGTCACAAGCGCAATCCGAGATGATCAGATTGACGTCGAAATCGGTATTGCCCCAGTCGAGAAGCGAACCACTTGGAAGCCTGAGATTCACGCCGTCTTGCAGCGTCTCGTTGCCACGGTCCGGTCCGCTGTACATGTTCACGGCGCCGAAATTGCCCTTATAGACATTTTCGGCGGTGAAGAAGAAGCGGTGATCGTGGGCCCACATGGAGCTTTGGATTTCGCGGAAATCGCCTTTCACGTGCACAAGGCCGCCGGCCCCGTCCGGTCCCGATGCGCGCGGATCGCTGGCGTCGGTATTGATCTTGTCGGCACGCGCAAGGGTGGTGCTCCAGCGATAGTCGTAGAAGGTGCCGGGGAAATGGTGCGTATTGGCGCCACCATCGCTTTCGGCGCCATTGTGCGCGTTGTGAAAATGCAGCTGCGTTTCGTTTCGCCCGAAGCCGTTGTTCTGCGATCTGTCGACGGGCATGTTGTTGTAGACGCGTGTGACGACTGGCTCGCCATAGCGCATCTTGATCAGGAACGGCGGCATTGATCCGTAGCTGTCCTTGCCTGAACCGTAGCACCAGAAACTATCCGGCGACTGGGTCGGAAAGAGATCGTGAAGATACGTGTCGCCGGCGCACTGCCCGATCGACATGACATAGGCGGCCTTGGGGAAATATTCGTCCCACCGCTGATGCGCAAAGATTTCACCCGGCGGCCGGCCTTCGATCGGGCCCCGATGAGTTTTCGGGTTGACGTAAGCCATATTGGCGTAGGGATTTTTGCTGAACTCGGTGTGATAGGAAAGCCGCCTTGCCGGCGGCTCTTCGAATCTGGCCGGGAACACCGCGTTGAATTCCTTGCCGGCCTGAAGTGTGTCACGCTTGCGCCTCAAGGGAATTGGCTTCTGCAATTGTGTTCTGTGCATCGGCTCGGTGAATTTCTTGACGCCGAAGAGCGGGCTCCTTGGAGCGCCGGTCGGCACGGATGCGTAGGCGCTCGTGGCGAACGGGCTCAGGCCGTTCTTCAGTGCCAACGCGCCGGTGGCGGTAAAAATGCCCCAGCGCATGAGGTCGCGTCGCGATACTTGCTCTTGATTGAGTGCCTGAACGATCTCTGCTCGGTTCGCCCGCGCCCGTTCAGCTTCCAACTTTCGGATTCTTGAAGCGTTTTCCGCTATATACATTGGCTAGTCCCCGCTCGGAACACGTTGAAAATTGATTTTTTTGTGATTTTGTGACTTCTATATTACGCCGCATCTTCAGAGATTCAATTATTAGCTAAGTCTATTTTGTATAGGACCAAAGTCCAAGCCGGTGCGGACCTTTGTCTCTTCATATATTCGACATCGGAGTATTCGCTTTCCTTGCTTATCGCCTTAGTCTGCAAGTCTGTTCTCGTTGGGAACGGTCAAGGAAATTAGGGGGTTAGAATTCCTCCGGCCCAAGGTCCGATGCAGGGGCACAAGCGTCAGCCGTAGGGCCGAAAGGAGCTTCCACAGGCGAGCGGGCGCCAGGGAACATGCAGGGATTTCGGTTCAAGGCACTGACGCCGGACGGCCAGGTCGTCGAGGGCGTCGAACACGCCATATCGCGCACCCAAGCGCTCGTCGCGCTCGAAGCGCGCTCGCTTGTTCCTGTGCTCGTTCAGGATGCCGCTGCCGAAATCGCGCCGGTGAAAACAAGTGGGCATGTCGCCCGGCGCGAGATCACCGACACCACCGAACAATTGGCGTTGCTTCTGCGCGCAGGCGTTGCCCTCGACCGCGCGCTTGCGCTTCTGGCGCAGGGCGCATCGCGCAGCCTCGCACGGGTCCTCGATCGGATCGCCCGGTCCGTTTCTTCCGGCGCCGCACTTTCGGAAGCCCTTGCACCCTACACGGCGCAGTTCGGAACCACCTATCTCGGCGTCGTTCGCGCCGCCGAACGGTCTGGCGCGATGGAGGCATCGCTCGAGATGCTCGTCGTGGAGAGGCGGCGGGTCGAGCGCCTGCGCGAACGGCTGTTTGCCTCACTCGCCTATCCGGCCTTTTTGGCGGTGGCAGCCGTCGCGGTCCTCGCCTTCGTGCTTCTCTACGTGATCCCGCAGTTCAAATCGGCGCTGTCGGATCTCGAGATCGCTGCAGGCGGCCAGGCTTCACTGGTCTTCGCGCTTTCCGACTTCGCGCTTCATCATCAAACATCACTTCTTGCGGTGGCAATCCTTCTGCTCATCGGCGCCCTGGTGGTCATGCGCAGTGCCGCCGCGGCAGACCTGTTCTTCGACACGGCCGGTGCGCTGCCCGGCTTGAAGCGCATTCTCGAATATGAGCGGACGGCGAGCCTGACGGCGATCCTCGGGTTGTTGCTCGCAAGTGGCGCGGATTTGCCATCTGCGCTGCGCCACAGTGGCGACGTGCTACGCCAATCGCGCCATCGCAGGGACCTAGCGGACGTAGTGCGCGCCGTGCGCGGCGGCACGCGGCTCAGTGCGGCGTTTGCGCGGGGCGAGATCATCGCTCCGGCGGCCGGCCAGATGGTCAAGGTCGCGGAAGAAAGCGGCGAGCTTGCCGATGCGTGCCTGCGGGTTTCGAGCGTTTATCAAACGATGCTGGACAAGGCGCTGGATCGGATGACGGCGGTCGCCGCACCGATGCTGCTCCTGCTCGTCAGCGCGCTCATCGCCTGGATGATCGTGGCCGTCATCGGCGCGCTCCTCAGCGTCAACGAGATCGTGCTATGAGAATCCGAAAAGCCCCAGCTGCAAAGCCGACATCGACGGACGCTCAGCGCCGCACCCGGCGTGGCGAAGAAGGGTTCACACTCGTCGAGCTGCTGGTCGTGCTCGTTATTCTCAGCCTCATCTCCGGTCTCGTGGCGCCGAGGGTTCTCGGCTATCTGACCGATGCGAGGGCACGGGCAAGCGCGCTTCAGATGACCGCCCTGACCGCAGCGCTCGATCTCTTCTACCTGGATACAGGACGCTACCCCTCCGACGCCGAGGGTCTCGGCGCGCTCGTCGATGGCAACGGGATCGCCCGCTGGTCGGGTCCCTACATCCAGCAGGCTGCCATCCCAACCGATCCCTGGGGCAACGCCTACGCCTATCGGGCGGAACCGGGTGGACAGTACCGTATCGTTTCTTTCGGACCGGATGGCGTGGAGGGGGGAGGCGACGATGCCGACAGCCAGACGCCCTGATGACGGAACGGCCGGTTATGCTCTCCTGGAGACAATGATCGCGATCGTGATCTTCGCTTTGGCAGCCGCTCTCGTGGTTCCGCCGGCACAGGCGCTCGTGGCATCGGCGCGTCTCGAGCGCACGACGAGTGCCGTCGTCTCGTTGCTGCGGGCGGATCGCAATGCGGCTTTGCGCAGCGGCAGGCTGGTCGCAACGACCGTCGATACCGCGGGCCTGTTTGTCCATTCCAGCGCGAACGGGATCGTCGTCCCCATCCCCAGCGGCGTCCTGGTAGATGTGCAGGCACAATCGTCCGGCGTCGTCTTCTATCCGGACGGACGCTCGTCAGGCGGTTGGTTTCGTCTGGCACAAGCTCAGTCCCTGAACGTCATCACCATCGATCCTGCCACTTCCGCCGTCCGGCTGTCCGCTCCGGGGACCGGGAGCAGCCAATGAAAACCTCAGCACGCGACAGCGAGGCCGGCTTTACGCTGATCGACAGCCTCGTCGCCGTCGCGACGCTCTCGGCCATGACGGCTCTTCTGCCGCAAGCGATCGTGACGGCGCGGCAGATGTCGAGTGAGACGGCAAGTTTGGTGAGCGCGCGGCTGGCCGCCGATAGCGTTTTGGCCGATCTGGCGCAAAGCGCTCCCCATGCTGGCCAACTGACGGGCGCAACCGACGGCCATAGCTGGCGCACGGAGACGAAGATTCGCGAAGCCGGACTGAATTCCAGGACGGAAGACGGCGCGTCGCCTGCGCTTTTCACCACGCGCATCAGCATCCAGGTGAGCGGCAATCGAACGCTCGTGATCGAGCGCCTTTCCTATGGAGCGGTCGAATGAGCGGCACCGTTTCTACCGGACGGGAAGATGGTTTCGCACTCCTGGAAGCCGTCGTCGTGCTGGCGATCACCGCGTTGGTGTTCGTCGCGCTCGCCGTCTCGACCGGTATGGTGGTGCGCAACGCCAAGGCGATGAGCGAACGAACAAACCTCGCCGAAACGCTGATCGGCGGCCTGGAGGCCTGGCGCCACGATGTCGCCGCCGCCTTCATCCCCGGAGACGTCGTCAACGGTCCGGCCATGACCGGAAGCGCCAATGCGATGACCTTCGTTGCAGCCCGCTCCGGCATCGACGGCATTTCGGCACTCGTTACGTATCGGGCGCAAGGCGTGCGGGTCGAGCGATCGGTTGCGAACTATACCTCCGTCGAGGCTGATCAACGCGCTGCCGCAACCGCCGAAGCGGTGCTCAACGGTCCATGGCGTTTTCGGTTCGCCTATCGTGCCCGCCACGGCGAAGGCCGATGGCTCGACAGCTGGACCCGGGCAAATGAACTGCCCGCGTTCGTCCGGCTGAGCGTCCTCACCGGGCGCGCGCCTGAAACCATCATCGCCGAAGTCGTGGCGCCCATCCGCGCCAACCGCACGACCGTTTGCATCGGTGCCTGCGTCGCGGTTCTCGACAGAACGGAGCGGCCATGATGCGCGCACCGGTTGGTTACGATGCGAGAGGGCATGATGCGGGATACGTCACCATTTCGGTGCTGCTCGTCTGCTCGCTGCTTGCGACGATCGCGGCCGGTCTGCTGACGACGCCGCGACCCACGCTCGGCCGATCGCTGATCGAACTGCAAATGGTCGAGGTGGAAGCGCTGCTCGACAGTGGGCTCGATGTTGCCGCGTTTCGTTTGTTCGGGGCTGAGGCCGGCAATGAGGATTGGCAACCCGGCGCTGAAACGATCGTGCTCGAGAATGGCCGCGTGGTGGTCGAGACATCATCGGAAACCGGTCGGGTCGATGTGAATTGGGCCGATGCTGCTTTCTTGGCGAACCTCTATTCCGAGGTCGGCGCAACCTCCATGCCAGCGGCAAGCTTTGCCGACCGCGTGCTGGCGCTGCGTTCAGCCGGTGATCCGCAAGCGCAAGCATCCGGAGCCTTGACGACGATCGGCGATCTGGCTGCGATCGAAGGTCTTGCGCCGGCGGATTTTGCACGCCTTTCCCCCTATCTCACCGTGTTCGGCGGCATGGGGCAGGTCGATCCGTGGAGCGCCGACAGGCTGGTGCTTCGCGCCGTGCCGGAGATCTCGCTACGGGAGGTCGAGCGAATTCTCTCGGCGCGCCAGGCGCGAAGCGCGACCGCCGATGAGACGATTCTCGAGATTGCCCGCGATCACGCCGATTATCTTTCCACGCAGACGCCGCAACGGTTTCGCGTGACCGTCGATGCCTGGGCCGGGAACGGGCTGGCAGGCCGGGCCGAGGCCGTGATCGAGGACGGAACCGACCAGGATCCTTTCACCGTTCTCGCATGGGCGCGGCGCCCGATCGCCGATACCGGACGGGGAGGACGCTGATGCGCGCGCTCGTTTCGCCCCTACACGGCATTTGGAGCCTGCTGGTCGACGAGACCGCCGGACTGATCGCGCCGACGCACGGGCGTCGTTCGCGAAGCCGTCATGTGCTCACACAGACCGCCGGTGGTTTCGTTCTGCAGAAGCGGCGCGGTCGCAAGCTGGTGACCGTGGCCGAAGGGTCTCTGGACAGCATCGGCTCCGTTCTCAAACGAACCGCCAACCAATCGGCGCTTGATGTCGATGTTCGCCTCGGCGATCGCATGGTGATGCGGCGTGTGGTGCAATTGCCGCCGACGCCTGCTGAGCACATCCCAGCGGTTGTCGGGCTGCAGATCGAGAAGCTCAGTCCCTGGAACAACGGCAGCGCGCTGCATGCTTTCCGGATCCAGCGAGACGGCACGCAGGCGCCAGGCGCGCTGATGGTCCGGATCGCCATCATGGCGCGCAAGTTCTGGGAGCGGATGGAAAAGGACTTGGCTGCAGCCGGTCTGCGCGCGGTGACCCTCGGGCCGATTTCCGAAAGCCTGGCGGATGGACCGGCGCTGGATTTGCTGGCCGATCCGCAGGCTCGCCATGCGAGGGCGCGGCGCAGCGCTTCCGCCATCATTCTGCTCCTGGTTGCCGGAGCGCTGGCGGGCAGCACCTTCGCCTATCTGCAGGTCGCCGCTTCGCAGAGTGCGCTGGCGGTCAGAGTGGCGCAGGCGGCCGAGCTCCGCGCAGAACTCGAAACGCGGCTAGCGAGCAACGCGCCCGGTGAAGGTGCGCAATTTTTGCTGCAGGCAAAATTGGCAGACGAACCGCTGGTAATGTTGCTCAACGCTTTGAGCGCGACATTGCCCGATGGCACCTACCTGACCGCATTCGAAGCGTCCGGAGCGGAAATCCGTCTTTCCGGTTATTCGGATGACGCGGGCGCGTTGATCCCGTTGCTCGAAAGCGATCCAAATCTCGATCAGGTTCGCTTCGCCTCGTCGGTCTTCGTCGATCGCGACACGGGGTCGGAGCGTTTCGAGGTCGTGGCTGTCCGGGCGGGAGACACGTCATGAGCCGCGCTCGCGCCGTCACAATTGCCTGCCTGGCGCTGCTCGCGACAGCGCCTGTCGCTGCATTTTTCTGGGCTCAAGACCGGCTTTCCGATCTGCGACAAGAGACGTCCATCGTCGACAATACCATTGCCCAGCTGCAGCAGCGGCTGCAACCGAGTGCCAGGGGCGACGACCGCTCTGGCGAGGGGATGCTTGTCGATTTCTATTTGGATGGGGCGACCGAGGCCGTCGCTGCGGCTGGTCTCCAGGCCCAGTTGGCGACGCTTGCGCGTGAGGCGGGGATCGACATCGATGAATTCGAAGTCATGCGCGCCCTGGATGCGGAGACCCAGGCAGCGGCCAAGCCGGGCATCCGGCTTCGGTTGGCGTTCAAAGCCGAGAACGATGCTTTCCAGGAAATGCTCTACGCGATCGAACAGGGTCGGCCGGCGATGCGTGTCCAATCACTGCGGTTGGCAACGTTCGATGCCGATGAAGCACCGATTCTCAACGCCGATCTGGTTGTGGAAGCCTATCGGAGGATGGAGCCATGAGATGGCGCATCGCGAGCTTGGCTTTCGCTCTGATCTGTTCAGCCCCGGTCTGGACAGCCGCAATGGCCGACGGCACCGAGGAAACGGCCGCAGAAACACCATTCTTTCCGCAGATGTCGCTTGAGACCTTGGCAGACATGCGGGAGAGACCGCTGTTTGCGCCCTTTCGGCGACCGACCGCCCCACCGCCGCCCGCGATCATCCAGCCGGTGGCGATCGCCGAACCCATGGCGCAACCGCCTGCGCCGCCACTACCCGAACCAGCCGTACGGCTGGTCGGCGTCACGATTGGCGACCAAACAGGCTTTGCGATCATCGAGCATCAGCCGACGGGCGAGGTGCTGCGGATGGAGGATGGCGCCTTGCTCGATCTCTGGGTGCTGTCGGTCGTCGATGCGCGCACCATCGCCTTCGAGCATGAGGGGAGGCGCGCGGTCTATGCATTGTTCGAGCGATAGACGAAATCCGTCCCGCGCCTCAGATGGTTGCCTTCAGCAGCTCGTCCACGCTTGTCTGGCCGGTACACACTTTGGCGTATCCGTCCTGCAGCATGGTGGTCATGCCGCTCGAGACGGCCGCGGCTTCGATGTCGCCGGCGGAGTGGCCCGATCGGATCATGCCGCGCAAGGGTTCGTCCATGCTCAGAACCTCGAAGATACCGATCCGTCCGCGGTAACCGGTCTGTGCGCACTGGCCGCAGCCCTCGGCACGGTAAATGACTGCGTCGGCCTTCATCGTCAGACGACCGCTGTCGGCAAAGGGCTTGAGAGCCCTTCCGGCATTCTCGTCGACCGTCCGGCAATGCGGGCAGAGTTGCCGCACGAGGCGCTGGCCGACGACGCATCGAAGCGTCGCGTTGATCAGGAACGGCTCGACGCCGAGGTCCACCAGTCGCGTCACGGCATCGGCGGCACTGTTGGTGTGCAGCGTCGTCAAGAGCAGATGGCCGGTCAGCGCGGCCTGGATGCCCACAGCCGCCGTCTCGCCATCACGCATTTCGCCCACCATCAGGATATCCGGGTCGTGGCGCAGGAAAGCGCGCAGCGCGGTGGCAAAATCGAGCGCGATTGCCGGCCGAACCTGGGTCTGGCTGATGCCGGGGATCTGGTACTCGATCGGATCTTCGACCGTCATGATCTTGCGGTCGGATCGGTTCAGCGCGGCGAGCGCTGCCGTCAGGGTCGTCGTCTTGCCGCTGCCGGTCGGGCCAGTCACCACGATCATGCCATGCGGTTGCTCGAGATGCGCGCTGAAGCGTGCAAGGTCGTCGGGCGCCATGCCGAGGCGGGCGAGATCGAGCGCATGGGCTCCGCGCGCCAGAAGCCGCATGACGAGGCTTTCGCCGTGAAGGGCAGGGGCAGTCGCCACGCGAATGTCGGTCTCCAGCGTTCCGATGCGCATGCGGGCGCGACCGTCCTGCGGCAGGCGGCGTTCGGCAATGTTGAGGCCAGACAGAATCTTGACGCGCGAGATGATGCCGCGCGCGGTCTCTTCCGCGACGCGCTCGTGCAAACGCAACACACCATCTACGCGCAAGCGGATGCGTGCGCCGGATTGCTCCATCTCGACATGGACATCGGTGGCACCCGCAATCAGCGCCGCCTCCACGAGCCCGTCGACCGCCGTGACGATCGGCGCATCGCTCGCAAGATCGTGCAGGCGCTCGCTGTCCCCTTCGCCGATGGACAGCGGACGCTCAGCAGCTACGGCAGCCCCGGTGTGGCGGCGCTCCGACGTCGCCTCGTCGAAACGTGCAGCCAGCGCGTCGAAGGACGCGACTGCCAGCGGCACGTCTTCGCCCATGGCAAGCTGCAGGACGACGATGTCATCGGTGCGTGTCGGGTCGGCGGTCGCGATGGCAACCGAGCCGTTCAATCGACACGGAAACAGCCAGCTGCCGCGCAGGAAACGGATCGACAGGCTTTCCAGGAGCTCGGGGTCGTAGATGATCGCCTGGTCGTCGGCACGCTGCAAGCCGTGGAAGGCGGCGACGGCATCTGCAAGTCGCGGAGCAGGTATCAGCGCGGCATCGTGCAAATCGCCGTAAGACGTGCGTCCAGCCTGGCGAAGGTTTCCCAGAATAGGCTCGTCGCCGGACATGTAACCGTTGTTTTGCAGGAACGCGATAAAGGGCGCCGAATCCCTGATTTGAGCATCTGTAACGAAAGCATCCATGTGGATTTTCCGACGCGTTGCCGAACGGAGCTGCATCAAGCCCATGGCTTATTGCAGACTTTGACAATACCATTACCGCACTCGCCTTACGAATCAGTTTTCGGAAAAGTCGAGCGGGCGTTTTCTGTTTGGGGGCAGAAGATGTCGGGGATGCTTGCTTCGGTAATACATGCGCGGCGCGGCCGGTGGTGGGCCAGGAGGGACGGCGTTGCATATCAAGCGTAGTATGGGCGCTCTGGCCGCCATCCTGCTTTCGTTGCCCATGGCTGGCGGCTGCGCGAATTCCGAGGGCGGTGCCACTGCCGAGCGGCCATCGGTTCTCAGCCAGGTCTTCCGACCGGATTTTTCGGCGCGTTCTCCGCGCGGCAGTGGTAATTCTTCCGGCGGCTCGCAGGGCAATCAGGAGATTGCCGCCTCTCGCATCTTTGGCGCCAGCAGCCCGGGCATCGATGGCACGGTTACCGGCCAGACGCCGACTTCGACCAATGGCGGCGTGCAGCTGAATTTCGAGGATGCCGACCTCCTCGAATTCATCGACACGGTGCTTGGTCAGACGTTGCAGCTGAATTACACGGTCGACCCCAATGTTTCCGGAACCGTGACGTTGTCGACGGCCCGGCCGATCGGTCGTGACAGCCTGCTTGAGCTTCTGGAAGCCGTTCTTCGCGTCAACGGCGCGGAACTGACGCGCAGCGGCGAGACCTACCAAGTGGTCGAGGCGACGTCCGCGACGACCTCTCGGGTGGACTACGGCATGGCAGGTGCCGGCTACGGGCTCAGCATCATCCCGCTGCAGTTCATCTCGCCACAGACGCTCAGCCAACTGATCAACGGCTTCGGTGCGCGGCCCGGCTCGCTCCGCGTTGAGACCACGCGCAATCTCTTGATCGTGCTCGGCAGTTCCGCGGACCGACGGTCGGCGATCGAAACGGCGCTCGCTTTCGACGTCGACTGGATGCAGGACCAGTCCGTTGGCATTCTGACCATGCGCACTGCAAAACCGGAGGCTGTGATCCCCGAACTGGAGCGCATCTTCGCAGCGCAGGGCGGCGGCAGCGGCTCCAATGTCATCCAGTTCATG
Organism: Rhizobium sp. EC-SD404; assembly: GCF_902498825.1. Lineage (NCBI taxonomy): Bacteria > Pseudomonadati > Pseudomonadota > Alphaproteobacteria > Hyphomicrobiales > Rhizobiaceae > Rhizobium > Rhizobium sp. EC-SD404. The sequence goes on from NZ_LR701459.1 coordinate 1,249,646, forward strand.
CCGATGCCGCGGCTGCAGGCCGTTCTCGCCGTTTCCCAGAACAGGGAGCTCATCGAACGCGCGCAGACCTGGGTGGAACGACTGGACCGGGAGAATGCCGATCTGGACGAAAGCGTGCATGTGTATCGGCTGAAATATCGCGAAGCCTCCGTTGTCGCCGAACTGCTCAATCAGTTGTTCCAAGGCCAGAGTGCTAGCCCGTCAGCCCCGTCGCTTGCGCCGGCGGAGGATTTGACGCTGGCGGGCAACGAGCCCTTGACGCAAGGCGAGCAACTGATCGATGCCGCTTTCGGCGATGATAATGGGGTTTCGGGCGCCTTCACCGTTGCCTCGCAGCCGGTCCAGATTTTCAATGCACCGACGGCAAGCGGTGGAATACCGCGCATTCAGCCGGATACGTCGAACAACTCGATCATCATCTATGGCGATCTGGATGCCCGGCAGAGGGCCCTGTCAGCGCTCGGGCGCATCGACGTTCCACAATTGCAGGTGGCGATCAACATCACCATGGCCGAAGTCCGGCTGACTGACGAGTTGCGCTATGGCGTTCAGTATTTCGTCAAGAGCCAGAATGTTGGGCTCGGCAGCGACAACGGATCGATCGGGCTGTTCAACACGCTGGCCGACAACATCGGGCGCGAACTGCCTGGCTTCAATTTCGTGGTCGGCAGCGAGTCCAGTCCGGACATTATCATCAATGCACTCGATGCCGTGACCGATGTGCAGGTCCTCTCATCGCCGTCGCTGGTTGTCATGGAGAATGAGGAAGCCCGTTTTCAGGTCGGCGATCAGATACCGATCGTCACGCGCACCGTCACTTCGGTCGAGGACGCGAATGCGCCGGTCAGCAACCAGGTCGAATATCGCGACACGGGGATCATCATGCGCGTGCGGCCCCGTATCTCGGAAGACGGCATCGTGACAATGCGGATCGAGCAGGAGATATCGGCGGTATCTTCCAACGCGGGAACGCTCACGCCCGTCATCTCCAACCGTTCGATTTCGAGCAATGTCGCGGTCGTCGATGGACAGACCGTGCTTTTGGGCGGTCTAATCCGGGATCAGTCGGAAGCTGGCAAGGACGGTATTCCGGGCTTGCGGCGCATGCGCGGCATCGGCAATCTTTTCGGCAGCACGAACCGGTCCAACGAACGCACGGAACTTCTGATTCTGATCCGCCCGTCGGTCATTCGCGATGGCAAGGATGCGCAGACAGTTGCGGAAGAGCTTCAGTCGCGCATGTGGGAATTGGGACCGCGTACCATCAAGCGCTGAACCGATGTCCAAGGTGTCGCGGCGAGAGCTGATCGGGATCTGTGCCGGAGCATTTGGATTGGTGATTGCTGTCGCCTTGACCGTAAAAGGCGGCATCGACCCGACCTGGCCGTTCGGCCTTTGGCTCGGCGCTCTTTGCCTCGCCATCGCCGTTGAGGATGTGCGGCATCTGCGCGTCGCCGATAGCGCCAACGGACTGTTGTTTGTCGGTGGTTGCGCTTGGCGGATTCTGCAGTCGCCAGCGGCGGGTTACGAAGCGCTCGTGCTCGCACTGTTGGCATCCTTGGTTTGTGGCGGGGCACTTCTCGCGCTGCGTGCGCTGCATGCGCGAATATCCGGACGCATCGGCCTCGGGTTTGGCGATGTCAAATTCTGCGCCGCTGCAGCCACGTGGACCGGCCTGGCCGGATTTCCGTTCATGCTCCTGCTGGCAAGCCTGACGGCATTGATCGTCGTCGGCCTGATGAGCGTGTCACGTTTTGGATGGAACATGCAGCGGCGATTGCCCTTTGCGGCCTTCCTCGCTCTAGCGTTGCTCATGCTCTGGCTTGCGGTCAGCCCTCTCGCAGGTTCGCTCGTGGATGGGCTGCTTCAGCACCCTTGATGGTTGCGGGTTCGGCCCTTGGTCGCTTTTCAGGCTGACTTTCGTCCAGTTGTTAGAGGCGCCTCGCGAACGTAGAGTTTTTGCAACTGATCCGCTGCTGGAGTGCATCAACGATGCTTGGCGGGCCCATGGGACGCTTGTCGCTTTCGCTTCGTTTTGCTCTGGCCGGTGCAGCGGTTCTCATCATGGGGACGCTGATCATCGGAAACTGGGTCGTTGCCCGGATTTCCAGTGGCGTGACGGCCAATGTCGCCATTTCCACGGCTCTCGTCGTCGATGGTCTGGTCACGCCGATCGCCCAGGAACTGAAGGACAAGAACGTCCTCTCCATCGGGCCCGTGCGCGCGCTCGACGAATTGCAGAAAAGCGCGCCGCTCGCGGGCCGGGTCGTCGGCATGCGCATCTGGAAACCCGATGGTCGGGTCGCATACAGCAACGACTTCGATATGATCGGTATGCATTTCACGCCGTCCGACGAACTGCTGCGGGCAGTCGCGGGCGAGGTCGTGGCCAGCCGCGACTCGTTGCACGATGACGAGAGCGCCCGGGTTGCCGCTCTCGGCGTGCCGCTGCTTGAAATCTACAGTCCCGTGCGAGACCGCTGGACCGGTGAGGTTCTGGCGGTGGCCGAGTTCTACGAGGACGCGACGAAGCTCGAGGCGATGTTGGCGCAGGCGCGCGGGCAATCCTGGCTCGTGGTCATCGCCACGATGAGCGGCATGGGGCTTCTCTTGTTCGGCGTCGTGCATGGCGGCAACCGGCTGATCGAACGACAGAAGACCGCGCTGCAGGACGAGATCGAGCGCGTCGCCGCGATGTCTCACCAGAACGCCACGCTGAGGGAGCGGATCGAGCGCGCCTATACGCTCTCGACCGAACTCAACGAGCGCTACTTACGCCGTGTAAGCGCCGATCTGCACGACGGACCGGCGCAACTCGTCGGGCTCGCATCTCTGCGGATCGGGAGCCTTCGCGACAGCGCCGACGAGATGCGTCGCCGCTCGGAAGCAGGGCTCGTGCAGCAGGTCCTGGGTGAAGCGATGAGCGACATTCGGACTATCTGCAATGGACTATCCCTGCCGCAGATCGAGAACCAGTCTTTGACCGAGCTGCTTTGGGATGCCGTCCGATCACATGAACGTCGTACCGCTACGAAGGTGGAGCTCAGCGTCTGCAACGACGATCTCGATCTGCCGGTTCACCTGAAGATCTGTTGTTATCGCTTCGTGCAGGAAGGTCTGAACAATGCTTTTCGCCACGCGGGCGGAAACGACCAAGCGGTGCTTTGCCATTTGGAGCGCGGCGTGCTGCATCTCAGCGTAACGAACGGACCCTACCAGCCAGACCACCTCAGACCTCCCAACGACCGAAAAAGCCTTGGATTGGAAGGGCTTCAGGGTCGTCTGGAGGCACTGGGGGGCCTGTTCCATTTCGAGACATTTCCCCAGACCGGCAGCCGGCTGGAGATGTCCGTCCAGGTTGAAAGGATTGCGGCATGAACAGTGCGATACGGCTTGTGGTGGTGGACGATCATCCGCTTTATCGCGACGGGGTCGTCCGCACGCTTAGCGAGCATGACGGCCTGGAAGTGGTCGGGCAGGGTGGCTCGGCCGATGATGCGGTGCTTCTGTGCATGGCGCACAAGCCGGATGTCGCCTTGCTCGACGTTTCGATGCGCGGTGGCGGTATCGCTGCAGCCGGGCGGGTGATGGACGCGGTTCCGGACACGAAGGTGATGATGCTCACGGTCTCGGAGCAGGACACGGACGTCATTAATGCGCTGGAGCAGGGCGTCAAAGGCTATGTCTTGAAGGGTGTGGAAGGCAGCGAACTCGTTTCGATTATTCACCGGGTAGCATCTGGCGAATCCTACGTCGCGCCATCGCTTGCCGCCGGCCTTCTGGTCTCCATGAAGCTGACGATGAAGCGCAATGGCGAGAGCACGCGCGCGAACATGTTGACGGAGCGGGAGGAGGGCATTCTCCGGCTCGTCTCGCTTGGATGTTCAAACAAAGAGATCGGCCGCCACCTCGATCTGCAGGAAAAGACGGTGAAGCACTACATGACCGGCATCCTGCAGAAGTTGAATGTGCGCAACAGGGTCGAAGCGGCCGTCGTCGCACGCGAACAGCTCGGCATGCGTCCTGTTGACAGCGCCTGAACGATTCTGCGTCCAATCGCGCCAGACAAAACCGCGGCCTCATCGACAAAAGAAAACCGGCAGCGGCCTGAGCCGCTGCCGGATCGCTGAACCCCTTGGGGGGCGGGGGGCTAGAATGCGGAGTTCAGCCGATCTATGTCAGACTGGGTCGCCGGTCTTTCGACGACTGTCTGGTTGGTGGGATCCTTGAGTTCATAACGGCCGTTTTCGACTTCTTCCTTCCAGCCGTCGCTATAGGTCACTTCGAGGGCGGAACCCTCGCTTTCCGCTTTCGCTACCGAACCGCGTTCGCGATCCGGCGAGAAGAAGTCGGCCAGGTTGACCGGCATGCTGTCACGACCATGTCTGCCACGGTGGTCGTCATCATCGTCATTTCGGCCATGACGGCTCTCGTCGTCATCGCGATCATTGTCGCGGCCACGGTTGTCGGCACGATCACCACGATCATGGTCGTCGCCGCCACGGTCATCACCGCCACCACGATCGCTATCGCTGTCGCCACCTCTATCTCCTCCGTGGCCACCGTCGCTATCGCCATCGCTATCGCCGCCGCCACGACCGGAGCTGTCGCCATCCTTCGCAAAGGACTGGCCGAACTTGAACTCCAAACGCATCCCCCCATCGCTTTCCTTGACGAGACTGCCGTTCAACGCCAATCCGGCTGATACGACTGCCATCGCCAACAGTGTCCGATTGAGTTTTGCCAATTTCATCGAATGCTCCTCAGCTATCCGCCACGTTCATTCGTAGTTGCTTTTATATCTGCCGAAAATCCGGCCCGGACCGATGCGCGGGGGTGCGGCCCCTGGGTCGGTCGCGCTTTCAGACCATGGGCTGAAATGTTTCGGACCGGCACGCTTGGACGCTATGGAGCCTCGTTGAGAGAAAGCAGCCCCATTTGCATCAAACTGCCTGTGGATTGGCAGCCTGAAGGGCCTGCAAAGGTCGCTTGCGGTCCGGTTTGCACCTAGTATCGATTGTTTCTGTCATTGCGTCAGGTCTGATGCTGTCAGCCCGCTGAGGACAATTTGAGCCGATTCAGATTCATCCACGCCGCCGATCTGCATCTTGGGAGCCCTTTCGAAGGGTTGGCGATCAAGGATCGCGTCATCGCCGAGCGCTTCGCTGCGGCCACGCGCGACGCCTTCTCCGAGCTGGTCCGTCGCGCGATCGAGGAGGAAGTGGCGTTCTTCATCGTCGCCGGGGATGTCTATGACGGTGAATGGCGCGACAATTCGATCGGGCTTTTCTTCAACCGCGAAGTGGCGCGGCTCGACCGGGCAGCCATCCCTGTCTTCCTGCTGAAGGGCAATCACGACGCCGACAGCGTCGTGACGAAGAGCATCACGCTGCCGACGTCCGTCAGCCAATTCGACACCCGCAAGCCCTCGAGCTTCGCGTTGGATGACTTGAAGGTCTCGCTGCACGGGCAGGGATTTGCGGAGCGGGCGGCAAGCGACAATCTCGCGCGGGCCTATCCGGCGCCGGTGCCGGGGCATTTCAATATCGGCGTGCTTCACACATCGCTTACCGGCAGGCCTCCGCATGCGAATTATGCCCCTTGCTCCGTCGATGATCTGAGGGCGCGCGGGTACGACTACTGGGCGCTCGGCCATGTCCACGACCACGAAATCGTCGCCAACGATCCGCCGATCGTTTTTCCAGGCAATTTGCAGGGCCGAAACATCCGCGAGAGCGGGGAAAAAGGCGCGGTTCTCGTCAGCGTCGAGGACGGCCGCGTTGCGTCGATCGACCGCCTGGTCGTGGATCAGGCGCGCTGGCAGCTGGTGAGCGTCGACGTTTCCGCAGCCGAGACGGTGCCGGCGCTTCTGAGGCTGGTGGAAGATGCGCTCGGTTCAAGCTGTGGTGATGGCAACGGTCGGCTGACGGCGCTTCGTGTCGCGCTCATCGGTGCCAGTGCGCTGCGACCGCAGATACTGATGGGCCGCGCCGAACTGGTCGACGAGATTCAGGCTGCGTGCCATCGCATCGATCCGGATATCTGGCTGGAGAAGCTCGATCTTCGGGTCGGGCCGATCGAACGGCCACTGGCGGTCGATGAAGGAGACGCGCGCGTCGATCTGCAGCCGCTGCTCGCCGATCTCGTCCATGATCCGGCGCTCGTCGATGCCGCCGAGGCCGCGTTGCGCGAAATCCTGGCGAAGCTGCCTGCCGCTTCCGGGTCAGGAGATGCTCCACTCGGTGCGACCGTCGACGACCTTCTGGCAGAAGCGCGCGACGTGCTGCTTGCGCGCAGCGGGAGCGACTGACCGTGCGGCTCTTGCGCCTCCATCTGCTGCGCTACGGGGCCCTTACGGACCGCGTGCTCGATTTTCGACCTGATGCGCGCCTCCACGTGGTCTACGGGCAGAACGAGGCGGGCAAGAGCTCGGCTCTGTCGTCGCTTTCGGATCTGTTCTTCGGCTTTCCGCACCATGCCCACTACGCGTTTCTGCACAATGCGCAGACGTTGAGGCTTGCGGCGACGATCCGGGCCCGCTCCGGCGATGAACTTTCCTTTCGCCGCCGCCGGGGGAAGAAGGATACGCTACTCGCAGACGACGAAGCGGAAACGCCGCTCAAGGACGACGCGCTTGCTCCTTTTCTTGGAGGTTTGTCCCGTGCGGTCTTCGAACGGGCCTTCGGGCTCGATTCCGAGCGGCTGCGTCTCGGTTCGCGGGCGATGCTAGACGCCGACGGCGAAGCGGGCGACCTGCTCTTTGCAGCCTCGGCCGGAATTCTGGGGCTGCGGCAGGTCAAGACGGCCATGGATGAAGAGGCGAACGCGCTTTTCACGCCAAGAGCCGCCGCCGGGAAGGCATTCTACCAGGTGCTTGCCCGCCATGACGATGCTCGGCGCCTGGAACGCGACCACGAACTGCGTGCCGGCGATTGGAAATCGGTTAACGAGGCCATCGACGATCTTTCGGAGCGCCACGCCGCCAAAGTGCTCGAGCGCACCCAGCTTCGACGGCGCGAGCAGGGCCTGGTTCGGCTGAACCAGTTGCGGCCGATCCTCGCCGAGATCGACCGCGAAAGGGAGCAACTTCGCGCGTTTGCGGATTTGGAGCAGATCGCCGAAGGGCAGGGTTCGGCGATTTCAGCGGCACTTGCGGCGCTGCGCCACGCGAGCGAGGGGGTCGCAGCTGCCGAAAAGGCGCGGGAACGGGCGGAAGCCAAGCGCGCCGACATCCCCATCGATGTTGCCTATCTCGACCACAGCGATGAGATCGCTCAGCTTCTGTCCCAGTCTGCGTCTCACCTCAAGGATCTTCGGGATCTGCCGCGTGTGGTGGGTGAGCGCGACGACTTCAGCCGCCTGTTGGAGGATCTTGCCCATCGCCTGGGGTTGGTGCGCGGCGATCTGGACCGTCTTCAACCGACCGACATGGCAATCGCTGGCCTTGCCGAACGTGCCGCGGCCGCCCGGCAGGCGGCGGAGCGCGTCGGTCTGCTGGACGAGCGGTTGGCGGCGGAGCAGGAGCAGGTCAACACGCTCGAAGGCCAGGCCACACAGGTCGCCGCCATCGATCCACGCCCTTGGCTCGACCGGCTGGAAGCGTTGCGCCCTGATATCGAGGCCTTGGGTGATGTGGAGGACCGAACGGTCAAGCTCGAGACGGAGCGGCGCCGGATCGCGGAAGCAGTGAGCAGGCTCGTTCCGCCCGTCGGGGATCTCGATGCGTTGGCAAAGACCAGCCTGCCGGACGAAACAACGCTTGCCGCCCAGCGTGATCGCATGCGCGATCTGCAGCAGGGTGCGCGGGTCGTTCAGGAACGCATCGACCGGGAGCGCGCGGAAATCGAGGCGCTCGAAGCCGAAGCGCGCGCCGAGGCGCATCGCGGGGTGACGGCAAGTCCGGCTGCAATCCATCAGGCGCGTTCAGATCGCGATGGTTTGTTCAAAGAGATCGCCGCTTCGCTGACAGGCGAGGATCCGCCGATCGAACCGGCGAGCGCTTCAGCCTCGATCGGGCGATATCGCTCTGCCGTGACAGCGGCCGATGCGCTTGCCGATGCCGCATTGGAGCAATCTGACCGGCTTGCCGACGCGGCCGCGAAGTCCCGTCGGCGGGAAGATCTGCTGCGCAGCTACGCCGCTCTTTCGAAGGACCTTGAAGCCAACGAAGCCGAGCGGGCAAAGGCGCAGGCCGAGTTCGCCGGACCCTTCGCCGCGCTTGGGCTGGCTGCCGGTCTGCCGGATGACATGATTGTCTGGAGCCGAGCGCTCGCTGCTCTGCTTGCTGCGCGAAACGCTCTCCTGGAAGAGACCGACCGTTTGGCGAGCCTCAGGCAGATTGCGCAGCAGCTGCGCGAGCCGTTGGAGGCAATCGCCCACGGCATCTGGCTTGAGGGGAGTGAAAGCCTTCCGCTGCGTGCGCTCGATCGTGGCCTGCGCGAACGGCTGCGCCAACTTGGCGAAGCGTGGGATGCGAGCCGGGATCTGGCCGCGCGCAAGCGCGATACGGCGCGCAGGGTCGAGGATCTCCGCGAAAGGCGGTCCGTTGCGGATCAATCAGCTCAAGAGGCGCTTGCCGCGCTGAGAGCCGAAACCGCGCGTCTCGGTCTTTTCGAGCCAGGTTCGCCAGCAGAGACCGAAGCCGCACTTGCCCTGTGGAAGAAGGTGCCCGACCTCAGGCGCGAAGAGGACAACCGGGCACGACGGGTCGCGGGAATCGAACGCGACATCCGCGGGTTCCAAGAGAGCGTCGAAGCGCTCGTCGCGAAGCTGGATCCGTCCATGTCGGGCTTTCCACCGGCGGAGGCGATCCGTGTCTTTCACGACCGGGCGCAGGCAGCGCGAACGGCCGATACGATGGACCGTCAGGCGCGGAAGGATATCTCGGAGGCGGAAAAGGGGCTGACCGAGGCAAATGCAGCGCGAGACGACGCGGCAGAGCTTCTGGCCGCGTTGGTTGCCGGGTTTGGGGACGCGCCGGATGCGGAAGCAATTGCGGCGCGGCTCATCGAGCGCGACGGCCTCCGTGTCAGCCTGTCGCGGTGCCGCACCCGGCTTGGCCAAGTGGCTTCGGGAGAAGACGAAGTTTCGATCCGCGCCGCCATTCAGGCGGCAGACCAGGACACGGCGCTGCCGGACCTCGCGCAGCTCGAGGAAGATATCCATCGTATCGATGGCGAGGTCGACGAACTCTTTGCCCAGCTTTCCGCGGAAAAAGCGCGGCGGGAGGGGATGATGGGCGCCAAGGGGGCGGAGCTTGCAGCTTTCGAGCGGAAGGCCGCCGAAGCCGAACTCGTGCAGGTCGCCCGCCAATGGGCCGTGCTGAAGTTCGGGTCTTTACTCCTTGGGGCGGCCATGGAACGGCAGCGGGCGGCGCAAAGCAACCCGATGCTGCAGAGGGCGGGCGCCTTGTTTTCAGCCATCACCGAAGGCCGGTTCGACGGGCTTCGCCAGCAATTCGACGAGAACGACCGGCCGACGGTCGTCGCCGTTCGCAACAATGCCGATTTCGTCGGCGCTTCCGGAATGAGCGATGGCACGCGCGACCAGCTTTATTTGGCGCTCAGGCTTTCCTATCTGGAGGATTATGCGGAGCGGAACGAACCGGCGCCCTTCATCGCGGACGACATATTTCAGACGTTCGACGATGAGCGCACTCTTGCCGCCCTGAAGGTCCTTGGGGAAACCTCCGAACGGGTCCAGCCGATCGTTTTCACGCACCATCGACGGGTCGTGGAACTTGCACAGGCTGCTCTCAGTTCTGCGCTCGACGTCGTCGAGCTTTGATGGCACCTCCGAAATATCAGGGGTCGGCGCATGCTGTGCGCTGGTCCTATGTTAATGTGAAATGACTATATCCGGTCCAGATGAGGTGATCGCCGAGATCGCGGAAGAAGAAGCAATGCCGCCTGCTGAAAATGGCGTGCTGACGGGCGCCCATTGGGGCCTGTCCAGCGCCGAATTGATGAACGCCATGCCGGTTGCTGTATACACCACTAACAGCGACGGTTTCATCACGTCCTATAATGACGCCGCGGAGAAACTCTGGGGCAAGGCGCCGAAGCTGAACGAGACCCGTTGGTGCGTCTGGGAAACATTCTTCGACGAGATTGGCGTACGCATCCCCACCGACGAGTGCCCAATCGCGAAGGCACTGACCGAGAAGCGCGATGTGGAGCCTGTCGAGCTTTGGGCCGTCCGCGAAGACGGCAGCCGCGTCGCTTTTCTTGCCCATCCCAAGCTTCTGCGCAACGCGGAGGGCGAGGTCGAGGGGGCCATCAACACGCTGGTCGACATCACGCCGCACAAATCGGCCCAAGCCGCCGAATCGCGGCTGTCGGCGCTCATCGCGTCATCGGCCGATGCAATCGTGAGCAAGGATCTCAACGGCGTCATCACCAGCTGGAATGATGGCGCCATGCAGCTTTTCGGCTACGCGCCGAACGAGGCGATCGGTCGGTCGATCCGGATGCTGATACCGGAGGACAGGGCAGGCGAAGAGGATCTGATCCTCACGCGCATTCGGTCCGGCGAAAAGGTGGAGCACTTCGAGACCCGGAGGCGCCACAAGGATGGACGTCTCATCGCGGTCTCGCTGACGATTTCACCGATCAGATCCCGGCACGGCCACATCATCGGTGTTTCGAAGATCGCCCGCGACATCTCCAGCCAGCTGGAGCGTGAAAGCCGGATCCGCTCATTGATGGGCGAAGTCAACCATCGCGTGAAGAACCAGTTCGCCGTCATCCTGTCGATGGTTCGCGAGACGCATCGGCGCAGCGGCGATGCCGGGGATTTCGAAAGTCAGGTTCAGGACAGGATTCTGGCACTGTCGCGCTCGCACGATCTCCTGGTGCAGGGCGACTGGCGCGGCACGACCCTCAATGAACTGGTACGAGCCCATGTGCTTCCCTTCGGCCTGGAGGAGAGGATCGAACTTTCAGGACCCCGTGTCCTGCTGAGGCCGATGGCCGTCCAGTATCTCGGCATGGCGTTCCACGAACTCGCCACCAACTCCGCAAAATACGGCGTCCTGAAGCAAGACAACGGCAAGATCCTGATCAGCTGGGCCTTCGTCGAGGGCGAGAACGGACTGCGCTTTCTGTTCGACTGGCAAGAAGGATTTGAGGGGCGCCGCCCCGAGGCCGTGGAAAAGCGATCGGGTCTCGGCATGGCCGTGCTGGAGCGCATCGCACCGTCGGCCGTGGGTGGCAAGGGTTTTATTGAGATCGACGCTGAGCACGCCCAGTGGTCCCTAAACGCTCCTGCGCGCCAAGTCGAAGTCGCTGAAAGCGACCTCGACGAGACGAGCCCCTGGTCCAATCTCGGGGCGCAGCGGATTTAGCTGACGGGCGTCCCGCCATTCGGGTGCAGGACCTGCCCGGTGATGTAGGACGCATCCTCGCAGGCGAGGAACAGCAGCGACGGTGCCACCTCATTCGGCTGACCCGGGCGCTGAAGCGGCGTGCTCTTGCCGAAATCCTCGACCTTGTCTGCAGGAAACGACGCCGGAATGAGCGGCGTCCAGATCGGACCCGGCGCGACGCCGTTCACGCGAATGCCCTTTTCGGCAAGATTGGCCGACAGGGCCCGGATGAAGGCAAGCAGAGCCCCCTTCGTCGAGGAGTAATCCAAAAGTACCGGCTGGCCCCGATAGGCGGTGATCGATGTGGTGCAGATGATTGAAGAGCCTTCCTTTAGGTACGGCAGCGCGTGCTTCGTGATGTGAAAGGCGCCGAAGACGTTGGTGCGGAACGTGCGCTCCATCTGCTCTTCAGAAATGTCGGTGAGCTCTTCCTGATAGTGTTGCTCGGCGGCATTGTTGACGACGATGTCGATCCCGCCGAATTCCTCCACCGCCTGTGCGACGAACGCTTCGGCGACGCCGCTCGAGCCGATGTCGCCCATTTTGGCGAAGCACTGTGCGCCTTCTTCCCGGACGAGCCGCATCGTTTCCTCAGCATCGGCCGTCTCTTCCTCGTCTTTATAAAGAATGGCGACCTTTGCGCCTTCGCGGGCGAACAAAATCGCGGTGGCGCGGCCAATGCCGGAATCGCCGCCGGTGATGATCGCGGCTTTGCCGCTGAGCCGGCCGGAGCCGGGGTAGCGCGGCATGAAATCGGGCTCGGGATGCATTGCTGCCTCCGAGCCCGGTTGGTGGTCCTGTTCCTGACGTTCGGGTGCCTTGTTCATCGTCGAGATCGCTCCTTTGGGTTCATCAACCCAACAGAAGCGCGGCGATGAAGTTCCTCTCAGCGGAGACCGGCTTTGCGTTCCATGGCGGCACCGGTCCGCTCGGCTACCGTCTCGACCTTCTCCGCCACCGTGCGGCCACCGCGGGTGGAAGAAGGGGCGAGCCCTTCGTCCTGCATGGCATCGCGGGCTGTTCGCAGCGTGTCTTTGACCGCATCTGCCGTATCGTGGCGGACTTTGCGCGCGCGTTTCTGGACACCTTCCACCGCGTCGTCATGGAGTTCGCCGAGCAACTCGTCTTCACGCCGCGTCGATGGCAAGGCAGCGCCGATCGCGATGCCGGCAAGGACGGCTCCAAGACCGATGATCAGCGGATCGTTATCGAATATCCGGCCGACAGCCGTGTCGCGCCATGTCGAACGCTTCGACGTCACAGGTAGATTTTCAGGATTGTTCATGGGCTTAATCCTCTTGGGCGGTTGTCGCCTTTTTGGTCCTGTCGATTCCGACGATGCCTTGTAAATGAGCCAGCCGAGGCCAGCGCCGACGGCAGCAAGAGCAAGTGGCTGACGCGAAAGTGTCTCGGGGAGATTTTCGTCGCCGAGCCCCGTTCGATGGGCAGCCTCGTCGACGATGCTTCGGACGGAAAACTGGTCGCGCAATGCGTCCAGTCTCAGGCTCAATTGGGCGCGCTTCAGCTCGACTTCCTGCGCCAAATCGGCTGACGATTGTCGGATTGCGGACATCGGCTCTGCCTCAGGCACGATCATCGGTGCCAAGCACCGATGTCGAGCGAGCCGCATCGGTTTCACGCTCGAACGCGCTCATATCCAAGCCGACGTCTTCGTCGACGTAAGGACTATCCTCGTCGTGATAGTCTTCGATGTCGTCGTCTTCGTACTCGTATTCCACTGCCCGGTCGCTGCTCGCTTTCAGGAAGCGCGCAAGGGTGAGACCGGCCAGCAGGCCACCGGCAACGAAAAGCAGGGGATGGCGGCGGCCGATATCGCGCAGGTCGTCGGCTGCGTTGACCAAAGAACGTTCCTGGATCGAGCGCGAAAGATTATCAAGGCCATCGGCGGCTTCGCGCGCAAGGCGCCCGGTCAACGCAGCGCCGGTCGTGTCCTCGCGCACGGATCCACGAACGCTGTCCGCGATATCGTGCAGGCCTTCGGCAAGCGCATCCTTGCGCTGGTCTGCTTCGTCGATGGCCTTTAGCCGCATTTTCTCGCTGAACGATGCCGCCTTCGAAAGGGTGCGCGAGCCAGCGTTGGAAAGCTTTTCGCGGGCATCCTCCATCTCGGCATCGAGCGCGTCGCGAATGGGCGTGTGCTTTTCCGACAGGTGATCGCTGGTGTCGAGGTCGGTCGGGTTGGGATAGGTTGCCATTGGCTGATCCTTTCAAGTGCGGTTGGCCGCGCGTCTTGCGATCTCAACCGCTCCTGAAGAGAATTGTTCCTCGATTCCGTGCCCGGAAAAATTCGATCTCGGTGGAACATCAGCGTCTAGAGCCGGTTCGACTGCCAGCGAACCGCGGCTGCGTCAGCCGGACGCGGCGATATAGGACACAGGCTGGTTTTTCCGGCTTCCCACCTGGCCTCGGGATTGGCACCCATCCTTGTCCCGCCCAGCCGCGGTTCGCTGCTTTCCAGTCGTTAGTTCAGAACCGTCGAGAAGATCGTCGCATAGCCGACGACGATGGCGATGATGCCGATGGCGAGTGACAGGGCCACAATGGGTCGCATCTCTGTTCTCCCTCAGACCATGTCGAAGATTTCGTTGGTGATCGTGTTGAAGGGCACCCCGAGCTTCAGGAGATCCTTGCGTGCCGCGTCGGTCAGCGGCTTCGGTCCGCACAACATATGCGGCCATTCGCGACTGTTTTCGGGAAGATGCTGCTTCAGGATCTCCGCCGAGAGCCTACCGGTTTCGCCGTCCCAGTCTTCTGGAGGCTCTTCCAGCACGTGCACGACCTTGAGATTGATCCGGCCTGACAGCTCAGCGAGTTCGTCGCGGAAGGCGGCGTCATCCCACGCCTTGTTGCAGTAGAAGAGGACAGCAGGCCGCGTGTCGTGACGGGCATCCATGGCATGGAGGTTTGACATCATCGGCGTGATGCCCACTCCGCCCGCAATCATCACGAAGCCGCCGGCGTCCGGGTGGGTGTCGATCGAGAACGTGCCGTAGGGACCATCGAGATAGGCGACGGCGCCGTTTTCAACCTCAACGGCTTGTTCGGTGAAATCGCCCAGCGCCTTGATCGACAGCGTGACGTCGGGGCCATGCTCGGGCGGGGACGAGATCGTGAAGGGATGCTCCCCCAAGCCGAAGGGCGATCGCTCGAGCGTCAACCAGGCGAACTGGCCGGGCTTGTGGTTGCTCAGCGGCTTGCCCTGCGGCCTCAGCACGAGTTGGTGAACGCCACCGTGATGGGCGATGTTGTCGACGACGATCCAGGGATTTCGCTTCTGGCTCCAGGGCTTGCCGATGCGCACCCAGAGCAGCATGGCCAGCCAGCCGAGAGTTACGCCCAACCAGAGTACGCGTGTGCTCGGATCGGCGGTGAACCGCCCGACGCCGAGGACATGGGCGATGGCGGCACCGAAGCCGATAATGGCGAGCGCGACGTGCAGATAGCGCCACCAGCCGTATTCCAGCTTCAGCCATTTGCGCAGCTCGGACGTCGCTACCAGGCCAACGAAGCATAGCAGCGCGAGGCGGGCGGCGGTGAGTTCCCAGCGCGCCTCGAGAGGATTGAGGATGCCCAGCGCTTCCTCGAACCAGAAGTACAGAATGCCGAAATGAGCGAGCATAAGGCCGAGCGCGCCGATCGCCATGTAGCGGTGGAAGACGTAGACGATGTCGATGCCGAAGGGATGGGAAAGGCGCCGAAATCGGGCGGTCAGGGCAAATTGCAGGCCGGCCACGGCAAGTGCGCCGAAGCCGAAACCCATCGACAGATCGAACAGGAAGCCGTTGCCCTCGACCCGCTCGCCGCGAAGCAGGACGACGAACGGCAACGCCAGCACCGCCGGAATGGCCGCAATCCAGGCGATTTGCCTTAAGGTCCGGCTCATGCGCGGTTCCTTTGCATGGTCAATGACATGGGCTCAGCGCCACGACCGGGCCGAAGGTGAAGATGATGCAGATAAGAGCCGCGATATTGAGCCTGTCCGCTGCGACGCCGATGGTATCGCGGCGCTCGTGCACGTCCGATCTTCGGTATAGGCGGATCATCCCGATATTGGCGACGCAGGCAAGGAGCGCCAGCGTGACGAGCACGATGCGCTGGAGCGACAGGCCGAAAGCATATTCGGTCATGTGCCAGCGAAAGGCGCAGCCGAGCGTCAGCACCATGTAGAGAGTCAGGAAGGTCAACGACCAGAGGCCGAAACCGGCCACCAGCCATAGAATTGGGAAGCGTCTGGCGGTTCCAGTTGCGGGGCCGGTCATGGCTGATCTCCGCTCGGGATGTTGAAGCCGATCAGAAGCGGCAGCAAGAGGACCAGGCCGACACCCGCCAGGACGGACACGGCCGTATAGTCGTGCCACAGCTTGCCGATCCTAAGGTCGAGCGTCCGGCGCGCCGAAACATAGCCTGCGTGCTGACGCCACGCGCCGAAGCCGGCAAAGATCACTCCAAGGCCTGCGTGCAGTGCGCAGTAACCCAGTACGACGAAGCTCGCAGCCAGATAGGCGTGGCTCGTCGGGTCGGGAATGGCGGTTGCCATCAGAAAGACGAGGATCAGGCAGGTTGCAAGCTGGGCCGCCGTTGCCAGCACCTGCGGCACCAGTGCCGAAGCGGAGTTTTGGGCCGCGGCAATGCCGCGTCGCGCCAAAAGCGTCGCCGCTGTCGAAAGCAGGACCGCTGCAAGAGGCAGGACAAGGCCAGGCTCTGCAATGGCGGGTGGCGGCCAGCCCGGGGCGACGAGCCAGAGGAACAGAACGCCGAACAGCAGCGAGGTATAGAGCGTCGTGTTACCGACGAGCGCAAAGACCATCGCCCACCAGGAGGGAGGACGGTCCACCTCATAGTGGATCGGGAGGTCCAGCCCGTTGCCGATGGGCAGACGGCCGTGATCTTTGCGGAAGCCGCACGGCACCGTCCAGGCCAGCAGAAGAACGACGACGCCGGCCAGAGGGACGAGCGAAATCCAGTAGAGCTTGAAAAGCAGGCACAGCACGAAAGCGCCGGTTGCGATCGCGGTATAGAGCGGCAGAAAGGTGGAATTCGGCAAAAGCACGATGTGGTCGGGCTTTCCGGTCGTCATGTCGACGGCGAGCGTTTCCATCCACCCATTGCGCGTGAAGCCGAGATAGCCTTTGCCGGCCGCAAGTTCCGGGCCGATCTTTGCCGGCTCCAGTCCGTCGGCTCGCCGGTCGATCTCCGGCAGCGATGCGAACGCATAGGAAGCGGGCGGGGTGGCGGTCGCCCATTCCAACGTGCCGGCTTTCCACGGATCGCGGCCATGCGCCTTGCCGAACCGGACCTGAAGGATGATGTCGACGACGACGAGCGCAAAGCCGATCGTCATGATGAAGCCGCCGACCGATGACAGGAAGTTCAGCCACTCCCAGCCCACGCCATCCGGATAGGTGTGGACACGTCGCGGCATGCCCCGAAGACCGGTGAGGTGCATCATGAAGAAGGTGATGTGGAAGCCGACGAAGATCAGCCAGAATGCCGGCACGGACAGATGGTGCACCGGGAATTTGCCGGTCATGTGCGGGAGCCAGTAATAGGCTGCCGCCAGCATTGGGAAGACGAAGCCGCCGACCAGCACATAATGGAGGTGGGCAACGACGAAGTGGGTGTCATGCGCCTGCCAGTCGAAGGGCACCATCGCCAGCATCACGCCGGTCAATCCGCCCATCACGAAGACGACGAAGAAGCCCACCAAATAAAGCATCGGCACATCGAAGCGTGGCCGTCCTTGCGATAACGTCGCGAGCCAGGCGAAGATCTGGACGGCGGTGGGGATGGCGACGAGGGCACTCGCCGCCGAAAAGAAGGCCAGCGCGAGATGCGGAATGCCCACCGTGAACATGTGGTGGACCCACAGGCCGAAAGACAGGAAGCCCACCGCTATTGCCGCAACGACGATCGCGCCATAGCCGACAAGGCGCGTCTGGGCGAAGACGGGCAACATGGTGGAGACGGCACCGGCTGCGGGCAGGAAGATGATGTAGACCTCGGGATGGCCGAAGAGCCAGAAGAGGTGCTGCCAAAGCAGCGAATCGCCGCCCCGCAGCGGGTCGAAGAAGGGCAGGTCGAAGGCTCGCTCCAGTTCCAGGAGCACCGAGGCGAGGATCATCGGCGGGAAGCCGACCAGCATCATCAGCGCGACGACCAGCAGATACCAGGCGAAAATCGGCATGCGGGTGAGCGACATGCCCGGCGCCCGCAATTTGAGGATCGACACGGTGATCTCGACGGCGGCCGACATGGCCGAAATCTCGACGAAGGTGATGCCCAGCAACCAGACGTCCGCATTGATCCCCGGCGTATAGGTCGACGAGGATAGCGGCGTGTACATGAACCAACCGCTGTCGGGCGCCACTCCGAAGAGCAGCGCGACGATCAGGATCGAGCCGCCGAAAATGTAGCAATAGAAGCCGAAGGCGGTGAGCCTTGGGAAGGCAAGGTCGCGGGCGCCCAGAAGCTTCGGCAGCAGATAGATCGCGAACCCTTCGAACATCGGGATCGCGAAAAGGAACATCATCACCGTGCCGTGCATGGTGAAGACCTGATTGTAGATATCCGGTCCGAGGAAGGCGCTGTCGGCGGTCGCGAGCTGGATGCGGATCAGCATCGAGAGCACGCCGCCGATCGCGAAAAAGGTGAAGGCTGCGATGATGAAGCGGCGGCCGAGCACGGTGTGATTGACGGCAGCCAGGCGCCCGAGCCCAGGCTTCGTGTCCCAGATTTTCGCCAGCGCGTGGTGCAGGCGGATTGCGTCGCTGGCTGGCTCTGGCGTCGTCGTCATTGCGATGCTTCCGTAGCGGCGCCGCTTACGGTGGCGACGTAGTCTTCTGGTTGATGGGCCTCCACGGTGAAGTCCATGTTGGAATGGCCGACGCCGCAAAACTCGGCGCAGACGCCGCCATAGGTCCCGGGTCGTTCGGCCTGGAGGCGCAACACGTTCTCATGGCCCGGAATGGCATCGAGCTTGCCGCCGAGCCGCGGTACCCAGAACGAATGGATCACGTCTTCCGCAGTGATGACGATGTCGACCGGCTCGCCGGCAGGGATGTGCAGCACCGAGATCGTGTCCGCCGCGCCTTCGCGGTCGGGGTAGGAAAAGGTCCACGCCCACTGGCTCGCGCGCGCCTCGACGCGCTCGGGTGCGCTTGCAAGGGGGCTGGCGATCAGCCTTTCGCCCATGGCCAGGGCGAAGATCACGAGAGCGGTCAGCACGACGGTGGGCATCGCAAGTCCGCCCCATACGATCCAGCGGCGGGGCGACAGGCTTTTGCCGAAGCCCGGCTTGAGGAGTGTGGCCAGAAGCAGGCCGATGGTCAGGACAAACAGGATGACCGCGCCGGCGAACATGACGTAGAAGAGATTTGCGATGGCACCTGCCGATGGTCCGGCCGGGTCCAGCGTGGACAGCGGACCTGAGCAGCCGGCAAGAACGACGCCACCGAAGGCAGGGATCGTTGCCTTGATCAAGGTCCTGCAGGCCGGCAAGTTGCCCCGGCGGAAACGACCGAACGGAGTGATGGAATGAGCGAAACGGAAAATCTCGAAAGCCCGGTGATCAAGAAGGTCGCCGAAAGCAAGATCGATTCCGCTATCGCCGTTGCCGGCCATCCCATTCACGCCATGAGCGTGCACTTTCCCATCGCGCTGGTCTTCGCCACGTTTGGTGTCGATGTCTTCTATTGGTGGAGTGGCGATCCCTTTTGGGTCCGCGTTTCGGTCTGGTCTTCGGGTTTCGCCTTCGCGACGGGCGTGGCGGCCGGTCTCGTCGGCACGGCAGAACTGCTGTTCGTGCGCGGTATTCGCATTCGCGTGGCGAGCTGGACCCACGCTGTTGCTGCTATGACCCTGATCGCCATCATGGGCACCAATTGGGGCATGCGCCTTGCCGATGACAGCATGGTCCTGCCGCACGGGCTTCTGCTGTCCGTTCTGGCGGGCATCATGGCCGGCATGGCGGGTTGGCATGGTGGCAAGCTGGTGTTCGATCATGGCGTCGGACTGGTCATAAATAGCGATCAATGAGCGGTTGGAGCATCTCGCCTAGAGCGCCGGGCTCCGACAAAATGCCAGGCAGGAGTTGATCTCCGAGGTCCGGCTTCAGCAGAACCACGCCGATGATCGCCGTCGCGATCACCACGGTCAAAACGGTGACCACCACGGCGCGCCAAGTCGAGTAGGTCTCGCCTTTCTGGAACAGACGGATGATGACAAGACCCGTCAGCACATGGACGACGACCAGGAGCGCGACCAGAACAAGCTTCAGGTGAAACCAGGGCTCGAAGGTTTCCTGGACGAGGATCAGCGCCGTTCCCGTGGCGATCGCGACGAAAGCGGCAGGCGAGATCAGGGCAACATAGGCGTATCGGACCATGCCCTGCAGGCGATAGAGCGTATCATCGTCCCGTGCGTGGGCGCGCTGCACATAGAGACCCGGCAGGCTGACGAGCCCGGCGCTCCAGACCGCAATCGTCGCGATATGAAGGAACTTCAACCATACCATCATCCTCGGTCATGCCCGGCGGATGCGGCGAAGCGCTCTTGAACCAGCGCAGACGAGAAGATCAGCGCGACGATGAGGTAAGGCAGAGCGGCCGGTACCCACATGAGGATGCCTGCCAACTGCTGGTCGGCCAACGGCGACAGACCGAACGCCTCCGTCGTCGCAATGTGGTCACCGTAAAGCGGCGCGCGGGCGAAGGTCAGAAGGGCTCCCAGCATGCCCATCTGCACGATTGAGCCGAAAAGGGCAGCCAGAGCCGGCAGGCAATGCTCGCGGCGTGCGCCGAAGATCAGTTGCCACAGGACGATGGCCGAACCGAGCAGCGTCAATTCCATCGCCCAGTAGGCCCAGTTGGACGATAGGGCGAACGCATAGGGGGCCGGTGCATGCCATATCCAGACGAAGATCGTGTGGACAAGGAAGGCAGCAGAGAGCAGACCAGGCGTGCGCCGTCGGCGCATTGGCAGGGCGAGCGCGACCAGCGGTGCGGCAATCGCAATCAGCATGACATGATGGAAGATGCGCGCCGAAAAGAGCGCGGAGCTCAAGGCGCAAAGTGGAGACACGAAGGCGATGAAAAGTGTGACGAAGGCGGCTGCGGCGTAGAACCGGCCGTGCGGCGTGCCTGCAGTTTTCGCATTCGAGATGAGAAGGCCGGTTGCGACGAACAGGGCACTCAAGAGGTATGGGTCGAAGTTCCAGGCTTGCCAGAGCGTGTCCGGCGTCGGGCTTGGGCCGCAATAGACCTCTGAATTCATGTAAAGCGCTTCCTTGCTGTCACGTGCATCCTTGTCATTTCACGACGCGAATTCATACTGATTTTGGTCGAAAAAATACGACCGGGCGGAGATTGGTCCGCCCGGTCGTGGAGATATTGGACCATTCCGATCAGATGACGTACCGATCGGGGAATGGGCTTCGACGACGGTTAGAGCTTGACCTTGGGCTCGCGCGCCCAAAGACGCAGCTTGCCCAGCATCTCGATGAAATCAGGGATGCCGTCGGCGCTTTCCAGCTCAACGACGCCTTCGTCCATCTCGATCCCTGCCTTTTCGAGCAGCGGCCGAGCGCCATCGACGAAAGCGATGAACTTGCAGTGGGCGAAGGCGTCGGCGACGAAATCGCGTGCCGCCGATTCCTTCGACAGCTTTTCACCGCCATCCGGACCGAGGATCAAGGCCACTGCGTCATATAGAACAGAGGGGCCGCCATCGATCATTTGGTCACCCTCGATGAACGATCCGTCGGATGCTTCGACGCCGCCGACCTTCGGAGCGATGATCTCCATGGTTGCACCTTCGTCGGCAAGTGCCGAGCGCAAGCCTTCCACCAGGTCGGCATCGCAGCCATCGCTGACCATCACACCCAATTTGCGGCCTTCAAAGCTTTCAGGACCGTTCTGTATGATCGACAGAGCAGGAGAAGGTTCCAGATCGTCGCGAGGGGCCACTGCGGCCTGCGCAGCTTCCGGCATGTCACGGATACCTAGGTTTTCGGCGACCATCGTTGCCAGAGCTTCGTCGATGTTGAGCAGATGGGCGACCATCCGTAACCGGATCGGCAACGTTTCAACTTTCGACAACTCGAAGGTCAAAGCCATGGCGATGTGTTTCTGCTCGACGGCTGTCTGGCTGTTGTAGAACTGACGCGCCTGGCTGTAGTGATCGGCAAAGCTTTCGGCGCGCAGCCGGACCTTCGGTCCTTCGACCTCGTCACGATAGGAGCGGAATCCACGCTTGGGATCTTCGCGGGGGCCTTCACCCCAAGAGTTGGGCTGATAGTTCGCCCGTCCGACGGGATTGCGCATCGCCATGTGCCCATCCTGCTGGAAATGGTGCATCGGGCACTTCGGCGCGTTGATCGGCAGATGGGTGAAGTTCGTGGACCCCAACCGCTTCAGCTGCGTGTCGAGATAGGAGAAATTTCGGCCCTGAAGCAGCGGATCGTTCGAGAAATCGATGCCGGGCGGGACGTTTTGGGTCATGAAGGCGACCTGTTCGGTCTCCGCAAAGAAATTGTCCGGCATGCGATCGAGAACAAGGCGGCCGACCGGGATTGGCTTGATGACCTCTTCCGGGATCAACTTGGTCGCGTCGAGTACGTCGAAGTCAAAGCTGTCCGCGAATTCCTGGTCAAAGAGCTGAACGCACAGCTCCCATTCCGGGAAATCGCCGGACTGGATCGCGTTCCAGAGATCTCGACGATGAAAATCGGGGTCCGCACCGTTGATCTTCACGGCCTCGTTCCACACGACGGACTGGAGACCGAGCTTCGGCTTCCAGAAGAATTTGACGAAGGTGGACTCGTCATTTTCGTTCAACATCCGGAATGTGTGGACGCCGAAGCCTTCCATGAACCGGAACGACCGTGGGATCGACCGATCGGACATGATCCACATGATCATGTGCATGGATTCCGGCGTCAGCGAAATGAAGTCCCAGAAATTGTCATGGGCCGACTGGGCCTGCGGAAAGCCGCGATCGGGCTCGGGCTTCACCGAGTGAATGATATCCGGGAACTTGATCGCATCCTGGATGAAGAAAACCGGGATGTTGTTGCCGACGATGTCCCAGTTGCCCTCCTGGGTATAAAGTTTGACGGCAAAGCCACGCACGTCGCGGGCAAGGTCGGCGGAACCTTTCGACCCAGCTACGGTCGAGAACCGCACGAATGCGGGCGTCCTCTCGCCGGCGCGCTGGAAAATGTCGGCACGCGTGTATTTCGCAAGCGACTCGTATGTCTCGAAATAGCCGTGCGCACCGTAGCCGCGCGCGTGAACCACGCGCTCCGGAATGCGCTCATGGTCGAAGTGGAACATCTTTTCGCGGAAGTGAAAGTCTTCGATGAGCGACGGCCCGCGTTCGCCGTACTTCAAAGAGTTCTGATCGTCTGCGACGGGTCCGCCCTGGGCTGTCGTCAGGATCGGTTGGCCTTCTTCAGCGACCTGGTGAAGTTCGCCGCCATTCCCTCGCTGCAGCGTCAGATCATGCACGGTGGTCGTCGCATCGGATTTGCGCGCGCTCCGTTTTCCATTGTCGGCCATGGTGGAGGATTTCCTTATTTTGAGCTGGTCTGCCCGCGTAGAGGCATGGCGGCCCAAGCTGCGAATAACCGATATGTTCCAGGTTGGCGGCGAGGGAGCCGCAGCATGATTCATTTCGTGATCAGCTAAAGAATGAAGGGCCGTTGTCAAAACCCGCGCGCTGTGCGAATGAACATTCGCTCTCATTTTGGATCGCGCAAATCTGATGAATATCTCAGTCCTTCTCAAAGCGGCCGATGCGCCGGAAACCGCCCAGGACTGCCGCCGGCGTCACATCATGGAATCCGCCGAGCGATGCTTCGCGCGATCGGGATTCCACAAGACGTCGATGCAGGAGATTTGCGCGGAGGCTGCGATGAGCCCCGGCGCGCTCTATCGCTATTTCAAATCCAAGGAAGCGATCATCGAGGCGATCTGCCTGGATGAGCGGCAGCGTTGCCATGGCACGCTGGAGCCACTTCTTGTGGAAGGCGATTTCACCGAAGCATTGGTGGACATGGCCATGGCCTATTTCGAGCAGATGCGCAGGCCTGGTGCCACTCCCATGATGCTTGAAGTCTTTGCGGAGGGCCTTCGCAACGGCGCAGTCGGCCGAAACTTCTTGGAAAACGAAGCAATGGTGCGCGAGCACATCAGTGAATTTGTCCAGCGGGCAGCGGATCGCGGCGACATCGATGCATCGGTCGACCACGATGCGGCGATCGGGATGATGATGGCGCTGGGGGAGGGCATCGTCATGCGTTCTGCCATCGATCCAGCGCTCGAGCCGGAGCGTATCCGCCCCATGCTGGCCGCGATGATCGACGCGGTGTTCGGGCGCGGAAAGCGGGGCTGAAGATTTTTCGTCGCCGCCGACCTTTGGCGGATGACGCAGACTGAATGGCATGCATTGTCGGAAACACGACCGCTCGATGGCCGCAGAGTCCTTGTACTCTTCAAAGCCTCGATGCGCGCTTTCGCGGAACCAGTAACGATGACCGAAGCCTTGGACTATCCTTCGCACACGCCACGCGCGGGTGACATTGGGGGGATGCGCGGATGGGCAATGCTCGTTTTCGCAGCATCGCTTCTCGCTGCACCCATGGCCTTCGCGCAGGAACCGCCTCAGACTCCGCAAGTGCGCGCCCCGGCTATTTCGACAGTCGAGGCACGTGAAGGCGAGATCGCGACGACAGCCACGGTCACCGGGACCCTGGTTGCCCGCGAGGAAGTCATCGTCGGCGTCGATGTCGAGGGCTTCAAGATCATGGAGGTCCTCGCGGAGGTCGGAGACACCGTGAAGGCCGGTCAAGTGCTCGCGCGTCTCGACGGGGCGACCATCGACATCCTCCTTGCCCAAAACACCTCGCAGCTAGCGAGGGCGGATGCCGGCATTGCTCAGGCGCGGGCGACGATCGCTCAGGCCGAAGCCGCCAAGCTCGAAGCGGACTCGGCCCTGGAGCGTGCGCAGAGTTTGACGGGCAGCGGCGTGACGGCACAGCAGACGCTGGATCAGCGGATTGCTGCGGCAAGTTCGGCCGAAGCGCAGCTGAATTCGGCGCGCCAGGGCCTGGAACTTGCGCTTGCCGACAAGACCCTGGTCGAAGCGCAGCGGCGCGAGATCGATCTGAACATGACCAAGACGGAGATCAAGGCACCGACCGACGGACTTGTGCTGTCGCGATCGGCGAGGATCGGCGCGGTCGCATCGCCTGCAGCAGAGCCGCTTTTCCGACTGGCCGAGGACGGCGACGTTGAATTGAGCGCGGATGTCACGGAAACGAGCCTTGCCTCGCTGACAACCGGTATGGCGGTCCACGTCACCCCGGCGGGGTTCTCGAAGCCCGTGGAAGGCGAAGTGCGGTTGATCTCCCCGC
Organism: Rhizobium sp. EC-SD404; assembly: GCF_902498825.1. Taxonomy (NCBI): domain Bacteria; kingdom Pseudomonadati; phylum Pseudomonadota; class Alphaproteobacteria; order Hyphomicrobiales; family Rhizobiaceae; genus Rhizobium; species Rhizobium sp. EC-SD404. The sequence continues at coordinate 1,274,443 of NZ_LR701459.1, forward strand.
AGATCAACGCCGCAAGCCGGCTTGGTGAAATGCGCGTCTCACTCGAAGCCGATCCGGCGCTTCGGCCAGGCGCGTTCGCGCGCGGTGTCGTCGAAGTGGCCAGTTCCAACGGTGTCATCATACCTCTATCCGCGCTTGTCGTGACCGATGGTGAGGCCACCGTGCAGGCCGTGGTGGAAGGGCGCATCGAAACCCGCACCGTGACGACGGGCTTGCGGACGGCTGATCGTGTCGAAGTGTTGACGGGCCTCGAGCCCGGCGAGGTGATCGTCAGGCGAGCCGGATCTTTCGTGCGGGACGGCGACGCCGTGACAGCTGTGGCTCAGGCCGAGAGCGGGGACCAATAGCCATGAACTGGAACATCTCCGCCTGGTCGATCCGCAACCCGGTTCCGTCCATTCTTCTCTTCGTCGTGCTGGTGGTGCTCGGTTGGGTCTCGTTCCTGAACCTGCCCATCACGCGCTTTCCGAACATCGACGTGCCGGTCATCTCCGTCGTCATCACCGAGTCCGGTGCTGCGCCAACGGAGCTCGAAACCCAGGTCACCAAGCTTGTCGAGGACAGTGTTGCCGGCATTGCCGGGATCGACGACATCCAGTCGACCGTCACGGACGGTCAGTCCATTACCTCGGCGATCTTTCGGCTCGAGGTGGATACCGATCAGGCGCTGAACGACGTCAAAGACGCGGTCGCCGAAATCCGGGCAGACCTGCCGCGTACGATCGACGAACCGATCATCAGTCGCGTCAACGTCGAGAACCAATCGATCGTCACCTATGCCGCTTCCGCGCCGGGCATGACGCCGGAAGAACTTTCCTGGCTGGTCGACGACGCAGTGATCCGCGAGCTGCAAGGCCTGCCGGGTGTCGGTCAGGTCGACCGCATGGGTGGCGTAACCCGCGAAGTCCACGTCGAGCTCGATCCAGATCGTCTTCTCTCGCTGGGCATCACCGCGGCAGAGGTCAACGCGCAACTGCGCGCAACCAACGTGAACCTGCCCGGGGGACGCGGCGATTTCGGCGGGCAGGAACAAACCATCCGCACGCTCGCCTCCGCCGATTCCATCGAAACGCTGTCGCAGACGAGCATCGCACTGTCGGGTGGGCGCACGGTGCGCCTTGGTGACATCGGAACCATCTCCGACAGCTGGGAAGAGCCGCGCGCGTTTGCCTCGCTCGATGGCAATCCGGTCGTGTCTTTCTCGATCTACCGCGCCAAGGGCGCAAGCGACACGTCGGTCGCCGATGCCGCTGCAGCCAAGGTGGCAGAACTCGCCGCGCTCTATCCGGACGTCACCTTCTCGAAGATCGACGACAGCGTCACCTATACCTACGGCAACTTCGAATCCGCGATGCATACGCTGGTCGAAGGTGCCGCGCTCGCCGTCATCGTGGTGTTCCTCTTCCTGCGCGATTGGCGGGCGACGCTGGTCGCGGCGATAACCTTGCCGCTTGCAGCCATTCCCACTTTCTGGGCACTCGACATGATGGGCTTTTCGCTCAATCTCGTCAGCCTGCTCGCCATCACGCTCGTCACCGGCATTCTGGTCGACGATGCGATCGTGGAAATCGAAAACATCGTCCGACACATGCGCATGGGCAAATCGCCTTATCGCGCGGCGATGGAGGCGGCCGACGAGATCGGTCTCGCCGTCATCGCGATCACCCTGACCATCATCGCCGTATTTGCGCCGGTGTCCTTCATGGGCGGCGTTGCGGGCCAGTATTTCAAGCAATTCGGCCTGACGGTGGCCGTCGCCGTGTTCTTCTCGCTGCTCGTCGCGCGTCTCATCACGCCGATGCTCGCGGCTTATTTCATGAAGAACCATGGCGAGGAAGACGAGCGCGAAGGCTGGCTGTTGCGCGGCTACACCCGGTTCCTCAGAGCCACGCTGCGGTTTCGCTTCGTGACGCTCGCTGTCGGTGTCGGCCTTTTCGCGGCCTCGGTCTGGAGCATCGGCTTCCTGCCGACCGGCTTCATTCCACGCGAGGATTCCTCGCGTGTCGTGACCTCCGTCGAGCTGCCGCCGGGCTCCACGCTCGACGATACCCGCGAGACCACCAACGCGATTGCCGCCAGCCTCAAGGATATTCCCGAAGTCGCATCGGTAATGGTCGTCGGCGGCTCCAGCCCGACAGGCACGCTCGAAGTCCGCCGTGCGTCGATCATCACCAATCTGGTGCGCAAGGGCGAACGCGAACGGACGCAGTTCGATGTGGAGGAGGAGATGGCTGCCCGCATGGCGCAGGTGCCGGATGTCCGTTTCTTCAACGTCAATGAGCGTGGCGAACGCGAATTGTCGGTCGGCGTTCTCGGCCAGGATGGCGCACAGGTCGCGGAAGCGGCGCGGATGCTGGAAGAAGAAATGCGCGATGCGCCGATGTTCTCCAATCCATCCGCCATGTCGGCCTTCGACCGCCCGGAAATCCGCATCACGCCTAGGCTCGATCAGGCTGCCGATCTCGGCATCGCCCCCGAATTGATCTCGCAGACGATCCGTGTCGCCACCATCGGCGATGCGGGCGCCAATCTCGCCAAGTTCAATCTGCCGAACCGGCAGATCCCGATCAAGGTGCAGTTGAACGACACCGCGCGCAACGATCTCGCGACCATCCAGTCCATGCGCATCCCGACCGGCAATGGCGGGACCGTACCGCTGACGGCAGTGGCCGATGTCGGCTACGGCCAGGGTGCATCGACGATCGACCGGTTCGACCGCGAGCGGCTGGTGAAGGTCGGCACGGGCATGGCCGCCGGCTACGAGATCGGGCAGGGCACGGAATGGATCATGGCCAGTGAGGCTGTGAAGAATTTTCCCGCCGGTGTGCGTATCCAGGAAACGGGTGATGCGGAAATCCAAGCGGAGGTATTCTCCGGCTTCGCGACCGCCATGGGCGCCGGCATCATGATGGTGCTATGCGTGCTCATCCTGCTGTTTGGTTCGTTCTTCCTGCCGATTACGATCCTGGCGTCCCTGCCACTGTCGATCGGCGGCGTGGTGCTTGCGCTTCAGCTGACCAACAACGCCGTCTCCATGCCCGTCGTCATCGGTATCCTCATGCTAATGGGCATCGTGACGAAGAACTCGATCATGCTGGTCGATTTCGCGGTCGAGCAGGAAAAGCACGGCATGCCGCAGATGGATGCCATCGTCGATGCAGGCCGCAAGCGTGCGAGGCCGATCATCATGACGACGCTTGCCATGGCGGCTGGCATGATCCCGGCAGCGCTCGGCACGGGCGAGGGCGGTGAGTTCCGTGCGCCCATGGCGATCGCCGTCATCGGCGGACTGCTGGTCTCGACGCTTCTGTCGCTGATCTTCATCCCGTCCTTCTACACGCTGATGGACGACCTCACGCACCAGGCCTCGCGTCTGGCCGGCTGGATACTCAAGCCCAATGCGCCGGACGAGCCTGACCTTCCGACCGGTGGTCATGGGGGTGGTGACGAGGCGGATGAGCGGGACGACCGGAAGCGTTATCCGATGCCGATTGCGGCTGAATGAAACTTGCCAAAGCCGGTTGCGTCACTGAACGCGGCCGGCAAGCTGTCGCGTCAAAACGTCCATTGGCAAAATGCAACCGCGCTCCATCTTACGAGTTACTAAGATAACAACAAGAAGGAGCATTCCATGAGCAAAGCAACGAAGGCGCTGGATCCCAAGCCCCGGGAAGAAAACGTCAATTTCGGCCTCGACGCCAAGGCGCGCGAGACAATCGCGCAGAACCTGTCGGCCATCCTGGCGGACACCTATGCGCTTCTGGTCAAGACGCATATCTATCACTGGAATGTCGTGGGGCCGCTGTTTCACTCGATCCACGAGATGACTGAAGTTCAGTACAACGACCTCTTCAAGGCGACGGACGAGATTGCCGAACGCATTCGTGCGCTGGGCTACCGCGCGCCGGTCGTTGGCAACAAGGGCCATGATATCGTCATCGAGCTTGGTGCCGAGAGCAAGACCGCCCATGCCATGATCGACGACCTGATCGCCGATCACGAGAGCACGATCCGCAAGATGCGCGAAGCCGCCGAAGTCGCCGAAGAGGCAGACGACTTCGTGTCGCACGACATGCTGGTCGGTCGCATGACCATCCACGAAAAGACCGTCTGGATGCTACGCGCGCTCGTTACCGAGTGAGCGCCGCCATCCTTGCGTCGTAAAGAGAGCCGCACGCCGACCGCGTGCGGCTTTTTCTGTCGAGGTGGAGGTGTTCGCGCGGCGATGGTCGATGCCTCCGGTGACGCCTTCCTGTTCATCCGCTGCCGAATTTGTACGCAAAATGCGTCTTCAAAGGGCTTCTTGTATACAATTTTCCGGCGTTGATCGGCTTAACAGCCTTCTAATTCATGATCTTCTGATCTGGCATGGGCATTGCTTGCGTTGGTTCGCATCTTCCCAAGCGCACTTCCAGATCTGAGGACATCCCATGAAACGCCGCAACTTCCTGACAGCATCCGCGCTCGCAACGGCAAGCGTTCCATTGGCCGCCCCGTCCATCGCGAGGGCGCAGGACACCTTTACCTGGCAGATGACGAATGCCTACGGACCCGGTTCGCCTTTCTACGTGGAAGGCCCGGGCAGCCCGACGGATTTCTGCGCCAAGGTCGAGCGCATGTCGGGCGGACGGTTGCGCATCCAGCATTTTGCCGCCGGCGAACTGATCCCGGCGCTCGAGGGCTTCGATGCGGTCTCATCCGGGACGGTCCAGATGAATGCGGCCAACTCCTACTTCTGGGCCGGGCGCGTGCCTGCCGCGCAGTATTTCACCACGGTCCCGTTCGGCCTCAACTTCCAGGGCCAGAACGCCTGGCTCTATCATGGCGGCGGCATGGAGCTCTGGGACGAACTCTACGAGCCGCTGGGCGTCAAGGCGCTGCCCATGGGCAACACCGGCGTGCAGATGACCGGCTGGTTCCGCGAGCCGATCGAGACCGTCGAAGATTTCCGCGGCCTGGTCATGCGCATTCCGGGTCTCGCTGGACGCGTCTATGCGACGCTCGGCGTCGATGTCCGCCTTCTGCCGGGCGGTGAAATCTTCCCGGCGCTCGAGCGCGGCGTCATCGACGCGGCCGAATTCGTCGGCCCCTACCAGGATCGTCGTCTCGGCCTGCAGAACGCGGCGAAGTACTACTACACCACCGGCTGGCACGAGCCGTGCAACGTCACGGAGCTTTTGATCAATCGGGCAGCCTGGGATTCGCTGCCGGACGATCTGAAGGCGATCGTCGAAGCGGCCGCCATGGCCTGCAACATTGAAAGCCACACCTGGTGCGAAGCCACCAACGCGGAAGCGCTGGCCGACCTCGTCGAAAACGAAGGCGTCATTGCCGACACGCTGCCGGAAGCTGTCGTCGAGGCACTGCGCGAAGCCACCATGGCCGTGCTGGAAGAGGGTGCCGCCGCCGATCCGAGCGTTCGAAAGGTCCACGACGCGTTCATGGCGTTCAAGGCCCAGCACGACCAATGGTCAGGTGTTTCCGAGCGGCCGTTCCACAATATGGCCGGCTGACGTGGCATGATCGCAATCATCGAAAAGGCTGCGAACGGCACTGCGCGTGTCGTTCGCATCGTCGGCCAGACGGCGGCGTGGCTCGGTCTCGCGCTTGTGCTTCTCGTCGCGTTCAACGTGCTGTCGCGCTACGCGTTCGGCATCAGCAGCGTCGCGACGCAGGAAGCCGAGTGGCACCTGATGGCGGCAGGTGCTCTGTTCGGCATGTCCTATGGATTGAACCAGGGCGGCGAAGTCCGGGTCGACGTTCTTTACGACAAGTTTTCTCCCGAGCTGAAAGCAACGATCGACATCATCGCAGCGCTGATGCTGATGCTCGCGTCGATCTTCATCGTGTGGCTGTCGATCAACTACGTGCATCAGAGCTACGCGATCGGCGAAATCTCCCCCGACCCTGGCGGCCTGCACTATCGCTTTCTGCTGAAGGCCCTCATTCCCGTCGCCTTCGTTCTGCTCGCGCTTCAGGCGCTGTCGATGATGCTCGAAAACATCGTGCGGCGCGCACATCTGAAGCAGCCTCTCGCCAATCCGGACACGCACTGACATGCCATTCACCGAGTTTCTGGCGCTCGCCATGATCGGCGCCTTCTTCGTCATGCTGATGGCCGGCATTCCTGTCGCCATCTGTCTTGCGGTCACTGGGTTCGTGTTCGGTTATGCGGGCTTCGGGCCCATGCTGTTCAATCTGGTGCCGGCGCGCATCTACGGGGTCATCACCAACTACACGCTGCTGGCATTGCCGCTCTTCATCTTCATGGGCCTGATGCTGGAGCGATCGAAGATCGCGGAGCAATTGCTTGACGTGATCGGCTTGGCGATGGGCGGCATTCGCGGCGGCATGGCGCTCGCGATCATCATCGTCGGAGTCCTGATGGGCGCGGCGTCCGGCGTCGTCGGCGCCACGGTGGTGACGCTTGGCCTCATCGCGCTCGCTCCGGTGCTCAACCGCGGTTACGATAAGGGTGTCGCGACCGGCGTGATCTGCGCTTCGGGCACGCTCGGGCAGATCATTCCGCCGAGCCTAGTCTTGATCCTGCTGGCCGATATTATGGGCCAGTCGGTCGGCACGCTGTTTGCCGCGGCGCTCATTCCCGGTCTTCTGCTGTCGGGCATGTTCGTCCTCTACATCATCGTGCTGGGCCTGATTAAGCCCGGCTCCATGCCGCCGATCCCGCAAGCCGAGCGGGATGCCATCTCAGGCCGCGAACTGGCGGTGAAGCTTCTGCAGGTCGTCGCACCGCCCATCGCTCTGATCTTTCTGGTCTTGGGCTCGATCATCGGCGGCGTCGCGGCGCCGACCGAAGCAGCCTCCATGGGCGCGCTCGGCTCCATCCTGCTTGCGGCGTTCACCGGTCGGCTGACCTACCCGATGATGCGCGAGGTCGTGCGGGCGTCGTTCATTGCCTCGGCCATGGTGTTCATGATCCTGATCTTCGCGCAGCCCTTCGCATTGGCATTCCGCGGTCTCGGCGGCGAGCGTCTTGTCCATGACGTGTTCACGATGGTGCCCGGCGGTCTGGACGGCCAAATCCTTTTCCTGATGATCCTGATCTTCTTCCTCGGTTTCTTCCTGGAATGGATCGAGATTTCCTACATCGCGCTACCGCTGTTCCTTCCGGTTTTCGCCAGCGCAGGCGCCGACCTCACCTGGATCGCCATTCTCGTTGCGGTGAACCTGCAGATGTCGTTCCTGACACCGCCCTTCGGCTGGGCGCTCTTCTTCCTAAAAGGCGTCGCGCCGCCGGGCGTGACCACGCTCGATATCTATCGAGGAGTTGTGCCCTTCATCGCGATTCAGGCATTGGCGGTGCTGATGGTCTATCTGTTCCCGGGCCTTGCGACATGGCTGCCGGAAGCAATCGGTTGGTGATGACATGCTGAAGAGTGCGTTGGGTTACAAGGGTGCCTTCACGGCGCCGCATCGTGCGGCGGCGCTTGCCGGGCGCGATATCCTCGAAGCGGGCGGCACCGCCGTCGAGGCGATGGTGGCTGCAGCGGCGACGATCGCCGTCGTCTATCCGCACATGAACGGCATCGGCGGCGATGGCTTCTGGCTGATCAAGAAGAAGGGCGCGCCGCCCATCGGCATTTCCGGCTGTGGGCGGGCCGCGGCTCTGGCAGATGTCGCCTTTTACCGGAACGCCGGCCATGCCGACGCCATCCCTGCGCGCGGCGGCCTGGCGGCGCTGACCGTGCCCGGGACCATCGATGGATGGCGGCTGGCCTTGCAGCATGGCGGCGGACGCTTGCCGCTTGCCGATCTGCTCGCCGCGGCGATCGGCTACGCCCGCGATGGCATCGCCGTCACCGGCAATCAGTCCGACTGCACGCGCGACAAGCTGTCGACGCTTAAGGACGTGCCCGGATTTGCCGAGCACTTCCTCGTCGAGGGTGCACCGCCTCGGGCCGGGCACCGGATGAAGCAGGTGCCGCTGGCGGATACGCTGTCGCATCTCGCCGAGCAGGGTCTCGAAAGCTACTACAAGGGCGACATCGCAGCCGCGCACGCGCGCTATCTCGAGGCCAATGGCAGCCCGTTGCGGCTTTCCGACTTTCACGGCTTCGAAGCGACGGAGGTTGTGCCTCTGTCGCTCACGACATCGCTCGGCACGCTTTTCAACATGACGCCGCCGACGCAAGGCATCTCGTCGCTGATGATCCTCGGGCTGTTCGACCGCCTGGGTATCACGCAAGCCGAAAGTTTCGACCATCTCCACGGTCTGATCGAGGCGACCAAGCAGGCATTCATCAAGCGCAATGCCGAGCTTGGCGATCCAGACGCGATGGCAGAGCCGGCGCAGTCCTGGCTCGATGCCGCGGGGTTGGATGCCATGGCCACACGGATTGACCGCAAACGCGCGTTGCCCTGGCCTTATGAGCCGAAGGAAGGCGATACGATCTGGATGGGCGCGGTCGATGCCGAAGGCACCGTCGTTTCCTTCATTCAGAGCGTCTTCTGGGAATTCGGTTCCGGCCTGACCTGCCCCGAGACGGGCGTGTTCTTCCAGAACCGTGGCGCAGGGTTCTCCCTGAAACCCGGGCCGAACGAACTCGCCCCCTTCAAGCGGCCGTTCCACACATTGAACCCCGCGATGGCCGAGCTTTCCGACGGGCGCGTCTTCGCCTACGGCACGATGGGCGGTGAAGGCCAGCCGCAGACGCAGGCAGCCGTCTTCACCCGCTACGCGCAGTTCGGTCAGGATTTGCAGCAGGCCATTTCTGCGCCACGTTGGCTGCTCGGCAAGACGTGGGGCGATGCGACGACGACGCTGAAGCTCGAAAGCCGGTTTCCCGCGGATTTGATCGAAGATCTTGGCAACGCAGGCCACGACGTGGAGATCATTCCTGAATTCTCCGATCTTGCAGGTCACGCCGGCGCCGTCGTTCTCCACGCCGATGGGCTTATGGAGAGTGCTTCAGACCCGCGCTCGGACGGTGCCGCCATCAGCTATTGATGCGTTTCGGCGGATCAGTTCCGCCGATCGAGCACGGCGCGCGCCGCACTCTGCAGGTGCCGGCGGAGCGCCTTTTCGGCGTCGCGGGCATTGCGATCGAGGATTGCAGTGACGATCGTGTCGTGCTCGGCACAGGAGCGGGCGATGCGCTCCGTCATCCGGAACTGCGAGGAGCGGAACGGCGCAAGCTTCAGGCGCAGGGACTGCGCGATCTCGACGACCTCGCAGTTGTGCGATCCGTCGAAGATCATGCCGTGAAAATCGGTGTTTGCCAGATCATAGCTTTCGAAATCGCGCTGTTCGGCCATGCGCTGCATCTTGAGGTGCAGCGTTTCGAAGGCTGCACGCTCGCTGACCGTCATCCGCTCGGCAGCCAGCCGACCGCATAACGCTTCGATCTCGCCCATCGCCTCGAACATCTCGCCGATCCGCTCGCTCGACTGCTCCGAGACGATGACGCCGCGATAGGGGACGCGCTGCGCGAGCGATCTGGAGACGACCACATGGAGAGCTTCGCGCACGGGTGTTCGGGAGACGCCGAAGCGCTTGGCCAGCGCATTTTCATCGAGCTTGCTGCCCGCCGGCAGAACCTGATTGACGATTTCCCGTTCCAGCTCGGCGGCGATGAATGCGCTGTGGACATTCTTGTGCATGTGCATGACGTAATTTTTCGACCAGACGCTCGGCGGCAATTCATTCAAGCTTTCGCCACGAAAGTGTCTTCCGAACGGCCGCGCCGCGCAACATGCATTCCGTCTTGTCCTCGCCGGAACTTGGCCCTGGTGGGTCCGATGACTAGGTGGCATTCTTCCTGCGCTTGCTCTCGCGCCAGGCCAGGAGCAAAGCCCCGCTGACGATCAGGGCCGCGCCGATGAAGCTCGTTGCCGGCGGCACGATGCCGAACAGGGCAAAGTCGTAGATCGCTGCAAATATGAGCGTCGCGTAGAAGATCGGCATGACGAGGCTGGCATCGCCGCTCTTCATGGCCTGGATGAAACAGGCCTGGGCGCAGACCATGATTGAGCCGAGCAGCGCGAGCATCATCCATTGCGTAGGGGTCGGCCAGATCCAGACGAAGCTCGCGGCCGTGACAGCGATGAGCATGCCGATCGTGTTGTTGATGACGAGGATCCGCAAGGGCGGTTCTCCACCTGCGAGCACCTTGATCATGATGGCTTCGAGGCCGAGGAAAAGCGCGGAGGCGAGGGCGACGAAGACCACCGGCTGGAACGCCTCGCTTCCGGGCCTGATCAGCACCATGGCTCCGATCAGCGCCAGACCGGCGGCAGCCCAGCGCCACGGCCCGACGCGTTCGGACAGGAGCGGGATGGCAAGGACCATCGCGACGATGGGATTGAGAAACGAGATCGCCGTAGCGTCGGCAAGGCGCATATAGGACGATGCTGCGAAAAGGCACGTGACGCCGGCCCAACCGGCGATCGAACGACCTAGATGATACGGGAGCTTTGCGCTCTTGAGCGACGGGCGCAGTATCGCGACGATCGGCATCAATGCGAGCCAGGCGAACAAAAAGCGGCCGGCGCTTACTTGCAGGGGATGCAACGGCCCGCCGCCCCCTGCACCGATGCCCTGACCGAGCGCCTTGGCAATCAGCGTCGTCGCGGCGATCAACGCACAGGCAAGAAGCATCATCACGATGCCTCTTATGGCGCTGCCTGCCGGTTCGGCTGGGCGTGGTGCGGCATGGGGCGTGGTGGCTTGGGGGTGCTGGGCGTGGGTCGAGGACAAGGTAGACTCCGATACGGTGCGTCGGCGCCTCAATGCCATTGTTTTCCATACGCAACCAATAGAGACTGACGCGGTATCTATTCATTTCGGATATGGATAATGCGTCCGTCGGCCCACCAACTCGAATGTTTCTCCGCCGTCATGCGGCTCGGCACCGCGACTGCAGCTGCCAACGTTCTCAACACCTCGCAACCGAGCGTCACCCGGGCGCTCAGGCAACTGGAAGATGTGACGCGGCTCCAGCTGTTCGAGCGTCGCGAGGGGCGTCTGCATCCGACCGCGGAGGCAAGAGAGCTCATGGCGCAGGTGGAGGCAAGCTTTGCCGGGCTCGAGCGGATAGGTCATGCAGCCGAGATGATCCTGCGCCGCCGTCGCGGCACGGTCCGGATCGGTTGCCTGCCGGCTTTTGCGCAAGGCTTCATCGCCCGTGCAACGGCATCGTTTTTGCGCGACGAGCCGGATCGTCACGTCTCACTGGTGCCGCTGACCGTGCGAGAACTCATGAAGGCGATGCGGGACCAGGAGCTGGACCTCGGCATCGTGGCGTTCGAGGTGGCTGCGTCGGACGAGCTTGATGCGGAGCGGTTCACCGACATCAACGAGATCGCGTTGCTGCCACCGGGGCATCGGCTTGCGGGGCGGGATGCGATCGGCCTCGCAGACCTCGACGGCGAGGCGATGATTGCGATTGCCGGAACGGATCCCTATCGGCGCCGAACGGAAGCGATCATGGCTGCGGCCGGCGCTCGTCCGCGGCATGTGGTGGAAACGGCGACAAGCCATGGTGTCGGTGCGATGGTCGCAGCCGGGCTCGGCATCGGGATCATGAACCCGATCACCGCTCTCGACTTCCTCGGCTCCGGCGCAACCATGCTGCGCCTGACCGACCGGCTGCCATTCCTCACGACGTTGGTGACGCCACGACGGCTTGAACGGCCTGGCGCAATACGGCACTGCATCGAAGCTCTGAACGCGGAGCGGGCGGCATCGCTCGAAAGGGTCGACGTACTGCTCGGGCAAATGAAGCCGGCAAAAGAGGACTGACGATGTATCGCGCGAACCCTTGGAAGGCGAAGGATCTGCCGGCGGATCTGGCGACACTGCCACAGGTCGCGGACGATGCCGGTCCCGTGCTCGCGCTTCTGTCGCGGTGTCCAGCATATCGGCCGACGCCGCTGCTGCCCATTCCTTCGCTCAGCGAAGCGATCGGTGGTGCAAGCCTTTGGGTCAAGGACGAAACGGCGCGGATGGGGCTCGGATCGTTCAAAGCTCTCGGTGCCGCCTATGCGATTGCGCGCGACGCCGTTGCGGTCGCGGGCGGAGGCGATCTTGCGTCGGCGCTTGTCGGCCGCACCTATGTGACGGCGAGTGCGGGCAATCACGGCATGTCGGTCGCTGCCGGAGCGCGCGTCTTCGGCGCGAATGCCGTCATCTTCATCAGCGAGACAGTGTCGGGCGCGATCGCCGAAAGGCTGCGTGGAAAAGGCGCGCGGGTGATCCGGCAGGGCCATGACTACGAAGCGAGCATGGCTGCGGCGGCAGAGGCTGCCGACGTCAATGGCTGGATACTGCTCTCCGATTCCACGTGGCCCGGTTACACGACGCCGGCGCTCGACGTGATGGCCGGTTACCTGGCGCTCGCCGAAGAGATCGTCGGCGAGATGGCGACGCCGCCGACGCATGTCTTTCTGCAGGCAGGTGTGGGCGGGTTTGCGGCGGCGATGCTTGCGCGCTTCAGAAGCGCTTGGGGACGCGATGGCTTCGAGGCGATCGTCGTCGAGCCGGCATTCGCGCCGTGCATCATGGAGAGTCTTCTCGCTGGGCGCGCAGTGCGGGCCGACGGACCGGTCTCTGCAATGGGCAGGCTCGACTGCAAGGAGCCGTCGCATGTCGCTCTCGCCACGATCGCCCGGCTCGCCGACGGCTGCCTCACCGTGACGGAAGAGGAGGCCGCGGAAGCCGCCAGCATGCTCGCCACGGTGGAGATTGCAACGACGCCTTCCGGCGCTGCCGGATTTGCCGGCGCCATCGGCTGTCAAAGTGCGGTTGGTGCTCTTGGGCCTAAGGCCCGTGTGCTGGTTGTGGTCACTGAAGGCACGTGACGCTCAACGATAGGGGTGGATCGTCAGCGGACGCTGTTCCTCGATCGCTTCCATCGCAAAGTAGGACGTGACGGATTCGAGCTCGACCGCCTCGATCAGGCGCTGGTAGACGGCGTCGTAGCTGATCATGTCGCGGGTCACAATTTTCAGCATGTAGTCGTAGTCGCCGCCGATGCGGAAGAAATCCGTGATGTCGGGGATGGACGATACATGGGTGCGGAAGGTCTTCAGCCAGCTCGTCGAGTGATGGCGCGTGCGCACCATGACGAAGACGACGAGGCCGAGTTCGACCTTGTGCCGGGCAACGCGGATCGTGCGACCGGCGATGATGCCGTCGTCTTCCAGCGCCTTCAGCCGTCTCCAGCAGGCGTTTTGCGACAGGCCGATCTTCTGGGCCAAATCGCGTTGCGACAATCCCGCATCGAGCTGAAGTTCCCGCAATATTCTTGCGTCAAATTGATCTATCTTTCGGGTCATATCCGATCATTTGACCCAATTATCGATGTTTGTGCAAACATTTTGATGAACATTTCCCACCTTGCTTGCGTCAGAATCGTTTTAGCCAATTGAAGCAAGGCATGCGCAGATGGATGGTATCCTGGAGACCTGGGCCAGAACACTGGGGGAAGCGGGCGACCTGATCGGACGGCTCCGTGAGGGTTTGATCGGCGAGGGCGCCTTGATCGACGGGCCGCACGGACCCCGTCGGCTCGTTTACGCAGACTATACCGCGTCCGGTCGGGCGCTGCGGCAGATCGAGATGTTCGTGATGGAACAGGTTCTGCCGTTCTACGCCAACAGCCATACCGAAGCATCCCATTGCGGCGCCTACTCCACCCGCCTGCGCGAAGCGGCTCGAGCATCGATCGCCCGCACACTTGAGGCGGGCAGTGCGCACAGCGTCATCTTCACCGGGTCAGGCGCGACGGCGGCCATCAACCGGCTCGTTGGATTGCTGGCGATCCCGGAACGGATCGCGCGCGGCGAAGCGGTGACTGTCATCATCGGTCCATACGAGCATCACTCCAATCTCCTGCCGTGGCGGGAGAGCGGGGCCCAAATCGTGGAGATCGCCGAACAGCACGGTGGCGGCCCCGACAAGGCGGATCTGGAAGCAGCGCTCGTCGATGCGACGTCCCGTGGCTTCACTGTTGCTGCGTTCTCCGCGGCGTCCAACGTGACCGGCATCGTCAGCGACGTCGTCGGCGTGACGCGGCTGGTTAAGGCACATGGCGCGATCGCCATCTGGGACTACGCAGCCGGTGCACCCTATCTGCCGATGTCGATGGTGCCTGCGGATGACGCAGCCATCGATGCCATCGTGTTCTCCCCGCACAAGTTCATCGGCGGGCCGGGTGCGTCCGGCATCCTCGCATTGAAGAATGACATTGTCGCCACCGCGCGGCCGACGCTTCCAGGTGGGGGGACAGTGTCTTTCGTCTCGCCCTGGGCGCACCGTTACAGTGATCGGATCATTGCGCGCGAGGAGGCCGGAACGCCGAATGGGATCGGCGATATCCGCGCCGCACTCGTGCTTCTGGTCAAGGAAGCGGTCGGTCAGTCCTTCATCACCAGGCGCAACCGTGAACTGCGGGAGATGGCGCTCAAGCGCTGGCTGAACAATCCACGGCTCGACGTTTTGGGCCGTCAAACGGCGGAAGCATTGCCCGTCGTGTCGTTGCGCGTGCGGGATGGTCGAGGCGGCCATGTGCACCACCAGCTCGTCACCCGCATGTTGAGCGATCACCACGGCATTCAGGCACGGGGCGGATGCGCCTGCGCCGGCCCTTATGCGCACCGACTTCTCGGTATCGACGAGGCAGCTTCGCGCGATCTCGCGGCGGCGATCGATGCGGGGATGGAGATGGAAAAGCCCGGTTGGGTGCGGTTGAACTTCAGCTATCTGCTGAGCGACGAGAAGGCGCGCTTAATTATCGATGCGGTGGACGAACTGGCGTCAAAGGCTGCGGATCTCGCTGCCGACTATCGCTCCGATCCCGCAACCGCGCGCTTTGTGGCAGGCCGCGAGAGCAGTGTCGCCGCATGAGATGAGGGGCCGCCATTGATGCTTGCCGCACCGTCTCAGCTCGGGCATGATATCTTCCAATATATTGGAGGAGGGACTGTCCGTATGGATCTGGGGAAAAGGATTTCCGAGCGCCTGAAGGAGATCCGCCGTGAGCGCAATCTGTCGCTCGATGCCGTCGCCCGGCTATCGGGTGTGTCGCGTTCGATGCTGTCGCAGATCGAACGCGGAAGCTCCAGTCCCACCGTCTCTACCTTGTGGAATTTGACGCGCGCACTCGACGTGGATTTCGCGGGATTGATCGACGGAAAGGTGCCGGTCAATGACGGTTTCCGGGAAATCGTTAAAGCTGATCGAGTCCCCACGATCGAATCGAAGGGCGAAGGATGCCGCCTGAAAATTCTCAGTCCGCCGGATTACGCGGGCGACTGCGAGCTTTACGAGGTGATTTTCGATGCTGGCGGGGCGCTGCGGAGCGAACCTCATCGCGATGGCTGCGAGGAGCACCTGACCATTCTGGAAGGAGCGATCACCGTCAAGTCCGGTGCGCGCTCGCTCGATCTCGAAAAGGGCGATACGGCCTGCTACCGGGCGGATAAAGCCCATGCGCTGGAGGCCAAAGATGGTCCGGCGCGCGCAATTCTCATGGTGCGCAACTCTTAGTTTGCATCAATCGCGGGCAGTGAAGGTCCGTGCATTCTTATTGCTCACCATCGATTGACATGTCCGCTATATTGGATAACCTTCTTAGTCGAAAGTGTTAGCCGGCGTCTGCAAGGAGACCGTCTTGTCCGCATTTCTCGCCCGCATCGATGCCGAACTGGCGGAGATCCGCGCTGCCGATCTGTTCAAGACAGAGCGGCCGATCCGGTCGCCTCAGGGCGCCCGCGTGTCGATCGAGGGCCGGGCCGGCGACGTCATCAATCTCTGCGCCAACAACTATCTCGGCCTTGCGGACAATCCAGAACTGGTCGCTGCAGCCACCGCGGCACTTCAATCGTCCGGCTACGGTATGGCGAGCGTGCGCTTCATCTGCGGCACGCATGATTTGCACCGGGAACTGGAAACATCGATCGCGCGCTATCTCGGCAAGGACGACGCGATTTTGTTCGCCGCGTGTTTCGATGCCAATGGCGGGCTGTTCGAACCGCTCCTGACCGACCAGGATGCGATCGTTTCCGATAGCCTGAACCATGCCTCCATCATCGATGGTATCCGGCTCTGCAAGGCGAAGCGCTATCGCTATGCAAATTCCGACATGAACGAACTGGAATCCGCGCTCAAGCAGGCACGGGCCGATGGTGCGCGCACCATCATGATCGCGACCGACGGTGTCTTCTCCATGGACGGCTATCTCGCCAAGCTGCCTGAGATCGTGGCGTTGGCGCAGGCTCATGACGCCGTCGTTATGGTCGACGATTGTCACGCGACGGGCTTCATGGGTGAGCGCGGCGCCGGCACGCATGTTCACCATGGCGTTGCCGACGGGATCGATATCCTTACGGGCACGCTGGGCAAGGCGCTCGGCGGCGCGATCGGCGGCTATATTGCGGGCCCGCAGGCCGTCATCGATCTTCTGCGCCAGCGCGCGCGCCCCTATCTCTTTTCGAACGCGCTTCCGCCCATGGTCACGGCTGCCAGCATCAAGGCGATCGAACTGGCCGAGAAGGGCGACGATCTGCGCGCGCGGCTTTTTGCAAATACGAAAAAGTGGCGCTCGGGCCTCGAGGCGCTCGGCTTCCGCCTGCTGCCGGGCGAGCATCCGATCGTGCCGGTCATGTTCGGCGAGGCCGCCATTGCGCAGGCCATGGCCAAGCGCCTTTACGAGGCGGGCGTCTATGTCAGCGGCTTCTTCTATCCCGTCGTGCCGAAAGGCCAGGCGCGCATCCGCACCCAGATGAACGCGGCTTTGACCGAGGACGATTTGGACACAGCACTTGCCGCGTTCGGCGAAGCGGGCCGCGAATTGAAGGTGATCTCGTGATCTCGAATACCGGAACCATGTTCGCTCTGGCCAAGTCGGAACCCCGCGAGGGTCTCTGGCAGACGGAAGTGGCGATTCCGGAGATCGGCCCGGATCAGGTTCTGATCAAAGTCTCGAAAACCGGCATCTGCGGCACCGATGTGCACATTTGGAAATGGGACGAGTGGGCGCAGCGGACCATTCCTGTGCCCATGGTCGTCGGGCATGAATATTCCGGCACCATCGTCGATGTGGGGCGTTCCGTCACCAATCTGAAGGTCGGCCAACGGGTGTCGGGCGAAGGCCATATCGTCGGCAATTCGAGCCGCGCCGCGCGGGCGGGCCGCTTCCATCTCGATCCCGAAACGCGCGGCATCGGCGTCAATATTCCGGGCGCCTTTGCGCAATATTTGGCTCTACCGGCGTTTAACGTCATTCCGTTGCCCGATGAAGTGGACGACGAGATCGGCGCGATCCTCGATCCGCTCGGCAACGCCGTGCACACGGCTCTCTCCTTCGACATCATCGGCGAGGATGTGCTGATTACAGGCGCCGGTCCGATCGGCATCATGGCGGCGATCGTGGCTCGGCATGTCGGGGCACGGCACATCGTCGTCACCGATGTGAACCAGTCTCGGCTCGATCTCGCCGCCAAGCTCTGTGACGTCGTTCCCGTGAATACCGCGACCCAAGATTTGCGCAGCGAAATGGGCCGCATCGGCCTGCGCGAAGGTTTCGATGTCGGCTTGGAGATGAGCGGTTCGGACGTGGCTTTCCGGCAGATGGTCGACACGCTCGTCATGGGCGGCCGCATCGCGTTTCTTGGGCTCCCGGCTAAGCCCGTGCTCGTCGACTGGTCGACGATCGTGCTGAAGAGCCTTGTGATCAAGGGCGTTTACGGCCGCGAAATGTTCGAGACCTGGTACAAGATGCTCGCCATGCTGCAGTCCGGGCTGGATGTGCGCGGCGTGATCTCCCATCGCCTCGCTGCCGCCGATTTCGACAAGGGGTTCGAGGCCATCAAGCGCGGCGAAGCAGCAAAGATCGTGCTGGACTGGTCGGATGCGGGCACAAGCGGCTTCGCGGCGCAGAAGGAGGCGGCGCAATGAGCCGTTCTTTCGAGAGTGATCACTCCGCTGCCGATGGGCTCACTGCCCTAAATGCACGCGTGCGCAAGGATCTCGAACTTTTGTGCCGTCCGCCGGCCAATTGGGTTCCTCCACGCCAGACGGTCGGCCAGCCGGTCGTCGATGTTGTGATCATCGGCGGTGGCATGTGCGGCCTTGTCGCTGCGTTTGCTCTGCACTCCGCCGGCATTCGCAACGTGCGCATCTTCGACCGCAATCCCGCCGGGTACGAAGGGCCGTGGGTGAATTACGCGCGTATGGAAACGCTGCGCTCGCCCAAGCAATTGACCGGGCCTGCCTATGGCATTCCCTCACTGACATTCCGCGCCTGGTTCACCGCACAGTTCGGCGCGGCGGAATGGGACGCGCTGGACAAGATCCCCCGTCCGATGTGGATGGACTATCTGCGCTGGTATCGCGCTGTGCTGGAAATCCCGGTCGAGAACGACGTCAATGTCGACCGCATTCTGCCTGAAGGCGATTGTCTGAAGCTCGAACTCTCGGGCTCCGGCACGCATGACGTCCAGGTTTTCGCCCGCAAGGTCATCATGGCAACAGGCCGCGACGGGACTGGGCATCCGAATATCCCGGCCTTTGTGGAAGGCCTGCCAAAATCGGCATGGGCGCATTCGTCGGAAGCCATCGACTTCAAGGCACTCAAGGGCAAGCGCGTCGCCGTTATCGGGGTCGGCGCATCTGCGGTCGACAATTCCGCCGAGGCGCTCGAGGCCGGCGCCGCGGAAGTGCGCCATCTGATCCGGCGCAAGCAGATGCCGACCGTCAACAAGATGATGGGGATCGGCTCCTTCGGCTTCACAGCTGCGTTCTCGCGTCTCT
This sequence comes from Rhizobium sp. EC-SD404, assembly GCF_902498825.1. Classification (NCBI taxonomy): domain Bacteria; kingdom Pseudomonadati; phylum Pseudomonadota; class Alphaproteobacteria; order Hyphomicrobiales; family Rhizobiaceae; genus Rhizobium; species Rhizobium sp. EC-SD404. The sequence continues at coordinate 1,293,215 of NZ_LR701459.1, forward strand.
CGGATGCGTGGCGCTGGCGCTTCATGCATTATTCATTTCTGACGCAGACGCCATCGCCGCGCGGTTCGACCTTGCGGGTCAGCCGCCATTCCAATGCCTATTTCCACTTCGGCAAAGGTATCGCGCGCGTCACCCATGATGGTCACGAACTCGATATCGCGATGCAGGACGGCAGCCGTCTGAAAACCGACTTCCTCATTCTCGGCACGGGCTTCACGGTCGAGCCCTTGGCCCGCACCGAGCTCGATGGCTATGCCGACAAGATCCTGCTTTGGGGCGATCGCTACGTGGCACCTGCCGAGTTGCGGCATTCCGAGCTCGCGAAGTTTCCCTATCTCGCCGACGATTTCGCATTCCAGGAGCGCGAAGCGGGCGCGGCACCTTGGCTCTCGGCGATCCACTGCTTCAACTACGGCGCGTCGGTCAGCCTCGGTAAGGTCAGCGGCGACATCCCCGGCATCAGCGAGGGCGCCGCTTGGCTTGCCCGTGAAATCGCCGCCACGCTTTATCGCGAGGATGTCGAGGCCCATTTCGCGGCCATGGAGGCTTACGACAAGCCGGAGCTTCTGGGCGACGAGTGGACCGAAACGCCGCTCGATCCGGAAGGCGTCGATCTGCCGGAATTGAAGACGGGGAGCGACGCCCGATGAGCACCGATTTCGACACCAATGTCGTGACGCGGCTCGCTTCGGTGCGCGATGATGGTTCAAAGGTCGCGGCTGCTGTGGCGTTGCGCTTCGATGTCTTCGAGATGACACAGGCGGCGCACGATGCGGCGCTGAAGCCGCACGATACCGGCGGGTTCACCCACGTCGAGCGGGCAGCGCTTGCGACGCGGATTTCGAAACTCAACCACTGTGCGGAGCTGGCCGAGCACTATTCGGAACTGCTCGCCACCTACGACGCCAATGAAGACACGCTCGCGATCGCCGATCCGGCCTTCGATGGTGATGCGTGGTCGCGCATCAATGCCGTCTTGACGTTTACGGACCTGGTCGCCGCCAACCCGAAGGCAACGCAGCCCGACGACGTCGCGTCGCTTCAGGCCGCCGGCGTTTCGGATGCGGATATCGTGCGGCTGGCCGAGCTCAATGCGTTTCTCGCCTATCAGATCCGGCTTCTGGAAGGGCTGAAGCTAATGCGGGGTGCGGCATGAGCGCGGTGATCCATACGTTCACGACCGAGGTTCCCGAATGGCGCCCGCGGGTCAAACCCATCGACCTCGCCGAGGCGACACCTGAACAGCTCGATGCGCTCAAGGTGACGCCTTCGAACACGAAGGTTTCCGACTACGTCCTGGTTCTGGCAAACGACGTAGAGACGCTGAAGGTACGTACGCCGCTCTTCAACGCGATCATGTACAACAAGGGTGGTTTGAGCCGCGCGGAGCGGGAGATCGGTGCTACCGCCGCGTCGGTCGTCAATCGCTGCGTCTATTGCGCTGCCGTCCATTCCAGCCGCTACAACCAGCTTGCCAAGGACGAGACGGTCATGCAGCGCATCTTCGCGGACGGCGAAGAGGCGCCCCTTGACGACCGGGCATCCGCGATCTTCAAATTCGCGACCAAGCTTTCCAAAGCCCCGAGCGAGACCGCCCCGGAGGACATGCAGCGCCTACGCGACATCGGCATGAGCGAGGAGGAAATCCTCGATCTCATCCTGTCGACGGCGCTGTTCGGTTGGGCAAACAGACTGATGCACGTGCTTGGCGATCCGGTGGCGGAAGCGGACTGATCATGGGCCCACAAAAGCCCATTCGAATTATGAAATGAAAGGAATTGAGAGTGGAACAGGGCAATCAGGGGATCGGAAAGGTCGGCATCGTCGGGGCAGGGTCCATTGCATTCGGTGCTGCCGCCTACCTGGAAAAGGCCGGTCACCGCGCCATGCTCTGGTCGCCATCCGGCGATCGCACGAAGCGTCTTGCGAGCGGTGAAGCGCTCATCGCTTCCGGCGCGCTCGAAGGGACGTTCTATCCGGCGGTGGCGAAGTCAGCGCAGCAACTCGTCGAAGCCAACGACGTGCTGATGATCGCCTTACCGGGATATGGGCACAAAGCCGTCATGGACGCGATTGCACCCTATATCCGCGAAGGTCAGAGCGTCCTGATCAGTTCCCATGCATCTTTCGGCGCGCTTTATCTCAACCGGCTTCTCGCCGAGCGCGGGGTTGTCGTTCCGATCGTTGCCTGGGGCACCACCGTCACGACTGGGAGGCAGCCGAGCCTGGTCGAAGCGCAGATCAACACCGTGCGCAGCAAGGTCGATGTCGCCACGCTGCCCGAAAGCATGAGCGCCGAGGGGCTGGCAGTTTGCCAGAAGCTCTTCGGCGACCGCTTCGTCCAGCGGGACGGGCTTCTTGCGATCGCGCTCTCCAACCTCAATCCGCAGAACCACATGGGCATTGCGCTCTGCAACATGACACGCATGGAACACGGCGAAATCTGGCCGCAGGGCCTCAATGTCACGCCGCATGTCGGACGGCTGCTCGAAGAACTTGACCGCGAACGCATCGCCATTGCGGAAGCGCTGGGGCTCAAGGTGCGGGACATCTTCGAGCACTTCCATCTGTCGTTCCATGTGCCGAAGGACAGCGTCTCGGCGATGAATCAGGAGATGCACCGCGAGGGGCGTGGCGGCACCGGCCCCGCGACGGCGGATTCACGCTATGTCACCGAAGACGTGCCGTTCGGCCTCCTCATGACGGTGAAGCTCGGCGAACTCACCGGTCGCCCGGCAGTCCTCCACGACGCCGGCGTGCGCATCTTCTCGGCGATGTATGGCCGCGATTTTGCGACCGAAAACACGCTGCTCGACGCGATCGGCATGTCGGATCTTTCGCTGGAAAGATTGCGCAAGCTCGCCCGCGACGGCTTCGAAATTGCGTCGGGGGCCCGCGCCGCCGGATGAAACTTGCACACGGGACGACAGAAGCCCGGTCCAACAAAAGATCAAAACAGGCACTGGCCGCTTTAGCTCTCACATGCGAGACGGCCGATCATCACCGGAAACAGAGGGAGACTATGAAATGACGAAATTCCATATCAACCGCCGCAGGCTGATCCAGACGTCGGCAGCCGGCGCAGCAATTCTGGCGGCACCGGCAATCCTGCGGTCGCGCGAAGCGCGTGCCCAGGAAGGCACCGTCAACATCTGGACCTATGCCAACTTCATTCCGCAGGACTTCATCAGCGAATTCCAGAACGAGACCGGCATTCAGGTTCAGGTTCGCCTGGTCGACGATCAGGGCAAGCAGTTCAATCTGTTGGCTGCCGAACAGCCGGAGCCGACCGTCGACATCCTGACAGTTGCCGGCCATCGATTCCTGCAGTTCATCGAGTCGGGCTTGCTCGCCCCGATCGACACGGGCCGTCTGACAAATTGGGGCAACATCAACACCATCTATTCGGAAAGCGATTGGGGCACGATCAACGGCGAAAAGTGGGGCGCTCCCGTGCTCTCCGGCGCCGAGGTGCTCGCCTGGAACACGGAATTGGTCGACGCAGCAGAGACGGCTAGCTGGGACGTCATGTTCGACCCGAAATACCAGGGCCAGACCGCTTACATCATCCAGGACATGATGTCCGTGCTGATGCTCTACAAGGGCTATGACGGCAACATGATCGAGTACATGGACGATCCCGAGCGCGCTGCCGAGATCGTGCGCGAAACGCGCGATTTCATGATCGAAAACAAGGGCATGGTTCGGAAGTTCTACGATTCCGGCGCCGAGATCCAGCAGATGTTCATCAACCAGGACGTCGTGCTTGCCCACGCCTGGAACGGTCCGATCTCGAAGCTGATCATGGATGGCTTCCCGATCGACATGACGATCCCGAAGGAAGGCTCCTACGGCTTCATCTACACGTTCAACATCGCCGAAAACGCACCGAACGCCGACAACGCCTACACCTTCCTCGACGCGCTTCTCGCCCGTCCGGAAATCGGAGCTGCGATGACCCGCGCTTCGGGCTACCTGTCGACCATGAACGGCGTGAACGAGCACCTGAGCGAGCTCGAACAGCGCGCTTCGTCCTTCACCGAAGAGGAGTTGGAAGGTCTGCAGTTCTTCCGCGCCGAGGCCAACGAGATGAAATACGAACTCGTCGACCCGGCCGTCGAAGAAGTGAAAGCAGCCTGATCCTTCACCGGAGCGGGCGGTCTGACGTCCGCTCCGGTCCCTTACGCACTTCAAAGCAAGACGGTACCGCACGCCGGTAAGCGTCGAAGGAGCATCGCTGATGGCTCAGAGCCAGTCCTCCACGCTCGAAAAGAGCGGCGAACGGTCATCGACCGGGCGGCGCAGCTTCTGGGGCGCGCTCGCGCAGAACGGAACCTACAACGCGGTGACGGGCGTGCTCTTCAAGACGCAGCGGCGCCAGTTCCTGCTGCTTGCCAGCTTTCCCCTGATCTGGGTGTTCGTGGCGCATCTCGGGCCCATCATCCAGATGTTCTATATCAGCTTTGTGGATTCCTACCCGCCGCGTGTCGGCTATGAACCGCAGTTTACGCTCGACAACTGGGCGACCTTCTTCGGCCAGAGCATCTTCGTAACCCCGTTCATGCGAACGCTGGTCTATGCCTTCACCTTCACCTTCGCGACGCTGCTGATCACCTATCCGGTGGCCTATTTTCTTGCCAAGCACGTGAAGCGGCAGAACCAGCTCATCTTCCTGCTTCTGCTTCTCATCCCGTTCTGGGTCGGGGAGATCGTGCGCACCTATGCGATCATGATCCTGCTCGGCAACACGGGCGCCGTAAACCGTCTGTTGATGATGCTGGGCATGATCGAACGGCCGATCCCCTTCATGTATACGAGCTTTTCGCTGGGCGTCGGCATCGTCTACCTGACGTCGCTCTACATGCTGCTTCCACTCTATTCCGCGCTGGAAAAGATCCCGCGCAGCTATCTGGAAGCGGGCGCCGATCTCGGAGCGGGCGCCTGGACGCGGTTTCGCAAGATCACGCTACCGCTCTCCAAGGAGGGCATCGCCTCCGGCTGTACGCTCGTTTTCCTGATTTCGACAGGTTACTACGCCACCCCGGTTCTTCTCGGCGGGCCAAGCACCACGGTCTTTGCCGAAACCATCGCAGGCTTCTTCCATGTGGCAGGCGATCAGTGGCCGACCGGTGCCGCGTTCTCCTCGATCATGCTGATCGCCGCGCTGTCGATCACCGGCATCTTCCTGAAACTCATGGGCCGCTCCGGGAAAGGTCTGATGAAATGACCAAGTCCACCCGCATTTTCATGTCCGTCATCTACTGGGCATTCGTGGTCTATCTGTTCGTGCCGCTGGTGCTGATGGTGGTCATGGGGTTCAAGGATTCCGCCTTCATCGGCTTCCCGATCCAGTCCTGGACGCTCGACTGGTACAGGGGCGTCTTCCAGGACACCGAGGTGATCAACGTCTTCATCTATTCGATGACGATCGCGATCACGAGCACGCTGCTCTCGCTGGTGATCGGCACCTGGGTGGCGTCCTTCCTCGGACCGTACAAGTTTCCGGGCAAGGTCATCATCTTTGCCATCACCTGCCTGCCGGCGGTCATTCCCGGCATCATTTCGGCGATCTCGCTGCGCATCTATGCGCGCTTCCTGGATATCGATCCGGGCATGCTGGCTATCATTCTCGGCCACACGGTGCACAACGTTCCGTTCGTGGCGCTGGTTGTCATGGCGCGGCTCGCGACCTTGCCGAAAAGCCACATCGAAGCGGCGCGCGATCTCGGCGCCGACAGCTTCATCGCCTTCTTCCGCGTGACGCTGCCCTATCTCCGTCCGGCGCTCATCGGGGCTGGCATCTTCTGCATGCTGCTCAGCTTCGACGATTTCGTCCGCGCCTTCTTCCTCGGCAGCTACCAGCCGACCCTGCCGGTGCTGATCTTTGCGAAGCTGCGTTCGGGCATGTCGCCGGAAATCAACGCTATCTCCACGGTCGTGCTCGTCATGACAGCAATTCTGGGCATCTGGGCAGAACGCTCGATGCGCCGCATGAACAAAGGGGCCTGACATGGACCAGCACGGCAGAAAAACGATCGTTCACATCGAGAACGTGTCGAAGAGCTTCGGTCAGACAAAGGCCATCGACAATCTCGACATGAAGATCATGGCGGGCGAGTTCGTCACCTTTCTCGGACCGTCGGGCTGCGGGAAGTCGACGACGCTCCGCATTCTCGGCGGTTTCGAAAGCCCTGACCAGGGCCGCGTCATTCTCGATGGCGTGGATGTGACAAAGCAGCCGCCGAACAAGCGCAACGTGAACATGGTGTTCCAGGACTATGCGCTTTTCCCGCATATGACGGTCGGCGAGAACATCGCGTTTGGTCTTGAGCTCAAGGGCCAGCAGCGCGGCGAAATCGACCGGCGCGTCGAGAGCCTTCTCGATTTCCTGCAGCTTTCCGGCTTTCGCGACCGGACGCCGGATCAGCTTTCGGGCGGCCAGCGGCAGCGTGTGGCGCTTGCCCGCGCGCTTGCCCCAGATCCGAAGCTTCTGCTTCTCGACGAGCCTCTTGGTGCACTCGATGCAAAGCTGCGCGGTCAGGTTCAGGTGGAGCTGAAGGACATCCAGCGGCGCACCGGCAAGACGTTCTTCTTCGTCACCCATGACCAGGAAGAGGCGCTGACCATGTCCGATCGGATCGTCGTCATGAATGCCGGTCGTGTGGAACAGGATGGTACGCCGGAGGATCTCTACTACCGGCCGGCGAGCCGCTTCGTTGCCGAGTTCATCGGCGAAACGAACCTGCTCGAAGGCACGGTGCGCGGAAGTGACCAGGGCGCGGTGATCATCGATTGGCAGGGCCACAACGTCTATGGCTCGGCCCATGGCGGCCAGCCGCAGACAGGGACGAGCGTTGCCGCGTCGATCCGGCCGGAAAACGTGATTTGCCTGCCGCAGAAGCCCGCTGACGATCGTGCGCTTAAGGGGCGGATCGTCAACCGCGTGTTCAAGGGGAGCAAGACGACCGTCGACGTCCAGATCGATGAGCGGGATCCGCTGATCATAAAGGCCCATGTGGATCCGGCCGTTGCGCATCAGTTCGCCGATGACACGGTGTGGCTCACCTGGGACACGCACCGGCTGGCCGTACTCGCCGGCTGACACAGTCTCTCCCCGACGGCGATCGGTGACTTGGGGCAATTTCGCTTTTCTTTAAATCGCTCAATTGCTCTAAGTTTTTGATTTGGCGCGTTTCCGAACGGTGGACCGGTATCCACTTCATCTGGAAACGCTCTAATTTGTCCCGAATCGCCGTCGAAGGCTGGCTCTTTGCGTGCTTCTTCTGGTATGCGGCACGACAAAGAGGCCTCATTCATGACATCGTCCACCGAAAATGCGCCGGCAGCACTGCCGGCAGCCATCCATCCTGCTCTATCTTCCGCGCTCGAAGCGCACGGCTATGCCCAGCTGACGCCCGTTCAGACGGCCATGCTCGACGACGATCATGCGGGAGCCGACCTGCTCGTCTCGGCACAGACCGGATCGGGCAAGACAGTCGCCTTCGGGCTCGCCATCGCTTCCACGCTGCTCGACGGCGCGGAGCGGTTCGGCGCTGCCGGCCAGCCACTCGGCCTCGTCATTGCACCGACCCGCGAGCTTGCGCTTCAGGTCCAGCGAGAGCTCGACTGGCTTTATGCGGTTGCCGGCGTTCGTACGGCGACCTGCGTCGGCGGCATGGATATGCGCGACGAACGGCGGGCGCTCGAACGGGGCGCGCATCTCGTCGTCGGCACGCCCGGTCGTCTGCGTGATCATATCAACAAGCGCGCGCTCGATCTCGCGGGTCTGCGCGCTGTCGTGCTCGACGAAGCTGACGAGATGCTCGATCTCGGCTTCAAGGACGATCTTGAGTTCATTCTCGCCGCAGCGCCCGACAATCGCCGGACGCTGATGTTCTCGGCAACCGTTTCGCGTCCGATCGCCGAGCTTGCCAAGACCTATCAGCGCGATGCGGTGCGCGTCGCCGTCACCGCATCCACCGAGCAGCACGCGGACATCGACTATCAATTGATGCTCGTGCGCCGCGACGAGCGCGAGCATGCCATCATCAACACGCTGCTGCATTCCGACAGCAAGAGCGCGCTCGTCTTTTGCCATACGCGCGAATCCGTGCGTCATCTGACGGCACGGCTCGGCAATCGCGGTTTTGCGGTCGTTGCGCTGTCCGGCGAGCTCGCACAGTCGGAGCGCTCCAGCGCGCTTCAGGCCATGCGCGATGGTCGGGCGCATGTCTGCGTCGCTACCGACGTCGCCGCTCGCGGCATCGATCTGCCCAATCTCGATCTCGTCATCCATGCGGATGTGCCGAGCAATCCGGCCACGCTGCTTCATCGTTCGGGACGTACTGGTCGCGCGGGACGCAAGGGCGTCTGCGTGTTGATCGTTCCCGAACATCGCCGTGGCGCGGCGGCGCGTGTGCTGTCGCTTGCCAAGCTCAATGCGACGACCGTTCCGGCGCCGGGCATCGCCGCCATCGAAGCGCGCTACCGGGAGCAGATCCTGGAGGCGGCCGCTTCCGCTCCGCCAGCGGAAAGGGCCGATCAAGCTTTCATTGCCGAGTTGCTGGAGAAGGTCACGCCGGAGCAACTCGCAGCCGCCTACCTGCGACAGCAGCTCGCATCGCGTCCAATCCCCGAAGACGTGGCGGAGATCCCGATCCGTCCGATCATGCCGCGTCCTCCGAAGGGTGAGCGCAGCTTCGATCATGACGGGAGCGGCCCACGGGAGCCACGTGAGCCAAGGGAACCGCGCACGGAGATGGCCGGTGGCGTCTGGTTCAAGCTGTCGCTCGGACGCAAGCAGCGGGCCGATCCGAAGTGGCTGTTGCCGATGATCTGCAAGGCGGGCGGCGTCACGAAGAAGGACGTCGGCTCGATCAAGATCGACGAAACCGAAACGCGCTTCGAGATCGCCGGCGACAAGGCTGCGGCCTATGTCGAGCATCTGGCGGAACGCGGAACCGGTGAAAAAGGTGTGACGATCGTGCCGCTCGATGGTGCGCCCAGCCATCGATCTGCGCCACGCGGCAAGCCGTCTGGTCCGAAACCGTCAGGCCCGAAGCCGGCCAAGCGAGCTGCCGAAAAGCGGCCCGACTGGTCCGATCGCCCCGATCAGGCACGCAAGGGACCCAAGCCCGGCAAGCCCGCAAAGCCCGGGAAGTTCAAAGGCGCAAAGCGTCGGGACGACTGAATTTGCCGCGCTGAGAAGGAGCGTGCGATCTCTCCATCCGTCGGGCTTCAGCAAATCGTCTGCGTGATGTAAGGCGGGTTGTCCGCACATCGCGCTGCAAGAGCTGGGGTTGCTTCGATGGATTTCGTGCCGCTGATCGATCGGGTCGGTGAAGAGATGACGGCGACGCTCGGTGGCGGCGTCATCGGTTTCATTCTCGGTTTCGCACTGCTGAAGACCGGCTTTTGCACGCGGATGGCGGTGATCGACACCGTGCGGGGCAGAAGCCTCGTCGGGCCGGCGACATGGCTTCTCGGCTTTGCCGCCGCGCTTCTTGCCGTGCAGGCAATGCTCTATTCCGGTGTGATCGCCGTTGACACGAGCCGCTTCTTCGCCACCGGCCAGAGCTTGTCCGGCGCGCTCATCGGCGGCGCCATCTTCGGCATAGGCATGGTGCTGACACGCGGATGCGTGTCCCGGCTGCTCGTTCTCGGTGCGGCCGGCAATCTACGCGCGATCTACAGCCTCGTTTTCGTTGCGCTGGCGGCCTATGCGACGCTCTACGGCTTTTTAACACCGGGCCGCGATGCGATCGCACCGCTTCTCAGCACGGCTGCGATCGGCGGCAATGCGCTCGTCGACCACACAGGCGGCGGCAACGTCACGGGCGTCATCCTCGGGGCCGTCGCGGCGGTGATCGCTTTTGCCCTGGCCGCCCGGGCGAAGCTCGGTTTCGGCCAGTCTATCGGTGCGGTGATCGTCGGGCTCACAGTGGCGGCGGCCTGGTACTTCACCGCGACACTGACGGCGCAGCTTTTCGAGCCGATCGCCATCGATAGCATCTCGTTCATCCGTCCGCTCGCCCAGACGAGCGGCGCGCTCATCGGCACCGTTGCATTGCCAACATTCGATTTCGGCCTGGTGATCGGCACCTTTGTGGGCGGGCTTGTTGCCGCGCTCGTCCTCGGTCGGTTCAAGGTCGCGACGTTCTCCGAGCCCGGCGCACCGCATATTCTGCGCTACACGATCGGCGCGGTCATGATGGGCTTCGGCGGCGTTCTCGCCGCAGGCTGCTCGATCGGGGCCGGATTGACCGGCGGATCGGTACTCGCTGCATCAGCGCTCTTAGCACTGCTCTCCATGGCGATTGCCGGAGCAGTCACCGATACGGTGTTCGATCGCCCGCGAGAGCAAAGCTCCGGTTGAGGGTGCGAGGTGCCGCGTGCCGATAAAATCTCCCACCGCACTGCGTCTCTGGAGAAGAGTTTTGCGCGAACGCCGGTGATCGCGCACGTCGTTCCTTTGAGCTTTGGCCGCGTCTCAACGATATTGGGAGCACACTGGTCGGACTTTGCCGGCCGGCCGCTTGCTGGGGATTGTTCATGATATTGGCCACACGACGCCATGTGCTCACGCTGACCGCAGGCGCGGTCGCCGCTTTTGCTGGCGGTGCGATGATCGGCATCGCGCCGGCACGTGCCGACGAGGAAGCCTTTCAGGCGGCCATTCGCGACTTTACCGGCGGCGTCGAGCCTCAAGCCGGCCGTGTTGCACTGACACTTCCCGATGCGGTGGAGAACGGCAGTTCCGTGCCGGTCTCCGTGACGGTCGAAAGCGCGATGAGCGATGGCGATCTCGTCGAAGAAGTCGCGATCTTTGCCGACGGCAATCCGCTACCGGGCGTTGCGACTTTCGCCTTCACAGCGAGCAGCGGCGTGGCATCGGCCGGAACGCGCATTCGGCTGGCTGCGTCGCAGACAGTCGTTGCCGTCGCGCGCTTTGCCGACGGTTCGGTTTTTATGGACGGCCGCGCGGTGGAAGTCACCGTCGGCGGTTGCGCAGCCTGAGCGGGGAGAAATTCATGTCATCGAGACCACGCGTCAGCGTTCCCGCCACGGCCGCCTCGGGCGATATCATCGAGATCAAAGCACTGATCTCGCACACGATGGAATCGGGCCAGCGCCGCGACGCCTCGGGCAACCGCATCCCGCGCAAGATCATCAACCAGTTTGCCTGCAGCTTCAACGACGAGCCGGTCTTCTCCTGCGCCATCGAGCCGGCCGTCGCCGCCAATCCCTTCCTGTCGTTTTCAGCGCGGGTGACGGAAAGCGGAACCTTCCGCTTCACTTGGACCGATGACGATGGCTCCGTCTATGAGGCGGAAGAGGCAATCGAAGTTAGCTGACGAAAGTTGATGCGGTGTAGCCGAGGGGGGGCGATTGATCAGGGCAGCAACCATTCTTTCCGCAGCGATGCTGGTCGTCCTTGTGACGCCGGCTGGCGCCGAGGAAACGGCCGGATCGGTATCTGGGGTCGAGGCGTATGTCGGGCAGGTAAGCGGATTGTCCGTCGACCCCGCCTATGGGGATTACCTCTCGTCGCAATGCACATCCTGCCACGGGACGAATGCGGCAAGCGGCATTCCCGCTATCCAGGGTCAGCCCGCCGAAGCGATTATTGCAGCGCTCTTCGAATACAGGACAGAATTGCGCGAGAATGCCGTGATGCGTTCGGTCGCGTCGGCGCTTTCGGACGAGGATGTCGCAGCGCTCGCTGCGCATTTTTCGGGGCAGTGAATTTCAGCGAACACCACATTCATCATTGGGGGCAATCACATGACAATCTTTAAACAACACCGCGGCGCTGGGCCGCTCCTGACGCGCAGAACATTTGGTCTCCTTGCCGGCGCAGGTGCCGCCTCGCTTGCCCTGCCATCCTACCTGCGTGCGCAAGACAAGCCGCGTGTCGTCGTCATCGGCGGTGGTGCCGGCGGTGCGACGGCCGCCCGCTATCTCGCCAAGGACAGTGATGGTGCGCTCGACGTCACGTTGATCAACAACACCGAGACCTACACGACCTGCTTCTTCTCCAACATCTATCTCGGCGGTTATCGCGACCTGCAGTCGATCACCCATGGCTACGATGCGCTCGTTTCGCAGTACGGGATCAACAAGGTCACCGGCACGGCCGTCGCCATCGATCGCGACGCCAAGACGGTCCGTCTCGAAGACGGTACTGATATCGCCTATGACCGTCTGGTTGTCGCACCCGGCATCGATATCATTTACGATTCCGTCGCCGGCTACTCCGAGGAAGCGGCCGAGACTGCGCCGCATGCCTGGAAGGGCGGTCCGCAGACGGAGATCCTGAAGACTCGTCTCGATGCGCTGGAAGACGGCCAGAACATCGTGATGGTGACGCCGCCCAACCCCTATCGCTGCCCGCCCGGACCCTATGAGCGCGTATCGATGATGGCGCATGTCCTGAAGGCGAAGGGCTACACGCAGTCGAAGATCTTCGTGCTCGATCCGAAAGAAACCTTCTCCAAGCAGGCGCTCTTCCAGGGAGGCTGGGAAGCGCATTACCCGGGCATGGTGGAGTGGTACGGTCCCGACGTCATCGGCGAAATCGCCGGCGTCGACGTCGCAGCCGGTGCGGTGGAGACGGGCTTCGACACGTTTGAAGGCGCTCTTCTCAATATCATTCCGGCACAGCGGGCCGGTGCCATTGCGATTGAGGCGGATCTCGTCAATGAGACCGGCTTCTGCCCTATCGATGCCGCTTCGATGAAGTCGTCTGCCGACGAAAACATCTATGTCATCGGCGATGCGAGCATTGCCGGCGACATGCCGAAGTCCGGCTTCTCGGCCAACAGCCAGGCGAAGGTCGCGGCGATGAACATTCGTGCCGAACTCACCGGCTCGAGCGCATTTCCGGCCCGCTACGCGAACACCTGCTGGAGCCTCATCGAAACCGATGACGGCGTGAAGGTCGGCGCACAGTACGAGCCTGCGGAAGGCAAGATCACGGCGACCTCGACCTTCGTCAGCCAGCCGGGCGAGACCGCTGAGCTGCGCAAGGAAACCTACGAGGAATCCGTCGTCTGGTACGACAGCATGATCGCCGACACGTTCGGCATCACGGCCTAAAAACAAAAAGGGCCGGGCTGCATCCGCCCGGCCCTTCAATTCAAGGTTTTCGTCGATCTCGACAAACTGCTTCGGTCCAAAATCAAGAGAACAACTCGATTGTTAGGACGCCGCCGAGGAGCGGATCAAGCGCAGAAGCGGAGCGTTCTGCTGGGTCACCCGGTCCTTCAGCAGGCTGAGCGGCATGCGCTCTTCCTTCACGAACTCCATGAACATCATGTTCAGATTGTTGAAGATCATCTGCCCGATCGCCGACGTGTCGAGACCCGCCGTCACAAGGCCGGCGATCTGTAGCCGCTTCAACAACTGGCAAATCTGGTCGGCCAGTTGCTGGTCGAGCGCGGTGTAGCGCCGGCTGACGGCACCGTTCGGATCGCGGATCGAAAGTGCCATCGCCATGCGCCACATCTCCTTGTTCAGGTAGACGAGCGAGTGATCGTAGTAATGCGTGACGAGAGCACCGACCGCATCTTCGACGGAAAGGTGCGGCCGGTCGATCATCAGAGCACCGTCGGCGAGGATCTCCTCGACTTCCATCGCCACGATGGCGACGAGTACGTCGCCCTTGTAACCGAAGTAATTGTAGACCGTGCCCGGCGACACGCGCGCCAGTTCCGCGATGTCCTCCATGCGGGCGGCTTCGTAGCCGAGATTGCGGAAAAGGGCCGATGCCGCATCGAGAATGCGCCGGTGCCGATCCGCCTTCTGCTGTTCGCGCAAGCCCGCCAAAACCGTCTCTCCGAAAATTTGTAGTCCACTTCAAAATTCAAATTGACTTCAAAAATAACTCGCGTCAACCTCGCCTCCAGCATCGAAACAAGGTGCATCCAACAGAGGAGAGAACCATGACTGCCGCGCCATCGTCTTCGCCTTCTTCGCCGTTCCGCAAAGCCATTTTCTTGTCGCTGCTTGCCGCCACGGCACTGGCCGGCGCAGCACCGCTTGCCGTTCAGCCTGCCTACGCACAGAGCCAGGAACTCAACGCGCTCGTCTGGTGCGACCATACCGATCCGGAACTCGTCCAGCCGTTCGAGGAAGAGCACGATGTGCGCGTGAACCTGCGCGAATATGAGGGTACTGCCGCGGGCCTTGCGATCCTCGATCAATCGCAGCCGGGCGATTGGGACGTGCTGGTGATCGATGCCGTCGATGTCGGCCGTGCCGTCGATCTCGGCATCATGGCAGCGCTGCCGGCGGACGAATTGCCGACGGGCGACTTCTTTCCCGAACTCGTGATGGAAGACCTAAACGCGCGTGACGGCACGACCTACGCGGTGACCGAGAAATTCGGTTACAACACGATCGCCTACAACAAGGCCGCCGTCGATCCGGCCGACATGACCAATTTCGAGAATCTCTTCTCCGGCAAATATGACGGCCGCATCGCCATCTACGACTACTATCTCCCGGTGCTTGGCATGCTGTCGCTCAGCGAGGGCATCGATACGGGTGATCTGGATGCCGAAGCTCTCGAGACCCTGCGCGAGCCCCTTTTCGATCTGCGTGCTCGGTCGAGCCAGGTCAGCGAAGTGGTCGCGAGCCAGACGGCGCTTGCAACGGGCGAAGTCGATATTCTGGTCGGTGGCGGCGAATGGTTGACGGCGGTTCTCGCAGGCGAGAATGCCGATCTCGATTGGACCATCCCGGAACAGGGCGGCGTTCTCTGGGCGCAGTCGATCGGCGTTCTGGAAAGCAGCGAAAACAAGGATCTCGCGACGGAATTCGTGAAATACATCGTCAGCCCGGAAGGTCAGGCACGGCTTGCGACCTCGTCCTGCTACTGGGGCATGCCCTCCAACGCGGCCGCAGGCGACGTGCTGACGGATGAGGAGAAGACGGTTCTGCGTTGGGACGACCAGGCGGACTTCCTCACGCGCGTGCAGCGTTATCCGGTGTCGGATGCCGAACTCGACACCGCCATGCAGGATCTCTGGACCGACATGCTGCAGCAGTAACGCGGGCTGAAGCCGGAGGCTGACGAGCGTGGCGTATCCACACAACAACCGCCAGGGCTGGGGCCTCGTTGCCCCCGCCCTGCTCTGGACGATCGCCTTCTTCGTCGTGCCATTCCTGATGATGCTGGCCTTAAGCTTCGCCAAGATGGAAGGGCGCAGCGTCGTCTCCGGCTTCTTTCCGGACAACTATATCCGCATCTTCACCGAGCCGTCGCTTTTGCGCGGACTCGTCGTATCGCTCGAGATCACTGTCACCGTCACGGTGATCTCGATGGTACTTGCCTATCCGCTCGCCTGGATCATCGCGTTCCGGGTTCCGGAGCGCTGGCAGCGGCTCGTGCTGATCCTCACGATCCTGCCGTTCTGGACGTCCTATGTGGTGCGGTCCTATTCCTGGCTGCTGGTGCTCGGCCAGAACGGGATCATCAACAAAACGCTTATTGCGCTCGGCGTGGTCAGCGAGCCGATCTCCATGTCCGCGTCGCGCTTCGCCACCGTGACGGGCTTCGTGCACTTCTTCGTCATGCTGCTGACGCTGACGATCTACGCGAATTTGAAACAGCTCTCGCCGAACTACGCCCGCGCCGCGCAGGACCTCGGGGCAGGGCGCTTCGCCACGTTCAGGCACGTGATCCTGCCGCTGACGCTGCCGGGCCTTATGACCGGTGCGTTTCTCACCTTCGTGCTCTGCATCGGCGACTACATCACGCCGCAGATTTTGGGCGGCAACAACGAGCTGACCTTGCCGCAGCTCATCATGATGCAGCTTGGCCGGCGCGGTGATTTTCCCATGGCATCGGCGATGGCCGTGGTGCTGATGGGGATCGTGACGCTTGCCTATCTCGCAAGCGCGCGCTGGTTGCGGATCGACCGACTATGACGCGCGCCTTCTCCTGGATCTATCTCGCCATCGCGTTTGCCTTCATCTTCCTGCCGGTCGGTGTACTTCTGCTGTTTTCCTTTCAGGATGGCCGCCTGCCGGTGCCACCCTTCAACGGGCCGTCTCTGCGGTGGTATGCCGATGTGCTCGGCGACCGGCGGCTGATGTCGGCGCTCGGCAATTCGATGCTCGTCGCGGCCATATCGTCGGCGATCGCGCTTCTTCTCGGGTTCCTCGCGGCGCAAGGGCTTGCGCGCTACCGCCTGCCGGGAACGCTGGCGATGCGCGTTGTGCTGATCGCGCCGTTTACCGTCAGCTACCTGATCATCGCGCTCGGTCTACTCAATCTCTACAACCGGACCGGCACCGGCCTGTCGCTGTGGACCGCCGGCGTCGGCCATGTGGTGATCAACCTGCCGCTCTGCTTTGCGATCCTTTACGCTGCGATGGGTGACCACCACCGTAATGCGGAGCGGGCGGCGCGCGATCTCGGCGCGTCGGAATTCAAGATTCTCGCGCTCGTCACCGCGCCGATGCTGATGCCGTCGATGCTGGCGGCCTATTTCCTGGCGTTCACCTTCAGCTGGGACGAGTTCATCATCGCGTTTCTGCTGACCCGGTTCGACGTCACGCTGCCGGTGGAAATCTGGTCGCTGCTGCGATCGGGCCTGACGCCCCGCGCGAATGCGGTGGGCAGCCTCGTCTTTCTCGTCTCCGTCAGCCTGCTCCTCATTCTGGAGCTCGCCGTCTTCCGCAAGGTTCGCCGATGACCGCCGCTCTCTCGATTCAGTCCATCGACATGAAGTTCGGCGAGGTACGGGCGCTGCATGCCGTCGATCTCGAGATCGGAGCCGGCGAGTTCATCGTGCTTCTCGGACCATCGGGCTGCGGAAAGACGACGCTTCTTTCCATCCTCGGCGGCTTCCTGCAACCGACGAGCGGCAAGGTCATGATCGGCGGGCGGAACATGACGCACGTTGCGCCTAAGGATCGGCCGACGACGACGATGTTCCAAGACTACGCGCTCTTTCCGCATATGAGCCTGATCGACAACGTGGCCTTTGGCCTGAGGATGCGCGGTGTCGGCAAGAAAGAGCGGCATCGCCGTGCGGGCGAGTTGCTTGCTCTCGTCGGCTTGCCGGATGCCGGGCATCGCCGGCCGCACGAGCTTTCCGGGGGCCAGCGCCAGCGCGTCGCGCTTGCCCGTGCCCTTGCCGTCGACCCCGATGTGCTGTTGCTTGACGAACCTCTCGGAGCGCTCGACCTGAAGCTGCGCCGCCAGATGCAGGACGAACTGAAGGCGATCCAACGGCGCGTCGGGACGACGTTCATTCACGTCACGCACGACCAGGAGGAAGCGATGGCGCTTGCCGACCGGATTGTGGTGATGAATGCCGGCCGCATCGTGGATGTCGGCGCGCCACAGCATATATATCTGCAACCGCGGACGCTCTTTTCCGCCGCCTTCATGGGCGAGATCAATCGGATCGACGGACAAGGAACCGACGCAGGGCTCGAAACGCCACTCGGGCGCCTGCCGCTCGCAGCGAACGGCAAGACCGCGCTGCTGATCCGCCCGGAAGCGATCGGCGGCAGCGGGGACCTGGCGCTCGGGCCGGCGACGCTCGTCGATGCGGCCTTCTTCGGAACGCATCACCGCTGCCATTATGCGCCGCTTTCCGCGCCCGAGCTCATTATCGTCGCGCATCTGCCCCAATCGGCCGTGCCGGTCGAGGGAAGCGTCACCGAGCTCTATGCCGACCACCATGTGCTGATTGCGGAGGAACGATGAGCGCGCTGCAACGGGCGAGGCCCGAAGACTGGTACCGCATCCGTTCGCTCTCCGATGGCGTGACCTGGATCGACGAGCCGCATATCCTTGAATTCTTCCGCTGCAATGTCTGGCACGTGCGGGGACGCGACCGCGACATGCTCATTGACAGCGGCATGGGGGTCGTCTCCTTGCGCGAATGGGTGCCGCTCGTGACGGAGCGCGCGCTGGATGCCGTCGCGAGCCACACGCATTTCGACCATGTCGGCTGCCATCACGAGTTCGAGTGCCGGCTTTGCCACGCGGCCGAGGCGGACATTCTCGCCAATCCGGACCGGGTCAACACGCTTGCCGCTGACTATGTGACGGACGACATTTTCACGGCGCTGCCACCGGAGCCCTACAGCTCGGTGCTCTACGACCTGAAGGCGGCGCCCGCGACGCGCATTCTGCAGGAAGGCGACGTGATCGATCTCGGCGACCGCGCCTTCGAAGTGATCCATACGCCGGGTCATTCGCCGGGCGGCATCGCGCTCTTCGAGAAGGCGACCGGCATCCTGTTTTCCGGCGACATCGTCTATGACGGTGAACTGATCGAGGGGCGCACAGCCGAAGATCAGGCCGACTACATCCGAAGCATGGAGCGCCTTTTGACGCTGCCGGTAACGACCGTGCACGGGGGACATTTTCCAAGCTATTCGGGTGCCCGACACCGGGAGATCATCACGCAATGGCTGAAGACGAAGGAGACGGGCGCATGATCGAAAGACGCCAGTTTTATATCGGCGGCGCCTGGATCGATCCGGTCACGCCGCGCGATCACGCGGTCATCGATCCGGCCACTGAAGAGCAGATCGGGGTGATTTCGCTCGGCACCGCGGCCGATATCGACCGGGCGGTGGCGGCTGCGAACCGGGCGTTTCCGCTCTGGTCGGCGTCATCACCGGCGGAGCGACGGGCTGCTTGCGAGCGGCTTCTGGCGGTCTATAAGCGTCGCTACGACGAGATGGTGGAGACGATCACGCTGGAGCTCGGCGCGCCGGCCACGATGTGCCGGGAGCAGCAGGCCGATGTCGGCATCGGGCATCTGCAAGGTTTTCTGGCTGCCTTCGACCGGTTGAAATGGCGCGAGGTTCTGCCGAACGGCGATACGATGCTGCGCGAACCAATCGGTGTCTGCGGACTGATCACGCCCTGGAACTGGCCGATGAACCAGATCGTGCTGAAGGTCATCCCGGCGCTTCTGACGGGTTGCACGGCGGTGTTGAAGCCATCCGAGCTGACCCCGCTCAACGCCATGCTCTATGCCGACATGATCCATGAGGCGGACATACCGGCCGGCGTCTTCAACCTCGTCAACGGCACCGGGCCGGAGGTGGGTGCCGCACTTTCGCGCCACCCGGACGTGCAGATGATGTCTTTCACCGGCTCGACGCGCGGCGGCACGGCCGTGGCGCAGGATGCGGCGCCGAGCGTCAAGCGCGTGACGTTGGAACTCGGCGGCAAATCGCCGAACATCGTCTTTGCGGACGCCGATCTCGCCACCCGCGTTCCGGCCAGCATCCGCGAGGTCTTCAACAACACTGGGCAGAGTTGCGACGCGCCCACCCGCATGCTGGTGGAGCGCAGCGTTTACGACGAGGTTGTCGCGCTCGCGCGTGAAACGGCGGAAGGGCAGGAGGTCGGCGATCCGAAGCAGGAAGGCGACCGGATGGGACCGCTTGTCAGCGACACGCAGTTCCACCGCGTGCAGGCGCTGATCGAGGCCGGCGTCGCGGAAGGCGCACGGCTCGTGGCCGGTGGTCCGGGACGGGCGGAGGGCCTAGCCAAAGGCTATTTCGTGCGGCCAACTATCTTTGCCGATGTCGACAACGGGATGCGCATCGCGCGCGAGGAAATCTTCGGGCCGGTGGTCTGCCTGATCCCCTTCCACGACGAGGCCGAGGCGATCGCAATCGCGAACGACACGCCTTATGGGCTTGCCGCCTATCTGCAGACCGGTGATCCGGACCGTGCCGAGCGCGTCGCCGCCCGCCTGCGCGCCGGCATGGTGCACATCAATGGTGGGCCGCACCGTTACGGCAGCCCGTTCGGCGGCTACAAGCAGTCCGGCAACGGACGCGAGGGAGGTCTCCCCGGGCTCGAAGATTTCCTTGAGATCAAGACGCTGCATTTCCCTCAAGAGGTTTCAGAGCACGCATGACGACGCATCGATTCAACCAGCCGCTGGGCGGCAACGAGATGCCGCGTTTCGGTGGCCCGGCGACGATGATGCGCCTGCCGACCCAGCCGACTGCGGAGGGGCTCGACGCCTGCTTCGTCGGCATCCCGATGGACATCGGCACCTCGAACAGGCCAGGCACGCGCCTCGGCCCGCGCCAGATCCGCGACGAATCCCGAATGCTGCGGCCTTACAACATGGCAACGGGCGCCGCGCCATTCGAGTATCTGCAGGTGGCCGATATCGGCGACGTGCCGATCAACACCTTCGATCTAAAGAAATCCGTCGACATCATCACGGAGTTCTATCGCGGCATCCTTGCCCATGACGTGATCCCGCTGACGCTTGGCGGCGACCACACGCTGACTTGGCCGATCTTGCGGGCGATCAAGGAAAAGCACGGGCCGGTCGCGCTCATCCACGTCGATGCGCACGCCGATATCAACGACGAGATGTTCGGCGAGAAGGTCGCCCATGGATGCCCGTTCCGGCGCGCCTACGAGGATGGCTGCCTGATCAACGACAAGGTTTTTCAGATCGGCCTGCGCGGCACGGGCTACGGGCCCGCCGATTTCGACTGGGGCCGCGAGCGCGGTTGGCGCGTGGTGCAGGCGGAGGATTGCTGGCACAAATCGCTCACGCCGCTCATGGCCGAAATCCGCGCAACCATCGGCGATGCGCCGGTCTATCTCAGCTACGATATCGACAGTCTCGACCCCGCATTCGCGCCGGGCACGGGGACGGTCGAGCCCGGCGGGCTGACGATCTGGCAGGGTCTCGAGATCGTGCGCGGTGCCGCTGGCCTCAATCTCGTCGGGTGCGACCTCGTCGAAGTATCGCCGCCCTACGATCCTTCGGGCAACACGGCGCTTATCGGGGCGAACCTGCTCTACGAAATGCTGTGCGTCCTGCCGGGCGTCGGGGTCGGCCGGACAAGCTAAAACTGCTTTCCCGCTCGACTTGCGACCATGTCGCTCCAGATATCTGCTTGCAGGCAACGAGGCGGCATCTCTTGAACGATCGAACAAGACGAGAAGGATCCGCGATCCCGAGCGGCCGGCTGTCGCGGCTCTTCAGCCTGGGCGGGATCGCCGCTGGTATTGCCGGTAATGCTGCCGCATCCGGCTTGCGGCAGGTGGCGTCGGGCCAACGACCGCAGCTCGGCAACATGTTCCTCACGCCCGCCAACGCGCTGCGGCTAACGGAGGGCCTGTCGCACATGCGCGGGGCTGCGCTGAAGCTCGGCCAGATGCTGTCGATGGATCCGGGCGTCCTCCTGCCGCCCGACATGGCGTCGATCCTCGCCTCGCTTCAGGCCGATGCGCGTCACATGGCGCCGCACCAGTTGAACCAAGTGCTGGCTGCCGAATGGGGCGAGGGTTGGCGCGCCCGCTTCGCGCATTTCGAGGACGTTCCGTTCGCCGCAGCATCGATCGGCCAGGTCCATCGCGCCCGCACATCGGATGGACGCGACCTCGCCATCAAGGTCCAGTATCCGGGCGTACGGGACAGCATCGACAGCGATATTGACAACATCGCCACGCTCGTTCGCGTGCCGGGCCTCGTGCCACCCGGCATGAATCTCGCGCCGCTGCTTGCCGATGCGAAGCGGCAGTTGCACGACGAGGCGGACTACGAACGCGAAGCTCGCTGGCTCGTGCGCTTCGGCGAGCTTTTGGTGAATTCGGAGCATTTCATCGTCCCAACGCTTGATGCGGACTTCAGCACAGGCCGCGTGCTCGCGATGGACTTCGTTGAAAGCCGTCCCCTCGATGCGCTCGTTGCCGAACCGCAAGCGCTTCGCGATCAGGTGGCGGGGCGGCTGATCGATCTCGTCTTCCGCGAGCTCTTCGCGTTTTGCGCGATGCAGACTGATCCCAACCTTGCGAATTACCGCTTCGAGCCGGTGTCCGGGCGGATCGTGCTTCTGGATTTCGGCGCCGTCAGAGGTTTCGATGCCGAGCTCAGCGAAGCGTTCCGCGGGCTGCTCAACGCCGGGCTCGATAATGAGCGTGAGATGATCCGGGCCGCGATGCTCGCCATCGGCTATTTCGGCGAAAGAACGCCCCTGATGCAGCGCGAACTGATCATCCGCATGTTCCAGACCGCGATGGTGCCGATGCGCCAGCCGACGCCGTTCGATTTCGGAAGTTCGGACCTGCTCGAACGTTTGCGCACCATGGGCCAGACGATTGGGAGCGACCGCGATCTCATGCACGTGCCGCCGGCCGAAACGCTTTTCTTGCACCGCAAGATCGGCGGCATCTATTTGGTGGCCGCCAAGCTGCGCGCTCGCGTCGATCTCAGCGCAATCGCTGAACCTTATCGGGTGCCCGTTGCGGCATGACATCCGCGCGAAGTGCTACTGCTTCGACTAGGGCACGACGTGACCGGCCGGTCGCGATCCTTGTCGGACGTCGGTCGCCAAGCGTAATCGCCGGCACGGCCAAGAACCTGCCGAAGCTTAAGTGAGCCGTCGGTGAAGCTGGTCGTTCTTAAGCGGCAGGCATGCCCTTCGGCCGCATATGCCGCTTTTGTGCGGCGATGCGGAACGTGGCGTTCGGGGCGCCGTAGCCGCGATAGTCACCGCGCCGTTCGATGATCTCGAAGAGGAAGCCTTCGCCCCAGGTGGGAGCGTAGAGCTGGAAATATTCGCCATTCTCGTCGCGGTCGTAGAGAATGTTTTCCGCCCTCAGCCGGTCGGCAAGTTCGGGTTCCAGTCCGAAGCGGGCTTCGACGTCGTCATAGTAGTTCGGAGACAGCGCCAAAGGCTTGAAGCCGGCTTTGCGCAGGGACGCCGCCGTCGCGAAGATATCGTCCGTTGCGAAGGCAATGTGCTGGACGCCCGAGCCGAAGCTTTGGGAAATGAAGTGGCCGGCCAGTGTGCGCTGGTTGTCCGCACCGTTCAATGTCAGGCGCAAGCCGCCGTCTTCGGACTCGATCGCCTGGCTGCGCACCACGCCCGCTGGATCGACGACGTCGACCGTCGGAGTTTTGTGGGCGCGGAAGATGGATGTGTAGAAGAGAAGCCACGACAGCATCTCGCCATGCTCCATCGTCTGGCCGACATGGTCGATGCGGGTGAGCCCGGCGGTATCGGCAGGTGATGCGCGATCGCTGCGGGCAAAGTCGATGTCCCAGAGCTTGGAGAGATCGGAACCCCGGTCGAGGAAGTAGATCACACCGCCGCCGGCGCCGCGGATGGCGGGGATTTTCAGTTCGCCCGGGCCGACTTCCTGTTCGAAGGGCTCGGCGCCGAGCGCGCGGGCACGCTCGACGGTTGCTTTCGCATCGTCGGTCCAGAGCGCAAAGGCGTAGACCGACGTGCCATGGACCAGGAAGGACGAGTGCGCGAAGCCTGAATTGTCGGTGTTGACGACGATGTTGATATCGCCTTGGCGCCACAGCGCGACGTCTTTGGAGACATGCCGGCCGACTTCGGAAAATCCCATCGCGGAAAGAAGCGCGGCAATGTCGGCCGCTCCCTTCTGATCTGTCGCGAATTCAACGAAGGCGACACCCTCGACGCCGATCGGTGCCGGCATGGCTGGCAGGTCGACCGACAGAGCGGGTTCGTCGCGCCGGATCCGGTCTATCAGCCAGATGAGCGACCGATGTCCATCGACGGCGATCGCACGCGGCGAACCACCGCGGAACTGGTCGTTGAAGATCTCGAGCGAGAGATAGCCGTCATAGCCCGTCGCGGCGACGGCTGCCATGAATGCCGGGACGGGCAGGTCGCCTTCGCCCGGCATATTGCGATAATGGCGGCTCCAGTAAAGCAGATCCATGTCGATCGCCGGCGCATCGGCGAGTTGCACGAAGAAGATCTTGTCCTTCGGGATCGAGCGGATGGACTTTAGATCCGTGCGGCGCGCAAGCGTGTGAAAGGAATCGAGGATGAGGCCGACATTGGGATGATCGGCGCGGCGCACGATTTCCCAGGCGTCGCGGTGGTCGTTGACATGCCGCCCCCAGGCCAGCGCCTCATAGCCGATGCGCAGGCCTCGCTTGGCGGCACGCTCGCCGAGTTCGCTCAGATCATCGGCAGCGCGGTCGATGCCGCCCATGGCGATCGGCGATACCGACGAGCAGACGAGGATGAGGTCGGTTCCTAGTTCCTGCATGACGTCGAACTTGCGTTCAGCCCGGTCGAATGCGCGGGCGCGCTGCGGCTCCGGCAGACCTTCGAAGTCGCGGAAAGGCTGGTAAAGCGTGATCTCAAGACCGGCATCGGCTGCCATCTTGGCGACATCGCGCGGCGACCCGTCGAAGGCGAGGAAGTCGTTCTCGAAGATCTCGATGCCGTCGAAACCGGCGCGGGCTATGGCCGCGAGTTTTTCGGTAAGATTGCCGCTGATCGAAACGGTTGCGATCGATGTCTTCATGCCTGCTCCAGCGCCTCTGCTGTAAGCGCATGGCGCAGTTCCTTGGTATCGACACGGGCGCCGGTGAATGCGTGGAACGCGTCGACGCCCTGATGGAAGAAGAGTTCGTAGCCGCTGATGGTCGCCAGTCCGCGCTTCTGGGCGTCCAGCAGGAATTGCGTTTCGACCGGCGTGTAGACCGCATCGAACGCCCAGCCAGCCTTGGGCATCAGGCCCAAGGGAACAGCCGTGCCGGGAATGCCGGTCATGCCGAGCGGCGTGCAGTTGACGATTCCATCGGCGCCGGCCGTCGCGTCTTCGATCGTCGGTGAAACCGATACGGCCAAGCCAGGGGCGTTCACTCGCAGCGCGTTCGCGAGGGCTTCGGCGCGTACAGGGTCGGTGTCAAAGATGTGCAGCGCACTGGCTTTGAGTTCGGCCAGCGCAAAAGCCACCGCTTTGCCGACCCCACCTGCGCCCGCCATGGCGACAGTGCCGGGCTTCATACCCGGCATACTTTCACGGAAAGTGGCCACGAAGCCGGTGTAGTCGGTGTTGGTGCCCGAGGAACCTGTGGGATCGAAGATCACCGTATTGCAGGCAGCTATCGCGCGGACACGGGGATCTGGAACGTTCAGCGCGGGGAACACGCGCTCCTTGTACGGATAGGTGATGTTGATGCCGCGAAAGCCGCTCTCACGGCATCGATCGAACACCGCATCGAAATCGAGACCCATGTCGGCCGGGATCAGCGGCTCGTAGCTGACATCCATGCCGCAGAGCCGTCCCGCCAGCCGGTGCAGCATGGGCGACTTGGAGCGCTTGATGTTGTCACCGATTAATCCGAGCCGAAACATGTCCTGTAATCCTGTCGTCGCAACGCACGGCGCTCCGATGCGCCATTACAATGGCAACAGACATAATCCATTTCATCGGATATTTTCAACTTTGAATGATCAACGCGCGATCAGGTTCTGTGTCAGGTCTTGATCGTTCCCGTGGCCAACGCGTGCTCGACCCCTCCGCCGACGTGCTTTTCGAGCATCGACTTGGCCGTCGGGGCATCGCGATCAAGCGCAGCTTCCAGCATCACCCGGTGCTCGCGTGCGGCGATGTCGCCTCGAAACGACAGCGCGATCATCTGATAGCGCAGGTATTTGTCGAAGACGGCGGCATGCGTATCCATCAAGACCTTGGAGCCACAGGCCGAGATGAGTGCCTGGTGAAATTCCCAGTCATAACGCTTCCACATCTCCGTCTGGCTCATGTCACCGTCGCGCATGCGCTGCTCCAGCGCCGCGAGCTTGTGGTGGGCGGCAACGACGCGGCCTTCCCATTCCACATCGCCGGCCGCAAAGGACTGCTCGAGCGCAAATCCCTCGAGAAGCTGGCGCAGCGCCGCAACTTCGCGCAGGTTCTCCACCGACACCGGGGCGGCTTCGAAGCCACGCTGGCCTTCGGCGACGACCAACCCTTCCGAGGTCAGTCGGCTGAGGATTTCGCGCAAGGTACTGATGCTTGCACCGTAGACATCCTTCAGCTTGTCGAGCTTCAGCTTCTGGCTGGGTGCGATGCGGCCGAAGATGATATCGGCGCGGATGCGGCGATAGGCATTGTCCCCGATCGTTTCGGTATGAATAACCGGTTCAGTCATCTTTCACTCTCTGCCGCAGATTTCCACAGAAGCTGCCCGAGCACGGTGAGCAATTCAACTGATCTTACTGAGCTGCCAATGGAAAGAGCCCTTGCTCGACTGTGTAATCCACGCAGGCGTGGATGTGTCGATCGAGCGTGCGGAGGGCCGTCTCGGCGTCGCGGACAAGGGCGCATTCCAGCAGCGTCCTGTGTTCGTCGACCGCGATCTCGCCGCGGAAACGCACGGCCAGGATCTGGTAGCGCAAGAACTGGTCGAAGATGATGCCGTGCGTGTCCATCAGCGCACGGGACCCGCAGGCCGATATCAGCGCATGATGAAACTCGCGGTCGTAGTGCTTCCATGCCGATGTCTGGTGAAGATCGCCCGCAAGAATCAGCGTTTCCAGCCGTGCGAGCTTGTGATGGGCTGCGACGACTCGGCCTTCCCATTCGATGTCGCCGGCGGTGAACGACTCTCTCAGCGCATGGCCTTCCAATAGGCCCCGCATTGCGGCCACTTCGCGGAAGTTCGCAACCGAGATCGGCGCGACCTCGAAACCGCGTTGGCCTTCGGCGGTGACCAGACCTTCGGACGAGAGGCGGTAGAGCACTTCGCGCAACGTGCTGACGCTCGTCGCATAGCGTCCGCGCAACCGCTCCAGCCTCAGGCGTTCGCCTGGGCCGAGATGGCCGAAAATAATATCGGTTCGAATGCGGCGATAGGTTGCGTCGCCCGCAGTCTCCGTTGAATGGAAGTCGCCGCTCACGCTCAAGTCCTCCTCAGCGTCCAGCCCATCTGCCCGACATGAGAGCTGCAGGCAAGCTTGGCGAGCGCGTCTCAGTGACCAGATATAATCAATAATCTCATATGAAATCCACGACGCCTATTGAAATGCGCTTTGTCGAGTGGCATGAAAAGCGGTATCCGCCGGCTGGAGGCCATGGGCGGGCAAGAAATTCAAAGGGAGGACCCTCATGTTTTCGAAGTTTTCACGCCGCTCCATCCTTGCGGCCGGTGCGCTGGTGTTGTCGGCTGCCGTCAGTGTTCCGGCGATCGCCCAGGAACCCGTCGAACTGCGTTTCTCGGCCGTATTCTCGGATCAGGACATTCGTGCGCGCATGATGGAGCGCTTCACTGAAGAGCTCGGCGGCGAGTTCCAGTTCCAGGGCTATTACGGCGGCAACCTGTTCAAGCAGGGCACCGAACTGGTCGCGCTTCAGCGCGGCAATTTGGAGATGGGCAACATCGCCCCACAGGACATTTCCAACCAGATCCCGGCCTGGTCGATCCTGACATCGGCTTACCTTTTCCGCGACGCCGACCACCTGCGCGCCTTCTTCGCCAGCGAAGCCGGCGATGAGATGAAGCAGATGGTTGAGGACCAGCTCTCGGTCAAAATCCTCGGCCCGACCTATTTCGGCGCGCGCCATGTGGGCCTGCGCACCGAAGAGCGTGTCGAGACGCCGGAAGACCTGCAGGGGATCAACCTGCGCATGCCCGGTGGCGATGCCTGGCAGTTTCTCGGTCAGGCGCTCGGCGCAAACCCGACGCCGATGGCCTATGCCGAAGTCTACACCGGCCTGCAGACCGGCGCGATCGACGGCCAGGACAACCCGCTTCCGAACGTTCAGAACATGAAGTTCTACGAAGTGATGTCGCAAATCGTGCTGACGTCTCACCTCGTCGGCTTCGACCTTCTGACGATCTCGCTGGATGCTTGGAACGGGTTGACCCCCGAGCAGCAGGAAACGCTGCAGACGGCCGCCGATAACGCGATCGACTGGAGCCAGGCCGAGCATGTGAAGCAGGAAGAGGAACTCGCCGCCTATTTCGAAGAGCAGGGCCTCGAAGTGTACGAGCCCAATCTCGATGCTTTCCGCGAGTATGCTCAGAATCTCTACCTGGAATCGAGCCTCGCCGAAAGCTGGCCCGAGGGTATGGTCGAGACCATCAACGGCATGTGATGCGATAACGGCCAGCCGTGGCTCGTTGAATAGCCACGGCTCGCCGGCTTGCAATCATCGAGGAGGTCGCGATGCAACTCATGCCCGTGTTGCGCTGGCTCTACCGGCGCGCCGAGAACATTCTCGCCATCATGATGGGCGTGATGTTCGTAGCGTTCATCGCGCAGATCATCTTCCGATACTTCCTCAATTTCCCGATCGGCTGGACGTCCGAACTGTCGGTCATCATGTGGCTGTGGATGGTTCTCTGGGGCGCGGCCTTCGTGATCCGCGAAGATGAAGAGATCCGGTTCGACCTTCTGTTCTGGATGGTCCCTCCCGTAGCGCGTCGCGTCATGCTGATCGTCGGCGGCGTCTTGCTGATCGGGCTTTACGTCTTCTCGCTGCCGGCAGTCGTCGATTACGTCACCTTCATGAAAGTGCAATCGACGGCTTACTTGAAAATCCGCTTCGACTGGCTCTTCTCGATCTACGTGTTCTTCGCCGTCGCCGTGATCTGCCGTTACGCGTACCTCGTCTGGCGCGCTATCCGGGGTGGCGAGACCCGTGACGCCGACCCCACAGAAGCGAGTTCGGGTCTATGAGCCTTTCCGATCCTTTCACGCTGTGCATCGTCACGCTCGTTGCGATGAGCGTCCTCGGCCTGCCGATCGGCCATGCGATGATCGGCGCATCGATCCTCTATCTCTTCGCCGCCGGCCTCGACATGGGCACGGCCGCCGAACAGCTGTTGAACAGCATGTTCACGAGCTACACGATGCTTGCCGTGCCGCTGTTCATCCTCGCCGCCGAGCTGATGAATTCCGGCTCGATGACCATCCGCCTTCTGAACTTCTGCAATGCGCTCGTCGGGCGTTTCCGCGGCGGTCTGGCGCAGGTCAACGTTCTTCAGAGCCTTATCTTCGCGGGCATGTCCGGTTCGGCGATCGCCGATGCCGCCGGCATGGGCAAGATGATGCAGAAGATGATGACGGAGAACAACAAGTACACGCCGAGCTTTGCTGCGTCGCTTACGGCCGTATCGGCCGTCATGGCGCCGATCCTGCCGCCGTCCATTCCGCTCGTCATCTATTCGCTGGTGTCGAACGCCTCCATCGGCTTCCTGTTTCTCGCCGGTATCCTGCCCGGCCTGCTCATCGCTCTCAGCCAGATGGTTATTGTCGCCTGGAGCGCGCGCCGGCAGAATTTTCCGACGGAAGCGCCGGTGCCCCTGCGGAAGCTACCCGGGATCACCATTCGCGCGTTGCCTGCATTGATGCTGCCTGTGGTGCTTCTCGTCGGTCTGCGCGGAGGCGTGATGACGCCGACGGAAGCGGCCGCAGTCGCGGCTGCCTATGCGCTGGTCGTCTCCGCCATCATTCACCGTGACGTCGGCTTTCGCGAGTTCTTCGGCTCGTTGCTGTCGGCCGGCCGCATGACCGCTTCCGTCGGCATGCTGATCGCCGGTGCGATGGTCTTCAACTATGTGGTGACGGTCGAGAATATCCCCGCGTCGCTCAGCGCTTTTCTTTTGAGCTTCGAACTCACGCCGCTGACGTTCCTGCTGCTCGTCAACCTCGTGCTTCTGCTGCTCGGCTGTTTGCTGGAAGGAACGACGATCATTCTCGTGATCGTGCCGGTGCTCGTGCCGACCGCCCAGGCGCTGGGCATCGACATGGTGCATTTCGGAATCGTTGTCGTGTTCAACGTGATGCTCGGCCTGATCACGCCGCCCTATGGGCTACTGCTCTTCGTCGTCGCCCGTGTCTCGGGCGCGCCGCTGCGCGATATCGTGCGTGACACGATGCCGTTCCTACTCGGCATGTTCGTCGCGCTGGCGATCATCACCTTCATCCCGTCGGTCGTGCTCTTCGTGCCGCGCCTGTTCGGCTACTCCGGCTAATCTTGGAAGTCGTGTCCATGCCCCATCCGATCTATGTTCTGAACGGCCCGAACCTCAACCGGCTCGGCAAGCGAGAGCCCGAAATCTACGGCCACACGACGTTGGCCGAAGTCGAGGCCATGTGCCGCGATGCGGCAGGGGATAGCGAGATTGTCTTCCACCAGTCGAACCGCGAATATGAGCTCGTCGATTGGATCCATGAGGCGATCGATCAGTCGGCCGCGGGCATCATCATCAATCCGGCGGGGCTGACCTTCACGTCGGTGCCGATCATGGATGCGCTGAAGATGTTTCCTGGCCCGATCATCGAGCTCCACATCTCCAACATCCATCGCCGCGAAGCGGTCTACCACAACTCGCTGATGTCGAAGGTTGCGACTGCCGTCATCGCGGGGCTCGGTCCCAAGGGTTACCGCACGGCCGTGCGTGCCATGGGTGATCTCGTCGACGCCTGACCTTCGCCAGGCGCAGACGGATGCTCAGACCATGTCGGCGGGAAGAAGCGCCTCAGGCAGGTTCTGGTAGGCGACGGGGCGCAGGAACCTGCGGATCGCGAGCGTCCCGACGGACGTGGCCGCAACGTTAGTGCTGGCGGGGTAGGGGCCGCCATGCATCATGGCATCCACCACCTCGACACCCGTCGGAAAGCCGTTCGCGAGGATGCGGCCAGCTTTCTGTTCCAGGATCGGCATCAACCGCTTCGCGGTGTCGGTATCCGCCTCATCCATTTGCAGGGTAACGGTGAGCTGGCCTTCCAGCGCATTCGCGATCGTCAGCAGGTGATCCTCGTTGCGGGCCCGCACCACGATACCCGCGGGGCCGAACACTTCTTCCGCCAACTCCGGGTTCGAGATAAACGTGTCGGCGTCGGTTACGAAGAGGCCGGCGGTGGCTGCGCGTCCGCTGGCTTCGGGTGCGCAGATCGTGCGCACGGCATTGCCGGCAGCGAGCTTCCCGGCATTGCGTCCGAAAGCCTGAGCGATGCCGGCCGACAGCATTGTCTGCTGAGGCACCTGACGAAGCTGATTGGCCGCTTCGGTCTCGATGAGGTCGGCGCTCGCTTCCGGAACGATCAGGACGCCGGGATTGGTGCAGAATTGGCCCGCACCCATCGTCAGCGATGCTGCCCAGTTGCGTGCGATATCGGCGCCACGGGCGTCGGCTGCTTGAGCAAGCACGAAGACGGGGTTGACCGAACCCAGTTCGCCGAAGAACGGAATGGGCTCCGGCCGGCTGACAGCCAGATCAAAGAGGGCGCGCCCGCCGCGCAGCGACCCGGTGAAACCGATCGCCTTGATGAGGGGATGCTTGACGAGAGCCGCACCGGCTTCATTCGTATCTGACTGGACCAGCGCGAAAATGCCCGGGTGTTGATCCGTCGCACGGATCGCCGCGAGGATTGCGTCGGCAACGATCTCCGATGTTCCGGGGTGCGCTTGGTGGCCCTTAACCACGACCGGACAACCGGCGGCGAGCGCCGAGGCGGTGTCGCCACCAGCCGTCGAGAATGCCAGAGGGAAATTGGATGCGCCGAACACGCCGACGGGGCCGATCGGGCGCTGGACGAGGCGGATCTCCGGGCGCGGCAGCGGCTTGCGCTCCGGGTCGGCCGCGTCATGGCGCCGGTCGAGATAGGCGCCGTCACGGACATGCTTTGCGAACAGCCGCAACTGGCCGGTGGTGCGACCACGTTCGCCTTCGAGGCGTGCGGCCGGAAGTCCGGTCTCGGCCATTGCAACGGCAGTGATTGCCGCGCCGCGCTCTTCGATGGCATCGGCGATCGCTTCGAGAAATTGAGCCCGGCTTTCGCGGCTGGACTGGCTGTAGGGCAGGAACGCCGCCGCTGCCGCCTGGACGGCACGGTCGATATCGGCGGCGCTGCCGCGTGCGAACCTGGTCTCCACTCCGTCAGTGCGGTCGGCCGTGAAAAAGTCTGAGCCCTCGACCCAGGCCCCTTCGATCAGATGGCGGCCGTGGAGTGTGATGGGATCGGTCATGGAAATCTCATTCCTCGAAGGGTTCGACCGTGATCTTACGGCCGAGCATGAAGGCATCGGCGACATGAACGAGCGGGGCGAGATCCACATCGATCTCGCGCGCGTCGATCAGTTCGGCGAAGCGGCGATAGATGCCGGCATATTCGACATCGGCTTCCGTCATCTCGCGCCGCCCGCCGATCGTCAACTCCGCTCCGCCCTTGGATAGGCTGAGGGAGCCCGTGTCGGTCCCGATTTCGATGTCCCAGGTTTGCGGACCGGTCTGGCGCCAGTCGAAATCGGCCTCGACCGTCAGGCCGGCGGGGCCCCGGAACCGCAGCGCTGCGGCAATGGGGGCTTGGCGTCCGTCCGGCACTTCGAGCGTCGATTGGACGAGATGGACGGGTTCGGGCAGGATTTCGGTGAGGATCGACAGGGCGTTGATGCCGGGGTCGAATACGCCGAGGCCGCCCGGTTCCCAGATCCAGGCCTGGCCGGGGTGCCAGCGCCGCACGTCTTCCTTCCAGGTGATGCGAACATGCCGGACCATGCGCTCGGCAAGCCAGGCGCGGGCAGCGGGAACGCCCGCCGCGAAGCGCGAGTGCCACGTCGCGAAGAGGCTGACGTTCTTGGCACGCGCTCGTTCGACGAGGTCCTGAACTTCGGCAATGGTTGCGCCCGGCGGCTTTTCCAGCAGGACATGCCGGCCAGCTTCGATGGCGAACCTCGCCGCCTCGTAGCGCATCTGCGGCGGCATGCAGAGGGCGACTGCGGGGATGTCGGGTCGCTTTTTCAGAAGATCGGTCAGCTGAGCGTGGTTCTCGATGCCGGGCAGGCCGTCGCGGCTGCTGACAGTTGCCGCAAGCTCGAAGGCCTCGTTGCCCTTGATGGACGGAACGTGCTGGTCCTGCGCGATCTTCCCGACGCCGACGATCGCGATCCTAGTGGCTGTCACGGCCCACATCCTTGCCGCGGTGGCCCTTGAGGAAGTCGAAGTCGGCTCCGGTATCTGCACCTTGCACATGGTCATGAAAGAGGCGCGCATAACCACCCGTCGGCTTCTCGACCGGCGGTGTCCACGCGGCGAGCCGCGCTTCGATCTCCGCGTCGGAAACATCCAGGTGCAGACGGCGACCCGGGACGTCGAGCTCGATCATGTCGCCGGTGCGCACGATCGCGAGCGGCCCGCCGACCGCCGCCTCCGGTGTCGTGTGCAGGACGACCGTCCCGTAGGCGGTGCCCGACATCCGCGCATCCGAAATGCGCACCATGTCGCGAACGCCCGTGCGCAGCACCTTCGGCGGCAGGCCCATATTGCCGACCTCGGCCATGCCGGGATAACCGCGTGGTCCGCAATTCTTCATGACCATGATGCAGGTGGCGTCTATGTCGAGGTTCTCGTCGTTGATCTTCGCCTTGTAGTCGTCGATGTCCTCGAACACCACGGCGCGGCCGCGATGCTGCAGCAGTTCCGGGCTCGCAGCCGATGGCTTGAGGACGGCACCATTCGGCGCAAGGTTGCCTTTCAGTACGACGATACCGCCATGGGGCGTCAGCGCGCGATCGACCGGCAGTATGACGTCCTCGTTCCAGTTGCGGGTGTCCTTGACCTCGTCCCAGATGGCAGCGCCCGAGACCGTGATCGCATCGCGGTTGAGCAATCCCGCTTCGCCGAGCCGCTTGATCACCACCGGCAACCCGCCGGCGTAGAAGAACTCCTCCATCAGGTATTTTCCGGACGGCATGAGATTGACGATCGTCGGAACGTCGCGGCCGAGCCGGTCCCAATCGTCGAGCGTGAGGTCGATGCCGACACGTCCTGCAATAGCCAGAAGATGGATCACGGCATTCGTCGATCCACCGATAGCGCCGTTGGTGCGGATGGCGTTCTCGAAGGCCTCGCGGGTCATGATATCCGATGGCTTGAGGTCGTCCTTGACCATGTCGACGATGCGACGACCGCTCAAATGCGCCATCACGCGGCGACGCGAATCCACCGCAGGAATCGCGGCATTGCCGGAAAGCGCCATGCCGAGCGCTTCCGCCATGGAGGCCATTGTGGAGGCTGTGCCCATGGTGTTGCACGAGCCGGGGCTGCGCGACATGGACTGTTCCGCCTCCAGGAATTCGTCGCTGGTCATGGTGCCGGCCTTGATGGCCTCGCTCATCTGCCAGAGCGCCGTGCCGGAGCCGACACGCTCGCCGCGGAACCATCCGTTCAGCATCGGGCCACCCGAGACGGCGATGGCCGGGATGTCGACGCTGGCGGCCCCCATCAGCAGCGCCGGCGTGGTCTTGTCGCAACCGACCAGCAGAACGACGCCGTCGATGGGGTTGGCGCGCAATGCTTCCTCGACATCCATGGCGCAAAGGTTGCGGTACATCATCGCGGAGGGGCGCAGAGCGCTTTCACCCGGCGAAAAGACGGGGAACTCGACCGGCAGGCCGCCGGCCTCGTAGATGCCGTGCTTCACGCGCTGGGCGAGATCGCGTAAGTGCGCGTTGCAGGGCGTGAGTTCCGACCAGGTGTTGCAGATGCCGATGACGGGGCGCCCGTCGAACAGGTCGGCCGGCAATCCCTGGTTCTTCATCCAGGAGCGGTGGTAGATGTGGTCGCGGCTCGTACCACCGAACCATTCGGTCGATCGCAGTTTGCGCGGCCACTCAGCCTTCTTGAAGGTCATCGGTCAGGCCTTGTTCTTGTTGTAAACGTCGAAGATGACGGCAGCGAGCAGCACCAGGCCCTTGATGACCTGCTGGTAGTCGATGCCGATTCCGAGGATCGACATGCCGTTGTTCATCACACCCATGATGAAGGCGCCGATGACGGCACCGACGATGGTGCCGACGCCACCGGACATCGACGCACCACCGATGAACACGGCGGCGATGACGTCGAGCTCGAAGCCGAGGCCGGCTTTCGGCGTCGCGGTGTTCAGCCGGGCGGCGAAGACGAGGCCGGCAAGCGCGGCCAGCATGCCCATATTGGCGAATGTGAGGAACACGAGCCGCTCTGTGCGAATGCCGGACAGCTTCGCGGCCTTTTCGTTGCCGCCGATCGCATAGATGCGGCGTCCGACCGTCGTGCGATTGGCGACGAAGGAATAGACCGCGATCAGCAGCGCCATGATGATGAAGACGTTCGGCAGGCCGCGGAACGACGCCATGAGATAGCTCATATAGGCGATTGCGAGGGCGATAAGCGCGTTCTTGACGGTGAAAATCGCGGCCGGTTCGGTCGGAAGACCGCGCTTGATCTCCTGGCTGCGGGTGCGCATCGCGAGATAGAGCAGCAGCGCGGCCACGCAGAGGCCGATGACGAGCGACAGAATGTTGATGCCGTCGCCGCCGAAAAGGTCCGGCAGGAAGCCCGAAGACATCAACTGGAAGGTCGGCGGGAAAGGCCCGACCGATTGGCCGGCGAGCAGCCAGAGCGTGAGGCCCTTGAAGACCAGCATGCCCGCGAGCGTGACGATGAACGAGGGAATGCGGAAATAGGCGATCCAGAAGCCTTGTGCCGCGCCGATCGCGGCACCGACGCCAAGGCACAAGATCGAGGCCAGCACGTAGTTCATGTCCCACTGGACGATCATGACCGCGGCGAGCGCGCCGACGAAACCGAGCACCGATCCGACCGAAAGGTCGATATGGCCTGACACGATGACCAGCAGCATGCCGACGGCCATGATGACGATGTAGCTGTTCTGCAGGATCAGATTGGTCAGGTTGACCGGTCGAAGCAGAATGCCGCCCGTTGCGAACTGGAAGAATGCCATGATCACGACCAGCGCGATCAGGATCCCGTATTCGCGCATGTTCGCGCGGAAGAAGCTGACGCCGGAAGCGCGGACGGGTGTGGGTTCGGTCGTTACGGTCTGGTCCATGGGTCAGCCGCCCGCCTTGATGATGATGGACATGATCTTCTCCTGGCTGGCTTCGACCGTCGGCAATTCGCCGACGAACCGGCCCTTGTTCATTACGTAGAGACGGTCGGTGATGCCGAGCAGTTCCGGCATCTCCGACGAGATGACGATGATCGATTTTCCCGAGGCGGCGAGGTCGCGGATGATCGTGTAGATCTCGAACTTGGCGCCGACATCGATGCCGCGGGTCGGCTCATCGAGAATGAGAATGTCCGGGTTGGCAAAGAGCCATTTGGACAGCACGACCTTCTGTTGGTTGCCGCCGGAAAGATTGACCGTTGCCTGTTCGATCGACGAACTCTTGATGCGAACGCGGTTGCGGTAATCCTCCGCCACATGCGCCTCGCGGTGACGATCGACGATGCCTTTGTTGGCGATGCCATCGAGATTGGCGAGCGGGACGTTGCGGCGGATCGTCTGGTCGAGCACGAGGCCGAAGGTCTTGCGGTCCTCGGTTGCGTAGGCGAGGCCTGCATCGATCGCAGCCGGCACGGTCGACAGATCGACCGTCTTGCCGCGGATCAAAGCCTCCCCGCTGACATAGGTGCCGTAGGAACGGCCGAACATATTCATGGCGAGCTCGGTTCGACCCGACCCCATCAGGCCGGCGATGCCGAGCACTTCGCCTTCGCGAAGCGTGAAATTGACCTTGTCGACCACGAGCCGACTCGTGTCGATCGGATGCCGTACGGTCCAGTCGCGCACATCCAGGATCGTCGGGCCGATCTTCGGGTCGCGCGAGGGATAGCGGTCCGAAAGCGAGCGGCCGACCATGTCGCGTATGACGCGGTCTTCCTTCACCGGGCCTTCGGAGCAGTCCAGCGAGGACACCGCCATGCCGTCGCGCAGGATCGTGATCGTATCGGCGACCTTCGAGACCTCGTTCAGCTTGTGCGAGATGAGGATCGAAGAAATGCCGCGGCGGCGGAATTCGAGCAGGAGTTCCAGAAGCGCGTCGCTGTCGTGTTCGTTCAGCGAAGATGTGGGCTCATCCAGAATGAGCAGCCGCACTTCGCGCGACAGCGCCTTGGCGATTTCGACCAGTTGCTGCTTGCCGAGGCCGAGATGCATGACCTTCGTTTCGGGCCGTTCGCGCAGTCCGACGCGGGCGAGCAGTTCGCCGGTCCGCCGGTTTGTCTCGCGCCAGTCGATCACGCCGTGCGATGCGCATTCGTTGCCGAGAAAGATGTTTTCCGCGATCGACAGTAGCGGGACGAGCGCGAGTTCCTGATGGATGATGATGATGCCGTCGCGCTCGGAATCGGCGATGCCTCGGAAGGCCTTGACCTCGCCCTCGTAGACGATGTCGCCTTCATAGTCGCCATGCGGATAGACGCCGGACAGCACCTTCATCAGCGTCGATTTGCCAGCACCGTTTTCGCCGACGAGGGCGTGGATTTCACCGCGTCTTACCGAGAAAGAGACATCGTCGAGTGCCTTCACGCCCGGAAACGTCTTGGTGATGTTGCGCATCTCAAGGATGGTTTCGCTCATGGCGCGCTCCAGATCGCCGTCGGTTGCCGTCCCATGGTCTGCAGGCCCCGGCTGATGCCGGGACCCGCTGTCCTTGGGAGGATCACTCGATCTCGGATGCTTCGTAGTAGCCGCTGTCGACCAGCAGTTCGCGCCAGTTCGCTTCGGTTACCGGAAGCGGCTCGAGCAGGTAGGACGGCACGATCTTGACGCCGTTGTCATAGGTCTCCGTGTCGTTGATCTCGGGCTCGCTGTCAGAAAGCACCGCATCCACCATGCCGACGGTGACGCGGGCAAGTTCACGCGTATCCTTGAAGATCGTCGAATACTGCTCGCCGGCGAGGATCGACTTTACCGATTGGACTTCGGCGTCCTGTCCGGTCACGATCGGCATTTCCATATCGCCGGATCCGTAGCCGACGCCCTTGAGCGACGAAAGGATGCCGATGGACAGGCCGTCATAGGGCGAAAGCACGCCATGCACCTGATCGTCGGTATAGTTGGCCGACAGAAGGTTATCCATGCGTGCCTGGGCAACCGAGCCATCCCAGCGCAGCGTGCCGACGGTCTGCATGCCGGTTTGTCCGGACTTCACCACGATATCGCCGCTGTCGATCAGCGGCTGGAGCACGGACATGGCGCCGTCGTAGAAGAAATAGGCGTTGTTGTCGTCCGGAGAGCCGCCGAAGAGCTCCACGTTCCAGGTTTCGACGTCGCCGAAACGCTCTTCCAGTCCGGCAACCAGCGTTTCAGCCTGCTGCACGCCGACCTGGAAATTGTCGAAGGTCGCGTAGTAGTCGACATTCTCGCTTTCGCGGATCAGCCGGTCATAGGCGATGACCTTGATCCCGGCGGCAGCCGCATTGGCGAGAGCGTTGGACAGGGTCGTGCCGTCGATGGCTGCGATTACGAGGACGTTGACGCCCTTGGTGATCATGTTCTCGACCTGAGCGAGCTGGTTTGGAATATCGTCTTCGGCGTATTGCAGGTCGGTTTCATAGCCGGCAGCTTCGAACTGCTCGACCATGGAATTGCCGTCCGAAATCCAGCGTGAGGAGGACTGGGTCGGCATGGCGATGCCGACGTAACCTTTGTCCTGGGCGAAGGCCGGCACCGCCAGCGTAGATGCAGAAAGCAGCGCTGCGGCAATCGCAGCTGAAAGATAGCGCATGAGTTCCTCCCATTGGCCGCGCGACAGCGCTGGCCTCGATCCGATCTCCTCATCGGACCCCGAGGGTTAGGCAAAAGAGATATGACGGTCAAATTCCGTATCGGACGAGTGATATATCGCCGCCGGTATACCTGAATGGCTGCCGGATCTCAGTCGATACCAACGGCCGGCTCGGCCCGCCCCCTGAGATCGAGACGGACCGCGTAGGTCAGGCCGTCTGCGGGACGGGGAGACGCGATGTTTTCGAGAGCACTCGTCACGAAGAGGGTCGAGAAGTCGGCTCCGCCGAATGCGGGGCACGAAACGTGCGCGGCCGGCAGAGGTACAACTCGCTTCAGCGTGCCGTCCGGTGCATAGCAGGCGACACGCGAAGCGCCCCATTGGGCATTCCAGAAACAGCCCTCCGCATCCGTCACGGCTCCGTCCGGCGAAATGTCCTCGGAGGCAAGGTCGAGGAATATCTCCGGCTCGCCCGTCGGCCACCCTTCAGGGTCCAATGCTACGGCGCGCACGATCCCGGATGCGGTGTCGGCGAAATAAGCCCTGCGTCCATCCGGCGCGAAACAGATGGCGTTGGGGATCGTGATGGCGCCGTAAAGCTTTTCGACGCGGCCCTGGAAGAAGCGGTAGATCGCACCTTTTCCTGGCTCGGCCTTCTTGCCCATCGTGCCGAACCAGAAGCCGCCGAATGGATCGGCGCGACCGTCGTTGGAACGGGTCGAAGCATCATCCGCCTCTACGGCAGCGATCGTCTTTCGCTCGCCGGTCGCGACGTCGAAGAGGCTGAGGCCGGTTTCACTGGCGATCAGCAACCGATCACGGTCGATCCAGCCTGCGGCCGATACGCATTCTCCGAAGCTCCATTCGAGAGGGCCGTCAGCTGACCGGCTGAGGAACTTGCCCGCGAGAATGTCGAACCAGAAGAGCTGGCCGCGCTCGGGATGCCAGAGCGCGCCTTCGCCCAGCATGCACGCGCGTCCGTCATGGACCGTGACCTCACTCATGCGCGCGCCGCGCCGAAGGCTGTCAGGCGAAGAAGGCCCTTCTGAAGCAGGATGAAGAGCAGGAGCAGCATGCCGATCACGATCTTCGTCCACCAGCTGGAAAGGCTCCCGTCGAAGACGAGGTACGTCTGGATGAGGCCCATCGTCAGCACGCCGAACAGAGTGCCGATCACGTAGCCGGCGCCGCCTGTCAGGATTGTCCCGCCGATCACGACGGCGGCGATCGCCGTCAGTTCGGTGCCGACGGTGGCGAGCGGGTAACCGGAGCCGGTGTAGACGGAGAATACCACGCCGGACAAGCCCGCCATCAGGCCGGAGAATGCGTAGATCAGGACGGTCGTTCGCCCGACATTGACCCCCATAAGCCGTGCGGTCTGTTCGCCGCCACCGAGGGCGAACACGCTTGCCCCAAACCGTGTGCGATGGCCGAGCAGGGCGCCTGCCAGTACGACCACAACCATCAGAACGCCGATCAGCGTCAACCGTCCCTTGCCAGGCATCAGCCAGTAGGCGTTTTGAATCGCAGCAAAGATGGGGTCGGTGATGGCGATCGAGTCAATCGTCAGCATGTAGGCGGCGCCGCGCGCGAGGAACATGCCGGCAAGCGTGACGATGAAGGCCGGCATGGCAAGCGCATGGATCAGCCACCCCATCGCTGCTCCGAAGGCGCTGGTGATTACCAGCAGTATGACGATCACGAGCGGCGCCGGCAGGTCGGTATCGCGCAGCATCACGGCGATGAACACGCCGGAGAATGCGATGACGGAGCCGACGGACAGGTCGATGCCACCCGATAGGATGACGATCGTCATCCCGACCGCCACGATGCCGAGATAGGCGTTGTCGGTCAGCAGATTGCCGACGACCCGGGTCGACAGGATGTTCGGGAACTGCAGGTAGCAGAGGAAATAGCCGACGATGAAGATGCCGATCGTCGTGAGCAGGGGATAGAGGCGCGGATTGATGGTCATGACGCTTCCTTCCGCTCTGCGCGTGCGGTGCGCCGTTCGCTGATCAGCGCCTTCAGATAGAACCAGTCGGCCGAGAGGTTCGGCGACTGCATCACGAGGATCACGAGGACCAGGCCGGCCTTGATGACGAGATTGTATTCCGACGGAAAGCCGGCAAGCACGATGCCCGTGTTGATCGTCTGGATGATCAATGCGCCGATCATCGCGCCGGCGATCGAGAAGCGTCCGCCGAGCAGCGAATTGCCGCCGATCACGACGGCCAGGATCGCGTCGAGTTCAAGCCACAGCCCGGCATTGTTCGCATCGGCGCCGCGGATGTCAGCTGTCGCTACGATACCTGCCAGCGCCGCGCAGAAACCGGATGCCATGTAGACCGCGACGAGGATGACGGTGGCGTTGACGCCGGCGAGCGCGCTTGCCGCACGGTTAATGCCCGTTGCTTCGATCAGAAGGCCAAGCGCGGTTCGCCGCATCAGTGCGGCGACAAGGATCGCCGTTGCAAGCCAAAGGATGGTGGGAAACGGGATGCCGTAGACCGTTCCCGAGCCGATAAACGCGAAATCGTCGTTGGAAAAGGTCAGGATGCGACCTTCAGTTATCAACTGGGCGATGCCTCGACCAGCCGTCATCAGGATCAGCGTCGCGACGATGGGCTGGATGCCGATGAGCGCGACGAGACAGCCGTTCCACAATCCGGCGGCGAGACCTGCCAGCAGCGCCAAGGCCAATGTCGCGGGCAGGCCGAAACCGGACGTGATCGCGTAGGCGGCGACGGCGCCGGCGATCGCCATGACGGTGCCGACGGAAAGATCGATCCCGCGCGTGGCGATGACGAGCGTCATCCCGACGGCGAGCAGTGCGACGGGTGCCGATCGCTTGAGCACATCCACGATCGGTCCGACAAAGCGTGTGCCATCGTAGGAGATCGAAATGAAGTTCGGGAAGAACATCGTCACGAGCGCGATGAGGGCTGCCAGCGTCAACAGCTGGGGCGTGATGCGTCGGAGCGTGCGTATCATCAAGCAGCCTCGGGCTGGGCAATGGCGCGGACGATGGCGTCCGTGCTGATGTCGGAGCCCGCGAGTTCGGTGACATGCCGCCGGTCGCGCACCACGATGACGCGATCGCAGACCGCGACAAGTTCCTCGAGTTCGGACGAGATGACGAGCACGGCCATGCCGGTTTTCGTGATCTCCTGGATCAGCCGGACGATCTCGGCATGGGCGCCGACGTCAATGCCGCGGGTGGGTTCGTCGAGGATCAGGAAGCGGGGGTTCATCGCCAGCCAGCGCGCGAGGACCACCTTCTGCTGGTTGCCGCCCGACAGCTCTCCGATCGGCTTGTCCGCGCTCGAGGTGCGGATATCGAGGCGCCCGATATAGCGTTCGGCAAGCGCATCCTGCTCCTGGCGCGAGATCTTCGACATCCAGCCGCGTTTGGCCTGCAGCGCCAGAATGATGTTTTCGCGCACCGACAGGTCGGCGATGATGCCATCGACCTTGCGGTCTTCCGGCGCAAAGCCGAAGCCGGCAGCGATCGCCTCGCGCGGGCTGCCGTGGGCGACGCGCCCCTGCTGATCGGACGCGCTGCCGGTATCGCTGGTGCGAACGCCGAAGAGAAGCTCTGCACTTTCGGTGCGCCCGGAGCCGAGCAGGCCGGCAAGTCCGATCACTTCGCCTTTGCCGACAGCCAGGTCGAAGGGTTCGATCATGCCGGCGCGGCCGAC
Organism: Rhizobium sp. EC-SD404; assembly: GCF_902498825.1. Taxonomy (NCBI): domain Bacteria; kingdom Pseudomonadati; phylum Pseudomonadota; class Alphaproteobacteria; order Hyphomicrobiales; family Rhizobiaceae; genus Rhizobium; species Rhizobium sp. EC-SD404. Next base: position 1,335,233 of record NZ_LR701459.1, read on the forward strand.
GGCTTTGAACGTGAGCAGCGGCCCGCGCTGAGCGTGATCCGAATCGGCATGCTTGCGGTGCTCGTGCGCCGCTTCCTCCAGATCGCGGCCAAGCATATGCGAGATCAGGCGCACGCGGTCGAGATTGGCGGTTTTCTCCGTAACGATCTTGCGTCCGTTTCTAAGCACGGTGACGCGATCGCAGATGGCGAAGACCTGATCGAGAAAATGCGAAACGAAGATGATGCCGAGGCCTTCGGCGCGAAGCTTGCGCACGATGGTGAACAGCATCCGCACCTCGGCCGCATCAAGGCTCGCGGTGGGCTCGTCGAGAATGAGAACCTTGCCCGAAAGCGCGACGGCTCGCGCGATGGCGATGATCTGGCGGATGGCGACCGAATAGGCGCCGAGGTCGCGGTCGACATCGATGTCGAGCCCGTAAGGCTCCAGCATCGCACGGGCCTGCGCTCTTTGCGCCCGCGCATCGACAAGGCCGAAGCGGCGTGGCTCGCGGCCGAATGTCAGGTTCTGCGCGACGGTGAGATTGGGCAGGAGGTTCACCTCCTGATACACGGTGCCGATGCCGAGCGCCTGCGCTTCGGCGGTCGACGATGGGTCGATCGACACGCCGTCCAGGCGGATTTCGCCAGCATCGCGTTCATAGGCGCCCGTCAGGCATTTGATCAGCGTGGATTTTCCTGCGCCGTTCTCGCCGAGCAGCGCGTGCACCTCGCCGGCTGCAAGCTCGAAATCCACGCTCTGCAGCGCCTTGGTGCCGACGAAGCTTTTCGACAGCGATGTGATCGACAGGAGCATCGGTTCTTTCCCGCAAGAAAACCGGGGCAATTGCTGCCCCGGTTCTGGTTGGCAGGATCTCTCAGTAACCGAGATCCTTGCGAGCCTCGTATTCGCCTGCCGGATCGTCGCCCTGGGTGTAAAGGCGCGATTCCGTCTGGATGAACTTCTCCGGTTCGGTGCCGTCTGCCCAGTAGGCTTCAAGAGCGTCGAAGGCAGGGCCGGCCATGTTCGGCGTCAGTTCCACCGTCGCATTCGCTTCACCTGCAGCCATGGCCTGGAAGATGTCAGGGACGGCGTCGATCGAGACGATCTTGATCTCTTCGCCCGGTGCAAGACCGGCTTCCTTGATGGCCTGGATGGCGCCGATCGCCATGTCGTCATTGTGGGCGTAGAGCGCGCAGATGTTTTCGCCACCGCCTTCGGCCTGCAGGAAGCTTTCCATCACGCTCTTGCCGCCGGCGCGGGTGAAGTCGCCGGTCTGGCTGCGAACGATCTCGACATTGGCATTGCCTTCGATGGCATTGCGGAAGCCTTGTGCCCGGTCGATAGCGGGCGACGAACCAGTGGTCCCCTGCAATTCGACCACGCGGCACTCCTCTTCACCGATCTCACCGAGCAGCCATTCGCCGGCCACTTCGCCTTCGTGAACGAGATCCGAACCGACGGCCGTCAGATAGAGATCGTCGGAGGAATCGACCTGACGGTCAAGAAGCACGACCGGAATCTCGGCCTCCTGGGCTTCCTGGAGCACGCTGTCCCAGCCCGTCGCGACGACAGGCGCGATGAGAATGGCGTCAACGCCCTGAGCGATGAATGAACGCAATGCTGCGATCTGGTTTTCCTGGCGCTGCTGCGCGTCGGAGAACTGAAGCGTATATCCGCGCTCTTCGGCCTGCTGCCGCGTGAGCGTCGTTTCGGCTGCACGCCAACCGGATTCCGATCCGATCTGCGAGAAGCCGACCGTCTGTGCTGATGCTGCTGCCGAAAGAGCGAGCAAGGCCGCTCCGGCAAGAAGTACTCTGGTCATGGTGTTCCTCCACTGTCCACGGGTGGGGCTATCGCGCCCAGCCATGCTCCTCCTCGGACCCGTCGGCGCCGGCCCCCTCGCGCTTGCGAACCGGCAGCTCGGCCGGATCGTGTCTTTTCCCGACATCGAAAGCGCAGCAAAATGCGCTTCGATGCGTCCTAAACTCAAAGCATGCGCACCGCTTGGCGCTTCTCCTGATGGAGCTGTCTTGCGATCGTCAGCCGGTTGGTCAGGGGCAGCCCGAAGGACGCAGCCTCGATCTCGAAAACATCGCCATCCTGCGCAGCGAACCCTTCGGCGAAGGACAGCGTCGCCGTGCCGAACATGTGGACGTGGACGTCACCCGGCCGGCGGAAGATGCCGTATTTGAAGTGATGATGCTCCAGATTGGCGATCGAATGGGACATGTTCGCCTCACCCGAAAGGAACGGCTTTTCAAAGACGACTTCTTGGCCACGCCGTATACGGCTCGTCCCTTCGATGCTGTCCGGCAAGGGGCCGACGAGCAGTTCCGGCCCGACCGCCGCCTGGCGCAGCTTGGAGTGCGCGAGATAGAGGTAGTTCCGCTTCTCCATGATGTGGTCGGAAAACTCATTGGCGAGCGCGAAGCCGACACGATAAGGCTCACCATCGTTGCCAATGACATAGATGCCGGCAATTTCGGGCTCTTCACCGCCGTCTTCGGCATAGGCAGGGCATGCAAGCGCGCCACAAGGCGCGACCAGCGCGTCGCCATTGCCTTTGTAGAACCATTCCGGCTGCACGCCCGGTGCGCCGTTCAAGGGCTTGCCGCCTTCGAGACCCATGCGGAACATCCGCATGGAATCGGTCTCGTTATCGCTAGCCTTCTCGTGCATGGCCGCGCGTGTCGATGCCGATCCCAGATGGGTCAGCCCGGTTCCCGTCAGGTGCAGGTGGCTCGGATCCGGATGCAGGACGGGCGGCAGGAGCCGGCCATCGGCGCAGAGCGATGCCAGGTCCACGGCTTTGCGCAGGCCAAGATCAAGGATCGACGATCTGAGATCGGCGCCATCGTTCGCGCAGGCTAAGGCCAAATCGTAAAGCGATGCATCGGTCGCGACGTCGTAGGCTTCCGTGCCCTCGCGAGCAACGATCTGAGCCTTCCCATCCTCGCGACGGTACTGTGAAAGCAGCAATTCGGACCTCCTCCATACCCTCTCGGCGACCGCGGCGGCGCGGTGGCGAAGAAGTGCGGTCCGCAGTCTCCCCCCGCAGACCTCATAATGTGAGCCCGTGGGTACCATCGGCTGATATGCGGTACAAATTCCGATATTTGCCGAAGCTATACCACTCCGGCCATATCACTTGTCAAAGCGGCGGAATTCGAAGTGCGTTTCGTTCTTGTAGACATCTCCCGGGCGCAGGATGGCATCTGGAAAATTCGGGCGGTTTGGCGCATCGGGCCAAGCCTGCGTTTCGAGGGCGAGGCCGGCGAATGACGGGAGGCTGGTTCCCGCTTCGTCGACGGAAAATTGCGTGTTTTCGCCATCGTAGAATTGCAAACCGGGCTCGGTCGTCGAAACATGGAGCGCGATACCCGCGACAGGATCCTCGAGAATGGCCGCCAGGCGAAGTGGTGCGGGATGTTCGCCAAGACAGAAATTGTGGTCGTATCGATGCTCGCCAATGCGGCGTGGTTGCCGAAAGTCGAAAGCGGTTCGTTCGACCGGCGCGATATCGCCGGTCGGGATCAGGTCTGCGTCGACCGGCAGATAATGCGCGGCGTTAATGGTCAGCATCTGCTGCCGGATGTCTCCTTTGCCCAAACGGAAATAGGCATGGTTGGTAATGCTGCAGGGTGTGGCGCGGTTCGTCCTTGCCGTCGTCGTGACCCTGAGGGAGGAGGGCGCCTCGACCTCATAGCGCGTGTCGATGTGCATCTTGCCTGGAAACCCCTCGTCGCCGTCCGGCAACTCGATCGTCAAGGTGACATGCCGATCGCTATGGTCGGCGAGGTTCCAGATCCGGGCGTGCAGACCAGTGCTTCCGCCGTGCAGTGTGTGGCGGTCGAGAAAATTCGGGGTTGTCGCAAAGGGGGCGCCATCGATGGAGAATCGTGCGTTGCCGATGCGATTGGCAAACCGGCCAACCATCGCTCCGAAATAAGCCATGGAGCCGAGATAGGGTTCGAGCGTTGGAGCGCCGATGACGAGCGACTGGTCGAGCCCCACCATCTCGAGCGACTGCAGCCGTGCACCATGGGTCAGGATGCGTGCCTTCAAGGCTCCCGCCTGAATGTCGAGCCCGACGACCTCTTGCCCATCGGGCATCGTTCCGAACACAGCCAAACCGTTCACTCCGTTGCATGCTCTAAGCCAGCGTTGCTAGAAGTCGACATGCGCGTCAAATCGCGTTTCAGCTTCGAGAAATAACAGTATGGTCATGTCATGAGCCAGGCCGAGGGTCTTAACAGCCAGAACCACCTCGTCCGCAAGGGACTGAAATTCTCGCAGTTGCGCCTGCTTGCGGTTTTGCGGGACACGGGCCAGATCGGGGCGGCGGCCGAACAGGTCGGCATGACGCAGCCGGCTGCTTCGCGTCTCATGGCACAGCTGGAAGAGATGATCGGAACGCCGATCTTCACCCGCCATGCGCGTGGCGTCTCCTTGACGGAAGCCGGCCACATCATGGCCGATCAGGCGGTTCGGACCCTGCGAGAACTCGACCTCTCCCAGGAGCGGGTTGTCCAAGCCATCCAGGGAACGCGCGGTCTCGTGCGCATTGGATCGGTGACCGGCCCTTCGCTAGAACTGATCCTGCCACTGGTGCGCGAAATCCGCGTGCTCTCGCCAGCCGTCGAGATTGCGGTTCAGGTCGATACGTCGAACAAGCTCGCGGAAGCGCTGCTTGCGCGTGAACTGGATTTCTACGTCGGCCGCATTCCCGATGGCGTCCATGCACAGCCTTTTGCGGTGTCCGATATTGGCGACGAACCGATCGGCCTCGTGGTGCGCGCCGATCATCCCCTGACACGGATCGATCCGTTGTCGCTCGACCGGTGCCTCGATTACGATTGGGTCATGCAGCCGCCGGGCGGCCTTCTGCGGCGCACTGCGGAGGATTACATCCTGTCCAAGGGGCTGCGTCTTCCCCGCCGCGTGCTCGGCACCGCGTCCACGCTATTCACCCTCGCGCTCGTGCAGAAAACCAACGCTATCGCGCCGCTGGCGCGGGCGGTTGCGGAATTCTTCATCGACAGCAGTGGCCTCGGTAGCCGGCTCGCCACATTGCCCGTGGCGCCCGACCTGACGGTCAAGACCTACGGCATCGTAACCCGCCAGGAGCGCGATCTTTCTCCCGCCGCCGAGACGATCCTTGCAACGCTCCTGCGCCGCTGTTCGCCCGGGAAGGACGGCGTGGACGCCGGCTGAGGCCAAGCGGCAATGACCGACTGATATGAGTGGAACTGCCATCGGCTGCTGCGATTCCGCAGAGCCGTCCGGATCACGCGTTTCGTGTTCTCAGCGTTTCGATCAACGCACGAAGGGCTGGCGGGCTCTGGCGCCGGCTCGAATGGTAGAGGTAGCAGCCTGGGAAGATCGGGCACCATTCGTGCAGGACCTGGACGAGGCGACCCGAAGCCAGGTCGTCGGCCACGTCCTGCTCCAGGATATAACCGAGTCCAGCCCCTGCACGCACGGCTGCGGCAGCAAGGGGGCCATCGTTTACAACGAGAGGGCCCGATGTCTGGATCCGAATGTCTTTTCCCGCGTGAGAGAATTCCCAAGGCAGCAAGCCGCCGGACGTGGAAAGCCGATAGTTGATGCAGGCATGACGCTCGAGGTCATAGGGCGAAGTCGGCGGCGGATTTCGCCGGAAATAGTCCGGTGTGGCCACGACGATGGTGCGCAGATCCGGGCCAACCCGCACCGCCACCATGTCCTTCTCCAGCGTCTCGCCGAAACGAATTCCAGCATCGAAGCCGGCACTGACGATATCGACCAATGCGTCTTGGATGTCCACTTCGACCCTCACCTGCGGGTTGGCGATCAGGAATTCGGGAAGCCGAGGCTCAAGCACTGTTCTTGCCGCCCAGCCGAACGTCGTTATCCGCAACAAGCCGGATGGATTGTCTCGCCATTCGTCGAGATCCGAGACGCCGCGTTCGATTGCCGAAAGTGCCGGCGCGAGCGAAGCCAGAAGCTGCTCGCCTGCGGACGTCGTGGACACACTTCGAGTGGTGCGCGACAGCAGTCTGACCCCTAGACGGGCCTCCAAGCCGCGCATGGCATGGCTGAGCGCCGACGGCGATACGCCCAGCATCGCGGCCGCGCGCGTGAAACTGCCCTCGCGCGCAATGGTGGCGAACAACGCAAGATCATTGAATGGCAAGCGTTCCATTGCTGCAATCTGCTCACAAGCTTATGCGGCGCGCAACGGCTAATCCGCATGGGGGGACCGCCCTATCTCCGGGTCGACATATGGCCAAAGAAGGGAATTCTCATGAGCCTCGCGTATCATCGAACACTCGGCGCTTCCGGATTGATCGTCAGCCCGCTCGCGCTCGGAACCATGACCTTCGGCACTGGACGCTGGGGCACCGACGACGATGCCTCGCGTGCCATTCTGCACGCTTATGTCGATGCGGGCGGCAATTTCGTCGACACGGCCGACATCTATTCAGGCGGGCAAAGCGAGGACATGCTGGGCCGCTATATTGCGGACGCCGGATTACGCGACAGGCTGGTGATCGCCACCAAGTCCGGCTTCTCCCGCACGGAAGGCACGGCGCTTGCCGGCGGCAACGGCAAGAAGAACATTCGCGCAAGCCTGGAAGCCTCGCTGAAACGACTTCGTACCGACTACATCGACATGTACTGGATGCATGTCTGGGACCGCACGACGCCTGCGGAAGAGGTTCTCGGCACGTTGACCGACGCGGTGCGCGCCGGAAAGATCCTGCACTACGGCTTTTCCAATACACCGAGCTGGTATGTGGCCAAGATCGCGACGCTCGCAGCCGCGCACGGCCTGCCGAAGCCTGTCGGCCTGCAATACAGCTATTCACTGATCGATCGCGGCGTGGAACTGGAGATCGCTCCGGCAGCGGCAGAGTTCGGCCTGGGTCTGGTGCCCTGGAGCCCGCTCGGGGGCGGCCTGCTGACAGGCAAATACGGTCGCGACATGCTTGCCCGGGCGAGCGTCATGCCGGCGATGCCCGATAGCGCCAGCACTGCGGAGCCCGAAAGCAGCACGGGTCGCCTTGCCGGCGACAATCCGTTTGGCGGTATGCTTTTCACCGAAAGAAACTTCGACGTCGTCGACGAAGTTCGAAAAATCGCTGAGGAAACCGGCAAGTCGATGGCCCAGGTCAGCCTGGCCTGGGTGGCCGCTCGTCCGCTTGTCTCCTCGGTGTTGATCGGAGCGAGCAGTGCCGACCAGCTTAGGCAAAACATCGGTTCGCTGGACGTCTCGATCTCGGCAGAGCAGTTGCAGAGGCTTGATGCGGCGACGGCCATGCCGCTTCCCAACCCCTATTACATATTCCAGCTGCCTCGCCCCATGCTGTTCGGAGGCAGTGCGGTAACGCCTTGGGCCGTGGCGCCGCACTGACCGTCGCTTCGGTCGCCTCGATGCCTTGCCTTAGTGCTCGATCCGCAATTCGATACGGTCGGCGGCGAAGCGGGTTCGGGTGAGGTGGAAGACCTTGCCGTCGAGCGTGGCGTTGGTCCCGGTCGCCACGAGGACGATCGAGCCCTTGGGCAGGTCGAGATGGACGAGCTCGGCCTCGCCGGCGCCCTCGGCCAGCACGCGGGTTTCGCGGCGAATGTAATCGTCGATTCCGAAATGGCTGAAGGACGCGGTCATCGATCGCGTCCTGGCAAACGTCTCGGCAAGGCCGTTGAATCTGCGGGCGTCCAGCCAGTGCGTCGCAAGCGAGATCGGGCGGTCTTCCGCTATGCTCATCGTCTCCAGCTCGAGCACGCTATCGCCCGGGCTGAGACCGAGCTCTTCGGCGATACTCGGTATAGCGTCGTGTTCCTGCGCGTTCAGCAGTCGACTTTCGACCGACGCGACCTGACCGGATAGACCGGTGCTGAGCCTTGTGCGAAGGCGTATCGGGTAGGACAGGCGCCCTGAGCGGGTGACGATGGTGCCGAGACCGTGTCGGGTCTCGACCAACCCCTCCGCGGCGAGATGCGCGATTGCCGCGCGTACGGTGTGTCGATTGACCCCGAACTGTCGTCCGATCTCGAATTCGGACGGCAGCTTGGCAGCGGGCGGGAACTCGCCGCGATCGATCGCGCCACGCAGCTGATCCGCAACCTGCCGCCAGAGCGCGACGCCGCTTCTGGAAATGCTCACCCTGCCTACCATCGTCACAGCCTTGTCATGGATCATCCGTAGTGTAGGCTACAGTTGTCTATATAAACAGACAAGTGACGGGATGGTTTCGATGAGTTGGGACGGCCGCAAGGAAGCGATGGGTCTACTTGCCCGCGCGGACATGACAGTACTGGATCGCCTGTGCCAGCAGGCTGGCCTGCCTCGGGAAACGCGCGTCGTTCGCCCGCCGGAAACCGGCCTTGTGACCCTGCGCGGCCGCATCGGCGGCGGCGGTTCACCGTTCAACGTCGGAGAGGTGACCGTAACCCGGGCGAGCGTCGAACTCGACGGATTCGTCGGCCATGCCTATGCCCTCGGCCGCGACCGAAAGAAGGCTCTGCAGTCGGCCATTTGCGACGCACTTTGCCAGGACGAGACGCGGCGCGAGACGATCGAGCGGCAGATCCTCGACCCACTCCGCACCGCGGAGCGGGAGGCCGACACGAGGCGTGCAGAAGAGACCGCCGCGACGAAGGTCGACTTTTTCACCATGGTTCGCGGCGAGGACTGAGCATGACCGCTTTTGCAAGACAGCAACCGGCCGATCCGGTCTTCCGTGCGCAGGCCAACTTTCGGGCATTGATGGACGCACTGTCTCGTCCGGGCACAATTCAGCGCCTGTCTGTCGACGATGGGGCCATGGGGCTCGATGCGGATCTGGCCGCCGTCGCACTGACGCTCGTCGATCACGAGACTTCGGTGTGGCTGAGCCCGTCGCTCAGCGACGATCGCAAAGCTCGGGAGTGGCTCGCCTTCGCAACCGGCGCTCCGCAAGTCGATGCGCCGGAACTCGCCGCCTTCGCGCTCATTGCCGAGGCCGATCCGCTTCCGGACTTCAAATTCTTCGGGCAGGGCACGCAGGAATATCCCGACCGCTCGACAACCATCGTCAAAGCCTGTGGGGGCCTGACGCATGGACCGCGCCTGACCTGCTCCGGGCCGGGCATCAAGTCGACACTGACCATCACGCCTGCCGGTCTCGGCACGGACTTCGTCGAACGCTGGTCAGAGAACCGCGCGCAATATCCGCGCGGTGTCGATCTCATCTTGTGTGCCGGGGGCGCCGTGATGGGCATGCCGCGCACTCTCACCATCGAACGCCTGGAGGTCTGATATGTATGTTGCCGTCAAGGGTGGCGAAAAGGCGATCGTCAATGCGCACCGGCTTCTGGCTGACCGTCGTCGCGGCAGCCGCGACCTGCCGGCGATCGGGCTCGACCAGATCGTCGAGCAGCTGGCGCTCGGGGTCGATCGGGTGATGTCCGAAGGATCGCTTTATGATCGCGAACTCGCAGCACTCGCCGTTCGGCAGGCGCGGGGCGATCTGATCGAGGCGATCTTTCTCCTGCGAGCCTATCGGACCACGCTCAGCCGCTTTGGCTATTCGCGCCCGGTCGAGACGGGAGAAATGCGGATAGAGCGGCGCGTTTCGGCAACTTTCAAGGATCTGCCCGGCGGACAGCTGCTCGGGCCGACCTTCGACTACACGCATCGCCTGCTCGATCCGGCGCTGGCCGGCGACGATGCGGTTCCCGAAGGCACGCGGCTGAGCGTCGAAGATGAATCACCGCCGCCGCGCGTGTCCGCGCTTCTTGCCGAAGAAGGACTGGTGGAAGAAGACGGCAGCGTGGACAGCGACCATATCGCCGACATCACCCGCGAGCCGCAGGAATATCCGATGGGTCGCGACGGTCGGCTTCAATCTCTGGCACGCGGCGATGAAGGCTTCCTATTGGCGCTCGCCTATTCGACGCAGCGCGGCTTCGGTCGCTCTCATCCCTTTGCCGGTGAAATCCGCATCGGCGAGGTGGAGGTGGAGCTTGATATTCCCGAACTCGATTTCGCCGTGCCGCTCGGGCGTGTGCGCGTCACCGAATGCCAGATGATCAACCAGTTCAAGGGCTCGGCAAAGGCACCGCCGCAATTCACCCGAGGGTACGGCCTCGTCTTCGGCCAATCGGAGCGCAAGGCGATGGCGATGGCGCTGTGCGACCGGGCGTTGAGGGCGCAAGAGCTGGGTGAAGAAAGTCGCGCGCCGGCGCAGGACGAAGAGTTCGTGCTTTCCCATTGCGACAACGTGCAGGCCACCGGATTTGTCGAGCACTTGAAGCTGCCGCACTACGTCGATTTCCAAGCTGAACTCGATCTCGTGCGCCGCATGCGCGCGGTACACGAAACACAAAACGAGACTGCCGAAGACCAGCGCGAGGCCGCGGAATGACCGGGGAACCCTTCTACAATTTCGCCTATCTGGACGAGCAGACAAAGCGCATGATCCGGCGCGCGATCCTGAAGGCGATCGCGATACCCGGCTATCAGGTGCCTTTCGCCAGTCGCGAAATGCCGATGCCCTACGGCTGGGGCACCGGAGGCGTCCAGGTGACTGCCGCCATCATCGGCCAGGACGACGTGCTCAAGGTGATCGATCAAGGCGCGGACGACACGACGAATGCCGTCTCAATCCGTGCATTCTTCCAGAAAGTCACCAATGTCAGCGTGACCACCGACACCGCCGCCGCGACGATCATCCAGACCCGTCACCGCATTCCCGAGCATCCGCTGAGCGACGGCCAGATCATCGTCTACCAGGTGCCGATCCCCGAGCCGCTACGCTTCCTCGAGCCGCGCGAAACCGAGACGCGGACGATGCATGCGCTTGAGGAATACGGACTAATGCACGTCAAGCTCTACGAGGACATCGCCCGTCACGGCGAGATCGCGACGACCTATGCTTATCCGGTAAAGGTGGAGGGTCGCTATGTGATGGACCCTTCGCCGACACCGAAATTCGATAACCCGAAGATGCACATGTCGCCGGCGTTGCAGCTTTTCGGGGCAGGGCGCGAGCGTCGCATCTATGCGATCCCACCCTATAGCGACGTCGTGAGCCTCGATTTCGACGATCATCCCTTCACCGTCCAGAGCTTCGACAAGCCCTGTGCATTGTGTGGCGCGGACGATGTCTATCTCGACGAGGTGATCATGGACGATCGCGGCACGCGCATGTTCGTCTGCTCCGACACGGCGCACTGCGATGGGCGACGCTCGGAAGGTCATGTCGGGAAACAGGCAACTGTCGAGGAGGCACGGCGATGAGCGATCTGCCTCTGATGACGGCACGCGGCGTCACGAAGATCTATGGAGAGCGCATCGGCTGCGAAGCCGTCGACCTCGACATCCATCCGAGCGAAATCGTCGCGATCGTCGGCGAATCCGGATCGGGAAAGACCACCCTCCTAAATTGCCTTTCGGCGCGGCTCGCCCCTTCGTCCGGGAGCATCGAATACCGCATGCGCGATGGTCGGCTGCAGGATCTTTATGCGATGGGCGAGGCCGAACGCAGGTTCCTCATGCGCACCGACTGGGGCTTCGTGCACCAGAACCCGGCCGATGGCCTACGCATGGGTGTGTCGGCCGGCGCCAATGTCGGCGAGCGCTTGATGGCTGTCGGTGAGCGCCACTACGGGCGGATCCGCGATACCGCTCTCGACTGGCTGGAGCGTGTCGAAATCGCGACAGACCGCATCGACGATCGACCGAATGCGTTCTCCGGCGGCATGCGCCAGCGGCTCCAGATCGCGCGCAACCTCGTCACCGGGCCACGCCTCGTCTTTATGGACGAGCCGACCGGCGGTCTCGATGTTTCCGTCCAGGCCCGGCTTCTCGATCTGCTGCGCGGGCTCGTCGGCGAATTGGGCCTTGCGGCCATCGTCGTCACTCATGACCTCGCCGTGGCGCGCCTGCTCTCGCAGCGGATCATGGTGATGAAGGACGGCCGCGTCATCGAGCACGGTTTGACCGATCGCGTGCTCGATGATCCGCGCGAGCCCTATACGCAGCTTCTCGTCTCTTCCATCCTGCAGGTGTGAGTGCAGACCATGTCAGATCCACTCGTCGTTTCGGGCGTCGCCAAGAGTTTCACCATGCATCTGAGGGGCGGGCTGCGTTTGCCCGTCGTCGACAATGTCGATTTCCGTGTGGCGCGCGGAGAATGCGTCGTGCTCGGCGGCCCTTCGGGCGCCGGCAAAAGCTCGATCCTCAAGATGCTCTACGGCAACTACGTCGTCGACGCCGGCCAGATCCTCGTTTCCCATTTGGGCGAGACGGTCGATCTTGCCCAGGCGTCACCGCGCCAAGTGCTGCAGTCACGCCGCGATGTCATCGGCTATGTCAGCCAGTTTCTGCGTACGGTGCCACGCGTTTCCGCTCTCGACGTCGTCGCCGAACCGCTGATCGCACGCGGCCATGATGGTGATGACGCGCGGCGGCAGGCAAGCGCGCTGCTCGAACGACTGAACCTTCCCCACGCGCTCTGGTCGTTGCCGCCGGCGACGTTTTCCGGTGGCGAGCAGCAACGCGTGAACATCGCACGTGGCTTCATCACCGAACATCCGGTGCTGCTTCTCGATGAGCCGACCGCGTCGCTCGACGCGCAGAACCGGCGCGTGGTCATCGCCATGATCGACGAGAAGAAGCGCTCGGGAACGGCCTTGCTGGGCATCTTCCACGACGAAGAAGTGCGCGAGGCGGTGGCAGATCGGATCATCGACGTCACGGCCTTTCGGCCGACGCAACGGGCTGCCTGACCATGGGACGGCTTTCGCTTGAGCCTTCCGTCCACGAAACGGCCGAGCTCAAGGGAACCACGCTCGGGCGCTACACGGAAATCAGCGCCCGCAGCCGTGTCGCTGAAACGCAACTCGGCGATTATTCCTATATCATGCAGGATTGCGACGTGTGGTGCACGACGATCGGCAAGTTCGTGTCGATTGCCGCGGCCGTACGCATCAATGCCACCAACCATCCGACCTGGCGGGCGAGCCAGCACCATTTCACTTACCGCGCCGGCGACTATTTCGACGGTGCCGAGAACGATACCGCGTTCTTTTCCTGGCGCCGGGAAAACGCCGTCATGATCGGCCACGACGTCTGGATCGGCCATGGCGCGACACTTCTTCCAGGCGTCACGATCGGCAATGGCGCAGTGATCGGCGCGGGTGCCGTCGTGTCGAAAAATGTCGAGCCTTACACGATCGTTGGTGGTGTTCCGGCCAAGCCGATCCGCAAGCGTTTCGGAGCCGATATCGCTGCCGAACTTGACGCGCTTGCCTGGTGGGATTGGGAGCATGACAAGCTTCAAGCGGCGCTTGACGACTTCCGCACGCTCGCCATCGGCGACTTCATCTCCAAGCACCGCTGACGCGTCCGGCTCGAGCACCGCGAGCCTTCATCAATCTGTTGCAATACCGTCAACGCACTGTCGTGAACGCCCGGTACGGATTGGATGTCAGGCCGGATGGGGTGTCCGGACCGCAACAATTCCAATTGATCATGGAGATCATGATGATCGCTCAAATTGCTCGCGGCGCCGTCAACGTAGCGCTCGCAACCAGCCTTCTCGCCGGCTCGGCACTTGCCCAGGACATCGACGTTTTCCGCGTTGGTCTTCTCGGTGGTGAAAACGAAGCAGACCGCCTGCGTGACAACGCCTGCATGGTTGAGCAACTCGGTGAGGTTCTCGGCGTGCCGGTCGAACTCTATCCGGCTTCGGATTACGCCGGCGTGATGCAGGGCCTCGTCGCAGGCCAACTCGATGCCGCCCAGCTCGGCGCCTCCGGTTATGCCGGCATTTACCTTCAGGATCCCGAAGCTGTCGAGCCTGCCTTCGTTGCGCTCGAAGCCGACGGATCAGATGGCTACTACGCCATGATGTACACCAAAGCCGACAGCGGCATCGAGTCCCTGGAAGACATGGAAGGCAAGTCTCTCGCCTTCGCCGACCCGAACTCCACGTCCGGCTACCTCGTGCCGAAGGCCGAACTCGAAGCCCAGGAAATCGTCATCGAGGAGTATTTCTCGCAGACCGGTTTCGGTGGTGGCCACGAGCAGGCGGTCGTCGCCGTTCTGAACGACCAGTATGACGCAGGGGTCACCTGGACCTCGGGCGTTGGCGAAGAGTCGGAAGGCTTCTCGCGCGGCGCGCTGCGGTCGATGGTCGATAAGGACCTTCTCGACATGTCGGACCTGCGCATCATCTGGCAGTCGACCCTCATCCCGAACGGCCCCTGGGTAAATCGCAAGAGCCTGCCGCAGGACGTCAAGGACAAGGTCAATGGCTGGCTGGAAACTCTGAACGAGACCGATCCGGACTGCTACTTCAACGTCTCGCAGGGAGAAGGCCAGGGCTTCAAGGCTGTCGACCATTCGTTCTTCGAAGGTGTCGTTGCGATGCGAGAGCGTGAACTCGAAGGTTCGCGTTGATCTGATCGCCTAAGGCCGCTTCGGCCGGGACAGGTCCGCAGGTTCTGCGGGCCTGTCGTTTTGCGAAAACGGATCGCCTCGGCATCCGTCTCAGCATTGGCAAATCCAAAGGACATCCCATGCTTGCGATCAAGAACCTGACCAAGAGCTTCAAGACGCGCAATGCCGTCGACAATATCTCGCTCGATATCACCGACGGCCAGATGGTGGGGGTCATTGGGCGTTCCGGTGCCGGCAAGTCGACGCTTCTGCGCATGATCAACCGGTTGGCCGAGCCGACCAGCGGCTCGATCATCTTCGACGGCCGCGACGTGACGGCGCTGAAAGGCCGCGAGCTGCTCGAATGGCGGGCAAGCTGCGCCATGGTGTTCCAGCAATTCAACCTTGTCGGTCGCCTGAATGTCCTCACCAACGTCCTGACCGGACGTCTTTATCATCATGGTTTGATCGCGAGCATGTTCCAGGTCTTCACGCCTGCCGAACGTGCCTTCGCGATCCGCGCGCTCGATCGGCTAGGCATGGCCCACACGGCTCTGCAGCAGGCCGACACGCTGTCCGGTGGCCAGATGCAGCGCGTCGCCATCGCCCGTGCACTGGCCCAGGAACCGAAGATCGTGCTTGCGGACGAGCCGATCGCATCGCTCGATCCTATGAACGCGAAAGTCGTCATGGACGCGCTGCGCACGATAAACCGCGAAGACGGCATCGCCGTCATCTGCAATCTCCATACACTCGACACGGCCCGCAATTATTGCGACCGCGTCGTTGGGCTTTCGGAAGGCCGCGTCGTGTTCGATGGGCCGCCATCGGCGCTGACGGAACAGGCAGCACGTGAAATCTATGGCGCGGAGGCCGACGAAGCCTTCAGCGAAAGCATGACATCGACGACGCTGAAGCCTGCAGGCACCGAAGTGCCTGCGGAGCGCCTGACGGAGCTGGACTTGCAGCAGCGCGCCCGCGCAGAACTCCTGGCAGGCTGAGCGTATGGCCTCCGTCGATATGAACGCAGGTCCGCAGCAGGACGATGCGGTTACGGTTTTCGAGCGCCATCGCAGCGAATTGCAGCGCCAGCGCCTCGGCATGAACATCCTGTTCGTCGGAGGATTCTTGCTGGCGCTCGGCCTATCAATCTGGGTGTCGCGCTTTTATCCCGAGCGATTGGCCGGTGGCCTGCCGCGTATTTTCGAATATTTCGGCACGATCATGCCGAATCTGCAGTTCGATGTCCTGTTCGAAGGCCGCGGGGCGGATGGCCGTGCGGTTCCAGGCTCGCTCACCTACTGGTATTCGGATTTCAACGATTACATCCGCCTGATCGTCGAGACGATCTTCATGGCGCTGACGGCAACGATCCTCGGCGCCGTCGCAGCCTTTCTACTTTGCTTTCCGGCTTCGCGAAACCTCGCACCGAACAGCTTCGTCTATATCCTCTCGCGACGCTTCATGGAAATTTGCCGCGGCGTCCCGGAAATTCTCTACGCCCTGGTCCTCGTTTTTGCGATCGGCATCGGTCCGCTCGCCGGGGTGCTTGCTATCGCGATCCATACGGCCGGGGCACTCGGCAAGCTTTTTTCCGAAGTCAATGAAAACGCTTCGATGCGCGCCGTGGAGGGTATCCGTGGCGTCGGTGGGAATTGGTTCGAGGAAATCCGTTACGGCATCGTGCCACAGGTGATGCCGAATTTCGTTTCCTACACATTGCTGCGTTTCGAGATCAACGTGCGAGCGTCCTCCATCGTCGGCTTCGTCGGCGCCGGTGGCATCGGGGCAGAGCTCAACCGCGTCATAAGCCTCTATTCCGATGACCGCGTCGTGGCTGTCCTCCTGCTGGTCGTGATCACCGTCACGCTGATCGACCTTCTCTCGGAACAGATGCGGACACACTTCATCGGCCGGGAGAATCTGCAATGACCGCGATGACGCTCCAGTCGATCTCGGAGACCGAAATCAACGCCGCTCGACAAAGCAATCCGAAGGCATTCGGATCGGTATCGTCGACGCTGACCCAATGGGCACTTTGGCTTGCGGTCATCTTCTACGTGATCGGCTCGCTCTACTATTTCGAGGTCTACCGGCTTCTCGACGCTTCAGGCCGCGCGCTCAGTCTCATTGCCGCATTCTTCATCTGGGAAGACATGGGCGAGTGGCAGTACCGGCAGATCTATATCGGGATAGCGCAGACCCTCGGCATGGCGTTTCTCGGCACGCTGCTCGGCACGTTCATGGCGCTCTTCATCGGGTTCTTCGCGGCGCGCACGACCATGCCGTTCGTCGTCGTGCGGCAGATCGTGCGACGCATTCTCGATGTCCTGCGCGGCGTCGACCAGCTGGTCTGGGGTCTCGTCTTCGTCCGGGCGGTCGGGCTCGGGCCGCTCGCCGGCGTTCTCGCCATCGCGATCTCCGATACGGGCACGCTATCCAAGCTTTACTCCGAGGCGCTGGAAAACGTGGACCGCAAACAAGTGGAAGGCATTCGATCGACGGGCGCCGGTCCGCTCAAGATCGCGCGTTATGGTTATCTGCCCCAGGTGCTGCCGATCTTCATTTCGCAGTCGCTGTATTTCTTCGAATCCTCCACGCGCAGTGCCACGATCCTCGGTCTGGTCGGCGCGGGCGGCATCGGCATGATCATCATCGAGCGCTTTCGCGCGAACCTCTTCGATCAGGTCGCATTTGTCGTACTCAACGTGCTCGTCTGCATCTTCGTCATCGACTGGCTGTCGAAGAAGATACGCACGCGGCTGATCGGCGAGATATCCCACTAGGGACAAGCTTTCCGAACCAGATCGGCCTCGCCATGTCTGGCCTGAAGGAGTAGCGCGCATCGATGATCCTGTGGAATGTGCTCAGCTGTTGCGCATCAGGATCATCTTTTCCTGCGTCAGGTCACGCATCGTGTAGGGGATGCCGCCGGTGCCATATCCGGATTCCTTGCGGCCGGAGAAGGGCATCCAGTCGGTTCTGAAGGCGGTGGGATCGTTGATCATCACGGCTGAGGCGTCGATACGATTGGCGGCGCGCATTGCGACATCGATGTCCTGTGTGAAGATGCTGGCCTGGAAGGCTGTCGGCAGCGCGTTCGCCTGCGCAATCGCGGCATCGAGATCGCCATAGCGATAGACCGCGACGACCGGACCGAAGACCTCCAATTTCGATATCTTCGCGTCGGGAGCGGGATCGAGTAGCACAGCAGGCTGAAGGGTCGTCTCGGAAAGCCGCTTGCCGCCGGTCGCAAGGGTGGCGCCGCCCTTGACTGCCTCCTCGATCCATTGTGCCACACGGTCGGCCTCGCGCGGCAGGATCAAGGGTCCGACTTCGGTGTCCTTCAGCGTGGGGTCGGCGGTGCGCAGTTTCTCGACACGCGCAACCAGCATCCCGGTGAAGTCGTCTGCAATCTCCTCGTGGACGTAAATCCGTTGGGTGGAAACGCAGACCTGGCCAGCGTGGTAATAGCTGCCCTTGACGATCGGCTCGATGACCTTGGCCAGATCAGCTTTTCGGTCGACGATGGCAGGTGCTGCACCACCATGCTCCAGCGCCGAGCGCGTGCCTGGCGCGAGCTTGGCATGCAGCGACCAGCCGACCTTGGCCGAGCCTATGAAACTCAGAAAGGCGATGCGCCTGTCCGTCGCCAGCTTTTCGGCGAGTTCGTTGCCGTCGGGGATGAAGCTCTGGCACAAAGGCTCGGGCAGGCCGGCCTCGTGGACCAGCGCTATGAAGTCGAGGCAGGAAAGTGGCGTCGTGCCGGCCGGCTTGACGATGACCGGACAGCCGACGGCAATCGCGGGTGCGACCTGGTGGACGATCAGGTTCAACGGATGATTGAAAGCCGAGATCGCTGCGACCACGCCGATCGGCTCCCGCGTGGTGAAGGCCCAGCGGTTCTCGGCCGCCGACGAAAGACCCATCGGGATCTCCCGTCCGGCGAAATTGCGCAGCTCGTCTGCGGCATTGTTGACGCCGTCGATGGCACGGTTGGTCTCGATGATGGCGTCCGGCAGAGGCTTACCGCCTTCACGCGCGATCTGCATGGCAAGATGATCACGCTTGCCCTCCATCAGCGCCGCCAACTTCCGCAGGATCGCGATACGCTGGTGCGGCGTGAGCCAGCCGTCGCGATCCTGAAAGGCGCGCTCGGCGGCTTGCAGCTTGCGTTCCAGGGCAGCCGCATCGTCAGTCTCGATCTCGGCGATGGGCGCGCGGTCGAAGGCTTGCACGACCTTCAGCATTGTCGCTCTCCTTAAATGGTCGGGCCTGGTTCGCGGTCGTGCTCACATGCAGTTCACGTCGGGCGTGCGATTGCGCAACTCGTCGACCAGCACGCGCGTGTTCTCGGAATAGTCGATCGGGACGTCGACCAGGTGCACACCGCCGCCGGCGAATGCAGCCTCGAGCGTCGGCACGAGGTCCTCGACTGCGTTCACGCGGGACCCCTTTGCGCCATATGCCTCGGCATAGCGCACGAAATCGGGATTGTCGAAGCTCATGCCGAAGTCCGGGAAGCCATCCACCGCCTGCTTCCAGCGGATCATGCCATAGGCGCTGTCGTTCAGGATGACCACGACGAGGTTCAGGCCGAGCCGCACCGCCGTTTCCATCTCTTGGGAATTCATCATGAAACCGCCGTCACCGCAGACGGCGAGCACGCGCCGATCGGGGTAGAGCATCGCCGCCATCATCGCCGAGGGCAGACCGGCGCCCATCGTCGCCAGCGCATTGTCGAGCAACAGCGTGTTGGCGACATGGGTGCGGTAGTTGCGGGCAAACCAGATCTTGTACATGCCGTTGTCGAGGCAGACAATGCCGTCCTCCGGCATGACCTTGCGGACATCATGGACGATGCGCTGCGGAATGATCGGAAAGCGATCGTCCTCGGCGCGGTCGTTGATGCGGGCGAGGATCCGCTGGCGCAGTTCGAGGATCCCATCGTCGGAGGCCAACTGGCCGTCGAGCCGCTCGCCGAGCGCCTCGACGGTGGCCCTGATGTCGCCGATCACCTCCATGTCTGGATGGTAGACCTGCTCGACCGTGGCGGACTGGTAGCCGATATGGACGACCTTCGGGCCGCCTGCACTCTTCATCAGGAAAGGCGGTTTCTCTACCGTATCGTGGCCGATGGCGATGATCAGGTCCGCGCGCTCTACCGCCTCATGGACGTAATCGCCTTCCGAAAGGGCGGCGGTGCCCATGTAGAGGTTGGAGCCCCCGGTCACGGCGCCTTTGCCCATCTGCGTGTTGAAGAAGGGCAGGCGGGTGCGGGCGACGAAGGTCGACAGCGCGTCGATCAGCGATGGCCGGTTTCCTGCCGCGCCGATCATCACCAGAGGCCGCTTGGCGGCAAGGATCGCCTCTGCCGCACTGTCGAGCGCAGCCGATCCGGCAACGGGACGCTCCAGCGCGTGGCGCGGAATGACGAAGGCGTTCTCGACGTCCTCACCCGCAACGTCCTCGGGCAATTCCAGATGTACTGGACCCGGCCGCTCGTCCATCGCCACCCGGAAGGCATCGCGGACGGTGGCGGGAATGCTCGAGGCGCTGATGATCTGGCGCGTCATCTTGGTGAGCGGCTTCATCGAGGCGACGATGTCGACGATCTGGAAGCGGGCCTGTCGTGCGCTCATCAGCGGCTTCTGGCCGGTGATGAGGATCATCGGCATCGCCCCAAGATGGGCATAGGCGGCACCCGTCGCGAGATTGAGCGCGCCGGGTCCGAGCGTCGCGAGGCAGACGCCGGGCTGGCCGGTCAGTCTGCCATGCGTCGCGGCCATGAAGGCCGCCGCCTGCTCGTGACGCGTGAGGACCAGTTCGATGCGAGAGGGGCGAAGCGACTCCAGGAGGTCCAGGTTCTCTTCCCCCGGTACACCAAAGACGCGCTCCACGCCCTCGTTTTCCAGCGCGGCGACAAACAGGTCGGACCCTTTGGGCATGGCTTCGATCCTCATGGTGCATTCGACGGAACTGGCAACGATCATACACATGCGGGCGCGATTGCCACATGACGACCATACAGTCTTTCCGG
The DNA here is from genome assembly GCF_902498825.1 of Rhizobium sp. EC-SD404. Lineage (NCBI taxonomy): Bacteria > Pseudomonadati > Pseudomonadota > Alphaproteobacteria > Hyphomicrobiales > Rhizobiaceae > Rhizobium > Rhizobium sp. EC-SD404. Next base: position 1,355,665 of record NZ_LR701459.1, read on the forward strand.
AATGACGCCCTAAGCGCCTCCCGGTAGGTCGAGACGCCTATCGCAAGTCGACGTCGATCGTCGCGCCTTCCCGCCGCAATTCGTCCAGGAACCAGTCGGGATCCATGAGCTGTTCGGGGAAATATAACCCAGGAGGAGCGGCAGGTTGGCGTTCCAGACCGAGAACGGTTGAAAGCGAGAGCACGGCGCTGAGGCCGGTCAACGTCGCCTGTCCCTTGGTGAACTCCAAGCTCGAACGCCGCATTGTCGTTCGCCCGTCCGTCTCGCCCTCGATTTCGAGAACGATTTCCGTTCCAACCGGGCCACCGCGCATCCGGCTGGAGGAGATCCCGCTTGCGATATCGAAGCGAATGGTTTTCGCCGCGGTCGCAGCGTGAAGACTGACGATATCGTAAGGCGCGAACGCCTGTGCGGGAAGCGTTCGGCCATCTATTGCCGTGATCTCTCTGCGGGCGGTGTCGCCCTGCAGCCAGACGCGTCGTCCGTCCGCGAATCCCAAGACGTTGCCCTCTGCGCCGTGTTCCATGTCTTCCAGTGCCGTCGGGCCGGTGGGGTCACGTTCATCCACCACCGCACCGACTTTCACCGAATGGATGGTGTCCAACCCTTTGGAAGAAGCTATCGCCAGGAAAACCGTGGGCCCGCCATGCCAGTGGCTGGAAAGAACGACCGGCGACGCATCGGGGCGACGGATGAAATGGGCCATTTCTGCGCCCACTTCGATCAACCAGTTCCCGATGCTCAGATAAGGAATACGGCTGTCCTGCGCCAAGGCGAGACCGTGAAGGCCTGCGTCCGGTACCAGCATCACCACGGCGGAAACCGCGATGTTGGGCGCAAGACCAAGCCGGGGTCGGCTGGTATCGATCCTGACTGCTTCGGCCAGACCGACCTCATCGGCGATGGCCGCCGCCTTGTCGAAATCCCGTCCACCGACGAGGATTTCCAGTTCGGGATGTCTCTGGCGAAAAAGGCGGACCGCCTGTTGGCCAACGATGCCTGAGCCGCCTGCGAAGAGTAATCTTCCAGTCACTGAATTTCTCCTGTCGATGCGCGTTAAAGACCGAATTCGAAGGCGTGCCCCGCAATGGGCACTTGGATGATCGGCGCTGCCTAGGGGAGTGGATCCGGATCAGGAGGGGAAACGGCTCTCCAGCCAGCCGAGGACGATGCGGTTCACCTCCTCCGGCCGTTCTTCCGGGGTCCAATGCCAGGCATCGGGCACGACGTATTTTTCCAGATCAGGCACATGGGCATCCATGCCGTCCGTCATGCTCGGTCGAAGCACCACATCGTTTTCCGCCGACACCATCAGCGACGGCACGCGGATCGTCTGGTCGATCTCCAGCCCCGCCTCCCAGTTGCTGGTGATGTTGCGATACCAGTTGATGGCGGGTGTGAAGCCCGTGCGCTCGTAGTGGCTGACATAGACGTCGAGCTCTTCGGGAAGGAGCACATCCCGGCCCGGGAATTCTTCCGGCGCGGGTTGCCCGTCATATTCCATGTTCTTCGCGGCGGCCGGCAATCGGTCCCAACCGTCCGGCGTGCCGAGGTCTTTGCGTAACGCGCTGCGTAGCGTGCCGCGCGGATCGCTGTTCATCACGCTGTCCGCGGCGTCGCGGTCCTGGAACATCAGAACGTACATGTCCGTGCTGTAGACTTCGCGCATCTGGGCAATGGGGTCGATCGCAGGATTCGCTTCGAACTGGCCACCTTCGGGCAGTACCGGATCGACGAGATCCGGATGTAACCAGAGCCCCCAATGGGGAATGTGCGGCGTGTTGAGCGAGATGACACCCGCGGTTTTTTCCTCATGCAGGAGCGCCATCTGCCAAGCGAGCAAGCCGCCCCAATCATGCCCCATGAAAACAGCCTTCTCGACGCCCAGGCCATCGAGCAAGCCCGCGACATCTCCAGTCAGATCGTCAATGTCGTAGTCCTCGACAGCCGGCGGCGCATCGCTGAGGCCGTAGCCGCGCAAATCGGGAACGATGACGCCATACCCCGCTTCGACGAGCGCGGGTATCTGATGCCGCCAGGTATAGGCCAAGCCCGGAAAGCCGTGGAGCAATACGACCGCCGGACCGTCGCCGGCCTCGTAGACGGCCAATTCGATGCCGTTCGTGCTCACCATTTCGACAGGGGGCATTGTGGGTGGTGACGTGCCTTGGTCGCCGAAGGCCGGTACGGCTGAGGTCAATGCGGCCGCAGCAAATCCTGCGAGAACTGCTCTTCGTGCGAATCGGGTCAAGGAAACAACCTTTCAGATTTGTCGCGCAACTTGCGCGGTCCTTCGGAAGCCGGCAGGACCTGTCGGTCGATGGGCTGGCGGAAAAAGCTAGTCGGTGTTACTTTATGTAAGTTACCAAACGTAACATGTGGGATGCGTCGTGCAGAGTCAAACGAGGAGCAAATGATGCCGAAGAAACTGCCAAGGGCCGATCGCCGTGCTCAACTGCTCGATGTGGCGCACACGATCGTCCGGGAGCAGGGCACCGATGCTCTGACACTGGGGGCGCTCGCCGAGCATGCGGGGGTGAGCAAGCCCATCACCTACAATCACTTCGAGACCCGGGCTGGTCTCATGATCGCGCTCTACCAAGAAATCATGGATCGCCAGGTTCGTGCCCTGGCTGCCGCGATCGAAGACACGCCCAAGCAATTGGCCGCCGTCGCCCACGTGCTCGCCGATGCCTATATGGACTGCTATCGCGCAGTCGGACCGGAATGGCATGCAATCGGTGCGGCTCTAAGAGGCGACGCCCAAATGGATGCCGCGCAACGGCAGATGATCGACGGACACATCGCCTTCTTTGCGAAGGTATTGACGCCTCTTTCGAGACTGTCGCCCGAGATGACGCGCCGGCGCTGCATCGGGATCATCGGCGCGGGCGAAGCCTTGTCCGATGCTATGGTTCGGGGAGAGATCAGCCGAGACTGTGCCGTGCAGGACTTTACGGATCTGATTACGAGCTGGCTGACTTCGAATTCCAGCGCTTCATAGTCACACGACTGTTGCCTCAGCTATTCGACGACCCCGAGGATCGGGCCGTAGCCCCCGTGCCAGGAAAAGTCGTTGCGTCTCTTCTCGGGAAGGAAGAGTCCGGCGCCGCGGCCGCCGTCGAGGAAAAGCGCGTTGGGACAGGCCAGATGGTCGCGAAAGAGCCTGGCGAATTCATGAAAATTCACGCGCCAGTCGCTGATCGCGAACCGGACGAGCCCGCCTTCGCAGACGCCCACGCCGCTGCGGCGCGTCGTGTCCGTCGAGCCGGGAATGAGCGCCGGGTGCAACGCATTTTCGATGACGAGCATCGGTCCCGATTGGGTCGCGAGACGCACATTAGGTCTCAGTTCGAGAAATTCTTCCGTCGGCAGAATGCCCGCTTCGGCATCGCCGAGAAAGAAGACGCCGTTGGGCTTCTTGTAGAAGTTAGGCACCTGTCGCGGCGGGCCGTCGATGGTGGCGGTATCGGCTACCTGCAGTTCCTCGCCATTCTCGACATAGAGCCCGAGAGGGGCGAAGTCGGTCTGATACATGCCCGCATTGATCGCGAAGACAAGGTCCTGCTCCTGCTCCCGTAGCGCCCCGGCCAGGCTGGAGAAACGGCGATAAGGCTGACCGTCGCTATCCTTCCAGAACAGACGCAGGTCGGATGCGGCCGGATCGATCGTGCAGACGACGTAACCGGACCCTTCGAAACGCTCGTCGGTGCACTGCAGGGCCTCAGACTCCGGCGTCGTGACGAACACAGCGATGACCGCCAATACGGCCGCGAACGACGGACTGGCCAAGTCTCGTATTGCAATCATGCGCTGCCCTCGCTTGCTTTGACGGATTGCTCGATAGCAGGAGAGTCCTGATATTCTGAGACCATCTTTTGCCCGCGCTGAGGAATTTCTGCGAATTCGGCGGGACGATCGAGAACGGCTGTCAGCGAAGCCATTCCGGCAGCCGGGCAGGGACGCTGCCGGAAACAATCGCATCCACGCAATCTTGGAGCGCGCCAAGGCGAACGGTGCAGCCCGACAATCCCGGGCCGTAATGGGCGTACTTCCCTGAATTCGTCATCACTGTCGCCGCGTCGGGCGGAAAGACCGGCCGTGAGATCGAACACCAGCAGAGGTCTGGAATGACGTCGACGCCGCTGGCGCGCAGAATTGCACGGGTTCCGTCGGCTTCCGCCATGGCAATCACATGGCGTCCCGCCGTCACGATCGCGGTGATGTCGGGGTGGCGCGATTTCCCGTCCAGCAAAGCGGCAAGCGAGCGGCATTCGTCGAGCGAGGCGTGCGGACTGCCGATCGCAACGAGGTCGATCTTGTGCGGGCCATCATTGAGACGCCGCCAACCCTCGATGAGGTCCATGCGCGTGAGTGCGATCCGAGTGGCATCGGGGGGCGCGGCATTGGCAGCCTCGGGGGTCACGCCCTCGACGTGCAGCATGGGTGCGGCGGAGGTCGTGCCGAAGGCCGCGCAGAGCGCCTTGAGGTCATCGCGGCGGGGCGTGGCCTTGGCAAGGCCTCTCAGAAGCGGGATCCTGTCAGGCGCTGCAAGGCCGGCAAGGTAGCCGACGAGGGGCCAGGCCGAGGCATCGGCGTTGTTCCCGAGATCGATATCGATGACCACGCGCGCCCTTCGCTCCTCGTCCAGAAAAGGGCCGACGAGCGGAGCGCGCCCGGTGATGGCGATGCAGAAATCCAGGAAATCGGGGTGCTTGGCGGTGCGGGCTCCGAGAACGCTGTTGGCAAAGATGACGGCATTGGATTCCGACCAGCCAATCGTTTCGCCAAACCCGGGCGGATGTTCCAGAAGATAGGGCGCGCACGTGAATGTCGGCTTGCAGCCCATCCGCACATAGGCGTCCGCGAGCCGCGCTGCCGGTTCCCCGAAAGTGGATGGAACGCGTTGCTGCCGCCAGTTCTCGCGATCGACCGAGATTGCATTCATTGTGGTCGGGACGCGCACGCGCGCGCCCTTTGCCTCCATGGTTTCGGCAAAGACGAGATTGGCAGGTCCGGCATAGATGCAGCCGTCGATATGGGCACGCGAGACGTCGACGAGTGCGCCGGCGCCTTGCTGCCTTGCTGTGGCGATGACGATGCGCATCGCCTGCATCGCAGCTTCGCCCTCAGCGCCCGACAACAGGGCTTCGTCACCGGCCGTCAGCGTCAGCGGCGCAGCGGGCATGGGAACAATTGGAATGGAAAGGCCCATCGCAGCGATGGCGTCCGGCAGGATGTGGGCGTGCGATCTGGCTGCAATCTCGGCAAACACAGGCTCCGGGAGCCGCAGCACGGGAAGGGCGATCTCGAACATTTCCAAAGCCACCAGGGCGCCAAGCGTCGCCACTTCTTCCGGTTCGGTGAAAATGAGCGTGGCGGGGCCTTTGCCTGCGAGCAGAAGGTCTAGGAGCACGCCCGACCCGGAGCAGGAGCCACGGGTGGTCGGCATCATCACCACGGCCCCGCTCAAGCCGACGCCGTGCTGGGGATGATGCACATCGATGATGCGGCCGGTGGCTGGATCGACGCCTCCCCATAGGCTCAGGCCCTCCGACAAGGCCACGATGGGTCCTTCGGCGTTACCGGCGAGGATCGAATATGCTGCGGTGACGAGGCTCATTTCGCGATGACCGTTCAGGTGTCCGAAGCCGGTCTTATCACGGGCGGTTGGCGCAATGCAGGAGATCGTATCTGGAGAACATTCGTCTCTGCTCCGCACATCAGCACTCGGTCCGACTAGCGGAGCAATCCGTCGAGGTCGAAGTCGTCCCACCCCTTCAGCCCGGAGGACTGTTTTTCACGGCCGACTGCGCCATTGGTGTCGGGGGATGTGCTGCCAAGTTTACCCGCTTTCTTCAGTGCGGCCTTTTGGGCACCGCGCCGTCTGTTTTCGGCTGCGGTAGCCAAGTCTTCTTCACGCCAAACCTCCGGGAGGTCGCGGTCAAGGACGTCCTCGATATGGCGCGGATCGAAGACATGAAAAGTGATCTTTCGCGCCCGGCCACGCAGTTTGACGGTCCGCGTTCCGGCGCTCTCCAACCGGCCATCCTTCAGCCAACGAAGTCGCTCGGCCGGCTTGATGGTGAGGATGTCCTCGACCTCGCGGGGGATCACGGCGAGACTTTCGATGCCGACAAGCTTGCTTGTGATGGTTGTCACCGTTTCGAGGTGCTCGTCGTCATCGTCCTCCGGCACTCGGAGCACGATGGCTCCGGTTTCGATGTCGACCTTCTTGCGCTCCTTGAAAGGAAGCTGCGCGCGGATTTCGAGGAGAATGCCCTTCATGCGGACCGCCGACCCCAATGTCGCGGTCGGCGAAAGTGGCCATTCCTGGATAAGTCTGGTCGGTGGTTTCGGTTTGGGTGATCGAGGCATGATGCTCAGATGGAGCCTGACGGAGCGGCCTTCAATCGGATTCTTGCGGTCGTCTGAAGTCCTTGCCAATTCACGGCAACCGGAACTTGCCCACTGGCCTCATGCGATTTCGTGGATCTGGGGCACCAACCGCCCGTTCGAGATCTGCACCGTTGCCAATGTGATGGGCAACTTGAACCTGCGCGGGCCAGTACTGCCGGGGTTGAGGTAGAGCACGCCATCCAGCATTTCGATGTTGGAACGATGGGAATGTCCCGAGATCACGAGATCGATGTCTGTTTCGCCGGGAGAGAACGCCAGATCCTTGCGATCGTGGATCACGAAGATCTCAGAATCGAAAAGCCGCATCCGCAGCGTCTCGGGATAGGTCGCTGCCCAGTGGTCGCGATCGATGTTGCCGCGGATGGCCGAAACCGGGGCTATGGTTTCAAGTCGTTCGATGATCTTGGGGTCTCCGATGTCGCCGGCATGTATGATGTGATCGACGCCTTCCAGCAGCGCGATGGCCTCATCGCGGAGAAGACCGTGCGTATCCGAGATGACACCGAGCGTGGGCATGGCAGGCAGGTCCTTTTCGTTGCCTTGGAATTCGAGCAATCCTCGCATTCGCTACGCAGGTCTGGCACACCATGTATCGGGGTGCGGACGACACCGCCCCAGTTGGAGGACCGATGCCGAAGAACAAGGGCCAGAGCATTCTCGACAAAGAGCGTGCGAAGACGGAGAAACTCCTTAAGAAGGTTGGATATACCGCTTTGAAAGAGGCCGGAGTCAAATCGATGCGGCCCAGCCTTCCGAACCTGAAGACCGCAAAGCGCGAGCCGTAGCCTGGCCAGCAAATACCGGCTCCCTTTGCTCCCAACAGGCCCCGAACATGCAAGCACGGCATGTTGTGCTGTGATAAGCAGGCGTCGCATGTCGGCGAACGCATCTTCTGCGTCGTCCAAGATCTCGGCTGCGCAGGTGTAAAAAGAGAACAACAATGGTTGAACCGACCGGCTTAGCCGCACTTGGTGCTTTGGGCTGGGCTTCCTTTTTCAGCGATCAGATCGGCGAGGGCGACGCCCATCTCGTGCCCGTCCGCATCGCGAATATCCATCGCGCACGCGTAAGCGGATACTCCGCCCATGGCCCAATCGATCTCGTTCTGCCGGCGAACGAAGCCGTCGGCGACTATGCGGTTGGCGATTTCGTGTTGGCAGAGTCAGGTAATCATCTCGTTCGGCGGCGCCTTCAGCGTACATCTCTTCTGGCGCGGCGCATGAGTGACGGTAGCACGCAGCTGTCCGGCGCTAATGTCGACACGCTGTTCATTGTCACCTCATGCAACGACGATTTCAGTGTTCCGCGGCTCGAGCGCTATCTGGCCATGGCAGCCCAATGTGAAATCCCTCCAGTTCTGGTGCTGACCAAGGCCGATACCCAGGAGGATGCGGGTCCGTTCGTGGCACTTGCCGCTGAGCTGGCGCGCGACCTGCCTGTCGTCGTGGTCGATCCGCGCAGGCCCGACGCGGTTATGAAACTTCAGTCCTGGTTCGGCGTCGGCAAGACCGTGGCGCTCACAGGCTCTTCGGGGGTGGGCAAGTCGACGCTCGTCAATACGCTCGCTGGTTCCGGCGCCGACACCGCTCAACTCACCGGTGCCGTTCGCGCAAACGATTCCAAGGGTCGGCACACGACAACCGCGCGCTCGCTTCATGCGGTGGCCGGCGGCGGCTGGGTGCTGGATTCGCCGGGTATCCGGTCTCTGCATCTCGGCGAAATGGCCGAAGGTCTCGATGTGGTGTTCGCCGAGATCACCGAACTGGAGAGCCAGTGCAAGTTCAGAAATTGCACGCACAGCCACGAACCGTCCTGCGCGGTGCTCAAAGCCGTCAATGACGGGCGGATCGATCCCGAGCGCTTTGCCCGTTGGCGCAAGCTGCAAGACGAAAACAATGCTTTCGGCGCGCACAAGTCACCGCGGCGCTAAGACTGCCCGATTAGACGAATGAGATCAGGTGTCCGGTGGGTGCGGGCCAAGACACGTTCGGGTGGGTGACGGTCATCCAAAGTCCACTTCGATGCGTCGATCGCCCCTCACTCGGACCCGGCAAGCGCGCGAGACATCGTCGGCCATGATGAGAAGCTTGAAGCGGTCGGGTACGTCCGCCGTGCTGATGAAATCGATCCCGGCACCACTGTCGGATAAGCTGCGCACGGTGCAGTCCATCGTCGATCTTCCTCCATTGAACGCGATGCGTCCGCCTTTCAACACGCGGCGACGCACATCTCCTGGAATGGGCGTTGCAGGGGTTTCCCATCTGATACAGCGGTTTCGTCCGTCCGACTTCGCCGCATAGAGCGCGGCGTCTGCCCTTTCCAGCAGAGTGTCGATGTCTTGCGTCGTCCGATCCAGACCAGCAACGCCGACACTGATTGTCGCCCCGACGGCTCCGTCGACATGATCGATCCGAAGATGGGCAATTGCCGAGCGGAGCTTTTCTGCGACTTCGAGCGCTGCTGAAGCGCTGGATTGATGGAGGACGAGCCCGAATTCCTCGCCGCCAAGTCGGCCGATGATGTCCGATTGACGGGCGTTCGACCTGAGCGTGGAAACGACCTCGACCAAGAGGCGATCGCCGAACTGATGCCCATAGGTGTCGTTGACGAGCTTGAAGTGGTCGAGGTCGACCATCAGGACGCTGAGTTCGGTGGCATGGCGTCTGGCCAGTGCGATGGCTCTTGCGGCCTCCTCGCGAAACGCCCGGCGCGAGAGGGCACCCGTCAACGCATCGGTCATCGCCAGCGTTCTCAGTTCCAGTTCGCTGACGACGAACTGCGCAAGATCGGCGAGGATACCCTGGTCGCGCTGCGAGAAGGCGCGCGGACTGGTATCTGCCGCGCAAAGCGTGCCGATGACGTGGCCATCCGGCGTGCGCAACGGCATCCCGGCATAAAAGCGGAGCTTAAGCCCATCGATGACAGCCGGATGATTTTGAATTGTCCGGTGAGCAAGCGCGTCTTCAACGATCAGGGGTTCGCCTTTCACGACGGCGATATGGCAGAGCGATTGCGAAAGATCGGTTTCCGCCACATCCACACCCTGGCGGGATTTGAACCACTGCCGATGGCCGTCGATCAGCGTCACCGTAGAGATCGACACATCAAAAATCTGGCGCGTCAGCCGGGTAATCCGATCGAACGCTTCTTCTGGAGGCGTGTCGAGCACGTCATAGCGTTCGAGGACAGCGAGACGCTCATCTTCATCGCTGATCTGGCGTACTGCGTCGCGCTCACTCACGCTCGGAATCCTTCAGCTGGTTGATTGAAACCGTGCTGCCAGAAAATTAAGGATGAATTAACCCCCCGCTCGCAATTTAGCGGGTTGATCGAGACAGACAGCGCAAGGGCATCAGCCCGCGTTGAGGCGTTCAGACGGTCAGCGGCGATTGGCTGACAACGATCGGCGCGTGATGCGGCACGCGCTCGTAGAGGTCTATCACATCCTGATTGGTCAGTCGCACGCAACCTGACGAGGCTGCGGTTCCCATGGTCCACCATTCGGGCGAGCCGTGGAGGCGATAGAGCGTATCCTGCCCGTCCTGATGAATATAAAGCGCGCGGGCACCCAGCGGATTGCCAATTCCCGGCTCCATTCCGCCGTTAGCGACGGAATAACGCTCCAGATCGGGCTGACGGGCAATCATCTCGGCAGGTGGCTTCCAGCGCGGCCAGTGCTGCCGCCAATGCACGACGCCTCGCCCTTGCCAGGTGAAGCCGATCCGGCCGATGCCAACGCCGTACCGCATCGCCGTCCCGCCGGGTTCCACCAGATAGAGGAAGCGATTGGGCGTATCGACGACTACGGTCCCGGGAGCCTCGCCTGTCGGGTCTGGAACCTGCTGTCGATACAAACTCGGATCGATCTTCCAATAGGGCACCTCCGGTATCTCATGCCCGTCGTCGAGAACCGCTGCGTAACGCGCGTCCAGTTCAGGCGTGCGTCGGGCTTCGTATGCGGTAGGCTCGACGATAGCTGGTTGAGGCGCCGGCGTCGGCGCCCGCGAAGTCAGGAGAGGCCGATTGATCGGCGAAACGGCACAGCCGAAGGAGAGTGCGTTGATTGCGAGCGCTCCAAACACGAGGCTGCGGCGGGAAATACTGTCTGTGGTCAAGTCTGCTACCCGGCTTCAAAGGGAGGCCGATACCTACAAACTTTGGTGGGTATTCATATCGGCTCTTGCCTTATCCTAGCCATAACCAATTGGAATGAATGTTGGCTGATATGCCGTATCAGCCTTAGCGCGAGTAGGCGGGATGATAGCCGAGAGGTGACGACGGATGGATCTGGCAGCCGCTCTCAGAGCTTTCACAAGAACCGTGGAGCGCGGATCGATCACCGCCGCTGCTCGCGACCTGTCTCTTTCCCAGCCCGCCGTTTCCAAGCATATCGCAAACCTCGAACGGCGCGTGCACGCCCGCCTGCTTGAACGATCGAACCGCTTGGTCCGCCCTACACCCGAGGGGCAGGCGCTCTATGATGCGAGCCGGTCGGCACTGGCTTCCATCGATGCCGCGGTGGAGGGGCTGAATTCCGTGTCCGGCACCATCGAGGGCGCGATCCGCGTTCATGCTCCTTCCTGTATCGGCGGCAAATACCTTCACCCGATGCTCATGCGGTTCCAGGAGGTCCATCCCGGCGTCTCGTTTGAATTGATGCTCGAAAACCGCACGATCGATCTCGTCTACGAGAACTTCGACATGGCGTTCATCCACGGGCGCCCGAGTGCACAGGATTTGATCGTGCGTCGGCTGGGCATGACGCGGCGCGTCCTCGTCGCCAGCCCTGCCTATCTCGAAAGATATGGTCCTGTCGAAACGCTCGAGCGATTGTCCGAGATACCGCTCGTCACGACATCGCGCTCAATGACCACGAAGAACCGGTTGGCGCTGCTCTCAAAGGGAGCGTCGACTGAGCTGGAGGTGCGTTCGATCTTGCAGACAAACGATGCGCACGTGATCGCCAGAACACTATTCGATGGGCACGCAGCCGGGCCGGTTCAGTATCTCCTCGTATCGGAGGAGATCGCGAATGGTCGCTTGGTTCATATCCTTCCCGATTGGGAAGTGCGCCCGACCGAACTGTTCATGGCCTATCCGTCCGTTCGCTTCATGCGACCGGCAGTCCGGGCCTTCTCCGATTACGTGCTGAACCATATACGGTCGGTCGAAGGACTCGACTGAATGCCGAGTGATGTCGCCCTTGCCGGAGTGCCACGGCATCGTGCCAATGGCGTAAAAGCCGGGGCTCGCCTCCATGTCGCGCCGCATGGCCTCATCGGGCAGAGGACCGCACGGCATGCATCAATCGCGCTTTTTCCAGAACGAACAGAGCCATCGTTCAAATCATCAGAGGAAAAAGGAGAAATTCAGAACTGCCAGCCTGCGGGGACCCAGGCGTAGGCGTTGTCGGTCCGCAAGATCCGGCCGAGGCCTGGGAACGGGTAATGAAAGCCGAGAACGAGCATGCGGTCGGCCGCAGCCTGATCGAAGATGCGCTGGCGGGCCTGTGCAGCCGCTTCCGCATCCCGGTCGGGTCCAGGTCGCCAGTTCCGGTCGATATTGACCACGGGGTGATAGGCGAGGTCCGCGGTCAGCAGCAATTGTTCGCGTCCGGACTGGACCAGGAACGTGGCCATGCCCGGCGTGTGCCCCGGCGCGGCGATGGTGGTCAGGCCAGGCAGGATTTCCGTGCCGGCTTCATAAAGTTCGATATCACCGGCAAATGGTTCCAGGCTCGCTCTGATATTGGCTGCAAAGCGCTGTCGGAATTCCGCGGGCACGGGCATGTAGGACAGATCCGGCTCGTCTTCGATGAAGAACGCCCAGTCCGCCCTTGGTGCCATGACCGTCGCCCTCGGAAACGCTCGGCTGCCGTCCGGCATGAGCAGATTGCCGACATGATCCGGATGCGTGTGGGAGATGACCACCAAATCGATGTCGCTCCGGGACAGTCCGATGGCTTCGAGATTGGCGAACAGGCGCCCGCCATTCGGGCCCATCGTCGTTCCGGCACCCGCTTCGAGGAGGACGCGTCGTCCGTCGATTTCGAGCAGCAGCGTGTTCAGGTTCAGCGTCATGAGATCGGTCGGCAGGAATGCGCGACGCAACACCTCTTCCAGTTCCGCTTCCGGCGCATCGCCGGCATAGACGGTCGGAGGACCGCTGATATTGCCGTCGCTGAGCACAGTCGCCGCGATGTCGCCGATGGTGAAGCGATAATGGCCGGCATTGTCCAGCCTCGTCGCCGGCCCGGGTGCGGGCTGGGCAGCAACGGTTCCCAGAAGCGGATTGGTCAGCAGTGCCCCCGATGCGCCGGCCATGGCCGTCAGCATGATCTTGCGTCGGTTGATCGTCAGCATGGTCGTCTCCTCATCAGTGGTCGCAACGAAGCGCAAAAGGCTGCTCCGCGATTTTTGCGAGGATGACGGGTGATGGCTGCGCTGATAAGATCATCAAAGACAAGCAGGCTGATCTGAAAAACAGAGCAATGAAATCCATCCGGCTGGACCATCTCGAAACCTTCGCGATGATCGTGCGATGCGGCGGCTTCCGGGCGGCGGCAGCTGAACGCGGCGTTTCATCGTCGGTCATGAGCCAAACGATGTGTGCCTTGGAGCAAGCGCTCGGCATTCGGTTGCTGAACCGGACCACCCGCAGCATCGGCCCGACGGAAGCCGGCGAACGCCTGCTGGAAAGGCTTCGCCCGGCGCTCGATGACATCCGCCTTGCGCTCGTCGAACTGGATCAGTTGCGCGAGACGCCTTCCGGGACGCTACGCATCAACGCGCCGGCGCCAGCAGTCGATCACATCCTCTGCCCCTTGGCTTTCGAGTTCATGGACCTGCATTCCGAAGTCGACGTCGAGATCATCAGCGACGCCGCGATCATCGACATCGTCGATCAGGGTTTCGATGCCGGTGTCCGTTTCGGCCAGCAACTTGCACAGGACATGATCGCCGTGCCGCTCGGCCCAGCCTTGCGCTATGCGATCGTGGCATCTCCGGATTACCTCGCACGTTACGGAGAACCGAAATCTCCTGCCGATCTCGTCGACCACAATTGTATCCGGCGCCGCTATCCTGGCGGGCGCCTGGCGATGTGGTCGTTCGAGCGAGCTGGTGAAGCGATGGAGATTGCGCCGTCCGGGCGACTGACCCTCAGTTCAGCGCAGGGAGAGCTTCAGGCCGCGATTGCCGGGCAGGGCGTTGCCCATGTCTTCGACGATTATGCAGAAGCCGCCATCGCGGACGGCAGGCTGATCGAACTGCTGGTGGACTGGAGCCCCAAGCTGCCGAGCTGGTATCTCTACTATCCCAGCAAGCGGCACCACAGCGCAGCCATGAAGGCGTTTCTCGACTTTGTTCGCAGGTCGACGCGGACACCTGAGGCCAACGCGCCGGGCCAGGTCCGGTAATCGCGGAAAGCTCTAGCCGGGCAGAACGACTGCGGCCTGAAGACCGGGCTCGCGCGAGGACAAAATGATGTCGCCGCCATGCTGGCGAGCGATGGCACGGGCGATCGACAGGCCGAGGCCGATGCCGCCGGTCTCGCGTGAACGGGAGCTTTCCAGCCGGAAGAAGGGCGCAAACACCTCCTCGACGCTGTCGAGCGGGATGCCGGGGCCGTCATCCTCTACCAGAATCTTGACGGTCGATGCTTCGACGACAAGCCGCACTTCCGCGCCGCCGGCATAACGCACGGCGTTCTCGATGAGGTTTCGAATGACCCGCCGCAATCCTTCCGGCCGGCAGCGATAGTTCAGGCGTTCGCTGGGCAAGAAGCGCACGGGCTGGCCGAGTTCGGCGAGGTCGTCGCACACGCTTTCGACCAGAGCGCTGAGATCGATGGTCCGCGTCTGCTCTGCGCTGGTCTCCTGGCGCGCAAGCGACAGGGTGGATTCCGTCATCGCCTGCATCTCGTCGATGGTATCGAGCATCCGTTCCTGCAGTTCGGCGTCTTCGACAAGTTCAGCGCGCAGCCTGAGCGTCGTCAACGGCGTCCTCAGGTCATGACCGATGGCGGCAAGCATTCTCGTCCGGTCGGCGACGAAGCGGTGGAGCCGCTCCTGCATGCTGTTGAAGGCGATCGTCATTCGCCGGATGTCTTCCGGTCCGCTCTCACGCAGCGGTGAAACCGGCTCACCGCGCCCCAGCGTTTCCGCCGCCTGGGTGAGCTGGCGCAGAGGGCTCGCTATGCGCCTGATGGTGAGAACGCCGACGAGCGAGACGAGAATGGCCGTGAGTGTGAGAGACAGCGGCAGATGGGTTCGCCAGATCGAGGGGTTGATGGCCTTGTAGAATGCGGCGTTCAAAACCTGGCCGTCATCGAGCGGCACGATAACCCCGGCGCCGCTTCGTTTTGCGTAATCGAGATAGCGGGCCATCACCGGCAGTTCCGCCTGGCCAGCCGCAGGCATGGTCCAGGTGGCGCCGTCCAGGAAGTATTGTGCGTCGGCACTTGCCGGCAGCCGGTTGGCATTGTCGACCCTGTCCTCGTCGCTCAACATCTCGCTGAGCGGGATCTGGAACTGGGCGAATGCCTGCTGCACCCATTGATCCAAGGCGACAGGCCGTCCGTCGGAAATCCAGAAGCGGGACGTGTCGGTGCTGCTGATGCGAATGAGATCGTAGCGCAGCTCATCGGGCGCGGTCTCGACCAGCCGGGATACGGCGGCGGCGCGGTTGCTTAACTCGGCCCGCGCCGAAGCACGCAGATCGGCCTGCAGATAATCCCACATGATCACAAGCCCGATGGCCTGCGACGCGAAGAGGGCGATCAGCATCCATGACAGGAGCTGCGCGGTGAGGCTCTTTTGCCAGAAGCCGAACAGGTGCCTCATACCGCGTAAACCTCCGGCATGAAGCTGTAGCCGCCGCCGCGGTGGGTCTGGATGATCGTCGGGTTCTTGGGGTCGACCTCCACCTTGCGGCGCAGGCGGCTGATCTGGTTGTCGATCGACCTGTCGAAGGGATCGGCTTCCCGCCCGACAGTAAGGTCGAGCAACTGGTCGCGGCTTAAGACCATTCCGGGGTGTTCGACGAACACTTTCATCAAACGAAACTCAGCCGTCGACAGGGGGACGCCGACGCCGTCGTCGCTTTGCAGTTCGCGGCGCCCCAGATTGAGTATCCAGCGATCGAAGCGCATGGATCCCGTGCGCCGGGCGGCACGCTGCGGCGGCAGGCTGTTGACCCTGCGCAGCACGGCCTTGATGCGCGCCAGAAGCTCGCGGGAGGAGAAGGGCTTCACGAGATAATCGTCGGCGCCGAGTTCCAGCCCGATGACACGGTCTGTCTCTTCTGTGCGGGCCGTCAGAAAGATGATCGGGATGTCCGGACCGGACCGGGCACGCAGTTCGCGGCACAGAGTAAGGCCGTCTTCGCCGGGCATCATGATGTCGAGAACGACGAGGTCCGGTGCTCCTCTTTCCACAAGGCGGCGCAGTGCCGTGCCGTTCTCGGCCGTGCTCACCCTGTAGCCCTGTTGCTGCAGGTATTTGCCGACCAGCTCGCGGATTTCGCGATGATCATCGACGACGGCAATGTGCGGCACGTGCTCCATGGCGGGCCTCAGAGTCTGAAGGACGATTTTCTTATAGCGCCGTCATGCCCACGACGCTCGCGCGAAACTGTATCCGTTTGTAACGGCGCTGGCGCGGAGCCGGGGTGCGGGCGCCGGGGCGGATACAAATCAGTACAAACGGCGACACTGCCGGCACAGCCCCGCGACCGACGGCGCATAGCTTGCTCCTCGAAGCAGCGGTCACCCCCATCTTTGCCCCGTGGATGCGCCCGGGACACTGACCTCCGCCGCTGCTTTCGGAGGCGCGGCTGGCGCAAAGCCAGCGCGTCTCCGTCCCTGTCATCCGGCCCTGGTGGGATCTCCCATACGGGCCGCACTGCCGATGCGGAGCTGTCATGGTCGCCTTTACCGTCAACAACAGACCAGCCGATGTGGCGGTCGATCCGGACAAGCCCCTGCTTTGGGTACTTCGGGAAGATCTCGAGGTGCTCGGGCCCAAATATGGCTGCGGCATTGCCCAATGCGGCGCCTGCCGGGTGCTCGTCGACGGTGTCTCGACGCCTTCCTGCATGGTTCCGGTGGGCAGCATTGCCGGTGCGTCCATCATCACGGTGGAAGGCCTCGCCGACGAGCAGGGCAACCTGTCGCCGGTCCAGCGAGCCTGGATCGAGGAGCAGGTGCCGCAATGCGGCTTCTGTCAGCCCGGCTTCCTGATCGCAGTGACCGAACTGCTGCAGCAGAACCCCGATCCGACTGACGATGAGATCGATGCCGCAATCACCAATATCTGCCGCTGCGGAACCTATCCGCGCATCCGGCGCGCCATCCATCGCGCAGCCGCACTGGCACGAGACTGAGGAGCCGACATGCCACGCTTCCTATCCAGACGCGCGTTTCTCCTGACCGGAGCCGCCGCTGGCGGTACAGCTCTTGTCGCCGCCGTAGGCGGGATCGGCTATCTGTCGACCGTCGATGTCGACGGCCTGCATGGTGGCTCAGTGGAGGGCGAAAGCGCGACCTTGAACGCCTTCGTCGTACTCCATGCCGACGGAAGCGTCGTCATCAACGTGCCGCGGACCGAGATGGGGCAGGGTATCCACACCGGCCTCGCAATGGTCGTGGCGGAGGAGATGGACCTGCCGTTCGACGAGCGCATCCGGGTCGAGTTTCCAACAGAAGCCCATCCTGCCTACTCCACATGGTTCAACGTGCTGCAAATTCGACCGGAAGAAGCGTCCGGTCCGGTGGTCTGGCTCGGACGCCGGGTGCTCGGGCAGATGGGCTTCATCGCCACCGGAGCATCCGGGTCGACCATGGGGTTGTGGCATCCGATGCGTGTTGCGGGTGCGGCAGCGCGCGACATGCTGGTTTCTGCCGCCGCGGCGCGGCTGGGAGTGCCGGTGGGCGAACTCGTCACGCGGGAGGGCATGGTCCACCACGACGCGACCGGGCAGAGCCTTGCCTATGGCGATCTCGCCCAGGCTGCGGCACTGTTGTCTCCTCCCGACGATCCGGTGCTCAAGCCGCGCAGCGAATGGCGTCTGATCGGCCGGTCACAACGGCGCGTGGACATTCCGGCCAAGGTGCGCGGCGAGCCCGTTTTCGGCATGGACGTGGTCCTGCCGGGCATGCTGCACGCATCGATGCGCCACGCGCCGGTTTTCGGGGCCGGCGTTGCCCGCATCAACAATGAAGCTGCGGTGCGTGCCGCATCCGGCGTCGTAGATGTGGCGGTGATCGACGGGCGTCATGTGGCGGTCGTCGCCGGATCTTGGTGGCAGGCCGAACAGGCGGCGTGGCTTCTGGATATCGAGTGGGCGAGCACCGACGCCGATCGCGAAGACAGCGCAACCCTTGCCACGCGGCTGCAGGCGGCGCTTTCGTCCGAGGAACCGCACGGCCATATCGATGATGGCGATGCCGCAGCAGCAATAGCCGAGCCCGGCGCTGCCGTGATCGAGGCCGATTACTCCGTGCCTTTCGTGACCCATGCCTGCATGGAATCCATGAACGCCACTGCGATCCTGCATGACAGTGGCATGGCGGAAGTCTGGGCGCCCTCGCAGAACCGCGTGACCATGCGGTCTGGTGTGTCGCGCGGGATGGGTTGGGCAGACGTCAGCTTCGACGACCTGACCCTGCACATCACGATGAATGGCGGCGCCTTCGGCCGGCGCAGCGACCAGGACGTGATCGCCGAGGCCTGTTTCCTGGCCGCACGCCACAGGGGCCGCGCGGTGAAGGTGATGTGGTCGCGCGAAGAGGATATCGGCCGTGGCCTCTATCGCAGCCAGGCCGCCGCCCGCCTTCGCGCAGCGCTCGGACCTGACGGGTTGCCGGTTGCCTACGACGCGCTCGTCGCCTCACAGTCGATCTTGAACGCCATGGGCAGCCGCAACCTGCCAATCGCTCCGGGCCCCGACGGCGACTATCTTACCACCGAGGGGCTGGACAAGCGGCATTACGCCATCCCCAGCAGACGCACGCGCACCCAGCACGTTCCCTCCCACATGCCCATCCACTTCTGGCGCTCCAACGGGTTCTCCTTCAACACCTTCTTCACCGAGAGCTTCATCGATGAATGCGCGCTCGCCGCAGGGGCCGATCCGCTCGCCTATCGGCAGGCCATGCTTCGTGACAGCCCGCGCCATCTCGCTGTCCTCGATCGCGTTGCCGAGATGTCTAACTGGGGAGCACCCATGGCGCCCGGTCGCGGCCGCGGCATCGCCATCGAAGAGTGCTATCGCAGCGTCGTCGCCCAGGTCGCGGAAGTCACGGTCGCCGAAGATGGAGCCTTGCGCGTCGATCGCATCTTCTGTGCGGTCGATGTGGGCCTCGTCATCAACCCGGACCAGGTCGTTGCTCAAATGGAAGGCGGCGCACTTTTCGGCGTGACGAGTGCCTTGATGAGCGCGGTTACCGTGCAGAACGGCGCCGTGATGAATACGAACTTTCACGATTTCCCCATGCAGCGCCTGGCCGACGCGCCGGAGGTGAGCGTGGAGATCGTCGACAGCGATCTGCCGCCTGGAGGCGCAGGCGAGCCGGGCATCGTGCCCACCGCTGCCGCGATCGCCAACGCGATCTTCGCCGCAACCGGCCAACGCCTGCGATCGCTGCCGCTGGCAATCACCGAGACAGTCGGCGAACGCCGGACGCGGTCGGTTCTTCAGAGCTGACCAACGCCACCCCTACCGGACCGAGGTGCCCTCGCGCCCGGTCTGGCCCGAACGAGATCGCCAAAATGTGCCCCCCTAGCCCCGCTGGCGATCTCTGCGGCCACCGAAGTCCTCTCACCGAGAGCTTCGGTGGCCAGATTTCCAAAGACCCACTCTCGACGCCATGAAGGACAAGCCGATGGATCTGGATATTGCCACCTCTCTCCTGGCGTGGGCGAGCGCCTACGGGCTGTTCGGCGTCTTCATGATCGGCATGGCCGAGCGCTTCGTGCCGATCTTGCCGTCGACCGGCTTTCTTCTGGCGATCGGCGTCGGTGCATCGAGCGGGGCCTGGTCACTGCCGTCTGCAATTCTGGCCAGCACGGTCGGCAGTCTGATCGGCTGTGCGGCCTGGTACTTCGCGGCGAGGGGGATGGGGGATGTGCGCTCGACCCGTATTCTGGCCCGCGCGGGTCGCCTGTTCGGACTATCATCCGAACGTGTGATGACGGGCACGGATGTCTTGCAGCGAAAAAGCACGGCTCTTGCGTTCTCATCGCAGCTTCTGCCCACGGTTCGGCTTTTCTCTCCCGCATTTGCCGCCATCATCGGCACGAACTGGCGCCCATTCCTGACGGCATCAGCCGCAGGGATACTGGTGTGGAACGCCGTGTTCATCCTGGCCGGCTACAAGGCCTCCTACTGGATGAACCCAGCCGATACGATGCTGGTCTCGATCGCCATTTACGGCGCGTTGTCGATCGGCGGTCTCGGCTGGGTCTGGATGCGCCGGCCCGCCATATGAAATGGTCCCCCTGATCTCACTGCAAATAATCCCGGCCGGTTCCCGAAACATAGGGAACCTACGTGGCTCGCGGGAGTAGTGTCGGTAGCGAGGTCGAGAGGGCTTATTCAGACATGGCGAACGCTGTTCACTACATCCTGCGGTCAGTGCCACTGACGTGTTTCACCTTGGCGCTGATTTCCGATGTCGCCTATTTGCAGACGTCCAACCTGCTCTGGTTGCATTTTTCGGAATGGCTGCTCTTGGCCGGCGTGGTCTTTACAGGTCTGGCGCTTCTGGCGCTGCCTGTCGACCTGATGGTTCGCCATGTGCGTCCAAGTTGGTGGGCCGTTTTCGCCGGCGTGGTGGTGCTCGTGCTCGCCATCATCAACAATCTGATTCACACGGCCGATGGCTGGACTGCCGTGATGCCTTGGGGTGTCGGACTTTCCGCCGCCACGGTGCTCGCCATGATCGTTACCGGCTTTCTCGCAAGCAAGGGAGAGCGTCATGTTTAAGGTCCGCACTTCGTTTCTTCTCGCCGTATCCGCCCTTGCATTGACCGCCTGCGGCCAAAGCGAGTTCGACACCTCCACCCAGATCGGGCCTGACCCCTTTCTGCCGGAGCCGGAATTCTACAACATTGTGCCCGATCTCAAGGTCGCCGGCGTCGTTGGCTGGCAGGAAGGCGAGACGCCGACTGTGCCCGAGGGGCTGACGATCACGGCCTATGCGCAGGACCTCGTCAATCCGCGAACCGTGCACACCCTGCCCAATGGCGACGTGCTGGTGGTCCAGTCCAAGGCGCCGCCCGGCAAGCCGCTCAACCGACCCAAAGATATCATCCGCGATTGGATCATGGCGCTTGCCGCAGGCGGCGGTGGCGGCGGAGAACCGCCCGCAACCAATCTGATCACCCTCCTGCAGGACACCGATCGCGACGGCGTGGTGGACGAACGCAGTGATCTGCTGACCGATCTCACGTCGCCCTTCGGCGTTGCATGGTACGAGGACACGCTTTATGTCGCCGCCGCCGATGCGGTGCTGGCCTACCCCTACGCGCTGGGTGATACGGAAATCACGGGAGAGCCGCGCGTTCTCACGCCTTTGCCAGGCGGGCCGATCAACCACCACTGGACCAAGGATCTGGCTCTGAGCCCCGATGGGCGATATCTCTATGCCTCGGTCGGCTCGAACTCCAATGCCGGTGAACGCGGCATGGAGGCCGAAAAAGGGCGTGCCGCCATCTGGCAGATCGATCGCGAAACCGGCGCGTCGCGCGTGTTCGCTTCGGGGTTACGCAACCCCAACGGTCTCAATTTTCATCCGGACACCGACGCTCTTTGGACCGTTGTCAATGAGCGCGACGAACTCGGACCCAACCTCGTACCCGACTACATGACTTCGGTGCAGGAGAACGGCTTCTATGGCTGGCCCTACAGTTACTACGGTCAGCATGTCGACGAGCGTGTGCATCCGCCACGTCCCGATCTGGTGGAAACGGCGATCAGTCCCGACTATGCCCTTTCAAGTCATGTCGCAGCTCTGGGTTTGGCGTTCACCGACGACTCCGCCATGCCCGAAGCGTATGCGAGCGGTGCGTTTATCGGAAATCGCGGCAGTTGGAATCGAGACCAGTTCAACGGCTATAAGGTCGTCTACGTGCCTTTCACGGATGGCAGCCCCTCCGGTGTGGCAGTCGATGTCGTCACCGATTTCCTGAACGGAGAAGAGGCGCGTGGCCGCCCCGTGGGCCTCGCCATGGATGGCACCGGCGCCTTGCTGATCGCCGATGACGCGGGGAACACCGTGTGGCGCGTCGCTGCGGCCGATGGAACGATCGTTCCTGAACCCATTCCATCGGATCGTGTGACCGCACTCGATCAGGGAACCGTATCCGGAGAAACCGCGCCCGAAGCATCAGCAGGCGATGACATCGCGGACGATATCGCTCCGGCGACTGGTGAAGAAAGTCCTCCGCAAACCGACATAGCGCCGGCGATCGGGCCCGAGGATGGTGCAGCCGCCGAGTGATCGGAGCAGGTTCGACGTCCGTCGGTACCCGCGGCCATACTGTCAGCTCAGAATGACATAGCCTGCCTTTGAGCCTCGGAATGGGCGGCGGCATTGTCGCGTCCGGCGCGGGGTTCCTCGAGCCGGAGCGCCAGTTGATCGGCGATGGCGAGGCAGAGCAATTGCATGGTGAACGTCTGGGCAAGGAGCCGGCGGAAAGCTCCTGCCGGGCTTGGGTCTTCGTCGGTCTCTCTGACGAGGTGGGTCCGGCAGATTCCACTGAAGGCTTCCGCCACCGTCCGCGCACGCGGTTCAGCCGCATTGGTGGAGGCGAGCGCGATCAGCGTGTCATCTGGCTCGAGCATGAAGTTCATGCCGTGGATGAAATTCTCGGTCTCGGCGGATACTGCCAGCAGGCCGCCGGCTTCGTGGAATTTGGCGGCGGCGTAATTGGCCGTGCCGAGATCACAACCGGCACCGAGAAGAACGAGCTTGCCGGACGGGTCGAATGTTGCAGCAAGCCCGCGTGCACGCTCCTCGGATGTGGCAAGACGCTGCTGAAGATCGCTGGCATCGCATGAGAAAACGTTACGGTCTAGCCCGGCCAGCCCACGCGCGATTTCGGCCAACGCCAGCAGGGTGACGGCATAATCCAGCGAATGCGGCGTCTTGCGCGACAGCGGCGCGAAGGGCAGCACGATCGTCTGGCTCGCTGCGGCGGCGAGCGCGCTTTCGCCGTTGCAGGTGATGGCGACCACCTCGGCGCCGACCGCGCGGGCGGCGTTTGCGGCCTCCACTGTGCGCTTTGTGCCTCCGGATATGGAGGACAAAAGCACGGTGTCTGTCTCCTTCAATGTCGTAAAGGCGGCGATCTCCATCGATGTCTTGGCTTCGACGTCCACACCAAGCGCGCGGAACACATCCTGCAGCGCCTGGGGCGCAAACGCTGAATCGCCGCAGCCGCCAGCCATGACGCGCCCGGTGGCTCGCGGCAGCCGATCGGCCGCTTCCGCGAGCTGAGGCTGAAGCTCGGGCAGGAGGGTCGCCTGCGCCTCGATCTCGCGTCGCATCATCTCGTTCATGGGCGTTCTCCCAAGCTGAATTTCTCACGGCCGAGCGCCCAGATCGCCGACGGAGGCACGATGCCGTATTCCGTGATCAATCCGGTCGTCAGGTTCGGCGGAATGACCTCCAACTCGGGAGCCGATGTGTCGACGTCCTCGATGCCGGATATCTCCAGCCCGGCCTTCAGCATCTTGTCATAGGTCCTGATCGCCGGTTCCGGCCGGTGGCCACCATAGCTGCGGCGGTCGAGCTTCATGAGATCCGTCGCGCCATAGATTTCGACCCCCATCGGGGCCGCCAACCGCGCGATCATGCGGCTGCCGATGGTGTTGAGGAAGCTGCCATCCGCGCGCAGCGTTTCCACGCCGAACAGTGCCGCATCACACACCGCAAGCCCGTGCTCGATCGCCGCATCGGGGATGAAGCGCGCGTTGATGCCCGCCGGCAGAAACTCTTCCAGATAGCGTGCACCGCCGGCGATCGCCCGGCTTTCTGGCACCACCACGAGAAACTCGGGCCGTGTTTTCGCGATCTCGATGACGATGGCCGCCACGGTGCTGGAATAGTCGAATGCCATGACGCCGCGCGTTTGCGACAGATGGCGGACGCCCGCCTCGACGAGCGCGGATTTGCGCGAAGCCGCAGCCTTGCTCCAGTCCTCGATGCGGGCCCGCAATGTCGCGCCCTGTTGGTCTGCCGGCAGGCTTTCGAGGCCGGCAAGCAGCAGGTCGAGGCTGTTGCCGATCACGGGCGTGTCGTGCCCACGGGTGCGCGCGATGAAGGCGGCAGCGCGCCGGGCGCGTTCCACGCCGTCGGGCCCGGATCCGATCAGATGCAGGATAAGCTGGTTGCCCAGTTCGACGTGACGGCTTGCACCCAACACGCCTTCGTCGACGATCTGCCAGAGGAAATGCATCGTCTTTTCGTCCGGCGGGGCGAGACCAAGCGCTTCCAGTTCGCGGGCATGGTCGAAGCGACGTTCAGGCATGCAAATCTCCCGTGGCCGGAAGGATGTCTTTATCCGGCAGTCTTTCCCTGTGCCGAGCGATGAAGGCATCGACGTCTGGCCTGCGCGGCATCGCAGTTTGGGCGCCGATGCCGGTCGTGGCGAGTGCTGCGGCGCCGTTGGCCACGATCATCGCGTCTTGCGGCCGAAGGCCCTCAATCCGGGCGGCCAGGTAGGCGCCAGCGAAGCAGTCACCGGCGCCGGTGGTGTCGAGCGCATCGACTGCGAAGCCCGGCTGCTCCAACCGGTCTTCCCCGAACAAACGCCGGCATCCCGAGGCGCCGAGCGTCACGAGGATTTCCCCGTCGTCGTGGAGATGCGCAGGGAGAAGCACTTCGCCCAAAGCGGAGGCCGCCATCGCATAGGCTTCGGCATTGAGGAACAGGGTGTCGATCAGAGGCAAGATCGATCGCAGGAGTTTCGGATTGCGTGCGATGTCCGGCGGCTCGAGATCGAGCGATGTGGTGATGCCATTGGCGCGCGCCATGGTCAGCGCTTGGTGGGCCAGTTCGGGTCGGCCGAATGTCAAATGCACATGGCGCACGCCCTCGAAGGCATCGTCCTTGAGTTCGTGGGCATAAGGCAGATAGGCGTCGGTCTCGAGCTTGATGAGCGATTTCTCACCGGACGGCGAAATCAGCACCACGCACATGAAAGTGTTGGTGTCATTGCGGTAGATCAGGTGGTCGACATCCACGCCGTCGGTCTGGATTTTTTCGACCGCGAAACTGCCTGAGGCATCGCTGCCGACAGCGGCGACGAGCCGTGACTTGAGCCCCAGACGAGCGACCGCGACCGCGCAATTGGCCGACATGCCGCCCGGCATCTGTCCATGGTTTTCGCCAGCAATCTTCTGGTCGAAGCCCGGGATCGCTGGCACGGAAATGAACATGTCCACATCGAGATCGCCGATGCAGAGAACATCGATGGCACGCATCAGGATTTGGCGCCTTTCGTGCGGCGCCGCTCGGAGAGGCGGGAGACAGAGACGATGAGCAGGACGCCGATCAGGCCGAGCTGCCAGGCGGCTGAGATATTGGCGAGCTGCAGTCCGATCTGCAGCGTCGTGACGATCAGGATGGCGACGATGGTACCGGGCACGCCGCCCATGCCGCCGAAGATGTGGGTGCCGCCGAGAACGGCGATGGTGACGGCCAGGAGTTCCATGCCGCGGCCGGCGTCTGGCCTGGCAGCAAGGAACCATGACATGGAGATGATGCTGCCGAGTGCCGCCAGCGTGCCGGAGAGCGCATAAAGACCGATGCGCAGGCGCACAACGTTGAGGCCGGAAAGATGGGCCGCGCGATCGTCATTGCCACAGGCCACGATATGCCGCCCGATCGTGGTGCGCGTCAGCATGACGTGCAGGATCACGGCGACCGGCAGAAGCACGAAGAGGAATGCGTTCGGCAGGCCGAATGTGCGGCCCTGACCGAGCCAGGCGAATTCGGGCGGAAAGCCACCGATCGGCCGGCCGGCGGTCGTTGCAAGCGCGAGCCCGCCGAAGGCGAACATCGTTGCAAGCGTCGCCATCAGCGATGGGATCCGCAGGACGTTGACGAGGAAGCCGTTGATGAAACCGAGTGCGGTGCCGAGAAGAAGGCCGATGGCGGAAGCAACCCAAATGTCGACGCCCATCGTGAACAGCCCGCCGACGGCGACGCCGACCAGCGAGACGATGGAGCCAACCGACAGATCGATGCCCGGGCCGCCAGCGAGGATCACGAGGGTCTGCCCGAGCCCGAGAAGGCCGAGGATCGGCACGTATTGCAGGAGATAGGGGACCGTGCTCGCCCGGAAGAAATACGGGGAGAGCACGGCCATCGCGGCGATCGCCACGAGCCAGAGCGCAAGGAGGAGGATCAGGCGCGCCCTGAGAGGATCGTTGACGGCAAGAACGGTGGGGCGTCCGGTCATAGGGCCCTCGGATTGTTGCGGTTGCGCAGCGCATCGGCGGTCAGCACGACGATGAGCAGCGAACCGATGATCACGGTTTCCCAGAGCGAGGAGACGCCCGTCAGCACGAGGCCGTTCTGCATGATGCGGATGAAGGCGACGCCGAGCAGCGTGCCGAGCAGGCTGCCTACGCCGCCACGAATATTCGTGCCGCCGAGGATCGTTGCGGCGATCGCCTCCAGCGCGATGGTCGTGCCGATGTTGATCTCGACATTGCGCAGGCGCGCGACATAGAGCAGCGCTGCGACACCGGCGAGAAAGCCGAGAAGCGCGTAGGTCATGATCTTGGTGCGGTCGACATTGATGCCAACGAGACGGGCCGACTGCTCGTTGCAGCCGATTGCATAGATGTGGTTGCCGAAGGGCAGCTTGCGCAGGATGATCCAGGCAATGAGGTAGACGACGGCGATGACCAGCGCGGATGCCGGCACGACGCCGACCCAGCCGTTGACGAGCGGCGACAGTGTGCCCGGCAGACCCGAGATCCACGCCCCGCCGATCACGATGAACATGATGGCTGAGAAGATGTACATCGAGCCAAGCGTCGCGATGATCGGTGGCACTTTCAGCTTGGCGGTGACGAAGCCGTTGAAGGCGCCGAGCGCCGTCCCTGCCATCAACCCGAGCGGCGTGACGATATAGACCGGCAGACCGGCCTGATAGGCCTTGCCGATCACGATCGCCGAAACCGCAACGATGCCCCCGACGCTGACGTCGATGCCGCCCATGATGATGACGAGCGTCATGCCCGCCGAGACGATGGAGAGCTCCAACCCGGCGCGCATGGTCTGCACGAGGTTGTTGACCGTCAGGAAATAGGGCGAGGCGGTCGCGAACACGACGCTGACCACGACGATCGCCGCGAGCAGCGCGAGCTCGCGGGATGCCGTCGGCGAAACGAGGCGCAGTGCAGGGCGGGTGTCACCCACGGAAGCCATGATCAATCCTTCGAAGCGCCCGGCCGCCATCCGGTGGCGATGGCGGCGCGGGCGTGCTGCTGCAGGCGGTTCTTAGAAGTCGAACTGCTCGATGTTCTCCTTGGTGAAGACCATCGGGTCGCCAAGCAGCAGGATCTTTTCGTCTTCCAGCCAACGGACGTTGGCTTCCAGTCCCTCGACCGAAGGCTCGGCCTCGAAGGCGACGCCATCGGCGACCTGCTTGCCTGCCCAGACGGTGAGGTAACCGAGGTCGGCCGGGTTCCACAGAACCGAGTAGGTCATCGCGTCGCTGAAGACGTAATCCTTCACGGTGTTCGGCGAGCAGAAGCCGGCAGTGACGATCTGACCCTGGCGGCCGGCCGCCTCCACTGCCTGGCCGATGCCGGGGCAGGTGGTGGACGCAATGCCGATGATGCCGGCGAGATCGGGATTGCGCGTCATCGCGTCGGTCGCGAACTGGAAGGCACGCGAGGCGGTGCCGTCGGTGTGGTCGACCGAGACGATCTCGAGATCCGGATATTCGCTTTCCGCGCGTTCCTGGATCGCAGCGATCCAGGCATTCAGGCTGGCGATGGTCGGAGCGTCGGAGATGATCGCGATCTTGGCATCCGGACCAGTGCGCTCGACCATTTTGTCGAGGATCGTGTAGCCGAGATCCTGGTCCATGGCCTGGGCGACGTAGAATTCGCGCTCGCTGCCGGCGGCATCGGCGTCCGACGTGATCACGTGAATGCCTTGCGCGCGGGCGCTGGCGATCGCGGGCTTCAGGGTCTCGACATCGACCGGAGAGACGCCGACCACGTTGACGCCCTGGCTGACGAAGCTTTCGAAGATTCGCAGCTGGTCAGCAGCGTTCGTGCTGGTCGGCCCCTGCTGGATGTACTCCACACCGAACGCTTCGGCGGCGCGGTTCGCGCCTTCTTCCATGGCGACGTAGTAAGGGATGCCCTGGATCTGCGGTACGAATGCAACGCGCACGGTGTCCTGCGAGAGGGCAGCGCCGACGATCGCGCTGGTGGCAAGCAGGCCGAGTGCGGCACTTTTCAGAATGCTCTTCATGTCGATGTTCCCTTGGTTCTGGTTATGCCTTCACGGATCTTTTTGAGGCCGTCCGCTGGCCTTTTCGCGCCGTCACGATGCGGCGGCGCGCACCTCATGGGCCCCGGTGATGAGACCTATGATTTCCTGTGGCGTCGTCTTCGCCGTCTCCCGAACCGCGATGCAGCGCCCGTGGCGCATGACCGAGATGCGGTCGGAGACTTCGAAGACGTCCTGAATGTTGTGGGAGATGAGGACGACCGATTTGCCTTGGGCCCGGAGGTTCTTGATGAATTCCAGAACCTTGCGCACCTCCGCAACGGCGAGGGCAGCCGTCGGCTCGTCCATGATGATCAGGCGGGCGTCCATGTTGAGCGCGCGCGCGATCGCCACGCCTTGGCGCTGGCCGCCAGACATGGATTCCACCCATGAATCGATGCTCGGCACATGGACATCGAGCTGGCTCAGCAACTCGCTGGTGCGCTTGCGCATCGCCTGCCGGTCGAGAAACGGAATGCCGAGAACGGGCTTCCTGATCTCGCGGCCGAGGAAGATGTTGTCGACGACCGTCATCTTCCCGGCGAGCGCCAGCTCTTGGTAGATCGTCGCGATCCCGCTCGCCCAAGCTTCCTGCGGGGAACGGAAGTGGACGAGCTTGCCTTCCATCTCGATCGTGCCTTCGTCGGGTACGTGTGCGCCCGACATCGTCTTGATGAGCGTCGATTTGCCTGCGCCATTGTCGCCGACGAGCGCCATGACTTCGCCTTTGGCCACACTGAAATCGACGCGGTCGAGAGCGACGAGGCCGCCGAAGCGCTTCACGATGCCGGACATTCTAAAAACCATGGATCGACCTTTTTATGCGGATGGCCATGTCATGAAGCCTGCCGAAGTTCGTGTTCTTTGAGGGATTCAATGAGTTCTTCATGGGTCGCCGTGCGGCCCTGCGCACCTTCCGTCGTGACGGTGAGGCTTGCGCTGGCAGCGGCATATTGTGCCGCCTCCCGAAGGCTGGCGCCGTTCAGGTGATAGGCGAGGAACGAGCCCGCGAAACTGTCGCCAGCCCCAGTCGCATCGATCGGTCGAACCGGCAGGGCTGCGACCGCGAAGGGTGGCTCGCCGCTCGCCGGGAAAACGATGGCGCCCATCGGACCGAGCGTGAGGACAAGCGTGCCTCGCTTTTCGAGCCGTGCCAGCCGCACATCGATGGCGTCGATGAGATCTTGCCCGGACACCCGGATGTCGAAAATTTCGCGAAGCATCGCGTCGCCGATGAAGACGACATCGAGCTCACCGATCAGGTCCTGGAACCCCGCCTGGGTCCGGGCTGCGCTCGGCAGTCCGGCGCTGTGAAGGGTCACCAACCAGCCCGCCTCGTGAAACCGGCCGATCGATCCGCGCATGCGGTCGAGATGGTAGCCTTCGATATGCAGGCAGGACGTTCGGTCTTCGCGATCCAGTTCGAAATGGTCCGTCAGGTCCATTTCGGACAATTCGAAAGGCTCGTTGACGATGGTGCGGCTGCCGTTCGGTTCGATGAACACGATACAGCGCGACAGGCGATTATTGGCAGGCCTGCGAATGGCGACTGCATGGACACCCTTGGCAGCGAGTTCGACGATTGCCCATTCACTGTCGGGATCGTCGCCAAGCGCCGTGGCCAGTTCGACGTCCAGGCCGAACGTTCCATTGGCACCGATGCCGGCGGCGGCGACGGCGAGGTTCGCGGCGGGACCGCCCAGTCCCTTTTCGATGTGGTGGGCCGTCACGCGGTCGTCGCGATGCGGCAGCACATCGACCCGGCACATGTAGTCGACGCTCGTATAGCCGACGACGATGAGCCGCGGCATGGCCGACCGGTCACCCTCTCGCCCCCCGGAGAAGCCGGTCGACAGTGCCCGGGCGAACGTGCTCGGACGGTAGGCGAGCCGGCGGATGGCGCCGTCGATCCTAAGCTTCGTCGCCGGCCGCACATTGGCGGTGCCGTTGAGGTAATTCGACACCGTCCCAACCGAGACGCCAGCCTCGCGGGCAACATCAGAAATGGTCGGGCGAGCGCGTTTCATCCGGTCTCTCAATTTGAAGCGCTTCAAATTTGAACAGGATTAAGTGGTTTTGCAAGCTCGAATTATGGGCAAAATTGGAATTTAGGATCACTCAGGAAGTTATATATTGAATATTCTTCAATTGAGGCTTCGATCGTCCGATGTTTGCGAGGGCTTGAAGGCAGCGGAATTTGTCGTCGACTGAGAATGGCACCACCCGGCTTTACTTCCGGCAGAGCCAAGGTTCCGACCTTCTGGCTGCCGATCTAATCCAGAAAGCGGTATCCGACACCCGGCTCGTTCAGTAGGAACCGGGGTGCGGAGGGGTCGTCACCGAGCTTGGCACGGAGGCGGCCGACAAAGACGCGCAGATATTGAAGGTCGTGCTCGTGGGCCGGCCCCCAAACATCGGCGAGCAATTGACGGTGGGTGACGATGCGGCCGGCGTTGCGCGCGAGCAAGGCGAGAAGGTCGAACTCCTTGCGCGTCAGTTTGATCGGCTCTTCGGCAAGCGTGACCTCATGGCGGGCGAGATCGATGCGCAAATCGCCTCGTACGATCTGGGGTTCAGGCACCGTTCCCGAGCCGCTGGTGCGAAGCAGCGCCCGCACGCGCGCCAAGAGTTCGGCGATGCCGAATGGCTTCACGACGTAATCGTTGGCGCCGGCGTCGAGCGCAGCCACCTTTTCTTCCTCTGCCTGGCGGACCGAGAGGATCAATATCGGCACGTCAGACCACTCGCGGATGCGTGCGATCACGGCTTTTCCGTCCATGTCCGGCAGACCGAGATCGAGGACAACGAGATCGGGGTGCGCGGTCGCTGCCCGGGCGACACCGCTTTTGCCCGAGGCTTCTTCCTCCAGGACAAATCCCTGCGCTTCGAGTGCGACCCGCAGGAACTTCCGAATCCCGGGGTCGTCCTCGATCAGAAGAATCCGCCCGGTCATCATGTCGTGTCCTCGGGTGCCTTCGAGATCGTAGGCAAGGTCAGGACCATCCGTGTTCCAGTGCCGTCCGCCTTGGCCGGCTCCGTGCGGATCGACCCGCCATGCGCCTCGATGATCCCTTTGGCGATGGCGAGCCCAAGGCCGGTACCGCCCGGTTGGCCGTCACCAGCCCGCACGCGGAAGAACATGTCGAACACGTGCGCGCGATCGGCTTCGGGGATGCCCGGTCCTTCGTCGGCGATGGCAACCGATACGAACTCGGCAGTCGCTTCGGCGGACAATGTAACCTGCGAGCCCGGCGGCGCGTATTTGGAAGCGTTGTCGAGAATGTTCATCACCACCTGCTCCAGGAGGACTGCATCGCCGGACACGTCGGGCAGCGATGCCGGCAGAGTGCGAACGACACGATGTCCGGCCAGATCGCTTTCCAGACACCGGAGCGCCCGGCCGATCACTTCGCGCAAATCGACTGGCTGTCGCGCCACCTTGAGCGCACCGTAGCCGAGCCGGGTCATGTCGAGAAGGTTCTGGACGTAGCGATTGAGGCGCTCTCCCTCGTCGCGGATGGTTTCGGCCATCGCATGCCTTCCCGCCACGCCGAGTGCTTCGTCCGCGTCGACGAGGGAGGTGGCCGCACCGATGATCGATACGAGCGGCGTCCTGAGATCGTGGCTGACAGACGACAGCAGTGCCGCACGCAGGCTCTCCGTCTCCGCCAAAAGGCGGGATTGCTCCATGTCCGAGGCGAGCTTCGTGCGTTCTATGGCGAGACCCACCTGGTCGACGAGCGAGTCAAGCAACCGGCGTTCCTCGGTCGTGATGTATTGACGGGTGCCGAACTGCACGGCCAGCAGCCCATGCACACGGTCCGCGCTCTTCATGGGAAGGAACAGCCACGTGGCTGACGGCAGGGTAGGCGAGGACCAACCGGCCGGCTCTCGCTTGTCCCAAGCCCACTCCGCTGCCCCGCGGTCGCGCGCCTCGAGCCGGTCTTCCGGCGGCATGCCGCCCACGATGGCCAGTTGTCCCGATGCGTCCGGCATCAGGATCATCGAGGAACACTGCATGGTCGAAGCGACATGCGTGACGGCGGCCCACACCACGTCGTCCAGCGAGGCAACGCTCGCGACCTTGCGGGAGAAATCGAACAGGTTGGCAGTGCGTTTTGCAATGGCGCGCTGCGTTCGAGCCTGGTCGCGGAGCCGCGCTGCCAGATTGCCCGTGACGATCGCAACGAGAAGGAAAAGGAAGAGCGTCAGAACGAGATCCTGATTGGCGATCTCGAAGGTGAAGAAGGGCTCGGTCAAAAAGAAGTTGTAGCTCAGGAATGCGAGACCGCTGGCGAAGATGGAGGGCCACAATCCAAATCGCGCTGCAACGCCCAGAACCGCGACGAGAAAGAAAAGCGAAAGGCTCTCGACCGGAAACAGGCGGTTGACGAAGATCGCGACGGCAGTGGCCGCAATCACGGAGAGTGCCGACCAGAGATAGGCTTTCGGATCGCGCTCCGAAACAAGCACCTTGCCGCGAATGACGGCCTTCCGTGCCTCGCCGGGATCGGCGGAGATGATAGTCACTTCGAAATCGTCGGCCTTGCGGATGATCTCCTCGGCGACCGTCTCGCGCGTGAACCAAGCCGTGAAGCGCCGAGGTCGCGGCCGACCGATGACGATCCGCGACACGTTGCGGCTGCGGGCGAATGCCAGGATTTCATCCGCGACGTGGCTCTCTGAATGGATGGTCGCGATGTCGGCCCCAAGCGTTTCGGCCAGCCGCAAGGTCTCGGCGATCGCGTCTTTGGCCGCATCCGGCAGGTGCTCCGATTGCGGCGTCACGACGCTCGCGGCGATCCAGTCCGTGCGCGAACGCTCCGCCATGCGTTTGGCAGCACGTACGAGCGCTTTGGACACCGGTGCCTCGTTGACGCAAACGAGGACGCGGTCCTGCGCGGGCCATGGGCCGGCAATGGCATGGCTGCGCATATGCGCAGCCATTTGCGCGTCGACGCGGTCGGCCGCCACCCGCATGGCGAGTTCGCGCAGCGCAGTCAGATTGCCTTTGGAAAAGAAGTTCTGGATGGCCCGGGCGATCTGCTCCGGCACATAGACCTTTCCTTGGCGCAGCCGCTCGATCAGTTCTTCGGGTGGGAGATCGACGAGCTCGATCTCGTCGGCGAGTTCCAGGACCTTGTCCGGCACCGTTTCACGCACCTTGACGCGCACAATGCGGGCGACGACGTCGTTGAGACTTTCGAGATGTTGGATGTTCAATGTCGAATAGACATCGATGCCGGCATCAAGGAGTTCTTCGACGTCTTGCCAGCGCTTGGCGTGACGGCTGCCCGGCACATTCGTGTGGGCCAGTTCGTCGACCAGAGCAAGGCGCGGGCGCCGGGCAAGCAGGCCGTCCAGATCCATCTCGGCCAGTGGTCGGCCGCCATAGGCGATTTCAGTACGCGGCAGGACGTCGAGACCGGCGACGAGCTGCTCGGTTTCGGCGCGACGATGGGTCTCGACGACGCCGACCACGACGTCCACGCCTTCCGACTTGCGCCTCTGGGCCGCCTCCAGCATGGCATAGGTTTTGCCGACACCGGGGGCCGCGCCCAGAAAGATCTTCAGCCGCCCACGCCCTTCCTTCCTCGCTTCCGCAAGCAGGGCTTCGGGCTCTGGGCGGCTGTCCTTGTTCACGGTCACTCGCTTTGTGGCTGCCCGAAGCGTTCTTCGAGTGCGAGATTGAGCGCCAGCACGTTGACGCGGGGCTCGCCAAGCAACCCGAACGTGCGGCCCTCGATGACAGCGTAAACGACATCCCGGATCATGGCGGGATCGGCTCCGCGTGCAGCTGCGACGCGGTCGACCTGCACCATCGCCGCCGCTGGCGAGACATGCGGATCGAGTCCGGATCCTGACGCGGTGACGAGATCGATCGGCACGCGCGTGGCACCGTTTTCGGCGCTGAGACGGGATGCGTCTGCAGTCACGCGCTCGACGAGCACCCGAGATGTCGGTCCGAGATTGCTGCCGCCGGTGGAAGACGCATCGTACCCGTCGCTGCCCGCAGCGGAGGGTCGGCCGTGGAAGTAAGCCGGGCCGGTAAAGGACTGACCGACGAGCGTCGATCCGATCACCACACCGTCCTTTTCGATCAGGCTGCCGTTTGCCTGTGTCGGAAAGAGCGCCTGTGCCGCTCCGGTCATAGCCAGTGGGTAGGCGACGCCGGTCAGAACGGTGAACAGCGCGATCATCGAGATAGCGGGTCTGATTTCCGAAAACATTGGATTACCTCACACGATGCCGACGGCGTTGACAATCATATCGATCGCCTTGATGCCGACGAAAGGAACGATCAGGCCGCCCAGGCCATAGATCAGGAGATTGCGGCGCAGCAGGCTGGCCGCCGTCGCGGGCTTGTAGGCGACCCCTCTCAAGGCAAGCGGGATCAGGGCGATGATGATCAGCGCGTTGAAGATGACGGCCGAAAGAATCGCGCTGGCGGGGCTCTCAAGCTGCATGACGTTGAGGGCGTCGAGCGCCGGATAAGCGGTCACGAACAAGGCGGGAAGAATGGCGAAGTACTTCGCCACGTCGTTGGCGACCGAAAAGGTGGTCAGCGAACCTCTAGAAATCAGCAGCTGCTTTCCGACGAGCACGATCTCGATGAGCTTGGTGGGATCGGAATCGAGATCGATGAGGTTGCCCGCCTCCTTGGCGGCCGGCGTTCCCGTGTTCATGGCCACGCCCACATCCGCCTGGGCAAGCGCCGGCGCATCGTTCGAGCCATCGCCGCACATCGCGACAAGCTTGCCTTCGGCCTGCTCCTTGCGGATCAGTTCCAGCTTTCGCTCGGGTGTGGCTTCGGCGAGGAAGTCGTCGACTCCGGCTTCGGCAGCGATGGCTGCAGCTGTCAGCGGGTTATCGCCGGTGATCATGACGGTGCGCACGCCCATTCGACGCAGTTCCGCGAAGCGCTCGCGGATACCGGGCTTCACGATGTCCTTGAGGTGAACAACGCCGAGAACCCGCTTGTCTCGGCCGACGAGCAGCGGCGTGCCGCCCGATTTTGCGATACGCTCGACGATGGTGCGCAGTTCCGGCGTGGCGGCCATGCCTGACCAAGCAAGGATCGAATCCGCCGCGCCCTTTCGAAGCTCTGTACCGTCAACCAGATCGGCGCCCGATACGCGCGTGTTCGCGGAAAATTCAATTGCTTCCGCAACTTGTTCTGTCCCTTGAACATCGCGGCCAAGTTGACTGCGTGCGAAGTCGACGATGGAGCGGCCTTCAGGCGTTTCGTCAGAGAGCGAAGCAAGCAGTGCCGCTTCGGCGAGGTCTTTTGCGCTCACGCCCGGCAGCGGCTCGAAGGCATCCGCCATGCGGGCACCGAACGTGATCGTACCGGTCTTGTCCAGGAGCAGGACATCCACGTCGCCGGCCGCTTCAACCGCGCGTCCGGACTTGGCGATCACGTTCGCCTTCACCAGCCGGTCCATGCCGGCAATGCCGATCGCCGAGAGAAGCCCACCGATCGTTGTCGGGATGAGCGTGACGAGCAGCGCTACGAGGAACACGACCGGGATCAGCGTTCCAGAATAAGCGGTAAAAGGCTGCAGAGTGACCACGACGATCAGGAAGATGATCGTCATGCCGGCAAGCAGGATGTTGAGCGCGATTTCGTTCGGTGTCTTCTGGCGCTGCGCGCCTTCGACCATCGCAATCATCCTGTCGAGGAAGCTCTCGCCCGGCTTGGCCGTGACGCGAACCTTGATCCAGTCGGAAACCACACGCGTGCCGCCGGTGACGGCTGACCGGTCGCCTCCGGCCTCGCGGATAACCGGTGCCGACTCGCCGGTAATGGCGCTTTCGTCGACCGAGGCGATGCCCTCGACGATCTCGCCGTCGGCGGGCACGATGTCGTTGACTTCGACCAGCACGAAGTCGCCCGGCTTCAATCCGTGGCTCGAGACGGCCACGTGATCGGCCGCATCGATTGTGGCAAGCTTCTTCGCCGGCGTTTCGCTCTGCGTGCCGCGAAGGCTGTCCGCCCGCGCTTTGCCTCGGCCTTCAGCGACGGCCTCTGCGAAATTTGCAAAATAGACCGTGAACCACAACCAGGCTGCGATCTGGCCGGTGACGGCAAGGCTTTGGCCGGCGGTGACGAGATCGCGAAGGAAGATGAGCGTCGAGAGAGCCGCGACCACTTCGGTGACGAACATCACCGGGTTCCTGGCCATGATCCGTGGGTCGAGTTTGGCGAGTGCGGCTCGAAACGCGGGCCGCGCTATCTGCCAGTCAAGAACGGAAGTGTCCTGTTTGTTGCGCATAAGAATGCCTCAGAAGGTTTCGCCGGCGAGCATCGAGACGTTCTCGGCAATCGGCCCCAGCGCCAGCGCCGGGAAGAAGGTCAGCCCGCCGAGGATCAGGATCACGGCGACGAGCAGGGTGACGAAAAGCGGGCCATGCGTCGGGAAGGTGCCGCTCGACGCCGACGCGGATTTCTTGGCGGCCAGCGAGCCTGCAACTGCCAGCATCGGCACGATGTAGAAGAAGCGGCCGAGCAGCATCGCGATGCCCTGCATCGTGTTGTGATAGGGCACGTTGGCGCCGAAGCCGGCAAATGCAGAGCCGTTGTTTCCGGTTGCGGACGAGTAGGCGTAAAGGATCTCCGACAGTCCGTGCGGACCCGTATCCTGCACCGACGACAGGGCAATCGGCAGCACGGCCGCGAGCGCACCAAGTCCGAGCACGCCGACCGGCATCACCAGAAAAGCGATGACCGAGAGCTTCACCTCGCGCGCTTCGATCTTCTTGCCGAGATATTCCGGCGTTCGGCCGACCATCAGGCCAGCAAGGAAGACGGTCAGCACCACGAAGGACAGCATGCCGTAGAGGCCGGAACCGACACCTCCGAACACGACTTCGCCCACCTGCATCAGCAGCATAGGCGCCAGGGCACCGAGTGGCATGAAGCTGTCGTGCATGGAATTCACGGAGCCGTTCGAGGCTGCGGTCGTTGCCGTTGCCCAGAGCGCGGAGTTACCTACGCCGAAGCGAACCTCCTTGCCTTCCATGTTCCCGGCCGCCTGGTCCACCGGCAGCGACGTAAAGGCCGGATTGCCGGCAATTTCAGAGCTGTAGGTGAGCGCAAGAGCCCCGATGAAGAGGATGCCCATCGCCGCAAAGATCGCGATGCCCTGGCGCATGTCGCGCACCATGCGGCCGAACATGAAACAGAAGGCGGCCGGGATGAGCAGGACCGCGATCATCTCCACAAAATTGGAGAACGGGGTCGGGTTCTCATAGGGAACCGCCGAGTTGGCATTCCAAAAGCCGCCGCCATTGGTACCCAGTTGCTTGATCGCGATCTGCGAGGCGGCTGGCCCTTGCGCTATCGTCTGCTGCGCACCTTCCAGCGTCGACACTGAAACGGAGGCCATGAAATTCTGCGGCACACCCTGCCAGACGAGGAACAGCGTCATGAGGATCGACAGCGGCAGGAGCACGTACAAGACGCTGCGGGTCAGATCGACCCAGAAATTGCCGAGCGTCTTCTGCTCACGGGCGAAGAAGCCGCGGATGATCGCCGCGCAAACGGCCATGCCAACACCCGCCGACACGAAGTTCTGCACCGCAAGTCCAACCATCTGGCTGAAGTACGACATGGTCGTCTCGCCGCCATAGGCCTGCCAATTGGTGTTCGTGATGAAGGAGACGGCCGTGTTGAAGGCGAGGTCGGGCGACAGCGGCCCAAAACCCTGCGGATTGAAAGGCAGCAGGTGCTGCATGCGCAGCATCGCGTAGAGAACCGCGAAGGAGCCGAGGCTGAAAGCCAGGACGGCAAGGGCATAGCGAGTCCAATGCTGGCCCTGGTCTGCCTTGATGCCCGCGATGGCGTAGAAGCCGCGCTCAAGTGGAGCGAGTACCGGCGACAAGAATGTCGCTCGGCCTTCGTAAAGACGGGCAATGTAGAGGCCCAGAGGCCAAGCGAGCGATGTCAGTATCGCGGCATAGAGCGCGAATTGAAGGAGGTCGGGTGTCATGAGAGATGTCCTGTCTTCGCTCAGAACCGTTCCGGCCGGGCGAGCGCGTAGACCAGATAGACGAGAAGAAGAATGGCAACGGCGCCGCCGATAATGAGGTCCAAGGTCATACCGGGCCTCAGAGACGTTCGAGCAGGCGTACGGAGGCCGCCGCGGCGAGGAAAAAGCCGCCAGCAAGTGCGAGGTAGAGAAGGTCGAGCATGGGACGCTCCAGTGTTGCAGGAGCGTCCTGTCTATTGCCGCGTGCCATCAATGGGCGATGCGTGATCAGACCCTTCGGCATAAACGGCGCATAAACAGCCGGAGCCTCGATGCGTACAACGATCGCAATATCGCGATGCCGAAGGTCGCACGGCTCTGACAGCCGTGCATCCAAGGTATCCACGGTTAGAGCGTGGGGCATGATTGCCGATGGAAGAGCGGGGTGCTTGGACCGACGTCTACGAACGCACGGCTGAGATCGCAAAGAAGGGCGGCGATCCCATGGCCTGGTATGGAGGCTCTTCGAACTGCGCCGAAAAATCGCGAATCTCACTGAAGCCGGCTGCATGCAGCATGGCGCTTATTTCGTCCAGCTTGATCCCGGCATGTCGTGGCAGCCTGCTCGCCGTCCGGGCATCGTAGTCGGCGCGGTTGGTGGCCTGCGCCCAGTCGGCGTCGGTCACGAAGAGAGTTCCGCCGGCGCACAATCCGTGGCGGGCGATCGAGAGCACCTTCTCGGGATCCGCGACTGTCCAAAGAACATTGCGGAGGGTGACAGCGTCGAATGAGCCAGGCTCAATCTCGGCCTCCTCGATCTGCGCATGGACAAATGCTATGTCCACAGATCGGCTTTCGGCCTCCCTTCGGGCAACGTTGAGCATTCCTTCGGAACCATCGATCGCCGTTACCCGGTGACCAAGCTCGGCAGCGATGATGGCGCAGGCGCCTGTCCCGGTTCCCAAGTCAAGCATCCTCAGCCCGGTTCGGTTTCCAAGTGCCTCCGCAACAACGCGCTTCCACACTTCATGATGGCGCACATGCGAGGCGCGTCCGTCGAATGCGTCGGCGACGCGGGTCCAGTATCTGCTTACGGCGTCGTTCACGGTTTCCATAGGTGTCGTCCTACGCGGGCATGCTGATGAAGCGTTGGTTGTCGGTGGCGAGGGGCGAAAATCTCATCGTGATCTGTCGATCGTGTGGATCTTCGATGAAGCGCACATCCACCCGAAAGACCTCTCGGATCAATTCAGGTGTCAGGACGTCACGCGGGCGGCCGAGCGCGGCGCGTGCACCGCCTTGCAGAACACAGATGCGGTCGCAGCCCATTGCCTGATTGAGGTCGTGCATCGCGATGATGCTTGTGACAGCGAGCTGCTTCATCAGCCGAAGGATGCCAAGCTGGTGCTCGATGTCCAGATGGTTCGTGGGTTCGTCGAGCAGAAGAAGGCTCGGCTGTTGCGCGAGAGCACGTGCGATATGAAGCCGCTGTCTTTCGCCACCCGAAAGAGTTTGCCATTCACGGTCGGACAATTCCTGCATGCCGACCTGACTCAAGGAACGCTCGACGACGAGATCGTCTGCTCCCGACCAGCTTTGCAGGGCCGATAGCCATGGCGTCCGGCCCAGTTCCACCGCGTCGCGGGCGGTCATGCGTTCGGATGTGTCGGCCATCTGTTCGACGAATGCGACCTTCTGGGCAATCTCGCGCCGCGAATAGGATTTGAGCGGCTTGCCATCGAGTTCGATCGTTCCGTGTGACGGCACGAGCATGCCGGCCAGCAATCGCAGCAATGTGGACTTGCCCGAACCGTTCGGACCGACCAGACCCAGGGTCTCACCAGGAACGATGTCGAGATCGATGTCCGAAACAATCCGGGTGGCACGAATGCGCCACCAAAGCTCACGTGCCGAATGCATCATGCCGATCTCCGCGACCGGACAAGGATGATGGCGAAGGCCGGCGCTCCCACAAGCGCGGTGACCACCCCGATCGGCAGAACCTGGCCGGGCACGATCACCCTTGAAACGATGTCTGCCAGCACCAGGAACAGCCCGCCGGTAATTGCCGAAACCGGCAAGAGGCGTCCGTGCCGAACCCCGACGAGAAAACGGGCGGCGTGTGGGATGACAAGGCCGACAAAGCCGATCGATCCAACGATGCTCACCATCGTCGCCGTCATGAGAGCCACGGTGCCAACCAGCATGATCTGAATGCGGCGTACCGGTACGCCGAGCGAGGCCGCCGATTCCGAGCCGAATGCGAATGCATCGAGGGCGCGGCGGTGCCAGCAGCAGAAGAGTATCCCAAAGAGCGCCACTGGAAATGCCAGCTGGACGTCCGGCCAACGCACCGAACTCAAATTGCCGAGCAGCCAAAACGTGATGCCGCGGACCTGCTCTGCGCTTGCGGAATGCGCGATGACGAATGAGGTGATCGCGTTGAAAAGCTGAGAGCCCGCGACGCCCGCCAAGATGATCAAGCCGGTGGCTCGTTGTGCAGCGCCGCCACCCGCGGCCTGGGCCAGGATTGCTACGAAAGCGAAGGCGAGAATGGCGCCCATGAAGGCGCCAAGCGAGATGGAGATGAGGCCTGCCCCCAGGCCAGCGACCATAACCCCCACGGCGCCTGTGGATGCGCCGGCGGAAATACCCAGGATGTAAGGATCGGCAAGCGCGTTGCGCAGAAGGCTCTGCAGCACGAGACCCGAAACGGCGAGCGCCGCGCCACAACAGAGCGCCACGATCGCACGCGTCAGCCGGTAGTTCCAGATGATGCCCTCGTCGATCGGCGGCACGGCATAGCCTCCGCCAGCCAGGCGATTGGCCAGGGTGGCGAAAACGCTGCCAAGCGAGATGGGCGTTTCCCCGATAGCCGTCCCGGCCAGGATGGCGGCCAGCATCAGCACGATCGCCCCCGAAGTCAGCAGAGCAATGCTGCCGCCGCTCCATGAACGTCGCCCGCCGGCCGCCAGAAGCCTCATTGCGCGAGACCTGCGTTTTCGAGGCCATCCGCCATCGCTTCCAAGCCTTCGAACATGCGGACCGATGCATGGACGGCATGGGCGTCGACGATGATGATCCGATCGTTCTTGACCGCGGTCATCTGGCTCGTGACAGGATCCGATTTCAGGAACTCGAGCTTGCTTTCGAAATCATCCGCCGCGTAACGCCGCCTGTCCATGCGGGCGATCATGATGACATCTGGGTCAGCGCGAGCGATCGTCTCCCAGCCGACCGTGGGCCATTCCTCCTTCGATTCCACAACGTTCGTCATTCCGAGCGTCGCCATCATGGAGGCAGGGATGCCGCGTTGCCCGGCCACGAAGGGATCGGAACCTGCCTCGACGCTGGAGAACCAGAATACGCCACTGACATCGCCAAGTCCGAGTTGCTCTGCGCGGGCGGTGGCAGCTTCCTGGCGCTGCTTCAGTTCAGCGGTCAGAGTTTCTCCACGATCTTCGATATCGAAGATCGTGGCCAGTTCGGCGATCGCTTCATAGACGGTCTCGACATCGAAACTGTCGCTTCTTACACCGTCGCCAACAGAGTTATCCTTTCCGACGCAGTCAGCCGGCATCACGTAGGTCTCAACGCCCAGCTCGTGAAACTGTTCGCGCGTGGCGACGCCGCCTTGCTCGCCGACCTGGCTTGAAAACTGCGCCACAACGAGTTCCGGTTGCGTGGATAAGACGCTTTCGAAACTGGGCTCATTGTCCGCAAGTCTTGGAATTTTCGCGTCTGTCTCAGCAAATTCGCCGCTGATGTCATTGAACCAGACCGAAGTTCCCTGAACGGTTTCGGCGAGGCCAAGCGCGTAGAGCATTTCGGTGGCGGACTGGCCGACGGCGACCGAGCGTTTGGGTGCTTCATCGAAAGTGAGTGTATGCCCGCAGTTTTCGATCTGCAGCGGATAGTCCGTCGCGTTTGCTGATATGGACGCCGAAAGGATCGCGACGGAAATGACCGCCACGGCGAGAGAAACGTTGTTCATTTGGATCGACCCCGATCTGTGTTGAAGAGACGGGAATCCGGCTGAGGACG
Organism: Rhizobium sp. EC-SD404; assembly: GCF_902498825.1. Lineage (NCBI taxonomy): Bacteria > Pseudomonadati > Pseudomonadota > Alphaproteobacteria > Hyphomicrobiales > Rhizobiaceae > Rhizobium > Rhizobium sp. EC-SD404. Next base: position 1,397,622 of record NZ_LR701459.1, read on the forward strand.
ATGTGATTGAAAGTTGGCTCGGCGCAATCGGCCTGTGGCTGCAAACACACGACTTCCCCTCCGGACACCCCGCCGGCGTTAACGTTCAAGCGTGTCGGTAGGTCTCCTGACTGACGGGTCGCTGCACACCCCTTCCTTCCCAGATCAACCGATCCAGTGGATTTTTGGGGGAGTACTCGCCGCCTACAGTTGCGGGGGCAGTTTCGTTTGACGACCGAGGTCGCCTGCGAATTCCCTGTTATTTCCTTTCGGAAACCGACACCGACAGCGGTAACTCAATCGTCCCGCGTGCACAATGCTGAAACAGAGACACTCTTGATCACGATCGGTCCGACGCCAACGGGATGGGACGAAGCCGATGCAATCGATAGAGCCGAAGCGTTCATGAACTTCCTGAGAGCCGCGATCGCGCAGCATATCGATCATGTCGATCAACAGGGTCCGTCATTTGGTTGAGTACCAGCCGTGGACAAGAAACGTCTGAAAGAATTGGATGGGTGGATTGAAGCCTGTTTCTTGAAGAAGCTGCTCGGTCGCTTCGGGCGACAACAGGCTGAGTTCGTTGCGGAGGATCATGGGCAAATTGCGCAGGGCTTCCGGAGTGGCACCCATCAATGCCTGTATTCGCGCCCAGTCCCTCAGCATGGGCGGGAAGTCAGCTGCTTCCAGATCGGCACTGATTTCCGTGCTGACAAAATACCCACTGCTCCTGAGGCGGTCATAGACGTTTCGATAGAAGTTCGGTCGATCATCGCGAGATATGAAATGCGCGACCATGACCGTGACGATGGCGTCGAACCCCTTATCGGCCGGCACGTCATCGATGTATCCGGTGATCAGTTCGCACCGGTCGAGCAGGCCGGCACTCGTCAGCTTCTCGCGGCACACCGCGAGCATTTCGGCCGATGGATCGACACCGACAAAGCGCCAATCCGCGTGAGATCGAGCCAGCGACAGTATTTCCGCGCCGGTTCCGACTCCGATACAGAGAATGCGCGCGTCGGATGGCAGGTCGTCCAGAACCAGCCGAATGGCAAAATGCATACCGGCGCTGAGTTCGCCGAGCTCGCTGTTACGCTCATCATAGCGGCGTGCCAGCTCGCTGCTGAAAAAGCTCTCTGCTGCGGGTGTGTGAGGATTGGGCATTTTGAAATTCTTTCATCCAGGAAATGACGAGCCACTCTGTGCTGTGAGCAGCTCAATACAGCCGGAGCGCCCGGCCTATTGACCGAGCGCAAATGGAGCAGCCCTCAATCGTGGCTGTGGTTCTCGTGTCCGGATGTATCGCGCGCTTCGTCGCCATCCTCATCGTGAACGACGCCGCTGCCACCGACGATAACAATGTTGTAGGGCGTGCCCTCGACAGCGACTGTTTCGATCTCATCAAGCGTGTCCTTCGCGATGCGGCGAACCAGACCCTCGTTCGGGTCCGTCATCACGATCTCGTCGCCTGCCATTGCCAGGCGCGGCCGCGGATCGTTCCAGTGGCCGTCCATGGAGTAAGGCGATGTGATCCGTGCGCTGTTGGAGATGCTGGCATCCAGAACGTCGATCTGATGCAGCGTCCCATCTTCCGTCAGAACGTAGCCATATCGGACATTCACAGGATCGAGCACGAAATCGATTCGGCGGAAGGGCAGCTCGACGTACCGGAAATGCGGTTCATCGGCGGGATCGACGACGACAAGCCCATCGGCGCCGTAATTGCCGAGAAAGGCTTGCATGCTCCTGGCGCCGAGAAGCGTCCCGGTGCTCTCACCTGCCGGCAGGTCTTCCGGATACGCAAGCATCTCGAATACAGGCCCGGCCGCACTTGCCGTTACCGTCAGAATGCCTTCATCGCACCCTGCGGCCAAGTACTCGCCTGAGAAGGCCTCGCCATGAATTGCCGTGCAGGTGGCGACGTCGCCGATGGCAGTGCCATCCTCGTCGACCTGCTGAAGGCCGATACGCGCAGGCGCCGCATCCCCTTCGCCGGGGGCGTCCGAGGCAACAGTCGTCACCCAGTCTCGACCCACTGGAGCGACGAATCCGTGGTGAGCACGCGCCTGTGTAATGCGAGTGGTTTCCAGCTCGCCCTGGGACAATTCATGCGCGTCGATGATTTCGGCGAAGCCGCCCCGGTCGAAATTGATGACGATCTTGCCGTCATGATCGATTACGTGAAAGGGGCGGGGGCCGGTCAGGGTCGCTTCGACGGCGACGGGATCCGCGATTTCAATGTCGGAATGCTCCCCGTGGGAATGGAGCGAGATACCGCTCCTTATAAAGTGGACTGCGTCATCATCCGACTGGACTGCAACGACGGCTGCTCCGTCGTCCGCTCCGTAGAGTTTGGCCTGACCTGTGGTCTCGAACGTCCAGCGGTTGTCCGCCTTGCTCAAATCAAATGCGGTGACCCTAGGGGCGGAATGATCGCCGACAAACACGCGGTAAAAGGTGACATCGCCGGTATCATGCCCTTCGTCTTGCGCCAGAGCGCCGGTCGTCAAGATCAGTGCGACCCCGGATGCGTAGGCGATCGATCGTAGCATTATTGTCTCCTTGCGATTGAACGGATGGATGGTTTCGGGGCCGTCCGAGCGTCGAAGTCTTTGAATGAGGCAAGCACAGAACCATCGCCCGTCATCCCACCAGCCGAAGGCAAAGACGGCCGCCGCATGGACAAGCCGGTCCGTCGGCACCCTGATAGCCATTTACGTAACGATATTACATTCGTCAATGGAAAAGTAATGTTATCACATATCGCGGCGTGAGCCGGGCTTGTGGCGGCATCAAGCCGCCGCTTCGCATCGCGCCGTACAAGCGCCCACGCGTCGACAGAGTTAGGCTAGGTCATGTTGATTGGCTGTCGGCCAGCCGAGTGTCAGTTCGACTTGCGAGCGATTTCAGGCGGGTCGTTTCAAGTCTATCGAGCGCTCGACGCGCTTGTTCGGCGCGAACTAGATCACGCGGCGTCGGATCACCGCGGAAATTTGCTCGAAGCCCACCACGACGACCAGTATGACGATGATGATTGCTGCTGCCTCATCGAAGTTGAAAAGCCGCATGGACGAGGACAGCTCGACCCCGATGCCGCCTGCGCCGACGAGGCCGAGCGTGACGGCCGAACGGATGGCTTTCTCAACCGCATAAAGGCTTGTGCCGGTCATAGATGCCAGCGTTTCCGGCACGATGGCACCGAAGATGACGGACAGGCGGCCACCGCCCGTTGCCGTCAGCGCTTCCGAAGGTCCCGGACGCACCTCTTCGATCCGCTCCGAGAAGAAGCGTGCGCAGAACCCGATCGTGTCGACCACGATCGCCAGGATACCTGCGAGCGGTCCAAGACCCACGGCCACAACGAAGATCAGCGCCCAGATCAGATCCGGGATCGTGCGCATCGTGGCGATCACCAGTTGCGTCACCGGCCGCACCAGCCGGTGAGGCGTCGTGTTCGATGATGCCAGAAGAGCGAAAGGCACACTGAGAACGACACCGACGGCGACGCCCACGATCGCCATGTTCAGCGTTTCAAGCATCGCATAGGCGATCACATCGAGCTTCGTGAAATCCGGCGGCATCGACAGCGCGATGAAGCGGCCGAGATTGACGACACCGCGCATCAGGCGCTCCGGTGTGATCCCGGCCAGCAGAACCCCTTGAATGAAGAACGCCGCAAAAGCGATCACGACGACGAATGCAAAAGCTGACGGCCGCTGAAAGCGCGGCGGCGCTGCGGGCCGGATGTCGGAAGCACTGGTGTGCAGGTCGGTCGTCGTCATGCCCTTGATCCTATTCCGCTGCCTGCCGGACGGCTGAGGGTGCGCTGGTCGCCACATCCGTCCGGTAGAGCGATTCAAGTTCGGACATGGGAATGGTGTCCGTCGGTGCGTCGATCACGACGCGCCCGGCCTTCATGCCGATGATCCGTCGGCCGAACTCCCTGGCGAGGTCGAGCTGGTGCAGCGTGCAGAGGACCGTCAGGCGTTCTTCCGAAACGATGCGAAAAAGGAGTTCCAGCACTTCGCGCCCGGCTTTTGGATCGAGACTGGCGATCGGCTCATCGGCGATCACGATCGTCGGCCGTTGCATCAACATCCGTGCAATGGCCACGCGCTGCTGCTGGCCGCCTGAAAGCGCACTGGCGCGAGAGGGCGCCTTGTCAGCCAAGCCGACGCGCTCCAAGCAGTGCATCGCGCGGTCGCGCTCGGCCTGTGGCGCGAATGCCGAGAGTGAATTGATCAGTCCGCCGCCTGGACGTCCGAGCGCTCCAAACAGCACGTTTTGGAAGACAGATACGTTGCCGACGAGATTGAACTGCTGAAAGACGTAACCGAGTTCCCTGCGCACGGTCTTGAGCTTGACGCCGGAGACCGTTGATACGTCCGTGCCATGCACCCGGACGCTGCCGGATTCGAAAGGTGTCAGCCGGTTGAGACAGCGCAGCATCGTGGACTTGCCGCAGCCATTGGCGCCGAGCAGAACGACACCTTCGCCCTGCGCCAGCGTGAAATCGACGCCGCGAAGAACGGTCACGTCTCCGTAGCTCTTCTTCAAGCCTTCGACTTCAAGCGCTGCAACCATGGTCATGTCCAATAATCGGAGACGCGTCCTCGGGCCCGGCCGCAGCCGGAGCCCAAAGACGCGTTCGATGGTGTTTTAGAAAGGCCCAGCAGCGCGCTGCCGTGCCTTAACGCGGAGGATCAGTTCAGCTCGATGCCGGCAGCTTCGTAGGCTTCGCGGACGATGTCGTAGTCGGCAGCCGTCATATCGAAGGTCAGGCTGGCATCGTTGTCGAGAAACTTGTCGTTGTTGCGCGGCGTCTCGATAAGGGCGGTCCAAAGCGCATCGGCATTGGCAGAAAGCACTTCGCGAAGCGCCGTCTTGCAGGCCTCATCGAGCGTTCCACGCATGATGATCGGATCGCCGGGCAGGACATCGCTCTTGGCGATGACGCGGTATTCGAAATCGGGATCGAAGGCCGTCACGTCGTCGATGTCGCGGTTTCCGCCGCCCATGGCTGCAACGTCGCCATTGACCAACGCCGCAACGCGGGCGTCGCCTGCCATCACGATTTCGAGGTCACGGTCGAGATCGAGACCGGCGGAGACGAGCATCTGGCTCGGGAAGATGTGACCGGACGTGGATCCGACATCCTTGAGCGCAACGCGCTTGCCGCGCAGGTCCTCAAGCGACTGCACGTCGCTGTCCGCCGGGACGAAGAAGCTCGTGCCGTAGTGAGGGCGGTTGATGGAGAAGAGAATTTCGATATCCGGCGTGCGCTCGGCGAAGAGAACGAACTCCGACGGGCCGGCGAAGACCAGGTCGACTTCGTCGAACTGCAAGGCGGTGCCTGCGGCCGTACGGTTGGAAAGGCCAAACATCTCAAGCTCGACGCCCGAAAACTCCTGAAATTTTTCGGCAAACGGACCGAAAGCCTCTGCCAGGCCACCCATGCCTTCGATGCCGGTGTCAGCCATGCGCAGCGACGCCGGGCAGACGTCTGCTGCGGTCTGGGCAGCCGACATCTGCGTCGTACCAACGAGTGCGGTTGCGGCAACAGCCGCCGCGTAGAACATCTTCATAGTTCAAATCCCCTGTGAAACCCCTTGTGGTGGTTGGGGTCTCCCATCCGGGCGTTACACGGCGGTGACAGTTGGATGACGGTTTTATGAATGCCGTGGCGCCCGGTTTTCGTGCCGTTGCGCCTGACCAACGGACACATGGAGCATGCAGCCAGCCATGCCGGACGCTGGTATCTGGTCACGATCCGCGTCTGGACAACCAACTAAAAACCGGCAGGCAGAACCTTTAACCTCAGGCTGCCGCAGCGCTCTTGGAGCGCTCATCGTCGGGGAGAACATGCTTGAGGATGTCGGCCAGCGAAACGACACCGCTGACGGCGTTGTCTTGCATGACGACCGCAAGCTGCACGCTCTTGGCGCGCATCCTCGTCAGCGCTTCATAGACCGGCGTGTCCGCATCGAGCTTGAAGGCCGGCCGGGCGCAATCCTTGGCCTGAACGTCATCCTGAAGCAGGAGGGTGTCACGCACATGCACGACCCACGGATGGCCGCCGCTGGCGTCCAGAACCAGGATCCGCATGTGTCCCGAATCGAGCGCGGCAGCGCGGATCTGTGCGACCGTGGCCGTCGGTGGGACGTGTGTCGTCGGGCCGGGAGAAAGCAGCTCTTTCACCGGGATGGTGCCGAGATTGATAAGACCGGAGAGTTGGCGCTGTAGTTGCGGCTCCAGCGTTCCGACTTTCGCCGAGTGTTCGACCAACTGCCTGATCGTTGCGCTGTCCTGTCCTCCGACGGCAGCGCTTTCCACCGGTTCCACTCCGCTCGCGCGCACCAGACCGTTGGCGAGATAGTTCACCCAGGACAAAAGTGGCCGCAACGGCCAGATATAGGCGCGCGAGATAACGCCGATCGCCATCACGGATGTTTCGGGATGGGCGATGGCCCATGATTTCGGTGCCATCTCACCCACCACGAGATGCAAGAACGTGACGAAAAACATGGAGAGTGCGAACGCTGCGCCGCCGGCGACCCATTCGGGAAGGCCAACTGAAATCAGGGTCGGCCCGAGCCAGGCGTCGACGGCAGGCTTCGTTATCGCACCAAGCGCAAACGTGCAGACGGTGATGCCCAGTTGCGCGCCGGCCAGCATCAAGGTCAGATCATTCATGCCTCTCAGTGCCGCCCGGGCTGATCTGCTCGACAGCGCACGCTCTTCCAGTCGATGACGGCGTGCTCCGAGCAGCGCAAACTCGATGATGACAAAAAAGGCGCTCAGAGCAATCAGCGCGATCGTGGCGAGCGTGACGAGCAACGGGTCGGTCATTGATCGTTCTCCTCAGTCACCTGCTCGACAAGGCGCACGCGCACCTCCGTCGGAACATGGCGCTCCACGCGCAGGACATCGATCTCGAGTCGCCGACTGACCACCTGGCCCGCAGCGAGCTCTGACGTATCCGTCGGCAATTGGATCTCGACCATGTCGCCCTCGGCTGGCAACGATCCCCGCTCCTCGATCACCAGCCCAGCAACCGTCTCGACGTCGGTTTCCGGCAGATCGAAACCTATTGCACGAGCGACCTCGTCGAGATGGACGTCCCCGTCCATTGTCCAGGTGTTGTCGCCGGTCGAGATCACCGCATCGCCGATGCCGTCATCGTGCTCGTCGGTGATCTCCCCGACGATCTCCATCGCAATGTCTTCGATGGTCAAAAGGCCGGCGAAACCGCCATACTCGTCGATGACGCACGCAAGCTGGCTGTTGTTGTTGCGAAGTGCACTGAGCGCATCGGGAAGCGACATCACTGTCGGGATGACCGTGACAGGGCTCATGATATCCGAAACGACCGTGTCGCCATTCGATTGCTGTATATGACCCAGCAGATCAGCAAGCTGCACAAACCCGACCGGCGCATCCTCATCGTCGATGACCGGATACCGCGTATGCGCTCCGGCCATGAGCTGGCGGACGTCGTCCAAGGTGGCCTCGGGCCGCACCCAATCGACCTGCGAACGCGGAATCATTGCATGTTCCACGTCCTGTTGCGGAAAATCGAGGATGCGGTCCATCATCAGAGACAATTCAACGGGGATGTCGCCGCTGTCTCGCGAGTCCGCGATAATGTGGGGCAGGTCTTCAGCGGAGGCGCTGACATCGAGGTCGTGCACGGGCTCGATGCGCAGGGCGCGCAAGAATAGGTTGGCGGATTTGTCGAAAAAGCCGATCAGCCATCCGAACACGGTGAGATAGATCAGCGTGGAGCGGGCGAGGCTTCGGGCGAGGGGGTCTGGGTTCGCGATGGCCAGGTTCTTGGGATAGAGCTCGCCGAAGATCATCTGGATGATCGTTGCAAGAACCAGTGCTGCAATGGTCCCGCCCGCAACGCCCACCTCAGTCGGAACACCCACGCCTCCGAGAAGGGCACCGAGCGAGCGTCCGACAAGCGGTTCGGCCACATAACCAACCAGAAGGCCCGTAACGGTGATTCCGAGCTGCGCTCCGGACAGCATGAAGCTGGTTCGCTTCGTGACTTCCAGCGCGCACTTTGCGGCGGCATCGCCTTCGGCTGCCCGTGCTGCCAGCCGTGTCCGATCGACCGCCATGTAGGCGAATTCCTGGGCCACGAAGTAGCCATTGGCGGCGATGATGGCGAGAATCACGATGATCCCGACCAGCAACAGCAAAAGCGCTTCCATCAGCTGTCCGATCCCCTGCGTACAAACGGGGTGTGAACGAGCCGTCGCTGAGTCTGTTCCACGGTTGCAAGCGCATCCCCCGCGCGGCTGAGAACATCCATTGGCGAAACCCCCTTTGTGTCGAGCCGTACGGCACTGAAAAGGCTTCCTGACCCAGTGGGGTAAAGCTAATAGACCTGCCAAGCTGTACATCGAAACTGCGTGACTCGGTCTGGCAATCACGGAAACGTGAGCTTTCTGATTGGCGAACAGGACCCGAACTGTCCTGTTCGGTCGGTCTCGATAACTTGCACATAAGCTCGAAGGGAACTTCACCTGACCCTCCTCACGATGCCGGACGGCATCCATATCCAACAAATCTTGATGTGGCTGGCCACGTGGGGCGGCTCAGGACTCGTCGAGCCACTGCGGGCCGGTCTTGCCGTGTTCACGATCGTGGGTGTCGCGCTCTTCTTTCCCAAGTTGGGAAGGCCTCACTGGAGTTGGGCGTTGCTGATAGTCACGCTCGCAGGTTGGTGGGCCGCCGAACGTTGGGCGGCTGAAAGCGGTCTTGCCGACGATCGAAGGATCGTCATCGATGAAGTCGCCGGCTTCCTCGCGGTTCTTGCCGTAGCCGGCGTCAAAGGATGGCTGATAGGATCTTCAGCGCTTCTGTTCTTGGCGTTGGATCGTCTCAAGCCTTGGCCATTCAGCCGGCTGGAAGACTTCGGCGGTGGCTTTGGAGTCATGCTCGACGACGTGATGCTGGGCATCGTTCTCGGCGGAGTAATTTTCGCTGCCCGCTGGCTCGCATCGTCATCAGGAAAAACTGCCCATCCTCCGGATTGAATCTCCTCCAAGTCTCTGTTCTCGGCGGGCCGGCCAATGCCGACACACCGGCAGCGTGTTGTTCAACTGACGTGCGGCATCCCAAGTTTCGCCTCCTTGCATTGGGGGAAGGATGTTGCCATATCCCGTTCAGCGGACCGGGCCCCTCTGGCGAACTTTTCGAAGTGTCGCGATGTCGGACCGTTTGGATATCGGCCCGCTTTGCACTGTTTCTCAGCGGGCAACTGGAGGAACGGTTGCCATGATGCGTTTTGGACGCTTTCGATTTCTTGCTCTGTTGTCGGCAGCCTTTGTCGCCTTGACGCTTGTCTCGGTCGACTTCGCCGAGGCGCGTCGTGGCGGCAGCTTCGGTAGCCGCGGCTTCCGCACTCAGCAGGCCGCACCGCCCACGCGAACCGCCCCGAATCAGACCGGCCCCGTCGAGCGCAGCATGACGCCTGCGCCAAGCACCGCGCCGCGCCAACAGCAAACGACCGGCCAGCAGCAGCGACCAGGCATGTTCAGCGGTCTGGGTGGCGGGTTGATGCGTGGCATCCTGATCGGCGGCCTGTTCGGCATGCTGCTCGGCTACGGCTTCGGTGGTATGGCAGGTGCGCTCGGCTTCCTGATCCAACTACTCCTGATCGGCGCGCTGGTCTGGCTGGCGATGGCTTTCTTCCGTTCGCGCCGCCAGCCTGCTGTCGCGGGCGGTGGACGGGCGCCAGCGTCGGCCGGCGGCCCCGCCCTCGGACAGCCGTCCAGGCGCGATGCCGCACCTCAGTCGGCGCCGGCCACATCGTCTTCAGGCTTTACGCTACCCCGCATCGGAGGCGGCGCCACAGCCGCGGCATCGCAGACGTCCGACATCATCGTCGAGCAGGCCGACCTCGATATGTTCGAGCGCCGTCTGGGCGAGGTACAGCGCGCCTTTGCTGATGAGGATCACGCCGCTCTTCGCCGCCTCTCGACGCCGGAAATGGTCTCCTATTTCTCCGAGGAACTGGCCGATAATGCCAAGCGCGGCGTGCGCAACGAGGTCACCGGCGTGCAACTGCTGCAGGCTGACATCGCCGAAGCGTGGAACGAGGGCGCAGACGATTATGCCACGGCCGCCTTCCGCTATGAGGCGATCGACGTCCTGCGTGACCGCGCCACCGGCGCCCTGGCCGGCGGAGTGGACGAGCCGACCGAGACGATCGAGCTGTGGACATTCGTTCGGAATAACGGTGGCGAGTGGAAGCTTTCGGCGATCCAGGAAGCAGGCGCTCAAGGCGCCTGATTCCGCGGCCTTTCCGGAGCATTCTTTTTGCGATCAAGGCTCTACGGCGTGGCGCCCTGAGGACACTGTTGCGCGTCTTTTGCAGTGCGTCTTTCTCAAAGCCGAGCGATCACATCTCCCCATACAATGATGCGCGCTCGGGCTCCTGCAAAACTGACGATATGACGCCACGACCCCTTGCGCGGCGTCGGGTGGGATGGTTTGAGGCGGCGTCCTCTTCGCGCCAACCTGGAAGTCCCGCATGATCCGCCTCGAAAGCATCGGCAAGCAGAACGGCAAGCAGATCGTCTTCATCGAGGCGTCGGCGGCGCTTCAGCGCGGCGATAAGATCGGCCTCGTCGGCCCGAATGGTGCGGGCAAGACGACTCTTTTCCGCATGATGACCGGCGAGGAACTACCGGACGAGGGGCAGGTCTCGGTCGATAAGGGCGTCACGATCGGCTATTTCAGCCAGGATGTCGGCGACATGGCGGGGCGCAGTGCGGTGGCCGAGGTGATGGACGGCGTTGGGCCGGTCAGCGCGCTGGCAGCCGAGATGGCGGAGCTCGAAGCCGCCATGGCGGATCCTGCCCAAGCCGACAAGATGGACGAGATCATCACCCGCTACGGAGAGGTTCAAGGTCTCTATGACGAACTCGACGGCTATGCGCTGGACGGGCGCGCCCGTGAAGTGCTGGACGGCCTCGGCTTCAGCCAGGAGATGATGGACGGCGATGTCGGCAAGCTGTCCGGTGGCTGGAAGATGCGCGTGGCGCTGGCCAAGATCCTGCTGATGCGGCCCGACCTCATGCTGCTCGACGAGCCGTCGAACCATCTGGACATCGAAAGTCTCATCTGGCTCGAAACCTTCTTAAAGGGGTACGACGGCGCTATCCTGATGACCTCGCATGATCGCGAGTTCATGAACCGCATCGTCGGCAAGATCATCGAGATCGATGGCGGCGCGCTGACGTCCTATTCGGGCGACTACGAATTCTACCGGCAACAGCGTGCCATAGCCGAGGTGCAGCAACAGGCGCAGTTCGAGCGCCAGCAGGCGATGCTCGCCAAGGAAGTGGCCTTCATCGAGCGTTTCAAGGCGCGCGCCAGCCATGCAGCGCAGGTGCAGAGCCGGGTGAAGAAGCTCGACAAGATCGAGCGCGTCGAGCCGCCCAAGCGCCAGCAGACGGTGCGCTTCGAGTTTCAGCCAGCACCGCGTTCCGGCGAGGACGTTGCCACGGTCAAAGGCGTGCACAAGCGTTACGGCGAGCGCACGATCTATGACGGGCTGGATTTTCAGGTGCGCCGTCGCGAGCGCTGGTGCGTCATGGGCGTCAACGGGGCTGGCAAGTCGACACTGCTCAAGCTGATCGCAGGCGCTTCCGAGCCAGATGCCGGTACAGTGACGCGTGGCCCGAGCGTTAAGATGGGCTATTTCGCCCAGCACGCGATGGAACTGCTGGAAGGCGATCGCACCGTGTTGCAGTCTCTGGAGGACTCGTTTCCGCTGGCGGGGCAGGCGCCGCTGCGCGCTCTTGCCGGCTGCTTCGGTTTAACCGGCGACGAAGTCGATAAGAAGTGCCGCGTCCTGTCGGGTGGCGAAAAGGCGCGTCTGGTCATGGCCAAGATGCTGTTCGATCCGCCGAACTTCCTCGTTCTCGACGAACCCACCAACCACCTCGATATCGCCACCAAACAGATGCTTGTCGAGGCACTGTCTCGGTTCGAAGGCGCCATGCTGTTCGTCAGCCACGACCGCCATTTCCTGGCTGCGCTCTCCAACCGCGTGCTGGAGCTGACGCCGGAAGGCCCGCATCTCTATGGCGGCGGCTACACCGAATATGTGGAGCGCACGGGACAGGAAGCGCCGGGCCTGCGGAGCTGAGCCTCCCATCACTCCGAGCGCTGCATGACTAAAAGGTCTGCAATCAGGCTGGATCGTCGAGGGTAACGGAAACCTTGAGCGTGTTGTCGATATGGCCAAGCTGTTGCAGGTTCGCTGCAATAGTATATCTAGCCCAAGCTGGCGCAACGTCCAGTCTGAAGCTGATTGACCGAGCATGCCAAAACAATTGTCCGACAGATTATCGGCCATCAGAAGGTCTGGACTTCTCGATCGTTCGGGTCGCGAACAGTTCCATCACCTGACCGAGCATGTGCGCGTAGCGTTGCAGGTGCCCGTTGCGATCATTTCCATTGTCGATGAAGACCGTCAGGTGTTTGCGGGCCATTGCGGCTTGCCTGCACCATGGGACGATCGCGGCGAGACGCCTTTGACACACTCATTCTGCCAACACGTGGTGGAACGGGCCGAAGTACTTGAAGTGAATGACGCCGACCTGCATGAGCTCGTAAACAGCAACCACGCGATCGCGGATCTGGGTGTAAGGGCTTATCTGGGCGTGCCGATCGCGTTGCCGACCGGCGAGTTGGTCGGAGCGTTGGCCGCTATCGACACATCCCCCCGTCAATGGTCCGAGCAAGACCTTAAGGTGCTGGAAAGCCTCGCGCTCGTGGTAGAGCGAGAAATATCGGTCGGGATGTCGGAGCTCAAATACCGACGGCTCTTCGAAGATATGCAAGAAGGCTATTACGTCGCCGAGCCATTGCGAGATGGTGCTGGCAATGTCACGGACGTTCTCTTCGAAGAGGCGAACCCAGCATTTGAGCGTCTGACCGGGTTTGAAACAAACACCATTCTGGGACGCCGACTGAGCGTCGTCATGCCAGAGCTCGGTAATGAGATGCTGCCGATCTTTCGAAAGGTGCTTCGTACCGGCCAGTCCGCGCTGCACGTCAGCGCCCAAGAGATTGGTGGACGTTGGTTCGAGAACCGAGTTCGACGTCTGGAGGGCGACCGCGTTGCTACTGTGTTCACCGATGTCACGCAACGCAAGCTGAACGAAGAGCGACAACGGGTCCTGCACCAGGAAATGATGCATCGCGTCCAAAACACCATGGCAGTGGTGAGCGCTGTGGTGACTGCGAGTTTGCGCAACGCGCCGACCTTAGAAAAGGCTAGCGAAGTGATCGCCTCGCGTATTCAGGCGATGTCGCGCACGCAGATGCTGATTACCCGACAGGAGGGGAACACTGATTTTGCCGAGGTGGTTCGCGAAGCCATCGCTCCTCATGTGGATAATGAAAGCAGACTGACGATCGCGGGCCCCTCGATCGCCATTTCGGCCCAGCAGGCAGTAGGCCTGTCGCTGGCGATCTATGAGCTTTCCACGAACGCGGCAAAATACGGCGCACTGAAATCGGATGAGGGTCAGATTTCAATCCGATGGAGTGCCGGGCCGGATCGGGCTTTCGAATTCTGTTGGAAGGAAAGCAAAGGTCCGGCTGTCTCCTTGCCACTGCGTTCAGGATTCGGCTCGAAACTGACCGACCGGATCGTCGCGGGGTATTTCAGTGGCTCAGGCAAAACCGCTTATTTGCCTGAGGGTGTGGAGTACGTTCTGCGCGGCGTGACCCGCACTGAGAACGCAGATGAGCCCGACAACGAAGACTGAGGGGGGCCGATGTGTTCGATCCCGAACTTGGTGGCGCACATTTATCGCCATAGTCGAGAGCATCGAGGCTAAGCGCAACCGAAGGCGCGCCCAGCCGTTTTAGTCCAGCTTGACCGAATGGCTCCTTATCGCGGCATCTCAACCTCAGTCCGCAGCCGAAACGTGACCGCAAGCCAAAATCGCTTGAGAGACTGATCGCTACCTGAACAGCACGACCGGAATTCTACAGGAGCGCATCATTTCGGCTGTGGTCGAGCCGATGATCAGCGCGCGGATGCGCGAATGGCCATAGGCTCCCATGATGAGGAGGTCGCTGCCGTCGCGCTCAGCGACATCGGAAATGACCGTATCCGGCTCGCCGGAGACAATCTCAACCGAAACATTGTGCCCCCCAGCGCGTAAGATAGCCTGAGCCCTTTCGAGGTGCTGACGGACTTCGTTCGTTTCGCGTCCGACTGTCAGCACCTTGATGTCGAGCCCGGCAAAAAGTGGAGCTCTGGCAATATGCTCCACAGCCCTGGTGGCGCTGGTGCCGCCATCATAGGCAATAAGCACCCTCGTGATTGGCCGGAAGGCGCGAGCTGCGACAAACACAGGCTTCCGAGCCGTCCGGGCAATGCGTTCGAGATTCGAACCGAGATGCAACTTGGCAAAGTCCGCAGCTTCGCCTCGCTTGCCAATCACGATGCCGCGCGAGCCGGTCTCCGCCTCCGCCACGGCCTCCAACAGATCACCTTGACGCAGGCGCGACGTCAGATGCTCGACGCCTGCCGCCCGCAAGGTTGCCTCGGCCTCGTCCAGAATGGCGCGACCGCGCTTCTGTGCCAGTTTCGCACGCTGTTCGTCGAGCGTTGTGAGTTCCCGCAGCAATGCAGTCCGTGCACCAAGCGCAATCGAACCGGAAAGATCGGTCGAAGTCGTTTCGCGGCGGCCGATCACATGAAGCAATTCAACTGGCGCGCCTGTGCGGTTGGCGATCCACGCAGCATTTTCACACACGCTGTTGGAATAGATCGAACCATCGACGAGGGCTATCAGTTTATCCGTCATCAGATTATCCTGTCCTCAATGAGCCATCAGCTTGTCGAGTGCGCCCGGTTTGTCATGGGCGGCCAGTCGATCGACGATGGTTTCGCTTGCCTCGTTCATGCCGACGATCTCGACCTCGGCGCCGTCGCGGCGGAACTTGAGCACCGCCATGTCGAGGGCGGCGACGCTCGAGATATCCCAGATGTGGGCGCGAGAAACGTCGATGGTCACCTTTTCCAGCACCTCCCTGAAATCGAAGGCGGCCATAAAATTCTCCGCCGACGCAAAAAAGAGCTGGCCTTCGACCGTGTAGGTCCGGTGGCGTCCATCGTCGCTCAAGGTTGAGGACACGCCGAAAAGCTGCGCGATCTTCCACGCGAAGAAGATGCCCGAGAGCAGAACGCCAATGAGCACGCCATAGGCGAGATTGTGCGTGACGACGACAGTCACCACGGTCGCCAGCATGACGATCGAGGATGAGCGCGGGTGGTCCCTCAAATTGACGATGGAGGACCAGGAGAAGGTGCCGATCGATACCATGATCATGATTGCCACGAGCGCCGGCATCGGGATCTGGCTGACGAGATCGCCGAGCACCAGGATCATGAAAAGCAAAAAGATGCCGGCTGCGAATGTCGACAGGCGCCCGCGTCCACCCGATTTCACGTTGATGATCGACTGGCCGATCATCGCACAGCCCGCCATGCCACCGATGAACCCGGTGGCCGTGTTGGCTATGCCCTGGCCGATGCATTCCTGATGGCGATCCGACGGCGTGTCGGTCAGATCGTCGACGATCTGTGCCGTCATCAAGGACTCCAGCAAGCCGACCACTGCAACCGCCGCCGAATAGGGCAGGATGATCATCAGCGTCTCGAACGTCAGCGGAATGTCCGGGATCAGGAATATCGGCAGGGTGGAGGGCAGTTCACCCATGTCTCCCACCGTCCGAACATCCAGGCCGAAAGCGATGGCGAGGGTGGTGAGCACGATGATGCAGACCAGCGGCGATGGAACGGTCCTGGTCAGATACGGAAACAGGTAGATGATGGCGAGGCCGGCCGCGACCATGACATAGGTCAGGTTCGGCACACCGACGAGTTCGGGGATCTGCGCCATGAAGATGAGGATGGCCAACGCATTGACGAAGCCGGTCATGACCGAACGCGAGACGAAGCGCATGAGCGCACCGAGCTTCAGCAAACCGAACAGAATTTGCAGCAGCCCGGCGAGGACGGTGGCGGCCAGCAGGTACTGAAGCCCATAGTCGCGCACGAGCGTGA
Source organism: Rhizobium sp. EC-SD404 (assembly GCF_902498825.1). NCBI lineage: Bacteria > Pseudomonadati > Pseudomonadota > Alphaproteobacteria > Hyphomicrobiales > Rhizobiaceae > Rhizobium > Rhizobium sp. EC-SD404. The sequence continues at coordinate 1,413,715 of NZ_LR701459.1, forward strand.
CCATGAGTACGGCTGTCGCGGCGGTTGCCGCCGAGATCATTCCCGGGCGTCCACCGACGAAGGCGATCAGCACGGCGATCGAGAAGGACGCGTAAAGGCCGACCCGCGGATCGACGCCGGCGATGATGGAAAAGGCGATGGCTTCGGGAATGAGCGCGAGGGCAACGACGAGGCCCGAAAGCAGGTCGCCGCTCACATTTCCGAACCATTGCGCGCGGTAAGCGGACAAGGAGGTCATGAAAATCCAGATGATGAAAGAACCAAACCAGCGGCCTCTGCTGAGAGAGGGGTCGCACCGGGAGACGGTATTTGATCTAGTTGTCCGGCGGATCGGCGGCCGGAAGAGCCACCCGGAGTTTCACCGGGTCCTGATGGATGACGCTTCTTAGCGTTCCGAAACACCGTTTGGCAACGGGCGTTTCGCCACTATTCGTCGTTACGATGCATAGGCTTCCATAAGTGTCATGGCTATGCGATCCCGGTCAGCGCTTTGGTCAGGACGGTTCCACGACGGTTTATCCGTTACCGCGCGGGGATGGGGCTTTGACTGCGCGTCGCCTTATGTTGGCGCGAAGCTGGCCGGCGTCAGGCAAGGCGTCTGCGATGGAAGCGAAGCTGCTGGCGCACCACGGCCATATCCGTGTACATTGCCCGAGATCCTGTACTGGCAATGGCACCCAGCAGCTGCATCTCGACTAGTCGCGGCGCAGCGCAGCAATGCGTGCTTCCCGCAGCGCCGCAGGCTCAGCGACATCGACACGACCGACTGAAACGCTGGACGCGTTGCCCATGCCGTGCGGCGAGCGCTGGCCGGGGCAAGCATGATCGACTGATGGAGAGACGTCTTGAGCCTGGAATTCCCCAATCGCAGCCGAAGCTTCGACGACGTGCGCAATGCCGTTCGTTTCATGGGCCATGACGGCCTGTTCGAAGTACCATTCTTCGTTGAGGCGGGTGCACTTGCGACACGCAGCAGAGCAAACCCATCCGAGGCCGACTACCTTTCTGCCTTCGATGCTGCCCGATATTCGATCTACGACGTTGCGCGGGAGGCTTATTCACGGGGGCGTCGCAGCGCCTACATGCTCACGGCAAGCGATTTTCGATAGAAGCGAAGGTTAAAGGTCACGTCTCCGAAGGCGTTATTCGGAGCGCGCGTAGCGCGTTGAGAATCACCGCGACGTCGATCGCCTCCTGGAGGAGTGCGCCCTGTATGGGCGTGAGATATCCCAGAGCTGCTGCGATCATCCCCAGCACCGAGAGACCGATGCCTGCAACCACGCTTTCGATGGCGATGCGACGCGCGCCGCGTGCGATCTCGATGCCTGGTCCGAGACGGTCGACGCGATCGACCAGCAGGACCACGTCTGCGGCTTCGGCGGAGGCTGCCGCGCCGCGCGCGCCCATTGCGACCCCGACATCCGCCGCCGCCAGCGCCGGAGCGTCGTTGACACCGTCGCCCACCATCATGACAGGGCCGCGTTTGCGCTCTTCAAGCACAAGCAGCACCTTCTGGTCAGGCGTCAATCCCGCCCGGATTCCGTCGAGCCCGAGACCTTCGGTAACACGTTCAGCCACCTCATGCCGATCGCCCGTTGCCAGCAGGATATGCTCGATGCCCTGACGGCGCAGTCGCGCCACCATCTCGCGCGTGCCGCTGCGAAGCGGATCCGCCATCACCAGATGACCCGCCAACCGTCCGTTGATGGCGACGGCTACAAGGACCGACCCGGCAGCCAGTTCGGCGTAGTCGGCCATGTCCTGACCGACACGGCCCGCCACGAAGTCGTGTCCGCCAACCACGACCGATCTGCCGTCGACCTGCCCAGTCAGGCCTTCACCGGGCGATTCGGTGACGTCCGTTGGGACAGCCAACGTGAGGCCGCGATCGTGAGCCGCCGCAACGATCGCCTGCGCCACCGGATGTCTGGTGGCCTGGTCGAGCGCAGCGGCAAGGCGCAGAACCTCGTCTGGGTCCGTGCCGTCGTGACTGTCGATCTTGACGATCCGTGGTCGGCCTTCCGTCAACGTGCCGGTTTTGTCCAGGATCAGCGTCCGCGCCCTTGCCATCGCTTCGAGAGGGCCGGCGCCCTTGACCAGCACACCGAAACGCGCGGCCCGAGAAAGGCCCGCCACGAGCGCAACGGGAACCGCCAGGATTAACGGGCAGGGGGTGGCAACGACGAGGACGGCAACGGCGCGGATCGGGTCACCTGTGAACCACCATGCGGCAAAGGCGATGGCGACCGTGACGGCCAGGAAGCCGAGCGACCAGCGGTCCGCCAGCCGCGCCATAGGCGCCTTCGACCGCTGTGCTTCTTCCACGAGCCGCACGATGCCCGCGTAAGTGCTGTCCTTCGCCAGCCTTGTCGCGACGACGTCGAATGCTTCCCCGGCATTGGTCGAGCCGCTCATCGCGTCATCCCCATTGCCTGCGCGCAGGGGAAGGGATTCGCCTGTCAAGGCGGACGTGTCGAGAAAGGCCGACGCTGATGCCACCTTGCCGTCGACGGGGATCGTGTCGCCCTGGCGAATGAGCAGGCGGTCGCCGGGGACGATATCGTCGACCGGGATATCCTCCAGGCCGTCTTGCCCGTGACGGGTGGCCGTGCGGGGAGCACGTTCGAGCAATGCACGCATCTCACGACGCGCTCGTCCCTCTGCAAAGCTTTCGAGGAAAGTGCCGCCAGAATACATGAGAGCGACCACAGCCGCTGCCAGCGTCTCGTCGAAGAGGAGCGCAGCTGACATGGAAAGTGCCGCAACGATGTCGAGGCCGACTTCGCCGCGCGACAGGCTGCGCAGGATTTCCACGAGGAGGGCGGCGAGGACCGGGACGACGCCGATATGCCAGACGATCGACGCGATCTCGGGGCGGCCAGTGAAGTAGAACCCCAGCCCGCCGAGCAGGCCGCCCAAGGCAACCACCAGGAGCGCCACCTTGATGCGGTCTGAATTAAAATGCTCCACGACATCGGCCTGCGTGTTCGAGGAAGGGCATTGAGCCGCAAGCTATCACGGCTGGCCGCTGCAAGGATGGATCGTTCACAAGCCGGACAGCGTGTCGTCTTTCGCTCAACTGCGTGGCGGCGGCGATCGATGCGGCGGAACGGGAGGATCGTGCAGCCGCTCTCCTATCAGATCGAGTGCCAATCGGCCGACGCTACGCTGGTGCGGATCCTGCAGGACTTCGGGCGAAGGCAGCGCCGTGCCCTGCTTCAGATTAGATCGCCAAATGGCGGGTCAACTCAACCGCTGAAGCCATTGCTCGATAGGAGTTCAATTGTGGATCGCCCTTGCCGTGTCCGACCTATCTTCCCTTCGCCTCAGCCGCCAAGGTGCTTGGTGTAGAAGGGTGTAAGACGGTCAATCGCCGGGGTCACGTATTCGGGCTTGTAGTACATATCGTAGTGGCCAGCACCGTCGACAACGAAGAAATCCTTATCGTCTGCGGGAGAAAGCTCGATCAGCCGCTGCCCGGCCTCGTATTGTCCGGTGCTGCCACGCTTGCCTCCGACAATGACCTGAAGAGGCTGCGTCAGCAATTCCGGAACGAGATTAAAGGCGTCGAAGCTCAGGAGTTGGCCGTAGCTCGTGAACAGCAATCTGTTGGTGGAGTTCGGATGCCGGTGGTGCGACTCTCGATAGAAGGTGACGGCATCCAGCAGATCCGGGTCTGTGATGTCAGCAGCTTGCGCCTGGCTCAGGCTGTCGGGGATCCAAGGATCGCGTCTCGGCACGCCGCCGCGCGCTGCGGCAGTCCGTTGCTTGCCGACCTCTTCCAGTGTCTGACTTACGTCCGGCAGCATGCGGCGGAATGCTTGCCCTATGTTGCTGGCAACGACAGTCCCGATCGCCTTGAAGCGGCGTTCGGTCAATGCCGCGTTGATCGCATATCCGCCGCCGGCGCAGATGCCGAGCAGTCCGACACGTTCTTCGCCTACAAAGGGCAGGGTCATCAAATAATCAACGGCGCACCTGATATCCTCGACACGGGTCGCCGGGTCTTCCAGATCGCGGGGCTCACCGCCACTTTCACCCTGGTATGAGGGATCAAAGGTGAGGGCGACGAAGCTGCGTTCCGCCAACTTTTCCGCGTAGACCGCGCCAATCTGCTCCTTCACGCTGCTGCCGGGCGTCGCCAGAACCAGTGCGGCATAGGAGCCGGCCGGGTCGAAGTCATTCGGAAAATGGATATTCGCGGCAACGTCGATATTTCTGTTTTTGAATGATACCCGCTTCACGGCATCTGCCCTTTTATGATTGTTTGAGCCGTCACCAATGAGGTCGTATTCCGTTCATGGAAAAGATAGTTCAGATAATAAACAAGTTCAAGGCTGGAACGATACATGCCTGAAGCGGACGCTGGCTATGTGTTCAGGCTGAACCTTCGTCTCTCGACGGAGACTCTTGCTTCGGCAACACCCGAGATCGAGGCGCTGGGTCTAGAGGCCAAGGAGTTCTTCGTTCTGGACGGGTTGGAGGAACAGCCCTACCCAGCGGAATTGGCTCGGCATCTGTCGGTGCCAAAGCCGACGATCACGCTTTATCTGAAAAACCTTCAGGCGAAGGGTTTGATCGCCCGGGCGATCGATACTCGAGACCTGCGCCGTCATCGCATTGAACTGACGGCGCTGGGGCTTGCGACACTCGCGCAGGCTCGCGCTCGGCTGGCCGATCGGTACGGCGAAAAGCTTGCCCGATTGAGCCGGCCTGAGCAGGACCAGTTCGTCAGGCTTTTGGAGAAGCTGAACGGCTGAACGTCCGGGCGCTGAATGTCGCCACGAGTGAAGCTGGGCCGGGTCTCACGAGCCGGCTTGCAAACCGCGTCGTTGCTCCTCGTCCTGTCGATCGATGCAGTCATGACGCTTTGCATTAACGGGTGACGGGATATTGCTCCGTTTCAACCGTAGATGGCGCATTGGGAGGCATCATGGACGAAACGGATGGGCGGTTCCTGCGCTCCGTGTTTGCAGCCGAGCTCATCTTTCTCGCTGTCCCGACGCTGGGTGCGTTGGGAGTATTTCTCGCGGTTTTGGCGTTCGCCGCTTTCCACGGATTTCTCGGGATGATCTACGGCCTCGCCGACTCGTACCGCAGCGTCACGACCTCGCAACTCGTCCTGACGGGGATTCTGTCTGTTTTCGTCGCGGCAACGCTTATTGCCTTGTGGCATTTTTTGACGCTTTCGATCGCATACCTTTCCGGCCGAAACATCAGGACGGCGAGACACCGTCGGAAATTCTGGATTGGCTTCTGGGCAGCGGCGATTCCGATGCTGTCGCCGCTGATGGTTGCGTTGAGCCAGCTCTCTTCGAGCGACAACCCCCTATTTCTTTTCTATTTCAGCGGCCTGCCAATGCTGGTGCCTGTGCTGCATCTCAAGATCGCGACAAGCCTCGACGATTGATAGGCCCGGGCCGGAGGCCAACTCGTCGGATCGAGAGGCAGCAGGCCCGACACACGGCGACCGGGTCAGAAACTGCGCGGACCGCTTGAACGGACCGCGCAGGATCGACCTGCCTATTCCACGGCCTCTGCGGCCTCACGGATCAATTCAGCGACGTCATCGGGGCTGGTCATCGGCAGCATGTGACCGTTTTCGATTTCCACGATGGTCGAACCGGCGCGCTCGGACATCCGTCGCTGAAGTTCCGGCGGAATGGTCCGGTCCTGCGTCGCGATGGCTGACCAGCTTGGCTTTTCGCGCCAAGCCGCCGCGTCGATCTCGTGAGCGAGAATTGCCGTGTTGGACATGGCCTGAGATCTCGCCACGAAGGTGGCATCGTCTTCGGAAAGACCGTTGCCGACCAGCGACATGAAGACCTCTTCCTTGACCAGATAGTGGCCGTCTTCAAAGACTTCGAGGACATCAGGCGTAAAGTCGGTCGACGTGGAGGCGAGCAGGCTGCTGCCGCTTTCACCGGTGTCGGGCTGGAAGGCGGCGATGTAGACCAGACCTTTGACATCCGGGTCGACGCCGACTTCACTGATCACGACTCCTCCATAGGAATGGCCGACCAGCAGCACCGGGCCGTTCTGGACGTCGAGGTTCCGCTGGACCGCGGCAACATCGTCCTCGACGGATGTGAGAGGCAGTTGCACGACCGTCACCATGTAGTCGTCCGCCGTCAACCGGTCATAGACATCGCGCCACGTCGTCCCGTCGACGTTGGCGCCGTGAACCAGAAGGATGTTCTGCACCTGCGCAGATGCCGCGCTCGGCTGTCCGATCATGGCGCCGAGTGCGATGCTTCCGGACAGCAAAAGAGTGTGTAGTTTGGTCATTTCGGATTTCCTTTGACAGTTGATCTCACTGCTATCGATGGAGATGGGCCCGGTCCGGGCGGATCACTAGACCGATTAACGTGATACAGCTTATCAGCGGGAATTATGAATGGACCGAAGCGACCTGGCCGACTTGTTCCTGGCCGTTGCCAACTTGGACAGCCTAGGACTTCCTCATCAGGCCTATCAGCGGACGGATTCCCGGTCTGGCCGGCAGCAGCAGCGGGTCGTGATCGCCCGCGTGGTCTGTGGAGGAAGCTGCAACTGGCGGGCGAGCCGGTCTCCAGTCTCAATCCTGAAGCCGTCAACCTCAAGCTGCAGCGCTTGCATACGCTCCGCCGCGGGCATGGGATCGGCGTTCCCCGCAGACTGCACCAGTTCCAACTGGCCTGCCAATTTGCCGACAGGATCGTCGGCGGGAGTGGGCATTGGATAAAGCGGCCGAGGCATTTGCAGCTGCGATCACCTCATCTCGTTGACCGAACAGTCTGAGACGCGCTTCACACGTTGCCAAAACTGTCACTAAGTGACATATTGATTTGTCACTTAGTGACATGTCGCGTCTATGCTGTTGGTTCAGCCCTTATGCGACATCGGCGAGGCAATTCACGAGCACGGATATCAGGCTTATTTCACATGAACCAAATCGATGACGCGCCCATTCATCCGGGCATGCTGGAGATACGCATTGGATTGATCACACTCGCCATCGTCGGGATCGGCGGCTCGATCGCGATTGCGCAGGTGCTGACCGACCCCGTGCTGATCGGGCTGATCCTCACGGCGATGTCTGGCATCGGTGGACTGGCAGGCTTTGCGGCCGCCTATCGTTGGCGGATCCGGTCGCTGGCGCCGTTCGGCATTCGCTCGACGACCACGCGCTGGCTGTCGCTGGCGGTGGGTGCCGGCATTCTCGCGTTCATCGCCAAATCGATCGCCATTCTGATCATCATCTCGATCGTTGGCCAGGGCGATAGTCCGCAGGAAGTGTATGCGACCGGCGCGAGCGGTGGATGGTGGACGATCATCCTGGCGACGGTCTTCCTTACGGTTCTCACGCCGATCGGGGAGGAGTTCCTTTTCCGCGGCGTGGTGCAGACTGCTCTGTTCCGCCGCTATGGGCCCATCGTCGCTGTTGGCGCAGCCGCCTTCTGTTTCGCGATCTTCCACGGCATCAACATCGTGTTTCCGGTCGCTTTGATCAAAGGCGTGATCGCCGGCGAAATCTTTCGCCGCAGTGGGTCGATCTGGCCGGCTGTCGTCGTCCACGGCGTTGTCAATCTTCCGACGATTCCAATGATGGTGCTGGCCAATGCGGCGCAATGAGGAGTCGGTGCGGCCATGCAAGAGAAACAAAGAGGAGTTCTAAAGAATGGAACACACCGTCCACATGCATCCGGAGCAGGCTCTGGAAAGATTGAGAGACGCGATCGGTTCGCATGACGTCGAGCAGGTCATTGCGTGCTTCTCGCCGGAATTTCGAGGCGAGCATCCGGCCCACCCGGAAAGGAACATCAGCGGCCACGACCAGATTCGCACGAACTGGGGTGGCATCTTCAGGGCGATACCCGACATCCGGGCCAGCATCTTGAACATGGCGACCGTCGACAGTGTCGTTCTGGTCGAATGGCGATGGAGCGGACGACAATTGGACGGAACCCCCTTCAGTGTGGGAGGCGTGACGGTTCAAGAAGTGTCACGCGGCCTCATCGCCTGGACAAGGCTCTATATGGAGCCGATCCCGACCGCTTAGCGGACGAAAACCCAATTCTAAGGAGACGCGACATGCTTTCAGCCGTTTTAGCAATGGCGCTCATTGCCGGGGCAGCCGTCCCTGCGGGTGGTGAGATCGAAGCTGCAGGACCTGAGGGACCGTTGAGGGGAACCATGATCCTCCCGGCTGAAGATGCGCCGGTCGTCCTCGTCATTCCGGGCTCCGGACCCACTGACAGGGACGGCAACAGCCCGCTCGGTATCCGCGCGTCGTCCTATCGCATGCTTGCCGAAGAATTGGCCCAACAGGGGATCGGCAGTGTGCGCATCGACAAGCGCGGGATGTTCGGGAGCAACGGCGCGGTGGCAGATGCCAACGCGGTGACCATCGATCACTATGTCGATGATGTCGCGGCGTGGGTCGACGCGGTACGAACGCAAACCGGACGCGACTGCGTCTGGCTTCTCGGCCACAGCGAAGGCGGTCTGGTCGCTTTGGCTGCGGCCGAAAAGGTCGAGCATCTCTGCGGCCTGATCCTGGTTTCCACAGCGGGGCGCCCGCTCGGGGATGCTTTGAGGCAACAGCTGCACGACAACCCGGCGAACCAACCTCTGTTGCGTGACGCCGATCACGCGATCGACGAATTGTCGGCGGGACGGACCGTGGATATCGGAGATATGCCGCCGGCGCTGGCGTCCTTGTTCAACCCCGCGACGCAAGGCTATCTCATCAGCGCTTTCGCCCGGGATCCCGCACCCTTGGCAGGCAACACCAAGAAGCCGATGCTGATTCTTCAGGGAGAGCGAGACCTTCAGGTATCGACGGCTGATGCCGAGCGGCTGAAGGAGTCGGCCCCGCACGCGACGCTCGTTACCTTGCCGGACGTAAACCACGTGCTGAAGCAGGTCGATTCCGACAGCAGAAGTGAAAATTTGGCGACTTATGGCGATGCCGATCTGCCGTTGGCAGCAGGGGTGTCGGAGGCCATCGCTCGGTTCGTGAAGTCACATTGAACACGGCTCTGATCGGCGCAGCTAGCGAACGATGGGCGTGCCGTCCGATTGCCAGATCGTCGCGCCGGTATCAGGGGCGACGATCTTTTCGATCTCATCGGTGAAGAACATGTCGACGGTGGCGCCGCCTATCCCAGGTGAGATGTTCGTCGTGACATGTTCGAAATCGTCACCGAGATCCTGGCCCCACGCGATGTTGTGGACACGGACAGTTCGCTCGCCCGCAAGCAGCACGTCGGTCAATTGCCCATTTCTCGCGCGAAGCGCCGGAACGACGAGGCTGCAATGCTGGGGCGTAGGTCTGCTCATCGCTCAAGTGTAGCAGACCTACCGGCCGACCACGACGCCTGCGTTCCAGAGGCCGACAGAGCCGTCATGCAGCTGTCGCAATGAATGTCACAAAACTGTCATGAACTGGGTGATGATCGTGCTCGACGTGGAATGTCGCGTTGGGATGGAGATTGTCGGCCATGGCTGTACCTGCGGTTCCCATCGCCTCTTCGCGACTGCCGATCGCATCCGTGGATATCAAGGTCGCGGTTGGCATCGTCATTGCCGCCACTGCAATCTGCACTCTCGTGCTCGTCGCCGACCAATGGTGGGGCGTGGACCATTATCAGCTGGTGCGCGATCCCAACGCGATCGCCAACAACCCGAACTATTTCGGCCTCGTCTCAAATCTCGGGATCGTGATGTGGATTGCCGGAGCAGTTGGCGCGCTTCAGGCCGTCGCTGCTTTAAGACAGACCCGGGAGAAGGCGTTCAGCGGTCTGCTCCTGGCCGGAGGCTGCTTTGCCGCGGTCATGGGTCTGGACGATCTTCTGATGCTGCATGAATCGATTGCCGCGACCGGCATCCCGGAAATCCTGGTGCTTGGGCCCCATGCCATTCTCCTTGCTGCAACGTGCTATCGTGCCTGGCTTTTACAGGGAAGAACGCCATGGTTGCTGCTGGTGGCCTGCGTGGCAGCATTCGGCTGTTCGATGGTCGTCGATGTCGTGCCGGTCGAGTTCGCGGGGCAGGTGTTCATCGAAGAAAGCTTCAAGCTTCTCGGCATCATGTTCCTCACCGCCTACCTTGTGATCACGAGCCAGAAGGCGTTGCGCAGCGCTCCGCACGACGGCTTTCGTCAAACTTCGTTCGAAGATCTGTAGGCGGCAATCCGCTCCAGAATGTCCTTGTAGAAATCGGCCTGGACGTCGAGGTCGCGCAGGCGCGCCTCGCAGGACAACACCGTCCCTGTGAGATCGTCGATGCGGCCATCCAGTTTCCGCTGATCGTTCTCGGCAGCCTGGGCTTCCATCGCAAATGCTGCATCCCCCACTGCGGCCTCGTATCGCCGGCGAATGCCTTCGCGCTCTCTCCGCGCTTCATGAAACAGGGACGTCGACATTTCGGCGAGACGATCGAGGCGTCGCCTGTCGGTGTCTCTGTCGCGGTCCTTGGATCGGATCCGGAAACTCCAAGCATTCATTTTCCCTGTCCTTCTGGTGTCCATTCCGGAGTCGATATGCGGCCGAAGCAATCGCATGAGACATCACGTGCGCGGTTTGTCGGCTAGCGCATGCGCGCAGCTTCCAGGCTGGCCCCGGCAGGCCCGACATCGACGCGTGGCGCTGCAGTTTTGGCGCTCCGCGCGGTTTCCTTCAGCGCCAGGCGACCGCCGGCGAAATAGACCAGGAAGGAGCCGACGGAATAAGGATAGAGGCTGTCGACCTCGGCGAAGGAGCGGATCACCATCAGCACCATCAGTCCGAGAAGAATATAGGACGAGCGGTCGTGGTCGCGATTGAGCACCCGCAGGAGATGGCCGACCACGATGGTCAGCAAGGTGGCGACAAGCAGCACCAACCCGATGGCCCCGAGTTCGACCAGCGCTTCGATATAGGTGTTGTGAAAGTGGAAGCCGTTGCGCGAGCCGATGTAGAACTCGGCCCACAGGCGTTCGGCCTCCGCAAATCCCTGCACCCAATAGGCCTGATAGCCTGTCCCGAGAAGCGGAGCCCCGCGAAACGCAGCCAACCCCTCCGACCAGAGGTAGGTGCGGCCGGTAAGCGTCGCATCCTTTCCGAAGAGGCCGAGCACGGTATCGATCGCGCCGGCATTCACCGCGACGACCGCGAAACCGACACCGAGCAACAGCGCTGCGATGAACCCTGCTCGCCGCGTGGAGGGCCGAAGCGCGAGGATCGCCCGCAGCAAAACGAGCACGCCGACCGTAAGCGCAACGCCGATGATCGAGGTTGCCGACTGCGAAGCGACCAGGGCGTAGGCCGATAAAAGCCCGGTGGCGGCGGCAAAGCCTTTCGCCACCAGGCCGAATGGAAGAGCAAAGATGCAGATGCCGGCGAAGAACACGCCGAGCGAGGCGTAAAAGCCCAACTGGTTCTTGGAGGCGAAAGCACCGACGAAGCTGTAGGTCCCATCGATGGCGTCGTAGTGATACCCGCCGAAGGCAAAGGAATAGAGCAGCACGATCAGGACGCCGACGAGGACGCCTATCGTCAATGTCCGGTCAGCGCAGACCCGCGCCGCGATGATCGCGCAGAGAATATGCGAGGCGTACTGCACCGCTCCGCGGGCGCTGACGCTGGGCGCGAGCGACCAGAATACCGAGAGGCCGCAGAAAATGCAGAAGACGAAGATCCAGACGTAGTTCCAGGGATTGCCGAGCGCCCGGCGATAATCCACGGCGACGAGAAGCATCCAGACGCCATAGAAGGCGAGCACCGCTATCGGGCCAAAGATCGTCGAATAGGCAAAGACCACGATCGATAGTGCCAGCGCCCCCACGCCATAGGGGCCGTTGGACCGTGGATCGAGAAAGTGCGCCTTCGCGATGCGCATTCAGATGTCCACCTACTGGCTTGCCATAGGCTGTATATCGACCTTGACCACGTCGCCCGGCAGGACCGGAGTGCTCTCGTCCGCCGCGAGTTCGCTGACTTCACCGTTGTTGTCGCGCACGATCACATAGCCGACCTGGAGTTGATCACCGGAAGATGCACCGGCGGCCGCTTCTGGAGCGCGTGCCAGCGCTTCGAGGATCAGGTTGCCTTGCGTCGTGATCTTCAGCTCCGTCGCGTTGAGTTCGGCTTCCGTTTGCTGCAGATCCTGAGAGATCCCCGTCTCGTAGTCATCCCGAAGCGCATTCGCGTCCTGGGTTGCCTCGGCGATCGACTGGCGCGCACGCAGCGCAGCCGTTTCCATGTCGAGAACGCGTCCTTCCAGATCGGCAATCTGGCGTTCGAGAGACAGAACGCGCTCATTGACGACCAGCCCGCGCGTCGCGAGATCGCCGATGCCCGTGAGCTCATCTCTTGCAAGATCGGTCTGGCGCTGCTGGGTTTCGATCTTCCGCTCCAGGGCGGTTATTTCGCTCTGGAGCAAGGCCTTGAGATCGTCGATCTCGGCGAGTTGTACGGACAGGCGCTGCGCGCGCGACGTCATGAAGGCTTTTTCGCTCTCCATCAAACGCTGGCCTTCTTCGCTCGAACTCAACTCGGCAGGAAATTCGATGTCGTCACTGCCTGAACTCTCGGCGTGGAGCCGGGCGCGTTTGGCGATCAGCCTTGACCGTTCCACGGCCAGGACATCCCGCTCGCCGCTCGCATTGATGAAATCGCGCTCCAGCCGCATACCCGTGTCGGAAGATCGACGTATGCCGCCGGCGATGCTTACTGCCTTCAGGACAGTCAGATTGGGGTCGAACGGGTAGCGCCCGGGTGTTTCGACATCGCCGGCCATGAAGATCGGGCGAAACTCGGCAAGCTCGACCGCTGCCTCGGGACGATCCATCAGGCCGAGCGTCTGCTGAAGCTCGTTGCCGATCGCCGTGGCAAGTTCCGTCGTGGTTTTGCCGGCCGCGTCGATGTCCCCGACGAACGGTACCGAGATGCGACCGGAAGGTCCGACGGTGTAATCCCCGGATACGGACGACCAGTCGCGCACCGCACCTTCGGTCGTTTGCCATTCAACAACCCGGACCGTGACCTTGTCCATGGTTCCGAGCGTGTATTCCTGGGCCGCTGCGGTCAGTGGCACCCCAGAGGCGACCAGGATACCAACCAGATAGGCGAGGAGGCGTTTGTGCGTGCCTTCAAAGAAATGCATCGACTTTGTCCTTGGATTTCATCCGTACCCGTCGCGCCAAGGCGTCAGTAGCTGCCGCGCGACGTGCAGACGACGGGTATCGTCATCGCGATGATCTTGATGTCGGTATAGAACGACCAGTTCTCGACATAGTGCCGGTCGAACTCGATGCGCTGCTGGTAGGACACGTCATTGCGGCCCGACACCTGCCATAGGCCGGTGAGGCCCGGACGCGACTGAAGATAGTGCGCGGCGGCATTGCCGTAGAGGTCGAGCTCGGACTGCACCACCGGACGCGGCCCGACGACGCTCATGTCTCCAAGCAGAATGTTGAAGAGCTGCGGCAGTTCGTCGAGGCTGAGCTTGCGCAGAACCCGCCCGACCCGTGTCACGCGCGGATCTTCTTTCAGCTTGCGGGTCTTCTGCCACTCGAGGCGGCTTTCCGGGCAATCTGCCAGGTGCTGCTTGAGCAACTCGTCGCCGTTTTCTGCCATCGTGCGGAACTTCAGGCAGCCGAACAGCAGCCCATGCCGGCCGATGCGCTTGTGCGCGTAAAACACGCTGCCGCCATCTGAAGACTTTACGAGAAGCGCGAGCAGACATAGCAGCGGCGCAAGAAGAATAATGGCTGATAATGCACAGACGATATCGAATCCACGCTTTCCCGCTCCTCCAATCGCGGGTGGCATGGACGACAAGGTACTGAGGTGGTCCGCGCGAGCGGACCATCTGGCGACTGGCTTCATGACACTCTCCAACTTCAACACCGCGCTTCTGCTGCGGTGCATCATAAACACCCCTGAGTGTGCTGGTTAAGTCAGATGTGTGCCGTTATTCAGACGCCCGAGCATTTGATGATCATATTTTGTGACGCGAAGATATAAATACGTAATAGCCGCATTGATAAAAATCAAAAACAAAATTAATTTCCTGAAAAATTTTGGATATAGATCAAGTTATATTGTGTTTATTTATGAAAACTAGTCGATAAATAACAGCGACAATTGGGATATACACAATTAAACATGAAGATGAGCGTCGCCGAGTTGATCGAATATTTCTGTTTTTGCTTAATTATCCTAGCCGGAAATGATGCAGTGCAACCAAGCAAATCAGTAAGAACATTGCGATAGCAGTGCCACTTGCGATATGTTGAGGAATGGGCTTGCAGATCGGACGGCTTGTCATTGGAGGATGAAGCCGGTCAATCCGATTTTCTGTGAGTGGGTGGGTTCAGGGCTTGGCGGGCCGCTGCAACCATCTCTGATGTTTGCGCGAGGCGGGTGATGTCCTTTCTGCTTTTTTTCCGCGGTATGATCGCAACGCTTGTCGTGTTTGCGATTGCAACCTTTGCGTTGACGCAATCCGCCTGGACAACCTTTGTCAGCACCGCGATTTGCGCTGTCACGATCCAGGTCGGCTATTTCGCGGCCATCCTGTTCATCGTCTGGCGCGACAGCGGCAATGAGAACGAATCCACTGAGCGGGCCGAGCGAGAAGGTCGGTCGCAGCACGCCGGCGCCACAGAAGGCCCGGATGCATCGTCTTCTCGGCCGATGAGCACCATTTCTCGACCACGGCGCTAGGCACACGCCCTGGGTTGCTGCACAGCACCATTTCGCCATACTTTTCGGAAATCACGGAGGATAAACGTCGATAGCGGCGTGTAGCTCCATGACGAGAGAGGCCCGAGATGGCAATTCCCGCGGGCAGCATGCCCGAGGCTCCAGTCTGCGTCATCATCGCAGCGATGGACGCCTCGGCAACAATCGGCCGGGCTGTTCGGTCAGCTCTGAACGAGCCGGAAGTCGGCGAGGTCATCGTGGTCGACGACGGCTCGAGCGACGCGACGGCCGCGGTGGCCGCGTCGTCCGATGACGGCAGCGGTCGCCTGAAAGTCATTTCGCTGCCTGAGAATGCCGGCCCTTCACATGCCCGCAACCGGGCGCTCGAATTGTCCAACTGCGCGTTCGTCGCCATTCTGGATGCCGACGACTTCATCCTGCCGGGACGTTTTCGCAGACTTCTCCGCCAGTCCGCCGACTGGGACTTCATCGCAGACAACATCCTCCTCATCGATGCCGCCCATGCTGACGCGCCGCTCGACGTCGCCGACATTGCCGAAGATGGCTACATGCTGACGACCCTGCAATTCATTCAGGGCAACATCTCGCAGGCCGGTGTCGAGCGCGCAGAAATCGGATTTCTCAAGCCGGTGATGAAACGGGCGTTTCTCGACCGGCATGGGCTGCGCTACGACGAGACGATGCGGCTGGGAGAGGACTATGACCTCTATCTCCGCGCGCTGGCGAGCGGAGCCCGATATCGCGTCGTTCACGCGTGCGGCTATGGCGCGACCGTGCGGGCGAATTCGCTCAGTGGGCGCCACCGCACGGCAGACCTGAAAATGCTCTACGAGGCCGATCAGCGCATTCGTGCAAAGTTTCAGCTGACCGCTGCGGAACAGGAGGCACTCTCCCGGCACGAAGCGCAGATCCGCCGGCGCTACGACCTGCGAGCCTTCCTCGACCAAAAGAAGGAGATCGGTCTCGGTGCTTCAGTTGCTCAGCTTCTCGGCCGACCGCGCGTCTTCTGGCACGTGATGGCCGGTGTGCTGAGAGACAAGAAGCAGGCCCATCTCTTGCGCAGCAACGCCGGTACGCCGATGACCTTGCCCCGCTATTTGCTGCCGACGCGAATGGCGCACAAAGAATAGACGTCCAACTGCATCGACCTAGAAATAGTCTCTCCGGATCTCGTCGAGAACGGCGGCGAAGCGATCCTTGCGTTCATTCAGGCGGGCATCGTCGCTGATCCTCGCCGGAGCGCGCGCAGCGCGCCATAGGGCAAGGGTGGCCGGACCCGACAGGATTTGCTTCGTCAATTGCCGCAATCCGGAACCACTGGCCTGCTCGACCCCGGCGTGACGCTCGAGCACGGTCGTATTGTCCGGTGAAGGTGCTGCAGCCACCATTTTCCGATCGGCGAAATCAAAACCCCAGAAGGAGGCGCCTTTTGCGATGGCCTCGGCGCGCGACGAGATCGGCAACCGTCTGGGTGCATACTCAACGCCGACGGAGCGCGCCCAGTCGGTCCATTTGAAGCTGTTGATGCTTTGCGAGGTCGTCACCGCGACCCACGGCACGCGGAATGCGTCGGCGAGGATCGCCGCATGCATCGATTCCGCCACAACGAGCTCTGCGCTTGCGATGGCGCGGATGACCGATTTGGCTTCCCCGCACGGGTCGACATATCCGATCCCTGCCAGGCGGCAGAGTTCGGGCCAGAGGCTGCCGATGGTCGATTCCCAGTGCGGCACGAAGATTGTGCCGCCGTTTCGCTCGATCGATTGAAACTCCGGCATGTCGGCCACCATCACCGCGGGGTCGATGATGCCGAATGCCTCCGGCAGTCCGACCTTCTCGGCCGTCAGCGGGCCGCGCACGCAGCGGATGTCCCAGAGCGTTTCGTCCCTCATGTCTGGCAGAGCGCCGTAACCAAAACCGGAGCCGACGACCAGCTTGCGCCCGCCGGTTTTCAGAAGGTCGGCGTTCAGCACCGTTCCGACGCCGACGAGCAGGACATCGGGAGTGACATCGCGGAAGCCCGGCAGCAGGAAATCCCAAAGCCAGAGATTGAGGTCGTCACCGAAATTGCCGTGATCAGATTCCCAGTAGAAAGGTGTCATGACCGCTCTGCCTGCTTTTTGAATTTTGAGACTGCGAGGTCGAGCGCGCTCGCCATGAGCTTCGGATCGCGCCAGGCCCATTTGACCAGTTCGCCGAGCTGGGGAGAGCGGCGGCGTTTGATCAGCTTTGCCTGCCCCCACAGCGCTTGGCGCCGCGCAGTCTGCTTGTAGCATTCGATTGAGGCGAGGTCCTTGGGCGCATGTTCGAACAGGCGCTCCAACCTGTCGAGTGCAGCCCAGGTGTTGAACTGCTGCTTCAGGAACTGCGGTGACGTGTTGTCAACGCCATGGAAGATGTTGAGCCCTTCGCCCCGCACCGCGCCGGGTGTGTCGCTGAGGATCGACCGACTGGCCTTGCGCACGCACTCATAGAAAAAGAGCACATCCTCCGCAGCGAGGCGCAGGCTCGATTCGAAGCGAACTGTTCGAAAGAGCGGGGCTGCAATCACCATGCAGGACAGGTGCATGAAGCTCCAGTTTTCCAGCATGACGCCCGGCAGGTCGGCCGCCTCGAAGATCGGCGGATCATCCGAGAGCCGGGACAATTCAGTCCTCTGGCTGA
This sequence comes from Rhizobium sp. EC-SD404, assembly GCF_902498825.1. Taxonomy (NCBI): domain Bacteria; kingdom Pseudomonadati; phylum Pseudomonadota; class Alphaproteobacteria; order Hyphomicrobiales; family Rhizobiaceae; genus Rhizobium; species Rhizobium sp. EC-SD404. The sequence continues at coordinate 1,431,072 of NZ_LR701459.1, forward strand.
GGGCAGTCATGTCGAAATGATAGTGAAAGGCGTCGCCGCCACCGATCGCGGCGAAATAACACTGCGCATCAAAAAGTGACAGCGCAGCGAGCGCTGTTTTCAGATGGCCGGGCGTCCATTCATCATCGGAATCGAGGAAGGCGACATAGTCGGAATCCGCTGGAACACGGTCTAACCCGGCGTTTCGCGCGGCTCCCGGCCCGCCATTCTGCTGTTTGACGATGATCAGCCGATCCCGCTGGGCCGCATCGAGGCCTTCGAGCTCCGTTTCGATGGCCTGAGGGGATTCGTCATCCACCACGATGACGTCAAAATTGGCGTGCGTCTGGGAGAAGACAGAGGCTAGCGCACGGCGCAGTATGCCGGGCTCGCGCTGGTAATATGGAATAACGACGCTGCATTTCGTCATGTCTTTCAGCCTCTTGGCTCCGCGGCTTGAGCCGGGGAGATGGAAACGGAACGTGGCTTCCCGCCGATCGGTGACCGGCGGAATCCGACAAGACGAAAGAGCCCCCTGATGCCTCCCGCCATCTCGTTGAAGACTGTCACGAACAATGTCGGATGGAGCGTCCTGTCAAAGACGAGCACATTCGGGCTGAAGTTTGTCACGGTTCCGATCCTGGCCCGGCTGCTGTCGCCGGAAGAGTTCGGTATCGTCGCCGTGGCGCAGACCGTCGTGCTGTTTCTGACGATGGTCGGCGGGGCAGGGCTCGCTGCAGCACTCATCGTCGAACGGACGGAGGACGAGGAGACCATTCACTCGGTCTTCTGGACCAATCTCGTCATCGCCATCGTGATGGCTGCTGCCCTCTATGTTTTTGCCGAAGAGCTTTCGACTTTGATGGGGGCGCCCGGCGGTGGGGTGGTGCTGGAAGTGCTCGCCTTCCTCATCCCGATCCAGCTTTGCGGGGATGTCGCCTACGCGCTGCTCGCCCGGCGCATGGCCTTCGACCGGGACGCCTTCTGGAGCGTGCTCTCGGAGTCGGCCGGCGCGGTCGGTGCCGTCGTGCTCGCGCTGGTCGGTTTCGGGCTTTGGGCGCTCGTCGCGCAGCTCTTCATCTCGGCAATGCTGCGTCTCGCCGGATTGTTCATCGCGACCGGCTACCGGCCGCGCCTTGCCTTCTCTCTGTCCCGTGTCCTGTCGCTCGGCCGCTTCAGCGCCGGGCTGATGGGGTCGGAGGTCTTCAACTTCATCACCTTCCAGTCGCCGCTCATCGTCATATCCCGGCTTCTCGGCATCGCGGACGCAGGCGCCTATTCGGCCGCCAACCGGTTCTCCAGCATTCCGAACCAGGTGGTGCTCGCGGCTTTGATGGGCGTGCTTTTCCCCACCTTCAGCCATATGGCCGAAGACCGTGACCGGCGCTGGCGCGCCCTTTTCCTCTCGACGCAGGTCTGCTCGCTCATATTGGCGCCGATGATGTTCGGCCTGTGGGCCGTGGCAGAACCCGCCATGCTGGTGATCTTCGGCGAACAATGGGCCTGGGCCTGGCCGGTGCTCGGCCTGCTTGCTCTGTCGAAAGGCATCCTGGCTCCTTGCAGCACGTTTATTCCCTATCTCAAGGGCATCGGTCGCAGCGGTGTGCTGTGGTGGGTGGCTGTCGTGCGCGCTCTGATCGTCACCGTTGCGGTTGCCTATGGCGCGATCAGCGGCGGTCTTGTCACGGCCATGGTCTGGCTCTGCATCGCCAATGGGCTGACGCTTTTCTTCTACAGCTATGCGGTTTTCAGAGCCGATGGTCGTCCGTTCTGGCGCAGCTTCCTGATCCTTTGCCGGCCTATGATGGTCGCCTTCGCCATGGCGTTGGCGACCCGCGTCCTGCTTGAGATGACCGGAGACGCCATCGGCGGGCCCATCATGCAGCTCGCCGCCGCGGGTCTGTTCGGCGCCGCGCTCTACGCCGTGATGATCGTGCCGCTGGAATGGACGCTCCTGAAAGACCTTGTCCAAAGCATTCGCAGGTCGCGTTTGGCAAAGGCATGACCCTGCTGCGGCCGGAGCGGGTAACGCGCGATCATAAATCGTTATCGACGGACGGCCCGTTTCACTCGCCAAGTCACATTGTGCACCGCAAACTGAATTAAAGATTGCCGAAGGGAGGTCGTGGTGCGGTCCGTGACGAGGCGGGCCGAAGTTGGAGTGGTGTATCATGCGTTCGTCCCAGTCTGCAGCCAGTGGCTGCAAGCTCATTCTGCCTGCCTTGCTGGTTTTCGCCGCGTTGCCGGCCGAGGCGCAGGAAGTCCAGCGCAACGAATCCTTCGTCGAGAATTTCGACGATCGTCTCCATCCTGCCCGCTGGTACATCTCCGATGGCTGGAACAATGGCGACCACCAGAACTGCACGTGGTCCAAGGATCAGGTGAGCGTTGAAGACGGGCTTCTGAAGCTCGCTTTCGAAAGTCGCACGCTCGGCGAACGGGACCATGTCTGCGCGGAAGCACAGACCCACGCCCGCTTTCATCACGGCACCTACGAAGTGCGCATGAAGGCTGTCGAAGGCTCCGGCCTCAACACCGGATTTTTCACCTACATCGGACCGGTCCACAAACAGCCGCATGACGAGATCGATTTCGAGGTCCTCGGCAAGGATCCGTCGCGCGTTCAGGTCAATCAGTACGTCGATGGTGAGAATGTCGGCGCAGAAAAGCTGGTGCCCGTCGACGGTGGGGCTGCGAGCGACTTCAACGACTACGCCTTCGTTTGGGAAGAAGGCCGGATCGCCTGGTATGTGAATGGCGACCTCGTGCATGAGGAAACCGATCCGGCGAGGCTCCCGAGCCATCCTTCCAAGATCTACATGAGCGTCTGGGGCTCCGACACGCTCACATCCTGGATGGGCGCTTTCGAAGACAGCGACGCGCCTCGGGTCGCGGAAATCGACCGCGTGTCTTTCACCGCGCTTGGTGAAGAGTGCCAGTATCCGGAATCCCTCGTCTGCATGATGGATTGAGGCGCCCCATGCTCGCCATTCTCTATCTTGTCCATGATTTGACCGACCCTGCCGTCGCGCGGCGCGTGACCATGCTGACGGCGGGCGGTGCGACGGTGAGAGTGGCCGGGTTCAGGCGGGAATTGCGGCCGGCCCCGGCGGAGCTCGGTGCCGGCGCACCGATCGACCTCGGCATGACCCGTGATGGCCGATTTGCCCAGAGAATTGCCGCGGTGGCCCGTGCAGCGCTGGGCCTTAGGCAGGCACTGGCGGGCATGGCGGCGCCCGACATCATCATCGCACGCAACCTCGAAATGCTGGCGCTCGCGCATCGCGTCGCCGGCCTTTACCGGTTGCCCCCGGCAATCGTTTATGAATCGCTCGATATTCACCGTCTGCTGCTCGGCAGCGGCGCCGTTTCCTCGACGCTTCGGACTGTCGAGCGCAGGCTTGCCGCAGATGCCGCGCTGCTGATGACGAGCTCTCCCGCATTTCTGCGCGAGTATTTCGGGCCCTATGGCCAGGTCAGCGCACCCGTCGAACTGGTGGAAAACAAGGTGCTGGCGCTTGAAGGAGAGCGTGGAATGCCGCAGGTCGGCCCGCGTTTCGAGCGCCCATGGGTCATCGGCTGGTTCGGAGCGCTGCGTTGCAGTTGTTCGCTCGCCATCCTCAAGGACGTTGCCAGCCGGATGGACGGCGCGATCGAGGTGGTCATGCGCGGCCGCCCGGCCTACAGCGAAATTCCTGATTTCGATGCGCAGGTTCGTGATGCGCCACACCTGCGCTTTGAAGGTTCATACCGGCCCGAAGACCTGCAGAGCCATTACGCGGCGGTGGATTTCTGCTGGGCGATCGACTTCTTCGAAGCGGGTCAGAACTCGGAATGGCTGCTGCCGAACCGGCTCTACGAAAGCGGCGCCCATGGTGTCATGGCGATTGCGCGCACCAACACGGAGACTGCGCGTTTCCTGCAGGCGCGGAATATCGGCATCGTGCTCGACGAAGGCTCGGCCGATGATCTCGTCGCAAGGCTTTCCGCTCTGACCGATGAAGAGTTGGTAGGACTCAGCGCGCGCCAGCAAGCGCTCGATGCATCGACATGGACTTACGGCGTCGAAGACTGCCGGGCGCTCGTAAAGCGGCTTGCAGCGCTTGCGCCAAGCCAGCACATGGAGGCCGCCGCATGAGCGATACGATGCTTGCCATGCCAAGATGCTTCGTCGTGATCCCGACGCTCAATGAGGAAGCGCATATCGGCGCTCTTCTTGAGCGGCTGATGCCATCGGCCGAGCGGCTCGACCTGACGGTCGTGGTCGCAGACGGCGGGAGCGACGACGCGACTTGCGAGATCGTCCGCGCTTTCGCGGCAGCCGCGCCGCGGGTCAGGCTTCTCGCCAATCCGCGCAAACTCCAGGCTGCAGCCCTCAACCTCGCGGTCGCCCAGTTCGGGGATGCATTCGATTGCGTTATTCGCATCGATGCGCATGGCGATTATCCGCAGGACTATTGCGACCGCCTCATCGAGGAATTCGTCGTGACCGGTGCCGATGGGGTCACGGTTTCGATGATGACGAAGGGCGAGGGGCCTTTCCAGAAGGCGACCGCGATCGCGCAGAATTCACCGCTCGGCAATGGCGGTTCCAAGCATCGCGAAGGGGCTGCCGGTCATTGGACCGACCATGGCCACCATGCGCTGATGCGAATCTCCGCCTTTCGCGCCGTCGGCGGTTATGACGAGAGCTTTAGCCACAACGAGGACGCGGAACTCGACTATCGCCTGCGGCAAGCGGGCTATCGCATATGGATGACCGATCGGACGGTCATGACCTACTATCCGCGCGCAAGCATTCTGCCGCTTTTCAGGCAGTATCTAGGCTATGGCCGCGGACGAGCAAAGAACATTCTGAAACACCGCGCCGTGCCGAAGCTGCGCCAGATGATCCCGATGATGGTGCTGCCGGCCGTTGTCGGAACGTTGCTGGCCGTCATCCACGCGCTCGCCTTCGTGCCCGCACTGGCATGGATCGGTGCCTGCCTTGCCTATGGAATATGGATCGCCGTGCGCGAGCGCACGCCACTCGGTCCACTCGCAGCCCTGTCGGCCATGGTCATGCATCTGGCGTGGTCCATCGGGTTCTGGCTGCAATTGGTGGGGATCGGGCGAACACCGAAGGCCGCTGCGCATCCGGCGACGGAGGGGTTGGTACGATGACCAGCGTCGACATCTGCGTCTGTACCTATCGCCGGCCGCAACTGGCCGACACGCTGGCCTCGCTCGCGGCGTTGACCGTGCCGGCGGGAACGACGCTCAGAATCATCGTTGCAGACAATGACGCAACGCCTAGCGCCGCGCCGCTGGTCGCACGTATCGGTGGCTCTCATCCGTTTCCGATCCGATACATTCATTGCCCGGCATCCAATATCTCGATCGCCCGCAACGCGTGCCTCGACGCGGCAGAAGCCGGCTTCATCGCCTTCATAGACGACGATTGCACGGCTTCGCCCCAGTGGCTGGCAGCGCTTTTCCACGAGATGCAGAACAGCGGCGCGGACGCGGTGCTCGGGCCAGTCGAGGCGATCTATGCCGACGGGGCGCCGGGCTGGATGAAGAGTGGAGATTTTCATTCCACGCTGCCCGTCTTCGTGCGTGGGGAACTGCGCACGGGCTATACCTGCAACGTGCTCATGCGCCGGACGGCTCCGTCGCTGGCTGGGCGTCGTTTCGATCTTGCACTTGGGCGAACCGGCGGCGAGGACACGCAATTCTTCACGGAGATGCGCGAAGCCGGCGGAAGGCTTGCTTTCGCGCCCGATGCCCATGCCAACGAACCGGTGCCTGCGGCACGGGCAAGCCTGCCCTGGCTGGCGAAGCGGAAGTTTCGCACCGGACAGACCCATGGACGGCTTCTGGCAACGTCGCTGCAGTCGTCCAGGCTGAGGCAGATCGCAGTGGCCGGTTCAAAGGTTGCCTTCTGCGCCGTCGCCGCCGCCATTTTCGCCTTTTCGCCCGTCAGGCGAAACAGGCAGGCACTGCGCGGCGTGATGCATGCCGGTGTTGTCAGCGGCCTCATCGGCGTTCGCGAAATCGTGCTTTACGGCGAAGGTGGGCAAAGCCATGCAGCCTGATGTCAGCATCATCATTGCCGCCTATAACGCGGAGGACACCGTCGCCCGCGCGGTTCGCACTGCGCTCAAGCAGGACGGCGTGCAGATCGAGGTCATCGTGGTGGACGACGCCTCCGTCGATGACACGCCCGATATCGTGTCGCGGATCGACGACGACCGGGTGCATCTTATCCGGCTTGCTGAGAACGGCGGGCCGGGGGCAGCGCGGAATGCGGGCCTCGAAGCCGCGTCGGGTCGCTACATTGCCGTGCTCGATTCCGACGATACGATGCATCCCGATCGCATGGCCCGGCTTGTTGCCTGCGCCGACCGCGAGCAGGCCGATATCGTCGTCGACAATATCGAGATCGTGGGTGATGCGGCCCCGCAGGGCGAGTTGATGTTCCCGCCGGACGAGCTTTCCAGACGAGACCGGCTCGATCTGGCGGCCTTCATCGCCGGCAACCGGATGTTCGACCGGGGCTATTCACTTGGTTACATGAAGCCGATGCTGCGCCGCGATTTTGTCGAGATGCACGGTCTTCGCTACGACACCAGCCTGCGCATCGGCGAGGACTACATCCTGATCGCGTCCGCGCTCGCGAACGGCGCCCTTTGCGTCGTCGATCCCCGGCCGGGCTATGTCTATCACATCCGCGAAGGCTCGATTTCGCGCGTGCTGGAACAGCGGCATGTGCACGCGATGCTGAGCGCCGACGAGGCGTTCGTTGCAAGCCATCACCTCGACGACCGGGCCCGGGAGGCGCAGGCGCGACGCACCCGCAGCCTGCAGGAGGCCGCATCCTTCCTGCGCCTTGTCGACGATATCAAAGCCTTGGCGCCGATGCGGGCTCTGCGGACCGCGCTCCGTGATCCGCGCGCCGTGTTGCATCTGAAGATGCCGATCATGGCGCGCGTGCGGCGCTTGCTACCAAGAGGGCGGCTTTTGGAGAGCCGTTGACGAAGAACCGATTTTGCAGGGCTGGGGGCGCTCAAGACCAAACGGAAATGGACAGCCGATGACCAAAGTCAGAAAAGCCGTAATCCCCGTGGCCGGGCTGGGGACGCGGTTCCTGCCCGCCACCAAGGCGATGCCCAAGGAAATGCTCACCGTCGTCGATCGTCCGGTGGTGCAATATGCCGTCGACGAGGCCTACGCCGCCGGCATTGAGCACATCGTGTTCGTGACCGGGCGCAACAAGCACGTCATCGAGGACCACTTCGACATCCAGCCGGAGCTGATCGACACGCTCGAGCGCGCCGGCAAGACGGCGCAGCTCGAAGCCATTCGCGAAATCCAGCCCAAGGCCGGCACGGTGAGCTTCACCCGCCAGCAGGCGCCGCACGGGCTTGGCCATGCCGTCTGGTGCGCCCGTGACATCATCGGCGACGAGCCATTCGCGCTGCTCCTTCCGGATATGGTGTCCTACGGCGAGCGCGGCTGCCTGTCGGTGGCCATGGATCTCTACGAGCAATCGGGCGGCAACGTCGTCACCGTCGAGCAATGCGACCCGACCCAGACCAAAAGCTACGGTATCGTGGGCCGGGGAGAGCCGGTCGGCAACGGTTTCGCCATCACGGAGATGGTGGAAAAGCCCGAACCGAAAGACGCGCCGTCGAACCACTACATCAACGGCCGTTACATCCTTCAGCCGGAGATTTTCGGCATTCTGGAAACGCAGTCGCGCGGAGCCGGTAACGAAATTCAGCTCACCGACGCCATGTTGCGCCTGTCCGAGCACCAGAGCTTCTACGCGGCACCGTTTGCCGGCCGGATGTTCGACACTGGCTCGAAGGAGGGCTTCATTGAGGCCAATGTCGCCTTCGCGCTGATGCGCGCGGACATTCGTGATCGCGTCCTCGGCCCGATTTCCGACCTGGTGTCGCAAGCGCGGTCGAGCGGGGTGGTCAAGCGGTCTGCTTGATCGGTTCCGGCCATCAACCTGTCCGGTCCAGTGACCGGGCAGGGTCAACCCCTCCGAAGAGGTGGCGCTGCCAAGCGTCTGAACAGATGCATCAGAGAAATTTCGCATTGGATCGTCGCCTTGCCGTGACGCCCGAACAGCCAGAGGACAAGGACCAGTTTATCGATCTGGACCGGTTGCTCAACATTGCGTGGCGGCGCGCGCGGGTCGTGGCAGTGGCGGCGGCGATCGGCCTGGCGCTCGGTGTTGCCTATCTCCTCATGACGCCTTCGACCTACACCGCTGCGACGCGCATCCTGCTCGATGAAAACCTGACGCGCTATGCGCGGGAAGAGCAGAATGGATCGGGTCCGATGCAGATCGACACGATGATGTCGAGCGAGGTCGAAATTCTCCGCTCCTCGCGCCTTGCGCAGGAAGTCGTCAAGGAACTGGACCTTCACCGAAACGAGGCGTTTCTCGATCCGCCGATGTCTCCGGTAGCCTGGCTGCGCTCGCAGATACGCTCGACGATCTCTTCGCTCGCAACAAGCGGGGAGAAGGGCGGCGGCCTGTCGGAAGCAGCCCAGATCGGCCGAGCCTCTGCGATCCTGCAAGCCAACCTCACTGCGGAGCGTGTCGGGCGAAGCTTTGCCATCGAGGTGCGCTACAGCGCCAAGGATGCCGCGCTCGCCGGGGCGATCGCCCGTGCCTATGCGGGCCAATATCTGGCCGACCAACTCAATGCCAATTTCGATGCGACGCAGCAGGCCACCGTCTGGCTGCAAAGTCGGCTCGAAAATCTGCGCACCGAATGGCTCGCCGCATCGTTGCGCGCCGAGCGCTTCCGGGCGGAAAACGACCTCACGGCGGTGAGCGGCGAACTCGTGTCCGACCAGCAGCTCTCCGAAGTCAACGAGCAGCTCATTCTTGCACAGGCGGAAACGGCCAATGCTCGCGCGCGATACCAGCGGTTCCAGGCCATCATCGAGGAAGGCCCGGAGCAGGCGGTGCTCAGTGCCGTAATCCCGACCGACATTGCCAACAGCGCATCGCTCAACGAATTGAAAAGTCGCTACCTCAACATGGTCGAGCGCGAGAGCGAAATTTCGGAGCGTTTCGGCGAGGACCATCCGCAGGCGGTGACACTCCGGCGCCAGTCGGCCGATCTCAGCCGGCAGATCTATCAGGAACTGCAGCAGGTTACGGCAAGCTACCGTAACGAATACGAGGTTGCGCAGGCACGCGAAGAATCGCTCCGGCAAAATGTGGGCGCGCGGACCGGCGAAAACTCGGTCGCCGGGGAGGCGCTGGTCGAGCTGCGTGAGCTGGAGCAGCAATCGGCGGCACTCGGCACCCTCTACCAGACCTTTCTCGCCCGCTACGAGGAGGCCTCGCAGCAACAGACATTCCCCATAGCCAAGGCGCGGGTCATCTCGGAGGCATCCAATCCGACGCGGCCATCCGCTCCGAGCAAGACGATGACGCTCGGACTGGCGCTTGTCCTGGGCATGTTCGCAGGGGCAGGGATCGGCGCGGTGCAGGAATTCCGCGAGCGCTTCTTCCGCACGGGCGACGACATTCGCCGGGCCTTAGGGATCGATTTCCTCGGCTATCTGCCGCTTGTGTCCAAGGATGGCAGCGAAGGTGAAACTTCCGCCACCGATGAAGATCCCGGCCCGGCCCTCCTGAAGCTTGCCGTCAACGCGCCCTCGTCGCTCTTTGCCGAGACGCTCCGCAACGCCCGCCTTGTGGCCGATGTGGTGCTGCAGGAAAAGCAAAGTCGTGTCATCGCATTCGCCTCGGTTCTCCCGCGTGAAGGCAAGACCACCGTTGCTGCGAACTTCGCAGGGATGCTGGCCGCGTCCGGTCAGTCAACGCTGCTGATCGACGGGGATATGCGCAATCCGGGGCTGACCCGGCGTCTGGCAATCGAGCCGAAGAGCGCGTTGGTCGATGTGCTCTTGAACGGGCATGACTGGCGCGATGCGCTGCTGGTTAGTCGCCAATCGGGGCTTGCCATCCTGCCGGCGACAACGAGCCAGCGGCTTTCGCACACGGCCGACCTGGTCTCGAGCAAGGCCATGCGCACTCTGATCGAAGAAGCCCGCGGCAGCTATCGCTATATCATCGTCGATCTGCCGCCACTCGGGCCGGTCGTCGATGCACGCGCCTTCGCGCCGCTCGCGGATGCGTTCCTCATCGTGACCGCCTGGGGCACGACACCGCGCGCATTGCTGCGGGCAACGCTCGAAAACGAGCCGCAGATTACTGGCAAGACGCTCGGTGCGATCCTGAACAAGACCGACATGGCGCAACTATCGCAATACGGCTCGTTCGGCGGGGCGGAGCGGTACATGGGTGAGTATGCTGACTACTATCTGGACGGAGCGGCGGGCCGCCGTGTTGGGACGGGTCGCTAGGAGACGCGGCGAGCGGCTATGTGGACAACACACGCCCGCCGCCGCGCCAAATGCGCAGGGCCGAAAGACGCCCGGTGAAGCAGGCACCGGTATCGACGTTGATGCGCCGGTTCTCCATTGCAACACGCGCGACGGGCGTGTGACCGTGCACGATGTAGCGATCCGGCAATTGCGTTGCCTGAGCCGGCGGAAGCCGCAGCGACATCAGCGATCGATCGCTCTGCTCGGCGGTCGGCACGTCCGGCCTGAGGCCAGCGTGTACGAACACATGAAGGCGGGTGCTGAGCAGCACCGGCAGGTCGCGCAGGAATGTGAGATGCGTGACGGGCACCGCAGCGCGGACCATCTCGCCGATTTCATCGCTCGAACTGCCGAGCCGCAGAAGTCGTTCGCTGTCGATGCCGTAGGAGGTGAGCGTCGCTTCGCTGCCGAGTGCCCGCCAGCGCTCGAGGCTCGCACGTCCTTCGAGAACGTCGAGCATGAGCTGCTCGTGATTGCCCGCAAGGCAGATGCGGTCGAAGCCCTCAGGCGGCGCTTCAAGCAGATGATCGATGACACCCGCCGAATCGGGGCCGCGATCGACATAGTCGCCAAGCATCACGATCAGCTTGCGTCCTTCGATAGCCTGGGCATCCGCGACGATCTTGTTTTCGAGCAGTCGAAGCGCGTCCAGACAGCCGTGCACATCGCCGATCGCATAGATCGGTCGATCGTCGTCCTGCAGCGTCAGGCGCGCCCGAGGCGGTGGCATCACGCTCGAACCGCCACGGCTGAATATCGACAATCCCTTCCTCATCGTCTGATCGATGTTCGCCGCGCGGACGTCGGATCGAGCGGTTGGTTCACTCCGCTTCCGAGTGCCGACCCGTCCGGGCGCTGACCCGACAGGAGTAGTCTCACCGTGGACAAAACCTTGCCATTCGCCATGACACTTCCCGACATCACGCCGGTGTCTCGGTCGACCTCGTTGCGCATTTCGATTGCACGCGTCCTCTGCATCGTTCTCGTCACTTTCGTGCACGTTCAGCCAGGCATCGCGGAAAATGTATACACCCAGCCGGTGGATGCATTCGGTCTCGTCTATTTTCTGCTGACCCGCGTGATCGGCTTGAGTTCGGTTTCACTTCTCGGAATCGTATCCGGGTTGCTCATCGCAGGGAGCCTCACCAAGGGACCTCTCTCCACCATCACCAGTAAAGTTCGCTCGCTCGTCGTTCCCCTCATCGCGTGGAACGTGGTGATGTTCGTCCTTATCATCATTTACGCGCAACTCTCCGGCAACTGGGAGAAACTGCCAGAAGCAAGCCCGCTCGGGATTGCAAACGCCTTTCTCGCTCTCCGCGAATGGCCGCTTGTCGTGCCGTTGTGGTTTCTGCGCGATCTCTTCGTCTGTAGTCTGCTGGCGCCTCTCCTCGTCAGCGCCCTTTGGCGTGCGCCCACGGCCACGTTCGCCCTTTTGATCGGCTACATGCTATTCGGGCAGGACACGTGGCTGCTGCAGCGACCGCAACTTCTGCTGTTCTTTGCAATCGGTCTCTGGCTGCGCATTGGTGCGTTCAATGACGATCAGATCGACCGCGTGACGAAGGTCTTCACTCTGGGCCTCGCTCCCATGGCGGCGATCTTCTTCTACATTCGTATCGAAGGCATTCCGTTAAACAGCCTGAACCCGCAATTTCTTGCCGCGCTGGACACGTTGTTGCGGATCACCACGGCTGCCACGATCTGGCAGGTGACGCTGCTCATCGCCGGGTCTCGGATCTGGTCGAGGATCAAACACTTCGAACCCTATGTGTTTGTTCTTTTTTGCAGCCACGCGATCGTCTTCGAATTCGCCGGCATCCCGCTGCGGCGTGTGTTCGGAAACTTCGGCGATCCCCTGTTCTCGATCTCGTTTTTTCTACAGCAGCTCATCGCCATCGCCGCCGCCTGGATCGGCGTGATGATCCTGATGCGGCTTCCCGCAGCCGTCGGCAAAGCGCTCAATGGCGGCAAGGTGCGCCTATCGAGCTGAGGGCTGTTCTGCTTGATTTTCCGAGGATGTTCGTACCTGTTCGCCAGAAGGCGCTCAGAGAGCAGACGATGCGTGCTCTAATCGTCGGCTGAAATTTGAGTGGAGTTCGCTGGAAAATGGCGGGCCGAGCACGACGATACCCAGAACTCCATTCTCCAGCACGGTTCTTCTGCCGACGCCGGGTGTGTGTGTGCTGATTGAAAGAGGCACACCCGGGCGCGGTCACTGTTCAATCAAGCTATCAACGGGCTTCCCGATACCAGTTCAAAATCTCCGAGCCGGTCATCAGCGCGACGTCGGGGTGGCTCAGGATGTGGTCGTAGAGCATTTCGAGATACTTGATCCGGTGGGGTGCGCCGGTGAGGTAGGGGTGGATGGAGATCGCCATCACGCGGGCGTTGTCGGCGCCTTCCTGGTAAAGCCGGTCGAACTGGTCGACACCGCGCAGGTAGATCTCGTCGGAGCGGTGGCCTTGCACTGCGGTGATCACGACGTCGTTGATTTCCACTGAATAGGGCACCGAGACGATCGGTCCCGATCGCGTCGAAAGCGTCACCGGCTGGTCGTCGAGGCACCAGTCGCAGACATATTCTATGCCCGCTTCGGCCAGGAGATCGAGCGTATCCTCGGTTTCGGTCAGGCCCGGGCTTTCCCAGCCGCGCGGAGCCTTGCCGGTGAAGGCGCGGATCGCCTCGACCGTGTCGACGATGGACTTCTTCTGGTCTTCGACCTTGTGCATCGGGCGCTGGATGTAGCCGTGGCCGACGAAGTCCCAGCCGGCTTCGAGGGCTGCGCGGCAGGCGGGCTCATAGACGCTCAGTGCCGTCCCGTTGACGGCGAAGCTTGCCTTGAGGCCGCGGCTCGACAACGTTTCGAGGAAGCGCCAGAAGCCGACGCGCATGCCGTATTCGTGCCAGGCCCAGTTCGGAATGTCGGGCAGGAGCGGCTGGCCCATGGGCGGCGAGAGGACGGCGCGCGGCATGGCACCGGCGGGCGACCAATTCTCGACATTGACGATCGTCCAGACCGCGACGCGCTTGCCGTCCGGAAGCTTCAGTTTCGGCCGCTGCGTGATCGGTTCATAGGGCAGGCGGTCGCGGATGCGTTCCGCATCGATAATCGGATCCGACATGGGCTAGGTCCTTCAAGTATCGGTCAGGAAAAGGCCTGGAATTGCGTTTGGATTTCTTCGGTCGTGAAGCCGGCGCCGAGGAGGCAGGCGAGGAGAAGCCGCGCCTTGTGGGGTGGCAATATGCCGGACGGGATGAGGCCGCGGCGAATGAGGTCGATCTCCGAGCCGGGAAATCCGTAGCTTGCGGTGAAGACGGCGCCGCCGGGAACGCGGGTCGAGAGAACGACCGGCATCTTCCCGGCCAAAGCTTCGAGCTTCGGCACGATCGAGGCGGGCACATGCCCGGCGCCCATCGCGGCGATCACGGCGCCCTGGAAACAGGCGTCGGCAATGGTGTCGATGAGGCGGCCATCGTCGCCCAGCCCGGTCTGGACGATCGCGACCGGCACGGCATCGGCAAGCGACAGTGCGGGAAACGCCAGCGTAGTGGGGATGAGGCGCAGGCGGAAGGCCTCCTCCGTCACGGTGCCGATCAGCCCGAGACCGGGCGCACCGAATGCGGAAGGCAGTCCTGTGTCCATCTTCTGTGCGAAACGCGCGGCGTGAACCTCGTCGTTGAGGACGACGAGCACGCCCAGACCCCGGGCTTGAGGCGCAGCGGCAACGGTGACGGCGGCAAGGAGATTGGCATGTCCATCCGCACCGGGTGCGGTGGCACCACGCATGGCGCCCGTCACGACGATCGCAGCGCTGTCGGCGCCAGTGTCGCAAGCGAGCTCAAGCAGGAAGCTCGTCTCGTCGATCGTGTCGGTTCCCTGGACCACGACGACGCCATCGGCGCCGTTCTGACCTGCCGCCGTGACCATGTCAGCCACGGTCGCCATCTGCGCGAAGGAAAGCGACGCGCCGGGCACCAGGAACGGCGTCACGACGTCGATCGCGGCGACATCGACCAGAGCGGGGACTGCGGCGACCAGATCGTCGCCGCTGACCGAAGGCGCGATGCCGCCGGAAGCCTGCGGCACCATGGTGATGGTGCCGCCAAGCACGATGATGGTGACGCGCGGCATCACTTGCCCTGGGCGTCGGTGCGCCAGAAGATCAGCTTGCGGTCGAGCCATTCCAGGAGGAAGTAGCCACCGGCGCCGATCGTCGCGAGGATCACGATCACGGCGAAGACGCGGTCGATGCGCAGCTGGTTCTTGTAGAGCTCGACGAGGTAGCCGAGGCCTTCCGATGCGCCCACGAATTCACCGACGATTGCACCGATGACGGCGAAGGTGAGGGCCGCCTTGACGCCGGCGAAGATGACCGGCAGCGCATGCGGCAGCGACACCTTGCGGAAGGTCTGGAGCGGCGTGGCCTTGATCGACCGCATCAGCCGGCGGGCATCCTCCGGCACGCTTTCCAGGCCGACCAACGTGTTGATCAGGACCGGAAAGAACGAGATCACCACGGCCATGACGACTTTGGAGCTCATGCCGAAGCCGAACCAAGCGATGAAGAGCGGCGCGAAGACGATCTTCGGGATGGCCTGGAACCCGACGACGAACGGGTAGGCGATGCGCTTGGCCGTGGGCCAGACCGCAAGTGCGATGCCGAGCGCCAGACCGATCGAGGTGCCGAGCACGAAGCCGATGAGGATTTCGGTCAGGGTCACGGAGAAGTGGCGCAGGAAGAAGTCCTGCTGGACGAGCGAGATGAGCGCGCCGACGACGGCCGAGAAGGACGGCAGGATGATCGGCGAGACGAGGCCGAGGCGCGGTGCGAGTTCCCAGGCAGCCAGGATCACGACGATGATCGCCAAGGTGTAGAACTTGTAGCGCAGTTCCTGGTTGGCGTTCTTGTAAGGCGAGGCGGCTTTCACCGGCTCGGCATCAAGCGTGACTGTCTTGGCCATGGCCGAGGATTCCCCTGACTTTGAAGATGAGATCGGTGAAGGTCTGGCTCTGCATCTGATCGATCGTGCGCGGACGCGGCAGTTCGACATCGATCACGCCGGAGACCTTGCCGGGACGCGGCGTCATGACAACGACGCGGTCGGCCATGAAGACGGCCTCGGTGATGTTATGCGTCACGAAGAGTACGGTGATTCCCGCCGCCTGCGTGATGCGCATCAGCTCCAGGTTCATCGCTTCGCGCGTGAATTCGTCGAGTGCGCCGAACGGTTCGTCCATCAGGAGAACGTCGGGCTCGTAGGTCAGCGTGCGGGCAAGCGAGACGCGCTGCTGCATGCCGCCAGAAAGCTGGCGCGGATAGGCGTTCATGAAATCGCCAAGACCAACAGCTTCCAGTACGGTGCGCGCCTTCTGACGTGTGGCTTCCGTCTTGGTGCCGAACACTTCCGCCGGCATCAGAACGTTTTCCTCGACTGTGCGCCATGGCAAGAGAACCGCCGTCTGGAACATGAAGCCCACTTGGCGGGACGGCTCGTTGATCGCGCGGCCGTTGAGCGTCGCTTCGCCTTGGGTTGCTGGCAGAAGCCCAGCCACCATGTTCAGCAAGGTCGACTTGCCGCAACCGCTGGGACCGACGAAGGAAATGAACTCACCCTTGCGGATCGTCAGATCGACGCTCTCGAGCGCGATGACGGGCCCGGAATCGAGGGTGAACGTCTTGCCGAGACCCCTGACGTCGATGATGGTTTCGGCAGGCGCCGCTCTTTCGAGCGGCGCCTTGTCTTCGAGACGTACGGCCATCATTGCGCGGCTTCCACGGCAGCCCGGTCGAATTCATTGGCAGCTTCGATCAGCGAGCTGTCGAGTGCAACCGAGAGGTCGACGTCTGTCGGCAGGGCGCCTTCTTCCTCGGTGCCCTGGCGCAGGAAGTCGTGATAGGCCTGGAAGCCTTCGAGGTAGTGGGTTCCGAAGGGCTCTTCGGCGAGTGCTGCCGGAGGAGTCTTCAGGCGGCGGGCAACTTCCCAGTTCGGAGCGGCGATCGCTTCGTCTTCGAACTCTTCCGGGCGGATTTCCTTGGCCATGGCGAAGGCGCGCTCGTCATTGGCGGCTGCGTAGACGACGCCCTTGGCAACGGCGCGCAGGAAGCCCTCGACCTTGTCCGGGTCGCTTGCGAGAAGCTCGGCCGAAACGACGACGCCGTTTGCCGGGAAGTCCTGGGCCTCCTGCGGCAGGATCGTGACCATGTCGATGCCGCGCGACTGGATGGCGGCGATGTCGAAGAGGCTGGACGAATAGGCGTCGACCTGACCGGACTCGAGCGCCTGAACGGTGAGGGCCGAACCGTCGCCGACGGGAACGAGGCTGACATCCTCACCCGTAAGGCCGGCTTCTTCGAGCACTGCGCGCACGAGCGGTACTTCACCACCCGACAGATCGGACACGCCGACGCTCTTGCCCTGCAGATCCTCGATCGTTGTGATGCCCGACTCGGCGGTCGCGGCCAGCGTGAAGATGTTGGCGTACTGGTAGGAATAAACCCACTTCAGGTCGAAGCCCTGGGCGACGGCATTGAGGAATGCGCTCGGTGCAGGCAGTGCGGCGTCGGCATTGCCGGCAATGACCTGCTGGATGGCCGCGCTCGATCCGCCAGCGTCCTGGAACGACACTTCCAGGCCTTCCTCGGCGAAGAAGCCAAGTTCGTCGGCAATATAGAAGGGGTGGAACTGGTTCACGCTCTCGACGGGGAACATGAAGGTGAAGGTTTCCAGATCCTGCGCAGCGGCGAAGGAAACGGAGAGCGCGAGCGCTGCGGAAGCGGCTGCGGTGATGCTGACGGCGCGAAGAGTGTGCAACATGTTGATTGATCCTGGCCTCTGGTTTTCGGGTCGATCGCCACGGCTCTGCGTCCGTCTCGTAGAAGCGATCCTGCGCGGGAAAATCCGCTTGTGATCTGACGACTAATATATTAGATCACGGATATCAAGATGATTTTTGGGCATGCGTATTCGACGCCTAGAAATTGAGCGAAGTGCGCGCGATTGCAAACTGCGTGGCTTTGCTGAACAAAAGACCGTCGGGCGAGGAGCCGAATTGATGATCGAACTTTCCCAGGAAGAGGCGCGGCTGATCAGCCAACCCATGAGCCGCAAGGACATCGTCCTCGGCCTCATCCGCTCGGCTATCGTCGACGGGCGGCTGCCTGCAGGGATCAAGCTCGACCAGAACGAGATTGCTGCCACGCTCGGCGTCAGCCGCATGCCGGTTCGCGAGGCGCTCAAGCAGCTGCAGGCCGAGGGTCTGGTGGTCGTCTACCCGTATCGCGGCGTTGAAGTGGCACGGCTCGATCCTGCCGACATCCGCGAGATGTTCGCCATTCGCGGCACGCTCGAGCGCTTGGCGGTGGGAAAGGCGCTGGAAAATCTGCGTCCCAAGGATTTTCGCGGCATGCGCGAGACGCTGGAGGCCATGGACCGACTGATCGACGACGAAACCGCGAACGACACCTGGCCGGAGCTCAACCGGAAGTTCCACGCCGCGATCAACGATGCCTGCGGCTGGCCGCGGCTTCTCGAAACCATCGACCAGTTCCGCTCGAATGTTGAGCGCTATGTGCGGCTCTATATTTCGGTGCGCGGGCGGGAGCAGTCGCAGCGCGAGCACTGGGATCTGCTGACGGCCTGCGAGCGCAACGATGTCGCCAAGGCGCAGGAAGTCATTGAAGCCCACTCACGCAACACGGCGGAATATCTGATCAGCGCGATCGAGATGTCGGAAGCCCAGGCACGCCGCCAGCCGGCCAACCGTTCCGCAGCCGAAGCCCTCAGCGGCAAGGCCTAGACCTCTTCCTAACCACCAGGGTGACATGTGACAGACACGAGCGAAAACCGCGCGCGCCGGATCGATATCCATGCGCATTATTTTCCGGAACGCTACATCGCGGCGCTCGAAACCGAGGGCTGCAAGTGCGGTGCCTGCGTGCGGCGCGATCCGCGCGGCCCGATCATCGATGTCGGCCCGCTGCATGCCGGACCGCTCGAGCGGCGCTTCATCGATCTCGACATGCGCATCGCAGACATGGATCGTCAGGGTGTCGACGTACAGGCGCTCTCGCTGACCCAGCCGATGGTCTATTTCGCCGATGCGCCGGTGGCGCGTGCGCTGTCCGTGGCCTTCAACGATTCCCTCGTGGAGGCGCATGAGCAGTTCCCGGATCGCCTTGTCGGCCTGGCAATGATCCCGGCAAACCACGCCGAGGAAGCCCTTGCCGAACTGGAGCGCGTCAAGGATGCGCCGGGCATGTGCGGCGTCTATATGGGCACGGCGATCGGTGACTGGGATCTGTCGGACGAGCGGCTACTGCCCGTTTTCGAGCGCATCGAAGCAATGGGTTGGCCGATCTTCCTGCATCCCCTGAAGGTCATTGGCATGACCGACCGGCTGAAGCCCTATTTTCTGGCAAACCTGCTCGGCAATCCGTTCGACACGGCTGTCGCTGCCGCGCATCTCATTTTCGGCGGCGTCATGGATCGCTTCCCGAAGCTCGATATCGTCCTTCCGCATGCTGGCGGCGCGTTCTCGTTTCTCGCCGGGCGTTTGAACCATGGCTGGGCCATGGGGCGGCCCGAACTGAAGCATATGGACAACGGTGCGCTCAGCTATCTCAAGCGCTTTCATTACGACACCATCGCCCACTCGGATGCCGGCCTTGCTTTCCTGGTCGAACAGGTCGGCGCCGATCGTGTGATGCTGGGTTCGGACTATTGCTTCGACATGGGCCATGATGCCCCGGTCCAAATCGTCGACCGGCAATTGGGTTTGGGACAGGGAGAACGGCGAGCCGTCTTGGGTGACACGGCCGAGAAACTGCTGAAGCTAAAGTGAAAGTGCGACTTCAGCGGGAATGAGAACCGCGTCAAGGTCGAGTCGGTCGGTGGCAAATCAGTTCGATATCCTAGAACCCCCGACTGATCGGCACCTCCTGAAAGAAGGCGCCGACAATCACGATTAGCATAGCGACAGTATTGACGACTTAATTGCTATACCCAAACCCTCGGTCGTTGCAGCCTGCAAGCTTGAATCCTAGGGGCAATCCAATGGTTCTGGTGGAGTTGCGCAAACATGGCGCCACCTGCCAGTGGGTTGAAAGCCTCAGGGCTTTGCCTCCACGGTCTGCAGTTGCTGCCAGCTCATCGATTGCCTTTGTCATTTGGAACAGAGATGCCTCTCCGATGTTGCCCCCTCTGCGTACAAGAGGAGACAGCACTATGGATCACAGCAAACACGTCAGGCTCTCGGACATCGAACTCACCGAGCACAATCTCAAAGGGGCCACAGTCTATGGCGCCAATAACGAAAAAGTCGGCACCGTCGCCCACTTGCACGGGGTAGGTCGTTCCGCACGGGTTGTCATCGATGTCGGCGGCTTCTTGGGCTTCGGTGCCAAATCCGTCGCAGTATCGGCGAGCGAACTCGATATCATGCGTGACGAGAGTGGCACTGTTCACGCGGTTACGACTTGGACCAAGGACCAGCTCAAGGATATGCCTGAACACACTGACTGAATGGCGGGGCCCGGATAATGCCGGGCCTTTTGCCCCTTCAAAGGCTGCTTTTTTTGGGCCATCACCGGAGGCTGATGAAAAGAGCAATCCGGTGTCTAACTACTCGACACCGTTTTCGACACTTCAACTGGTATAAAGCCGGAGAAGCACATGGCGAAGTTTGCTTGGCCGGGCACCTCGGATGACCGACCTCGATGGGAATGGCCAGAGGAAAGGCGGCCTCGTAGCTAAAACCCTGCTGTGGACTATCCCAGCCACGTTCCCAATGCCGCTCGTACAGTCCCAAATTATTCGTCGGATGGATGTAATAATTTTTTCCTCTAAGGATTCATCCGGAATATTAGGCATGCCGGCCAGCTTCCTAGGTCGGTACTACGGATATCCGTCTGCTCCGTCTTCTTCCAGCGCAGTTGATCTGGTTCTCCGTGCCGGACTTTGGAGCGACGAAACTCGGATCAAGCGCTCGATGCTGCCGCCAAACTTTGGCCGGTGAGGTCGAAGGTAAGGCCTACGAAAACGCTCTACAAAGCGCTTGGCGGAGACGCTCTACTAGGCCGTGCACTAGCCTTTTTGCCGCTGACGACTTCATAATTGAAAGCCGTGCAGGCGCCGAAATGTCGGCCTTGAAGGACGCAGACAGCTCGCTGATCGCATCGCTATGGGGTCGGGGCGATTGTTTGGGGAAACGTTGGTAGCGGAGGAGGGATTCGAACCCCCGACACAAGGATTATGATTCCTCTGCTCTAACCTACTGAGCTACTCCGCCGGGTCCCGTGCGACAGGTCTTGGTGCGGATGAGCCGCTGCGTCGCTGGGGTCGGCGGCATATAAGGTGTGGCGGTTTTCAGTGTCAAGCGGCAGCGGTTGAAAAGCTTGGGACCGGGGAATGTCCCATGAGCGGGGGGGTGGCCGCGGCATATGCGGTATTCGAGTGCCGACTTGCGCTTCAGTGGCTGGATCACTATCCCAGCGGCGAGCAAGGAAAGGCGTAGAACCATGACGGAACGGGACGTGCCGGCCATCGCGGTCATCGGGGCGGGGTATTGGGGCGCCAACCATGCGCGGACGCTGCGCGACCTCGGCGCGCTGGTGGCGGTCGCCGATCGCAATCCGGAGCGGGCCGCCGCGATCGCCGAAGAGACCGGAACAGTCGCGCGTACGCCGGCAGAGGTTCTGGCGGACCCCGACATCGACGGCGTCGTGCTTGCACTGCCTCCCCAGTTCCACGCAGAAAATGCGCTGGCCGCGATTGCCGCCGGCAAACATCTTCTGGTGGAAAAGCCCATCGCGCTCGAGATCGCGGATGGCGAGGCCATCGTGGCGGCCGCGCGCGCAGCCGGCGTCGTCGCCATGACCGGCCACGTGTTGCGCTTCCATCCCGCTTTCGAGGGGCTGATGGACCTGATCGACAGCGGCACGCTGGGAGAGATCCGCTACATTCACTCGCACCGTGTCGGGCTCGGCAAGTTTCACCCGGAAAACGATGCGCTCTGGGATATCGCGCCGCACGATCTGTCGCTGATTCTGGCGATCACGGGGGAAGAGCCCTCGCGGGTTTCCGGCGAAGGCACGGCCGTCATCGATCACTTGAGCGATTTTGCCCATCTGCACCTGACGTTTCCCTCCGGACTTCGCAGCCACGTCTTCACCTCGCGGCTCAATCCCTACCGCGAGCGTCGGCTTTCGGTTATCGGCGATAAGGCGATGGCGGTGTTCGACGACGTGGTGCCGTGGGCGGAGAAGCTGCAGCTCTATCCGCACCGGGTCTGGCGCGAGGACGGCAGCATTCATTTTGAAAGTGCCGAGCCGATCTATCAGCCGATCGCGGAAGGCCTCCCGCTGACGCGCGAATGCGCGCACTTCCTGCATTGCATCAAGACGGGCGAGGCGCCGCGGACCCCTGTTTCCGACGGCCTGGCGGTGATGCGCATCCTGACGGCGGGCATGGTGCGCCACCAGAGGTGATGCGCCTCGCCTTTTTCAGGCGGTTGCGGGCACCGAAGGCTTGCCGCGCGAACGCATCATGATGAAGGTGATGATCGCGACATTGAGCACGTTCCAGGCGATGCCGTTGATGAAGGCGGCATGGTAGGAGCCGGTCCACTGATAGATCGCGCCGGACAGCCACCCACCGAGGGCCATGCCGAGCACTGTCGCCATGATGACGATACCGACGCGACGACCCGCTTCTTCAGCCGGAAGGTATTCGCGCACGATGATCGCGTAGCTCGGTACGATGCCGCCTTGGGATAGGCCAAAGACGAGAGACACGATATAGAGCGACGTCAGGCCATCTGAAGGCAGATAGAGCGTGAGTGCGATCATCTGGCCGATCGTGCCGAGAAGCAGGGTTCGGATACCGCCGATCCTGTCGGCGAGCACTCCTGACAGGAGGCGGCTGACGACGCCACCCGCCACCATGACCGCGAGCATTTCAGCGCCGGCGGTGACGCCATAACCAAGATCTGCGCAGAGCGCGACGATATGCACCTGCGGCATCGACATCGCCACGCAGCAGCCGACGCCGGCGATAGCCAGCAACCATTGCAGTTGGCGCGGCGTCAGCGTCATGCGCTGGCCGGTCGCCGGGTCGATCCCGACCCGGTTGGCATCGGCCTTGAAATTGGCGGGAATGCGCGGGCGCAGCAGAAGCGCGCCGGGTATCATCACGCAGAGCGAGATGACGGCGATCGTGAAATAGGCGGTGCGCCAACCGTCGACCGCGATGATGTCTTTCAGGATAAGCGGCCAGATGGAGCCGGCGAGATAGTTGCCGCTTGCAGCAGCCGCGACCGCCACGCCGCGGCGTCGGCGAAACCAGTGCGAGACGTCGGCAATCAGGGGGCCGAAGGATGCCGCCGTTCCGATCCCGATGAGAAAGCCCTGGATCAGCGTGAAAACAATGAGGCTCGGTGCCATCGCTGCGCTGGCGAAACCGATCGCGAGCGCAATAGCCGCGCCCATCAGGCATGGCGCGATGCCGAAGCGGTCGACGAGGCGGCCAAGCAGCAGATTTCCGACTGCAAAACCCAGCATCGTTGCCGTATAGGGCATCGATGCCATCGATCTGCTGATCTCGAATTCAGCCTCGACGGCGGGCATGACGAGAATGACCGACCACATGCCGGCGCTGCCGACCGTACCGATCAAGGCGGATATGGCGAGTCTCGTCCAGGAATAGCGGCCATCGAGCGCGAAGGATGCGGGGACGCGCCCGGAAAGAAATGACGAAAACACTTGGACGACCCCGCTCGCGACCGGGTGGGGCAAGGCCGCGACATGCTGGGCAGAGCCCGGAACGACGCTGACTGCGACGCCCGCCTGCTGCCCGGCGAGAATGCAACCGCGACCTTCCATGCACAAGTTTTAATCGCTGTTGGTTCTTTCAGAAATTCTGATGGGTCTCAAGAGCCTGGATTTCCGGCTTTCGCGCCGGTTGGCACGCTGGTTGCTTTGTTTTGTTCAAGGTCCAGAGGGGACCAGCAAGACGGCATCGAACGATGCCAAAATGACAGGCCGCTGGATCCGGCACTCGACCTCGGATGGACAGGCGCGAACCGGGCTCCAGCGGCCTTTCATTCTCCTCAAAAATCGAAATCCGATGTGCTCAATAGTTTGGAATAATTCTAAACTATTGATTTCATGACGCGATCTGTCTGCAGGCTTTGACAAAGTTGATCCGCTGGCTCATATAAGGCTGATGAGCCCAGCCGATCAGGCGCCTCCCGCCGCCCACGCGATGCGAGAAGGATACCCGTTCGGCGATCATGGTCGTCGCTGAACGTGACGGCATTGCAGAGTGGTTGGACATGATCGTTTGTCACTGCAATTACATCAGTCAGAACGACATCGAGTCGACGATCGTGTCGCTGCTCGACGAAGATCGTTGGCAGTTGATCGTACCTGCAAAAGTCTATCATGCGCTCAGCAAACGCGGTAAATGTTGCGGATGTTTCCCCAATGTGGTGGATACGATCCTCAGGGTGACCGAAGAGTATCACACCCGCAACACACCGAGCGCTGAGGTCCTTCCTTTCATGGAGCGGCTGAACGCGCTGCTCGATCAGTATGGAAGGACGAGGCATCATGAAGGGCGACGAACGGGTCATCGAGCGACTGAACAAGGCGCTGTTTCTCGAATTGGGGGCGGTGAATCAGTACTGGCTCCACTACAGGCTTCTCGCTGATTGGGGCTATGGTCGCCTCGCCAAGAAGGAGCGTGAAGAATCCATCGAAGAGATGCAGCACGCCGACAAGATCATCGAGCGCATCATCTTCCTGGAAGGCCATCCGAACCTGCAGTCTGTAGCGCCGCTTCGCATCGGGCAGAACGTCAAGGAAGTTCTCGAATCCGACCTCGCCGGTGAATACGACGCGCGCACGTCCTACAAGGAATCGCGCGACGTCTGTCACGATTGCGGCGACTACGTCACGATGGAGCTTTTCGAAGAACTCCTGAAGGACGAGGAAGGCCACATCGATTTCCTCGAGACGCAGCTCGAGCTGATGGCCAAAATCGGCGAAGAGCGCTACGGTCTCCTGAACGCACTGCCGGCCAACGAAGCCGAATAATCATCAACCGGCGGCATGCATCTGCCGCCGGTTTTTCTTTGAGGGTCGATCTATTGGGGTCGCATCCACGCCGCGTTAGCCGCGCAAATCCTCCACTTTCGATTTTCTTTCGTTTGGCGCATAGTGCGCTTGAAATGTTTGCTTTTGCATTGTGCGTGGGGGCGAGTTCGACATCATTTCGGCGTCGCTGACCGGATCTACGCAGTCGACGCAAATTCTGAGTGAGGAGAGGCGTGCGTCATGTTTCTGTCGGTTCGGCAGCAGCAAATTCTCGATATTGCCAAGGCTGACGGCCGGGTCATCGTCGACGACCTTGCCTCGAAGTTCGGGGTCACCCCACAGACCATCCGCAAGGATCTCAACGACTTATGCGACCATCGCCAGCTCGTCCGCATTCATGGCGGGGCTGCGTTGCCGAGCGGCAGCGAGAACCTGCAATATGAAAAGCGCCGGCTGATCGCATCGCGAGAAAAGATCGCCA
This sequence comes from Rhizobium sp. EC-SD404, assembly GCF_902498825.1. NCBI lineage: Bacteria > Pseudomonadati > Pseudomonadota > Alphaproteobacteria > Hyphomicrobiales > Rhizobiaceae > Rhizobium > Rhizobium sp. EC-SD404. The sequence goes on from NZ_LR701459.1 coordinate 1,456,032, forward strand.
TCGGCCGCGAAGCAGCGCACCTCATTCCCAACAACGCATCGCTGTTCATCAATATCGGGACAACGACTGAGGCCGTCGGCGAGGCGTTGACCGACCACACCGAATTGATGGTTATCACCAACAACATCAATGTAGCCAACAGGTTACGACTTTACCCTTCGATCGAAGTCGTGATCGCCGGCGGCGTGGTGCGCGGGTCGGACGGTGGCATCGTCGGTGAAGCTGCTGTCGATTTCATCCGTCAGTTCAAGGTCGATTACGCCGTGATCGGCGCCTCCGCGATTGATGAGGATGGAGCATTGCTGGATTTCGATTTTCGCGAAGTGAAGGTCGCGCAGGCGATCATCGCCAATGCACGCCATGTCATTCTCGTATGCGATTCCACGAAATTCGAGCGCACCGCACCGGTCAGGATCGGCCATATCTCGCAGGTCGACAGCTTCATCACCGACCGTTGTCCTGACCCCAGAATCCGGGGGATCTGCAAGGAATCGGACGTCCGTCTTGTGGAAGTCGCGATCTGATTTTCTTCCTCTTTGGCCGATCCGCCAGGCAGAATGACGTGTGTGTCGGCAATTCGCCTTTGACATTCGTTTTTGGTTCGTTATTCTTTCGCTAACTTTCGTGCGGCGCAATAGAATGCTGCATTGCGAAGTGGGAGGGGTTTCGTGTCCGGTTCGAAGGCGTTCGACATTTTCATTGTCGGCGGTGGCATCAATGGATGCGGCATCGCGCGGGATGCCGTCGGACGCGGGTACAGCGTCTGCCTTGCCGAAATGAACGATTTCGCCTCGGGAACCTCGTCCTGGTCGACAAAGCTCGTGCATGGCGGCCTTCGCTATCTCGAGCATTATGAATTTCGCCTTGTGCGCGAAGCGCTGATGGAGCGTGAGGTGCTTTGGGGCATGGCTCCGCACATCATCTGGCCGCTGCGCTTCGTGCTGCCCCACCACAAGGGCCTTCGCCCGGCTTGGCTGCTGCGCCTCGGGCTCTTTCTTTACGACCACATTGGCGGACGTCGCCGTCTGCCGGCAACGAAGACCCTAGACATGAAGCGCGATCCGGCCGGAGAGCCGTTGAAGCCGCTCTTCTCGAAGGCTTTCGAGTATTCCGACTGCTGGGTCGACGATGCGCGGCTGGTGGTGCTCAATGCCCGTGATGCGGCCGACAGAGGCGCGGTCATCCGCCCGCGCGCCAAGCTCGTTTCCGCCCGCGCCGAACAGGATGGCTGGCTTTTGACGATCGAGGATCAGGCGAGCGGCCGGCGCGAAGATGTGCGGGCGCGTGCGGTCGTCAATGCGGCAGGCCCCTGGGTCGATCAGGTTTTGTCGCGTGCGGTCGGTCGCAATGACGTTCACAATGTCCGGCTCGTGAAGGGCAGTCATATCGTCGTGCGCCGGCTTTTTGCGCACGATCGGTGCTATATTTTCCAGAACGCCGATGGCCGGATCATCTTCGCCATTCCCTATGAGGGCGATTTCACCCTGATCGGCACGACCGATCTGGACTATGAGGGTGATCCGAAGGACGCTGCCATTTCGGAAGCGGAAATCGACTATCTGTGCGACGCCGCCAGCGAATACTTCGCCGATCCGGTCAAGCGCGACGACGTGGTCTGGACCTATTCGGGCGTGCGGCCGCTTTATGACGATGGTGCCAGCAAGGCGCAGGAAGCAACGCGCGACTACGTGTTGAAGCGCGATGGCGCGAATGGCGGACCGGCGCTCATCAACGTCTTCGGCGGCAAGATCACGACCTATCGGCGTCTGGCGGAATCGATGATGGACAGGATCGCCGAGGCGATCGGGCCGAAGGGCAAGCCATGGACGGCCGGCGCGAAATTGCCGGGCGGTGATTTCGATGCGGAAGCCTTTCCGGCGGAAGTGCGCCGGCTGATGGGCGACTATCCTTTCCTGAGCGAGCGGCAGGCGCATCGCCTTGTTCGGCTCTACGGGACGCGCGCCTGGAGATTGCTCGGCGCAGCCCGGCAGACGAGCGATCTCGGCCATCATTTCGGGGCCGATCTTTACGAACTGGAGGTCGCTTACCTGATCGAGCAGGAATGGGCACAATCGGCCGAGGACGTCTTGTGGCGTCGTACCAAGCTCGGCCTCAAGACGCGCGCGGAGGAGGCAGCCGCGCTCGATCGGTTCATTCGGGAAAAGAGAAGCGGCATCAGCCATTCGGCGGCCGAGTAAGACGGGCAGTCGCGGCTAGGCCGCGAGACTGCGCGAAGGGAGGAGGAAGAATGCTGGAGCTCAAGGGCGTCACCAAGATGGTGGGTGCCGAGACCCATATCAGCGACATCAACCTGATGCTGGAGCCGGGAACGCTGAACGTCCTGCTTGGTCCGACGCTGTCCGGCAAGACGAGCCTGATGCGGCTGATGGCGGGGCTCGATCAGCCGACCAAAGGGCAGGTGTTCTTTCGGGGCAAGGATGTGACCGGCGTTTCCGTCCAGAAGCGCGACGTCGCCATGGTCTACCAGCAGTTCATCAATTATCCCGCGCTGACCGTTTACGAAAACATCGCTTCCCCCATGCGGGTCGCAGGCGTCGACAAGGCGACGATCGACAAGGAAGTGCGCAAGACGGCCGAGTTGCTGAAGCTGACGCCGATGCTCGATCGCACGCCGCTCAATCTCTCCGGCGGGCAGCAGCAGCGCACGGCGCTTGCCCGCGCCATCGTGAAGAACGCCGGTCTGGTGCTGCTCGATGAGCCGCTCGCCAACCTCGATTACAAGCTGCGCGAGGAACTGCGCCTCGAGCTGCCGCGCATCTTCGCCGAAAGTGGCGCCATCTTCGTCTATGCGACGACCGAGCCAAGCGAAGCGCTGCTTCTTGGCGGCAACACGGCGACGCTCAGCGAAGGCCGCATCACGCAGTTCGGACCGACGATCGACGTCTACCGCGAGCCCGCCGATATCCTGACGGCAGAAACCTTTGCCGATCCGCCGCTGAACGCCATCGATGTCGTCAAGCGCAACGGGCGCTTCGTCATGGAAGGCGATGCCAGCGTACCGGCGCAAGGCGCGCTCGGGTCGCTTGCCGACGGTCCGTACCGCATGGCTTTCCACCCGCATCAATTGCGGCTCGAGCGGATCGGCGAAGATCATGCGCCGATCACTGCGCGGGTGACAGTGACGGAGATCACCGGTTCGGAAAGCTTCATCCACCTCGATTTCGCCGGCCAGAAATGGGTGGCGCTGGTGCACGGCATCCACGAGTTCGAACCGGATGCGATGGTCGAAGCCTATATCGACCCGCGCCACATCCTCGTCTTCGACGCGCAGGGCCGACGGGCCACGGCGCCATCATCGCTTGCGGCGTGAGGAGAAACCGATGGCACGCATCGAGCTCGACCATATCCGTCACGCCTACATGGCGAACCCGCAATCGGCCGACGACTACGCGCTGAAAGAGGTGCACCACCAGTGGAACGACGGCGGCGCCTATGCGCTGCTCGGACCATCGGGTTGCGGCAAGACGACGTTGCTCAACATCATTTCGGGGCTGTTGCGACCGTCGGAAGGACGTATTCGCTTCAACGGCGCCGACGTCACCACCCTGTCGACCGAAGAGCGCAACATCGCTCAGGTGTTCCAGTTTCCGGTCGTCTACGACACGATGACCGTATTCGACAATCTGGCCTTTCCATTGCGCAACCGCGGCATGGCAGAGGCGGACGTGAAGAAGCGCGTCACCGAGACGCTGGAAATGCTGGATCTTTCCGATCGCGCCGACAAGCGGGCGCGGGGCCTGACCGCCGACCAGAAGCAGAAGATTTCGCTCGGGCGCGGCCTGGTGCGCCGCGACGTGAACGCCATTCTCTTCGACGAGCCGCTGACCGTCATCGATCCGCATCTGAAATGGGTGCTTCGGTCGGAATTGAAGAAGCTGCACCGCCGCTTCGGCTTCACGATGGTCTACGTCACGCACGACCAGACGGAGGCGCTGACCTTCGCCGACAAGGTCGTCGTCATGTATGAAGGCGAGATCGTCCAAATCGGCACGCCGGACGAACTGTTCCGCAAGCCTGCCCACACCTTCGTTGGCTATTTCATCGGCTCGCCGGGCATGAATATCGTGCCGATCAAGCTCGATCAGGGGCGCGCGCGCCTCGGCGAACATGTGATCGATATTCCCGGGGCGACGCCCATGCCGGGCAAGATGGAACTCGGCATCCGGCCGGAATTCGTCACGCTCGGTCGCGAAGGCATGTCCATCTCGATCTCGAAGATCGAAGATATCGGCCGCCACCGCATCGTACGAGCGCAACTCGCTGATCATGATATCGCGGTGGTGGTTCCCGAGGATGGCGACATCCCGGCGGACCCGCGGGTCACCTTCGTGCCCGAGGGCATCAATCTCTATGCCGACTCCCGGCGCGTCGAGACGAGGGCCTGATCATGGAAAAGACCTACAACAACAAAGCTTGGTTCCTCGTTCTTCCGGTTCTAATCCTGGTGGCGTTCTCGGCGGTCATCCCGCTGATGACCGTCGTCAACTATTCGGTGCAGGACACGTTCGGGAACAACGTGTTCTTCTGGGCCGGGACCGAGTGGTTCGAGCAGGTCCTGACGTCGAGCCGCTTCCATGGTGCGCTGATCCGCAGTCTCAGCTTCTCGCTGGTGATCCTCGCGATCCAGATCCCCCTCGGCATCTTCGTCGCGTTGAACATGCCGCGCAAAGGCATCGGCGTGCCGATCTGTCTCATTTTGATGTCGTTGCCGCTGCTCATTCCGTGGAACGTCGTCGGCACGATCTGGCAGGTCTTCGGTCGTGGCGACATCGGATTGCTCGGTTACACGCTGCGCATGCTTGGCATCTCCTACAACTACGCCACCGACCCATGGCATGCCTGGATCACGGTAGTGGTCATGGATGTATGGCACTGGACGTCGCTGGTCGTGCTGCTTTGCTACGCCGGTCTCGTCTCGATCCCGGATGCTTATTATCAGGCGGCGAAGATCGACGGCGCGTCGCGCTGGTCCGTCTTCCGCTACATCCAACTGCCGAAGATGAACCGCGTACTGCTGATCGCCGTGCTGCTGCGCTTCATGGACAGCTTCATGATCTACACCGAGCCATTCGTCGTCACGGGCGGCGGACCGGGCAGCGCCACCAACTTCCTGTCGATCGATCTCGTGAAAATGGCGATCGGACAGTTCGACCTCGGACCGGCGGCGGCGATGTCCATCGTCTACTTCCTGATCATCCTGGCGCTGTCCTGGGTCTTCTACACCGTCATGACGAATTACGGGACGGAGCGCTGACATGGCCGAACGGGAGGCAAGTGCTGTGGCAACCACCACGACCCTATTGCGCGAGAGTGCAGGTTCGCATCACGAAGCGCTCGGTCAGAGCGAGGCGGTGGCGCGCAAGATGCGCCGCCGAGGACGGGAATCCCGCTTTTCCTGGCTCGTCCCGACGCTCTATATCGTGTTCCTGATGTTGCCGATCTACTGGCTCGTCAACATGAGCTTCAAGACGAACACCGAGATCCTCGGCACGTTCTCGCTGTGGCCGCAGAACCCGACGCTGCGCAACTACATGGTGATCTTCACCGACCCGGCCTGGTACTCCGGCTACATCAACTCGATCATCTACGTGACGCTGAACACGATTATTTCGGTGGGTGTCGCGTTGCCTGCGGCCTATGCGTTCTCGCGCTACAAGTTCCTCGGCGACAAGCATCTGTTCTTCTGGCTTTTGACGAACCGCATGGCGCCGCCGGCCGTCTTCGCGCTGCCGTTCCTGCAGCTCTATTCGTCCTTCGGCCTGATCGACACGCACATCGCCGTCGCGCTCGCGCACTGCCTGTTCAACGTGCCGCTGGCGGTCTGGATCCTCGAAGGCTTCATGTCCGGCGTGCCGAAGGAGATCGACGAGACCGCCTATATCGATGGCTATTCGTTCCCGCGTTTCTTCGTGAAGATCTTCATGCCGCTGATCGCGAGCGGCATCGGTGTCGCTGCATTCTTCTGCTTCATGTTCTCGTGGGTCGAACTGCTGTTGGCGCGCACGCTGACGACAACCGAGGCAAAGCCGATCGCCGCCACGATGACACGTACCGTCTCGGCGTCGGGCCTCGACTGGGGCGTGCTGGCGGCGGCAGGTGTGCTCACCATCATCCCCGGCGCGCTCGTGATCTATTTCGTGCGCAACTACATCGCCAAGGGCTTTGCCCTGGGCCGCGTCTGAGCAGAGGAGACCGGACATGGATTTTTCGTGGATGGCATGGACGGGGCCTACGGCGCTGTTCTTCCTTGGTATTCTGACGTTGCTGCTCGGCATGGGAGTCTGGGAATACTTTTCGCCCGGCGGCAATCCGCGGGTCGGCGTCCTGCGTTTCGAAACGACCCGTGGCGACCGGCTGTTCCTGTCGCTTTTGGGATCGGCATTCATTCATCTCGCATGGCTGGGGCTCGTCGGTCCCAATCTGTGGTGGGCTCTAGCCCTGTCGGTGGTCTACGCGATCGGCGTGTTCCGCTTCGTCTAGGGAGAGGCAACGGGTCGCCGACATGGCGGCTCTCGGACGGCAAACTGCAATCGCACTCAAAGGGAGGAACCTCATGCGAAAGCAACTGTTCTCAACGACCACGGCGCTCGCGCTGCTTTGCGGAATGGGCGTTGCCCATGCCGACATGGAAGCAGCCCAAGCGTTTCTCGATGCCGAAATCGGCGACATGTCGTCGCTTTCGCGCGAGGAACAAGAAGCAGAAATGCAGTGGTTCATCGATGCGGCCGAACCGCTCGCCGGCATGGAGATCCGCGTCGTTTCGGAAACGATCACCACGCATGAGTATGAAAGCCAGGTTCTGGCTCCGGCTTTCACCGCAATCACCGGTATCCAGGTCACTCACGATCTCATCGGTGAAGGCGACGTCGTTGAACGTTTGCAGTCGCAGATGCAGACCGGAGAAAACCTCTACGACGCCTATGTCAACGACTCGGATCTGATCGGCACGCACTGGCGCTACCAGCAGGTGCGCAATCTGACCGACTGGATGGCAGGCGAGGGCGCCGACTTCACAAACCCGGACCTCGATCTGGAAGACTTCGTCGGCATCTCCTTCACCACCGGCCCGGACGACAAGGTCTATCAGCTTCCGGTCCAGCAGTTCGCCAACCTCTACTGGTTCCGCTACGATCTCTTCACCGATCCGGAGATCATGGCTGAATTCGAAGCCGAGTACGGCTACGAACTCGGCGTGCCGATCAACTGGGCGGCCTACGAGGACATTGCCGAATTCTTCACCGGCAAGGACATCGATGGCACCTCGATGTACGGCCACATGGACTACGGCCGCCGCGATCCGTCGCTCGGCTGGCGCTTCACCGATGCTTGGCTTTCGATGGCCGGCAATGGCGACAAGGGCCTGCCGAACGGCTTGCCAGTTGACGAATGGGGCATCCGCGTCAACGAAAACTCGCAGCCGGTCGGCTCGTGCGTCGCCCGCGGCGGCGATACCAACGGCCCGGCTTCGGTCTATGCCATCCAGAAATATCTCGACTGGCTGGCAGCCTACGCACCGCCGGAAGCTCAGGGCATGAACTTCTCCGAATCCGGTCCAGTGCCGGCTCAGGGTAACATCGCCCAGCAGATCTTCTGGTATACCGCGTTCACTGCCGACATGGTCGGCGAGGGCGCAGCCGCGGTTCTCAACGAAGACGGCACGCCGAAGTGGCGCATGGCTCCCAGCCCGCACGGCGTCTACTGGCAAGAAGGCATGAAGCTCGGCTACCAGGATGCCGGCGCTTATACGCTGATGGAATCGACCCCTGTCGACCGTGCCCAGGCAGCCTGGCTCTACGGCCAGTTCATCGCCTCCAAGACCGTGGACGTGAAGAAGAGCCATGTCGGCCTGACCTTCATCCGCGAGTCGACCATCCAGCATGAGAGCTTCACCGAGCGTTCACCGGAACTCGGCGGTCTCGTCGAGTTCTACCGTTCGCCGGCCCGAGTCCAGTGGTCGCCGACGGGCACCAACGTGCCGGACTATCCGCGTCTCGCACAGCTTTGGTGGCAGGCAATCGGCGATGCGTCTTCGGGTGAGAAGACCGCGCAGGAAGCCATGGACCAGCTCTGCGCCGAGCAGGAAGCGGTGATGGAGCGTCTTGAGCGCTCGGGTATCCAGGGCGACCTGGGTCCTGTCCTCAACGAAGAAGAAAGCCTCGAGTACTGGAACGAGCAGGCACAGGCCAACGGCACGATTGCGCCGCAGCTCAAGAAAGAGAATGAGGACGAAGAGCCTCAGACGATCTCCTATGACGAGCTGATCCAGAGCTGGCAGGCAGCGGACGCGTCCGCACCGGCCGATGCTGGGGCCATGGAAGAGGAAGCAGCACCGGCGGAAGCCGACGCTCCGGTCGAACCCGAGGCTGAAGGCCAGCAGAACTGATCCTTCTGCAGCGAACAGGGAGGCCGGGGTTCATTCCCCGGCTTCCGTTTATGCGCATAGGCACGAATGGGCGAATTCATGACGGCGAAGCACATCCTTGCGATCGATCAGGGCACGACATCCAGCCGCGCCATCCTTTTTGACGAAGCGCGTCGCATCGTTGCCGTGGGCCAAAGGGAATTCCCGCAGCATTTCCCGCACTCCGGTTGGGTCGAACACGATCCGGAAGACATCTGGGAGAGCGTGATCTGGTCCGTTCGATCGGCGCTTGAGAAAGCTGGCCTGGAGGCCGGCGACGTCGCAGCCATAGGCATCACCAACCAGCGGGAAACGGTCGTCGTCTGGGATCGGGCCACGGGCAAACCGATCCACAACGCGATCGTCTGGCAGGACCGTCGCACCGCTCCGCTCTGCGCCGAGTTGCGCGAGGCGGGGCATGAGCCGATGGTCACAGAACGAACCGGTCTGCTGCTCGACCCGTATTTTTCGGGCACGAAGCTCGCCTGGATTTTGGAGAATGTTCCCGATGCGCGCGCCCGGGCGGAAAAGGGCGAGCTGTGTTTCGGCACGATCGACACGTTTCTCATCTGGCGCCTGACGGGCGGCCAGTCTTTCGTGACCGATGCGACCAACGCATCGCGCACGCTTCTCTGCAACATCGATACGGTGAGTTGGGACGGGGACTTGCTGTCGCTCCTCAACATCCCGTCGCAGGCGCTAGCCGAAATCCGCGACTGTTCCGGTGAGTTCGGGGTCACGGATGCAGGCATTCTCGGCGCCGCCATCCCGATCCTCGGAGTAGCCGGCGATCAGCAGGCAGCCACGATCGGCCAGGCCTGCTTCAAGCCGGGTATGTTCAAATCGACTTATGGGACAGGGTGTTTCGCTCTGCTCAACACCGGCGCAGATCGCGTTGCGTCGAACAACCGCCTGTTGACGACCATCGCCTACCGCCTTGATGGTGAGACCACTTACGCGCTTGAAGGTTCGATCTTCGTTGCGGGTGCAGCCGTTCAGTGGCTGCGCGATGGGCTCAAGATCTTGAAGGATGCTTCAGAGAGCGGGTCGCTCGCGGAAAAGTCGGATCAGCAACAGGATGTTTATCTGGTCCCGGCCTTCACCGGTCTTGGCGCACCCCATTGGGATGCGGACGCGCGTGGCGCGATCTTCGGTCTGACCCGCAGCACGGGACCGGCAGAACTCGCGCGCGCTGCGCTCGAGTCTGTCTGTTTCCAGACACGCGATCTCCTCAACGCCATGCACCGCGACTGGTCCGGCGCCAATGGCGATACGGTGCTGCGCGTCGACGGCGGGATGGTGGCGTCCGATTGGACGATGCAATGCCTTGCCGACATTCTCGATGCGCCTGTCGATCGTCCGCGGATCTTGGAAACGACCGCACTCGGCGCGGCGTGGCTCGCCGGGTCTTATGCCGGTATCTGGCCGGATCGGGCAGGCTTTGCCGAAGATTGGGAACGTGATCGCCGCTTCGAGCCTGAGATGAGCGCCAAGACCCGTGAGCAAAAAATCTCCGGTTGGGACGATGCTGTCTCAAGAACGCTCTCCAAGCCGCTGGGTTAGCCGTTTCAAAAGATTGTTTGTGACTTTCTTAACGTTGAAGCCAGTTCACGGTGGGTCAATACCTTGAAGTTGGTCCCCGTTCCTTTGCCGCGCGCCGAGATTGGACTACACAACCTGCGGATGTTGTTGCTTGGGAGATCGCGGTTGTGGAACGAGCAGACGTTGACAGGGGAAGCATCGGGATTGGTTCGGTGGAGATGATCGAACCGGAATACAGGTTGGCCCTGCTGCGGGAGTGGCACGGCGCGCTGACGACGATCGTCGCTGCGGACCCCGCCGCCCATGAGACGCGCCGGACGATCGACACGATCGAGGGCGAAATCGCCAAGCTCGAAATCGTCTGCAAAAAAAATTGCAAAAGTGCGGAACCGATAATCGGGTCGAATGTTATTGGGTCGTAGCGTTCACAACGACGGGTTCTTTCCCCACCCCCCGAAACGCCCTGTCCGACGCTTACATTGCCTTGATGCCCGCCCCGAACCTCAAGGCAACCATAAAAACCGGCTCTCCCCCCAGAGCCGGTTTTTTATTGTCCAGATTTCAGGGATCGTCAGGCGACCTTCTGCTGCAGAGGGGTGGCGGCAACGATCGCTTCCGGCAGATCGAGCACAACACTCGTCGCCTTGGGCGCATTTTCCGCCAGCATCACATCTAGCGCCTGCTTGGCCAAAGGCCGGCCAAAAAAGAAACCCTGTACTTCGTGGCAACCCTCGGCGTTCAGGAAAGCGAGATGCTCCTCGGACTCCACGCCTTCGGCGAGGACTGGAATATCGAGGCTCGACCCGAGAATGATCGTCGCCCGAACGATGGCTGCCGCCTGTCGGTCGGTGTTGACGCCATCGACGAAGGACCGATCGATCTTGATCTTGTCGAACGGGAAGTTCTTGAGGGTGGCGAGCGACGAATATCCCGTGCCGTAGTCGTCCATGGCGATACGGACACCGAGGCTTTTCAGCTGTCGAATGACGTGCAGGGCGCGTGTCTGGTCTTCGATAATGCCCGTTTCCGTGATCTCCAGCTCCAGCCGCGATGCGGCTAGGCCGGAATTCAGCAAGGCCTCATGCACGACCGTGGGCAAGTGGGTCTGCGCCAGCTGCAGCGGAGCGACGTTGACGGCAATTCGATAGGGCTGGGCCCAGGTCGCAGCCTCTCGACAGGCCTCACGCAGCACCCATTCGCCGATTTCGCAGATCAGCCCTGATTCCTCGGCTATCGGGATGAACTCGACCGGCGATACCATACCCCGTTCGGGGTGGTTCCACCGCAGCAATGCCTCGAAGCCAACGAGTTGGCGGCTCGCGGCGTCGTTTTGCGGTTGATAGTACAATTCAAGCTCACCCTTCGCCACAGCCTGACGGAGACTGACCGCCAACGCGCGCCGCGAGCGTTGCCCTTCGTCCATGGACTTGTCGTAGAAGCACACTGATGGCCCCTCGAGCGACTTTGCGCGGTACATCGCCAGATCGGCTTTGGTCAGCAGTTCCTCGGGCTTCTGGCCGTCGAGTGGGAAGATACTGATGCCGATGCTCGCACCGATCGACAGAAGGTGCTCGTCATAGGGGAACGGCTCGCAGACTGCAGCGACGATATCGTCGGCAAACTGGGACGCTTCCGCCTTGGTGTAGATGCCCGATTTGACCGCTACGAACTCATCGCCGCCCACGCGAGCCAAGAATTCACCCGGCTTCATCATCCGCTGGATACGAGCGGCCAGTTCGCGCAGGAGCATGTCGCCTGCGGCATGGCCATGCACGTCGTTGACCATCTTGAAGCGGTCGAGATCGAAAGCGAAGAAGGCCGTTCGCGAAGCGTCTATGCCCCTGTCGCTCGTCAGCTTTTCCAGCTTGGAGTTGAGATAAGAGCGGTTCGGCAGGCTCGTCAGCGGATCATGGAGCGCGAGGTGACGATAGCGATCCACCGCTTCGTTCTGCGTCTGGATGTCGATGAAGTGAATGGCAGCGCCCGTCGCGAGGACCAGGACCATGATCGAAACAATGCCAACGGCAAGTACCGATTGCGGGATCAGCATTTCCGGACGGAACGCACCTGCATCGGGAATGATGGTCATCGCGCCCATGGCTGTGAAATGCGTGCCGCAGATCGCGAGGATCAAAGCCGCGACGCTTCCATAGCGGCAGAACCGCGTGACCGGACGAACAGCGCGGTTCATGGCCAACGCTCCAAACATCGCGCCGATGACCAACGAGGCGATCACGAGGTTCTCGTCCCAGACGACCGAACCCTGCAATTCATAAGCGTTGACGCCTGAATAATGCATGGTGCCGACGCCGAGACCCAGGATCGCTCCACCGGCTTCGGCCAGGTAGCTTTCTCGTCCGAGCGCCGTAATGAAGAAACCGCCAAAGGTTGCCGCGATGCCGATCAGCAGTGACAGGAAGGTCAGCTGCGGTTCATAGCCGTGCGGCACGCCGGGGTCGAAGCCCATCATGGCAGTGAAATGCGTCGTCCAGATCGTCGCTCCTGCCAGGAAGCTTGCCAGGAACAGCCAGGCATAGCGCCGGCCACCTTCCGAGCGGCGGACGCGGGAGAACAATCGGATCGAGATCAGGCACCCTGCCACGCAGATGAGTGCCGCCAGCAGCACGAACCGAAAATCGTGATCGATAACCAGGCAGGATAGGACTTTGACCATGCGACGGTGCCTCTTGTGTACACGATCCGCATAGCCCCTAAATTCCCACCAAATTACAAATTGTGTCGAAGTTCCCGCTGGATGTGAGATCAAGATGTCTAAAACAGTAGGACGTGATTAATTGATCGTTGCGGCTACCACGTGATCGGTAAGCCGTTTTGGTCGAAGAAGCCTGCGTTGTCTTCAAACCGTAGTCGATCGATGACTGCCAGAAGCTTTTCGGCGGCTTCATGGGGCTGCTGGATCGACAGCCCCTGCTTGGAAAATGGCGCAGAGAGGTCCGTCGCAACCGTGCCTGGATGCAAGGCGCAGCAGATGGCATGCGGGCGCGTGCGTCTCAATTCGATCGCCGCCGTACGCGTCAACTGGTTCAGAGCGGCTTTCGACGCGCGGTAGGAATACCAGCCGCCGAGCGCATTGTCCCCGATGCTGCCGACCCGTGCGGATAGCGTCGCGAATACGGCCTTTCCCTCACGTGGCAGCAGCGGCAGATAATGCTTCATGATCAGGGCAGGGCCGATGGCATTGAGCGCGAACGCTTTGGCCATGTGGTCGGGAGTGAGCTCGCGCAGAGCCCTTTCCGGCGTGTGGACGCTATCGTGCAGGAAGCCCGTGGCATCGATGACGAGGCGGATGGGCCCATCGCCCTGTCCGATTGCTCGGGCTGATCTGGCGATGCTCTCCTGATCCTGAAGTTCCAGCGCCGGATCAGTGCGTCGCCCGAGCAATGTGACGTCGGAAAACGCAGAACTTGCTTCGAGTGCCTGAGCCAGCGCCGTGCCGATGCCGCCGGTGCCGATCACGACGGCGCGACCGCCTGTTTCAAAAGATGTAAGGATCATGCGGGGTGAAATGGAACGCGACCACCCGATGTCCATTCCCCTCGCGCGAAATGCGTCCTAATCATCGAACTGGCGCATTGCCGCGGCTCGACTATGCTCGCGTCGCGGATCGACCATATTCATCAAGCGAGTTTCCCCGACATGATCGACACTGTTGAGACCACGCCCTTTCGTGATCAGAAGCCCGGCACGTCGGGGCTTCGCAAGAAGGTCCCGGAATTCCAGAAGCGTGGCTATGTGGAAAACTTTCTGCAATCCATCTTCGATGTGCAGGAAGGCTATGAGGGCGAAACCCTGGTCGTCGGTGGAGATGGCCGTTTCTACAACGAGGACGTCATCCAGATTGCGATCCGCATGGCGCTCGCGAACGGGTTCGGACGCGTCCTCATCGGGCAGAATGGCATTCTGTCGACGCCTGCCGCGTCCAACGTCATCCGCAAATACAAGGCCTTCGGCGGCATCATCCTCTCCGCCAGCCACAACCCGGGCGGCCCGAAGGAAGACTTCGGCATCAAATATAATGGCGCCAATGGTGGGCCTGCCTCTGAAACCGTGACCGGCGCAATTTTCGAGCGCAGTCTGGTCATCGATCGCTATAAGACGATGGACATCCCCGCAGTGGATTTGTCGCGTATCGGCAAGCTCGAAGTTGCCGGTGGCGTGGTCGAGATCATCGACCCGGTCGCCGATTATGCCGAATTGATGGAAACGCTGTTCGACTTCGCGGCCATTCGCGATCTCTTCGCTTCCGGCTTTCGAATGGTCTTCGACGCGATGAGCGCCGTGACGGGTCCTTACGCGGAAGAGATTTTTGTGAAGCGGCTCGGCGCCGATCCTGCCGCGATGATGAACACCACGCCGCTGCCGGACTTCGGCGGGCATCATCCGGACCCCAATCTCGTGCACGCCAAGGAGCTTTACGCTGCCATGATGGCGGCCGACGGGCCTGACTTCGGTGCCGCTTCCGATGGGGACGGGGACCGGAATCTGATCATCGGAAAGGGTATGTACATCACCCCTTCGGACTCGCTTGCCATGCTGGCTGCGAACGCGCATCTCGCGCCGGGCTACGCCAAGGGCATTGCCGGCATCGCGCGATCGATGCCGACGAGCCAGGCCGCGGATCGCGTCGCCGAAGCACGCGGTCTTCCATGCTTCGAGACACCGACGGGCTGGAAATTTTTTGGCAATCTGCTGGATGCCGGCAAGGTGACGATATGCGGCGAGGAGAGTGCCGGGACGGGATCAGATCATGTACGCGAGAAGGACGGGCTTTGGGCAGTTCTCCTCTGGCTGAACGTGCTGGCCGTACGGCGCCAATCGGTTGCCGAGATCGCACAGGACCATTGGGCGACCTTCGGCCGAAACTATTACGCCCGTCATGACTACGAGGCTTTGGAAACGGCGACGGCCGACGACATGGTTGCGGCACTGCGCGAAAGACTGCCGAGCTTGGTCGGGCAGGCTTTCGGTGGCCGCACCGTCAATGCGGCGGACGATTTTGCGTATCACGACACCGTCGATGGATCGTCGAGCGCCAGGCAGGGCATCCGGGTGTTCTTCGACGACGGCGCGCGGATCGTCTATCGGCTTTCAGGCACCGGGACGACCGGAGCAACCTTGCGTGTGTATCTCGAACGCTATGAGCCGAAAATCGGTGATCTTGCGATGGAAACATCCGATGCACTGGCCGACTTGGTGATCGCTGCCAACGAAATCGCAGAGATATCGGCGAGAACGGGCCGCACATCTCCAGATGTGATTACCTGAAGGCGGAAAAATACATGAACAGCCGGTTCAAGCGCTGGTCCAGACGCTGGACCGGCCCATCTTAGGCGTGCTAGGAAAAGCCATACTCTGGAATTATTCTAATGTTCCCTAACCGATTCACGTTGGACGGATTAGACACCCGATGCGCCTGACCAAGCAGACCAATTATGCAGTTCGCATGCTGATGTACTGCGCATCCGCGGATACGGGCAGTTTGAGCCGGGTCTCGGATATCGCCAAGGCATACGGCGTCTCGGAATTGTTCCTGTTCAAGATCCTGCAGCCGTTGGTCGAGGCTGGGCTGATGGAAACCGTGCGTGGACGCAAGGGTGGGGTGCGTCTGGCGCGCCTCGCTGCGGACATCACGCTTTACGACGTGGTCCGCGTCACCGAAGACAATTTCGCGATGGCGGAGTGCTTTGAAAACGACGCGGCCGAATGCCCGCTCGTCGAATCCTGCGCGCTGAATGCTGCGCTGTATAAGGCGTTGAACGCCTTCTTCGCTGTTCTTCAGGATTACACCATTGCAGATCTGGTGCAGAACCGGCCGCAGATGCGGATGCTGCTCAACATGATGCAGGCTGAGGCCATCACAGTTCAGTAGGGTCGGCTGATGTCAGCCGACCGTTGCTGGTTTCGCTGTCGCTTGGGCCATGCGTGTCGGCCGGCTGGACAGGAAGATATCTCCGATCGTTTCCAGCACCTGATAGACGCTTTCCGACGCGATCGAATAATAGATCGTCTGCGCGTCGCGCCGTGTGCTAACCAGCTTTCGGGCTCGCAATTTGGCCAGATGCTGCGACAGAGCCGATTGGCTTAGCCCTACCGTTTCAGCCAATTGGCCTACCGGCATCTCACCTTCGACCAGATTACACAGGATCAACAGGCGTTTCGCATTGGACATGGCCGAGAGCAGGTCTGCTGCCTCGTCGGATTTCAGTTTGAGTGCCTCAGCGTCGGATTTGAGGGACGATGAGGGGCTATCTGACGTATTCTTGTTGTGTGCTTTCGTGCTCATCATGCCCCAATAACGGACTTTGATGAGCCAAGTTCCAGCATAGGTTAAAGGCATTCGAATTTAATCGTTTGCTCTTGCACTTTTTGCGAGGTCGGCAAGAACCTTTCGCAGACCTGCCGCTTTTTTGAGCGGTTCGGGGAATCGGATGCGTCGCAACTGATCTCCACGCAGGATTTCGAAGCCCGCGGGATCAATGCCGCAGATGCGCCAGCCGCTTTCCTTTTCGCCGGCGAAGCGTGCCGCGTAGAGATCGATCGCGTCGGAGTGGTCGGCGTTCATATGAGCGATAGCGCCTTCTTCCATCTCAGCCAGCTCGGATGCCGCGGGCGAAGCGATATCAAGGTCTTCTTCCATCAGCTCATAAGCTTTGCCAAACCCGCCATTGAGGCTCGCGGATACGGGGACCAGCCGGAAGAAGCTGAAGTCCGGAAAGTCGATGTAGAGCGCGGATTTTGGATGGCGTGCCAGAAAGCGGCGTCTCAGGGCCGGACGTTCGCTCGAATCAAACGTGATGTGCTCGGCGCGGCATTTCAGAGTGATTCGAGGATGCGCCAGCGGATCTCCCTTGCCCGGTTCGCCGAACAGAAGGCCAGCCCGCTGATCGGCACCGAGCGCCTTGGTATGGCTCGACAAGGCCGATACGAGAATGATCGGTCGACCGCCACTGTCGGTCGCCACCAGGGTTCGGCTGACGGTCGGGTGGCCCGTGCCGGGCTCGAGGACGGCCAAAGCCGCGTGGCGAGAGCCGCGGATCAATCGGTCGGATTCAGCCAGCGCGAAATCGTCTGTTTCACGGATCGTTTTCGCCGTTTCGGGCTTGCTCGTCTGCTCGGCCATGCTGTTCCGTGCGCTCCCCGTAGTATTCCGCAAGCTGTTGATGGTCGGCGGGTCGGCCCGGTAACCACTGGTAACCTCTGTCACCAGCAGGCAGATAGAGTGCACACCGACCCTGAACCAGTGGACGTTCGCTTTGGCCAAACTCTATTTTCACTATGCCTCCATGAATGCCGGCAAGTCGACGTTGCTGCTCCAGGCATCGTACAATTACGAGGAACGGGGGATGCGGACGCTTCTTTTGACCGCCGCCCTCGACGATCGGGCTGGCCACGGACGCATAGCCTCGCGGATCGGGCTCGGATCGGACGCGCTGACCTTTACGAAAGCCGATGATCTTTATGACGTGGTCCAGCGCGAGGTCGGGCGGGAGAGCGAAGGTCGCTTGGCCTGCGTCTTCGTCGATGAGGCGCAGTTCCTCAGCGAGCCACAGGTGTGGCAGCTCGCGCGCGTTGTCGATGTGCTCAACGTCCCGGTCATGACCTATGGACTGAGAACCGATTTCCGCGGCGAACTCTTTCCAGGCTCGAAAGCGCTGCTCGCCATCGCGGATAGTCTGAGAGAGATCCGCACGATCTGCTTCTGCGGAAAGAAGGCCACCATGGTCGTTCGGGTCGATGCAAACGGCAACGCCTTGAGCGAGGGCGCCCAGATCGATGTCGGCGGCAACGACAAGTACGTGCCCTATTGCAGGGAACACTGGATGGAAAAGACCGGGCGACGACCGGACCGCGGATAGTTCTTTAGATCGGGGGACTTGCCGTTATCAGGTGCGGCGTTATGTCTATCAAGTCTCACGACAGTCGTGATGGGAGAGAGATATGGTTCGTCATTTGCTTGCCGCAGGTTTTTCCGTACTCGCACTGACTTCAATGGCTTCAGCGCAAGATGCTGCAGCCGGTAAGGCAACATTCCGCCAGTGCATGGCCTGCCATGTCGTTGATCAGGAGCAAAATCGCGTAGGTCCGCATCTGGTCGGTATTGTTGGCCGCCCGGTAGCCTCTATCGAAGGCTTCAACTACTCCGACGCCATGCGCGCCTACTCCGAAGATGGCGCCAAGGTGTGGGACGAAGAGACCCTCGCCACCTATCTCGCCGATCCCCGCGGCGTCGTTCAAGGCACCCGCATGGCTTTTGCCGGCGTGAAGGACGAGGCCGCCTTGGCGAACCTCATTGCCTACCTCACCGATCCTTCGGCCGCCGAATAGCATTTCGGACGGCGTCTTTTTTCGGTATCGGTCATCGACTCGTCCGAGAGGTCAGATGATTGCCGATGCCCGCTCCATCTTCGAATGATCATTGGATCGAAGCGCTTCTGGCGCTTCGATCCCTAACGTTGCATGTCGTTCACGAAGCGGATGGCATCATTGCTTCTGTCACTCGGAGTTCGGACAACGCCGAGGGACAACCTGCCTTTGGCGACCGAACGCGTTCGTTGAACGAGGCCGTGGCGGACGTGCATCACCAAGCGCTGACGCTTCTGCAGCGCCTCGGCAGTGCCGTGGATCATGCCGGAGATGGTGCAGATCGCCCACAGAAGCGGACCGCTCTGGGGTTGTCCCGCTCAACGCGTTCTTCAAAGGCGGCGCATGACGACAAACTCGCCGCCGATCTCCAAGCCCTCTCGCGAATGATCGCATTACTCGACGAGCACCGCGATGCCGTCGTCCACCGATTGTCTCTCATTGAAACTCAGTCAGAGGCTGCGGTCCGCACGGTTGCGGATATGCGCGCAGCGGCAAGCGCGGGAAACGACGCTGGTCGTGCAGTGGATGCCATGTCCGACCTGATCGGAAATGCCGAGGCTGCGATCGGCGTGCTTCTGCACGATCTGCGGATCGTCGATGCCATGGCGGCGCTGGCGCGGCTTCACACGGAGCGTGGCGTGCTCGTCCATGCCGCGTGCGGTCACGCGGCGATCGAAGAGCCCGAAGGCTATCTCGCCGAGGTTCTGGGTCTGCATAAGCGGCAGTTGTTGTCTGCAAGCGACGTCGAGAACCGCCGACAGAAAGCGGGCGATCTGCTCCTGGCGCTGACAGCATCACCGATTGCCGAGATCAGACGGGAAGATGCCCCGTCGTCTTGACCTCTTCCATGACGGCGTAGGTGTGCGTTTCCCTGACGCCAGGCAGCGACAAGATCACGTCGGAGAGGAATGTACGGTAAGCGTCCATGCCGGCGACACGTGCCTTGACGAGATAGTCGAAGCCACCCGCCACCATGTGGCATTCCATGACATCGTCGCTCGTCTTGACCGCCTTGGCGAAGGCGTCGAACACGTCGGGTGTGGTGCGGTCGAGCTTGACCTCGACGAAGACCAGAAGGGTGCGGCCGAGTTTCGCCGGTGAAAGCCGCGCGCCGTATCCTTCGATATAGCCCTCGCGTGTCAGCCGCTTGACCCGTTCGGCTGTGGCCGTCGGCGACAGGGCGATGCGGTCGGCGAGTTCCGTGTTGGTCAGCCGGCCGTCCACTTGGAGAGACCGCAATATCTTCCGGTCGATTCGATCAAGATCCTTCATGAGGAAAGAGATAGCCGCAATTAATGGAGAAATCCACCAATTCGCAGATGAAATATAGCGGATAACGCGGTATCTGCTTTGGTAGGATCGCGACAGATGTTTGGAGATCCACGATGACTGCTGCGCCGCGCCTTTCCACCCTGCGATTCGACGCACCCTATGGGGGCGATGACGATACCATCATCCGCGGCCATCTCGGCTTGATCGGCATGGACCAGGCGCAGGACCGCGCTATCGATCAAAGGGCTACCCGGTTGATCAATGCGATCCGATCGGAATCGGGGTCGATGGGCGGTGTGGAGGATTTCCTGCGCGAGTACGGGCTCTCCACGCGCGAAGGTCTCGCGATGATGGTGCTAGCCGAGGCTTTGCTGCGCGTGCCGGATGCGGCGACACAGGACAAGCTCATCGAAGACAAGCTGCGCGAGGGCGGCTGGAGCGAACACGAGTCGCATGGTGAAACGTGGTTCGTGTCAGCCTCCGCCTGGGCGCTTGGTCTCTCAGCCCGTGTCCTGAAACCCGGCGACACGCCCGAAGGCGTGATGCAGGGCCTCGTGCGGAGGCTTGGCATGCCGACGGTGAGAACCGCGACACGGCAGGCGATGCGGTTCCTCGGCCATCATTTCGTGCTCGGCGAGACGATCGAGGACGCGCTGTCGCGCGCGGCGCGCAACGAGGCGAAGGGTTATCGGCATTCCTTCGACATGCTCGGCGAGGGCGCACGCACTGCGGACGACGCGGCTCGCTACTGGCGCTCCTATGCCGAGGCGATCGAGGCGATCGGCAAGGCGCAGGCCAAGAGCGGCAAGGAACGACGCCTGCCCGAGCGCATGGGCATCTCGGTCAAACTTTCCGCGCTGCACCCGCGGTATCTCGCGACCCATCGCGACCAGGTCCTGGCGGAACTGGTGCCGGATGTGCTGCGGCTCGCACAGCGGGCGAAGGCGCATGATCTCAATTTCACGATCGATGCCGAGGAAGCGGATCGGCTGGAGCTTTCGCTCGACGTGATCGATGTCGTCTTCGCCGATCCATCGCTGGCGGACTGGGACGGCTTCGGTCTGGCGATCCAAGCCTACCAGAAGCGGGCGCCGATTGTGATCGAGCACATCGACATGCTGTGCCGGAAGCTTGGCCGGCGGATGATGGTGCGGCTCGTCAAGGGCGCTTACTGGGACACCGAGATCAAGCGCGCTCAGGAACGCGGACTTGCGGATTATCCCGTTTTCACGCGCAAGCCGGCGACGGACGTTTCGTACCTCGCCTGCGCCCGCATGATGCTGGACCGCCGGGCGCATCTCTATCCGCAATTCGCCACGCACAACGCCCTGACGATCGCGACCATCCTCGAGATGGCCGGCAGCGACCGCTCGGGCTTCGAGTTTCAGCGCCTGCATGGCATGGGGGAGGCGGTCTACGCCGATCTCGCCAAGAGCAACGAGCGCGTGCCCTGCCGCATCTATGCGCCGGTCGGCGGCTATCGAGACCTGCTCGCCTATCTCGTGCGCCGTCTTCTGGAAAATGGGGCGAATTCTTCCTTCGTCGCCGTGGCGGGGGATGTGAAGATCCCGGTGTCCAAGCTTCTGGTCAGGCCACAAAACCATCTCGCCATCGACAAGGGGCATTCGGCCCGCCACGAGAAAATCCCGTTGCCTGGCGCGCTATATGGCAACCGCCGCAACAGCGCCGGCCTCGAGTTCGGTTATCGCGCCGATTTGGACCAATTGGTCGCCGGCCTGGGTCGCGAAACCGCGACGGTGAACGCCCTGCCGCTTATTCCGGGAATCGCTTCGTCCGGAAAGGCCCAGCCCATTGTCGCGCCTGCCGATCCCGGTCGACAGGTTGGAACGGCAGTCTTCGCGACGGCCGCGGACGTCGACAAGGCCGTGACGGCGGCGCGCGGGGGCTTTGCCCGCTGGTCACGCACGCCGGTGCAAGATCGGACCGCGGCGCTGGAGCGGGCTGCGGACCTTCTGGAAAAGAACCGCGATGCACTGATGGCGCTTCTGGCACTCGAGGGCGGCAAGACCCTCGACGATGGGCTGGCGGAGATCCGTGAAGCGGTGGATTTCTGCCGATATTATGCGGCGCAGTCCCGGGAGCTTTTCGCCACGAAGGAGCGGATGCCCGGGCCGACGGGCGAGGACAATCATTACGGCTGGCGCGGGCGTGGCGTCTTCGCCGCGATCAGCCCATGGAATTTTCCGCTGGCGATCTTCCTGGGCCAGGTGACGGCAGCGCTTGCCGCCGGCAATGCGGTCATCGCCAAGCCTGCCGAGCAGACGCCGCTGATCGCCTATCGCGCGGTGCAGCTTCTCCACGAAGCAGGTGTTCCGCAGGACGTGCTCATCTTCCTGCCTGGGGCCGGGGATGTCGGTGCGGCGTTGACGGCGCATCCTTCAATCGCCGGTGTCGCCTTCACGGGATCGACGGACACAGCGCGGGCGATCAACCGCACGCTCGCCGGGAAGGACGGACCGATCGTTCCGCTGATCGCCGAAACCGGTGGTCTCAATGCGATGATCGTCGATGCCACCGCGCTTCCCGAGCAGGTGGCGGATGACGTGGTCATGTCGGCATTCCGTTCGGCCGGCCAGCGGTGTTCGGCGCTGCGGTTGCTCTTTCTCCAAACCGATGTTGCCGACCGCATGCTGGCCATGATCGAGGGGGCTGCAAGCGCCCTGAAGATCGGCGATCCGATGAACCCTTCGACCGACATCGGTCCGGTGATCGACGACGCGCAGAAGGAGATGCTCGAGAGCCACATCAAGGCAATGCGGGCGAGCCACACCGTTCGCACCACCGGCAAGGCGCCCGAGGCCGGAACGTTCTTCGCACCGCATATCGTCGAACTCGACCGTGCGGACCGGCTGGATCGCGAAATCTTCGGACCCGTCCTGCACGTGGTCCGCTATCGGGCGAAGGATCTGGATCAGGTCGTGGAAAGCATAGCGGCATCCGGCTACGGGCTGACGCTCGGCATCCATTCCCGGGTGGATTCCACCGTCTCGCGCATCATCGATCGGCTCGATGTCGGCAATGTCTACGTCAATCGCAACATGATCGGGGCCGTGGTCGGAACCCAACCCTTCGGTGGCTCCGGGCTATCGGGTACCGGGTTCAAGGCCGGTGGACCGCACTATCTGACCCGCTTTGCGCAAGAGCAGGTGGTTTCGATCAACACGGCCGCCGCCGGCGGCAATGCGAGCCTGATCGCCATGGGCGACGGCTGAACCACGTCCCGGTTCAATGCCCTGACTGCTGAATAAGTGATGCGCCATCTTGCGCGATGGCGTATCGCCGGGGCACCGTGGCGCTTGTCGAACTGCGGTGACCGCAGCCGTGCAAGCGAGGGGGAATTCATGACGAGTGTCCAGTCCGACATCAAGATTGCACGCGCTGCCGCGAAAAAGCCGATCATGGAGATTGGTGCCGCCCTCGGCATTCCAGCCGACCAGCTTGTGCCTTATGGCCACGACAAGGCGAAGCTCTCGGCGGACTTCATCGGCAGCTTGAGCGGCCGCCCGGACGGAAAGCTGATCCTCGTCACGGCCGTCAACCCGACGCCGGCGGGTGAAGGCAAGACGACGACGACGGTCGGCCTCGGGGATGGGCTGAACCGGATCGGCAAACGCGCGATTGTCTGCGTGCGCGAACCATCGCTCGGCCCATGCTTCGGCATGAAGGGCGGCGCAGCCGGCGGCGGATATGCTCAGGTCGTGCCCATGGACGACATCAACCTCCACTTCACCGGCGACTTCCATGCCATTACGGCAGCTCACAATTTGCTGTCGGCCCTGATCGACAATCATCTCTATTGGGGCAATGCGCTTGGCATCGACAGCCGCCGGGTCGTGTGGCGCCGTGCGCTCGACATGAACGACCGGGCGCTGCGCGATATCGTCAGCAGTCTCGGTGGCGCGTCGAACGGCTTTCCGCGCCAGACCGGGTTCGACATCACCGTCGCGTCGGAAATCATGGCCATTCTCTGCCTTGCATCCGACCTCGAAGATCTGGAGCGGCGCCTGGGCGACATCATCGTCGCCTATCGGCACGATAAATCTCCCGTCTTTGCGCGCGACCTGAAGGCCGATGGCGCGATGACGGTCCTGCTCAAGGACGCGATGCAGCCCAACCTCGTGCAGACGCTCGAGAACAATCCGGCCTTCGTCCATGGAGGGCCGTTCGCCAATATCGCTCATGGCTGCAACTCGGTGGTGGCAACGCGCACGGCATTGAAGCTTGCCGATTACGTCGTGACCGAAGCGGGGTTCGGCGCTGACCTCGGCGCGGAGAAATTCTTCAACATCAAGTGCCGAAAGGCCGGCTTGAAGCCCGCGGCCGCCGTCATCGTCGCGACGATCCGGGCCCTGAAGATGAATGGCGGCGTGGCCAAGGCCGATCTCGGCCACGAGAACGTCGATGCGGTGAAGGCAGGCTGCGCCAATCTCGGCCGCCACATCGAGAACGTGAAGCAGTTCGGCGTGCCGGCCATTGTCGCCATCAATCATTTCTCAGGCGACACCGACCGCGAGATCGATGCAGTTCGGGACTATGTCGCGGGCTTCGGCGAGGAGGCGATCGTCTGCCGCCACTGGGAAAAGGGCTCGGCCGGCATCGTCGACCTGGCCGAAAAGGTCGTGGAGCTGGCAGAGACCGGCCACGCGCAATTCGCGCCGCTCTATCCGGACGAGATGTCGCTGTTTGGCAAGATGGAGACCGTCGTCAAGCGCATCTATCGCGGCGGGGAGGCCGTCGCCGAACCAACCGTGCTCGATCAGCTGTCCCAGTGGGAAGCGGCCGGATACGGCCATCTTCCGGTCTGCATGGCAAAGACCCAGTACTCCTTTTCCACCGATCCGACCGCGCTGGGGGCTCCGAAAGATCACACTGTGGCGATCCGCGAGGTTCGGTTGTCGGCCGGTGCCGGTTTCGTCGTCGCGATCACCGGCCAGATCATGACGATGCCGGGCCTGCCGCGGACGCCGGCGGCGGAGACGATCCATCTCGATGACCGCGGCCAGATCGAAGGCCTGTTCTGATCCGATGATCCCCTGGGTACATCTCGATACGGCGATCGTGCCGGGCGATGGCACGCCGCTGAAGCTGATGCAGCGCGGCCATGAGTTCTCGATCATGACCGGCGCCACCGAACTGATGAACAGCCGCTTGAGCGGTTCGGAAGAGGTGCTCGCGGAACGGTCCTGCGCGCTTGTCGCGGATCGCGCCCGGCCGCGCATTCTGATCGGTGGTCTCGGCATGGGCTTCACGCTGCGTGCCGCGCTGAAGGCCTTGAAAACCGAAAGCGAGATCGTTGTCGCCGAACTCGTGCCGGCGGTGGTGACGTGGGCGCGGGGACCGTTGCAGCCGATCTATGGCGAGAGCCTCGGCGACCCGCGCGTGACGATCATCGAAAGCGATGTAGGCGCCGTCATTTCAGCCGAGCCCGGCCGCTACGATGCGATCCTGCTCGACGTCGACAATGGCCCGGACGGGCTGACACGCGATGCCAATGAAGGGCTCTATAGCTTCGCCGGCCTGGAAAGGGCGAAGCGTGCCTTGGCCAAGAACGGGGTTTTGGCCGTCTGGTCTTCGGCGCCGGATGCGGGCTTTTCGCGCAGGCTCAAATCATCGGGGTTTGCCGTGGAAGAAGTGAAGGTGCGCGCCAGGCGCTCACGCGGGGCGCGGCACCTCATCTGGCTCGCAACGCGCACGGACTAGCCCGTCACGGCGTCTGGCAGAGACGGTAATCGCTCGAGCGTTTGGCGATGTCGAGATGCAGATGATCGTCGTGATAGGCGTCCGAGCCGGGTCCGAGAACTGTCGTGAAATGCAAACAAGCGCCCGAGCCGACCGCCTTCTGGAAGGCTTCGCTGGCATCGCCGTCACCTTCCTTGGGTGAAACGGTGATGGCTTCTCCGCTTTCGAAGGTGAAGCTCATGATGTCGATGGCGTTGCCCAGCGCATGTTCCGAGATGTCGGCTTCTTCGACGTTGTTGCGCGGACGGCAGACATAGGTCGAACCGTGGTTGAGTGTCGTGAGCTGGCCGAGTTCGAGCGCGCGGGCGGCGGGCAGGACTTCTCCACGCACCCATTTCGCCAGCGCCAGCGCGGTTGCACAGCGCATCTGCGTTTCCGGTTCGAGCGCGATGCCCGGCAGGATGCTTGTGACGGCGAAGGGCGTGTCGACTCCGCATCCAGCCTGTTCGGCACCTTCGGGTTCGATCGTGTCCAACAGCGTAAATTCCGCACCCAGGCCGCGCAGTTCGGCACGGCAGGCACGCAGTGCGGCTGCGTCTTCGGGCTCCGGGGGGAGGGGCTCGGTGATTTCCTCCTCGACGGGCTCTTCCTCGACTTCACCGGCATCCGCATCCGCATCGGTACCGGCGTCAGCGTCTGCGTCATCGGAATCTTCGTCGACATCCTCCTCGGGACGCTCATCCGGGACCGGCACGTCTTCGGGGGCTTCCTCTTCCGCTTCCCCGCCGTCGACGGGCTGATCGGCATCATCGCTTGGTTCGGCATCGCCGGGAAGCTCCGGTCGCTCTTCTGGCAAGGGCGCGTCGCTGGCTTGCGGCAAAGTCGGATCGGGCTCGGTTTCCTGAGCAGTCGCAGGCGTCATCAGCGCGAGCGCGAGAATTGCGGCGGCTACGCTGCAGGCAAATCGAGTGTCCATGAAGGATTGATCCTCTCCCACGGCGCATCTGCGCCGAGCGCTCCCCGGTCCCTGAACGCATCGTTTGAGTCCGGGTTCCCATGGTCGACGGAAGAGTGGTGCCTGCGCTCGCGAATCCAGTTGCGGCTGGCCGCTTTCGCCGGTAATGAGAATTCATGAACATGGCACGCGCAAACAAGAATTGGTGGTGGGCACGCTGAAGCGGCCGCGACCAGTCGTGCGTGACTGATAGACCGAAGCCGCCCAGGATCACTCCCGGCGGCTTTTTCGTTTGAGCCCGCCGGACAGGGTGTCCGGGCTGAACGAAAAGGGTGGGCAGCGACGATGGCTCGGATTGACGATGACGGCGCGCAATCTTTCATGACGGAAGGTGGCGTGGAGGTTTCCCGGCTGCGGCGGGAGGTCGGCTATGGTGGTGCGATCGACAGCTACATCGATCGTCTCGATGAGCGGCGTGGTGCCGTTTTCTCGTCGAACTACGAATATCCGGGCCGCTACACCCGTTGGGACACGGCGATCGTCGATCCTCCGCTGTCGATCACGGCACGTGGCCGTGCGGTGACGCTCGATGCCTACAACGATCGCGGCGCCGTGCTGCTGCAGATGATTGCAGCGCGGCTCGCCTCCGAGCAGGAGATGACGCTCGGCGAGCGGACGGAACGCAAGCTTTCGCTGCTGGTGCATGAGCCGAGCCGCCTTTTCACAGAGGAGGAGCGCTCCCGCGTCCCCACCGTCTTCACGGTGCTGCGCGCGATCGTCGATCTGTTCCGGTCGTCCGAAGACAGCAATATCGGTCTCTATGGCGCCTTCGGCTACGATCTCGCCTTTCAGTTCGATCCGGTGAAGCAGTCCCTGCCGCGGCCGGACGATCAGCGCGACCTGGTACTTTTCCTGCCCGACGAAATTCTTGTCGTCGACCATTATTCGGCCAAAGCCTGGATCGATCGGTACGATTTCGCCAAGGATGGCGCGACGACTTTCGGTCGTGACGGATCGGTTGATGCCGAACCGTTCCAGGACACAGGCACGGTTCCGGAAAAGTGCGATCACCAGCCGGGCGAATACGCCGATCTGGTTCGCCGCGCGAAGGAAAGCTTCAAGCGTGGCGATCTGTTCGAAGTCGTACCGGGACAGATGTTTCGCGAACGGTGCAAGTCGAAGCCTTCGGCGATCTCGCGCCGGCTGAAGGCGATCAATCCGTCGCCCTATTCGTTTTTCATCAATCTCGGAAACCAGGAATATCTGATTGGCGCCTCGCCGGAGATGTTCGTGCGGGTCAATGGCCGGCGTGTCGAGACCTGCCCGATCTCGGGCACGATCAAGCGCGGCGAAGACGCAATTTCTGATTCAGAACAAATCCTCAAGCTGTTGAATTCCAAGAAAGATGAGTCCGAGCTCACCATGTGTTCGGATGTCGATCGGAACGACAAGAGCCGCGTTTGCGAGCCCGGTTCGGTCAAGGTTATCGGTCGTCGTCAGATCGAGATGTATTCGCGCCTCATCCACACGGTCGACCATATCGAGGGACGGCTCAGGGACGGGATGGACGCGTTCGACGCTTTCCTCTCGCATGCCTGGGCCGTGACCGTTACCGGCGCGCCGAAGCTCTGGGCGATGCGCTTCATCGAAGCCAACGAAAAGAGCCCGCGCGCCTGGTATGGCGGCGCGATCGGCATGGTGAACTTCAATGGCGACATGAATACCGGGCTCACGCTGCGCACCATCCGCATCAAGGCGGGCGTGGCGGAAGTGCGCGCCGGCGCGACGCTGCTCTATGACAGCGATCCGGAAGAAGAAGCAGCCGAGACCGAACTCAAGGCTTCGGCGATGATTTCGGCCATTCGGGACGCTGGCAACGCATCGGTGGCCGCGGGGGCGCGCAAGACTGATCGGGTCGGCGACGGCGTATCGATCTTGCTCGTCGATCATGAAGACAGCTTCGTGCACACGCTGGCCAACTATCTGCGCCAGACCGGTGCCTCAGTCACCACCGTGCGTTCGCCGGTGGCCGACGAGGTGCTCGATCGCATCGATCCGGATCTGGTGGTGCTTTCGCCGGGGCCAGGCAGTCCGAAGGATTTCGATTGCAAGGCGACGATCAAGCGTGCGCGGGCGAGGGGCCTGCCGATCTTCGGCGTCTGCCTGGGGCTGCAGGCACTGGCGGAAGCCTATGGCGGCCAGTTGCGCCAGCTGGCCTTGCCCATGCATGGCAAGCCATCACGCATCCGCATCATCGATCCGGGCGCGGTCTTCGACGGCTTGCCCTTCGAAGTGACGGTCGGGCGGTATCACTCGATCTTCGCCGATCCGGCGAGCCTGCCTGCGGACTTCCGGATCACGGCGGAAAGCGAGGACGGCACGATCATGGGTATCGAGCATGTGCGAGAGCCGGTCGCCGCGGTGCAGTTCCACCCGGAATCCATCATGACGCTCGGCCAGGATGTCGGCATGCGCATCATCGAAAACGTCGTGGCGCGGCTCGCGCGTCGTGCCGATGTCGCGGCCGCCTGAAGGACGACGAGCGTGGTTCCAAGCAACAGCGCGCGGGTGAGGCAACTCGCCTTCTGGTCGATCCCGATCGCACTTGTCGTGACGGGCATGAAGCTCGTCGCCTGGTGGGTGACCGGGTCGGTCGCGCTGTTGTCGGATGGCTTGGAATCGATCGTCAACATCATCGCGGCGTTGATTGCATTTTACGCCGTCTCCTACGCCCATAAGCCGGCCGATGCGGATCATCCGTTCGGGCACCACAAGGCGGAGTATTTTTCGGCCGTCATCGAAGGCGTGCTGATCGTGGTGGCGGCGATCGCCATCATGCAGCAGGCGATCCCGGCACTGCTTGCGCCGCAACTGCCGGAAGCCGCAGGACTTGGTCTGACGATCAATCTCGCCGCTGCCGCCATCAACGCGGCTTGGGCCTATATCCTCATCCGCGAGGGGCGCGCCTACCGGTCGCCCGCACTCGTCGCCGACGGGCACCATATCGTGTCCGACGTCGTCACCTCGGTCGGCGTTTTCATCGGTCTCGTTGCGGCGCTCGTCACGGGCTTCGCAATCCTCGATCCGCTGCTTGCCATCATCGTCGCCATCAACATTCTCTTCCAGGGCTGGAAGGTGATCTCGAGCTCTGTCGGCGGCTTGATGGACCGCGCCGTCGATGCGCAGGACGACGCCCTGATCCGCGCTGCGATTGCCGACCACGCCGAAGGCTCTGTGAACGTGCACGACCTGAAAACCCGTCAGGCGGGACCGGCGACCTTCGTCGATTTCCACATGGTCGTGCCGGCCGACATGACGGTTGCCGCCTCCCACGTGATCTGCGACCGGATCGAGGATGCCATCCGGGCCGCAGTACCGGGCGCCCGCATCGCCATCCACGTGGAGCCGGAAGGCGTTAAGGCCCACGGGGTCCGGGTGATCCCGCAGGAGGGCTAACGGAACAGAGATGATGGGCTGCGACACTGTCGACCCATCATCCTGCCTAGTCTCAGAAGACCGTGTCCACCGGAAGCCCCAACGCCATCGCGCCGGCATAGGCGGCTTGCGGTCCCCGCTGCAGGGGATGGAAACGGGCCCCCTGAATGTCACGGAAGCACCGTTCCAGCCCCGCTCTGCGGTAAAAGCCCGTTCCGCCGGCAAGCTCCAGCGCCAGCTCGACCGCCTCGATCGCTTTGTCCGCCACCAGCGTGCGCCCCATCATCACAGCGTTGACCGTCTCGGCCGAGGCTTCGCCGCGCATCGCGGTTTCGACCATGAAGCGGTGCGCCAATTGTGCGGCCTTGAGGCTCGTCTCCATCCTACCTGCAAGATCGAGCGCGTGGGACGTCGTCGGTTTACGGGAGGCGATATCGATGGCGATGTCACGCGCCCGCTCCGCGACACCGAGATAGACAGCGTAGATCAAGGGAAATGCGACGGTCGCGATGATCTGGAACACCGGATGCCACCGACCCGCCGGGCGCTTGAAGGCTATCGCGGCATCGGCCACGAAAAGCCCGTCAACCACGACATCATGCGACCCCGTACCCCGCATGCCGAGCGCGCGCCAAGTCGGCTCGATCTTGACCTCGGCCGCCTTCATCGGGATGCCGAAATGGATCACCGACGACGTTCCATCGCCCTCGTCGACGAGCGCTCCCGACATCAGGATATCGCCTGCGGGCGCTGCGGAGGTGAAGACCTTGCGCGCCTTGATGCGATAGCCGCCTTCGACGCGCTCTGCCGTCCCGGATCCGCCGATCCAGTCCGACCCGCCGCTTGAAAGCAGGATGATGTGTTCGCTTGCCACGCGGCGCAGAAGCGGTTCCACGGCCGCGACCTGTTGATGGCGCCACCGCCAGGAGGGAACCGCCACTTGATGCGTGTGCATAGAGAAAGCGAGTGCCGTCGAGCTGCAGCCATGGGCGAGCGCGCGCAGCATCTCAGCCAACTGCTCGACATTTGCTCCACCTCCGCCGAACTCGGCCGGCACGCCGGCCTCGACAAGACCGACTTCTTTGAGAAGAGCAACATTCTCCGCGACGAATGCATCCTGTTCGTCAGAGTCTTCGGCGCGCTTCTTCAGCTCCGGAATCAGTGTCTTGGCGATTTCCAGCGGATCCCTGCCTGCGCTTCGAAAGCGTGATGCTTCGGTGTCCTGAACAGCCAGTGCCATGATCATTCTCCCTCGATTGCGTTGATCGTGGCGTGATGGTCGGCCTGCACGAGCTCGAAATCCAGTTCAGGAACTGTACTGGGCTTTTCGTATCGCAGGTCTCGTGAACGCGGTATGATCCGCGCTGGGCGACGGGGCTATGGCGAGGGCCAGCCCATGACGGAGCATGCCGGTTACGGACAATTCTGCCCGGTTGCGATGGCAGCCGAAATCCTCTGTTCACGATGGACAGTGCTGATCGTGCGCGAGCTGATTTGCGGGACAACGCGCTTCAACGATCTCCGGCGCGGGGTACCGCGCATGTCGCCAGCGCTTCTCTCGAAACGGTTGAAGGAACTGGAGCAAGCCGGCGTTATCGAAGCCGTTCGACGCAACGACGGAACTGTCGTCGAGTATCAACTCACGCGCTCGGGCCGTGACCTGGAACCCTTGGTGATGGGCTTGGGCATGTGGGGTCAGCGCTGGGTGGAGTCCCGGCTTTCGCTCAAGAACCTCGATCCGTCGCTGCTGATGTGGGACATGCGCCGGCACCTCAATCCAAAGCCGCTTCCGCCGCGCCGGTGTACGATTCAATTTCTGTATCCCGAACTACCGACAAATCGCCAGAGCTGGTGGCTGGTCGTCGATCGCGGCCAAGTCGATCTCTGCAATTTCGATCCGGGCTTCGATCTCGACCTGTTGGTGACCGGAGATCTGCGCAGCATGACGGCGGTCTGGATGGGACTTGCCCAGATCCGCGGCGAGATCGACGCGGGGAGGCTCGCCGTCGATGGTGATCCGACCATCGCAAACGCCATGCAGCAATGGCTTGGCTTAAGCCCTTTTGCACCCCACGAACGGCAGGTCGCCTGACGGCAGCCGGAAATTTCTTCGCAAAACAAATGGGTCTTGCACCGACCAGAAGAGCACGATAGCTTTCGCTCATTCGACAGGGGTGCTCCGTATTGCCGGGGCTGAGATGCGAGGCGCATGAAGCCTCCGGACCCTTTAGCTGATCTGGTTAATGCCAGCGGAGCGAGGCGACGACATGTTTTCCGGTGCACAGATTTCCCTTTATCCGATGTCCGACGATTTCGTGCGGATCATCCTCGATGCGGTTCAGGCACTCGATCCTTATCGGGACCGGTTTCGCATCGAAACCGATGACGTGTCGACGCTGATCGTCGGTCCGCCGGAGGATTTGTTCCCCGCCATGCGCGACGTTTTCGTGCGTGCGGCGCAATCCGGCGTCCACTGCGTGTTTTCGGCAACCGTCTCGCGCGGCTGCCCCGGTGAGCCGGACGATCCGATCTGCACGCCGATCTCGGGTGCAGGCAACGCGTTGCCGCTGGCAGAGCGGATCGAGGCAGCCTGTGCGCATGTGGCCGATGCGCCCGTGACCGGACAGCATGTCGCGGCCCAGTTTTCGCTCTATCCGCTCGGCGAAGGGCACCACATGGACGAGATCTATGGGTGCATCGATTTCCTGAAATCGTCGGGCGTGTTCGACCGTTCGAAGAACTTCTGCACTAAGCTCGGGGGCGATGCCGGCGCGGTGTTCGCAACGCTCTCGGAAGCCTTCCTGCGTTTCGGCGATGCGCGCGGCCATGTGGCGCTCGACATCACCGTTTCGGCCAACAGTCCGAGCAAGCGCGCCTGAGGGCGCGGCGCTAACCCATTCTCCCGTTTCATATTTCCTTCAAGAGGCCTGTCATGCACAGCAACAGCTGGACCCTGCGCGAAATCCTGATCGTCGCCTTTCTCGGAGCCGTTTTCGGCGTCCTTTACCTGGCCTGGGTTCAGGTCTGGCTCATCACGCAGGCGATCTTCGGGCCGGTGACGATGGATGTCGTCATGGGCTTCTGGTTCATCGTCTCGATCATCGCCGCGTCCATCATCCGCAAGCCGGGTGCGGCGCTTCTGTCGGAAGTTCTCGCGGCGGTGGTCCAGGTGCTGCTCGGGAGTCCGGCGGGCCTGCTGCTGATCGTCACCGGCCTGGTCCAGGGAGCCGGTGCGGAAGCCGTCTTCGCGGCCACGCGATGGAAGAACTACCGCTTGCCCGTGCTCATGGCGGCAGGCGTGGGCGCGGCAGTCGCTTCCTTCATCTACACGTGGATCCGCTTCGACTATGGCGCGCTCGCACCCGGCCTGCTGATCGCAATGTTCGCTCTCAGATGCCTGAGTGGCGCTCTGCTCGGCGGCCTTCTTGGCCATTGGGTGACGCAGGCGCTCTATCGCACGGGCGTGCTTTCCGGTCTCGGCATCGATCGCGACCGGCGGGTCGTCCATGGCTGAACAGCCTGCCGCGGTTCTCATCGACGGGGTCTCGGTCACCTATGCCGCGTCGGACACGGCGGCGGTCGGGCCGGTCGATCTCGTCATCCGTCCGGGCGAGCGCTGGCTTCTGCTTGGCGCGTCCGGATCCGGCAAGTCTTCGCTGCTCAATGCGCTGACCGGCCTCATCCCGCACTCGATCGCGTCGGAGCGAACCGGTGAGGTCAGGCTTCTTGGCGAAGATGTTGCGGCGCGCACTCCGGCGGGCTGGAGCAGTTCCGTCGCGCGGCTTTTCCAGAAGGCGGAGCAAACGCTGTGCGGCATGACGGTTGCCGATGAGGTCGCCTTCGCGCTTGAAAATCAGGGCCTGCCTGCCGACGAGATCGCTATGCGCGCGGAAGCGGCGATGCGCTCGATCGGCCTGCCGCAGGACTGGCTCGACAGACGCTCAAGCCACTTGTCAGGCGGCGAAAAACAGCTTGTCGCGATTGCTGCCATCATGGCGCAACAGGCGCCGATCATCGTTGCCGACGAGCCGACGGCGCATCTCGCACCCGAAGCGGCGCGCCGGCTGGAGCGCCTCTTGCTGGATGTTCCGCCTCATGGCGCCGCACTCATCGTCGATCACCGGCTCGATGATCTCATCACGCTCATCGATCGCGTCGCCATCCTCGGAGGCGATGGACGCATCGTCGCCAGCGGGCCTCCGCGCGCAGTGTTTCGCGACCATGGGCGCACGCTCGATCGTCTGGGCATTTGGCGGCCGATCGGCAGCCGGCTCGACGACCGGCTGATGGCGATCGGTCACGAGGTCGAGCCGCCGCCTTTGACCTTTGCCGAAGCGCTTCACGCCATGGACCGGCTGCCCCCTCCGCTGATCGACCGAGCTCGTGCCGCGCTCGTCGACTTCATCGCGCCGCGGATCGCACAAGCAGGGGCAATCGGCGCCACCGTCGCCCGGCTCGATGGGGCTTCCTGCGCGCCGCTCTTCGCCAAGCCGGTCCTGCATGATGTGACGGTTTCGATTGCAGCGGGCGAGGTGGTCGCGATTCTCGGCGCCAACGGAGCAGGCAAGTCGACGCTCGCTGCCAGTTTGGCGGGGCTCCTGCGCCTGAAGGCGGGACGTCGGGAGGGGGCGATGGGTGGCATCTCTTTCCAGAATCCCGACAGCCAGTTCATCGCGGGATCGGTCGGCGAAGAGCTTGCCGCCGCTCTTGATGCCGCCGGCGTGCGGGCGGAGGTGGCCGACGTAGAGGCGCTTGCCGAGCGTTGGAGGCTGGTGGCACTTCTCGATCGCCATCCGATGCAGCTTTCGGAAGGGCAGAAGCGCCGTCTCTCGCTTGCCCTGTTGATGGCCGGCGATCGGTTTCCGCTGATCGTGCTGGATGAGCCGACCGGGGGGCTCGATGCAGCGGGCAGCGATGCGCTCATCGCTGAAATCGACCGGCTTCGCGATCGGGCGAGGGCGGTGGCGATCGTTACGCACGACATGGATTTTGCGCTTGCGACGGCAGCACGCTGGATCATCGTCGGCGATGGCCGCATCCTTTCCGATGGCCCGGCCTCCGAGCTCATGCGCGATCGCGCGCTCATGAAACGGGCAGGGCTTGCGCCACCGCACCTTCTTGCGGCGCTGGACTGGCTGGAAAAAGAGCCGGTGCCCGCATGTTGAGAACGGTTCATCCGCTGCCGAAGCTTGTCGTCGCGCTGATCTGGCTTGCCGCCTCGATCTTCATGTTCGACGCACCGTTCCAGATCGCGGTGATCCTGACGTGCGTGACAATCCTGATCGCTCTCGAGCGTCTTTCGCCGCTGCTCGTGCTTGCGTTGATCGTACCCTTCGCGCTGTTCGGTGCGGGCTTCATCACCACCAGTGTGCTCTTCCGGCAGGAAAGCGAATTCGCGGTGCAGATGGCGAAGGAAACGCCGTTCGGCGACGGGCGGCTGCAGGCCGGCATCGTGCTTTTTCTGCGGGCGATCGCCTGCGGGATGGTGTCGGCGGTCTTCGTGCTGACCACCAACCCGGGCAGTTTCGTGAAGGCGCTGATGGTGAATTGGCGTCTTTCGCCGCGCATCGGCTATGCGCTTTTCGCGGCGCTGCAGCTGGTGCCGGACCTTGCCGCCGAATTGCAGCAGATGCGGCTTGCTCGCGCCATGAGGCGCGGCGCTCCGCCACGGCGCATTCCGGGGCCTCTGGAGGTGGGATCGCTCGTCGTCCCCCTCATCGCCTACGCCATCCGGCGGGCGGGTGACACCGCGTTGGCGATGGAAAGCCGAGGCCTCGGCGCATCGCCCAGGCGCACCGTCATCGGCGCGCCGGTCTCATCCAAACGTGACGCCATCTTCTGCTTCACCGGGTTGGCCTGGCTTCTGTCGCTTTACTGGATGACCTTGAGAATGCCTCTTTAGACAGGTGCTGTCTTCAAAATTGGCCTGGAACTGGTGTAAGGCAGCGCGATCGATCGAAAATTCGGATCGCCTGTCGGCTGACGGCTTTTGCCTTCGTCCTTGGCAGTATCGACCACAGATTGAGACGGGCTAGCCATGATGTCAGACACCTACCAAGCAGGCGAGGCGAGACATGCCATCGTCGCCAAGGGCCTGGTCAAGCGCTTCGGCGATGTGACCGCCGTTGCCGGTATCGATCTCGTCGTGCCGCGCGGCATGATTTTCGCCATTCTCGGCCCGAACGGTGCGGGCAAGACGACGCTAATGCGCATGCTGGCGACGCTTGCGACCCCGGATGGCGGCTCGGCGATGGTGATGGGGCATGACCTGATCCAGGATCCGGACGCCGTGCGCAGTGCGATTGCCATGACCGGCCAGTTCGCTTCGCTCGACGAGGACCTCACGGGGCGCGAGAATCTCATTCTCATTGCGCGGCTCTGGGGTTTCAAGAGCCGGGCCGCGCGCGAGCGGGGCGACGAGCTTCTCGCCGCCTTCGATCTTTTCGACGCGGCGACCAAGCAGGTGAAGGATTATTCCGGCGGCATGCGTCGGCGGCTCGATATCGCCGCATCGCTGATCGTCACTCCGGGTGTGCTCTTTCTCGATGAACCGACGACGGGTCTGGACCCAAAAGCGCGGCAGGGCGTGTGGCGGATGATCCGAGGGCTCGCCGACAGCGGCGTCACCATTCTTCTGACAACCCAGTATCTCGAAGAAGCCGACCAGCTCGCCTCCCGCATCGCCGTAATCGACCATGGGCGCAAGATCGCGGAAGGCACCAGCCGTGAGTTGAAGGCGGAGACCGGCTCCGGCTTCCTGCATGTGGCACTCGCCGATCCCGCGCATCTCGACCGCGCCGCATCGGTTCTCGAAGCACAATTGAAGAATTCCGTGCAGCGCTCGGCAGAAGGCGCGACGCTGTCGATCATCGCTGGTTCGCCGGAAACGGCGAATGCCGCTCTTGCCGCGCTGATCGCCGAAGGCATCGCGCTCGCCGATTTCTCGATGGGGCAGCCGACGCTCGACGAAGTGTTCTTCGCGCTGACGGGCGAGCGCACCGCTACGGACATGCCGGAGAGGGAGGCTGCGGAATGAGCGATCGACCGATGGATCATCCGGTGGAAACCGCCGGCCTCAGACATGTCGCCCGGCCGCCGAAGCCTTCCGCATTCTCCAACGCGCTTGTCTTCGGCTGGCGCGCTGTCCTCAAATTCAAGCACGTGCCCGAGCAGCTCTTCGATCTTGTCATGACGCCGATCATGTTCACGCTGCTCTTCACCTTCGTTTTCGGCGGCGCGCTGGCGGGTTCGACGGGGGACTACCTGCAGTTCTTCCTGCCGGGCATTCTCGTTCAGACCGTGATGTTCAACTCGGTCTATTCCGGCATGGGTCTGTCGACCGATCTCGGCAAGGGCCTCTTCGATCGTTTCCGCTCGCTGCCGATCTGGCCGCTGGCCCCCTTCGCCGGGCTGATGGTGGGCGATATCCTGCGCCACCTGATCGCCGCGACGATTATCCTGACCATCGGGCTGATCCTCGGCTACCGGCCGGAGACGGGGCTTCCCGGTGTCATCGGGGCCTTCGCGCTGCTCGTCGCCATCGGCTTCGGCATGGGCTGGATATTCATGGTGCTCGGACTTCTCATCCGCACGCCGACGACGGTGATGACGATGGGCTTCACCTTCCTCTTTCCGCTCGTCTTCGCCTCCAACATCATGGTCGATCCGGCGACGATGCCCGGCTGGCTGCGGGCTTTTGTCGACGTCAATCCGGTGAGCCTGATGACGACGGCGATCCGTGGACTGATGAACGGCGGCGGCAGTTTCGCCGAGGTCGGTCTCGCTTTGATCGCGCCTGCGCTGGTGACGGCGATCCTCGCGCCGGTCACCCTGATGCTCTATCGAAGGCGTTGAGGTCTTCCTTCGGACCCACGTTTGCGTCATAGACCACAAGGGTGCGGTCCGGCCGGCCGCAGTGGGGAGCTCGCCGCCGCTTATGCATGATTTCAGCCTGTTCGACTTCAGCCCGCTCGTCATTCTCGACAGCCGGATGGATGCCGTTCCCGTCGAGAAGCGCGTCGCGATCGCCGAGCGCGAGCGGCTCAAGCCACGCGACAAGCCGCCTATCGTCGAGATCGATGGCCTTGTGCTGAAGCGTCCGATCAGCCGTATCTTCGAAAAGGAAATCTATCTCTCCGACCCGAAGCTGAAGGATGCCGAAGACCGCCGCGTCGTGGCCATCGGCCGGCCGCACGAGGGCAATTTCCACCTCTACAACTACATCATCCCCGAGACTGGCGCGTCCTTCACCAACCGCGCGCTGACGTCCGGGCCGCGCCTGCGTCAGCTTGTTCTGCTGGCCGTCGCACTCATCATTACTTTCGCCATGGCCTTCTTCTCGATCGGCTTCTTCCAACGTGGCATTGTCATGGGCCTGGTCTGGCTAACCCCCGCCGTCGTGTTCCTATCGGTCGCCAAGCACTTCTGGGAGCAGTACAAGGCGGACCGGATGCTGGCGGAGTATGTGGAGCGGGCGTGAAGCGCGGGCATCAGCTCACCGGTATGCATTGCGACTTTTCATTCGGGAAGTCGGCGACGGCTTCAGGCAGCACTTCATGCAATTGCAGCACTAGAGCATGAGGAGCATTACGTGAACATCCGGGCTCATGCAATCAAAGATTGCGGGCAGTTCTCCGATATCAATCTGGCTCCCAAACACCTGAATCCCAAGCATGAAGCGACATTCCCGCCGAGCCGGCCTGTGGCCAGGAAGATGCGCTGATGCGTTCCAAGACTCGTCGCGCTTCTACTGGGGCAACAGATCGGGTGGCCTGTGCGGCGAGGAAGCGGACTTCCATGCTGGGGTGGTCATAAAGAGCCAGCAGAGCGATGCGCTGATCGCCGGGCCGCGCCCGCAGTTCCGTTTGGATCGCTACCTTCTGCCGATAGAGTTTCTTGTAGAGCGCCAAGCGACCATCGATGTCTGCCTGCTCCATCCTGAGCGCGACATCTGCGAAGTTAGCCACAAGCGCATCAACCTTTGTACTTGATAGATCAGGTACAGTTGTCATGGCTTGAGCACTCCGAACTTCTGCAAGGCCCTTAGGCCCTCGCGTCTCTGCTCCATCCAAGATCTTGCCATAAGGAAAGCGCGAGGGCTTTTGCCTCCGTAATCATCATTCGGTCTGCATACCATCGATTAATCAGCCAGTGCCGCATCCGCGGTATCAGCACGATGTTGTTAGGATCATTGATCATATCCTCGGAAAAACCGCTCAGTCTAGCAGTCGATCGTTCGACGATGTGGTGTCTGTCATAGCCCGCCAATGGCGTTTTCGCTCTGTTGAGCAGTTCCTCAAGCGTGCGTGGGGCATCGCGGTAGGATTCGATCAGCGGAAGTCTGTCATACAGTCAATGTCCGATCGTGATTGCTCGACCCCAGGGCGTCGCTCGCCAAGCGTTGCGCGCGATCCATTCTGCGACCCGTATAGCGATGCGCGTTCTTTCTCGCGAGCTACGAGGGCGCGGGTCAGGAATTCCCGGCCAGTCATCCGGTGGTTCGGACGGATCAAAGTTCGCTGCTAGCGCAGGAAAATCTCTGTCGGCGGTCGATTGAGCGGGGGATCGATTGGCCGATTGCTCTCCGTCCACCCGAACCCATCTGCCACCCCTTCGGCTGCCCCGTGGCACGCGCGGTTGGTTCGGGTCGAAATTCGCCTTGGCCAGAAGATATCTGACATAGTTTGCGTGGATCAGCACCGCATGGGCGCTCAGATGCCAGCGTTGGCGCAGCAGATCGTCGATTTCTCTTCGGTTGGCATTTGCCATGGAAGCCCCCAGCAACCGTTCCAGAATACGGTCGGCGCTGCGGGCGGGGATGAAGTCGATGACTATTCAGGCGTTCCGCCGGCGGCGCGTTCGAGATTCCAAAGCCCTTGCGTAGCACGTCCCCCGCTTGCCTCTCCTTCCATCC
Source organism: Rhizobium sp. EC-SD404 (assembly GCF_902498825.1). Taxonomy (NCBI): domain Bacteria; kingdom Pseudomonadati; phylum Pseudomonadota; class Alphaproteobacteria; order Hyphomicrobiales; family Rhizobiaceae; genus Rhizobium; species Rhizobium sp. EC-SD404. The sequence goes on from NZ_LR701459.1 coordinate 1,495,656, forward strand.
TCGGCTATCACTCCTTCCATGAGCAAGAGGCGCAACACGGCTGGATCTTTCCGCGACATGGGCATTTCGTCCGTGTCAGTCCGTGCGCGTACGCTCAGCTCGCTTCTTCTTCTCGGCCTTACGCGCGGTTGCCGGGTCCTTTGAGGAGCGCCCGGCGGCCGTAGAGGCTTTGCCGGCAACAGCTCCTTATCCCTTTGACACTGCCAGTGAATTGACCGATTGAGGTCCCGCTTATGCGATGTTTCGTGCCCCGCTGAGGGCACGCGCGTCGAGCGGAGGAGACGGAGACGAAAGCCATGACTGTCCACGCCAAGCAAGAAAAGTCCGCAGTCCGCAGCCGACAGGGCATGCCGAGCGCGCCCGAGAAGTACCAGCCCTATCCGCAGATCGATCTCTCCGACCGGACCTGGCCGTCGCGCCGGATCGAGAAGGCGCCGATCTGGTGTTCTGTGGATCTGCGCGACGGTAACCAGGCGTTGGTCGACCCGATGGGCCACGATCGCAAGGAGCGCATGTTCAAGCTGCTGCTCGACATGGGTTTCCCGGAAATCGAGATCGGCTTTCCATCTGCGTCGCAAACGGATTTCGATTTTGCGCGCTGGTGCGTGGAGCAGGGCAATGTGCCGAGCGACGTCTCGCTGCAGGTGCTGGTGCAGTGCCGGCCGGAACTGATCACGCGGACATTTGAAGCGCTCGAAGGCGCACACCGGCCGATCGTCCATTTCTACAACTCGACATCGGAGTTGCAGCGCCGCGTTGTGTTCCAGAAGGATGTGCGCGGCATCAAGGAAATCGCGACCGATGCCGCAAAGATGATCATGGACATGGCGTCCAAGGTCGGCGGCGGCGCGGACAGTTACCGGTTCCAGTATTCGCCGGAGAGTTTTACAGGCACCGAGCTCGAGGTTGCGCTCGAGATCTGTAACGCGGTCACCGAGATCGTGAAGCCAACCCCCGACAACAAGCTGATCATCAATTTGCCGTCGACCGTAGAGATGTCGACGCCCAACATCTATGCCGACCAGATCGAATGGATGTGCCGCAACCTCGATAACCGCGAGAACCTGATCATCTCGCTGCACCCGCACAACGATCGCGGCACCGGCATTGCCGCAACCGAACTCGGCCTGATGGCCGGAGCGGACCGTGTCGAAGGCACGCTCTTCGGCAATGGCGAGCGCACCGGCAACGTCGATGTGGTGACGCTGGCGCTCAACATGTTCACCCAAGGCGTCGATCCCGAGCTGGATTGCTCGGACATCGAGCGGATGAAGGCCGTCTACGAATATTCCAACCAGATGACGATCGCCGAGCGCCACCCTTATGTGGGTGAACTCGTCTACACCGCATTCTCCGGCTCGCACCAAGATGCGATCAACAAGGGTATGAAGGCGATCAAGATCGCCAACAAGCCGCTCTGGGAAGTACCCTATCTGCCGATCGACCCGAAGGACGTCGGCCGGAGCTACGAGGCCATCATTCGTATCAACTCGCAGTCGGGTAAGGGCGGCATCGCCTATATCCTGCAAGAGGATTACGGGCTGAATCTGCCGAAGAAATTGCAGGTGGAATTCCGCGAAGACATCCAGCGTATCACCGACGAGGAGGGCAAGGAGTTGCCGTCCCGCCGCATCTATGAGCGCTTCATGGAACGCTATGTCGGCCAGCCCGGCTCGCGGCTTTCCTTTGTCGACCACCACACCTATGCGGAAGGATCGGTAAAGGGCAGGCGTATCGTCGCTGCCGAAATCACTGATGGCGGCGAGACGAAGCGGATCGAAGGCAAGGGCACAGGCCCGGTCGACGGGTTCGTCGATGCGCTCAACAAGTATCTCGGCATCGAGATGACGGTCGCCGACTATTCGGAGCATTCGATGCAGCACGGATCGAATGCGGCAGCGATCTGCTACATGGAAATGGAGCATGACGGGCGCACCATCTTCGGCGTCGGTGTGAACCAGAACATCGTTGCCGCATCGCTCGAGGCGATCGTCTCCGCTGCCAATCGCATCATCGATCGTATCGGTGGTGCCGGATGACGGCGGACAAGGCCAAGGCGGATCGATCCGAGACACCGCTTTTCGCCATCACCGAGGGAGATGCGACGGCGCGCGCGCCGGTCGTCTTCCTGCACGGCTTCGGCGGCTCGGCGGATGTCTGGGCCGATGTCGCCGCCGCCATCGCCGTCGATCATCCGACGGTCGCCTATGATCTGCCCGGGCACGCGCGCTCGCTCGCATCTTCCGGCATCGGCGGGGCAGGGCGGATGGCGAAGGCGATCGCAGCCGATCTGGACAGCCGCGGCATCGCCGGCGTGCATCTCGTCGGCCATTCGATGGGTGGCGCGGTGGCGGCACTTCTGGCGCTTCGCGATCCAAACCGAGTCGTTTCTCTGACATTGCTCGCGCCCGGTGGCTTCGGGTCGGAGATCAATCATCGGCTGCTTCAGCGCTATGCGCAGGCGGCCGATGCCCATGCCATCCGGCTTGCGCTCGAGGAGATGTATGGCTGGAACCGGCCGTTCAGCGATGCGACCGTCGAGGCCTATGTGGCTTTGCGTGCGCAGCCGGGTGCGATCGAAACGCTGCTCGCGATTCATGAAACCATGACGACGGGCACTGGCCTCGATCGGCGACAGGGCATGATCGCGCGTGCCGATCTCGAAACGCTGACGATGCCGGTCAAGGTCCTCTGGGGCAAGCAGGATCGCGTCCTGCCAACACGCCAGGCGCATCGGTTACCGCCGCTATTCGCGGCCCATGTCTTCGAGGACACCGGGCATATGCTAATCGACGAGCAGCGCGAAGCGGTCATTACGCTCGTCGAGCAATCCATCAAGACGGGTGGCTAGCTCTTCCGCGTGACGGCCGTCTCCCTCGCCAAGGCCGCTCGCATTGTGTTAATAAACAGTTAAGCCGCTTTCTGGCTCAGCGAGGGTTCTGCGTGATGAGCGATCAGTCCAGATCTGCGCGCCAGCGGCGCCTCTCGGAGATCATTCGAGAAGTGAAGGTGGCCGCAGCCGAGCGAGACGACGTGGTCGTCGACATGCGCGATGCGGATCGGGCGCGCCTGGAACTGCTCGCTCAGGAACTTGAACCCGTCATCGCCGACGTGCCGGCCGAGGACGATCAGTTCGATTTCGCCTTGTCCTCCGGACTACAGCCACGGTTCTGGATCGACGCCGTTGCACATGTCCATATGGCCCGCGACCGGCGGACCTATCGCTTCGTGCGCGACACCAGGCTTGGGCGCACCCTCATGAGCGAAACGGCAGACATGGCGGAGACGGCGGACTCCGTCTCGCGCTATATTGCCGAGCGGATCATTCAGCGCCAACGTCTGCTCGAAGGCGATTTCGAAGCAATGCGGACGTCTTACGAGACTGAAGTACGATCAAGCGCGCCAAGCGGACGGCGTGGCCGGTCACTGCCGGCTGACAACGCCAAGGCGGATGCTGCTCACCCCCCGTTGTCGAGCGCGCCGACATCACCGTCGGCTCTGGCTCTGCCGACCACAGAACGATCGCAGGGCTCCAATTCGAGAAGCCTACTTGTCGGCTTCATCTGGTTCCTGAGCGGTTGCATATTGGGCGGCCTGCTTCTGATGGCGTCGTTCGCCGATCGCTTCCTGCAGCAATGATGCCCGGTCCTGGCCAAGCGCCGGGTCGATGTGACCGGGCGGAACCGTTTCGGGCCGGGTCAGATCGTCGTCGCTGATCCGGATCGGCTTGTCGCCGCCATCCTCCGGCAGTTGAAACCGTTCAAGCCGGCACTGCCAATCGTCGGGTTTCCCATCGATCGAGAAGTAATTGTAGGTGGCCGTCGGTTTGACGCCGCCTGGGCCTTGGCTCGCCGAGGCGATGCCGACCACGGGGACGAGCCCGCCAGGCGAAGGCAGCCAGTGGATCGTGTTGAGATGGGTATGGCCGTGCAACACCAGTTCGGCGCCTGCGTCGCGCAAAACTCGCGAGAAGCGCCCGATGCCGATCATGCGCTTGTGCCAGATCGCGGCGCGGCGAACCGGCGGATGGTGGATCATGACGATCCGAAAAAGCCCGGCGTTCTTGGCCTGCTTCAGCAACTCGACTGTGCGTCGTGCTTGCGGAATGCCGAAATAGCCGCTCGCCACGAAGGGCGGAGTTGCGGTGGCGGTCGAAATGCCGATCAGCGCAACGTTCTGGCGAACGCGCATGAACGGAAACAGCCCATTGTCTGGCCGGATCAGGCGCTCATCGTCGCTGGTCATGTAGCTGCGCCAAGCAACGGCCACCTTGTCGTAGGCGCCGGGCACATAGGCATCGTGGTTGCCGGGCACCACCGACGTCGAGAGCCCATCGCCGATGGCCTCAAGCCACGCGGTCGCGACATCGACTTCGTTGTCGGTTGCGAGATTGACCAGGTCGCCAGTGATCGCGAGGTGGTCGGGCTTCTTCTCGAAGATGTCGTCGAGCAGCGCTTCCAGCACATTGCCGAACAGCGCCTTGCGCCGATGGCGCCGCCAGTTCACATAGCCCGTGATGCGCTTGGATGCGAGTTCGCGCATGGACGGGACGTGTTCGAGCCCCAGATGGATATCGGAAATATGAGCCAGCCGAAACATTCAGGCACCGATCCGGAGCTGCGTCAGGCCGAACCGCCGAGCTTTGGTGTGCGTCAGTTGGCGCGGCGCTTGCGGCTGAGACTCTATCATTTCTTCTTCCTGGTCAGGCGACCGATGACGCTTGGCGTGCGCATGCTGGCATTCGATCGGGATGGCCGCATCTTCCTGGTGCGGCACACCTATGTGAGCGGATGGCATTTGCCGGGTGGCGGGGTGGACCCCGGCGAGACGGTTCTGCAGGCCGTTGAAAAGGAACTTCGCGAGGAAGGCAACCTCACGCTGATCGAAGCGCCACGACTCGCCGGCGTCTATTTCAATCGCGGAGCAAGCAGGCGGGATCATGTGGTCCTTTATCACTGTTCGCTCGTGGCGCAGGAACGTGCCAAGCGTGCGGATCGCGAGATTGCCGAGGCTGGGTTCTTCAACGTGGATGCTTTGCCGGAGGGAACGACCCCGGCCACACGGAAAAGGCTCGCGGAGCTCAATGGTTCCGAAGCCTCTCCCTATTGGTAGGCCGGCTGTCAGGCAGCCTGTGCCAGATGGTCCCGACCGTGGGGCGCATCGTAATCCAGTGCGGGGCCGACGGGAACGATCCCCGTCGGGTTGATGGTGGCATGGCTGCCGTAATAGTGCCGCTTGATGTGAAGCAGGTTGACGGTCTCGGCGATGCCCGGCATCTGGTAGAGTTCGCGCATGTAGCCCGAAAGGTTCGGGTAATCAGCGATGCGGCGCAGATTGCATTTGAAGTGGCCGACATAGACCGGATCGAACCGGACCAGTGTCGTGAAGAGCCGCCAATCGGCTTCCGTCACGCGCTCGCCGACCAGGTAGCGATTTTTCGAGAGACGTTCTTCGACCTCATCCAGCGCATCGAAAAGAGCCGTGAAATGCTCTTCATAGGCTTCCTGGGTCGTGGCGAAACCACATTTATAGACGCCGTTGTTGATCGCGTCGTAGACAAGGTCGTTGATCTCGTCGATCTCGCCGCGCAGCTCCTTCGGGTAGAAATCTAACTTGTCGTCACCGATCTCGTCGAAGGCTGAATTCAACATCCGGATGATGTCGGCGGATTCGTTCGACACGATCGTCCCGCGCTCCTTGTCCCAGAGCACCGGCACGGTGACCCGGCCGGAATAGACCATGTCGGCCTTGGTGTAGACCTGCCAAAGCTTCGAGAAGCCGAAGAGGTGATCGACTGTGCCGCCGTCACGGTCTTTGAACTCCCAGCCATTCTCGCCCATGTGGTAATCGACGACCGAGACGGAAATCGCGTCCTCGAGCTTCTTGAGCTTGCGGAAGATCAACGTGCGGTGCGCCCACGGGCATGCATAGGAGACATAGAGGTGGTAGCGGCCAGCTTTGGCCTTGAAGCCCTTCTCTCCGGTCGGCCCGGCGGAGCCGTCGGCTGTCACCCAGTTGCGAAACTGCGATTCAGACCGCTTGAAATGGCCTTTCGTTTCCTTGGTGTCGTACCAGACATCCTGCCATTGTCCCTCGACGAGCAAGCCCATTCACCGATCTCCATTATTTTAGCGTCTTGTATCCATTGTAGGCGGAACGCGGCTCTGCGGGAAACGATGCACCGAAGACAGTCTGTTTTTCCTGTTGGCGGTGGCGCAGCCCCATGCTATCGCCGCGATGCCCTGACAGCGGGGCACTAGGAAAGCAGCTTTGCATCAGCCGACCAGACAGCGACGATCCTGATTGTTCCCGTGCCTCGAGAGAGGGCGCGGCGCACCCTCGTTGCGGTTCATTGCTGGTCCAGCCTTCATGCTTAATCCCGATATCGTCTATCTGACCGAAGACCCGTCGCACGACGGCATCATTCAATTGATCAACCAGGAAGCCTTCGGGCCGGGCCGTTTCACCCGCGCCGCCGAACGTGTGCGCGAGCAGGGGCCGCACGATCGCCGCCTTTCGTTCGTTGCAAGCGAGAACGGCGCGATCGTGGGTTCCGTGCGGCTCACGCCCGTGCTCGCCGGCGGAGTGAAGGCGCATCTGCTCGGCCCGCTGGCCGTACGGCCCACGCACAAGAACCGAGGGATCGGGCGGGCGCTCGTCGCCATATCGGTCGGTCGTGCACTCGATCAGGGCAGCGAAGGCGTGATCCTCGTCGGCGATCCGCCCTATTATCAGCCACTCGGTTTCGAGCTGGTCGCGATCGGGACGCTGGCGTTCCCCGGCCCCGTCGATCCATCCCGCATTCTCATCGCCGGCTGCTCGCCGACGGCCCGCGCGAAGCTTGCGGGCACGATCGGCTGGCGGACTTAGGGCAATTTCGCTGTTTTTCGAACCGCTCAATTGCCCCCAGTTTTTGGTTAGTCGCGTTTCCGAACGGTGAACCGGTATCCACTTCACCTGGAAACGCTCTAGCCAATTGATCCGCGATCAGCGGCCTTCGCGGTACCAGGTCGAGCCGAGCGCCAAAAGCAGCAGTGCCAAGCCAAGGAAGCCCGAGAAGAGCGGGATGCGGTTGACCCCGATCAGGACGGTCTCGTCGGTGACCCGAAGCGGCATGCGGCCGGCGCCGGTATCGCGCACGGCACCACGCACCGGCAGGATGGTCGGAAGCTCGTTGCCGGAAACGCGGGTGACGAAACCGCCGGTTTCCGCGGCTATCGGCTGAAGCAGCCCTTCGGTGGATACGGTGGCGCGAAATTCCGGCGCATCGATCGCGCCGATATGAGCGAGTGCCGTCAGATCGCCGTTCGCCACTTCGAACAGGCCGACCTCTTCGGTTTCGATTTCGGCGCGGAACAGACCCTCTTCGGCCCGCGAGAGGGCAAGATCGATCACTTCGCCCGCCGGCGTCGTCACGGATGCAGGGCCAGGTTCGTCGCCCATGGTCTGGCGTTCGACGATGAGCGTTCTGCCGCGTGCGCGGGCCGTCAGAGCCTCTTCTTCGAGAGACGGCTCCTTCATGAGCCAATGGGCCACCCGGCGATAGAGATCGACATGCGGGCCGCCGCCTTCGAAACCGCGCGCCCACAGCCAGCCGTGGTCGGAGAGTAACATCGCGACGCGACCTTCGCCTGTCCGGTCGAGGACGAGAAGCGGCGTACCGTCGGGACCATTGAGCACGGTGTTGCCCTGCGGAGCATCCACTTCGACGGCGCGGAACCAGCGGCCCCAGGAGGGCGGTTCCTGCTCGCTGCCCGGCAGGTCGCGTGTCACGGGATGCTTGCGGCCATCTTCCGAAAGGCGCGGGAAAAAGCCGACATCGTTCACTTCGCCGGTCGGCATTGCGGGCAGGACCGGAGCGAGTGGGGTCGTCGCGATCGACTGCGAGCCCGCGTGTTCGGGGCCGGCGGCAATCAGAAGCGCGCCGCCTGCTTCTACATATTGGGCGATGTAATCGTAATAGAGCACAGGCAATACGCCGCGCCGCTGGTAGCGGTCGAACACGATCAGATCGAATTCGTTGATCTTCTCCACGAACAGTTCGCGCGTCGGGAAAGCGATCAACGACAACTCGTTGATCGGCGTGCCGTCCTGCTTTTCCGGCGGGCGCAGAATGGTGAAATGGACGAGGTCCACTGAAGCGTCCGACTTCAGGAGGTTGCGCCACGCACGTTCGCCCGAATGCGGTTCACCGGAGACCAGCAGAACGCGCAGGTTTTCCCGGATGCCTTCCAGTTCCATCACGGCACGGTTGTTGGCCGGCGTGATCTCGTCGTCGAGCACGCCCACCTCGAATTCGAGAATGTTCTTGCCACCGCGCGGGACTTCGAAGCTCAGACGCTCTTCATTGCCGACCGTAACGGGTCCGTTGGCGATTTCTTCGCCGTTCAGCCGTACCGCGACGGAGGCCGGCTCGCTCGATGGCTGGCCGTCGTCGATCACGCGGTAGCGCACCGTCTGTTCTTCGCCGACGATGCCGAAACGCGGCGTCTCGATCAGCTGGATCCGCCGATCGACTTCGTCCGGATGGCCGGTGACGAGCGCATGGATCGGCGCATCGAAGCCAAGTGCCGCGGCATTCTCGGGAATATCGTGAACCTGGCCGTCGGTGATGAGAATCGCGCCGGCAAATCGCGATGTCGGGACATCTTGGATGGATGAAGACAGTGCTTCGAACAGCCGCGTCGAGGGCGCTTCCTCGCTCTCGTCGGTGCGGCTTTCGACAACGCGCACGTCGAAGCGGCTCTGCCGCTCGAGCCGTTCGGTCAGCTGGCGCAAGGCGTCGTTGGTCTGCTCGGTCCGTTCGAGCGAGTTCTGGCTCTGGCTGCGATCGACCACCACGCTGACCACGCTTTGCAGTGGTTCGCGTTCTTCCTGGTAGAGCACGGGGTTGACGAGTGCCATTAACACAGCGGCGAGCGCTGCAACGCGCAGGATGCGGCCGCGTGCGCCCTGCACGATCAGGCCAGCGGCAACCAGCACGGCGCCAAGCGCCAATGCGACGAGCGCGTAGAAGGGCAGCAACGGGGCGAAATCGAGTGTCATCCGACGGGGTGCCTCATTGGCCAAGCCGTTCGAGAAGCGCGGGAACGTGCACCTGGTCGGTCTTGTAGTTGCCGGTCAGCATGTACATCATGATGTTGACGCCGGTCCGGTAGGCGAATTCGCGCTGGGCGGGATCGGCGGGGACGGTGGGATAGATCGGCACGCCATTGCCATCGATCGCCCATGCGCCGGCGAGATCGTTGCCGGTGATGATGACGGAGGTCACGCCATCCGCCGAGGTCATCGTGCGGGTTTCGCCGGCCTGGGGCAGTTGCTCTATCCACATTTCGCCGCCGCGATACCGGCCCGGAAAATCCGGAAGAAGATAGAAAGCCTTCGTCAGCACATGGTCTTCGGGCACGGGTTCCAGCGGCGGAATGTCGAGGTCGGCGAGGATTGCCCGCAGGCGATCGGTCTCCGGGCTGGCCGCATTGCCAAGACCGGAGAACTGGTCGCGCGTATCGAAGAGAACGGTGCCGCCGGCCTTCATGTAGGCGTCGATCCGGCTGATGGCCTGGGCGCTCGGCATCGGCGCTGTCGCACTGACGGGCCAGTAGATCAGCGGAAAAAACGAAAGCTGGTCCGTTTCGATATCGAGACCGGCCGGAGCGCCGGGCTCGAGCGACGTCCGGTAGGCCAGGAACTCGGCCAGTCCGGCTAGGCCGCGCTCAGAGACATTGTCGACGTCATCTTCGCCGGTAAGAACATAGCCGATCCGGGTGGTGTTGAGCTGTTCCAGGATGATGTCGTCGCCGGCGCGTGTATCGTCTGTCTGGGCGCTCGCTTCGGGTGTCATTGTGAGTGAAACCGCAAGGATCGCGGCGATGCCAGCCGCCGAGCGGCCAAGAGCGGGGGACCCCATCCGCAAGCGTCGGGCAAAGCCGGCCATGAAGAGAACGATGGCGCTATCGAGAAGCAACAGGATCATCGCGGCTGTGAACAGATGCGGCCTCAGCGAAACGGCATTGTCGGTTCCGTAACCCATCCGGGTGGCGGAAATGACGTCCGGCCAGGCGACAGGTTGCAGCGCGTCGCGTCCGTCCATCAGGTTGAGCGCGATGAAGCCATCCTCGGTGCCGTAGAGACCAGGCGGATTTTCGGGGCTGACTGTGGGCACTTCATTCGAGAGCACCAGCGGACGTGCTTCGCCGGATGGTGCAACCAACTGGCCGGCGGCGTCGAGCAGTCGATAGGGCGGCAAGGATGCGGGTTCGCCGGCGCTGCCGCCGTCAGGCTGGCCGCCAGCGCTGGACAGCATGACCGTTCGTCGCAGCATTTCGACGAAATCACCGGAGATCGGCAGGCTCGACCAGGTCGCTTCGGCGGTGACGTGGAAGAGTACCGTGCGACCCTCGCCGATCTGGCGGGTTGTAACGAGCGGCGTGCCGTCTTCCAGGCTTGCCCAGGTGTTGGCGGAAAGCTCGGGCGAGGGCTGCGCGAGTACCTGCCGATTGACGACGATGTTCTCGGGCGGCGGCATTCCGGCAAAAGGTCCCTGATCCGGATAGGGCGCAAGGTTCTGCGGTTCCGTCCACGACAGGGCACCGCCGAGCGCACGCTCGCCCTGACGAAGCGTCACGGGAATGAGGGGATCGTTTTCGTCGGCGCCCGCGAGCCGCGGCCCGGCGAAGCGCAGGAGCAGGCCGCCGTCCTCGACCCATTCGGTCAACGGGCCATAGACGTCATCCGGCAAGGTGCCGATGTCGGCCATGACGATGACGGACGGATTGGTCGCGATCAGTTCGGGAATAGCAACGGACAGTTCCGGATCGCGCGGGCGCACGATGTCGGCAAAGGGTTCGAGCGCGCGTTCGATGTAATAGAGCGGGGCGAGCAGCGGCTGTGCGAGGTCGGCCGAGGCGCCCGAGAGCAGGGCGACGCGCCTGCGGCGGAAGCTGTCGTCGAGCAGATAGGCGGCGCCGGCGCTGCGAATGCCCGGCATTGCAAAGCGCGCGAAATCGTTGCGCAACTCGAACGGCGCCGTGATTGAGCCGGTTCCAGCTGTCTCGCCATCCGCGAAATCGATGCTGCCCTCGGCAATCGCTCGGCCCTGAATGTCGTGGGCATTGAACGGATAGCTCACGGCTCCAGCAGCCACCGGCCGCTGCGCTTCGACGACGAAGGCGTCGGCGCCATTCTCGGCGTCGACGAGCGCGACGGCATCCGGTCCGTCTTCGAAGAGCAGAACCGACGCCGCGCCGATCGCTTCCAGCTGTGCAGAGAGACGGTCGGTCTCTTCCGTGTCCGACGTGACGCCATCGCTCAGGATCGCCAAAGTGCCGGGCGCAGTGCCACCTAGCGTGTCCGCCACAGCTGCAAGCGTGCGGGCACGGTCGCCATGCTGGGGCAGGGCGCTTGCAGCCTGCAAGCGCTCCAGTGCCTGGGCGGCCGAGCGCGGGTTCGCGTCATGGGTGGCGTCGGCGGTGAAGACGAGCGAAACGGGTATTTCGCTTTCCTCAGCGTCGGTGATCAGGCGGGATGCAGCCGAGACGCGATCGTCCCAGTCGGCGGCAGTCGCCCAGCCATTGTCCATCACGATGACGAGCGGCCCGCCGGTCGAGATGCTGTTTTCCCGTGGATTGAGGATCGGGTCCGCAAGCGCCAGGATGATGAAGCCGGCAATCGCAAGCCGCAGAAGCGTCAGCCACCAGGGGCTTTTCGACGGCGTCTCCTCACGCTTCATGACCCGCGCGAGAATCCTCAGCGGCGGGAAGATTTCGGCTTGGGGACGCGGCGGCGTCAGGCGCAGCAACCACCAGATGACCGGCAGGGCGAGCAGGCCGAACAGCACCAGTGGCGCGGAGAAGGCGAGTGGCAGCCCGAGCATCAGCCAGCCCTCGCCAAAGTCGTCGCGGGCATGCCGGACAGGTGCATGTGCAGCGCGACGAGCGCCTCGGAAGCGGGCCGGTCTGTGCGATGCGTCGTGAAGCTCCACCCCAGTCGTCGCAGCGCGCCACCGAGAACTTCCCGTCGTGCGAGGTAGGCGTTGCGGTATTCGGCGCCGGCCGTTTCCGCTCGCCCAAGCGTCAGCTTGCCGCCGGTTTCCGGATCGACGAATTCGGTTCGTCCGGCATAGGGGAAGATTTCTTCCACCGGATCGCAGACTTCCAGCACATGGCCGCGGATACCGCGCTTCGCCAGCGGCGCAAGCGTCGCGAGAACCTCTTCGGGTGGATCGAGGAAATCGCTGACGACGATGATGTCGTTTCGAGTGGCAACACGGGTGAGATCGGGAAGCGCCGTGCTCGGCGGTGCCAAAACCAACGCTCCAGCGAGCCGCTCTGCCGCATTGCGCGCCGCGACCGGTTCCATCGCGCCCGGGTAGGCAATGCGTTCACCAGACCGAGACAGGATTTCCGCCAGCGCCAGTACGACGACGAGCGCGCGGCTTTCCTTGGAGACCTGCCCCAGATCGGACTTGAACATCATCGACGCGGATGCGTCCGCCCAGAGCCACAGCGTGTGTGCCGCCTCCCATTCGCGGTCGCGCAGATAGGTGTGGTCATCGCGGGCCGAACGGCGCCAGTCGATGCGCGACAGGCTTTCGCCGGGAACGTAAGGGCGGAACTGCCAGAAATTTTCGCCGATGCCCCGGCGGCGGCGACCATGCCAGCCGGCGATGACGCTGTTGGAAACCCGGCGCGCTTCAACGAGGCAATCCGGCACGAGCGCAGCGCGCTGACGCGCCCTCGCCAGCGCTTCGCTGCTCGATGTGGGTTGAACCGTCTTTCCGAGGGCCGCCATCAGGATCGCTTCACTTACCGCCTCGCTTTTGATTTCACGAGATCGGCGATCACGTCGCGCAGGCTCATGCCTTCGGCGCGCGCTGCAAAGGACAATGCCATGCGGTGCTGCAGCACCGGCTCGGCCAAGGCGTGGACATCGTCGATCGAGGGCGCAAGCCGGCCGTCGTAGAGGGCACGGGCACGGGCGCATAGCATCAGAGCCTGACCGGCACGCGGACCGGGACCCCATGCGACATGCCGGTCGGTGGCCTCGTTGCCGTTGCCGGGCCGCGCGGCGCGCACCAGCGAAAGGATGGCGTCGACCACGGTTTCGCTGACCGGCATCTGCCGAATGAGCGCCTGGATCTCCTGGAGACGCGTCGCATCGAGTACCGCGCCGGCATTGCTTTCACGCACGCCGGTGGTCTCAAGCAGGATCTGGCGTTCCGCGTCGAGTTCGGGATAGCGCACGTCCACCTGCATCAGAAAGCGGTCGAGCTGTGCCTCGGGCAGCGGGTAGGTGCCTTCCTGCTCCAGCGGGTTCTGGGTTGCCAGCACGTGGAACGGGGCCGGCAGATCGTTGCGCTCCCCGGCCACTGTCACGTGATATTCCTGCATTGCCTGCAAAAGAGCCGACTGGGTGCGGGGCGAAGCGCGGTTGATTTCGTCCGCCATCAGCAGTTGCGTGAAGACAGGGCCGCGTACGAAGCGGAACGAGCGCTTGCCGCTTTCATCCTGGTCCATGACTTCCGAGCCGATGATGTCCGACGGCATCAGATCCGGCGTGAACTGGATACGGTTGGCGTTGAGCCCGAGCACCGTCCCGAGCGTCACGACCAGCTTGGTCTTGGCCAATCCTGGAACGCCGACGAGAAGCACGTGACCGCCCGAGAGAATGGCGAGCAGGGTCTGCTCGACCACGCTGTCCTGCCCGAAGATAACCTTCGCCACCTCTGCGCGAATGCGAGCGATATCTTCCAACGCCTGCTCGGCGGAGCGAACGATCGCCTTTTCATCCAGCGGCGTGGCGGTCGGTTGCATGGCGCCCATTGGGTCGAGGCCCTTTCGATCGATTGCTGACGGAGCTCTGGCGAACGGCCGGAACGCTTCTCTCGTTTGTCCCGCATCAAGGATCACGTGACCGCATAACGGAACCGAAGCCAAGCTTATTCCGACGCCCTTCGCTGGCAAGCATGTTTCGAATAACTATGTGGTGAGGTAGCGGGCAAGCTGGACGGAACAATGGCAGGAAGCAAACCAGATATGACGCAGCATGACCCCGCCGGATCCGACAAGGGCGAAAGCGATCTCGCCGCTTTGATCACAAGGTCCGTCACGGGAAGGGGTCTGCCGCCCGTCGAGAAGTGGAATCCGGATCATTGCGGCGACATCGATATGCGGATTGCCGCCGACGGCACCTGGTTTTACCAGGGTACGCCCATCGGCCGGGAGCGGCTCGTGCGCCTCTTTTCCACCGTTCTGCGCAAAGATGAGGATGGGCAGACCTATCTCGTCACGCCTGTGGAAAAGGTCCTCGTCCATGTGGAAGATGCTCCTTTTCTCGCTGTCGAGATGAGCGCAACGATGCGCGATGGTCACGAGGTGCTGACGTTTCGCACCAATGTCGGAGATCTGGTCGAGGCCGGGCCCGAGCATCCGATCCGATTCGAGGCCGTCGAACCCGATGGTGCGCTCAAGCCCTACCTGCATGTGCGTGGGCGGCTCGAAGCGCTCGTCACCCGGGCGCTGACCTATGACCTCGTCGAGCGCGCCGTGACGGACGACCTGGATGGAAAGGCGACTGTCTGCCTGCGATCGGGTGGTGCCGTCTTCCCGATCATGCCTGCCGCCGACCTGGCCGCCGGGTGACATCGACCATGTGTTTCGAAGATCAGGTGGGGCTGCAGCGCTTCAGCGCCGAGACATTCCGGCAGCGTGCCGTCCAACACGAGCGCAGCGCCAACGAAATCGCGGAAGCGTTCCGCCACCATGGCGATCATGCCTTGAACCCGGATATCGCAGATCAGCTCGAGGCGGTTGCGCGGCGGGATGCGGCCGTTTTGATACCGGTGATCGACGATGGCGCGGCCGATGCGCGCCTTATCCTCACGCAGCGCGCCGGAAGTCTGCGGCAGCATTCCGGACAGGTCGCTTTTCCTGGCGGTAAGATCGATCCCGAGGACGGCTCGCCAGAGGCGGCTGCAATCCGTGAGGCGCAGGAAGAGATCGCGCTCGATCCTGCCTTCGTCACGCCTGTCGGTCAGCTTCCGCCTTATCTGACCATGTCGGGATTCCGGATCGTGCCGGTTCTTGCGATCGTGAAACCGGGATATTCGCTCGTTCCCAATCCGGATGAAGTGGCCGAGGTCTTCGAGGTGCCGCTTTCTTTCCTTATGACGCCTGAGAATCATATCCGCGAAAGTCGGGTGTGGCAGGGACGCGAACGTCATTATTACACAATGCCGTATGAGAATCGGTTCATCTGGGGGGTGACCGCGGGGATTTTGCGGATGCTCTATGAGAGGCTTTACGGATGAATACGGACGTAACGGGGGATGTCGCTTCGAGCGCTGAAACGCTGCGCGAGGCGCCGTGGTTCACGGCTGCCGCGGTTCAGCGCGTTCTCGATCTGCTCAACGACGATGCCGCCGATACCCGGATCGTCGGTGGTGCAGTGCGTAACGCGCTTATGGGGCTGTCGGTGGTCGACATCGATCTCGCCACCAATCTGAAGCCGGAAGAGGTCGTCGCGAGGGCCGAGACGGCGAAGATCAAGTCTCTGCCCACAGGCATCGAGCACGGGACGGTCACGCTGGTCGTGGATGGCCAAACCTTCGAAGTGACGACGCTGCGCACCGACGTGGAGACGGACGGGCGACGGGCTGTCGTCGCGTTCGGCACCGATTGGGCCGAGGATGCCGCGCGGCGCGATTTCACGATCAACGCGCTCTATCTCGACCGCAACGGCGAACTCACCGACCTGGTCGAAGGACTACCCGATATCGAGACGAAGACGGTCCGGTTCATCGGCGACGCCGATTTGCGGATATCCGAGGATTACCTGCGCATTCTCCGGTTTTTCCGCTTCTTCGCCCACTTTGGCGGCGGCCGGCCGGACGCCGATGGGATTCGTGCGGCTGCGCGCCACAAGGACGGCATCGCCAAGTTGTCGGCCGAGCGGGTCTGGGCCGAGCTGAAGAAGCTCCTTTCCGCGCGCGACCCATCCCGTGCGCTTCTGTGGATGCGCCAGTCGGGTGTTTTGACGGAGGTTCTGCCGGAAACGGAAAAATGGGGGATCGATTCCATCCATGGCCTCGTCCACGCCGAGGAGGCGTTCGGCTGGGAACCCGACCCGCTCTTGCGGCTGCTCGCAATCGTGCCGCCGGACGAAGCGCGGCTGGAGGCGATGGCCAAGCGCCTGAAGATGTCACGCGTGGAGGCGCGCCGCCTGCAGGCCTATGCGCGCGCGGAAGATCCGGCCCATGGCGCTACGGACGTCGTCTTCCACAAGCACGCTTACAGGGCGAGTGGACCGGCCTTGCTGGATCGGCTCAAGCTCAAGCTTGCATCTGCCCGGATGCGGGCGAGGTCGGAGACGGGCGCACTTGCGGAGGCAGCCGGCTACGCGCGGCTCATCGAACGGCTGGAAAAATGGCAGAGGCCGGTTTTTCCAGTCAGCGGAAAAGACCTGTCTGAGCTTGGGGTGAAGCAGGGCCCGAAGCTCGGTGCTATGCTGGCGGACCTCGAAGAGGCATGGATTTCGAGCAATTTTCTCATGACGCGCGACGACCTGCTTGCAAGGGCCGCCGCGCAAATCGCTGATAAGGAAAGCTGATCAACAGGCCTGTCGGCTCGCTGGTCCGTCTTCTATGCGCTGCTTGATGTTGTCGACCATCGATTCACGAATAACGGTTTCGCCGTGGGTCGTGCGCATATGGTCGACGGCGCGGCGCACGACTTCCGCCTCTTCATCAGCGCTCGTCTGCCAGGAACAGCCAGGCACGAGCGATCCGCACTGGAACGTCTTCATGATCGTTTCCTCCTTTGTCCGGAACTTGAAGACTACCAGAAAAACGCGCTTCAGCCCAATTTGTTCGTGACAAAGGTGGTCGCGGTCAGGGCCAGCGCACGACCGGAGGCAGCGACGACAGGATGGAATCGACGTTTCCGCCGGTCTTCAAACCGAAAATCGTTCCGCGATCGTAAAGCAGGTTGAATTCGACGTAGCGACCGCGCCGCACGAGTTGCTCGTCGCGGTCTTCTTCCGTCCAGCCCTCGTTGAAATTTGCGCGCACGAGCTTCGGATAAACGATCGCGAAAGCGCGGCCGACATCCTGCACGAAAGCGAAGTCGGCGTCCCAGCCGCCCTGTTCCTCGTGCGTGCGGAGCCAGTCGAAGAAGATCCCGCCGATGCCTCTGGGCTCGTTGCGGTGCTTCAGGTGGAAGTATTCTTCGCACCAGGCCTTATAGCGCGGGTAATCGGCAACCTTGTGCCGGTTGCACGCGATCTCCATCGCCCGGTGGAAGAGCTGCGTGTCCGGATCTTCCTGCGTCCGACGGCGGTCGAGCACGGGGGTGAGGTCGGCGCCGCCGCCGAACCACTGGCTCGAGGTAACGACCATGCGCGTGTTCATGTGCACGGCAGGCACGTTCGGATTGACCGGGTGCACGATCAGCGAAATGCCCGACGCCCAGAACCGCGGGTCTTCGTCGGCGCCAGGGATCTGGCTGCGGAATTCGGGCGAAAACTCCCCGAAGACGGTCGAGGTGTGGACACCGGCCTTCTCGAAGACGCGTCCGTTCAAGAGCGACATGACACCGCCACCGCCCGCACCATCATCGCGGCTCCAGGGCGTCTGGACGAACCGACCCGGCTCTTGGTCGGAAAGGGGACCCTGAACTTCATCCTCCAGCGTTTCGAAAGCGGCGACGATCGTGTCGCGCAGCGTTTCGAACCAGGCGCGTGCGCGCACCTTCTTGCCTTCGATGTCATCTGGATGTGTGGCCGGAAGGTCCGGTCGTTCCATAGCTCAATGCCCCCGTGCGGGCGGCCCGTTCCGCCCAATCCGCAGTTTGCCCGGCAAGCCGCGATTTGCAACCTGCTTGGCGTAGCTTCGCCGCGACGATTCGACTCGCTTTCGCCAATACCGATGTCTATCTTTTGATGATCAGGACTGGAAGTCGCGAGGACATGATGGTTCGTCGACAGCCGCAACCTCCAATGGAGGGCCTGCGCAGGCAGATCAGCAAGGGGCGGCGCGAAGGCGCCACGGGCTCCACGTCAACCTTCGTGCGCGAAACCTTCGTGCTGCCGCGCATGGCGGCTCGTGCCAAGGCACGCGAATGGCTCGATACCTGGCCCAAGGCTGCCTACTGGACGGAGATCGAGACCTGGCGGCAGCTTCCGGACGACCGGATCGAATTCACCATGCGGCGTCTGCCAACCGCCGACTGATCTCTAACGCGTTGCCCTTCACTACTATTCGACGGCGAATGCACCCGTCTGTCGGAGGGCCTCACCGGCGACCATCGCTGCCGAAATCGCCAGATTGAGCGATCGCATACCGGGCTGCATCGGTATGAGGATGCGGGCATCCGCCAGCGCATGGACATCATCCGGAACGCCGGCGCTTTCGCGCCCGAACAGAAGAACGTCGCTCGGATCGAACCGGAAATCCGTGTAGCGGACGGCGCCTTTCGTCGTCGCGAGCACGAGGCGCCGCTTCTCTTGTGCCCGCCACGCTTCGAAGCCGTTGAAATTGATGTGGCGCACCAGCGCTGCCTGGGCCGCATAATCCATGCCGGCGCGCTTCAGCGCCTTGTCGGAGAGATCGAAGCCCGCAGGCTCGATGATGTGGACGGACAGGCCGAGACACGCGGCCATTCGGAGGATCGTCCCGGCGTTTCCCGGAATGTCGGGCTGATAGAGGGCGAGTGAGAGGCTGTTCATGCGACGCGCCTATGCCAGTGTCACAATGCGCTGGCAATGGGATGTCGGAAGCGGACCAGATCGGTCTGGCGAAATCGGTATCGACGCACTATCTGGCTGAAACAATCCTTCTGCCCTATCGGCGATCTCCCACGCGCGGCCGGACCGATCTCTCGGTTCCATTCCGAGAACATTGTTCATGCGGTGCCGTCTTTCAGATCGCTTGTCGCGGGCACGGTCCAGCGCTTGCTGGAAGCAATTTTGAAAGACTTTCTGATGTTTTCGTGGTTCGAACGCCGTCTCAATCCCTATCCCGAGGCTGATCCCGAGCGTCCGCCGCAGGGCTTCATGGCGTTCTGCTGGCATTATTCGAAGGATGCCGCACCTTATCTCATCGCTATGGCCTGCCTGACGGCGATGATTGCGGTCGGGGAAGTGTTGCTCTTCGGCTTCCTCGGCTCGATCGTCGACTGGCTGGCGACGGCCGACCCCGAAGGCTTCCTTGCGCGCGAAGGCTGGACGCTTTTCGCCATGGGCGCGCTCGTCCTGATCGGCCTGCCAACGGTGGTCTTCCTGCAATCGGTGCTGATCCACCAGACGCTGCTCGGCAACTACCCGATGATCGCGCGCTGGCAGATGCACCGCTACCTCCTGCGCCAGAGCCTCACCTTCTTCGCCAATGAGTTCGCGGGTCGCGTCGCCACGAAGGTGATGCAGACCTCGCTTGCCGTGCGCGAGACGGTGATGAAGATGCTGGACGTGTTCGTCTACGTCTCGGTCTACTTCATCTCGATGATCGTGATGATCGCGGCGGCGGATATCCGGCTGGCTATACCGCTGGTTTTCTGGCTCATCATCTATGTGTCGCTGGTCGTTTATTTCGTGCCGCGCATGCGGGCAGTCTCCAGCGTCCAGGCCGACGCCCGCTCGATGATGACGGGGCGTGTGGTCGACAGCTATACGAACATCTCCACGGTGAAGCTCTTCTCCCATGCGGGCCGTGAAGAGGCCTATGCACGCGAAAGCATGGATAGCTTCCTCGGAACGGTGCATCGGCAGATGCGTCTGGTCACCATGTTCCAGGTCCTGATCTACGTGAACAACGCGATCTTGGTCTTTGCGGTGGCTGCGCTTTCGATCGGTTTGTGGCTTGGCAATGCGGTCTCCGTCGGGGCGATCGCCGTCGCCATTGGCCTCGCACTGCGCATGAACGGCATGTCGCAGTGGATCATGTGGGAAGTCTCGGCGCTCTTCGAGAATATCGGCGTGGTCATCGACGGCATGGACATGATGGCGAAGGAGCGCGAGGTCGTCGACAAGCCCGGTTCCAAGCCGCTGCAGACGCGGCTGGGACGCATCGATTTCGAAGGCATTCGATTCCATTACGGCAAGGACAACGGCGTCATCGAGAACCTGACATTGTCGATCGCCGCCGGCGAGAAGATCGGGCTGGTCGGGCGGTCGGGCGCCGGCAAGACGACGCTGATCAACCTTCTGCTGCGCTTCTACGACGTCGAGGCGGGCCGCGTTCTGATCGACGGGCACGACGTATCGGAGGTCACGCAGGACAGCCTGCGTTCGCATATCGGCGTCGTGACGCAGGATACCTCGCTGCTGCACCGTTCCATCCGCGACAACATCGCCTATGGCAAGCCGAGGGCGAGCGATGAGGATATCATCGAGGCGGCCAAGCGGGCCAATGCATGGGGCTTCATCTCGGAACTCAGCGACCAGCAGGGCCGGACCGGGCTCGACGCGCATGTGGGCGAGCGCGGGGTGAAGTTGTCCGGTGGCCAGCGCCAGCGCATCGCGATCGCGCGCGTGTTCCTGAAGGATGCGCCGATTCTCGTGCTCGACGAGGCGACTTCGGCGCTCGATTCTGAGGTGGAAGCGGCGATCCAGGAAAACCTGTTCGATCTCATGGAAGGCAAGACGGTCATCGCGATCGCGCACCGCCTGTCGACGATCGCGGAAATGGACCGGCTGGTCGTGCTGGACGAGGGCCGGATCGTCGAGACCGGCACGCACGGCGAACTGGCGGGACGCGGCGGTCTCTATTCCGACCTGTGGTCGCGCCAGTCCGGCGGCTTCATCTCCACGGATCCGCGGCGCGACGAGGCGGCCGAGTAGGCTTTCCTCAGCCAAACGCGCGCTTCCACGATTGCGGGAGCGCGCGTGCGCATTATATGCGGAACGATGGTCAAACGCATTTTCCGGCTCTTCGAAGGCTGGGTGGATCCTTTTCGCGAAACGCAGAACCTCCAGCCGCCCTCCAGCGTGCTGGCCTTTATCTGGTTCTATATCCGCCAGGCCCGCTGGCCATTCTTCGCCATGCTCGTACTTGGCGGCCTCGTTGCTCTCTTGGAAGCGGCGCTGTTTTATTTCGTCGGTCGGATCGTCGATCTGCTCGACACGGTCGAGCGTGCCAGCGGCTGGGACGGTCTGATCGCCATACATGGTCCCGAACTGCTCTTCATGCTGTTCGTCATCGTCGTGGCCCGCTTCGTGATCACCGCGCTTGCGGCACTCGTCGAAGAGCAGACCATCGTGCCCGGGTTCTACAATCTGGTCCGCTGGCAGGCCTATTCCCACGTCGCGCGCCAGAGCCTCAGCTTCTTCCAGAACGATTTTGCGGGCAGGGTGGTCACCAAGGTCTGGCAGGCAGGCCAGGCGACAGGCGATTTCATGGTCAGCCTGCTGCAGGTCGTGTGGTTCGTGATCATCTACACCGCAACGACCATGGCGCTGATCGCACAGCTCGACTGGCGCCTGTCGGCAATGGTCGGGCTCTGGATCGCGGCGTTCTGTGCGCTCGCCTACGTATTCGTGCCGCGCATCCGCCGCTGGGCCCGTGCGTCCGCCGAAGCCTCGTCGATGCTGAACGGGCGGCTCGTCGACAGCTACCAGAACATGCAGACGTTGAAGCTCTTCGCCCGCGAGGATGAAAACGACCGCTACATTCGCGACGGGTTTGATCGCTTCATCGCGGCCATCATCCCGTTTACCCGAAACCTGACCGCGGTCCGCGCGACACTCGCGCTTCTGTCGGGTCTGATGATCGCGATGATCGGCGCGTTTTCGGTTCATCTCTGGTTGACGGGCGCTGTCACCAGCGGCGCCGTCGCATTCACCATGGCGCTCGTTTTGCGGCTGAACATGCTGCTCGGCCGCATGATGACGCAGCTCAACGGCCTGATGCGCAATTTCGGCACGATCCAGAATTCGGCCGAACTGGTGGCCCAGCCGATCGGCCTCGTCGACGAAATGGGGGCCGAGACTCTCACCGTGAAACGTCCGAGCATCGCATTCGAGAACGTCACCTTCCACTATGGCAAGGGTTCCGGCGTCATCGAGAACCTGTCGCTGATCATCAAGCCAGGCGAAAAGGTCGGCGTGATCGGCCGGTCGGGCGCCGGCAAATCGACGCTGGTCAACCTGCTCCTCCGATTCTTCGACCTGGAGGGCGGTCGCATCCTGATCGATGGCCAGAATATCGCGCAGGTGACCCAGGAGAGCCTGCGCGCGCAGATCGGCATGGTTACGCAGGATACCTCGCTGCTGCATCGCTCGATCCGCGACAATATCCGCTTCGGACGTCCGGATGCCGACGATGCCCTGTTGCTGAAAGCTGCGGAGCGCGCCGAGGCGGCGGGCTTCATCGCCAAGCTCGAGGATGTCCGGGGACGCACGGGTTTCGATGCACATGTCGGCGAACGCGGGGTGAAGCTTTCGGGCGGGCAGCGACAGAGGATCGCGATTGCGCGCGTAATGCTCAAGGATGCGCCGATTCTCATCCTCGACGAGGCGACGTCGGCGCTCGATTCCGAGGTGGAAGCCGCGATCCAGGACAATCTGGCGCGTTTGATGGAAGGCAAGACGGTGATTGCCATCGCCCATCGCCTCTCAACGATCGCGGCGATGGACCGGCTGATCGTCATGGATGAGGGGCGGATCATCGAAGACGGCACACACAGCCAGCTTGTCGCCAGCGGCGGCCTCTACTCGGAGCTCTGGTCGCGCCAGTCGGGCGGCTTCATCGCGGGCGAAATGGCGGCCGAATAGGGCTGCGTTCACCGCTCCGATGTGTCCAGGCCACCAAGAGCTTGTGGAACCTGCGTCTGTGGGCGCGACAATCTGCCCACATGACTGTGACGAGACTGGACATAATTTCACTGTGAGCATAGAACCCGCCCAATTGACGGGCGATCGGCGAGGGCTGTCGCACGGGGGGCTTGTCTCCTGTTCACAGACCGCAGCCGCGTTGCTGCGACGTCCGCCATGATCATGCGCAAAGGATGTTTGAGCCGTGAGCGAACACGAAACGACAGCAGACCACAGCGGTGAGCCAACCCGCCGGGACTTTCTCTATCTGACGACGGGCATGGTCGGCGTGGTCGGAGCGGCGGCAGTGGCCTGGCCGTTCATCGACCAGATGCGTCCCGACGCCTCCACCCTCGCGCTCGCCTCGATCGACGTTGACGTATCAGGCGTTCAGCCTGGCATGTCGCTCACGGTGCAATGGCGTGGACGCCCGGTCTTCATCCGCAACCGCACCGAGGAAGAAGTCGCCGAGGCCCAGGCCGTCGAGCTTTCCGAGCTGAAGGATCCGACTTCGCAGAATGAAAATGCGCCGTCCGAGCCTGCAACGGACCTCTACCGTTCCGCTGGCGAAGGTCGTGAAAACTGGATCGTGATGATCGGTTCGTGCACCCATCTGGGTTGCGTTCCGCTCGGCCAATCGGGTGATTTCGGTGGCTGGTTCTGTCCGTGCCATGGATCGCACTACGACACCGCGGGCCGCATCCGCACCGGTCCGGCACCGCTCAATCTGCCGATTCCCCCCTATACATTCGCATCCGACACGATGATCACGATCGGCTGAGGCGAGGAGAGATTTCCAACATGAGCGGTGACCACTCTACCTATGTACCTGCGTCCGGCGTCGGCCGGTGGATCGATAGCCGGCTGCCACTGCCGCGTATGCTGCACGATTCGTTCGTGTCCTATCCGGTCCCGCGCAACCTGAATTATGCCTACACCTTCGGCGGCATTCTCATGGTCATGCTGGTCATCCAGATCCTGACCGGTGTCGTCCTGGCCATGCACTACGCTGCGGCAACGGGCGTCGCTTTCGACTCCGTCGAAAAGATCATGCGTGACGTCAATTCCGGCTGGCTGCTGCGCTACATGCACGCCAACGGCGCATCGTTCTTCTTCATCGCCGTCTACATCCACATCGCTCGTGGTCTCTATTACGGCTCCTACAAGGCGCCTCGCGAAATCCTCTGGATCCTCGGCGTCGTGATCCTTCTTCTCATGATGGCGACCGCCTTCATGGGCTACGTGCTGCCCTGGGGCCAGATGTCCTTCTGGGGCGCGACCGTGATCACCGGCTTCTTCACCGCGTTTCCAGTCATCGGCGAGCCTATCCAGCAGCTGCTGCTCGGCGGCTTCGCGGTCGACAACCCGACGCTCAACCGCTTCTTCTCGCTTCACTACCTGCTGCCGTTCATGCTCGTCGGCGTCGTCATCCTGCACGTCTGGGCGCTGCATGTGACGGGCCAGACGAACCCGACGGGCGTAGACGTGAAGACCAAGACCGATACGGTCGCCTTCACGCCCTACGCGACGACGAAGGATGCGTTGGCACTGGTCGTGTTCCTCGCGGTTTATGCCTACTTCGTCTTCTACATCCCGAACTATCTTGGTCACGCGGACAACTACATCCCCGCAAACCCGCTGGTGACGCCGTCGCACATCGTTCCGGAATGGTACTTCCTTCCGTTCTACGCGATCCTGCGCGCCATCACCTTCAACATCGGACCGATCGACTCCAAGCTCGGCGGCGTTCTGGCCATGTTCGGCTCGATCATCGTCCTGTTCTTCCTGCCTTGGCTCGATACATCGAAGGTTCGGTCGGCTGTCTATCGTCCTTGGTACAAGCTGTTCTTCTGGCTTTTTGCCGTGAACGCTGTGTTCCTCGGCTGGCTTGGCTCGCGTCCGGCGGAAGGCTGGTACGTCACGGCTTCGCAGCTTTCAACGCTCTACTACTTCGCCTTCTTCCTGATCGTCATGCCGCTCCTCGGCATGTTCGAGACGCCGCGTCGCGTTCCGAACTCGATCTCGGAAGCAGTGCTCGCCAAGAAGGCTGGCGCATCCGGCAGACCTGCCGCAGCGCCCGCCTCCCCGGAACACCGCGGTTGACGTCCAGACGAGTCTGAAAGGAAATTCTCATGAAAATTCGTCTGGCCAGCCTTCTGTCTGCCGCCCTTGCCGTCGGTATCGCCTTCTCGGCGACGCTTGGCGTGAAGGCTGCGGAAGGTGAGACCCCGCATTATCCGATCAACAAGCCGCGCCATGTCGACTGGTCGTTCGGGGGCCCGTTCGGTACCTATGACAAAGGTCAGCTTCAGCGGGGCTTGAAGGTCTACACGGATGTTTGCGCCGTCTGTCATTCCATGAACCGCGTTGCTTTCCGCAATCTCGCGGACCTCGGATATTCCGAAGACCAGGTCCGCACGTTTGCGGCCCGGTACGAGGTTGAGGACGGTCCGGACGCCAATGGCGACATGTTCACGCGTCCAGCGACGGGTTCGGATACGTTCCCGGCACCGTTCGCTAATCCCCAGGCCGCCGCTGCGGCCATGGGCGGCGCCATTCCGCCGGATTTCTCGCTGATCGCCAAGGCACGCGCCGTCGAGCGCGGGTTCCCGACCTTCGTCTTCGACATCTTCACGATGTATGCGGAAAACGGTCCCGACTATCTTTATTCGCTGCTGACGGGATACACGGATGCGCCTGAAGGTGTGGAAATCCCCGAGGGCACTTATTACAACCCGTACTACATCGCCGGTCCCTCGCTCGCGATGGCACCGCCGCTCTCTGACGGTGTCGTCACCTATGACGATGGTTCGCCCGAGACGCTCGACCAGTACGCAGCCGACGTCAGCGCTTTCCTGATGTGGTCGGCAGAGCCGCACCTCGAAGATCGCAAGCAGACCGGTTTCCGGGTCATCATCTTCCTGCTGATCTTCGCCGTGCTGCTGTTCTTCACGAAGAAGACCGTGTGGTCGCGCACGGATCATTGATCCGCCTTTGAAAACCAGTCATTGAGGAAAAGGCGTCACACGCGTGGCGCCTTTTTCATGTCGGCCACTCGGGTGATCTCGCTTCTTTTCGAAGCGTTCAATTGCTCTCAGTTTTCGATTTGTCGCGTTTCCGGCCGGTGAACCGGTATCCACTTCACCTGGAAGCGCTCCAGGGCCCGCAGGAGAGCTTGATGGAAAACCGCTACCGCGATCTTGCCTCATCCATCCGCGCCATCCCGGATTATCCGAAGCCTGGCATCGTCTTCCGTGACATCACAACGCTGCTTGGTGATCCTCGGGCCTTTCGCCGTGCGGTGGACGACCTCGTCCATCCCTACGCCGGGACGAAGATCGACAAAATCGCGGGGATCGAAGCACGCGGCTTCATTCTCGGCGGCGCGGTCGCACACCAGCTTTCGGCCGGCTTCGTGCCGATACGCAAAAAGGGCAAGCTGCCGCATGACACAGTGCGGATCGCCTACAGCCTGGAATATGGCGTGGACGAGATGGAGATGCACCGTGACGCCATAACGCCCGGCGAGAAGGTCATCGTCGTCGACGATCTGATTGCCACTGGAGGGACGGCGGAGGCCGCCTGCAAGCTTCTGACGCAGATGGGGGCGGATATCGTTGCGGCTTGCTTCGTGATCGACCTGCCGGACCTCGGCGGCCGCAAGAAGCTCGAAGACATGGGCATCGACGTGCGAACACTCGTTTCCTTCGAGGGGCACTGAGCCCGCCGGTCGGCGTCAGATCTGGATCAGGACGGCGCTGTCGAATTCCATGACTCGCTCGCCATTCGCGTTTTCTGCGAAGTTGCGCGTCTCGACGATACCCCAGCCTGGCTTGGATTTCAGCGCGCGGGCATTGACGACGTCGCAGCCGAAATGGATCGTCTCGCCGGCAAAAACAGGCTGCAGCCAGCGCATATTGCGGATGCCGGGGGAGGGGCCGAGGACCGGCGGCTTGCCGCCTTCGGCTGTGATGCGCGCGGTCTCTCTCTCGCGGAAATCGCAGATTTTGCGCATCCAGACGGCGCCCGTATGCCAGCCGGAAGCGCAGAGGCCGCCAAAGAGGCTCTGCTTCGCCGCATCCGCATCCACATGGAACGGCTGAGGGTCGAACTTCTTGCCGAAGGCGATGATTTCGTCGGCGGTGAAGGTGTGCGTGCCGAAATCCTGACGCGCGCCGATCCGGTAGTAATCAAGGGGGCTCATGCCGTGACCCCTGTCGTCGTGTGGTCGCGCCGCCGGATCATAGTCGGCTGCTTGGTTTCGCAGACCAGTTCGCCGCGCTGGTTGTAAAGCTTGTTCTCGATGGTCACGATGCCGATCTGCGGCCGCGACGCTGACGGGCGTGCCTCCAGCACCGTGCAGGTGCCGGTGAGCGTGTCACCGGCGAGCACGGGTGTCTTCCACTCCGCGTAGTCGATGCCGGGGCCGCCTTCGGACGCGGTCCGGCTGACCATGGCATCGCAGAGCATGCGGTGCAGAATGGCGCAGGTGTGCCAGCCGGATGCCGCGAGGCCGCCCAGGATGCTGGCCTTGCCGGCTTCTTCGCTGAGATGCATCGGCTGCGGGTCGAATTCCCTTGCGAAGGCGATGATCTCTTCCGCGGAAACAGTGACCGGACCAAGCTCGAACGAGCGACCGGGTTCCATGTCCTCGAAATGGATGAAGCTCTGGTCGTACATGGCAGGGCTGGCCGTTGCTCAGGTGTTGAAGCGGAACAGGAGCACGTCGCCGTCCTGGACGACATATTCCTTGCCTTCGTCACGCGCCTTACCGGCTTCCTTGGCAGGTACTTCGCCGCCGAGACCGACATAATCGTCATAGGCGATGGTCTGCGCGCGGATGAAGCCGCGTTCGAAGTCCGAATGAATGACACCGGCAGCCTGGGGCGCCTTGGAGCCACGCTTCACCGTCCAGGCACGCGTTTCCTTGGGGCCGGCGGTGAAATAGGTGATGAGCTCCAGCAGGCGGTAGCCGGCACGGATCAGGCGATCGAGCCCGGGCTCTTCGAGGCCCATGGCATCGAGGAATTCCCGTGCCTCGGCTTCCGGCAGCTGGGCGACTTCCGACTCGATTGCGGCGGAAATGACCACCGCTTCGGCGCCCTGTGACGCGGCCATCTCGGCGACGGCTTTCGTGTGCGCATTGCCGTCCGCCGCATCACCTTCGGCAACGTTGCAGACATAGAGCACGGGCTTCGAGGTCAAAAGGTTGAGCGAGCGCAGAATTTTCAGGTCTTCGGCAGCCATACCTTCGAGCAGGAGGCGCACCGGCTTGCCTTCCTGCAGAAGCTTCAGCGATGCCTCCATCAGGGGCAGCATCAGAGCTGCTTCCTTGTCCTTGCCGGTCGCACGCTTGCGCGTCTGTTCGGTGCGGCGCTCGAGGCTTTCCAAATCGGCGAGCATCAGCTCGGTCTCGATCGTCTCGGCATCGGCGACCGGGTCGATCCGGCCTTCCACATGGGTGATGTCGTCATCCTCGAAGCAACGCAGCACGTGGACGTTGGCGTCCACTTCGCGGATGTTGGCGAGGAACTGGTTGCCGAGGCCTTCGCCCTTCGAGGCACCGCGCACGAGGCCTGCGATGTCGACGAAGGAGATGCGCGTTGGGATGATCTCCTTGGACTTGGCGATCGCCGCGATCTTGCGCAGCCGCTCATCGGGCACGGCAACTTCGCCGGTGTTCGGCTCGATGGTGCAGAACGGATAATTCGCTGCCTGGGCTGCCGCCGTCTTGGTCAGCGCGTTGAAGAGCGTCGACTTGCCGACATTGGGCAGTCCGACGATGCCGCATTTGAAACCCATGGATGGTGCGTCCGTTATTTCTCGAGAAGTGGTTGGGTGGCGTATGCGGGAAGGCGTCGACGATCGTCAACCGCTTTCACCGTCACTCGCCGTTCTTGTTGCCGAAGAGCCGCTTCAGCATGTCTGCCATAGGGCCGGAGACCGGCTGACCTGCGCCTGTCGGGCGATTGGCCTGTCGGATATGGCTTTTCGCCTTGCCAGCGCTCGGGGCCTTCGCGGCAGGCGCATCGCCGGTTTGAGCCGACGAGCCGCCGATCGCGGTGGCGATCTTGTTCATGAAGCCGGCATCGTCGCCGGCGACCAGGAGGCCCGCATGCGCGCCGATCGTGTCGAGCATCGGATCGCGCCAGACTGCATCAGCCTTCGCAAAATCGCCCAGCACATGGTTGTGCACGAGTTCCTTGGCGCCCGGATGGCCGATGCCGAGCCGGACGCGACGATAGTCCTTGCCCACATGGGCATCAATCGACTTGATGCCGTTATGGCCGCCATGGCCGCCGCCGGTCTTGATTCTGACCTTGCCGGGCGCGAGGTCGAGTTCGTCGTAGATGACGGTCAGTGCATCCGGGCCGAGCTTGTAGAAGCGCAGGGCCTCGCCGACGGATTCGCCCGACAGGTTCATGAATGTCTGCGGCTTGATCAGAAGAACACGCGTGCCGCCGATCTCGCCCTCGGCGATCTCGGCCTTGAACTTCTTGGACCAGCCGGACATGCCCTGGGCGCGTGCGATCGCGTCGACGGCCATGAACCCGATATTGTGGCGGTTTGCCTGATAGCGCGAACCGGGATTTCCGAGCCCTGCAATCACCAGCATGCGCGTGATCCTTACCTTGCGGCTGTTTCAAGGTCGTATAAAGCGATCGGCCCGGAGCGCCAAGCGTCCGGGCCGATCCGAAAGACAGAACGGAGGGGAGAATTACTTCTCTTCGCCGCCTTCTTCTTCTGCTTCGTCGTTCTGCTCGATGGCTTCGACTTCATCGGCTTCCGGCGCTTCCTGGCCTTCAGCTTCTTCCTCAGCCGTCAGAACAGCCGGAGCAGCGATCGTTGCGATGGTGAAATCGCGATCGGTGATCGTCGGCTCGACGCCCTTCGGCAGATCGATATTGGAGATGTGAATGCCGTCGCCGATTTCGAGACCGGTGAGGTCTGCAACGAAGGCGTCCGGGATCTTGTCTGCCGGGCAGTGAACTTCGACCGTGTGGCGCACGATGTTGAGAACGCCGCCGCGCTTGATGCCGGGCGATGCTTCTTCATTTTCGAAGTGAACGGGGACTTCGACCGTAACGACCGTGTTCTTGCCGACGCGGAGAAAGTCGACATGCATGGTGAAGTCACGGACAGGATCCAGCTGGTAATCCTTGGGGAGGACCTGGATCTTCTTGCCATCGACGTTGATCGTCGCAACCGTGGTCATGAAACCACCGCCGCGGATCTTCAGCGTCAGCTCCTTGATGGGAAGCGTGATGGCCATCGGGGGCTGCTTGTCACCGTAGATGACTGCAGGGACTTTGCCGTTGCGGCGGAGTTCACGGGCGGACCCCTTACCAACCCGTTCGCGCGCCTCGGCCTTGAGCTCGTATGTGTCGCTCATGGCATTTCCTTTCGAGGTATGATCTGGAGCGCCCCGCGTTTCCGTTTCGGGAAAGTCGCGGAACGTGGAACCGCTCATGTCGAGTGATCCATCCGCGTTGCCTCCAAGGGTGTCTACGCGGACGGCGCGTCTATAACCGACAGGCGGAAAAAGCGCAAGCACGGCCGGCATTCCGGGACGTTCACGCTCGAAAAGATGTTGATCGGCATTGTGATCAACGCCTGCGCCGCTAGAACGACATGGAACTGTTACGTGACAAGGCCATGGCTTCGATCTCAAGCCGGGCTCGCAGGATCATAGGCAATGACGGTGCAGCATCCGACGACGACAAGCGACGACCTCGCCGCAGATCAGCCGTCTGCCGGCATGGGCGAACTCGTTCAAACCTTCGGCAAGATCGGGCTTCTCTCCTTCGGTGGGCCTGCCGGTCAGATCGCGCTTATGCATCGCATCCTGGTGGACGAGAAGCGGTGGCTTTCCGAACCGCAATTCCTCCATGCGCTGAACTTCTGCATGCTGCTGCCCGGCCCCGAAGCCATGCAGCTTGCCACCTATTCGGGCTGGCTTCTGAAGGGCGTCCGCGGCGGGCTTCTGGCCGGGCTTCTCTTCGTTCTGCCAGGCTTCTTCGTGCTTTTGGGGCTTTCGATTCTCTACATCACGGTGGGCGATGTCCCGATCGTCGACGGGCTGCTGTTCGGCTTGAAGGCGGCGGTTCTTGCCATCGTGCTTGAAGCGATGATCAAGGTCGCCAAGCGGGCGCTTAACGGACGGTTCGCCTATGCGATCGCGATCGCCGCTTTTGTCGCGATCGCGTTCCTGCAGGTGCCGTTCCCGCTGATCATCGCTGCGGCGGGCCTTCTCGGGGTACTCCGCCATCGGGTGTTCGGCGCCGGTCCCGGCAATGCCGACGATGTCGTCCTTGCAGAACCCAAGGTTCCTTTTTCGTCGACGCTGAAGACGCTCGCCGTCTGGGGTGCGCTTTGGCTCGTGCCGCTCGCTCTACTGCTCGCTCTGTTCGGTCGAGGGCAGGTCTTCGCCGATCAGGCGCTGTACTTCTCGCAAACCGCGATCGTCACGTTCGGCGGGGCTTATGCGGTGCTGGCCTATGTGGCGCAGCAGGCCGTCGAATTTTACGGCTGGCTGCGACCGGACGAAATGCTGACGGGGCTTGGACTGGCCGAAACGACGCCGGGGCCGCTCATTCTGGTGCTCGTCTTCGTCGGCTTTCTCGGTGCGTCGCGTATGTCCGGTCTCGATCCGATCACGGGCGGCATTCTAGGGGGCACGACCGCGCTTTTCTTCACCTTCGTTCCTTGCTTCCTCTGGATCTTCGTAGGCGCGCCTTACATAGAGCGCCTGCGCGGTGTGAAATGGCTTGCCGCGGCGCTCTCCGCCATCACGGCCGCCGTCGTGGGCGTCATCGCCAATCTCGCCGTCTGGTTCGGACTACAGGTTCTTTTCGGTGAAACATCGACGGTCGATTGGGGGCCGTTTTCTCTGCCCTCATTTGATCCGGCTGCACTGGATCTTGCGGCGCTTGCGATCGCAGTGGCTGCCGGCGTCGCGCTCATTCGTTTTCACCTCAACATCTTTCTCGTGCTGGGCGCAGCGGCCGCAGCAGGCGCCATCGTTACGATCGGCTGAAGGCGGGTACCAAAATCCGGACTGTCATCGGTGGACAAAGCGGCATGCTTGACCGAAGGTGCGGCCCGAATTAGGCAACGGCATTTCCTGACACCGACACGGATTGAAATAATCATGCCCGCATATCGCTCCCGCACCACGACCCATGGCCGCAACATGGCCGGCGCGCGCGGCCTTTGGCGCGCCACCGGCATGAAGGACGGCGACTTCGGAAAGCCGATCATCGCCGTGGTGAACTCCTTCACCCAGTTCGTGCCGGGCCACGTGCACCTCAAAGATCTCGGCCAGCTCGTCGCACGCGAAATCGAAGCAGCCGGCGGCGTCGCCAAAGAGTTCAACACGATCGCGGTCGATGACGGCATCGCCATGGGCCATGACGGCATGCTCTATTCACTGCCGTCGCGCGAGATCATCGCCGACAGCGTGGAATACATGGTCAACGCGCACTGCGCCGACGCCATGGTCTGCATCTCCAACTGCGACAAGATCACGCCCGGCATGCTGAACGCGGCCATGCGCCTCAACATCCCTGCCGTCTTCGTTTCCGGCGGTCCGATGGAGGCCGGCAAGGTGGTGCTCAACGGCAAGATCAAGGCACTCGACCTCGTCGACGCGATGGTTGCTGCCGCCGACGATAGCGTGTCGGACGAGGACGTCCAGGCGATCGAGCGTTCGGCCTGCCCGACCTGCGGCTCCTGCTCGGGCATGTTCACCGCCAATTCTATGAACTGCCTGACCGAAGCGCTCGGCCTTTCTCTGCCCGGCAATGGCTCCACGCTCGCCACGCATGCGGACCGCAAGCGGCTGTTCGTCGAGGCCGGTCATCTGATCGTCGATATCGCCAAGCGCTACTACGAGCAGGAGGACGAGAGCGTCCTGCCGCGCAATGTCGCGAACAAAAGGGCGTTCGAAAACGCCATGTCGCTCGATATCGCGATGGGTGGTTCGACCAACACCGTCCTGCACATTCTTGCCGCCGCCCATGAGGGCGAGATCGATTTCACGCTGGACGACATCGACCAGCTTTCGCGCAAGGTGCCGTGCCTCTCGAAGGTCGCGCCGGCGAAGTCCGACGTTCACATGGAAGACGTTCACCGTGCCGGCGGCATCATGTCCATCCTGGGCGAACTGGAAAAGGGCGGGCTCATCCATCGCGACAGCCCGACGGTGCATGCCGCCACGCTCGGCGACGCGATCGACCATTGGGACATCGGGCGCACGTCGAGCGAGACGGTGCGGAAGTTCTTCAGCGCAGCCCCCGGCGGCATTCCAACCCAGGTGGCCTTCAGCCAGGAAGCGCGTTGGGAAGAGCTCGACATAGACCGCGAAAACGGCGTCATCCGCTCCGTCGCCAATCCCTTCTCGAAGGATGGCGGCCTGGCCGTGCTCAAGGGCAATATCGCGCTCGACGGCTGCATCGTGAAGACGGCGGGCGTCGACGAGTCGATCCTGAAATTCACCGGGCCGGCAGTCGTCTTCGAAAGTCAGGATGCAGCGGTGAAGGGCATTCTCGGCAATGAGGTGAAGGCCGGTGACGTCGTCGTCATCCGCTACGAAGGCCCGAAAGGTGGGCCCGGCATGCAGGAAATGCTCTACCCGACGAGCTATTTGAAGTCGAAAGGCCTCGGCAAGGCCTGCGCGCTTGTTACCGATGGCCGCTTCTCGGGCGGCACGTCCGGTCTCTCCATCGGCCATGCATCGCCGGAAGCGGCGCAGGGCGGGATGATCGGGCTGGTGCGGGACGGCGACATGATCGAGATCGATATCCCGAACCGGACGATCAATCTCGCCGTCTCCGAAGACGAGCTCGCGGCGCGTCGCACCGAACAGGACAAGCTCGGCTGGAAGCCGGCGGCACCGCGCAAGCGCAATGTCACCACCGCGCTCAAGGCCTATGCAGCTTTCGCATCGAGCGCCGACAGGGGCGCTGTGCGCATTCTGCCGGAATAGAGGGCTTCCTACTTCTGAATACGAAAAAGGCCGGACATCGTGTCCGGCCTTTTTCATGAGAGCAGTTCGGATCGGCGATCAGTCGAAGAGGCTGGAGACCGATTCTTCAGCAGCCGTCCGGTTGATGGCTTCGCCGATCAGGTTCGCCGTCGTGATGACGCGGATGTTGTGGGCAGCCTGGACTGCCGGCGACGGCTGGATGCTGTCGGTGATGACCAGCTCTTTCAGCTTGGACGAGGTGACACGGGCCACGGCGCCGCCGGATAGCACGCCGTGCGTGATATAGGCGGTGACGCTCGTCGCACCCTGGTTCAACAGCGCTTCGGCCGCGTTGCAGAGCGTTCCGCCGGAATCGACGATGTCGTCGATAAGCAGGCAGTCGCGGCCGACAATGTCGCCGATAACGTTCATCACTTCGGACTCACCCGGGCGATCGCGGCGCTTGTCGACGATGGCGAGCTGCGCATCGAGGCGCTTGGCCAGCGAGCGGGCACGCACCACGCCGCCGACGTCGGGCGAAACGACCGTGATGTTCGACAGATCGTAGTGCTCCTTCACGTCGCGCGACAGGATCGGCACGGCGTAAAGGTTGTCGGTCGGGATATCGAAGAAGCCTTGAATCTGGCCGGCGTGGAGATCAAGCGTCAAAACGCGATCGGCACCGGCATGCGTGATCAGATTGGCGACGAGCTTTGCCGAGATGGGCGTGCGTGGACCGGGTTTGCGGTCCTGGCGGGCATAACCGAAATAGGGCAGCACCGCCGTGATGCGCCGAGCCGACGACCGGCGGAACGCGTCGATCATGATCAACAGTTCCATCAGGTGGTCGTTGGCGGGATAGGAGGTCGACTGGACGACGAAGACGTCCTCGCCGCGCACGTTTTCCTGAATCTCGACGAAGATTTCCTGGTCCGCGAAGCGACGGACGCTGGCCTTGCCGAGCTGCAGGTTGAGATAGGTGCAGATGGCATCAGCAAGCAGCCGGTTGGAGTTGCCCGCGAAAATTTTCATGATTGTCCGCCCGTGATGCGCGCCGTTGCCGGCCTTTTAGCCAGTCTCGTCTCGATTGCAAGCCGCAGTGGTGGATTGATGTCCGACGATCAGCCCTGCCGCTGGCTTTCCCACAGTGTGAAAGCTTGAAGACTCTGCTCCGCCACGCTCTCCATGGCCGCGCTCGGGATGTCATCCCAGGACGTCGCACCTGCCTGGCTCGGCTTTTCGGCCTCGATCGTTCCGCGAATGCGGTGAAGCCTCGTGCCACTGCCGTCGAGCACGTCCCAAACGTAAAAGACCGTGTTTGTGGTCTCGCCGCGCTCCGCCGACAGGTAGCCCTTCAGAACATAAGCGCTGGTCTCGTCCTGAAAGGGCAGGACGGTCAGGCCCAGCCGTCCGGCCTCGGTGCGCAGCCGGCGCGACATGGGCGTCACGGCTTCAAGCGGGGCGCCGATGATCGGCATGAAGCGGATGGTCGGCGTTGCGGACTGGTCCGATGTCGGTGGCACGAGCGCCAGCTCGGCGCCGTCTCCATCTCCAGCCGGCGTCGCGTAGGTGGCAGCGTCGATCTCGATCGGGCTGGTCGGATTGCTGCTCTCGCCGGCCGTCTCGATGGCGGCGACGGGGCCGTCGGTAGATGTGCAGGCGAACAGTCCGGCCAACAGGCCGAGAGCCAAGATTGTCCGGATCGATCCGGGGGCAAGCTTCATGCTTTCGTCCCTATCGCGTCGTCATCCAGCTGGTAGGCGGGCATCTTCTTCCGTCGAATGAACTTATGGTGCGGTGCGATCAGCAGTGTCAACGCTGAATAAGTTCAAGCTTATGTTTGGACAGCGCTTCCGGTGCGCCGGGCGTCGTCAGGTAGGTTTGTCCGAGCGTCATTGCGACTCCCGTGTCGGAATCCATGATGATCATGTGGACGAAGAGCGACATGTCCGGCTCGATCGGCTGCGGGCTTCCCTGATAGAACATCTGGTGTTCCATCCATGACGGCGCGAAACGCGCGCCAAGCGAATAGCCGCAGGCATTCAATCGGTGGCGAGCAAGGCCGCGCTCGTCCATCACGCGGGCATGGACGTCGAAGACATCGCCGAAGGTGTGGCCCGTCGTCAGCACCGGCTCGATCTGCTGGATCGCGTCGAGACAGGCGTCGAAGAGCTCGATGTGGCGCTGCTTGGGCTTGCCGACCATGATCGTGCGCATCATGGCCGCATGGTAGCGCGCGCTGGTGCCTGCCCATTCGAGCGTCAGCTGGTCGGTCTTGTTGAGCTTCCGGCGACCCGACTTGGAGCGGCAGAGCAGGGCATCGTCGCCCGAGCCGATGATGAACTCGTTGCCGGGATATTCGCCGTCGCCGGCCAGCACTGCGCCTTGCATCGCCGCCAACAGGTCGGCTTCGCGCGCCCCGGGCTCGATCAAGGGCAGGGCGGCATCGAGCGACGCATCGGCAAGCTTCGCGGCCTTTCGCACA
Organism: Rhizobium sp. EC-SD404; assembly: GCF_902498825.1. Taxonomy (NCBI): domain Bacteria; kingdom Pseudomonadati; phylum Pseudomonadota; class Alphaproteobacteria; order Hyphomicrobiales; family Rhizobiaceae; genus Rhizobium; species Rhizobium sp. EC-SD404. Next base: position 1,531,907 of record NZ_LR701459.1, read on the forward strand.
TGGGCGATTTCGGCCGGGCTTTTGGTCAGGCGCAGATTGCTGACGACGTACGACGCATCGATGATCTTGGCGAAGGACTGGAGCTGGTTGTCCAGCCGGCGGGTGTTCGTGCCGGTCAGGCCGTGGGTGTCATACTCGACGCCGATGCGGGCGCCGAGCAGGTCCATCTCATCGAGCAGGTTCTTCAATTCCACCGTCGGATCGGCGTTGGCGCGGTCGGTCCAGACGGTGATGTTCTCGATCGTAGAGGTATGGCGCGCCTGACGAAGATCCGCCGAGCGCGTCAAAAGGCTCATCTGGCCGTCAGCCTTCACGATCAGGGTCTGGAAGAAGCAGAAGCCGAAGGTGTCGTAACCCGTCAGCCAATACATGCTTTCCTGGGCAAACAGCAGCAGCGCGTCGAGCCGCTCCTCCTTCATTGCCATGAGCAGCCGTTCGAGACGGCCGGAATATTCTTCCGGGGCAAAGCGCGGGGCCATAGGGATTACTCCGTGATTGCAATCGCTGCGATCTGCCGACCGTAGTCCGGCTCGCCGCGATGCGTGGTCCGCCTGAAGGAGAAGAAGGCAGACTCGTCTTCATAGGTGCAGTGGCCGGTCCATTCGGCTGCAACGCCGGCCTGTTTCAGCCGCGACAGCGTGTAGGAGGGCAGATCGAACATGGCATGCCCGACACGATCGGCATCGGCAAAAAAGCGCTGGTTGTCCGGATCGGACTCGGTGAAGCGCTCCACGAACTCCGGGCCGACCTCGTAATTGCGTACACTGATGGACGGGCCAAGACTGGCCCGGATCGCGGTGCGGCTGGCGCCGAGCTCCTCCATGGCGGCGATGGTGTTTTCCAGCACGCCGCCCAAGGCGCCGCGCCAGCCCGCATGGGCGGCACCGACGACCCCTGCTTCCGGATCGCAGAACAGGATGGGCCCGCAATCGGCCGTCAGAACGCCGATGACGACGCCGGGGATATTGGTGACGACGGCGTCCGCCTTGGGGCGTTCGTCGCCGAACGAACCGGTTGCGACAACGACATCCGGCGAATGGATCTGATGCGGCGTGGCAAGATCCTCGATCGACCGGCTGAAATGGCTGCAGACGCGCACGCGATTCTCGATGACCGCCGCCCGTTCGTCATTGGAGCCGAGTCCCACATTCAGGCCCTGGTAGATCCCTTGAGAAACGCCTCCGTGACGGGTGAAAAACCCATGGCGGATAGGGGTTCCGCTCGTCGCTTGCGCGATCAGGTCGCTCTCGATCGGCTGGGGTGGTGAACTGGCAAGCATCAATCGTCCCGTCCCTTGGTCGAAGCGCGGCGATGGTGGCGACGGCTCGACAGTCTGTCAATCATCAAGCTCAACGGCGCTTGCTCGCCGGTTCACCGATGCGCGCAAAGGGGGCGAAGTCCATCGGCTGGCCGGAGATGGCAAGCACCTTGAACAATTCGCCCATCCGCCCAGGGCCCGTTCCCGCGATGCGTTCGACCGCGACTTCGATCGCCTTTTGCGTTTCGCGGTCCTTGTCCGCGCCAAGGCGTCCGGCGCGATCGATCAGGCCGAGGCCGAGGAGAAAGTCGCTCTGGCAGGTCAGGCCAAGCACGTGGGCGCCCGAGCCGTGCGCGGCCGCGCCGAGGCTCGCGAAATCCACATGGCTGGTCAGGTCGGCTTCTCCGGGATGCGCAAGCGGGTCGTCGAAGCCGTGGTTGCGCATGGCCTGGAGCGTGTCGCCGAAGCCCGGCACGCGGTGGCCATAGTCGATCACGGCCGCCAGCCCGCCTTCAGCGCGGAGCTTCGTCGCAAGCGCTTCCATGAACGCTTCACGGATGGGGGAGGCTTCGAACACGGTTCCCTCGGGCTGGTTTTCCCAGTCATGGGGAAGGGCGCTTGCCTCGATGACGGCCGGTCCGATGCCGAACGTCAAATCGCCCGCGGCGTCGAGGCCTATTACCTTCTCGCGGAACGCCGATCCGGATTTCACGAATTGCCGGATGGGGAGCGCGTCAAAGAGCTCATTGGCGGCAAGCAGCAGGTGTCCTCGCGGCAGATCCTCCAAGCGCTCGTGCCATGAGCAGAGATCGGAATAGTCCTGTAGCGTCTCGGCCTGGATGGTGCGCAGGCGAGGACTCGTCTCCACCAGGTGAGCGCTCCAGCCGGCCATGTCGGCGCCCAGCACCTTGCGGATCGTGCGGAGCATGTCCTTCATCAGCGTGCCGCGGCCCGGTCCCAGTTCCACCAGGCGCACGGGTCTCGGCATCCCGGCAGCCTGCCAGCCGCCGAGCAGGAAGATCGCGATCATCTCCCCGAACAGTTGGGTGACTTCCGGCGCGGTGATGAAATCGCCGGATGCGCCGAACGGCTCGCGCGTCATGTAGTAGCCGTGTTGAGGATCGGACAGGCAGATGTGGAAATAGTCGGAGACGCTCAGCGGTCCGCCCGTTTCGATCAGGCGGACGATCTTGTCTGCAAGAGGCGTCTTGCGCGGTGGGCGCCCGCTCATCTCAGGATGGAGAGCCGCTTGTCGACACCACTTTGCGGCCACCGGCGGTGGCCATGGCCCACAGGCCAGCGGCGAGCATCGGCAGCGACAGGAGCATGCCCATGGTGAGCCAGCCGCCCGAGAGGTAGCCGATATGGGCATCCGGCTCGCGGAAGAACTCCACGAAGATGCGCGAGGCTGCGTAGCCCGCCACAAAGGTGCCGGCAATGAAGCCCGGCTGCTTCAATTTCCGGCCGAAATGGATCAGCAGCCAGATCACGAGAAAGAGCACGATGCCTTCGAGCGCCGCTTCGTAGAGCTGGCTCGGATGTCGCGGCTCCGGACCACCGGTCGGGAAGACGAATGCCCACGGCACGTCCGTCGGACGTCCCCAGAGCTCAGAATTGATGAAGTTCGCGAGACGTCCGAAGAGAAGGCCGATCGGAACGACCGCTGCCACAGTGTCGAGGAGCGTCCAGACGGGGATCTGGCGCGATCGCGCAAAGAGGATGATCGCTATCGTTGTCCCGAGGAAGCCGCCATGGAACGACATGCCCCCGGTCCAAACGGCGAAGATCGACAGAGGGTTCGCCAGGAAACTGGCGAAATCGTAGAACAGCACGTAGCCGATGCGGCCACCGGCGACGATGCCGACCGCTGCCCAAAGCAGGAAATCGTCGAGGTCCGTCAGTGTCATGGGCGCGCGGCCCGTCGGCCACAGACGATCGTTTGCGACGAGCCTGCGGGCATAGAACCAGCCGAGGATGATGCCGGCCACATAGGCCAGTCCGTACCAGCGAACGGCAATGGGGCCGAGTTGCACGATGACGGGATCGATCGTCGGGAAGGGAAGGACCGCAAGCGGTGTCAGGAGATAGTCCAAGCTCTCGGAACCCTGGTTGATGGCGGGCGGAAGATGACGATGGAACGTGGTGCGGTCAAGGCAGGAGACACAAACGCCCCGACCGTCCTCTATTCGCTTGAATTTGGGGCCTCGCGCTCCTAGTTCGAAGGCTTAAAGGTCGTGGTCGGCCTGACACAGACAGAAAGGGTATTCCATGGCCTCCGGATCAAACCGAATCCTCGACGAATTCGCCAAGCTGATGACCGACGCCGCTGGCACGGCGCAGAGCGTTCGGCAGGAATTCGAAACTGCCTTTCGCAGCCAGGCCGAGCGCGTCATGAACACCATGGACGTCGTCAAGCGCGAGGAATTCGAGGCCGTCCGCGATATGGCGATCAAGGCGCGCGACGAGAACGAACGTCTTCTGAAACGCATCGAAGCCCTCGAAGGCAGGGCCCCAACGAGCACCGCCGACAAGATCGGCTGATCAGTCGTGCCTTCCCGGGACGTGTCCCGAGGGGCCAGAGCACTTATCCATAGTTTTTTAACCACAGCCTTCCGGCATCGGCTGGAAGCAAAAAGACGAGGCGGCAGAGTCAGTTATGACTCACCGCTGAATCTGTCTTGCAGGAACTGTCCACACCCCATTTCCATCCTCTGTCGTGACAGGGCTGGCGCAAGCAATCTCCCGTTATAGACTGATTTTTAATGATGATTCGAAACGGGCTCTTTGAGTTCGGCTTGGCGCATGATGCGCTTGGTGAATACGGATCGTCGTCCAAGGGGTAGGTCCGGCAAGACTGTCGTAGAAGCGCCGCGGTTCCTGATTGAAGGGATGCGGGTGCGACGGTTCCGGCTGACAAAGGGTGTGGCATGAGCCTTCATGAAGTGAGCTTCGAACGCGCAACGAATCCGGTCGATATGATCGAGTTCGTGGCTGCGACGAACCAATGGTCGTTCGAGCGCTCAGGCGAAGACGAAATCGCCATGACGGTCGAAGGTAAGTGGTCCGACTACCACATCTCCTTCTCCTGGATGGAGGAGTTTGAGGCGCTGCATCTGGCTTGCGCATTCGATATGAAGGTGGCGCCGAGCCGCGTCACCGAGGTCGTGCGGCTTCTGTCGCTGGTCAACAGTCAGGTGCTGATGGGCCATTTCGATCTCTGGGAGCAGGAAGACGTCGTGATCTTCCGCCAGTCGCTGCTTCTGGCCGGCGGGGCGGAGCCCACCAATCAGCAGGTGGAAGTGTTGCTTTCGAGCGCGCTCGAGACTTGCGAGATCTATTTCCAGGCTTTCCAGTTCGTGGTCTGGTCCGGCATGGAAGCCAAAAGCGCTCTGGAAACGGTCCTGTTCGAGACCGTCGGCGAGGCTTAAGGCCTTGGCGATCGACGATATCGCAGCACACGGGCCTGTCGTCCTCGTCGGCGCAGGCAACATGGGCGGCGCCATGCTGCGCGGCTGGGTTGCCGCCGGTCTGACGGGTGCGGATATCCGCATCGTCGATCCGAAACCATCTCCATCGATGGCGGCCTATTGCGAAGCGGCGGGTATCCAGGTCGATGCCGCGGCTTCCGGTGACGTAAAGGCCGGCATCCTCTTCGTCGCGGTCAAGCCGCAGGCCATGGCGGCGGTGCTGCCGACCCTGCGGCCGATGGTGGACGCGCAGACGGTTGCCGTATCGGTCGCCGCCGGCACGACGATCGATACATTACGCGACGGCCTGGGCGCCGAAGCCATCGTGCGTGCCATGCCGAATACGCCGGCGATGGTGGGGCGGGGTATCACGGCAGCCGTTCCTACGGATGCGGTCGATGCGCAGCAGAAATCGGCAGTCGATGCACTGCTTGCCGTTTCCGGCCCGGTGGAATGGCTCGAGGACGAAGCGCTGATTGATGCGGTCACGGCGGTTTCGGGCAGCGGCCCTGCCTACGCTTTCCACCTCGTCGAATGCATGGCCGAAGCCGGGCGCAAGGCAGGACTGCCTGCCGATCTCGCGATGCGCCTGGCGCGCGCGACGGTTTCGGGCGCCGGAGAGCTCATGCACCGCTCCACGGATGATGCCGAAACGCTGCGCAAGAACGTGACCTCGCCGAATGGCACCACGGCGGCGGCGCTTTCCGTGCTCATGGAAGATGGGGCGATGCAGCACCTCTTCGACAGGGCAGTTGCGGCCGCCAAGAACAGATCCGAAGAATTGTCCAAGAGCGAATAATGAGCGAAGAGACAAGTCCCGAGATCGCCTGGAGCGACTTCGAGAAAGTCGATATCCGCGTCGGCACCATCGTGGAAGCGGAGCCGTTTCCCGAGGCGCGGAAGCCGGCAATCAAGCTCAGGATCGATTTCGGGCCGCTCGGCATCAAGAAGTCATCGGCCCAGATCACCAAGCATTATGCGCCCGGTGAACTGATCGGCCGTCAGGTGATCGCGGTCGTGAACTTTCCGCCAAGGCAGATCGGGCCGATGCGGTCCGAAGTGCTGACGCTCGGATTGCCCGACGAAGAGGGCGAGGTGGTGCTGGCGGCCATCGATAAGATCGTGCCGAACGGTGGCCGTCTGTTTTGAGACGGGCGTGTCTTCAGTTTAACCATTTGAGCACCACGGATGGCAAAACCATCCAACAATTGCGTCGTTCTCCGGCAGATTGACTCGCTCTTAGGGTATCAGGCCCGAAGGTGATGCCGTTATCGGGCAGGGCGTGGGTATGGGCTTCGATCAAGTGTCCCTTCTCGCGGCGATCGGTTTTTCCGGTGCCGCATTGTGCGTCACCCTGCTGGGGGCTTGGATGGGTGCGCGCGCCGATCGCTTCCTGCTCAACTGGTCTGGCGGCTTGGCAGCCATCGTCACCGGCGTGATCCTGTTTTCGATCCTGGGCGAAAGCTACAACGAACCCCTCCAACTCGCATCGTTCCTGGCCTTCCTCGCCGGTTTCGGCCTGATCTATGGCGGATCCATGCAGTTTCGTACCGGACGCGCCAACTGGCGCCTCGTCGGATTTGCCGTCTTTGCGGGTGTCGCGCCCACCACCGTTGCCTTCCTGCTCGGTTACTCCGGCATCGGGACAATCGTCGGAAACACGATGATCGGTACTCTCCTGCTTCTGATCGCCCGAGAATATTGGGCCGGCCGGCAGGAAGTGCCGCTCGCCATGACGACCGGCGCGATGCTCTACGTCGCCACTGCGATCTCATTCTACCTCTGCGGTTTCGTCCTGGCTGCCGAGGGGCGGTGGGTCTTGACCGAGCGGCCATCGAACTGGGCGGAAGACCTGAATTCGATCGTCGCCATCGTTGGCCTTACGGGCATCGGCGCGCTCTCGCTCGGCGTCAACCAGTCGCGCATCGCCCGTTATCATCATCTTCAGGCGCAGACCGATCCATTGACCGGGCTTTTGAATCGGCGCGGCCTTTCAGAGCGCTATGGCACCGTCACGCACAATGCTCGTTCAGCCGTGATCGTCTTCGACCTCGATCGCTTCAAGGCGATCAATGATCTCTATGGCCATGGCGTCGGCGACCTCGTGCTCTCGCGTTTTGCAGGCGTCGTAATGGCGAATATCCGTTCGAGCGACATTGCTGCGCGGTTCGGAGGCGAGGAGTTTTGCGTGATCCTCCAGGACGCCGACCAGCGGACGGCCGTCGCGATCGCCGAACGCATCCGCCACGAGCTGGCGTCGCAACTCTTTGCATCCGAAGGCCGCGGCATTGCAGCCACCGTCAGTGCCGGTGTTGCCGTCGGCTCGAAGCGTGGGCAGCCTATCGAGGGGCTGATCGCAGTCGCCGACGATGCCCTCTATCGGGCAAAGACCGAAGGACGTAACCGCGTTCGAAGCGGCCCCTATCCCAGAGCTGCCTGACCGTTCTAGCTACTTGTTCAGGCCGGCACGCGGATGATTGAGCGAAGGCCGCCGATGGGGCTCTCATCCAGTATCACGTCGCCGCCGTGGCTGCGTGCGATGTCGCGGGCGATGGCGAGGCCGAGCCCGGTGCCGCTCTCGTTGAGGTTTCTCGCCTCATCCAGCCGAAAGAACGGCTTGAAGACATCTTCGCGCGCCTCCGGCGGGATGCCGGGGCCGTCGTCGTCGACCGTGATGGTCAGCCAGCGCGGTCCGTGATTGGCGGAAAGCCGCACATTGTCGGCATATCGAAACGCGTTTGACGTGAGGTTGTGCACGAGCCGCGAGAAGGCATTTGGGCGGACATTGACCAGCGGATCGCCCTCGATTGAGATCATGATCCCGGATTCGAGGAGCGCCGCTTCGTCGCGGATGCGGCCGAACAGGGTCTCGATGTTCAGCGTGCCAATGTCTTCCTCTGCTTCGCCCTTGGCGAAGGAGAGGTAGCCCTCCAGCATCAACTGCATGTCCTCGACATCCTGGTTCAGGCTCTTGACCTCGGGACCGTCGCCGAGGAAGGCCAGTTGTAGCTTGAAGCGCGTCAGGATGGTGCGCAGATCGTGGCTCACGCCGGAAAGCATCGCCGTGCGCTGTTCGATCTGGCGCTCGATGCGCTCGCGCATCTGGATGAAGGCCTGACCCGCCCGTCGCACTTCGTCGGCGCCACGCGGCTGGAACCCGGTCAGCTTCTGGCCCTTGCCGAAATGCTCCGCCGCTTCGGCAAGCTTCAGGATCGGCCGGATCTGGCCGCGCAGGAACAGAATGGCGATGGCGAGCAGAACAAGCGAGGTGATCACCATCCAGAGCAGGAAGATATGGGTGTTGGACGCATAGGCCTGGCTGCGCCGCGCGAAGATCCGGAGAATTGAATTGTCCATCTGGATGCGGACTTCGACGAGATCGGAGTTTCCGACCGTGTCGATCCAGAAGGGACGGCGCACCTGGCGGGACAGTTCCTGCGACAGGATGCGATCGAGGATCGAAAAGAACGGCTTGGGCTGGGGCGGGGGCAGGTCGCCCGGCGGTTCGATGGCGATGTTCAGCGCCAGGCGCTCGCGCGCAATCCGGATGATCTCGGCGTGGTCCGGCGTTTGCGGATAGGTTTCGATGACGTCGATGATCGCCGCGATGTCCCGCGTGACGGCCGTCGACAGACGCTGCGTCACGGTCTGCCAGTGACGTTCCATGAAGTTGAAGGCGATCACCGACTGCAGGATCACCATCGGCAGAATGATGATCAGAAGCGCGCGTGCGTAAAGACCGCGTGGCACGCGCCGTTTGAGCCAGCGCGTTACGCGCCGTAGGCCGCTGACCGGGCGGCGATCTTCCTGCGTAGTCGCAGACAAGGACGGCTGGCCGGGAACCGCCTGTGGCGGTGCCTTGGCCGCATCGGTCGGCTGTCTCTCATGCCGGCCCATCGGCCAAGCCTCCGTCTATTCCACGCTGAGGCGATAGCCGATGCCCCTGACGGTCTGCAGCCAGATGGGGTTGGCGGGATCGGTCTCGATCTTGCGGCGCAGGCGGTTGATCTGCACGTCGATCGTGCGCTCGCCCACTTCCGCATCGGATCCGACGAGTTCGTGCCGGGGGATCGTTTCACCGGCGCGTTCGGCGAACTGCGTCATGATTTCCTGCTCACGGTCTGTGAGGCGGATCGGCTCCCCGGCGCGTTTCAGTTCGCGCTTTGTGATCACGAAGGTGTAGGGCCCGAAGACGACCTGTTCGATCTTCGGCGTTGTCGGCTGGGCGCCGCGCTTCAAGATGTTGCTGACCCTGAGCGCCAGCTCCCGCGGCTCGAACGGCTTCGGCAGGTAATCGTCGGCGCCGGCTTCCAACCCTTCGATGCGGTGGTCGGCTTCGGTCAATGCCGTCAGCATGAGGATCGGCACGTCTTTCACGGCCCGCAGGCTGCGCGTGAGGTCAACGCCGGACTCACCGGGCATCATCACGTCGAGGATAAGCAGATCGAAATCGATCCCCTCGAGCTTGCGGCGCGCTTCGGCTGCGTCCGCTGCGGTAGTGACGCGGAACCCACGCTCGGAGAGATACCGCTTCAGGAGATCGCGGATACGGGTGTCGTCGTCGACAACGAGAAGATGGGCGGCATCGTCGGAAATCGGCTCAGGCGATGGATTTTGCGTCACGCAGTACCTCTCCAATCCTTTGCGCGCCGGGCGGCCTTGATCCGCTTGCCCACCGCTACTTGCCCCCATCCAGCATGCCGCGCAGAAAACCCACGATGGTATCGCGGCTCCCGGCAGGCAAATCGCGCAATGCCTTCGCGATACGGCGAGACTGTGGCTTCGCCAGATCGAGGGCGAGTTTGCGCCCTTTTTCGGTCGTATACAACTTCCGCTGCCGCCTGTCTTCAGCACCCATGACCTGATGGATATGGCCTGAATCAACCAACTGTTTCAGCACGCGGGCGAGGCTCTGTTTGGTGATGCGCAAGGTGTCGAGCAGATCGGCAACAGTCAGGCCGGGTTGGCGATCGACGAAGTGGAGCACGCGGTGGTGCGCCCGTCCAAACTCGATGCGCTGGAGGATCTGGTCAGGGTCCGAGGTGAAGTCGCGATAGGCGAAAAACAGAAGCTCGATGAGTTCCGTGTCGATGGATGCGAGTTCCGAAGCCTGGCTTCTGCCTGCCTCGGCTTCCTGCGGTTTTGTTGCGCCTGGTGCCATCGTCGCGTTCGATCCTTTCAGATATGTCAGGCATATTGACATATTTTGACCGGATTGCTAGCTTTTCGTTCTGCCTCACACTGTACCAGCTGGGTTCGACGCGCAGCCGGGTTCATGCAGATGGGCGTCCACAACTAGAGCCGCAACCGATCCACAAGAGCTCCGGCGCGGCGGAGGAAACACGATGGCTTCCGTTCCTTTCGATCAACTCGATGGCCACATCTGGTTCAATGGCGAATTCGTGCCCTGGAAGGATGCGAAGATTCACGTGTTGACGCATGGTCTTCACTACGCGTCGTCGGTGTTCGAAGGCGAGCGGGCCTATGGCGGTCGCATCTTCAAGCTGACCGAACACACCGAGCGCCTCATCAAGTCGGGCGAAATCCTCGGGTTCGAAATCCCGTACAGCGTTGCCGAAATCGATGACGCGTGCATCAAGCTTCTGGAAATGCAGGGCTTCCAGGATGCCTATGTTCGCCCGATCGCCTGGCGCGGGTCGGAAATGATGGGCGTCTCGGCTCAGGCCAACCGCATCAATGTCGCGATCGCCATCTGGCAGTGGCCGAGCTACTTCAAGCCGGAAGAGAAACTGAAAGGCATCCGTCTGGACATGGCGGAATATCGCCGTCCGGATCCGCGCACCGCTCCCTCCAAGTCGAAGGCTGCCGGCCTCTACATGATCTGCACCCTCTCGAAACACGCAGCCGAGAAAAAGGGCTATGCCGATGCGCTGATGCTCGACTGGCGCGGCCAGGTTGCCGAGGCGACGGGCGCCAACGTGTTCTTCGTCAAGGATGGCGTCATCCACACGCCGACGCCCGATTGCTTCCTCGACGGGATCACGCGCCGCACGGTCATCGATCTCGCCAAGCGTCGCGGCTATGAAGTCGTGGAACGGGCGATTATGCCGGAAGAACTGGAAGGCTTCGAGCAGTGCTTCCTGACCGGCACGGCGGCGGAAGTGACGCCCGTATCGGAAATCGGTCCCTACAGCTTCACCGTCGGCGAAATCGCGACCAATCTCGTCAACGACTACGCCGCCGAAGTGCAGCCGAAGCGTCTCGCCGCCGAATAGACCTATCGTTCCGGCGGATCACGAAATGTGATCCGTCGGAACGATTTCTGAGTGAACCTCGTTTCAGAGACGTCACGCCGCGCAATTCGCGCGGCTTTCTCTATCTTGGAAAACTCAGATGATTGATCGACACGGCGTTGTAACCCCCGTCGCTTCGTGGGGCAGCATTTTTGGCGGCGCAGTGACTGTCATTGCTGTCTCCATTCTCCTTTCACTCCTTGGTGCCGGCCTCGGTTTCGGTGCCGTCGATCCACAGTCGAACGACCCGATGGGCGGTATCGGTGTCGGCTTCGGCATCTGGTCCGTGCTGTCGCTCTTCATTAGCCTTGCCGCAGGCGGTTTCGTCGCCGGCTATCTCTCGCTGCAGGCGGGTTGGGTTCACGGGCTTCTCTCATGGGCGACGGCCCTGATTGCTGCTGTCGTTCTGTCGGCATTCGCCATCAGCGGTGCGGCGCAGCTCGCAGGATCGGCGATCGGTTCGGTCGCATCGCTGACGGGCTCGGCCGTTTCAGCCACGGCAGGCGTCGGCGGCGACGCAATTTCCGCCGTCGTCTCCAATTTCGACGAAGACCAGTTCACCGATGTGGACGTGGAAGGTGCCGCAGACGACATTCGCGCGCTGCTTCAGGATACCGACATCGAGGCGCTCCAGCCGGAAGCGATCGGCGAAGAGCTCGAAGGCGCCCGGAGTGATGTTGCCGACGCTTTCGAAGCGCTCCGCAGCAACCCGACCGAGTATGCGGCGGTGCTCGAAAACCTCGGCAATGACCTGCAAACGCGTGTGGAAGGGTTCGGCGAAGAGATCGATCGCGATGCTGTCGTCGCTTCGCTTACCGAAAATACCGATATGACCCAGCAGGAAGCGGAGCAGGCGACAGACCAGGCGATTGCCCGTTACGAAGAGTTCACGACTTCTGTGCGCGAACAGGTCGATGCAGCAGTCCAGTCGGTCCAGGATCTCGGCACAGAAATAGAGCAGTTGGAAGCGCGGGCGCGGGAGCAGGCGGCTCAGGCAGCCGATGCGATTTCCAGCGCGTCGCTCTGGGCGTTCCTCGCTTGCCTGATCGGTGCCGCGATTTCAGCGGTCGCAGGATATGCCGGCAGCCGGACGCGTGAGCTCGCCGAACTTTAAGCATTGCGCTTTCGATGGGGATTTCCAGGGCCGTCTCTTCGAGGCGGCCCTTTTCACGTTGGGCGCAAGGTGATAGCCCGCGTCAGCAACAGGGTATGAGCAGATGGGACAACTTCAGGCGGGCATCATCCCGGTCACTGCATTTCAGCAGAACTGCACGATCCTCTTCGACAGCGAGACCAAGCGTGGCGTTGTCGTCGATCCGGGTGGTGAGGTGGACAAGATCCAGGAGGTGATTGCGCAGAACGGCCTTGTGATCGAGGCGATCTGGCTGACGCATGGACATATCGACCATGCGGGCGGTGCCATGGAGCTGAAGGAAGCGCTTGGTGTCGATATCGTCGGCCCGCACAAGGATGATGATTTTCTTCTTCAGGGGCTGGAAGAGCAGGGTCGCCGTTTCGGCGTCGACGATCCGGTACGCAATTGCACGCCCGATCGCTGGCTCGAGGATGGTGACAGCCTGACGGCTGGCGGTCACGTCTTCACCGTGCGGCATTGCCCGGGACATGCGCCTGGCCACGTCATATTCGTCAATGACGACGCGAAGTTCGCGCATGTCGGCGACGTTCTCTTTCGCGGTTCGATCGGCCGGACGGATCTGCCGGGCGGTGACCACGATACGCTCCTGCAATCGATCAAGGACAAGGTCCTGCCGCTCGGCGACGATTTCGGCTTTCTCTGCGGCCATGGGCCTGGCGGCCGCATCGGCGAAGAGCGCCTCACCAATCCCTATCTGAAGGGTCTTTGACCCAGAAAACGAAAAAAAGGCCGGTTCCCGCGAACCGGCCTTTGTCGTTGGGGCATTCAATCGATCGTCAGTTGGCGACGCAGAAGCGTTCCTGACCGTCATAACCGACGAAGGTGCCCGAAGACGGGTCGAAGGACCGGTAGCGGCTCGAGCAGTAATCGTACCAGGCCGGGCTCCAGGGCTGATAACCCTGGCTGACGACCGGCCGGTAGACCGGTGCCGGGCGATAGGCTGGTGCCGGATGGTAGACGGGCGCAGGCCGGAAGGCAGGCTGATAGCTGGGTGCCGGCGGGTAATAGGTTGGCTGCGGCGGATAGTAGGTCGGCGCCGGGTCGATGTAGACGCGGCGATTGTTGTTGCTGTCAACGATCGCGCCGCCGATGATGGCGCCTGCGGCGAGACCCAGCACGCCAAGGGCGACTGCGTCGCCGCGATCACGGTTATTGTGCCAATGGCGATGGCCGGCTTCGGCAGGAGCCAGCGTGGTGAAGAGGGTCGCCGCTGCGGCGACACCGAGAACAAGCATCTGCGACAATTTCTTCATGGTCTCAATCCCCAAGGAGCCTCGCTCCTGAACACAACCCCCGCAGCCAATGGAAGCGCCGGGCGATGATGAGAATTTATCCACCGCTGCCTGAACGCTGGCTGAACAAATTCCATGGGTCCATCGCCGGGTGACTTTTCATATGCGAGAGGATCGCCCGGCCACGCATGACCGGGAGCCCTTACTCTCTCATCCAATTACCAGGAACGGGCCGATCAGCCGTCCACGGCGAGATTGACTGCTTTCGGCCCCTTTCCGTGCCGATCGGGCTCGGTATCGAACTTGACCTTCTGGTTCTCGGCCAGTCCCGACAAGCCAGATGCCTGCACTGCGGATATATGGACGAAGATATCGGCGCCCCCCCTGTCGGGTTTGATGAAGCCGAAGCCTTTTTCGGAATTGAAGAATTTGACTGTACCGGTCTCGGGCATTCTACGCAGTCCCTTGTTCCGCCGCCCGCTGGGTGGCGTGCGGCCATGCCTGAACGACCCCACTGCATGCATGGGGCATGCGTCGGTCTCGATCGGTAATGAAGGGAAAAGTTTTCGTGTTGTCGCGGTTGCCAATGCTTTTGAGAAGCAAGGTCAAGTCTTTCCGCCCGGAGGATTCTTGCGTCTCCGGAACGCATCTTTCCTTCGTTCGCGACGGGTCCGAACAATAGGAAGACTGATTGAACTCTTTCAAATTCGCAAGTGAAAGTTTCTTGCGTTTTCTCAATCGGAGACGGCCGATTTTCTGGCTTGCCGCGCAGGCAGGACCTCGATGAGCAGGATGGCCAAGAAGATGAGCAGGCCGCCGAGATAGCCGAGGCCACCGATGGTTTCGCCGAGCAGCACGGCACCGAAAAGGGCGGCAAAGAGCACTTCGGTTGAGAGCAGAATAGCGGCGGTGGCGGGTGCTGCATAGCGCTGGCCGATGGCCTGCAGGGTAAAGGCGAGGCCGCTCGCGATGGCGCCCGCGTAAAGAATTTCCGGCAATGCCGCCTGGATGGCGGTCCATTCGATCGGTTCGAAGGTGAGGGCGGCTGCAAGGCCAAGCAGGGTGCAGACGCTGAACTGCACGAAAGCCAATGCGATCGGGCGGCCGGTCATCGATGCCTGACGTCCGACCAGGATCACCTGCATGGCCCAGAACACTGCGGCGAGAATTGTGAGGAGGTCGCCCGGTCGGAGCGAGGCGAGCGCGCCATCGGAGAGGAGCACGAGGCCGGCAAAGGCAAGAATCGCACCCGGCCAAACGACTGGATGCGGCGGCCGCCGCAGGATGACCGTCATAAGGATGGGAACGAAGACGACGTAGAGACCGGTCAGAAATCCGGAATTTGTCACGGTCGTGGTCACCAGGCCGATCTGCTGAAAGACGATGCCACCGAAAAGCGCGAGGCCAGCGAGAATGAAGCCGGGGCTGAAGACGATGACGGCGCCACTTGCCGCCCTTCGACCTTCGGCGATCGCAAAGGGAAGCGTGACAAGCATGGCGATGGCGGAGCGCAAGGCAACGAACAGCAGCGGGCCAATCGCGTCCATCGCGGTCGATTGTGCCACGAACCCCATACCCCATATGGCGCCGGCGGTCAGCAGCATCGAGTTGGCGAACAGACGGGACATCGAAAACCGGCGGAAAGGAGGGGGGCAGGACGACTGGAGGGCTGGCGGATTGCTATCGCCTCCGCTTCGGCTAACAGTTGGACATAGCCGCTGCAAGACGCGCGGCTTCGTCGTCGTCGATCCGAGGACCCCCGCTTGATGAGAATGGCCACCACACAGCATCTTTCGCTCGCCGCAATCGGCTTTTTCATGTTCGTGGATGCCGCGGTCGCAGCCGGGTATCGCGAGTTTCGGGATTGGCAGGTGAACTGCTCCTCCGCGCTGACCTGCCGGCTGACGGCGACCGTGCCGGAAGACGCACCTTTCTATGGGTTCTCGTTCAGCCGCAGCAACGCGCCTGATGCCCCGTTGGAACTGACCGTCGGCTTTCGGAACGCGCTTCCGGACGCAAGCGCGCGCATGGATATCGAGGTTGCGGACGGTCCCGCCTTGTCGCTCGAGCTTTCAGGGGCGGAGCGGCGCGAGGACTATTCCGAATTGCGCTTCGATGACGCTGCGGTTCTGCGCAGCCTGATCGAGGCCATGAAGAGCGGCACGTCGATGACTGTCTCGGTCTCGTCCGACGATCCTTCGGCGATCACCGAATTGTCGCTCTCGGGCGTGACCGCGTCGCTGCTCTTCATCGACGAAAGCCAGGACCGTCTGGAGCGCACCGATGCCTTGCAGGCCGTCGGCGATCGCGAGCCGCCGGCTTCATCGTTGATCAGCGCGATCACCTCATTCGACGAACTGCCGGCCCATATCGCCGAAGATTTCACCGACGAGATGGGTTATTGCGGCGGCCTCGACGCGGAACGCTTCGCCGCGATGGAAGGCGTGCTCGTGGATCGCGGCGACGATGGCGTCATGCTGCTTCTGCCCTGCGGGCTCGGTGGGGCCTACAATTTCCCCTATGCCGTCTACATCGGTGCGGGTCTGGACACGGTGCGCGCACGCGATTTCCCGGTGATGAGCGATAATGGGCCACAGTCGGAGCCATTCGCCTACAACATCGATTTCGACCAGAAGACAGGGCGGATCACCTCCTTCTTCAAAGGGCGCGGCATCGGCGATTGCGGCACGCTGTCGCTGTGGTCCGTGGAGAGCGACGGGTACGGGCCCTCGCTTACGCTTGCCGAGCAAAGAGTGAAGGGGGAGTGCGACGGCGATTACGGCGACGGCCCGGACTCTTGGCCGCTCGTCTGGCCAAACGGTCAGTAGTGATCGCTCACCTGACGTCGAAAAGTTGTGCCAGCCGCTTCTTGTTCGTGCCGAAGTCCGAGCGCCCAAGTTTCGAGCGGGAGTAGGCGCGGATGTCGGATGAACCACCCGCGCGTTCTCTCACTTCGACATCGATCGTGTCCGGAAAGCGCAGCAATGGCGTGTAAACGACGAAACGCGCATAGCCTGGATCCGAGCGGTCGTCGACGCGCCGAACATGTGCTTCGATGGTGGCAAGCCGCTCGGAAAGTCGTTTGACGACGGTTGCAGGTGGTCCTGCCGTGTCCGGTATCGTGAGGTCGGGCGCAGTACAGGTTCCGGCTGTGCAAGCCAGCGCATCATTCGGCGTCGCGTTTCGCTTGGCTTCGGCAAAGTCGTAGCGACCAATATCCGCCGGGCCGCCGAGACGCTCCCATAGCCGTTCGCGCCCATAGAGAACGACAGCCAGAACGCCGAGACCGATGAGGATCGTGATTGCGAGGATGATCTTCATCTCTGTGGCGTTTCCGTTGAACCGACGCTGCTTTCGTGGATGAAGCAGATGTCCGTCAAAGGCCGCGCTTGCCAAAGGTCTTTCGAGCCAGCGCCGGCCGATGCGGGACCGGCGCGGCAGCCACCGTCGAAGGTTGTTCGGGCATTACTGGCGCGGCGATGGGGTCGTTCAGCGTAATAGGCGTAATAGGCGTAATTGCAGTTTGCGCCAAAGCCGATTGCTCCGGAAAAAGATCGTTGAATTTGCCCAGGAGCGTGTCCGGCTTGGCGAGCGCGTAGCCTTGCAGCAGGTCGACTTTCAGTTCGATCGCCAGATCTACCTGCCATGGATGTTCCAGTCCCTCGAACAACGTCGCGATGCCGTTTGCCCGGAAGCGCTGCACAGAGTCACGCAGTAAATCTACACCGGGCGAGTGCTCCATGTAGCGCAACACCCAATCGCCGTCGAATTTCACGATATTGGGCTTGAGCAGTTCGATGCGCGCGATGTCGGAATCCTCCGCGCCATAATCGTCGACCGCGATACGGAAGCCGCATTGACGGAAATCTTCGACCACCGCCACGAGCGCTGCGCGGTTGGCGGCCTTCTTTTCGGTGATCTCGCAAACGATCTGCCGCGGCGGCAGGCCGATCTGCGAAGTCAGATCCAGCAGGCGCGCAACTTCCGTTGCGGTCGTGCGGGCGTCGTTGAAGAGCCTGGGATCGAAATTGAGGAAAAGCGTGGCGGATGGCCGATCAAGCTGGCCCATGTTGAGAAGGTGCAACTGACGACAGAGCGCATCGACCAGACCACCGTCTTCCGGTGGTACGCTGGAAAAGAAGGCATAGGGCGACACGCTTTGGCCGCTCTTCGTCGGCCGGATCAGGCCTTCGAAGGCTTCGAGGCGCAGCTTGCCATGCCCGATCTGGCGAAAGATCGGCTGAAACGCCGATTTGAGCGCAAAGGGACCGTAGACGGCAGCGTACCAGCCGTCCTGCTGCCGAATGATGTTCTGCGAGAGCGCATGGTTCTGCATCGCCCCGTCTCTCTCCCAAGCGGTCGATCCGGCACTGTCGCAGCTTCAAACTGATATCTTCTTAACGGAGCGGCACACTGATCTTGCCGGTGCGCTTGAAAGTCGCGGGCAGATTGGACATACCAGACCGGCATTTTCCTCGCCGGCGCGTGCGGCATTTCATTCGGCGCACCGGTGCAATCGAACCGGAGTTAAGAGCATGGCTTTTCTCGCCGACGCGCTCTCGCGCGTCAAACCATCGGCAACGATCGCTGTCAGCCAGAAGGCCCGCGAATTGAAGGCCCAAGGCCGCGACGTGATCGGGCTTGGAGCAGGCGAGCCGGATTTCGATACGCCGGACAACATCAAGAACGCCGCAATCGCTGCGATCAATCGCGGCGAGACGAAGTATACGCCTGTTTCCGGCATTCCGGAACTGCGCAAGGCGATCGCCGACAAGTTCAAGCGCGAGAACGGCCTCGACTACGATCCGTCACAGACGATCGTCGGAACGGGCGGTAAGCAGATTCTTTTCAATGCCTTCATGGCAACGATGAATGCCGGAGATGAAGTCGTTATTCCGGCACCCTATTGGGTCAGCTACCCGGAGATGGTCGCCATCTGCGGCGGCACGCCGGTCTTCGTTGAAACGACGATCGACAACAGCTTCAAGCTCACGCCCGAAGCACTCGACAAGGCGATCACACCGAAGACCAAGTGGCTGATCTTCAACTCGCCTTCGAACCCTTCCGGCGCAGCCTACAGCGAGGCCGAATTGAAGGCCCTGACGGACGTGCTTTTGAAGCACGAGCATGTGTGGGTGCTGACCGACGACATGTACGAGCATCTCGTCTATGGCGACTTCACCTTCACGACGCCGGTCCAGGTGGAGCCGAAGCTCTACGACCGCACGCTGACGATGAACGGCGTCTCGAAGGCCTACGCGATGACGGGCTGGCGCATCGGCTATGCGGCAGGGCCACTGCAACTGATCAAGGCCATGGATATGATCCAGGGTCAGCAGACGTCGGGCGCCTGCTCGATCGCGCAGTGGGCCGCCGTTGAAGCGCTGAATGGGACGCAGGATTTCATTCCTGAAAACAAGAAGATCTTCGAACGCCGTCGCGACCTCGTCGTCTCCATGCTGAACCAGGCGAAGGGCATCGATTGCCCGACGCCCGAAGGCGCATTCTACGTCTATCCGTCCTGTGCAGGACTGATGGGCAAGACGGCGCCGAGCGGCAAGGTCATGGAAACGGACGAGGACTTCGTCAGCGAGCTCCTGGAAGCCGAAGGCGTGGCCGTCGTTCACGGCTCGGCATTCGGTCTTGGACCGAACTTCCGCATCTCATACGCCACCTCGGAAGAGCTTCTGGAAGAGGCTTGCAGCCGCATCCAGCGCTTCTGCGCAGCCTGCCGCTGAAGCAAACCATCCGATGCGAATTGGAGCGCCGTTCCCGGCTTCGGGGGCGGCGTTTTTAATTGATGGCCCGAATTTCGGGCAAAAAAAGAGGGCCACGGGAAAACCCGGGCCCTTTTAAGTTTGAAGGTCAAAACCTCCAGAGGGGAACAGCAAGATGCGATGACGTGGGAGGAAAGTAGTCACCGTGTGCATCTGCTATAGGCGATATGATGCTTCGGTAGGCAAACGGCAAGTTCTTGCCGCGCATTTCTGCCATGCGCTCTGCACATATCGCATGGAAATTGAGCAAAGCCGACTTGGCCTCAACCCTCGACGGTGCGTCTAATAGTTCCAATTCCGGGCTTTTGAGATCAGAAAATCGCGAAATGCCTTCAGCTTTGCGGCGTTCTTTATTTCTTCCGGATAGCAGAAATAGGTGTCGAAAGACGGGGCGTCCGCCGTCGTTTCCAGCTGCACGAGACCGGAATCGCGGCCGACCATGTAGTCGGGCAACATGGCGATGCCGATGCCCATCTGAACCGCGCGCTTCACAGACGTGAGATTGTTGATCTGCAGATGCGGGACACGTGGATTGTCGGCGGTCCGACCGGCGACTTCAAGCGAGTTCAGGCCGAGAAGATAGCCGGGTGCCGGTTCGCCGAAGGTGATGATGCGGTGGCCGTCGAGATCGTGCGGCGACTTCGGTTCGCCGAAGCGGTTCAGGTAGCCGGGCGACGCATAGACGTGCAGATGCACCGTGAAGAGCTTGCGCTGGATGAGGTCCGGCTGTTGCGGCTGACGCAGGCGGATCGCGCAATCGGCGTGGCGCATGTTCACATCCAGCTCCTCATTGTCGAGGATCAGCTGGAGCTGCATTTCCGGATAGAGCTCCAGGAACTCCTGGACCTTCTCGGTTAGCCATCCCTGGCCGAGGCCCACCGTCGTCGTCACGCGCAGCTTGCCGCTGGGCTTGTTGCTGGTCTCCGTCAGCCGGGCGCGCACCGTTTCCAGCTTGAGCAGCACGTCATGCGCCGTGTGATAGAGCATTTCGCCCTGTTCGGTAAGGATCAGGCCGCGGGCGTGACGGTGGAACAGCTTGGTGCCGACTTCATGCTCAAGCGCGCTGACCTGGCGGCTGATCGCGGACTGCGACAGATGCAGGGCCTCCGCCGCGTGGGTAAACGAACCCGCCTCGGCGGCTGCGTGAAAAATCCGCAGCTTGTCCCAGTCCAATGGAGCTACCATGTGATCAGACCATCCCCTCAGGTCGTCTTATTTATTCGGCCGCTTCCGCGATGTGGACGTAGCCTGCAAGGTATCGTTCCACCTCGAGCGCTGCCATGCAGCCCATGCCCGCTGCCGTAACGGCCTGTCGATAGATGTCGTCTGTGACGTCGCCCGCGGCGAAGATACCCGGCACGTCGGTCGCCGTCGAATCCGGTGCGCTCCAGAGATAGCCGTTCGGCTTCATCCGGAGCTTGTCCTTGAACAGATCCACGGCCGGCGCGTGCCCGATCGCGACGAAGACGCCATCGACAGCCAGATCCTTGATCTCGCCCGTCTGCGTGTCCTTCAGCCGAACGCCCGTGACGGACGGGGGCATCGGATGCTTGGCCGGCGTCCCGGTGATCTCGTCGATGACGGCGTTCCACACGACCTTGACGTTTTCCTTGGCGAAGAGACGGTCCTGAAGAATGCGCTCCGCACGAAAACCCTCGCGCCGGTGAATGAGCGTGACGGATTTCGCGAGATTGGAAAGATAGAGCGCTTCCTCGACGGCGGTGTTGCCGCCCCCGACGACCGCGACGTCCTTGCCGCGATAGAAGAAGCCATCACAGGTGGCGCAGGCAGAGACGCCGAAGCCCATGAAGGTCTGCTCCGTCTCGATGCCAAGCCATTTCGCCTTGGCCCCGGTGGCGATGATCAGGGCATCGGCCGTGAAGACCTGCCCACCATCGGTGCGCACGCGGAAGGGGCGGCGGTCCGTCTCGACTTCGACGACGAGGTCGTTGACGATTTCGGCGCCCACATTGATGGCCTGATTGAGCATCTGCTCCATCATCCAGGGGCCTTGGACCGGATCGGCATAGCCAGGATAATTCTCCACATCCGTGGTGATCATCAACTGGCCGCCCTGTTCCATGCCGGCGATCACGATTGGCTGCAGCATGGCGCGGGCTGCGTAGATGGCGGCCGTGTAACCCGCGGGGCCGGAGCCGATGATCAGGACCGGCGTATGACGCTCGCTCATGTCGGTAATGTCCTATTGGTCTTTGGTGACAGTGCATACCACCACTGTCGCTAATCTACGAATGGGGGCGCTGCCGTTTCAAGGCGTACCCACGAGTTTCTCACAAGAGGTATCTCGCATTTGCGGCGATTGTGCTACTTGGAGACACAAGAATCGCCTCGCAATAAAGTTGCGCGAAACGGCGAAATGAACGCAATCTTATTGCCAGAGGCATCAGGAATGGTATTTCGCGCTGATCTCGACGCGATCGATATGAAAATCCTCCGCGAATTGCAGCGCGAAGGCCGGATCACCAATGTCGAATTGTCCGAACGCGTCGGGATCTCTGCTCCGCCTTGTCTGCGCCGGGTGCGCAAGCTGGAAGAGGCGGGGATCATTCGCGGCTACCGGGCGCTTATCAATGCACAGGCGCTGGGATACGACCTCGTCGCCTTCACCATGGTCGGCCTGATCCACCAGTCAGACGGGAATCTGAAGGAGTTCGCCGCCATGACCACGACTTGGCCGATCGTGCGCGCGGCGTGGATGGTGTCGGGCGAAAGCGACTTCCTGCTGCATTGTGTGGCAAAGGACCTGTCGAGCTTCCAGGATTTCGTCGTGGACACGCTGACGGCAGCACCGAATGTCGACACCGTCCGCACGATGCTGACCATCCGCCAGATCAAGGACGAAGGCGAAGTCGCCATCTAAGGCCGCACTACGAACGATCGAACTTCGAAAACGATCGAGGCGCAGCGGTTTCCCGCCACGCCTTGGTCGATCATCCTGCGATGGGGTAGGGCTTTTGCCTCAGCCCCAGTTGATCGCGAGGATTTCGTAGGCCTTGGAGCCACCCGGCGCGTTCACCTCGATCGAATCTCCGACGCTCTTGCCGATGAGGGCGCGCGAGATCGGTGAGGAAATCGAGATCCGGCCATCCTTCACGTCGGCTTCCTGGTCGCCGACGATCTGGTAGGTCTTTTCTTCCTCGGTATCTTCGTCGACGAGCTTGACCGTCGCGCCGAATTTCACCGTGTCGCCCGACATCTTGGTCAAATCGATCACTTCAGCGCGCGCCAGCAGGTCTTCGACCTCGGCGATCCGGCCCTCATTGTGGCTCTGCGCTTCCTTGGCGGCATGATATTCCGCGTTTTCCGACAGATCGCCATGGGCGCGAGCCTCGGAGATCGCCTCGATGATGCGCGGGCGCTCTTCCTGCTGGCGCACGCGCAGCTCTTCCTGCAGCTTCTTGAAGCCGGAAGGCGTCATGGGCACTTTGTCGACCATCGTCGTATCCCTTTCCGTATCGTCCCCGAACCCACAGCACGATCCCGCGGCCCGGTGCTCGGACCGCTGCTAAGTGCTGTGTCGGGCAAAAAAGAAAACGGTTCTCGAGCAGTGATCTCGGAACCGTTCTCGCTGTCCATCGCCAGTGATTATCAAATAATGCCGTCGACTTCACCTGAAAAGATGCGATCGCACGGATCGCACTCTTCTTAAGCGTTGAAATAACTCTGCAGAGGCCGCACTTCAAGATTTCCGGCCTTTAGTGCCGCAATCGCCTTGGCCGCAGCGACCGATCCGGCCATGGTGGTGAAGTACGGCACCTTCTGCATCAGCGCTGCGCGGCGCAGCGATTTCGAATCAGACACGGCCTTGGCGCCATCGGTCGTGTTGATCACAAGCTGGATTTGACGGTTGCGGATCGCGTCTTCGACATGCGGCCGACCTTCGAGAACCTTGTTCACCCGCTCCACCGCGATGCCGTGCTCCTTGAGGAAGCTGGCCGTGCCACTCGTCGCGATGACGCGGAAGCCGACAGAGACCAGCGTTTCGATGGCGGGGAGTACACGCTCCTTGTCGTCGTCCTTGACCGAGACGAAGACCGCACCGTCTCGGGGCAGCTCCACGCCGGCGCCGAGCTGCGCCTTGGCGAAAGCCAGCGTGAAGTCACGGTCGAGGCCCATGACCTCACCGGTCGAGCGCATTTCCGGGCCGAGCAGCGTGTCCACGCCGGGGAAGCGGGCGAAGGGGAAGACGGCTTCCTTGACCGCGATATGGTCGAGCTTCTTGGGCTCAGCGGAGGCGCCGTAGGCAGCTAACGCTTCCGACAGCGTTTCGCCGGCCATGATGCGCGCGGCGATCTTGGCGATCGGCGCGCCGATGGTCTTGGCGACGAAGGGCACGGTGCGCGACGCGCGTGGATTGACCTCCAGCACGTAGATCGTGCCGTCCTTGACCGCGTACTGGACGTTCATCAGGCCGCCGACATGCAGCGCCTTGGCCAGCGCTTCCGTCTGCGTCTTCAGTTCGGCGACGATGTCGTCGGGCAGGGAGTAGACCGGGAGCGAGCAGGCGCTGTCGCCGGAATGGATGCCGGCTTCCTCGATGTGCTCCATGATGCCGCAGACATAGACGTTCTTGCCATCGCACAGGCAGTCGACGTCCACTTCGATGGCGTTGGTGAGATAGCTGTCGAAAAGCAGCGGGTTCTTGCCGAGTAACGTGTTGATCTGGCCCGTCTTGTCGTTCGGATAACGCGCCTTGATGTCTTCCGGTAC
The DNA here is from genome assembly GCF_902498825.1 of Rhizobium sp. EC-SD404. Taxonomy (NCBI): domain Bacteria; kingdom Pseudomonadati; phylum Pseudomonadota; class Alphaproteobacteria; order Hyphomicrobiales; family Rhizobiaceae; genus Rhizobium; species Rhizobium sp. EC-SD404. Next base: position 1,555,782 of record NZ_LR701459.1, read on the forward strand.
CAGTTCGGGCACCGTGCCGAGCAGGTAGTTGGAAAGCGTCGTCTCGTCGCGGATGATCTGCATGGCGCGGCCGCCGAGCACGTAGGACGGGCGAACGACGAGCGGAAAGCCAATCTCAGCCGCCACGATGCGCGACTGCTCGACGGAGTAGGCGATGCCGTTCTTAGGCTGGGCCAGATCGAGCTTGACGAGAAGCTTCTGGAAGCGATCGCGGTCTTCGGCAAGGTCGATCATGTCGGGCGCCGTGCCGAGGATCGGGATGCCGGCCTTCTCAAGCGCGTCGGCGAGCTTCAGCGGCGTCTGGCCGCCGAACTGGACGATGACGCCGTGAAGCGTGCCCTTGCTCTGTTCGACCCGCAGAATTTCCAGGACATCCTCGGCCGTCAGAGGTTCGAAATAAAGCCGATCGGAGGTGTCGTAATCGGTGGAGACGGTCTCGGGGTTGCAGTTGACCATGATCGCCTCGTAGCCGGCATCGGCGAGCGCGAATGCCGCGTGGCAGCAGCAGTAATCGAACTCGATGCCCTGGCCGATCCGGTTTGGGCCGCCACCGAGGATGACGACCTTCTTGCGGTCCGACACGAAGGCTTCCGAGCGCAGTTCTCCTGCAAAAGGCGTCTCGTAGGTCGAGTACATGTAGGCGGTAGGAGAAGCGAATTCGGCTGCGCAGGTGTCGATGCGCTTGAAGACGGGATGCACGTCGAGCCGGTCGCGCAGCTTGGTGACGTCCTTCTCGTTCTGGCCGGTGATGTTTGCCAGGCGGGCATCGGAGAAGCCCATGCTCTTCAGCATGCGCAGGTTTTCCGCATCCTGCGGCAGGCCATGGGCGCGTACGCGCGCTTCCATGTCGACGATCGCCTTGAGCTGGGCAAGGAACCACGGATCGATCTTGCAGCTCGCATAGATTTCGGCTTCGCTCATGCCGAGACGCAACGCCTGGGCGACCATGCGAAGGCGGTTCGGCGTGGGCGTGCCGAGCGCGGCCTTGATCGCATTGCGGTCGTCGGATCTGTCGCCATCGGTGCCGAGGCCCGGGATCTCGATCTCGTCGAGGCCGGTCAGGCCGGTTTCCAGGCCGCGCAGGGCCTTTTGCAGGCTTTCGGCGAAGGTACGGCCGATCGCCATGACTTCGCCGACCGACTTCATCGCCGTGGTCAGCGTCGGTTCGGCGCCCGGGAACTTCTCGAACGCAAAGCGCGGGATCTTGGTGACGACGTAGTCGATCGACGGCTCGAAGGAGGCAGGCGTCGCACCGCCGGTGATGTCGTTGTCCAATTCGTCGAGCGTGTAGCCGACCGCAAGCTTCGCCGCGATCTTGGCGATCGGGAAGCCGGTGGCCTTCGACGCGAGCGCGGAGGAGCGCGAGACGCGCGGGTTCATCTCGATCACGACCAGGCGGCCATTGTCCGGATTGACGGCGAACTGCACGTTCGAACCGCCGGTCTCGACCCCGATCTCGCGCAGCACCGCGATCGAGGCGTTGCGCATGATCTGGTATTCCTTGTCCGTCAGCGTGAGCGCCGGCGCGACAGTGATAGAGTCGCCGGTATGCACGCCCATCGGATCGATGTTCTCGATGGAGCAGACGATGATGCAATTGTCCGCGTGATCGCGCACGACCTCCATCTCGTACTCTTTCCAGCCGAGCACGCTTTCCTCGATCAGCACTTCGGTGGTCGGGGAGGCATCGAGGCCGGACGAGATGATGTCGAAGAATTCGGTGCGGTTATAGGCAATGCCGCCGCCGGTGCCGCCCATGGTGAAGGAGGGGCGGATGATGGCGGGCAGGCCGATCGTGTCGAGCGCCTGGGCAGCGATCGCCATCGCGTGGCTCATGTAGCGCTGCTTGCGGTCGCTTTCGCCGAGGTTCCACTGGGTTTCGAGGTCGTCGAGCGCCTTGTCGAGCGCGTCGCCCGAATGCTCGGCGCGGATGTTTGCCTTCAGCGCATCATGCGCCTTGCGGTCTTCTTCCTTGATGGCGGTGGCATTGGCGAGCAGAGAGCGCGGCGTCTCGAGGCCGATCTTCTGCATCGCTTCGCGGAAGAGGGCGCGGTCCTCCGCCTTGTCGATCGCCTCGGGCTTGGCGCCGATCATCTCGACATTATAGCGTTCCAGCGTGCCCATGCGCTTCAAGGAAAGCGCCGTGTTCAACGCCGTCTGGCCACCCATGGTCGGGAGCAGCGCATCTGGGCGCTCCTTGGCGATGATCTTGGCGACGACTTCCGGCGTGATCGGCTCGATATAGGTCGCGTCCGCAAGCTCCGGATCGGTCATGATCGTCGCCGGGTTGGAGTTGACCAGAATGACGCGGTAGCCCTCTTCCTTCAGGGCCTTGACGGCCTGTGTGCCGGAGTAGTCGAATTCGCAGGCCTGACCGATGATAATGGGGCCGGCGCCGATGATCAGGATCGATTGGATATCGGTTCTTTTCGGCATGGGTCATCCATCTGTCAGGTCGGCATCGGGTATGGCACGGCCGAGAAGGCTCATGCGGCACCCGCGCTCGTCTATCGATTTTGAGGCTAGGCCGGCCTTATAGGGTAAAGGGTCCGTCAGGAAAACCCTGTGCGCGCACGTTCCGACGCTTTTTCAGGCAGGACTGAAACCTGCAGTCAATCGTTCTCGTAAATGAGCTCGGACGCATCGTAGCGGGTGATACCTTGAGAGATCGCATAGCAGGCCAGCGCGACTGCGACCGGAATTTCAACCGCTTTGCCGTCCCTGTCGCCTTTCTCGTAATATTGGATGACACGTTTCTTAAGCCCGAGCGCGTCTGCCGCATCTTTCTGCTTCAACCCGAGCGCCTTGCGCCAACGTCGGAAATCATTCGGCGTCATGTCGTGTCGCTGCCCGTTCCTGGTGCCGACCATGTTTGCCAGCAATTTCGATACCGCCAACGGACGCACTCAATCCGAATCGGCATGCACTTAAAAAGCATAGTCTTAAATACACTCTGGTGTTTCAACCGTTATGCATCGTCGGGACGGCATCTATCCGCCGGTGCTGCGTTCGACCCCACCATTACAAAAGTTGTGTGACATCTATGTCTGGGCGAGGGGACGCCGGGATTGCGGTCATGAGACAACGCTTTGTCGCCGAAATCAGCGCCGAGGCTGGGCTTGCCGGGAAAGCGTGCTGATCAGGCCCATAGATTATGTTTAGGTTGACTAAAAAATTCGGAAAATCAAAACGTTTATTGGCTGAGATTTGGCGGTTGCTTGAGCCAATGAGTGCTTTCGGAACTTAGGCAAACAGACCGCGTTTAGAGTTAAGGTTAATAAAGCTTTAAGCGGACAAGAAATCCAAGTTACGGTATCAAGTGCGTGCCATTAGGGTTGTGCCGAGTTGTGTATGTCCAACGTAGCCATCATCACAGACAGTGCTTTGCTATCGACGGTCATTGATCGGGCGGTTTCTGCGTCCTTCGATGGAACGCGGCGGCAATTCGGCTTTCGGTCAATTCCAGCAGGCGAGGACCTCCGTGACTGCATCGTGATCATTGATGCGGTGTCGCCGGAAGCGGTGACGCAGCTCCTGGAGGCACGTCGCGAGACCGTTGATCTTGAACGCACGATTATTCTGATGCGATCCGATCAATACTGTGAAGAGTTTTCGTCGCTGGTGGGTCGCGTGGGCGGCCTATTACCGGCCGATTTCACGGTGGAAGAAATCGCTCTGGCGGCGAAATTGGTCCGCCGCGGGCTTTCGATGGTTCCGTCGGCCGTGTTCGCTGTACTGGACTCCGACGAATTCGACGATATCGCTCTCGATGAGACACCTTTGACGGAGCGAGAAGACAGCGTTCTCAACCTCATCGCCGAAGGTGCGGGAAACAAGACGATCGCACGGCGGCTGAACATCAGCGACAGCACGGTCCGCGTCCACGTTCGGTCGATCATGAAGAAACTTGGCGTCCAGAACAGGACGCAAGCTGCGCTGCGCGCCGTTCGCCAGCGCACACCAGCGCGTGCAAGCGCTTCGGCGAAGGCGTCTTCCGCCAAACGCTAGGACCACTCTTCAAGCGGAAACGAAACCACCCGCCGTTTACCGCCATATCGGTGCTGAGGCGCGAGCACCTTAGCCATTGATCGATGCATGCCTCAGAATCAACTCTGAGATTATCCGCCGCGGTCGCCCGTATTTCAACCCATCTCTATGATGGGCTTTGGCTCACTCCCAGCACGGTTTGCACGCTCCAGTCTCGAAAAGCTTAGTCGAGAAATCGGGAAGCTCCTTCAAGCACAAGTGCGCGCTTATATATGTCCCGATTGTCCGATGGTCTCCTGCATTGTGCTTATGAAAGTGACCGTCACTAGTCGTTTCGCTTAGGACTAGCCGGTTCGACTAGGTCATTTGAGCCACGCAAGCAGACCATTCTTCTATATCGGCCCACCACGGCCCATGAAATCCTTAAGGTCAAGTTAACACCTGTGTGTCCGGGCATGAGGGACGTGCGTCAGCGCCGTCTTTCAAAGGGGGAATTATGGATAAAGAATTCGGTTTCGAGCTTGGCTCGAACGACGTCGTCGATGGCACGACATTTGCCGCTGATCTGAATTCGCCGTTTGGCAACCAATCATCGGCTCAGGGGTCCAGCGAGAATTACGTTCTCGATATCCCCACCGGCGGGTGCGGCGAACTGGTCGTCCAATACGCCAATGGATGGTCGGATGAGCGGGAAGCGACCTTCACCGTCGACGGCGGCAATCCTCATGTGATCACGTTCCCGAGCACGGGCGGTTGGCAGGCTCTCGGCAGCGTCATTGTCCGGATCGGTCTGGACGCCGGAACGCACGCGATCAGCGTCGCTTCGCTCAACAACTCCGGACCGCGCATCCTGGCGATAGCAGCGAGCGACGGCACGCCAGCAGCAGGCACGAAGATCGGTGACGGCCTCGGGCTGATCAACGCCTTGAACCTTGCCGGTATCGCCGCGCTTGCTCTCGCCACCAAGGTTGAAGAGAGCACCGCGAACACGCCAAGCGATTTCGACGATCTTCTTCCTCTCGCAAGCCTGCCGGCGCTCGACAGCGACGCAGGTATTCCGCTCGAAGAAGACGACGTCGCCCAGCTCGACGGCTATCTGCCGCCGCTCGACAACGGTTATGGCGACTATATGGGCCCCCAGGGCGATGGCGGATCCGTCGGTTCCGGTTCGCCGCTGCAGCGGGGTTCCGCCTCGGGCAATGGTGCCGGTGGTTCCGATCCCACAACGCTCCAGGCGCCTGTCTACACGGAGGTCGCCAGCTTCTCCGATCCGGTCGACATGCCGATGATGAGCGCTTTCGCGGTCGACGAGGGTTTCGCGACGGCAGCGCTGGCCGCGGAACCTGACGTCAGCCTTGGGAACCTCGTGCCGGGCACGACGCTTCGGCTCGAAGCTGAGAATGCGTATGTCGGCAATGCTATCCCGACCAGCACGTTGGGTAATCCAACCGCTGTTTCGACCACGACTGCGTCGCCAACCGATGTCCCAAATGCGGATGCTGCGAGCGGCGACGCGTATGTTGATTTCGCAGGAATACCCGGCAACAACAGTGCCGGTTCCGGCCAGTACATCGAATGGACGTTCACTGTCGACGAAGCTGGCTTCTACGACATCGATGTCGGCTACGCATTCCTCGCGGCCGGAATCAATCGCTCCATGCGTCTCGATGTGAACGGCGAGCTTTGGGATCGCATCTTCGACATGAAGTCGACGAATGCGAACACGACCTATTCGGAAGCCACTACGCGGGTAGAGCTTCTCGCAGGTGAGAACACTATCCGGTTGACGGCCAATGGCTTCAGTGGACCGAACATCGACTATTTGGACATCCGCGAAGCCGATCCAAACGTCATCGTGATTCAGGCTGAGGATCTGGCGCCCAACACCACGATCACCACATCCACCAATTCCAATCGTGCAATCACGCCTGAGTTCCTGGCTGCGCGGAACCCCACGGTCACCTCCAACGAGAATTTCCGCGTCGGAGCAGAAGGCGAGTCTTATCTCGACTGGGGTATTGCCAGCACGTTTGCCGAGTTCGCTATCAATGCACCTACGGCAGGAACGTATACGATCACAATCGTCTACACGAACGGTGACGGGGGCTCAGCTGCGCGTCCGTTGATCCTCTCCGGTCTGCCGAATGGGGCGACAGCGCAGTTCGCGATCGTGGCCACAAATGCCGGTGCCCGCACTGTGTTGCCGAGCGATGTTTCCGATATCGACCCCACCCCGGGTGGCAGCGGAGAGGACGCAAACGTACCCGCAACCGCAAGCGGCTGGGAAAATTGGACCAGCGAGACGATCACGGTCACGCTGCCGGCTGGTGTCTCTACTCTTCGGTTGACATCGACCACTGCAAACGGCCCGAACATCGACAAGATCGTCATTGCTCTCGATGAGCCGACGGTTCCGGTCGAGCCGGTCAACACGGCGCCGACCGCCGATGACGTGACGATTGGCGATGCACAGGAAGACACGGTCCGTCGCATCGACATCACCGATGCCATCAGCGACGCTGATGCGGGCGACACGCTGGAAGTCGCCGCTTCCGTACCGGTCAATCAAGGCGCTGTCGTCGTGGTGGAGGTGGAAGGCCGCACTTACATCGAGTTCACGCCGGCCTTGAACTTCAACGGCCAGGCGACCATCACTTATACCGTCACCGATCAGGATGGCGCCGCGAGCGCACCGGCTACGATCACGGTCGCCGTGGCAGCGGTCAACGATGCGCCGGTGCTGTCCGGCTCCATCGCCGCGCAGACGATCCCGGCCACGGGCGGCTCCTTCTCGCTGTCGGGTTTCACCAAAAGTGATGTCGATGGCACGGTCCCGACGTTCGAATTGGGTGGCAACTTGCCGGCAGGCGTTACGCTTTCCGGTGAAACGGTCAACGTTGCGGCGAACGTTGCTCCGGGCACCTACACCATTCAGGTGAATGCGACGGACGGCCAGGCAGATTCCGGAACGCTTTCCTTCCAGCTGACGGTGCAGGCACCGATCGTGGAAGAGCCCGAGGAGCCTGTTAACACGGCGCCGACCGCCGGGAATCTGAACATTTCGGATGCTCAGGAAGACACGGTCCGCCGCATCGACATCACGGATGCAATCAATGACGTCGACGCGGGCGACACGCTTTCGGTCGCCGCTTCCGTGCTGGTCAATCAAGGCGCTGTCGTCGTGGTGGAGCTGGACGGCCGCACTTATATCGAGTTCACGCCTGCCTTGAACTTCAACGGCCAGGCGACCATCAGCTACACCGTCACCGACCAGGCGGGCGCTTCAAGCGCACCGGCTTCGATCGCGGTCACTGTCGCTGCAGTCAATGACGCGCCGGTCTTGACAGGCACCATCCCGACGCAAACCGTTCCGGCCACCGGCGGGACGATTTCGCTGTCCGACCTTACATCGGTGAGCGATGTGGAAGGCAACGCGACAGTGCTCGAATTGACAGGTTCAGGCCCCGAAGGTGTGTCGCTCTCGAACGGCATTCTCACGGTCGCTCCGACCGTTGCTCCCGGTACGTATCAGTTGCAGATCGTCGCATCGGATGGCGACTTGGATTCCAATACCATCCCCTTCACGCTCACGGTCGAAGCTCCGATCGTGGAAGAGCCAGAGGAGCCGGCGCCGTTCACGCAGATACTGATCCAAGCCGAAGCCGGCGTTCTGAGGATTCTCGACCAAGACACCAACGTCAACGACACCGTCATCCGGAATCCGTCGAATCCTGAGAATCCAGCACCGGCCGGTACGGTCAATGGACTGCGCCCCGGTCTTACCGGTAGTGGCTATCTGGATTTCGGCGATACGCCTGGTGACAGGGCGACCTACAGTTTCACAGTTGCCGAAGCGGGCACATACGATCTGCACATCCGCTATGCCAGCAATTCGGCGCGGCCGCTGGCATTCTCCATTGATGACAGCGCACCAACCAACCTTGCTTTCGTAGCGACAGGAACTACAGCGGCTGGTTCAGCAGGCGAAGGCTTCAACAACTGGTCGATCCAGAAGGTAACCGTATCGGTCGGCGCTGGCACCCACAGCTTCTCGCTGGCCATCCCCGCCGGGGCCAATACCGGTCCCAATGTCGACGCCATCGCGATTACGCAGACCGGCGTCGCAGCCGTGTTCCCCGTTACAAACTCGGCGCCGATCGTCTCCTCCGAAACCTTTTCGATCGTCGAAGGTGAAACCGCGATCGGCACCATCGTTGCCGGCGATATCGACGGCGATGCCGTACGCTATTCGCTCGCCACTGCCTCGGGCAACGACAATGCGCTGTTCACGATCAACCCGCAGACCGGCGCTTTGTCCTTCATCGCGGCACCCGACTTCGAAACGCCTGTCGGTGGCAGCAACGATTATACCGTCGTCATTCTCGCCTCGGATGGCGCGCTGACGACGCAGAAGACCATCACCGTCACCGTGACCAACGATCCGGCTGACGATGTCGTGCCGGACACGACCGCCGACGAAAATGGCGATCTCGCGCTCTCGGTCGTCGACATCTCCAACCCCGCCGCCGCTGCTTTCGCGATCGCCGGTGCGGATGCCGACATCGTTTCGTTCGCCGTTTCAGTCAATGGCGGGGCGGCTGTTGCCGTCACTCCGGTCGGCGGCCAAATCACGCTCGATCTCGGCGATCTCGATCCGGGTTCCGTCGCAATCGTATTGACGGTCACCGATGGCGAAGGGAATACGGCAACCGCCGGGACGACGGCCACGATCGATGAGGATAATTCCGCACCGTCGATTTCCAGTGAACCCGGCTTCACCGTGGCCGAGAACACGACCGCCGTCGGCGCAATCGTCGCGACAGATCTGGATGGCGACACGCTGACCTATCAGCTCTCGGGTGCTGATGCCTCCAAGCTGTCGATCAACGCCAATGGTGTCATTTCGCTCAATGCCGGCGCCAATTTCGAAGCGGCCGACGACGCCGATGGCGATGGTGTCTACGAAGCAACGGTCACCGTCAGCGACGGCACGACCTCGGCGACGCAGGAAATCACCGTCACCGTTTCCAACGTCAACGAGGCGCCGACCGTAATCTCGCTTTCGGGCGCGCAGTCGCTCTCCGAAGATGCCATCGCCGGCACCGTCGTCGGTGTCGTTGCGGGCGTCGATCCGGAAGGGGATGCGCTTACTTTCACCGTCAGCGATGGTCGTTTCGTGATCAACAGCACCGGCCAACTGGCAATTGCCGACGGTGCGACATTCGATTTCGCGGCGGAGCCGCAGATTGCATTGACCATCATTGCAACCGACCCCTCCGGTCTGTCGACCACGCAGGACTTCACGCTCGGTGTCGTCGATGTTGCCGAGCCGCAAGAGCCGATCGGCATGGTCTTCGACCCATCCACGCTGACATCCTACAGCACTCAGGACCGAGGCGTAGGCGCGTCGGTCACTGATGGTGGTGCGACGCTGACGCTTGATGGAAATCTCTGGAAGCGTGCGCCGCTGCCGGAAAGCTACACGATCACCGAAGGTACCAAGATCACGCTGACCGTGACCCTTGGCACCAATCTGTCGGAAATCGTCGCCATCGGCTTCGATGATGACAACTCGCCGTTTGAAATGAGCGATCAGTCCGTCTTCCAGATTGCCGGCACGGAGAGCCAAGCGGCCTTCGTCGACCTGCGCAACGGCAACAACGGCACGCCCGGCACGACGTTCACCGTGACGATCGACCTGTCGGCCCATGCCGGCAAGACGATTTCCTCGCTCGTGTTCGTCGCCGATGACGACCAGGCAAGCAACGGTGTCGGTTCAGTCTCCTTCAGCAATGTCCAGATCATCGAAGGGCCGGTCGATCCCGACCAAAACGTAGCCCCGACCGTGATCGGTGGCGGCATTGCCGATCTGACGCTGCCGGAACGCAGCCAGCTAGAAATCGACATGCCGTTCGTCGATGCGGATGGGGATGCGTTGACCTACAGCTTCACTGTCGAAGATGCCGACGGCTTGCCGGTTGCCGGCTTCGAGAACCTCGTGTTCTCGCAGGGCACGCTGAGCGGCGTCATCCAGGCGGCCCCGAGTGCGACGCCTTACACGATCATCATCACGGCCGATGACGGTCGCGAAGGGATCACCACCACGGAATTCCAGCTCACCGTAGAAAACGTCAACGACGCACCGGTGGTCAACGCCATCGCCTTCGAGCCCTATTTCGCGGTTGTCGGAGAAGAATTCAGCGGAATCGATCTTTCGATCTTTGCGGATGCGTTCTCCGATATCGACGGCGACAATCTCGTTCTGACGGTCGAAGGCCTGCCCGCAGGTCTCAGCCTCAACGACGAAGGCGTCATCGTCGGCACGCCGACTGAAACGGGCGACGGCACGATCACGATCGTTGCCACGGATCCGTCTGGCGCCCGTGCATCCTTCGAGCTCGACCTCACGATCGACGGGCCGGCATTAGGCGACGTCACCGTCGTGGAAGCCGAAGCCTTCACCGGTCTAGATGAAGCTGATGCGTTCTACGTCGCCGCCGCACCTGGTGCTTCAGGAAATCAGGCAATCCGCACCAACGCCAACCAGACGGGCACCGTCTCCACGGTCCTGTCCGAAAACGGCCTGTCTGAAGGCTGGTACGAAGTGTCCATCACCGTCTTCGACGAAACCGACGGTGAAGCGACGTTCAGCCTGACGATCGGCGACACGGTTCTTGCGAGCGGACTGTCGTTCGATGATGCCGGGATCTTCGACAATCCCAGCCAGGCGCGTGGTAACGGCGGCCAGGTCGGAAATCTGAAGACCATCACGTTCACCACTCCAGTCTTCATCGACGCAGCCACCATTGCGACCATCACGGGCGTTGCCGACTCCGGCGAATTCCTGCGGATCGACAAGCTCACCTTCAAGAGCGTCGAGCAGCCGGAGCTTGCCCCGGTCAACATCGCGCTCGACACAGCGACGGTTGCTGAAAACGCAGCGGGCGCCGTTATCGGCACGCTCGCCGCGACGGATCCCGACGGGAGCTCGGCTGCCATCATCTACACGACCACCGATGAGCGCTTCGTCATCGAGGGAACACAACTGCGCCTCGCGCCCGGTGTCAGCTTCGATCATGAAACCTCAGAAACCGTTACGGTTTCGATCACGGCAACAGACGCGGCTGGCCTCTCCACCACCAGCGTCCTGACCATTGCGGTCGGCGACGTCAACGAAGCACCGGTACTCGGCGCCACGGCTGCAATCGAGGATGTCACGCTCGTCGAGGGCACCGCCCAGACGATCGACGTCGCGGCGGCGCTCGGTGCTACCGATCCGGATGCCGGCACGACGCTTACTTACTCTGTCGCCCTCCAGGGCGGCGGCACGCTGCCTGCGGGCATTTCGCTGGCGGGTGGTGTCTTGACGATCGCCGGGACCGTTGCTGCCGGTACCTATGCACTTGAGGTTCTGGCGAGCGACGGCACGCTGAACACGGCACCGGTTGCCTTCACGGTCACCGTCGGCGAGACGCCCGCGTTCACGCCGATTGTTTTCCAGGCAGAAGATGGTGCGATCGCACTTGCTCCGGCCAACAACGGCAACGCAACGGTCACGGTCGTGCGTGATTCGAGCAATCCTGAAGCCGGCGGTTTCTCCGGCCTGCGACCTGATTTCAGCGGCACTGGCTACCTCGATTTCGGCGATGATGCTGGCGACACGGTCACCTATACTTTCACGGTCGCTCAGGCCGGCACCTATGATCTGAACGTGCGCTATGCGTCGCAGGATTTCTCCGGTGCTCCGCGCTCTCTCGCCATCGGCGTCAATGGAACGGTTGCCAATACGGTCTTCCCGAACACCGGGCCCGCCACGGGCGATCCACTGCTGCAAGGCTTCAACTTCTGGAACTTCCTCACCCAGACCGTGACACTGCAGGCCGGCGTCAACACCGTCACCTTCGCCATCCCGGCAGGCGCTGCTTCCGGGCCGAACCTTGATCGCATCGAGATCACGGAAGCAGGCACCGGACCGATCGTCGTCGACGTTTCGGCCGACGAAGACGGCAATCTCGTGCTGTCCGCCCCTGAAACCTCTGTCGATATTGCGGATGCAGATGCCATCACCTTGTCGGTTGCAGGTCTCGACGACGATATCGTTCAGGTCGAAATCACCCTCGACGGTGGCGTGACCCGGATCGACGTCACGGACCTTCTGGACGTCGACGGCAGCTTCGTTTTCGATGGGAGCGCTCTCGCTGCAGGCACGACCGAAATCACCGTCATCGTCACAGACGAAGCTGGCAACGAAGCCGAAGCGACGGATACGCTGACCATCGCCGACGAAGAAACGCCGATCGTCGTCGCTCCGTTCACCATCCAGGCTGAAGACCTGACGCAGGTTACGGTCAACGATACGACGGCCACCGGTCAGGGCGCGCTCACCCGCGTCGTCACTCAGGCGAACCCCGATGACTTCGGCAATTTCCGCACCGGTGCCGTGGGCAACGCCTACATGGACTTCGGCGCTCAGGTCGGCGATGCCATCACGATCAATGTCGATGCTCCGGCGGCCGGCACCTATCTCGTCACCTTCCGCTACGGCAACGGTGCGGTGGATTCGCGCGCTCTCAACCTGACCTTGAACAATGGCGAGGTGATCAGCCTGCCATTTACCCGCGGTCCGGGAACGGGTGACCTGGCCTGGAATAGCTGGGTCGAGCAGACAGTCGAATTGACGCTTGTCGAAGGATCGAACCAGATCCGTCTGGCGATCCCCGCTGGCAATATCGGCGGCCCAAACATCGACGAGATCAGCTTCGAGTATCTCGACGGGACCGATCCGGTCGATCCGGTCGAGCCGTTCTCGCTGACGATCGAAGCTGAAACGTTCACGATTGCGGACATCGAGGCGGTTGCCGGCACGCCGGCCGACACCGTCGCCCGCGTTCCAGGTGATGACACGAATGAAGGTGGCGCCAACGCCGGCAATAGCGGCCCTGGCCAGATCTACGACTCATTCGGCCTGCGTCCGGGTTACGAAGGCATCGGCTATCTGGATACCGGTAACGATATCGGCGATGCAGCCAGCTTCACGCTGACGGCGCCTGGCGCTGGCACCTATCAGTTGACCGTGCGCTTCGCCAATGGTGGTACGACCGATCGACCGATGACGCTCACGGTCAACGGCGTGGAGCAGACCATCGACTTCCCGTCCACTATCCCCGCCGGCGGCACCGCCGATGCGGGCTGGTCTAACTGGCAGGAGATCACGGTCGACATCGAGCTTTCGGATGGCCCCAACACGATTTCCGTCGCCAACGAGATCGCCAATGGCCCGAACATCGACAATGTCACGATCAGCCGCGATGGTGACGCTCCGGTCGACCCGGAGGTTCCAAGCGAGCCGGGCGATCGTGAAACCATCCTGATCAATTTCCAGGACGGCACGGCACCGAAGGCTCCAGGCTACCTCGTCGCGAACTTCGTCGGCTTCGGTGACCGCGGCAACGGTTATTCCTACGGCTTCGTCACGGAAGCTTCGGCGACCGATGCGGACGGCACGACTGCCACGCCGATCAATGGCGCTGCGTATCCGGCCGTCGCGATCAACGAGCGAACAGGGCAGGGCGAGAGCTCCAACGTCGACGACGGACGCAACTTCGACAGTTACGATCCACGTCTTACAGGCTACGCGCATTTCGATCTGCGTGGCACCTTCCCGGCCGGTGAAGCCAACCGTGTGGCATTCGAAGTCGCGCTTGAAAACGGCTGGTATGAAGTCACGGTCGCCGTCGGCGATACCGGGGGCGCCAACGACAGCGACAACAAGCTGGAGATCGAAGGCGCACTCGTCTCGGATTTCGTGCCAACCAACTTCTACAAGACCGAATTGAAGACGGTTCAGGTCAAGGTCGAGGATGGTTTCCTGACGCTCGCGGCCCCGGATGGCGAAGTCACGGAAATCCAGTATCTGGAAATTCGCGAGTTGCCGGATCTGACGCCGGACGACGAACGCGAAGCGCCTGAGGACTACGCTCGTTTCGTCGGACCTCGGGCCATTGCCGGTGTCGGCGAAGGCCAGATCGTCGTCGATCTCGATCAAGCCAGCGGCGCAATCACGACGGTCGATCCAACGTCGGACATCATTCTGGGCATCGAAGTCGCACCGAACCGTGGTGGCGCTCTTCTCGAAAGCCTGACCGACGGCTCGATCAAGCTTTATGAAACGCTCACCGGCCAGCAGGTGAATTTCAGCATCAACACGACCGCCGGCTTCGACTCGCTGACGATCTCGCCAAGCGGCGGCCTGAAGGCTTTCACCAGCTACACGCTGGTCATCGATGGCTTCCAGGATCGTGGCTCAAACGAAAACATCGATGCTCCGACACGTGAGTTCCTAAAGTTCAGCTCGACCTTCACGACCACGGCGCAGCCCGAAGTCGAGGCCCGTGAAGTGGCCTTCGTCGAGACGATCGAACTCAACGGCTATGCCGACAACGCATCGCTCTACACATCGATCGAGATTTCACCAGATGGCCAGCATCTCTATGTCGGCACCCTGAACGGTCTCATCAAGCGCTGGGATATCGATCCGCAGGACGGCTCGCTTTCCAACGAGCAAACGCTCGAGCTCGACTATCTGCAAGAAGGTGATCGCTCACGCGGTATCATCGGTTTCGTCTTCGACCCGACCGATCCCAACGTCATCTGGATCACGGACAATTTCCCGGTTCCGCTCGACGGACGCGACAATGCCGTGCCGGAGTTCTCGGGCCGAGTCTCGAAAGTGACGATCGGCGAGGGCGATGCGTTCACCGGCACCGCAGAGACCTACATCACAGGCCTGCCGCGCTCGAACGGTGACCATGTCACCAACAGTCTCGAGTTCCGCGCCAACCCTAATGCCGGCCTGCCGGACGAACCGGACTTCCTGCTCTACCTCATCCAGGGGTCCAACTCGGCGATGGGCCAGGCGGACTCTGCCTGGGGCTTCCGTCCGGAGCGGCTTCTCAACGCCGCGATCCTCGAGATCGATCCGACCCGCGAAGCGCCTCCCGGAGGCTTCGACGTTTCGACCGAGCCGATACCGGCAAACGGTACCAACCGCCGCTTCGGCTACGAGAATGTGCAAAACGGCCAACTGGTGCCAACCGACGATGGAAATCTGAAGAATGGCGGCATCGCCATTAACAGTGGCGAGTTCACTGGCAACTTCCTGCACTTCAACGCTGATGGCGTTGCATCAGTGCGCTCCGGCACGAACTTCAACTCGACCGTCATCGAGGAGTTCTACAATCCCTACGCGGACGACGCAGTCCTGAAGATTTTCGCCACCGGCCAGCGTAACGGCTACGACTTGGTCTGGCATTCGAATGGAAAGCTCTACGTCTCGGCCAACGGTTCGGCAGCGGGCGGCAACGTCCCGAACAACCCGAACACGCCGCAGAACGAAGCCATCAACAATGTGGGCGTGCAGAACGACTACTTCTTCACGATCAGCGAAGGGTCCTACAGCGGCCATCCGAACCCGCTGCGTGACGAGTTCATTCTCAACGGCGGCAATCCGACTGCAGGTACCGATCCGAACCAGGTCGGCAACTACCCCGTCGGAACACTGCCCGATCCGAACTACAATGCGGACAATGCCTATTCGCTTGGCCAGAACCGGTCCCCGAACGGCGCGATCGAGTACAAGAGCAATGTCTTCGGGACGGGCCTCCAGAACGCGGTCATTTTCACCGAGTATTCGAGCGGCAACGATCTGCGCGCCATGATCCTGGATGATGATGGCAACGTCATCGACGATTTCGTCATCCGCGATCCGGATGGTCGGGTCATCAGCCACCCGGATCCACTGGACGTCATCGAAGGTCCCGGCGGACGCCTCTACCTGCTCACGCTGAACCGCAGCGATGGCTCGAGCCAGATCGTTCGGCTGGAGCCCGCTCCAGGCGGCATCATCGCCGACAACACGGCCGATGCCGGCGGCGATCTCGCGCTCGTGCTTTTCGACGGCAGCGACGTGGATGCCACCGTCTTCCAGGTCAACGGCCTCGACGACGACATCCAGACCATCCGCGTCAGTTTCAACGGCGGCCAAGCGCAGACCGTGACGCTGAACGCTCAGAACCGCTTCACGGCGGATGTCAGCGACTTCGGTTCGCCGGTCACGGCAACGTTGACCGTGCTCGACGACGCTTCGAACACCGCGGTCGATACGCTCACCTTCACGCCGGGGCAGGCGCCGACGGAATTCGTCAGCCTCATCGTCATCCAGGCGGAGGATGCTACACCGGGCGATGGCACGTCGGTTTCGACGCCGAACGACGTCGACGCCCAGATCGAGATCCGCTCCGCCGGCAACCTCGAAACAGGCACTGGCGCTGGCTATGTGAACGGCTTGCGTCCGGGCGCCTTCGGCAATGACGGCAACACCGACAACCTCGACGGCACGCCGGGCGGCTACGCCGACTTCGGTTCCACCAACGCCGACTTCATCTCGTTCGCCTTCAACGTGCCGAGCGACAGCGCTGGCGAAGCCTTGCTCCGCTTCCGTTACGCCAACGGCGCCACGACGGACCGTCCGCTACAGGTCGAAGTCAACGGCACCATCGTCACGGTGCAGTCCTTCGTTCCGACGGCAGTCGCGCCGACCGATGGCTGGACCGTCTGGTC
The DNA here is from genome assembly GCF_902498825.1 of Rhizobium sp. EC-SD404. Taxonomy (NCBI): domain Bacteria; kingdom Pseudomonadati; phylum Pseudomonadota; class Alphaproteobacteria; order Hyphomicrobiales; family Rhizobiaceae; genus Rhizobium; species Rhizobium sp. EC-SD404. The sequence continues at coordinate 1,572,387 of NZ_LR701459.1, forward strand.
GTTCGTCGAAATCCCGGTGACCCTGGCCGCTGGCCAGAACACCGTGACGCTGCGCTCGGTCGCCAATACTGGTCCGAACATCGATCAGCTGGAAGTTCTGGTTGCTCCGGATACGGCGACGGGTCCGAACGATGGCGAGGAAATCGTCGATGGCATTACCTACGCCATCTACGAGGCTGAAAATGCCTCCTTCACAGGCGATCCGGCGGTCGTCACAACAGACCGCGACCAGTCCGGCGACTTCGTCGACTTCGTCGGCCCGGATACGGAAACCATCACCTGGACGGTGTCGGCCAGTGCCGCCGGCGTCCACGGCCTCGACATCCTCTATGCGCTGGGTGCCGGCAAGGCCGCCCGTCCGATGACGCTCACCGTCAACGGACAGGTCGTCGAAACGCTCGCCTTCACTGCCAACAGCAACGCGGCGGAATCGGTCTGGGGTCCCCAGTCGTCGCTCGTCAATCTGGTTGCGGGAACGAACACGATCACGCTCACCGCTCCCGGCGGCGTTGGTCCGAATGTCGACTATCTGCGCGTGACCACCGAACCACTCTCGGTGTTCGAGCCTGACTATGCCGAGATCATCGGCACCGGCCGTATCGAACTGGAGACGACGGACGGTTCGGCCAACATCGTCAATGGCAGCACGGTCGACTTCTACTTCACGGTTGCGGCAGACGGCATCTACAAGCTGGATACCGCTGCCAACGCGACCGCGACCAACGGCCAAGGTCTGACCTGGCTGCTGAACGGCGTCGAGCTTGACGAAACGGCGTTCCCGGGTGTCGGCACTGCCGGCGAGGAGTCCGTCTACATCCAGCTGACTGCCGGAACGCAGTATCAGTTGCGCGTCATCTCGGATGCACCGGGCGCCAATGGCATCGACTATCTCGATGTCCAGCCGGCACCGGGCAACGCCAACGCGGATATCGGCATCCAGAGCCTCGATCCGGTCTTCTTGGATAATCGTCTTCACTTCTCGTATCTCGAAAATCCGGACGCAGTGTTGCCGGACGAAGCCGATCGGGACTTCAAGGACACCGGCGTCGTTCGGATCTCTAATACTGGGACGGAGCCACTCGAGTTCCTGGAAAGCGAGCTCACAGGGCCTTTCGTTCTCGCAAATCCTTCAGTTTTCGAAGGATTGACGCTCGCTCCGGGTGCGTTCGTAGACGTCACGGTTCTCTTCAACCGAGCTGCCTATACCCCGCCGACAACCAACGTCGACGCGACTTCGACCACCTTCTTCGGTGAACTGACACTGCGAACCAACGATGCCGACAGCCCGATTGCGACGGTCGATCTTGCTGGCTTCTGGCAGGCACGTGACGAAGGGGGACAGGAACCCAACGTCAACGAGATTTGGCAGATATTCGGCTTTGGCAACCGCATCGAGGGCTTGCGTTTACAGGGCGGGGGAGAGAACTCCACACTCAGCACGAACGACGTCTTTGCGAAGACGGACGATACGGAGGTGCTTTCGCCATACTGGAGGATCGCCGAGGGCTTTACTCAAGCGAAAATCACCCAGATTGCTGCTTTCCACGGTACGGGCGGCGCCACGATGGGTATCCACAACCCTGGCAATAAGGGCCAGGGCACCACGTTCTGGAATCATGAAGGCACGGACAACCAGCGTCTTCTGCCGAACTCGGTCAATGACAACACGTTCTCGACACGGACGTTCAGCAACGCCGACATCAATGACGGCTGGCTGGGCAACGAAGTGTTCGGTATCAACGTTGCCGGTCTGTCCACGGACCCGAGACTGAACCCGACGGGCGGTGTCATCGTTCCAGGAGCGCAGCAAGGGCACACGGTCAAAGTCTTCCAAGCGCTCGATGCTGACGGCGACGTAATCCCGAACGTCTATCTCGGCGTGATGGACTACACCGGCATCAACTACGACTATAACGACAACCTTTTCGTCATCGAGGGTGTCGAACCGGTGGGCTTCGGCCAGGAAATGGTCGTCGAAGGTCTCGATGATGCGGCGGCAGACGATCGCCTCGTCTTCACCAACATCGACAATCCGGCGAACGCGCAGCAGACCTTCCGCAACGAAGCGACGTTCACGATCTCCAACGACGGCTTCGTGCCGCTGACGATCGAGGACATCCTGATCGGCAACGGCGATGCGTTTGAAATCGTCGGTGCGGTTCCGACGACGATCGCGGCAGGCGGCAGCGCCCAGGTCACCGTGCGGTTCGTCGGCGACCACACCGGAACGTCGTCCGGTGCCGATCTCATCACCTCCACGCTGACGATCGTTTCAAACGATTTCGCCAACGGCCAGAAGGTGATCCAGCTGGCAGGTCTCGCACAGGAGTTCTCGGAGAACGGTTCCGAGCCGACTGTCGCGCAGATCGTCGAAGCCTTCGGATACTCCACAGACGTGGCCCAGGGCGAACTTGCGGCCAATGGGGCGGTGGAAGCGGTCGGCGACGAAGTTCTGATGCCTTATCTGCAGCGTCTCAACAACGCTCAGCCGATCGAAATCATCCAGATTGCGGCCTTCCTGACGCAGGGCAATGTCGCGCGACTCGGCTACCATGGTCTCGGCTCGTCGGATGTGACCAATCTCTTCGCCAATGACGATCAGCAGGGTCAGACGGTTCTGCCGGATCAACTCCAGGCCGGAGCGGGCGCAGGGGCGAATGTCGCACGCGGCACGATCAACCAGAACGGGCCGTTCGGTCTCTACATCTCCGTCGATGGGCGTCCGACCTATTCGTCCTGGACGGACCCGGAGGCAAATAAGATCGATCCCGACTTCGGCCAGTTGGTCGGGGACAATCAGGGCCATCTTCTGCGCTTCTTCCAGGCGATCGACGCTGCGGGCAATGTGATCGAAGGGACGTATATCGGCATTCAGGATTATCCGGGCGCCGGGAACTACGACTACAACGACCACATGTTCATCATCAAAAACGTTCAGCCACACGCGCTGACCGCCGCGAACGATGCCAACAACAATGACGTCAACGATGCGCTCGAAAATGACGCGGACGATGACGGCACGGTGGACTTCTTCGATCCGGATATCGACCCGATCGATCCCGTCGATCCGGGCAGTAAGGGTGCCTATGTGCTCGGCGTCAACTTCGGCGGCGGCGCGATCGCCAACGATCCGGTTCTCGGCCTCGCTCTCGTGGCGCAGACCGATCCCCGGGTGACGCTGACGGGTTCGGTGAACACCGGACCCGGCGTCGATGCCCCTTCGAACCCGAATGGTGCAGGCGCAACACCCGGCTCGGCTTTTACCACCTACGAGGACGGTTCCGACTGGACGGCAACGATCGATGTCCCGAACGGCACTTATGTCGTGACGATCTACACCCAGGAAACCTACTGGAACGCACCGGGCCAAAGGCAGTTCGATATCGCGGTCAACGGCCAGCAGGTCGCCACGAACCTCGATCCGTTCGCCGAAGCCGGCGGTGACGAGCCGATCGCCATCGAGACGATCGTCACAGTCACCAATGGCGAGATTTCCATCGATCTCTCCGCCGACATCGACAACGCCGCGATCAACGCGGTGACCGTCCACCAGTTCGTCCAGCCTGGGGGCAACCAGACGCCGTTCCTCGGTACGCCGTTCCTCGTTGATGCGGATGGTGTGACGATCGATGCCGACGACTACGACAATGGCGGCCAGGGGATCGCCTACAACGATACTGCCGGTCTCCAGGGCGGCACGAACGGCGGTCGCGCCGGAAGCTCCGTCGAAGTTACGGGCGGCGGCGATATCGGCTGGATCGATAACGGCGAATGGCTTGAGTACACCATCAACGTCGCAAGTGCTGGGGAGTACGATCTCGACATGCTGCTCGCCAACGGCGGCGGTGCGGGTCGTGCGGCATCGGTCAGCTTCTATCGCCCCGGCGAGGCAAGCCCCTATGCAACCACTGGCACGATCGCCAATCCGAGCACGGGAGGCTTCAACACCTTCGTCAATCGCTCGGTGGATGGCATCGATCTCGAAGCGGGCACGCAGATCGCTCGTGTCACCTTCACCGGCGGCAGCCAGGACTTCCGGTCCTTCTCGCTGACACCCGTGACACCGGTCGTGGCACAAACGCCATTCAGCGGGACGGCTCCGAGCTTCAATGCCCAGGGCATCCTGACGGTCGACGCGACGAACTTCGACAATGGCGGGCAGGGCGTTGCCTATAACGACAACCCAGGCCTCGACAACGCAGCGAACGGGGTTCGCCCCGGCCGTGCCGTCGAATTCGTCGGAACGCAGAACGATATCGGTCACGTTCTTCCCGGTGAGTGGGTCGAGTATACGATCAACGTGCCAGCAGGCGGGCTTTACAGCTTCTCGGTCAATGCGAAGTCCCCGGTGACGGGCGCGACCGTTGCCGTTTCCCTGGCTGGCGGGGCTCAACTTGGTACGGTGACGCTCGCTGACGGCCATGCCGGTGGCAGCAACTTCGCCAACGCCCCGTTCGTTCAGAGCAGCGAGATCGACCTGGCACTCGGTGCCGGACCGCAGACGCTGCGCCTGACCTTCAACGGACCGCTTGCCTCGAATGGTTACGTGCTCGACCTGCGGTCGTTCACGCTGGAGGCCAACAATCTCCAGACACCATTTGGCGGCATTGCACCGGTTCTGGACAGCGACGGCCTCACGGTCGAGGGCATTGCCTACGACAATGGTGGACAGGGCATCGCCTACAACGATGCAGCCGGTCTGCAGGGCGGAACCAACGGCGGAAGAGCCGGAAGTGCGGTCGAAGTGACGGCAGGTGGCGACATCGGCTGGATCGGCGGCGGCGAATGGCTGGAGTACACGATCAACGTGGCGGAGGCTGGCAGCTACCTGTTCAACCTCTCCATGGCGCTCGGTGACGCCGCGGGCCCCAATCGATCGGTCACGGCGACCTTCACGAACGGGACAGCAGTCGACAGCGTGACGGTGGGAACGCCGCGGACGGGAACCTGGTCGAACTTCCAGGATACCAACTCGGCCGAAGTGAACCTCGATGCCGGAACAACAGTCGTGCGGCTGACCTTCAACGGCGGCTCGCAGGACATGGCGTCCTTCTCGCTCGAACCTGCGGCCGCACCGGCCGCAGCCGCAGCGGCAGCGCCTATGGCCTTTGCGGCCACAGCGCTATCACCGTTCATCTTCGACGAACCGGATGTCTCGCCCCCGGACAGCCAGGATGCATGGCAGTCGGTCAATGACGACGACGGTCCAAGCAATCTCTGGTCGTCGTTCGGCTACGATCTCATGAACTGATGAACAGCGCTCCGGTGGCTCGAAAGTGACCGCCGGAGCAACTCCAAGACTTGGACGGGTGAGAATTAACCTTGATCAAGTTTCGACGTGTCGCACTGCGGAATAACGTGCTTAATGTTGGGTTAATCCTTTCGGGGCGGGGCTATGTACAAGCGTAAATCTGAAGTCTCTGTCGCCAGCGCGATCCGCACCTGTCGGTCGGCGTTTCTGGGAATCTTCATCGTCAGCGCGGTGATCAACCTTTTGATGCTGACCGGCCCATTGTTCATGCTCCAAGTCTATGACCGCGTGCTGGCAAGCGGCAGCGTTCCGACGCTCATCGTTTTGTCAGGCATCGCTTTGGCGCTCTACTTGTTCAGCGGCGTGCTCGATATCCTTCGGTCCCGCGCCCTGACGCGCATCAGCATGAGGGTCTACGCGCGGCTGTCCGATCCGGTGCTTCGCGCCAATATACGGATGCCGATCGTCGGCGGCCACAAGGCGGCGGGCGTTCATCCAGGACGCGATCTCGATGCGGTGCGCCGGTTCCTGGCGTCCCCCGGTCCGGCGGCGATCTTCGATCTGCCGTTCATGCCGTTCTATTTCATGATCATCTTCCTGTTCCATTTCTGGCTCGGCATTCTGTCGCTGGTGGGCGGCCTTTTGATCTTCGGCCTAGTCGTCGCAAATGAGCTGATGTCGCGTGAACCGACGCGCGAGCTCGGCAGCCGCAGCGGCGCTCAGTCGAAGGTCATGGACAGCGCCCGGCGCAACGCCGAAGTCGTCAGCGCCATGGGTATGCTTGGACGCCTGTCGGATCGCTTTTCCGACCTCATGGCGCCACATGTGGCGGCCCAGCAGGCCGCTGCAGATCGCAGCAATTTCTTCTCATCGGCCATCAAGCTGCTCCGCCTCGTGCTGCAGTCGGCCATGCTCGGTCTGGGCGCCTATCTCGCGATCCTGCAAGAGATTACGCCCGGCGTGATGATCGCTTCTTCCATCATCATGGCCCGGGCGCTCGCGCCGATCGAACAGGCCGTCTCGCACTGGCCTTCCTTCGTGGCCTCCCGTCAGGCAACTTCGCGGCTCGACCAGGCTCTTCAGGACACCGGTGGCCAGACGGCACCCGGCGGCCTGCCTCTTCCGACCCAGGACGTAACCATTACCGAGTTGGCCACGAGTGCGCCTGGCGAGCCGGTCGTGCTGCTTCAGGGAGTGGCGCTGCAGCTGAAAGCCGGCGACGGCCTTGGCGTCATCGGCCCATCGGGCTCTGGCAAGACCAGCCTCGCCCGTGCGTTGGTCGGCGTCTGGCCGCATCTGCGAGGCGCGGTACGCCTTGATGGATCCACCTTGGATCAGTGGAACGAGGACGAGCGCAGCAAGATCATCGGCTACCTCCCGCAAGACGTCGAGCTGTTCGACGGTACCGTCGCCGACAACATTTGCCGCTTCGAGAAAAAGCCCGACATGTTGGCCATCGTTCAGGCGGCCAAGCTGGCCGGCGTTCACAGGCTGATCGCCAATCTTCCCGATGGCTATGGATGCGTGGTTGGAGATAGCGGGGCGCGGCTTTCGGCCGGCCAGCGTCAGCGTCTCGGCCTTGCGCGCGCGCTTTACGGCAACCCATTCATGATCGTGCTCGACGAGCCCAACTCCAACCTCGATATCGAGGGAGAGCAGGCACTGACTGCGGCCATCCAGGAGGTGCGCGCCCGCGGTGGGATCGTGATCGTCATCGCGCACCGCACCAGTGCGCTTTCGGCCGTCAACAAGGTTCTTATGATTCAGAATGGTCAGCAGGTCGCCTTTGGCGAACGCGATGACGTTCTCACCGGCCTTGCGGTTCTCGACCGCCCCGCCACCAACCAGAAGGCATTCAGCCATGCGGTCTGACGATCTCGACCGGGCCATCGGCGGCTCGATCACCAAGCAGCTGTCGACATCGCTGCTCGTCTGCGTCGCCCTGGTGGCGGGCTTCGGCGGCGTGGCGGCTTATGCCGAAATCAACGGTGCTGTCATCGGCTCGGGACAGATCATCGTCGAGGGGCGCACCAAGCATGTGCAGCACCCGGATGGCGGCATCATCGGCGCGATCGACGTGAACGAAGGCGATCGCGTCGAGGCAGGACAGGTTCTGTTCCGGCTCGACGATACGATGGCGCGGGCAAGCCTCGGCATCGTCGACAGCCAGCTGGAGCAGTTGTTGGCGCAGGAAGCCCGGCTTCTGGCGGAGCAGGCACGAAGCGATGGGATCATGTTCCCCGAACCGCTCCTTTCATCGTCGACCGATCGCGCTGCACTGCTGATGGACGGACAGCGGGAACTGATGACCGCTCGCCGCTTGACGCGCGAAGGCCGAAAGGCCCAGCTTGCCGAGCAGATCGGCCAGTTCGCCGAGCAGATCGCGGCGCTGGAATCGCAGCAGCAGGCAGTTGTCGAGAACATCGAACTGCTTGACGAGCAGATTGCAGACTTTGCCCATCTGCATGAGCGCGGCCTCGTGGTGGACTCCCAGATGATCACGATCCGCCGCGAGCGAGCGTCCCTGACGGGCAGCCATGCCGCGTTGACGTCCGAGATCGTAGAAATCCAGCAGGCGCGCACCGCCACTGAACTCGAGCGGGTCCAGGTCGACGAGGAATTCGACCAGGCAATCCTGACCGAACTCGACGAAAAGCGCGGCGAGATCGCGCGACTCCAGGAAGAGCGCATCACCGCCATCGACCGCATGCGCCGGCTCGATGTGCGCGCGCCGCTGACGGGCTTTTTGCATGAACTCAATGTCAGCACGATCGGCGGGATCGTACAGGCGGGCGAAACGCTTGTGAGCGTCATTCCGATGGACGACGATCTGATTGTCGAGGCGAAGCTGTCGCCCGGTGATGTCGACCAGGTAATGGCCGGGCAGATCGCGCGTATTCGCTTAACCGGGCTGAGCCAGCGCGTAACGCCCGAGCTTTCGGCAGGGGTGATCGATGTCGCGCCGGATTTGACGGTCGAGGAGCAGACCGGCCAGTCATTCTATACTGCACGTCTGCGTATTTCTGAGGATGAACTGGCCAAGGTGGGCGCCGACAAACTTCGGCCCGGCATGCCGGTAGAGGTGTTCTTCGTGACCACCCGCCGGACCATCCTCTCCTATCTGGTCAAACCGGTCACCGATCAGTTGCATCACGCGATGCGTGAGGAATGACCGGCCGTACCAATGCAGCAGCCAATAAACGCGGGGGCGTCGAAGTGGTAGAGAAGAACAGTCAGGTCGAAAGTTTCGGAACGAGCGATCTCATCCGTTTTGACGAAGGCTCAGCACAGGCGGTTGCGGTCGATAGCGAACAGACCGGGTCAGGACCATCTGGACCAGACGCCCAGGCAGGCAGCAAGCGGGTGGTGCGGCTTGGGCGCGAACGCCTTCAGGCGGCGCGCAACGTGCGACCTGTCAGCGACGTCCCGCCGTCGACGGATGATCTGCAATTGCAGATCGTCCGTCTCGCCGAGGCCGTGCGTGCCATCGAGCGATCCGAGACGCTTGAGAATTCAACGCGTCAGCTCAGCATCATGAACGACAAGTTGACGTCCATCGCGAGTTCGGTCGAGTACACCGAAGCCTATGCTTCAGTCGGTATGGCAGACCGCATCGTGGAGCGATTGGGTTCGGAGCTCAAGGATCGGCAGGGGGACCAGCGGCGCATCGAGCAACTGCGACGCATCTGCGCACTCTGCATGGTCATGGCGGTGGTGTTGGCAGTGCTGCTCGTTGCGGAGATCCGCGCCGACGTGGTGACACGAGGGGTTCCGCAACTCGCCGATACGGTTCGCGACTGGGTGGGCGCAGTGTTTTCGCGCTTCCCTCGGTGATCGGCAATCTGCCGCTGGCCGAGTTTCGGACACCCACTGCGCCTTTGTCCTCCGGTAGCCGGTCATTGACATTCCCGAGATGCAGGTCAGTCGAAGGCCTGCCTCTACGTGCGGGAATTCGCTAAGATCATCATCAACTGAATTAAGCCGGAACCAAAATGGCGTCCGGCAATTTCGGTCGATTGACGAACTTACTCGGGGAGATATCCGGATGCGTTGGCGGGGCAGGCGGCAGAGTTCCAATATCGACGACCGACGCGGTGGAGGCGGCGGGCTTGGCGGTTCGCGCATGCGCATTCCAGGCGGCATCATTCGCGGCGGACGAGGCGCTGGCGGCATAGGGTCCATCTTCGTGCTCATCGTGCTCGGCATCATCCTGTGGGCGGTCGGCATCAACCCGATGATCCTGCTCGATGGTGGGAGCGGTACCTCGACGAGCGTCGAGCAGCAGGCAGGGCCGTCGACGCAGGGTCTCGCACCCGGTCAGCGTGACGAAGCGTCGGAGTTCATCGCGACTGTGCTCGCTGAAACCGAAGACACCTGGAACGGCATCATGGAAGCCGAGGGGGCCGATTACCCGGAACCGACGCTGGTGCTCTTCGAAGGCGCAGTCTCATCGGCTTGCGGCCAGGCGAGTTCGGCCGTCGGACCGTTCTATTGTCCCAATGACCAGCAGCTTTACATCGATCTCGGCTTCTTCAACGAGTTGGCCGAGCGGTTCGACGCCGCCGGCGATTTCGCGCAGGCTTATGTCGTTGCCCATGAGGTCGGGCATCACGTTCAAAACGTGATCGGCGTTCTTCCCCAGTTCAATCAGATGCGCCAGCAGATGGGTGAGACGGAAGCCAATGCCCTTTCTGTCCGGGTCGAACTCCAGGCGGATTGTTTCGCAGGCATCTGGGGGCATTACACCGCGGAGCGCGGGTTGCTCGAAGCGGGCGACCTCGAGGAAGCGTTGAATGCCGCGACGCAGATCGGCGACGACACGCTGCAGCGGCGCACGCAAGGATATGTTGTCCCCGACAGCTTCAATCATGGGACGTCCGAGCAGCGTCGGGAATGGTTTCAGCGCGGTTTCGACAGTGGTCGTCTGGAGGACTGCGACACTTTCAATGGACAGATGTGAGCAACACATTCATTTAGAGTAATCTAATGTTATGAGAGCTTTCCGGTCTCGTTTTTACGCAGCATCGCTCTTATTCGATACTTCAGATTCACGGAAATTTTAATGCCCTCGTGTTGATTGGGTGCATCCGAGGAGATGCCCCAAAATGATGCAGCGGTTTTTGGCGAACACATCCGGCAGTTTTGCCATCATGTTCGCGCTGGTGCTTGTTCCCATCGTCGGCGCAGTTGCGCTGGCGGTCGATTATACGATCGCTTCGCGCCAACGTACCGAACTTCATAATGCGGCCGATGCCGCAGCTCTGGCGCTCGCGCGGCGTGGGTTGGAGATCGAGCAGGACGAGGCCGAGCGGGTCGCGGGCGAGTTCGTCCACGCAAATTATGCGGGGGCGTATTCCAATCTGCGCGTCGCCAAGACCGAAACGACGTGGACGGTTTCCGTCGATGCTTCCTCTCCGACGCGCTTCGCGGGCATTTTCGGAATTTCGGCGTCGGAGATTTCCGTCGAATCCGCCGCCACCTTTGCGTTGAACACCTACGAGATCGGTCTGGTCCTCGACACCACCGGCTCGATGCGGGGCGAGAAACTGGAGCGTCTCAAGGACGCTGCCACGACCTTGATCGACACGATGTCCGAGCATGATGGTGGCGACGACATGGTGAAGTTCTCGCTGGTGCCATTCTCGTCCTTCGTGAATGTCGGGCCGCAATTTGGACCGACGTTCGATGACCGAGGGAAGGTCGTGCGGCCGGCGGCGCCATGGCTCGACATGCGCGGTGCCAACCCAATCGAGCAGGTCGAACTGGCAAAAAACCTTAGCCGTTTTGAAATGTACGATCATCTTGGTCAGGAATGGGACGGCTGTATCGAGACAAGGCCGCCGCACAAGGGCACAGCTTATGACGTGACCGACACGCCGGCGAAGCGATCGGATGCACGCTCGCTGTTCGTCCCTGCCTTCTCGATCGACGAGCCCGACGACGTCAGCCGCTCTGGCAGACCGCAATATCCGAACAGCTATCTGCGCGACAATGGTGCCGATCTGCGAGACCCGCGTCAGAAACGTCTTCGGGAGAAATACAACGTCGCGCTGACCGGTACGGCCTCAGCAGGTGACGACGACGATGATGATGATGATGACGATGACGACGACGACGACGACGATGATGAAGGCGGACTGGTGGGTGGTCTTCTCGGGGCGCTGAGCGATGCTCTGTTCTATGCTCCGCCGACCATCGACACATCGAATTCGACCTTCTGGCGCGGCGAGGCATTGCCGAAGGGGCCAAACCACGATTGCCAGGTGCAGCCGATCGTTCCGCTCACAAGCGATTTCGATTTGCTCAAGGAACGGATTGGCGAGCTGACGGCCCAAGGCGCGACCAACATGATGGAGGGTGTCATGTGGGGCTGGCGGGTGCTCTCGCCGGGCGAGCCCTTCGCGGAAGGGCGTGCCAAAGCTGCTGGCGACAACGAAAAGGTCATGATCTTCCTGACCGACGGCGCCAACACTTGGAATCAGCTCGGCAACGACCTCGGCTCAACCTATTCGAGCTTCGGCTATTCGGTAGACGGCAGGCTCATCAACCCAGGGGCCGGCGTCGTGACGGTCACGAATTCGATGGACCAGAAGACGGAGGCCGGCTGCACCAACGCCAAGGCCGACGGCATCACCATCTATGTCATTCGTCTGGAATTGCAGGATACATCGACCGGCGACCTCCTGAAGCGTTGCGCGACGTCCGAAGCACACTATTTCGACGTACCGGACGCGGCCACGCTCGAGGATACCTTCAAGGAGATCGCCCAGAACATCCGGCGCGTCCGGATCAGTTCGTGAAGCGATCGATCAGGCAGCCTGCTTTGCCTGATGCGTTTCGACCATGTCCATGAACCTGCGGAACAGGTAGTGGCTGTCCTGCGGGCCGGGTGAGGCCTCTGGGTGGTGCTGGACCGAGAAGATGGGCTTGCCGTTGACCGCCAACCCGCAATTGGTGCCGTCGAACAGCGAGATATGCGTTTCCTCGACCCCTTCGGGGAGCGACTGCGTGTCGACCGCAAAGCCGTGGTTCATCGAGACGATCTCGACCTTGCCGGTGGTGAAGTCCTTGACCGGATGGTTCGCGCCGTGATGGCCCTGGTGCATTTTCACGGTTTTCCCGCCGAGCGCGAGCGCCAGCATCTGGTGTCCTAGGCAGATGCCGAAGATGGGGATGCCGCTTTCCATGAGCTTTTGGATGGTCGGAACCGCGTAGGCACCGGTAGCGGCAGGATCGCCAGGGCCGTTCGACAGGAAGATGCCGTCCGGCGACAGCGCCAAGATATCCTCGGCTTCCGTTGCGGCCGGCACGAGCGTGATGCGCGCGCCAAGCCCGGTGAGGAGGCGGAGGATGTTGCGCTTCACGCCGTAGTCGATGGCGACGATGTGCGGGCCGGTCGCGTCCTCGCCGACAGTCTCATAACCCTTGTCCCATGCCCAGGGACCTTCGTTCCAGCGCGAGGACTGACCGCTCGTGGCTTCCTTTGCCAGATCGAGATCGACGAGACCATGCCATTGGCTGGCCTTCTCCTTCAGCGCATCAATATCGAACTCGCCACGCAGATCATAAGCGATCACGGCGTTCGGCGCACCATTTTCGCGGATCCATGCCGTCAGGGCGCGCGTGTCGATGCCCGTCATGCCAACGATGCCGCGTGCCTTCAGCCAGGCATCGAGATGCTGGATGGAGCGGTAGCTCGATGGCTCGGTGACGTCGGCCTTGAAGATCGCGCCGACTGCACCGCGGCGCGCGGCCGGTGTCAGGTCCTCGATGTCCTCGTCATTTGCCCCGATATTGCCGATATGGGGGAAGGTGAAGGTGACGATCTGGCCGAGATAGGAAGGGTCGGTAAGGATTTCCTGGTATCCAGTGAGGGCGGTGTTGAAACATACCTCAGCCTCGACCGCGCCCGTTGCCCCGATACCGCGGCCCTTGATGACCGTACCGTCGGCCAGCACGAGAACCGCAGTCTGCGGTTCGGCGGTCCAAGGGGCAGGGCTTTGCACGGGGGTCGCGGTCATCGGTTCAGGTCCTTCTGTGTCCCGGTCGGCTCTTGAAGAATTGCAGCGTCAGTGCCATCTGATGCTGCTGGTGGCCGAAGCCGCGTTCCGGCCCCCAGTCATTGATGATGACAGGTAGGAGACGCGGCACTATGTGGATGCTGTGGCCGGAAAATAGAGATTGCGTTGCGGATCGTCAATGAGGCGCGCGCACCTATCGGCAAACGAAAAACTCTTATCAATACAAGTTCTTAGTTCGGCTGCCTTTGCCCGAGTGGCAATGCGCGCTATGGTTAGATGTTCAATTCCAGGAGTTCAGGGCGATGCGCGATATGTTCGCACAGTCGTTGAAAGATGCATTGAAGGCGCGGGACAGTCGCAAGGTTTCGACCCTGCGGCTTATTCAGGCTGCCATTAAGGACCGCGACATCGCAAATCGCGGCGCTGGCAAGGATCATGTGAGTGACGACGACATCACGCAGATTCTTGCCAAGATGATCAAGCAGCGCGAGGAATCGGCCAAGATCTACGATGAGGCGTCACGCTTCGAACTGGCCGAGCAGGAACGCGAGGAAATCGCGATCATCAAGGAGTTTCTGCCGGCGCAGCTTTCCGAGGCTGAGGTTGAGAAGGCGTGTGCCGAGGTCGTCGAGGAAACCGGTGCTCACGGACTGCGTGATATGGGCAAATGCATGAATGCTCTGAAGGAGCGTTATGCGGGCCAGATGGACTTCTCCAAGGCCTCCAATAAGGTCAAAGGTCTGCTGCGCTAGTCACGAAGCCGCACCGTCCGATCAACTGGACGTGCGCATGTCGAGATCGACGCCGACAACCTGCATTAGAAAGCCCGGTTCGCCGGGCTTTTTTCGTTATTGCCGTTCACAATCACTGCGGCTCACCATCCGCTCAAGTCCATGTGACGCGACCGGATCAAACGTCGAGACTATATCTTTGTCATCTGATTGTAAGCGCGGCGGTGGTCGCGGCGCTGCAGATAATCGAGGCGAGAGAAGCCGGTAATTGTACAGCTTCATTTTCGCCGTTGATCGTAAAAGGGATGACTCTGATGAAAACTCTTCTTATCTCTGCAATCGCTCTCGCTGCTCTTTCGCAGGCTTCATTTGCCCAAAGCACGCACAATCGCGTCATGTCCTTCGAAGGGCCGGTCTACGAAAGCCCGCTCGGCGGCAACCCGACCGGTATCGACCGCACGACCACCGGCAGTGTCTCGAACGATGCTCGCTCCGATGGCCCGATGAATTCTTTCGTCATGTCCACGAACGGCCCGGCTTACCTGGACAAGTAAGACAATCCAGATTGTTCGGCTCTCCAGCCGGTCCGGCACCATGCCGGACCGGCTGGAGGCGTCTAAACTATTGCAGCGTGAAGCCAGTCGGGCCATGGTCAAGCGGGGACGCGAAGTGTAGGTCACGCGATCCCAGTAGCTGGATGAACCATGCGCTTTTCACCCGCCTTTCTCGATGAGATCCGCGAACGCGTTCCTATCTCGGACGTCGTCGGCAAGCGCGTTTCCTGGGACAAGCGCAAGACGAACACCGGTCGTGGCGACTGGTGGGCCTGCTGCCCCTTCCACGGCGAGAAGTCGCCGAGCTTCCACTGCGAGGATCGCAAGGGCCGCTATCACTGCTTTGGCTGCGGGGTGTCCGGCGATCATTTCCGCTTTCTCTCCGAACTCGAAGGGCTGTCGTTTCCCGAAGCCGTCGAACGGGTCGCGGATATGGCCGGTATCGCCATGCCGATCGCCGACCCGCAGGCGGAGCGCCGCGAGCGCGAGCGCGCAAGCCTGCTCGATGTCATGGAGATGGCGGTCGCCTGGTTTCAGGATCGGTTGCAGAGCTCCGACGGCGCGAAGGCACGCTCATATTTGCGCGATCGCGGGCTGACCGGGCGGTCGTTGGAGACCTTCGGACTTGGCTATGCTCCGTCCTCTCGCAACGGACTGAAGGAGCATCTGGCATCCAAGGGGATAGAGCTGCAGCAGATGGAGGCATGCGGGCTTCTCGTCCACGGGCCCGACATTCCGGTGTCCTACGATAGATTTCGCGATCGCATCATGTTTCCGATCCTGTCCGCGCGGGAGAAGCCGATCGCCTTCGGCGGTCGTGCCATGGCTGCGGACGCACCTGCCAAATATCTGAATTCCAACGAGACCGAGCTTTTTCACAAGGGGCGGGTGCTCTACAATTTCACCCGCGCGCGGCGAGCGGCCCAACAGGCCGGTGCCAGTGGTCAGATCGTGGCGGTCGAAGGCTACATGGACGTGATCGCGTTGCATCAGGCCGGGTTCGAACAGGCGGTTGCGCCCCTGGGAACGGCGCTGACGGAAGATCAGCTGGAACTTCTGTGGCGCATCGCTCCAACGCCCGTTCTCTGCTTCGACGGCGACGGTGCGGGTCAGCGCGCGGCATTTCGCGCGGTCGATCTCGCGTTGAAGGGTCTTAAGCCCGGCCGGTCCGTCCAGTTCGCGATGCTGCCCGAGGGCAAGGATCCGGACGATCTCGTTCGTCGCGAAGGCAGGGCGCCCTTCGATGCCGTGCTCGCTGCGGCACGGCCGCTCGCCGACATGGTGTGGCTGCGCGAACTCGGTAGCGGGTCCTACGATACGCCCGAGCGGCGCGCCGAACTTGAGGCAAGGCTCAAAACCGTAACGGCGGCGATCCCGGACGACAGCGTGCGTTATCATTACGCTCAGGACATGCGCGAGCGGATGCTCGGCTATTTCCGCGCGGCACCCCAAGGGGCAGGCCAGCAGCGTGGCGGCCAGCAGGGGCGTCGATCAGGCGGCGGGAGAGCACAGAACGCGGGTGGGTTCGGGACAACGCCGGCGCGTCTGACGCCATCGGATCGCCTGACGCGTTCTGCACTGGTCCGCGGAGTCTCGGACGTGCCGGCGCTGCGCGAAAGTGCTTTGGCGCTGACCGTCGTCAATCATCCCGGGCTGATCATCGAGGAGTTCGACGAGATCACCGGCGTCGAATTCGATAATGCCGACCTCGACCGCCTCTGGAAGGCGATCCTCGGCGCCTCGACCGACAGTGCGCGCGTCGATCGCGAGCGTATGCTCGCGCATCTGGAGGCACAGGGGCTTTCCCCGCTGGTCGCCACGCTGGAGCGCCAGATCCGGAATGCGCGCCTTTGGGTAGCGACGGAAGAGGCGGCGCTCGAGGATGCGCGGGAGGGGTTCTTCCAGGCGCTGTCGCTCAACAAGCGCGCCCGCATCCTCAAGTGGCAGAAGCAGGAGCTGGAGCGCGATATCGCCGAAGCGACAGAGGCCAGCGATGGAGACCTGATCTCGACGCTGCTGATCAATCTCGAGCAGGTTCAGATGGAAATCACCCGTTTCGAGAATCAGCACGCGATCATCGATGGTTTTGGGGTGCTGTCCGGACGGTCGAAGGCCATCGCCCGAGTTTGATCGAATTCCGTCCCGTATCGAGAAGAACTTGCCCGAATAGCAGGTAAAGCATGGCGTCAGCCCTTGCGAAATGGGAGTCGCCACCTAAATCTAGGGCTGACTGTACAGCCGCTCGCAAATTGGCAGGCGCGCCACTGGCTATCGTTATTCTCGTTGCGGCGTCTGGCCGGAGTGGAAATCGGGCTAAACCGCCCTTTTTTCAGTGTGAGCCTTGACGACGACCGAATTTGTGGGAATCACCATTGCCTATGGCATTAACCCAAAATCTTACGATATTCGGGAGACCCGATTTTCCCGGAGCGGTTGCCGCAACGTCATTGGGATCGCATTTTTTGGACCCAGCGGCGTTACCTTATCAGATTGTGAACCAAAAACTTGCAGATAGCCGTGAGCGCAGCCCGCGCGCCGTAGCCGATTTGGCTTCGGAATGTGCGCCTCGCTCAATCGGCGTCGAAGGAAAGTGATCAGACCATATGGCCACAAAAGTTAAGGAAAACGAGGAAGCCGAAGTCGAACGCGAGGGTTCCGGCGATGGTCCGCTTCTCGATCTTTCCGATGACGCCGTCAAGAAGATGATCAAGGCCGCCAAGAAGCGCGGCTATGTCACCATGGACGAGCTCAATGCCGTCCTGCCTTCCGAGGAAGTCACGTCCGAGCAAATCGAAGACACCATGTCCATGCTTTCGGACATGGGCATCAATGTGGTCGAGGACGAGGAAGAGCAGGAAGAGAAGCCGGACGACAGCGCCGACGAAGAGAGCGACGGCACCGAGATTGCCACGAGCAGTGGCACTGCGCTCGCCGCCGCCAAGAAAAAAGAGCCGACCGACCGTACCGATGACCCGGTGCGCATGTATCTGCGCGAGATGGGCTCGGTCGAGCTTCTGTCGCGCGAGGGCGAAATCGCGATCGCCAAGCGCATCGAGGCTGGCCGCGAAACGATGATCGCAGGGCTTTGCGAAAGCCCGCTCACGTTCCAGGCCATCATCATCTGGCGCGACCAGCTGAACGAAGGTTCCACGCTGCTGCGCGAGATCATCGATCTCGAAACCACCTATTCCGGTCCCGAGGCCAAGGCTGCACCGCAGTTCCAGAGCGCCGAAAAGATCGAGGCCGACCGCAAGGCCGCCGAAGAAAAGGAAAAGGTGCGCCGCGAGCGCGCTGCCAGCGACGACGTGACCAATGTCGGCGGCGAGGGCCTTCCCGGCGAAGAGGAAGAGGATGACGACGATGAGTCGAACCTCTCGCTCGCCGCGATGGAAGCCGAGTTGCGCCCGCAGGTCATGGCGACCTTCGACCTGATCGCCGAGACCTACAAAAAGCTGCGCAAGCTGCAGGACCAGCAGGTGGAAGCCCGCCTTGCCGCTTCGGCCACGCTGTCTCCGAGCCAGGAACGCAGCTACAAGAAGCTGAAAGAAGAGCTGATCACGGCTGTGAAGTCGCTGGCGCTCAACCAGAACCGTATCGACAGCCTTGTCGAGCAGCTCTACGACATCAATAAGCGCCTCATGCAGAATGAAGGTCGCTTGCTGCGTCTGGCCGAGAGCTATGGCGTCAAGCGTGAGTCCTTCCTCGAAGAGTATCGCGGCGCAGAGCTCGACCCGAACTGGATGAAGTCGATCGCCAACCTTTCGGCCAAGGGTTGGAAGGAATTCGCCAAGAGCGAGAATGGCGCGATCAAGGATCTTCGCGGCGAAATCCAGAATCTCGCGACCGAGACCGGCATCTCGATCACCGAGTTCCGTCGTATCGTGAACATGGTGCAGAAGGGCGAGCGCGAAGCCCGCATCGCCAAGAAGGAGATGGTGGAAGCCAACCTCCGTCTCGTGATTTCGATCGCCAAGAAGTACACCAACCGCGGTCTGCAGTTCCTGGATCTCATCCAGGAAGGCAATATCGGCCTGATGAAGGCCGTGGATAAGTTCGAGTACCGCCGCGGTTACAAGTTCTCCACTTATGCGACGTGGTGGATCCGGCAGGCGATCACCCGTTCGATCGCCGACCAGGCGCGCACCATCCGTATTCCGGTGCACATGATCGAGACGATCAACAAGATCGTCCGGACATCGCGTCAGATGCTGCACGAAATCGGCCGCGAACCGACGCCGGAAGAGCTGGCCGAAAAGCTCGCTATGCCGCTCGAAAAGGTCCGTAAAGTCCTGAAGATCGCCAAGGAGCCGATCTCGCTCGAAACGCCTGTCGGCGACGAGGAAGATTCGCACCTCGGCGATTTCATCGAGGACAAGAATGCGATCCTGCCGATCGATGCGGCAATCCAGGCGAACTTGCGTGAAACCACCACGCGCGTGCTCGCTTCGTTGACGCCGCGTGAAGAGCGCGTGCTGCGCATGCGTTTCGGCATTGGCATGAACACCGACCACACGCTGGAAGAAGTTGGCCAGCAGTTCTCGGTAACGCGCGAACGTATTCGCCAGATCGAGGCGAAGGCACTGCGCAAGCTCAAGCACCCGAGCCGGTCGCGCAAGCTGCGGAGCTTCCTCGACAGCTGATGCGGTCGTCCTTCGGGTAACCGCGTGACCTACCTAGTCTGGAAACGGAAACATTTCCTCCAGGCTAGGGGGTTGCCTCTTACTTGCATATTGCATTTTAAGCTCTCTCTTTAAAAGCTCTGTGATGTTGTACTTCGATATCACAGAGCTTTACGTCCTGGCCCATAGTAAACTCAAATACTATGGAATTGCGCGCGTCGTTGCTGAGCTGGCCTACGAGGTCCATCTGCTTCGACCGGACACCAAGTTCGTCGTCTTTGACGAAACGCGCGGCATTTTTCTTCTGGCGCGTCCCCGGTTCGGCCGGGCTTCGCTGAACGGTCTCGTCGATCCCAACGTTCCTACCTCCGCCATTCCAAGGCTCTTGAAGGGCCGCAAGGCCGGCCGCAATCTGGTCGGAAGCACCTATGCGAAAGTGTTCGACATCTTTCGTCGGGTAGCCAACCGGAGACTCTGCCGTGAGCTCGATCTCCACATGCCACCCCATGTACCTAACGGGGGCGTCCTCTTCTCGGCTGCCCGGCCGCGTCTCATCGCGCAGTACATCGAGTCCTTGCGCAAGACCGGGTCGCTTACGCAACTCGTGCCGCTTCTGCACGACGTCATTCAGCTTCATGAGCAGATCCCCGCCTCCAAGCGTCATGCGTTAACGTTCCTGGCCGACAACAACGAGATCCTTCGACAGACGCGCCTTATCCTCGCTAACTCGCAGTTTACAGCCAAGGACATCGCAGAGAAATCGCGTGCGGGTGTGCTCGCGCCATTGCCGGAGATGGCCGTCGTGCCGCTTGCGCACGAATGCAGGGATGACGGGGAACAGCCGACGATTGTCCTACCCGACAGGCCATACATCATGGGTGTCGGCATCACGCTTGGCCGCAAGAATCTCGATCTGGTGTTCGAGGCACAACGGCTCCTGCTCGCCAAGGGCCAGCGGCCACCGCTGATGGTCATCGCCGGTGTCAACAAGCCGCGTACAATGGCGAGGCTCGCCCAAGCTCCATATCGCGGACTGGCCGAGCACTTTCTCCTGGTTAACAGCCCGACGCAGGCAAACCTGATCGCGCTCTATCGAAATGCGCTCGCCACGGTGACGCCAAGCCGGCTGGAGGGCTGGGGTCTACCTGTCGGTGAGTCTTTGTGGCTGGGCACGCCTGCGATCGCAGCCAAAGCGTCCAGCCTGCCGGAGGTGGGTGGAGATCTCGCTTGCTATATCGATCCTGATTCACCGCAGGACCTCGCCGAATTGCTCGAGCGGCTTCTCACTAACGAGATCTATCGCGAAACGCTCGTGGCCAAAATTCGCGCAAGGCATTCGACCTTGCGAAGCTGGCGTGACGTCGCCGTTGATCTCCTGGCCGCTTTGCCGCTCGAAATGCCTGAAAGTGCAGCGCATTCGGCTTGAAGTCGCTGGATCCAGATGCGTGTCTGGCGTCTTTCTTTCAGTTCACGCTATTTTTTGCCTTGGGTCAGGCCTTCAATCAATGCGCCCAACGCGGCGCGATGGTCATCGGCGTCGTCGCCCATTTCGATACCGAGCGCCGCTGCGTCGAAAGCTGCCGACAACTGTGACGTCAAAGCGCCGACGGGGAGGGCAGGTAACGCGCCGTTCGCGATCGCTTCCTCGATGCCCTCGCGCAGCGCCTTGCGCGCATGACGTTCATCGATCGTGCGCATCGTCGTTGGCCCTAAAACCGCGGGTCCATCGAGAAGCAGAAGCCGGGTGCGGCCTGGTTCGTTCATGGCGGTGACGAAAGCTTCTCCGCCCTTGATGAGCGCGCCGATTGCGGTCGGCTCGTCGACGCTCGACGCGCCGATCGAGCGCGCTACGGCCTCCGCCTCAGCCTCCACCACCGCCTGGAAGAGCGCCTTTTTGTCCTCGAAATGGTGATAGAGCGCGCCGCGCGTCACGCCTGCGGCGGCAACGATCTCGGGAGTCGATGTTTCCGCATAGGATTTGGCGAGGAAAAGTGCCCGCCCGGCTTCGAGAAGAGCGCTGCGCATCGCGTGGCTGCGCGCTTCATTCGTTATACGAGGTCGTCTCTCTTGCATACATTCAGCCTGTATGTTATTTACGTGCAATCAGTATGTATGTTTCTAGAGAAAGAGGGAAGACCATGCACATCAAAAGCTATTATCCCGTCATCATGACGGACCAAGTGACCCACACCGCCGCGTTCTATCAAACGCATTTCGGCTTCGAGCCGGCGTTCACGAGTGATTGGTATGTGCATTTGACGATGCCCGAGCAACCCGACGTCAACCTGGCTGTCCTGGAGCGCAATCATGAAACCATTCCGCAGAGCGCGCGGGGAGGATCGGCATCGGGGCTGCTCCTGAACTTCGAAGTCGACGATGTCGATGCGGAATGGGAGCGGCTTCAAAGTGCCGGCTTGCCCATGCTGCTTTCGATCCGCGACGAGGCATTCGGCCAACGTCATTTCATTACGGCTGATCCGAATGGCGTTCTGATCGACGTCATCAAGCCCATCGCGCCGGCAGCGGATTTCGCTGACGCCTATGCTCCGGGATCGGCCGCGTCATAGCTTGAGTGTTAGCATTTGCTACAGCGCCGTTACGGAAAATTCACCAGCGATAGTGCCTAGGCTCAGGACTCATTGATCAGAGCCAGAAGATGACGGCGGCTGCGATGCAGATGGCCGAGAAGAAGGTGTGGGCACATCGGTCGTAGCGGGTTGCGATGCGCCGCCAGTCCTTGAGCTTGGCGAAAAGGTTCTCGACCTTGTGGCGCTGGCGGTAGAGGGCCGTGTCGTAGGCGTAGGGGATTTTGCGGCTTCGGCTCGACGGGATGCATGGCTCGATGCCTCGNCGCTGCTCGGCATCCGCCACATCGTGCTGGCCGTGAACAAGATCGACCTGGTCGATTTTTCGCAGGAGCGCTTCGAGGCGATCCGGCGCGACTACGAGGCATTTGCCGCTTCGCTGGGTTTCCGCTCCATCGTGGCGATTCCGCTCTCGGCCCGCTTCGGCGATAATGTGATCGCCCAATCGGAAAACATGGCCTGGTATGACGGGCCGTCCCTGCTGGGACACCTGGAAACGGTGAATGTCGACGACGATCTCGCCGGCAAGCCGTTTCGTTTCCCGGTCCAGTTCGTCAGCCGGCCGCATCTCAATTTCCGTGGCTTCCAGGGCCAGGTCGCGTCCGGCCGCGTTGCGGTTGGAGACACCGTCGCCGTTGCCAAATCCGGCGTGACGACGCGCATCAAGCGCATCGTCACCATGGCGCCCGACGGCACCGATCTCGATCTCGAAGAAGCGCGTGACGGACAGAGCGTCACCTTCGTGCTGGCCGACGAAGTCGACTGTTCGCGCGGCGACATGCTGGTTGATCCGCAGGCTGCGCCGGTGATCGCAGACCGGTTCGATGCCCGTCTCGTCTGGTTCGCCGAGCGTGCGCTCGTGGCCGGTCGCCAGTATATCCTGCGCACCGAGACTGACCAGACCGCGGCGGCCGTGGCGGTGCTTCAGAACCGGATCGACATTTCCCAGCTCGAAGAGGTGAAGGCCGATACGCTTGCCCTGAACGACGTGGGTACCGTGACGATCGCCGCGCAGCGCCCGATCGCCTTCGATCCATATCGTGCCAACCGCGCGACAGGCGCCTTCATCCTGATCGACCGCATATCCAACCAGACGGTTGCGGCCGGCATGATCACGGCACAGGCGAATGGGTCTGCAGGGCAGCACCGCCTCTTCGACGTGACGCAGAAGGACCGCGCCGCCATAAAGCACCAGAAACCGGCGATCCTCTGGTTCACCGGGCTTTCAGGCGCAGGCAAGAGCACGATCGCCAACACGCTCGAGCGGCGCCTGCATGGCCTTGGGTTGCACACCTATGTGCTGGATGGCGCCAACACGCGCCAGGGCCTCAATCGCGGTCTTGGTTTCGACGCGGCAAGCCGTCGCGAGGAAGTGCAGCGCATTGCCCATGTGGCGAAGTTGATGGCCGATGCCGGCCTGGTCGTCATGGCGTCCTTCATCTCGCCGCTGCGGGAAGAACGCCAGATTGCCCGCGATATCGCCGGAGACAACGCATTCCTCGAAATCTTCGTCGATGCCGACCTCGAGGACTGCATGCAGCGCGACCCGAAGGGCTTTTACAAGCTTGCGCTCGAGGGTGAGTTGAAGCACTTCACCGGCGTGGACGAGCCCTACGAAGCCCCGGATGCGGCCGATGTGCATCTGCGCGTCAAGGGTCGCACGCCGGAGGAACTGGCCGCCGAGATCGAAGCCGCCTTGAAGGCCAAAGGTCTGCTGTAGCCGCTCGATGTAGAACGGACGGGATGGATGCGGCAACGATAAGTGACTGCTTCCATCGAAACCAAGCGTTAACCACGACCCCGTATTCAGTTAACGATTACGGGGATCAAGGTTATTTGGGGGCACTATGTCGATCACACGCAGAGGCATTCTTTTCGGGATGCCACTCTTCCTGGGCGCCTGCACCGCGTCGTCGGAATATCAGACGGCCCGGCTGAACTATGCGGCGCTGCCGGAAGAGCGGTTCCCCCTCGATGCCGTGCCGCTGCAGGAGATCGACCCGGAGCTGCGCCGCCAGGAAGTCGCCTTCGACGGCGACTACGAGGCCGGTACCGTCGTGGTCAACACCCCTGAACGCCGGCTCTACTACGTGCTGGGCGGCGGCAGGGCGCTTCGCTATGGCATCGGCGTCGGACGCGAAGGGCTCGCTTTGCGGGGCAACGCCACCGTCGGACGCAAGGCCGAATGGCCGAGCTGGACCCCGACGGCCAATATGATCCGGCGCGATTCGCGCAATCTTCAGTTCGCCTCCGGTGTTCCTGGCGGCCCGACCAACCCGCTCGGCGCGCGTGCGCTCTATCTTTATCGCAATGGCCGCGACACCATGTTCCGTATCCACGGCACCAACCAGCCGCGGTCCATCGGCCAGGCCATGTCGAGCGGCTGCGTGCGCATGCTGAACCACGACGTGATCGATCTTTACGAGCGCGTTCCGACCGGCAGCCGCGTCGTTGTGATCCAGGCCTGATCAAGCGCCTGCCGCGGATCGAGGAGGTATTCCTCGACGCGGCATCCCGCCCGCGATCGACCCTGTGAAATTTGTGATCCGCTCTTGATTCCTGCCGGGATCAAGGTAAACCGGCCACGGTCGCATTGCCCGAAGGGCAAGCCGCCATTGGGGCGTAGCCAAGCGGTAAGGCAGCGGTTTTTGGTACCGCCATCCCTGGTTCGAATCCAGGCGCCCCAGCCATTTCCAGATTGATCGACACTTCCCCGATTTGTCCCAACAGCTTAAGCCTGTTGGCGACAATGGATGATGGAGGTCGTCATGGCCGGTCTTTTCTACGAGCAATTCAGCGTCGGCATGACGTTCGATCATGCGATCCGTCGCACTGTCACCGAGATGGACAATGTTCTGTTCTCGGCGATGACCCATAATCCTGCGGCACTGCATCTCGATGAGCACTATTGCCAGACGCAGACGGAATTCGGCCAACGGATCGTCAACAGCGCGTTCACGCTGGGGCTGATCGTGGGCATTTCGGTGGGCGACACCACCCTGGGCACGACGGTTGCGAACCTTGGATGGGACGAGGTGCGTTTTCCAAGGCCGCTCTTCCACGGCGACACTGTGCATGTGCGCTCGACCGTGCACGAGATGCGCGAAAGCCGCTCCAGGCCGGAATGCGGGGTTGTGATTTTTTGGCATGAAGGGTTCAACCAGAAGGATGAATCGATCGCCACATGCAAACGCTCGGCGCTCATGCTGCGCAAACCGATGGAATGAGCAGCCGAGATGCACCGAATTTCCTCCAACCGTGATTTTCCGGCTTGCATCGAACAGACCAAATCGCTAGTGAAACCGGGCCTTCGGGCCATGTCGGAGTGTAGCGCAGCCTGGTAGCGCACCTCGTTCGGGACGAGGGGGTCGCAGGTTCAAATCCTGCCACTCCGACCATCATTTCCCGCCTGTTTGATCCCGTTTTTTGGCGCCTTTGCGCGAACGTCATCGGTGCTTCTGGACGTTTGACCCCGCAGCTGCCTGACGACAACGGCCACAGGCCGGCGTTGAACTCAACGCGTCAATCAGGTTCAAATTTCGCTTATGCGGCGAGAAGCCTCCGGCACTTGCATCTCTACCCATGCTGACAGCTGTCAGCGCCGGATCTGCAACAGGTCTTTCGCAACTCCGAGACGGGGTCGTCGGACAAAATTCCGCAAAAGTGACCATTCCGATCAGACCAAGGTCGTCGATTGCCGATCCTCAAGGTCGCCATTCACTTACGTCCAAGTGCTCCAATACAACGCGACCTTGTATGCTCGATAAAAAGCCCGTCTGACGGGATGATCCCCGCACGCTCAAGTATTTCCCGCCTCTGATGAAAGTCCGAGGGGTAAACCGACATGATGCATGCGGCTCGATCAGGCAATTATGCTTGGCGATTATTAGGATCAGATAAAATGGCGATCGGCAGACTTAAATTCGCACGCGCTGCGGCGCTCGGTGGTGTTGTGCTGATGGGCAGTAGTATTGCTGCTCATAGTCAGATGTTTACGACGGCGGAGTGGCGCCTGGCGGCGGACCAGGCTTGCCAGGCCGCTCTCGATAGCGGTTCATCAGCGATGCTGGAGGACTTTCTCGATCAGTATCGGCGAGCGAGAACGCCCTGCAACGTCGTCGCGTCGACTGCCCAAGCGGAGAACGCGAATGGTGGGGAAAATTCCGACCAGCCCGGCAACGGGAATGACGGCGGGAATGACGGCGGCCCCGGGGAGGACGGCGGCCCCGGGGATGACGGCGGCCCCGGTGATGGCGGTGACGACGGCGGGGACGGTGAAGGTCCCGGCGACGGAGATGGCGACGGGCCTGGCGATGGTGACGGCCCAGGCGATGGTGATGGCCCAGGGGGTGGCGACGGTCCCGGTGATGGCGACGGTCCCGGTGATGGTGATGGTGACGGCGGCCACGGTGGTGGCGACGACGGCGGCCACGGTGGTGGTCACGGCGGAGGCCATGGCGGCGGCCACGGGGGTGGCGATGATGGAGGCCATGGTGGTGGTCACGGTGGTGGCGATGATGGAGGCCATGGTGGTGGTCACGGTGGTGGCGATGACGGCGGCCACGGTGGTGGTCACGGCGGAGGCCATGGCGGCGGCCACGGGGGTGGCGATGATGGAGGCCATGGTGGTGGTCACGGTGGAGGCCATGGCGGCGGCCACGGGGGTGGCGATGATGGTGGTCACGGTGGTGGCGATGATGGTGGCCACGGTGGTGGCGATGATGGTGGCCACGGTGGTGGCGATGATGGTGGCCACGGTGGTGGTCACGGCGGAGGCTATGGTGGCGGTCATGATGGTGGCCATGGCGGCGGCCATGGTGGTGGTCGCGGAGGTTATGGAGACTGAAAGGTAAAGCTCGGCGGTGCGGGGAAGCGCTTCTTGAGCGCGCTACAACGTCCGGCAATCTGGCAGAAATTGCCGGGCGTAGTCGTACCCCATGGACTTCAGATGCTGCGTCAGTCCGCCGTGATCCGAAATCCAATCACGCACCCAATTGGGGTAGGAGCTCAGCATCATCTGGGCGACTGCCTCATTGGCTTTTGGGTTTCCCCCATGAGGAAGGTGAAATCCGAAAACGGCATTTTCGACGACGCAAGCGCGTGTTTCTGGAATGGCTAGGTAGAGCGTACAGGCCGAATCACACCGACCGACAAACCGGACTTGGCGGTCCGATCGGATCAACTGTTTCACCTTGATCGCATAGAGGGCGACATATCCACCGCGATCGTCGCGCACGTAGAAATCGTCTGGAGATGGGTTTGAGCGAGCCGTCTGCGCACTGCAGACGACCCATGCCGTTGCGATCGCTAATGCAACGAGCAGACGCATTCGCTTATCGCGCTGTAGGACCAGCTGATGTCTCCGAAGCAGCATAATTGAATATGCTTATCAGCTAAATCATTAAGAAATCGCCCGCTAGACACATAGTTTTTCGGGCTGTCTCATCCCGTTTCGCATGGTCGCGAAATGGCGATGGATACCGTCATCAGGCGCTGATTCAACAAGCTGCAGCGCAATCAGTCGCCGATCAGAGCGCGCGACGCCGACATTTCTATTTCAGTGGCCCACGGTCATTTTTTTAGTGGATAGACGTCAGCGTCGTCGCTGCGGCCTGGGGATCTGGCCCCTTCATGAGCGCGCTCGTCACCGCGTCCCTCAGCTGGTCGTGCGTGAACGGCTTGCCGAGCATCGGCAGTTTGAGCTGCTCGTTTTCGGGAATTTCCGCGTAGCCGGTCACCACGAGGATGGGCAGATCAGGACGGCGCTGGCGGATCGCGCGGGCGAGCTCAGTTCCGGTCATGCCGGGCATGGCGTGGTCGGTCACGAGCAACTCGATGGCGGCGTCCTTTTCCAACATGTCCAGCGCCATGCTGCCGGATGAAGCCTCCATGACGTCGTGGCCGAGTTCCTGCAGAAGATCAACGGTGTTCATCAGGACGAGGAAGTCGTCGTCGACGGCGAGGATCTTGAGCGGCCGCGAAATCTCCTGATGCGCCGGCATCGCTGTATCGGCGGCGCCAACCTCTTCGTCGGCTGCCGGCAGCCAGAGCGTCGCGAGCGTGCCGGTGCCGAATTCGCTTTGAAGCACCAAGGCGCCGCCGGATTGTTCTGCGAAGCCATGCACCATGGACAGGCCAAGCCCGCTGCCGCGTTCGAGGCCTTTGGTCGTGAAAAACGGATCGCGGGCCCGTGCCAGCGTCTGCGGGTCCATGCCGATTCCATCATCGGCGATGTCCAGACGGACGTAGGCGCCGGGCCTCAGGCCGTCGACGTTGCCGCTCTGCAGATGGCGGCGTGTGGCGGAAAAGCGGACCGTGCCGCCGTCCGGCATGGCGTCCTTTGCGTTGACGGCGAGATTGATGATGCTGATTTCGAGCTGGTGCGCATCCACCTGCGCCGTCGCGCCCTGCGGATCGAAATTCGTGTCGAACTGGATCTGCGGGCCAAGCGAGCGCTGCAGCGTGGATCGTATGGATTGGAAGAGATGTGGCACCGAGACCGGTTCGGCCTGCAGCATCTGCTGACGCGCGAAGGACAGCATGTGCTGGGTCAGCACCGAGCCCCGCCGCGCGCCCTGCATCGCATTCTCGATCAGGGCCGTCGCCCGATCGTCCTGCGCGTAGCGGCGTTGGAGAAGTTCGAGATTGCCGAGAACCACCGACAGAAGATTGTTGAAGTCATGGGCGATGCCGCCGGACAGCTTGCCGATCGCTTCCATTTTCTGCGTCTGACGCAACGCTTCTTCCGCACGCTTGCGGGCCGTCACGTCGATCAGGCCGCCGGAGATCGACAGGGTGTCGCCATCGCTTTCTAAGCGCGACGACATCAAAACGTCGATAGGCACGCCGTCCTTCGTGCGGAAACGATATTCCACGTCGTCCATCGCCTGGCCTTGCAACAGAAGCGGCCAATCGTGATCGAGAAATTTCTGCGCTGAATCCGGCTCCATGAAGAAGGTGAGACGTTCTCCGTGCACGTCGTTCCGGCTCTGACCGAGAAGCTGCAGCCAAGCGTCGCTTGCTTCCAGGATGATGCCTTTGCTGGACAGAGAATGCAGCGGCAAAGGCGTATGGCGGTAAAGCGCGCGGAACTGTTCTTCGCTGCGGCGAAGCCGGTGCGCTTCCTGCGCTGCCATCTGAGCAAGGCGTCGATCGACGATGGCGGCGGCGAGCGCCAACGCCAGAATGACGAAGGTGATGACGGCGACGCCTACGGCGAGATTGGCATGGTCCAGTCCGAAGCCCGTGATAGCCTGCTCGGACTCGGGGGAAGGTACGAAGTGCGCCGCATGCATGCCAGCGTAATGCATGCCTGAAACGGCAGCTCCCATCGCCAGCGCTGCGCCAAAACGCAGGATGGGGCGTGTCTCGACGAGCGCAAGCCAAAGGGCCGCGATCGATGCCCCGATGGCGATGACGACTGAGATGCCGACCCAGACGGGATCGTAATGCATCTCCATGGGCATGCGCATTGCGGCCATGCCCGTGTAGTGCATCGTCAGGATACCGGCGCCCATGAGGAGACCGGCGACGAGAAGTGGCCGAACGCCGCCATCGACATTCCGTGCGACCGCAAAGCCGAGTCCTGTTACGCCGATGGCCAGAACCAGCGAAAAGAGCGTCAGAGCCGCGTCGTAGGTAATTTCTATGCCGGGCAGCGACAGCGCGAGCATCGCGATGAAGTGCATCGACCAGATGCCGCCGCCCATGGCGAGTGCTGCCGTGCCGAGCCATGCCATCGATGCGCGATTGCTGGCGGCGGCCCTCAGCCGCCCGGCCAGGTCCAGTGCCGTGTAGGAAGCCGCGATGGCGATCAGGATCGAGAGCGCGACGAGGGCGGGATCGTGATGGCCATGCATTCTTTAATTTTTCCGACGGGCAGCTTGTCCGGGCTTTAGCACCTAAAGCGACAGCTTACGAAGTCAATTCGCGAGCAATGGTCCGATCGTGCAATAACATGGATTAACCCGGGTAAGCTGAGAGACGCTTTTCTTTCCGCTGTATATTCTTTAGCACTATCTCATCAATCCGTCACACGTCATGGGCCTTGTCATCTGATTGTAACGGATCAAGAATATCGGCAACGCGCGGTCAGTCCTGCCCGCGACGATCAAAAGGGGAGACGTCCATGAACTTCTTCAAGCGCCGCACCATCCTGTCGGGCGCGGCATCGGTGGCTGGCTTGTCGCTGGCTTCGCCATTCGTTTCGCGCCGAAGCTTTGCGCAAGGCTCCTCCGGCTCGGTCAACATTTTTGCCTGGGCCGGCTATCTCAACGACGAGATGCTTGCCGCATTCACCGAAGCGACTGGCATTCAGGCCAATTACACGCCTTACGGCACTAATGACGAGCTGTTGAACCAGCTGCGCGCCAATGACGGTGCCGGCTTCGACATCATCTGGCCGACTGTCGACCGCGTCCCGAACTACGTGGAATTCGGTCTCGTACAGCCGCTCGACATTTCCAAGATCGAAGTCGATCGCTGCCTGCCGAGCGCCTGGACGAGTTCCGAGACGCTCGGCGCAGTCATCGAAGGCGAGCGCTATCAGGTCCCGACCGACTGGGGCACCGAAGGCGTGGCGTTCGATCGCGACCAGATGCCGCTGGAATACGGTGCAGCGTCCTACGGCGATATCTGGAAGCCGGAAGCCGAAGGTCTTGCGACCGTGCGCGGGCATTCCGGTCTCGTCGGTCTCGGCCTTTGGCTGGAAGCCGAAGGTCGCCTGCCGATGCCGATGCGCGACGCATTCGCCTCCGAAGAAAACATGGTTGCGATCTATGACGTGATCCTGGCGGAGGCGACTGCCCGCAAGGCCAACATCGCCCAGTTCTGGACGAATGAAAACGAAGCTCAGGGCGCATTCCGCGTCAATGGCTGCGCCGTCGGCCAGACGTGGGATTCCACGGCTGCCGCGCTCGCCAAGGAAGGCCTGAATGTCGGTTTCCTCGCTCCGAAGGAAGGCGCGCTGACCTGGATGGAAGGCGTTTCGATCCCGACGGGTGCCGAGAACCTCGACCAGGCCTACGCCTTCATCAACTGGTTCCTGACGCCGGAAGCAGGCGCCATGTATACCAACGCCACGTCGATCAACTCGACCGCCGTCGGCGCTGCCGACCTGACGTCCGACGACGCCAAGGCCTTCTTCGCCAACGCCTATCCGGGCGATGCACTGGAGAAGCTGTGGTGGTGGCCGATCCAGGAAACCTGGTTCGTCGAAAAGCGCAACGAGTATCAGGACCGCTTCCTGTCGGCCTGATCTGACGATCTCGAAGGGTCGGCCAAGGCCGGCCCTTCATCCTTCATGTCTGGAATTCGGCAACCTTCGAGGCTTCATGTCCCATTCGGTCGAACTGCAGGATGTCGGCATGACATTCGGCAAAACCCGCGCCGTCGGCGATGTCAGCTTCACGGTGGAAGGTGGCGAATTCTTCTCCATTCTCGGCCCATCCGGCTGCGGCAAGACGACGATCCTGCGCATGGTCGCAGGCTTCCTCCAGCCGACCGAGGGCAAGATCCTGATCGGCGGCAAGGACATGGCGGGGCTTGGCCCCGATCAGCGCCCGACCGCAATGATCTTCCAGTCGCTCGCGCTCTTCCCGCTGATGCCTGTCTGGGAAAATATCGCATTCGGCCTGGAGGCACGCGGAGCGTCCAAGGCCGATCGACGCCGCAAGGCGGACGAGCTTCTCAAGCTGATCGCTCTCGAAGGTTATGGCGACCGGATGCCGGGTGAACTCTCCGGCGGCCAGCGTCAGCGCGTCGCCATTGCACGCGCGCTCGCTGTGGAGCCGCAGGTGCTGCTGCTCGACGAACCGCTTTCCGCGCTCGACCTGAAACTGCGCCAGCACATGCGCGCCGAACTGCGGGCGCTGCAGAAGCGCACGGGCGTCACTTTCATCTACATCACCCATGACCAGTCGGAAGCGCTGGCCATGTCCGATCGTGTGGCGGTGATGAGCGCCGGCGTCCTGCAACAGGTGGGTGCGCCCCGCGATCTCTACGACAACCCGGCGACGCCGTTCGTGGCGAAGTTCGTCGGCGAGACCAACGCCTATCCCGGCACGGTCCGCGCCATCGACGGCAAGACGGCCACAATCGAGACTGCCCATGGCACGATGCGCGGCAGGGCAGGGCCGGCGCTCGCCGTCGGCAGCAAGGCCAGTCTCTATGTTCGGCCGGAAGCGCTGAAAGCGGCGTCCGCCGATAATGCCGTCACTGCAACCGTCGATCGGTTCGATTTCGAAGGGGCATTCGCGCTGATCCACGCGCGCCTTCCCGATGAAGCGCCGCTGGTTGCTTCCGTCTGCAGCCTGGATTTTGCCAATGCGCCGAAGCCGGGCGAGACGGCCAGCTTCGGGTTTGCGCCAGACCATGCCGTGGTGCTCGCCGATGGGTGATGTGTTCAAGCGGTTCGGCGGCGGGCTCGGCACGGTCTTCACCGCGCTGGTGCTGGTCTGGCTGGCCGGCATGGTGCTGGCGCCGAACATTACCATGATCGACTATGCATTGCGGCCGAACCTGCCGCCATCGGCCATCGGCGGTGCGGACGACGTCTATTCACTCGACAACATTCTCTATCTCGTCGGAGAGGATGTGCACCGCGCGATCTTCTTCAAGACGATCTGGGCGAGCGCGCTCGTCGCCTTCATCACCTTCGTGGTCTGCTACCCCATCGCCTACTGGCTCGCGCAGAACGCGACACCGAACCAGACCGCGCTGGTGCTGCTGGCGCTGACGATCCCCTTCTGGATCAACGAGGTGCTGCGCACGCTCGCCTGGTACATCCTGCTCGCGTTTCGCGGCCCGCTGAACGAGATGCTGCTGGCAATCGGCATCATCGATGCGCCGGTGCGCTGGTTCGGCGATACCGGCGTGCTGGCCGGCATGGTCTACGCCTACATCCTCTTCATGCTGTTCCCGATCTACAACGCCATCGAGAGCCTCGAGAAAGCGCAGATCGAAGCGGCGAAGGATCTGGGTGCATCCACCTGGCGCATCCATGCCCGCGTGGTCATTCCGCACGCGAAGGCAGGCATCGCGACAGGCTGCGTCTTCACCTTCATGCTGGCGGCCGGCTCCTACGTCGCCCCGGCGCTGCTCGGCGCGCCCGGCAGCCGCTGGTTCACGCAGATCATCTACAACTGGTTCTTCGAGGGCGGAAACTGGAACCGCGGCGCGGCATATGCGCTGGTGCTGCTCATTCTCTGTCTTGTCGTCGTTCTGGTCACGCTGAAACTTGCGCGCGTCAATCTGACGGATGTTGCGAAATGAGGGCGAGCGACGCGATCCGCAACGCGCTCTTCGCGCTCTATTTCGTGGCGTTCTTCGCCTATCTCTTCCTGCCGCTGGTCATCATGGGCGCGGCGACCTTCAACGAGAGCCGGTTCCCGACCGTCACGCCATGGCAGGGCACGACGCTGCAATGGTTCAACGAATTGTGGGCAGACGCTGCGATGTGGCAGTCGCTGTGGACCTCGATCGTCATCGCATTCTTCGTCGTTCTCGTATCGCTACCGATCGGCACGGCAGCGGCGCTGGTGCTCACCAGTCTGCATCAGCGTGCGCGCGGCCCGCTCTATGCCGTGATGGTTTCCCCGCTTCTCACGCCCGGCGTCGTGATCGGCATTGCGACGCTCGTTCTGTGGCGCCAGCTCGGCGTCGGTGGCGGCGTGTTCCTGATCGTCGTTGCCCAGTCGAGCTACATCATCTGCTATGTGATGTTGATGATCGCAGCCCGCCTGCAGCGGTTCGATCGAACCCAGGAGGAGGCGGCCCTTGGCCTCGGGGCATCGAAGTTCATGGTGTTCCGCCGCGTGCTTCTGCCGTTCCTGAAGCCGGCGCTGATCGCCGCCGCGTTTCTCGCCATTCTGCAGTCGATCGAAAACTACAACACGACGCTGTTCGTGCGCGGCTTCGATACGCCGCTGACGGTCTATATCGCCACCAAGGTGCGCACTGGCCTGACGCCTGCGGTCAACGCCCTGGCGCTCATCATGATCACAGCATCGATCCTCGGCGCGATCGCCTACGAGGTGCTGCGCCGGCGCGAAGCGCGCCGCAAGGCGAATTTGGCCTGAGCTTTCCACCAAAAGAGAAGGCTTCGGCACTTGGATCGGCGGACGGAAGTCATTAGCTCTGGCCCAAACGAAATGGGAAGGCCAACGCCATGGCAGCGCCGAGCAAAGAAGACGTACTCGATCGATTGAAGCAGGTGCCGGGCCCCGACGGGCAGGGCAACATCGTGGATCTCGGCCTCGTCTCCGACGTCTTCATCGCCGATGGAAAGGTCTTCTTCTCGATCAGCGTGCCGGCCGCACGCGCCGAGGAACTGGAGCCACTCCGCACGGCGGCAGAAGATGCCGTGAAGACGATCCCCGGCGTCTCCTCCGCCATGGTCGCGCTGACCGCGGAAAAGAAGGCGAGTTCCACTGCGCCTGCACCCCCTCCGAGTGCAGCGACCGGACCCGGCGAGCCGCGCCGTGATCCGCCCGCACGCGCCAAGTCGGAAGTGGAAGGCATCGGCGCGATCATCGCGGTCGCCTCCGGCAAGGGTGGCGTCGGCAAGTCGACGACCGCCGTCAATCTTGCGCTGGGCCTGAAAGGGCTTGGGTTGAAGGTCGGAATTCTCGATGCCGATATCTACGGCCCGTCGATGCCTCGTCTGCTGCACATCGGCGGCCGCCCTAAGACGGTCAATGGCCGCACGCTGGTACCGATGGAAGCCTATGGCCTCAAGGTCATGTCGATCGGCTTCCTGGTGGATGAAGAGACGCCGATGATCTGGCGCGGGCCGATGGTGATCTCGGCGTTGACGCAGATGCTGCGCGAGGTTGCCTGGGGGGAACTCGACGTGCTGATCGTCGACATGCCGCCCGGTACCGGCGACGCGCAGTTGACCATGGCGCAGCAGGTGCCGTTGGCCGGTGCGGTCATCGTGTCGACGCCACAGGATCTTTCGCTGATCGACGCCCGCAAGGGCTGGAACATGTTCAAGAAGGTCGACGTGCCGCTGCTGGGGCTGGTCGAGAACATGAGCTATTTCGTCTGCCCCGATTGCGGCTCGACGCACGACATCTTCGGCCATGGCGGCGCGCAACGGGAAGCCGAGAAGATCGGCATTCCCTTCCTCGGCGCCGTGCCGCTGCACATCGACATTCGCGCGATGTCGGACGCGGGCACGCCCGTCACGGTTACCGCTCCCGATGGCCCCCACGCCAAGATTTACGGCGAGATCGCCGAGAAGGTCTGGGGTAACCATCTGGCGCGCAAAGAAAGCGCAAAGGGCGGCCCGGCGATCGTCTTCGAATAATACCAACCGGTTGATCCCTGTTCGTGCATTTGCGGCAGGGATCGTGCCATAGTGCCGTTTCCACCTTTGGGGAGGCATCGGCATGAGCGGCGCGTGCGGCAAGGAATGCAGGGCGGTGGCATCAGATGCGCGGTGAGCGTCATGTCGTCGTCACGGGCGGCGCTTCCGGAATAGGGTTGGCGACCGTCCAGGCGCTGGTCGACGACGGATCATGCGTCACGATCATCGATGCAGGCGGGTCCGCCATCTCCGCGGCCGAAGAGAGACTCGAAGGCGAAGACGTGTTCTGCATGAGAGCGGACGTCACTGACGAGGAAGAGATCGCGGAGGCCTTCGAAGCCGCCACCGAGGAATTCGGGCCGATCACGGGATTGGTGAACGCCGCAAACATTCTGCGTGTGGCGACCTTCGAAGCAACGAGCGCCGAGCTTTTCCGCCAGATCCTCGACGTCAATCTCGTCGGCGCGTTCATCACCTCCGCCGCAGCGCTAGACCGGATGGGCGACACGCTTTCAATCGTCAATGTCAGCGCCGTTTCCGGCATGAGGGCCAATGCAGGCCGCGTCGCCTATGGCGCGTCGAAGGCAGGTCTGATCAGCATGAGCCAGGCAATGGCGGTGGAGTTGGCGGCGAGCGGCATCCGCGTCAATTGCGTCGCGCCGGGGCCCATCAACACGGAAACGACGATCGACACCCATTCGGCGGAAGACCGCGCAAGGTGGTCGGAACGGGTGCCGCAGCACCGATACGGTCTGCCGGAAGAAGTGGCGGCCGCCATTCTGTTCCTGCTGTCAGACCAGGCGAGCTACATCAACGGCCAGGTCCTGGCAGTCGATGGGGGTTTCTCGGTTGCAGGGCTGATGCGACCCGTCGGGCGTTAGGGCACTTTCGCGTTTCCGGACGGTGAACCGGTATCCACTTCTCCTGGAAACGCTAGTAGACCGAGACGAGGCCGAAGGCCGGCACCTTGATGCCGATGCGCTTGATGTCGATGCCGGCGACAAGGCCCATCAGGTGCACTTCGAAGCCGCTATGCCACCCCGCCGAAAAGCCGGCGAGGCCGAAGAGTGTCGCGTGCACATCGAGACCGTCATCGGAGACGGCGAAGAACCGCCCGCCCGAGAGATAATCCCGACCCACCGCATTGGGCGGGAGCACGAGGCCAAGCTCGGGCACGTCGCGCAGGACGTGGGCGACGAATGAATTGGAATTCGGGCCCGGATAAATGCGGTAACCGCGATCGCCGTTCGCGCCCTGGTGCGGGTAGGCTGTTATGGCAGCTTCCACCTTCGGGATGAGCCGTTCCGCGTCGGCGCCGTGCACGCTGCCGACGATTTCCGGCAGGTTGGAATACCAGCGTGCATCGGCCGGATAGCCGTCCATGCGAACCGGGCGGCCCCAGCCCACCTTGTCGTATCGGTGATAGCGTTCGCCCGCGCGCTTGATGACGATCCAGCTGTGGGTGGCAAAGGCACCCTTCATGCCGCCGGTCCGCGCCGCCATGATGTAGATCGCAGCTTCGGAATTAGACGATGCGTCGGGCAGCATGCCGCTCGCCGACCAGTCCGCCTGGCGCCAGGAGGATGGCCGGTCGACGCTTGCCCACCACGCGGCCGACGCAAGCGCCGGCGCGATGAAAATGGCGAAAACGGCAACGATGATGGCCATCAAGGAACGCGCACGGCTCCCTGTTTGCCGATCTTTAGGTCCATGTTGCATCGCTTCGAGCCAACCCCTATCAGTTCGCCCATCCAACAAGAGCTTGAGGCGAATTCATGTCAAATCCCGTTCTGGTCGAAGTGACGCGCGGCGCGCTGGTCGAGAGCCGTCACCGGGGCGCTGTCGCCGTCGTCGACGCAGAAGGGAAGATGGTGCTGGGGATCGGCGATGTCGAGCGCCCGGTGTTTCCGCGATCCGCAGTCAAGACGATGCAGGCGTTGCCGTTGATCGAAAGCGGCGCTGCCGATGCTTTCGGCTTCGGCGACGCGGAACTGTCGCTCGCTTGCGCGTCCCATTCGGGCGAGGCGGAGCATGTGGCGCTGGCGGCGAGCATGCTGCGGCGTGCAGGTCGCGAAGCGGACGTGCTCGAATGCGGCTGCCACTGGCCGTTCGATCAACATGTGCTGATCGAACTCGCAAAGAGCGGCAAGGCGCCGACCGTTCTGCACAACAACTGCTCCGGCAAGCATGCGGGCTTTATCGCGACATCGGTGCACGCCGAGATCCCGACAGAAGGATACGTCAGTTACGACCATCCCATTCAGCGCGAAATTCGCGGCGTCATGGAAGCGCTGACGGGCACGCAGCTTGGAACGGACAATTGCGGCACGGATGGCTGTGCCATTCCGACCTATGCCGTGCCGTTGGACAGGTTGGCGGACGGCTTTTCCAGAATGCTCACAGGGCGGGGCCTCGAGGCGGAGCGCGCCAAGGCTGCGCGGCGGCTGATCGACGGCTGCATGGCCGAGCCATTCTACATGTCGGGATCGAAGCGTGCCTGTCTGAACCTGATGCAGGCGGCGCCCGGCCGGATATTCGCCAAGACCGGCGCGGAGGGCGTGTTCTGCGCGGTGCTGCCCGAGCAGGGGCTCGGCATTGCGCTGAAATGCGACGATGGCGGCACGCGTGCGTCCGAAGCCATGATCGCCGGTCTGCTTGCACGGCTGATGGGATCCGAAGATCCAGCCTACGCCGCGCTCGATGCTCTGGCCAACAAGACCCTGCGGAATTGGAACGGCACCGAGGTCGGCAAGATAAGAGCGACCGACGCTTTGACGCGCTAAAGCCAGTCGCTCTCCACGCGCGCTAGATGACGCGATTGCGTTCCACCGTCAGGTGCGCCGGCATGTCTTCGCCCGAGGTGAGGTCGGCGGTCGCCGGCTCCCCCCAGCGGAAGCCGACGACCGCGCCCTCCGGAGTACCTTCGATCACGTTGCCGGAAATGAGCGCCTGCTGCGCTTCTTCTACGACTGTGACCGCAACGCCGACCGGTACAGCACGCACAATGTTGCCGGTCACGGATACGTTGCGGAGGAAGGGCCCCCAGCCCATGAGAATGCCCCATTTCGAGACATTCTCGATCGAATTGCCGGTCACTGCCGTGTCGGCTTCGATGGCGATCCCCCAGCCGAAGCCGGGGCCGATCGGTTCGTAAGGATCGGGCGCCACGATGTTGCGCACGATGTTGTTGGCGACGGTTGCAAGCCGGCCGCCTTCGTTGAAGTTCGCGACCGAGATGCCGTTTGCCCCACCGTCGATGAGGTTCGAGGCGATGACGGCACCTTCGAAGGAGAATTCCGTGTAGAGCGCCGTTTCGCCTGACCGCAGGCACTGGTTGCCGACGATCTGGACATTCGAGCCGGAGTTGGAGCGGATCGCCGAGAACGCGCAGTCGGACACGTTGTTGTTGGCGATCATGACATTCGCCGCGCGGAAGACGTTGATGCCGTTGCCGTTCTGGCCCGTTCCGCCATCCGCGGCGCCGATGCGCTCGATGCGATTGCCGGTGACGATCGAATTGTCCGCGCCATCCTCCCAGCGGTGGACGAGGATGCCGCCATTGGCGCAATCGAAGACGTGGTTGTCGGTCACGGTGAGGCCGGTGGACTGCACGGCGTAGATGCCGACGCCTGCCGCACCGGAGATGCGTGTGCGTCTTATGCCGCCGCCACAACCTTCCAGCGCCACTGCGTGACGCTGACTTCCGATGAATTCGCATTCGTCGAGATCGAGCCGCATGACGTTGCGCGCCACGAGGCTGCCGGTTGCCCAGGTGTCGAGCCAGCTGTTGGCGCCATCGACGACGATGCCCTTCAGCGACACCGTTTCGGCGTTCTCGGCGTTAAGAAACGAGCCTTCGCCCGTGTAGACGAGGCGCGACGCGCCGGGCACGCCGATCAGGCGAGCGCCGGCGGGCAAAGTGATGTTTGAGACGCGGTAGACGCCGGGCGGCAGGAAGACCGGTTTTCCCTCGGGCGCGGCTTCGGCGAGCAGCCTGTTCAGCAGCGCGCCCTGATCCACATCGGTGCCGGCACGCAGGCCGCCAGACTGCGCGTCGATCGCCCCCCGAAGATCGACCTGCGCGAAAAGCTGGCCGGCGCGCGCCGGCACCGATACGGAAACCGTGCACGCGGCTGCCGAGGCCAACACCGCCCGGATCGCCGCTCGCCGTCTCATCATGGTTACGCCTTTCTTGCTGCTCTCAGCTCAGCAAGCGGCGTGCCAGTTGTTTTTGTGTCCTTATGGGACAGGGGCGCGAGGCAGGCGCAGAGAGATTTTCTGGGCGGGAGGAACATCGGACGCGATTGAAGCTTGGATGGGCCTGCCGCCGATAATCGGCGACACAACCTTTAGAAGGATCGCCCCCTATGGCCAAAGAAAAGACTCTGCAGGATCTCTTCCACGACACGCTCAAGGACATCTATTACGCCGAGCGCAAAATCCTGAAAGCGCTGCCGAAAATGAAGCGTGCGGCCCAGTCGGAAGAGCTGAAGGCAGCATTCGAAAAGCATCGCGAAGAAACCGAAGGTCAGATCGAACGCCTGCAGCAGGTATTCGAGCTTCTTGGCAAGCGCCCGCAGGGCAAGACCTGCGACGCGATCGAAGGGATCATCGCCGAAGGCGAAGAGATCATGGACGAATTCAAGGGCACCGTAGCCATCGATGCGGGTCTGATTTCGGCGGCGCAGGCTGTCGAGCACTACGAGATCGCGCGTTACGGCACGCTGAAGCGCTGGGCCGAAACGCTCGGCATGAAGGATGCCGCCAAGCTGCTCGACGAGACGCTGCAGCAGGAAGGCAAGACAGACGAGGACCTGACGACGCTGGCCGACAAGGTCGCCAATCCGGCGGCTATGGAGAAGGCCGCCTAACGCCTGACGATCCAATTGCGCCCGCCATCTTGTTTGAGGATGGCGGGCTCTAGCTGTTAATCGGCAATGGGGACGACGTGATCGCGAAAGAACCGCGTTGCGCCGTCCTCATCGATTTCGCCTGCTGCTACGCCTAGGACGAAGGCGACCACGTCTTCCTGCGGCGCCTCCAAACTGAGACCATTGAGCGCAAGAAATACGTCGGCGGCCACAAATCCAGTCCGCTTGTTGCCGTCGACGAACGGATGATTGCGGACGATACCGTAGAGATATGCGGCAGCAAGCTGACAGAGATCTGGATCTCCATAAGCAGCCTTTTGCAGCGGCCGTGCAATGGCAGACTCCAGCATGCCGGGATCACGAGTCCCAACCGCACCGCCATGCAGTTTTAATTGCTCATGATGAATGTCGATGACGAAATCTACGTCATGAAAGATCGTCATTTAGCCAGTTCACGAAGAGCAACCTCATACTTCTTCATCCGCTGCTTGGCGATTTCCATACGGCGAGCGAATTCTTCGGCGCTCGGTTGAGGAACAAGCTTGAGCCCGCCGTTCTCTTCGCGCAGCTCGAGCGTGTCGCCGGACTTCAAGCCATGGCGCTCAAGCACCTCCTTCGGCAGGATGATGCCTTCGGAATTCCCGATGCGACGTACCTGAACGTTCATGGCGACCTCCAATGTGATAACTGAAGTTATAACTTAGGGGGCTGTCGGTCAAGATCAAGCCGCTTGCGGCCTGCTTCGGATCGCTGCGATCAATTCGATCGCAGCTTCGGCGATCACCGTGCCTGGCGGGAAAATCGCGTCGGCGCCCGCGCGACGCAGCGCCTCGAAATCGTCTGGCGGGATGACGCCTCCAACCGCGATCAGCACGCCGTCGCCGCCACGTTTGTCCAAGGCGGCCTTAAGCTCAGGAACCAGAGTGAGGTGACCAGCGGCGAGCGAGGAGGCGCCGACGATGTGCGCGCCTTCCGCGAGCGCGAGGTCGGCGACCTCTTCCGGCGTCTGGAACATGGCACCCACGACGACGTCGAAGCCGAGATCGACAAAGGCCGTGGCAATGACCTTTTGTCCGCGATCGTGGCCGTCCTGTCCCATTTTCGCGACGAGGATCCGCGGCTTCACGCCTATTTCGCGTTGAAATGCTTCGACTGCCCGGACAGCTTCTTCGAAGGCAGGGTTCTCGCCGCCCATTTCCTTGCGGTAGACGCCTGAGATGGTGCGAACCTCCGCTACGTGACGGCCGAATGCTTTTTCGAGAGCCAAGGAAATCTCGCCCACGGTGGCCCGAGCGCGCGCTGCTTCCACGGAGAATGCCAGCAAGTTGCCATCACCTGAGCGTGCCGCTTCGGTGAGCCGGTCGAGCGCCGTTTCAACGGACCCGACGTCACGCGTGCCCTTCAATTGCTGCAGCTTGGACAGTTGGCGGGCGCGCACTTCGGCATTGTCGACCTTGAGCACGTCGACTTCGATTTCTTCCGACGCCCGGTAGGCGTTGACGCCGATGACGGCCTGCTGGCCGCTGTCGATTCGGGCCTGGGTTCGGGCGGCGGCCTCCTCGATCCGGAGCTTCGGGATGCCCTGTTCGATCGCCTTGGCCATGCCGCCGAGGCTTTCCACCTCTTCGATATGCGTGAGCGCGCGGGCGGCGAGGTCGTGCGTCAGCCGCTCGACATAGAAGGAGCCGCCCCATGGATCGATCAGTTTCGTCGTGCCTGACTCCGCCTGGAGAATGAGCTGCGTGTTGCGGGCGATCCGCGCGGAATGATCGGTCGGTAGCGCCAGCGCCTCGTCAAAGGAATTGGTGTGAAGCGACTGGGTATGGCCCTGCGTCGCCGCCATCGCCTCCAGCATCGTCCGCATCACGTTGTTCATGGGATCCTGGGCCGTCAGCGACCAGCCGGAGGTCTGGCTGTGGGTGCGCAGCGCCAACGAGCGTTGATCTTTGGGATCGAAGTTCTTCTTCATCAACGTCGCCCAGAGCAGGCGGGCAGCGCGCAGCTTCGCCACTTCCATGAAGAAGTTCATGCCAATCGCCCAGAAGAAGGAGAGGCGAGGCGCGAAGGCGTCGATGTCCTGGCCGCTTGCTACACCGGCTCGGGCGTATTCGATGCCGTCGGCGATCGTATAGGCGAGCTCCAGGTCGGCCGTCGCGCCGGCCTCCTGCATATGGTAGCCGGAAATAGAGATCGAATTGAACTTTGGCATCTTCGCCGCGGTGTAGGCGAAGATGTCCGAGACGATCCGCATCGAGGGCTGCGGCGGGTAAATGTAGGTGTTGCGGACCATGAACTCCTTCAGAATGTCGTTCTGAATGGTCCCGGCGAGCTTCTCGGGAGGCACGCCCTGTTCTTCACCCGCAACGATGTAGAGCGCCATGATCGGCAGCACCGCGCCGTTCATGGTCATCGATACGGTCATCTCGTCCAGCGGGATGCCGTCGAAGAGCTGCTGCATGTCAAGAATGGAATCGATTGCGACACCGGCCATGCCGACATCGCCGGCAACGCGCGGATGGTCGCTGTCATAGCCACGATGGGTGGCGAGATCGAAGGCGATCGACAGGCCTTTCTGACCGGCAGAGAGGTTGCGGCGGTAGAAGGCGTTGGATTCCTCGGCAGTCGAGAACCCGGCATACTGGCGGATCGTCCAGGGCTTCTGGACATACATGGTTGGATAGGGTCCCCGGATGAAGGGGGCGATGCCGGGATGGCTATCGAGATTGGGCAACCCATCCAGATCGGCGGCGCCGTAGGTCTGCCGAACTGCGATCCCTTCCGGCGTCTGCCACTCGCCGGCTGCAGCGGTTGGAATCTCGATGGCGGGCGACTGCCAGCCGATATTCGCGAAGTCGGGGAGCTTGCTCATGCGGCTTCTCCAGCTTCCAGCGTCTCGTCGAGCCGAACCGGTGACAGGGCACCGCGTTCCATGGTGGAAGGATCACGCTCCATCGATACGTTCATGGGTCTATCGCGGGTTGGCATAAACCGTGTCGTACCGATGATCGTCCGATCTCCGGCGACCAGTGTTTCGTGACGTACGCGTCGCTTCTCATCGATGCGCGCGGTGACGAGGCCGCGCGTAATGCTTTGCGCCAACCCGCCTTCGCCTTCGATCTGTTGGAAGACCTGCCAGCCCATTTCGGCGAGTTCACCGGTGAGATGCTCGATCCCGCCGGAGCCTGCGCCGGGGTCGAGCACATGGGCGAGGTGGCCCTCATCGATCAAAACGGATTGGGTGTTGCGTGCGATGCGGCGGGCGAAGCGATCGGGAAGGCCGAGCGCGAGCGTGTGGGGAAGAACGGACACCGAATCCGCGCCGCCGATGCCTGCGGCAAAGACTGCGATCGTGTTGCGCAGAATGTTGGTTTCAGGGTCGCGCCGCGCAAGCATGCGGTACGACGTTTCGGCGTGGAGATGCGCGCCGAACGGCTCTTCGATGCCAAGCACTTCCATCAACCGCGCATGGAGGATGCGAAGCGCCCTGAATTTGGCGATGGACAGGAATTGGTTCTGGTCGGCCGAAAGCACGAATTCGGTGGCGGCAAGCGCCGAGTCAGCGTCGATTCCGATCTGCTCCGCCATGCGCAGTGCCTCGACGGCTGCAGCCAGCGAGAACCCTAGCTCCTGGGCCTCACTCGCTCCCGCATTGTGGGCGATTGAGCCGTCGGCGCGCATGACCGTTCCATCGAGATCCAGATCGAACGCCCGCGCAATCAGATCGGGCGCATGCTCAGCGAGCGGAGAAATGCCGAGATCGACATGGGCGACGTCGTCTTCGGGCCTCTTCTCGATCGCTTCCAGAAGCGTGCCCAGATCCTTGGCCGGTGCATCGAAACGAATTTCCTGAACACCGCGGATCGTCGCCAGATGCCTGGAGAGCTGCTCGACATCGACGCCGAACCCATAGGCCGATGCGGCGCCCATCAAGGATATCGACAACCCCGTGGCGCCACCGCCGACATCCGCCTCAATCTGCAATTCGGCCCGCGACAGATCAGGATCGTCGAGCCTCTGGGAAATCGTCCAGGGCTGAGCTGGATGCGAACGGATTCTCAGTAAAGCTTCGTGGACACGACCCGCGATCGGGCCGAATGCGATGCCGTCGTCGGTTCGGCTGACGAGTGCATCATCGAAGCTTTGCTC
The DNA here is from genome assembly GCF_902498825.1 of Rhizobium sp. EC-SD404. Taxonomy (NCBI): domain Bacteria; kingdom Pseudomonadati; phylum Pseudomonadota; class Alphaproteobacteria; order Hyphomicrobiales; family Rhizobiaceae; genus Rhizobium; species Rhizobium sp. EC-SD404. Next base: position 1,616,474 of record NZ_LR701459.1, read on the forward strand.
CTTCAGCGCGCGCTTGACGAGAGCGCGCCAATCGTCGGCGGACGAGGGGGCGAAGGCCATGGTTTCGAAAATATCGGGCGTCATCGAAGCGTCTCCCACCGATTTGCGGCGCGAGGCGGACAATATGGGGCCGGCGACGGCCGTGCAACGCGACGGAAGAACAAGAGGCCGGCCGGAGCGGCCTTCCCAATAAAAATTCAGGCTCAGGTCGTGGACGATGCCCGGACCTGAGCCTGCCGTGATCTGGGCGTTTGGCTCAGACGAACTGGCTGAGGCCGGGGATGGAGGCGACGACCTGATCGACCGTCTCTTCGCCCACATGCTGCTTGGCGAAGGCCACCGTCTCGCGGGCGACGCCGGAGATTTCGCCCATGCCGAGGCCGGCCGACATCAACTGCTGGCCGAGACCCATGACGCCACCGCCGGTGGCTTCGCCGCCATGCTCAGCGACCGCTTCCGGGCCACCGGGGATGCCTTCGACCATCTTTGCCGCCGGGCCGTCGGCGCCTTCGCGCTGCAGGAAACCGAGGATGAGGCCGACGGCCTTGCGGGCAGTTGCATCGTCGATGCCGACATTGGCTGTGATGCGGGAAATCAGTTCGTCCATCTTCTGGCTCCTTCTCCCTTGGATGACGTGTACGTCAACGTCATATGGGCGTTCCCTTGCAATCGCAAGGTCTCGCGCGACGCCGTCTGAATCAGCTTTTGCAAATGGATCAGCTTTGCGCAACATACGATCACAGGCGTTCTTCGAGGGGATGACAAGGCCACATGCTGCAGAATGGAAAGCTGTTTATCGGAACCAGCCGTGATCCCGGCGATGCCAACAAGAAGGGCGAGTATCTCGATCTCAAATTCGCCAATCGCCACGGTCTGATCACCGGCGCGACGGGAACGGGCAAGACAGTTACTCTGCAGATTTTGGCGGAAGCGTTTTCCGAAGCGGGCGTTCCCGTATTCTGCTCCGACGTGAAGGGCGATTTGGCCGGCCTCGCCATGGCAGGCGTGAGCAAGGATTTTCTGGAGGAACGCGCGCAGAAGATCGGTCTCGCTCCCTACGAATACCGGGCAACACCGACGGTCTTCTGGGATCTATTCGGCGAGAAGGGGCACCGCGTCCGCACCACCATGACCGAGATGGGTCCGCTGCTGCTGTCGCGTATGATGGACGCGTCGGAAGCGCAGGAAGGGGTGTTGAACATCGCTTTCAAGATCGCCGACGAGCATGGCTTGCCGATCCTGGATCTGAAGGATCTGCGAAGCCTGCTCACCTATATGAGCGAGCAGTCGAGCGCTCTTTCTGCGATTTACGGCAATATCTCGCCGCAGTCGGTGGGCGCGATTCAGCGCGGACTTCTGGTTCTGGAACAGCAGGGGGCCGAGCAGTTCTTCGGAGAACCCGCGCTCAGGATCGAAGATCTGATGCGCACGACCGTAGACGGTCGCGGCATCGTCAATGTGCTCGCAGCCGACCGGCTGATGATGAACCCAAGGCTCTACGCGACATTCCTGCTGTGGCTGCTCTCGGAACTGTTCGAGGAGCTGCCCGAAGTGGGCGATCCGGAAAAGCCGAAGCTCGTCTTCTTCTTCGACGAGGCGCATCTTCTGTTCTCCGAGGCGCCGCGCGTGCTTCTGGAGCGGGTCGAGCAGGTCGTTCGCTTGATCCGCTCAAAGGGCGTCGGCGTCTATTTCGTGACGCAGAACCCGCTCGATGTGCCGGAGACGGTTCTGGCGCAGCTCGGCAACCGCATTCAGCACGCGCTGCGCGCATACACGCCGCGCGAGCAAAAGGCCGTAAAGGTCGCAGCGGAGACGTTCCGACAGAACCCAGAGTTCGATTGTTTCGAGGCGATCACCCAGCTGGGCACCGGCGAAGCGCTGGTCTCCACGCTCGAAGCGAAAGGCGCGCCATCCATGGTGGAGCGCACGCTGATCCGTCCGCCGTCATCACGGCTCGGACCGATCGACGACGCCGAGCGGCGCGCAGTGATGGCCGCTTCGCCGGTCGCGGGGCTCTATGATCGCGATCTGGACAGTGAATCGGCCAATGAAATCCTGACGGCGCGCGCGGCACAGGTGGCGGCGGCGGAAGAAGAGCGGCGGCGCAAGGAGGCCGAAGCCGAGACCGAAGTTCCAGAATCGCGACGCTGGACTTTGCCGGGCTTCGGCGACAACGAAGCCGATGACTACGACACCCGTGGCCGAAAGACATCGGGACGACGGGCTGCGCCGCGATCGGGTTACCAGCGGCAAACAGTGACCGAAACGGTCGTGAAGACGGTGGCGCGGACGGCGGCGAACCAGATCGGCCGCGCTCTGGTGCGCGGAATCCTCGGCAGCCTCAAGCGCGGTCTTTGAAAAGACAAAGGCCGGGCGGAGCAGAGCTCGACCCGGCCTTTCGATTCTATCGCGATAACGTTCAGGCGACGGTTGGTGCCACCATGCGGGGCAGGTTGCCCGTCACGAGGATCGGCGTTCCGTTCGGCACGCGATCGTGCAGGTCGATGACGTCCTGGTTGAGCATGCGCACGCAACCGGACGACACGGACTTGCCGATCGTCCACCATTCCGGCGACCCGTGGATACGGTAGATCGTATCGACGCCGTTCTGGAAGATGTAGAGAGCGCGGGCGCCGAGCGGGTTGTCGAGGCCTGGATCCATGCCGCCATTGGCGATGGAGTAGGGCTGAAGTTCCGGCTGACGGGCGACCATCTCATCCGGCGGTGTCCAGCGCGGCCATGCGCGCTTGTACTGGACGACGGCACGGCCCTGCCAGGCGAAGCCTTCGCGGCCAAGGCCGACGCCGTAGCGCATCGCTTCACCGTTCTCGCGCGTCAGGTAGAGGAAGTGGTTGTTGGTATCGACGACGATCGTGCCCGGGCGCTCGCCGGTCGGATCCTGGACGAGCTGGCGCAGATAGACCGGATCCATTTGTTCGACCGGAATGGCGGGAAGCGGGAACTGCTCCTGCGGCATCGGCGCGTACATGGACGCGAAGGGGCTCATGCTGGGCGGAATGCCTGCCCCGCGATCAAGCGGCGAACGATAGAGGGGGTTTGTCTCGGCATTGAACATGGCCGTGGACATGCCCGTGGTGCAGCCGCCCAAAGCGAGCAGGGACGCCGCCCCTCCGCCGAGAAAGGCGCGGCGAGCGAGTATGCTTGGGTCTCGTCGCTCACGGACTGAGTTGGAATTTTGCATCATGTGTCCCGCTGTTAGAAAACGTTATCGAAATGACATGACGACCGATTTGTTCCCGCATTGTGTCGGAGTGCGGGCAAGATGTTGCCCAAATGTAACAGCAGCACGCGACATCACTCCCATTCACTGCGATGTGATGTCTGCCACGCCAATCAGAGCCCGGAAAGGCTGGGCAGGATCAAAGATGGCGCAAGATCAGCGTACTCGTCCGGTGCCTTGCTGCGATTGATCCAGACCGGCCGAAAGCCGAACTTTGCGGCGCCTGCGATGTCCCATCGATTGGACGATTGGAACGAGATCGCCTCCGGATATGCCCGGTAGTTTGTGGTGACGAGCTCGTAGACCTCGGGTGCGGTCTTAAAGATGCGCAGCGCATCGACGGAAAAGATGTCGTCGATGATGTCGTTCAACGCGGCATTGCGGACGGCCGATTCGAGCATTGCCGGCGACCCGTTGGAGAGGATCGCAACTTTTGCGCCGCGTGCCTTGAGTGCCTTCAGCACACCGGGCACTTCCGGGTAGCAATCGAGCTTGAAATAGGCGTCGAGCAGGGTGGCCCGCACGGAACGATCGACGTCCGGCATCGAGGCAAGGGCGAAGTCGAGCGCTTCCTCCGTCAATTGCCAGAAGTCCCGGTAGGCGCCCATCAGGCTGCGGACCCAGGAATACTCCAGCTGCTTGGCGCGCCACAACTGCGAGAGTGCCGGACCCTGAGGCCCTATGGCCGTGGCATGGCGGCGAACGGTAGCGTGCACGTCAAACAGAGTGCCATAGGCGTCGAATACATAGGCGGCATGGGTCATCGAAAACTCCTGCAACCGCTTCTTGAGAGTGCGAAACGATTATCGAAACGCGGTATCACGCGGCGTCGGGCGATGGAATGCAAGACCATGCTTTGGCCATCGGTTGCCGTAGCGGCGACCCGGCGCTAAGCAGGCTGTACAGCGAGGAGATACCGACGATGACCGTAGACACGAGAGCACAATCGACCACCTGGACTTATGTTGACGGCGACTGGCACGAGGGCAATCCGCCTCTGATCGGTCCGCGATCACATGCCATGTGGCTCGGATCGACGGTGTTCGACGGTGCGCGCTGGTTCGATGGCGTCGCGCCGGATCTCGATCTGCATTGCCAGCGCGTGAACGCATCGGCGAGTGCGCTGGGCATGATCCCGACCGAAGAGGCAGCCGCCATCGAAGGGCTGGCCAAGGACGGCCTCAAGAAGTTCGATGGCAAGACGGCCGTCTACATCCGGCCGATGTATTGGGCCGAGCATGGCGGCTATATGGGCGTGCCGGCCCAGGCGGAATCGACGCGCTTCGCGCTCTGCCTCTACGAATCGCCGATGATCGCGCCGAGCGGCTTTTCTGTGGGCGTATCGCCCTTCCGCCGCCCAACCATCGAGACGATGCCGACCAATGCGAAGGCTGGCTGCCTCTATCCGAACAATGCGCGTGCGATCCTCGATGCGCAGCGGCGCGGCTTCGATAACGCGCTCGTCCTGGACATGCTCGGCAATGTCGCGGAGACCGGGACATCGAACATCTTCATGGCGAAGGACGGCGTTGTCTTTACGCCGGCGCCCAACGGCACGTTCCTCAGCGGCATCACGCGCGCACGTGCGATCAAGCTGCTGCGCGACGCGGGCTTGGAGGTTGTCGAGAAGAGCCTGCGCGTCACCGACTTTCTCGATGCAGACGAAGTGTTCTCGACCGGCAATCATTCCAAGGTGGTGCCGGTGACCCGGGTCGAGGACCGCGAAATGCAGGCCGGCCCGATCGCGGCGAAGCTTCGCTCGCTTTACCTCGACTGGGCCCGCAACTTTCCGGTCTGACGCCGAGCAAGCGAGGCCCCTCGCAAGGAACAAATAGGTGAGCGGCACCGTTGCCGGTCCGAGCCCCGGCGCCTATGTAGCGATGGGACTGAAATTTAGAAATCTCTATATTCGAAAGGAGAGCGATATGGCTTTCGAACTTCCGGACCTGCCGTATGCCTACGACGCGCTGCAGCCCTACATGTCGAAGGAGACGCTCGAGTATCACCACGACAAGCATCACAATGCTTACGTGACGACGGGCAACAAGCTTCTTGAAGGCTCGGGCCTCGAAGGTCAGAGCCTCGAAGACGTGGTGAAGGGTTCCTACGGCAAGAACCAGGCGCTCTTCAACAATGCAGGCCAGCACTACAATCACAAGCACTTCTGGAACTGGATGAAGCCGAATGGCGGCGGCAAGAGCCTGCCCGGCGATCTGCAGAAGGCGATCGACAGCGACCTCGGCGGTTACGACAAGTTCCGTGAGGACTTCATCGCTGCCGGCACCGGCCAGTTCGGCTCGGGCTGGGCATGGATTGCCGTCAAGAACGGCAAGCTGGAAATCATGAAGACGCCGAACGGCGAAAATCCGCTGGTCCATGGCGCCACGCCGATCCTCGGCGTCGATGTATGGGAGCATTCCTATTACATCGACTATCGCAACGCGCGGCCGAAGTACCTCGAAGCCTTCGTCGATAATCTCGTGAATTGGGAATATGTCGACGAGCTTTATCAGGGCGCGCGTGGCTGAAGTCACGCCGGTCACACGCTTATGTGATCCAAACCCCGGTCATACAGGCCGGGGTTTTTGTTGTGTCGTCACAACCCCATGACCAAGATGCGGTTGTCACGCAGACCGCGGCCGCACGTGCCAGTTCTCGCAAAAAGCAACGGAGATCGACGATGAAGTCCAGATTAGCCATCGCAGCAGCACTGCTTTCCATTTCGGCGGCCCTGATCCATCCCGCACTGTCGCAGGACGGCGTGCCACAGGAAGTTCGTCAGGACCTGATGGATGAAGTCGGCGACGCGACGGGCGTGATGGGCAACATGGTTCGAGGCCGGACAGACTATGATCCGGCAGCCGTTGCAGCGGCGCTGCAGACGATTTCGGAGAACACGGCGCTCTTCGTCGACTACTTCCCCGAAGGTTCGGAGCCGGGCTACGAAACCGAGGCGCTTCCGGCCATCTGGGAGAACAAGGCCGATTTCGAGCGGCTCGCCGAAGAGATGTCGACCAAGGCCGCAGAACTTGCCGCCGCGGTTCCGGCTGACCTTGCCTCGTTCCAGCCAGCCTTCCAGGACTTTACGCGCGGGTGCGGCGCATGCCACGAAGACTACCGCCAATCTGACGACTAGCGCCGCACAAGGCGGCACCATCACCGTCGCGCCGGCCTTCGTGCCGGCTCGACGGACAGGAAAGTGGAAAGAGCATGCTGACACGCATCGTGGTCGCGTTGGTCATTCTGGCAGCAGCCCTGGGCACGACGCTCTGGGCCATTGCCGCGCCGGACAGGCTGCCTGAGACGGCGTTCGAAGCCTTGGGCGAGCCGGATCTCGCCAATGGCGAGCTGATTTTCAACGCAGGCAACTGCGCCTCATGTCACGGGGCGTCCGAAGAGAGCGAGGCAGACGACGCAGCTGTCGTTCTGACAGGCGGGCATGCCATCGAAAGCGATTTCGGGACTTTCCACGTTCCGAACATTTCCAGCGGTCCGGAAGGTATCGGCGACTGGAGCTTCGAGAATTTCGCCAATGCGATGCTGCGCGGCGTGGCGCCCGACGGCAGCAACTACTATCCCGCTTTCCCTTATGCATCCTATTCCATGATGGACATCGGCGACGTCAACGACCTTTGGGGCTACCTCCGGACGTTGCCGGCCAGCGACAACGAAGCGCCGCCCCATGAGGTGAGCTTCCCGTTCAACGTCAATCGCGCGATCGGAATCTGGAAATATCTCTACATGCCGGATGGCGCCTATGTGTCGATCGATCCGAACGACATGGTGCTGCGGCGTGGCCAATACCTTGTGGAAGCTGTCGGCCATTGCGGTGAATGCCACACGCCGCGCGACATGCTGGGTGGACTGGAAGCTGATCAATGGCTCGCGGGTGCACCCAATCCGAGCGGGCAGGGCACCATCCCGAACATCACCCCGGCGGGAAGCGTAGCGGATTGGTCGGCGGACGATCTCGCCTACTTCTTCGAATCGGGCTTCACGCCCGATTTCGACAGTGTCGGTGGCTCGATGGTTGCCGTCCAGCGCGGGCTCGCCACGCTGCCGGCTTCAGACCGGGAAGCGATCTCCGCTTATCTCAAAGCCATTCCCGAGCATTGATGCCGAGCCGGCCGCATCCTTGTGCGGTCAGGCCGTATAGGAGCGGCACCACCGGTTGAACACGATGTGGGCGGAACTCTGGGCTGCATAGAGCCAGGCCTCGCATTCGGCTTCGGTGCGGAAGCAATGCGCGTCGGTATATTGGCTGATGCCGTCGTCCCCCGTGAACGCGCTCTCTTGAGCACCTCGCACGAAGCCCTGCCAGTAACTGCCGCCCTGTTGCTGCAGAACGTTGCAGTTGGCGCCGGATGGGCCGCCGAAAAACCCTTGGGCGGCTGCCTGGGGAAGGGGCACAGCCGCCATCGAGGCGGCCGCAAGGCCAAGAATGGCCAGCGCCACGCGCGCGGTCTTCCACATGCGATGATCAATCATCGGATCTCTCCTCTGGGTCCTGCGCACTCCAGCCTTCTATATGGCGGAGCAGACGGAACAGGGAAATGGGTCGTCACGGCGATGTGACCGCGACGCACCCCGTTCAGGCGGCCTTGCCGACGACCTTGAGCGCGAACGCATATTCATGCGCGATCTCTTCGAGCCGCTGGAAGCGACCGGATGCGCCGGCATGCCCCGCATCCATATTCGTCTTGAAAAGGATCGGGCCACCGCCGGTCATCGTCTCGCGCATGCGGGCGACCCATTTGGCCGGCTCCCAATAGGTGACGCGCGGATCGGTCAGTCCGGCGATCGCAAAGATCGGCGGATAGGTCGTCGCCGTCACGTTCTCGTAGGGCGCATAGGAGGCGATCAGATCATAGGCGTCCTTGGATGCGATCGGGTTGCCCCATTCGGGCCATTCCGGCGGGGTGAGCGGCAGGGTGTCGTCGAGCATCGTGTTCAGCACATCGACGAATGGCACGGCCGCGATGATGCCGCCGAACTTCTCCGGCGCCATGTTGACGACAGCGCCCATCAGCATGCCGCCGGCCGACCCGCCCTGCGCGACGATCTTCGAGTGGCTGGTGAACCCATCCGCGACGAGATGATCTGCCGCTGCGATGAAATCGGTGAAGGTGTTGAGCTTATGCTCGCGCCGGCCCTTGTCGTACCAACCGAAGCCCTTGTCCTTGCCGCCGCGGATATGGGCGATCGCGTAGACGAAGCCGCGGTCGACCAGCGACAGGCAGTTCGTGTTGAAGGACGCAGGAATGGTGATGCCGTAGGAGCCGTAGCCGTAGAGAAGGCACGGCGCACTGCCATCGAGCGGCGTATCCTTGTGATAGATCAGGCTGACCGGGACCGTTTCCCCATCGGCCGCAGGCGCCATGACGCGGCGCGTCACATAGTCGTCCGGGTTGTGGCCGGACGGGACTTCCTGTGTCTTCAATAACGTCCGCTCACGCGTGCGCATGTCGTAATCAAAGAGCTGCGACGGCGTCGTCATGGACGAATAGCTGAAGCGGATGATGTCGGTGTCGTATTCGAGCGAGCCTTGCAGGCCGAGCGAATAGGCCTCCTCGTCGAAGGCGATCGCGTGCTCCTCGCCGGTCTCACGGTCGCGCACGATGATGCGGGGCAGCGAGTTTTCCCGCTCCAGCCAGACGAGAAAACGGGAAAACGCCATATGCGCAAGGATGAGCCGGCCCGGCTTGTGGCCGACCACTTCACGCCAGTTGGCGCGTTCCGGCTGATGGACCGGCGCCTCGACGATCTTGAAATCCTCGGCCCCATCCGCGTTTGTGAGAATGAAGAAAACATCGCCACCTTCGGTAAGGTCGTATTCGATGCCGGTTTCGCGCGGCGCGACGAGCTTCGGCTCGGCAAACGGATCGTTGGCCGGTAAGAGGCGGAATTCCGACGTCTCGTGGTCGTGGATGTCGATGAAAATGAAATCGTCGAGGCGCGAGCCTCCGACGCCCATGAAGAAGCCCGTATCGGTCTCCTCGTAGATCAGGCGATCGTCAGCGACTGGCGTACCGAGGCGATGGAAGAAGATCTTTGAAGGACGATGGTTTTCGTCAAGCCGCGTGTAGAAGAAGCCCGAGCCATCGGCGCACCAGGAGCCACCGCCGCCGGTGTTCTCGACGATGTCTTCGAGATCCTGCCCCGAGGCGAGATCGCGCACCTTGACGGTGTAGAACTCCGAGCCCTTGTCGTCGTAGCCCCAGATGGTGCGGGAATGGTCTGGGCTGTGGCTTGATCCGGCAAGGCGGAAATAGTCCCGTCCTTGCGCCTCCGCGTCGCCGTCGAGAATGATTTCCCGGCCGCTTCCGTCGCGCGCTTCACGAAAATACCGCGGTTGCTCGCCGCCCGTCACGAATTCGGTACCGTAAGCAAAGGCGCCGTCCGGCGACGGCACGGAGGAATCGTCCTCCTTGATCCGCGCCTTCATTTCCTTGAACAGCTCGTCGCGAAGCACCGCTGTGTCGGCGAGAGCTGCGCGCTGGTAGGCGTTTTCGGCCTCCAGATGCTGCCGAATCTCAGGCTCCAGCGTCTCGGGGCGCTTGAACATCTCCTGCCAGTTGGCGGTTCTCAGCCACGCATAATCATCGGTTCGGGTCACGCCATGGCGCGTATCCGAAATCGGACGTCGTTCCGCGCGAGGGGCTTGTGGAAGATCCTTAAAGGCGGTCAATTCAATTACTCCTGCTGAAGCAGTCCTGTTAGGATTGGAAAAGCGTTTGCGCAACGACCGGAGATGAACCCGAGATGAACAGCTCCATCAGCGAAGGTTCAGCGCGCCGCATCGACAGTGGTGGCGCTGGCATGCGATTCCGATCGAGCAACGAGGGGTAGGACAGATGCGCTGGATTTTCGTCTCGGTTTGGCTCGGCGGATTGATCGCGGCTGTTCTCGCCGTTGCGGCTGTTCCGGACCGGACAAGTTCCGGCGTCGTCGATATCCAGCGATTGTCGCCAAACAGTCCGGAACACACCAGGCTCGAAAGGGATGGTGAGCGTACGTTCTGGCGCTAGCGCCCGTCAGGCCTTGTCGGGATCGAACGTCATCGCCACGCCATTCATGCAATAGCGCAGGCCCGTCGGGCGCGGCCCGTCCGGGAAGACGTGTCCAAGATGCGCATCGCAGTCGGCACACCGGATCTCGGTTCTCGTCATGAACCACGACCGGTCCTTGTGCTCGCTTACCGCTTCGGGCTCGACAGGCTCGTAGAAGCTCGGCCAGCCGGTACCCGATTCGAATTTCGTCTCCGACCGGAACAGCGGCTTGTCGCAACAGATGCAGCGGTACATGCCCGGAGCCTTCTGATCCCAGTTCGGACCCGTAAAGGCGCGCTCGGTTCCATGCTTGCGCGTGACCTGGAATTGCTCGGGCGTCAGCTGCTCCCGCCATTGTTCTTCGGACTTTTCGACTTTCAATGTCTTGGTGTCGCTCATGTGATGACCATTTGCTTGCGTCGGTGCTCTTCTGATGACAGGTAGTGATCCGACGCCGCAAGACAATGTCCGCGCGTTTGCAGACCGCGTCGACCGACTAATGTCTACTGTTGTCAACAATGCCGATCATGCACTTGCATGAGTTGGCGCCTCAAATTAAGTAGGCCCGCACGTTTTCGCCGCAATCCTTGCGGCGGCATTCCTGCACGATAACAAGGTTCGGGAGAGACCATGGGTGCCGAAGGGGCAGGCACAACGCTGGTGATGATGCTGCTGCCGTTCATCGCAGCGCTTTTCGCACCTTTGCTGGTGGGTCGACTGCAGCAGAATGCCGCCTGGGTTTTGGCAGCCGCACCTGCCGCGATTTTCATCTACATGCTGGCGCATCTCGGAGCTGTGAGCGAAGGCGCGACGATCTCTGGCGGTTTTGCCTGGATTCCAAGCATTGGCGTCGATTTTTCCTGGTACATCGATGGATTGTCGCTCACCTTCGCGCTGCTGATCACCGGCATCGGCACGCTGATCGTCATTTATTCGGGCGGCTATCTGAAGGGTCATCCGCAGCTCGGACGCTTCCTGTCGTTTATTCTCCTCTTCATGGGAGCGATGCTGGGCCTTGTCCTGTCGGACAACTTCCTCACGCTGTTTGTGTATTGGGAGCTGACGTCGATCACGTCCTTCCTGCTGATCGGCTTCGATCACACCCGTGAAGCTTCACGCCGCGCTGCTCTGCAGGCGCTGATCGTGACCGGCGGAGGCGGGCTCCTGCTTTTGGCCGGCTTGCTTCTCGTCTGGAACGTCACCGGCATCGGATCCATGTCGGAACTGCTCGCTTCCGGCGACGTCATGCGGGACAGCCCGTACTATCTGGCGGCGCTGATTCTCGTGCTTGGTGGCGCATTTACGAAATCGGCGCAATTTCCGCTGCATTTCTGGCTGCCGAACGCCATGGAGGCGCCGACGCCCGTTTCGGCCTATCTGCATTCGGCAACGATGGTGAAGGCCGGCGTATACCTGCTGATGCGGCTCAATCCCGCATTCGGTGACACGGCAGCGTGGGAAACGATCCTGCCCGTCTTCGGTGGCACGACACTGATCGTCGGCACGCTGCTGGCCGTGCGGCAGACCGATCTGAAGCTGATGCTCGCCTACACGACGGTGTCCTCATTGGGTTTGCTGGTGATGCTGACCGGCTTCGGCGGCGAGCACGCGATCGAGGCGGCCGTGCTCTATCTCGTGGCGCACTCGCTGTTCAAAGGCTGCCTGTTCATGGTGGCCGGCACGATCGACCACGAGGCGGGCACACGCGACGTCACGAAGCTTGGTGGCCTGCGCACCGCAATGCCCATCACCTTTGCAGCCGCGCTCGCGGCAGCGATTTCGATGGCTGGCTTGCCGCCATTTTTCGGATTTCTGGCCAAGGAAGAAATCTATTACGCGCTTTGGGACACGAACTCCTGGGCACTGGCTTTCACGCTGGTCGCGATCGTCGGCAATGCGCTGATGCTGGTCATCGGCTTTGCCGTTGCCTTGAAGCCGTTTATCGGCACGCCGGTGCAGACGCCCAAGCACGCGCATGAAGGGCCGATGATGTTGTGGCTCGGTCCGGTGGTGCTTGCCTCGGCCGGTCTTCTGGCTGCGCTCTTGTCGGTCTTCTTCCACGCCCGTATCTCGACGCCGATGGCCTCCGCCGTTGCCGGGGAGGCGACGCCGGTTTCTATTTCCCTGATCCCTTCGATCGGCATGCCGCTTCTGTTGTCGATCGTCACCGTCGCGGTGGGGATCGGCGCCTATCTCGCGGTCGACAGGCTGCGGGCCGTCATAGCCAGCGCTCTCGCGGCCATCGGGTGGGGACCGGACCGTGGCTTCGACCAATTCATGCGCGGCCTCGTCCGCTTCTCGTTTCGCGTGACGGCGCTTCTGCAGCCCGGACGGCTCGACTTCTACGTGAAGGTGACGTTCGTCTTCATCGCGCTCGCACTTCTCGTGCCGATGGTGATGTTCGACGAGTTGCCGCAATGGCCGACCTGGCCGAGCGACGCGCGCTTCCACGAACTGGCCATCATCGGTATCGGCATTCTCGGTCTTTTCGCTGTGTTGGTCGCCAAGGACCGGGTGACGGCGATCGTCTCCCTCGGGATCCAGGGATTTGCGGTTGCGCTGATCTTCATGCTTTTCGGCGCCCCGGATCTCTCCTTCACCCAGTTCATGGTCGAGACCTTGTCGGTCGTGATTCTGGCCCTGGTGATGACGCGGCTCCGGCTGAATGCCTCCGACTACCGCCCGACCGGCGAACGCATCGTCGGCGGTGCGATCGCGATCGCGGGCGGACTGGCTTTTACGCTGTATCTGCTGAAGGTCACGCAGGGCACGCTCGATATGCGGCTGACGGAGTTCTTCAACGAATTCTCGCGCCCGGTCGCACACGGCGCCAACATCGTGAACGTGATTCTGGTCGACTTCCGCGGCACGGATACGCTGGGCGAAATCGCGGTGGTGACGATCGCGGGTCTTGCCATCCTGGCGCTGCTGCGCGTGCGCACGCGCCGCCGGCCGCGGCCGGTGAACACGCCGATCGCACCCCGCACGGCCGAAGGCGAGGCGTGACATGCGCACACTGATCTTCCGAACTGTCGCGCCTTACCTGGCCACGCTCATGATCGTCTTTTCGATCTTCGTGCTCCTACGCGGCCATAACGAACCCGGCGGCGGCTTCATCGGCGGCCTGATTGCCGCCTCTGCCCTCGCGATTTACGGCATCGCTTCGGGCGTGGCGCCGGTTCGCCGCGCGATCCACTTTCACCCGATGAACATTGCCGCCTTCGGCGTTGTGCTCGGCGCGGCCGCCGGTTTCGTCTCGATTTTCGTCGGGGTGCCGTTCATGACCGGCCTCTGGATTTACCCGGTCTTCTTCGGCGTTGAAATTCCGTTGTCCACGGTCCTGTTCTTCGACATCGGCGTTTATTTTGCGGTTGTCGGCACGATCGGTTCGATTGCTCTCGCTCTGGAAGAAAGGGACGAGATCTGATGGAACCGGTTCTCGCGATTTTCGTCGGACTGCTGTTCGCGACCGCCATCTACCTGATGACGTCGCGCCACACGATCCGCATTCTGATGGGCGTAGCGGTGCTCGGCAACGGCGTGAACCTCCTGATTTTCACGTCAGGCCGGCTGACGCGGGACGTGCCGCCGATCATTCCCGCCGGCCTCGACGCGCCGTTGATTCCGATCGCCAATCCGCTTCCGCAAGCGCTGATCTTGACGGCGATCGTCATCTCATTCTCGTTTTTCGCCTTTCTGCTGGTGCTGGGCTTTCGCGCATACCAGGAACTGGGCACCGACGATTCCCGCGACATGCGTCTGGCCGAACCCGCGGACGACCCGTTGCCGCCGCTGGGCTACTAGCAAGGACGACTGATCAAGATGGCCGGACCTTCCGAGGTAGCAATCGATTATTCCCGCGCATTCGTGATGGAAGCGCCGGCGCTGGCCGACTGGCTGGTTATCGCGCCGGTGCCGTACTGTCTGATTGCCGGTGCCCTGCTGATGATGGTGCGCAAGAACGCCAAGCTGCAGGCCAAGGCTGCGATCATCGGACTGATCGGCCTGTTCGTGATGTGTGCCGCATTGCTGGCGCATGTGCTGGACAACGGGCCGGTGACCATGACCATGGGACGCTGGCTGCCGCCGTTCGGCATTTCGTTCACTGTCGATGTCTTGGGCGCAATCCTCGCGGTCACGGCTTCGATCGTGGCGGTCGCCTGCGCGATCTACGCCGCCGAAGATGTAGACACGACCGGCCGCCGCTACGGCTTCTTCTCGTTCCTGTTCCTGATGATGGCCGGCGTGATCGGCGCCTTCGTCACCGGCGACATCTTCAACCTCTATGTCTGGTTCGAGGTTCTGCTGATCGCTTCGTTCGGTCTGCAGGTGCTGGGGTCGGACGATCGCCAGATGGATGGCGCCACGAAATACGCCTTCTTGAACCTGATCGCGACGACCATGTTCCTGGTCGCGACCGGCTACCTCTACGGTGTCTTCGGCACGCTCAACATGGCCGATATCGCCCTGCAGGCGCGCGACGTCGACGACGCTCGGCCGCTTTATACGCTCGCGGCGCTCTACTTGTTCGCGTTTGGCATGAAGGCGGCTGCTTTTCCGGTGAGCTTCTGGCTTCCGGCGTCCTACCACACTCCGAAAGTCGTCGTGTCCGCGCTCTTTGCCGGCCTGCTGACGAAGGTCGGCATTTATGCGCTGGCGCGCACGTTGCTGATGCTGTTCCCCGAGCAGCGCGACGCGTTTGCAGACGTGATCGCCTGGGCCGCGATACTGACGATGCTGCTGGGCGCGTTCGGCGCGCTCGCACAGACCGACTATCTGCGCCTGCTCGGCTATCTGGTCGTCTCCGGGATCGGCATTATGCTGGCAGGGATTGCGGTTGCTACCGCCGAGGCGGTGTCTGCAGCGATCTTCTATGCGCTTCACTCGATGGTCGTCATGACGGCGCTCTACGTGGCATCGGGCGTCGCGGCCCGCATCGGCAAATCCTTCTCGATGAATGAGCTTGGCGGCCTTTACCGAAGCAACGTGCTCTTTGCAGCGATGTCGCTGATCCTGTTTTTCTCCGTCTCCGGCTTGCCGCCCTTCAGCGGCTTCTGGCCGAAGGCCATGCTGGTACGGGCGTCGCTGGACACCGGGGCGAGCGGTCTTGCGACGATCATTCTTCTGACCGGCTTCCTGACGACCATTGCCGTCGGCCGCGTTTGGGCTCACGCCTATTGGAAGCCGGTATCCGAAAACGCAGGCGTGCCGGGATCGACGCACATCAAGATGACGTCGCTCCTGCCGCTTTTCGGTCTCGTCGCCCTGACGGTCGGCTTCGGTTTGTTTCCCGAGACGCTTCTGCAACTGAGCGACAGTGCGGCAGCCGGTCTGCTTGATCCGACGGACTACATCCAATCGGTCTTTCCTGCGGAAGGAGCCGTGAATTGAAGCTGTTTCTCGCCAATATTCTGCTGGCATTCGCCTGGGGTGCCGTATCCGGCTCTCTATCGGAACTGAACCTGGCCTTCGGCTTCGTGCTCGGCTTTCTGGCACTAATGCTCATCCGCGAGCAGGTCGGCTCCTTGAGCTACGTGACGAGGGTGAAGCGCATCCTCGCCCTGCTCGCGCTGTTTTTGAAAGAGCTTGCGCTGTCGGCCTGGAAAGTGGCCGTGCTGGTCGCTTCACCGAAGTTGGACGTGAAGCCAGGTATTCTGGCGCTGCCGCTCGATGTCGATCGTGACGGCGAAATAACGCTGCTGGCCAACCTGATTACGTTGACGCCCGGCACGCTTTCGATCGATGTTTCGGACGACCACAAGACGCTCTTCATCCACGCAATCGATTGCTCCGATCCCGATGGCATCAGGCGCGACATCAAGGAAGGGTTCGAGCGGCGCATCATGGAGGCGTTCCGGTGACAGAACTCGGCCCCATCCTCGAAGCGTCTCTGACCTCTGCCTTCGTCATCCTGAGTATAGCGCTGCTCCTGTGCGTCTACCGCGTGATCAAGGGACCAACGCTGCCCGACCGGGTCGTGGCACTCGATATGCTGGTCGCCGTCGCGATCGGCCTGATCGCCGCGATCGGCATCCATACTGGCTTTACGCTCTATGTCGACATCGCGATCGCCCTGGCGCTCGTCGGTTTTCTGGCGACCGTCGCATTCGCTCGATTCATCCTCGTCAATGCCGAACGCGGCAACAGCCAATCCGATGGCATTGATAGTTCCGAGCGACCTGCGGTCGAGGAGAGCGCGTCATGACCCTCGTCATCGAATTGTTGACCGCTGCACTGGTCGTCGTTGGAGCCATCTTTTCGCTGCTGGCGGCCATCGGCATCGTACGCCTGCCAGACGTCTATTCGCGCATGCACGCCGCGTCCAAAGCGGGGACAGTGGGCTCCGGCCTCTTGCTTATCGCGCTCGGCATCCACGCGCTGGATGGCGGGACTTTCATGCGCGCGATCGCCGGCGTGGTTTTTCTGCTTCTGACTGCGCCGATCTCCGCGCATCTTCTGGCACGTGCCGCTTATGCAGCGGGTTATCCACTGTCGTCGCTCACCGTGCTGAACGAAATGCCGGTCGAGCCCGGATCGGCTTCAGGGCCTCGGTCCGAGTGACCGGTCGACGGTGATCGCCTGTCATTATGGGTAGGCCCCGCTCGCTGCACCACCGGCGCTGGATACGCTCCGTTCGTCATCCGTCCCAATTTCTCGGTGCTCGACGGATGTAGAGTCTTACAGAGCAGTACAACTCAGGCGCGCCTAGTATCCTTTTTGTAACGATTTGAAACTTGAATGGTCGATGAAATATTCATTGGACCTGAAAAATATCCAATTTTCCACTTTATCTTTCTGTTATAATATGAAAAACAACGATGAATCACCGAATTGAATGAGTTTTGGATAGAGGTTTTGGGGCAGTCGATGGAAGAGACGCGTGAGATGGACAATAAAGAACTGATCGTGGAACTTACGGCCGAGGTCGTAGCTGCCTATGTCAGCAACAATGTCGTGCCCGTCGGCGAATTGTCTGCCTTGATTGCTGATGTGCATCACGCCTTGGGCAACATGACAGTGCGACAGGAAGCTGTTGTTGTCGAAAAGCCCAAGCCTGCCGTGCCGATCAAGCGCTCCGTCCAGGACGATCAGATCACATGTCTCGAATGCGGCCTGAAGTTCAAGTCGCTGAAGCGGCACCTGATGACCCACCACACGCTGAGCCCGGAAGAGTATCGCGAGAAGTGGGATCTGACCGCCGACTATCCAATGGTAGCACCTGCCTATGCGGAAGCGCGCTCGCGCCTCGCCAAGGAGATGGGCCTCGGCCAGAAGCGCAAGCGCCGCGGAAAGTAATCTCAGGCCTCACGGCCTCGCCGAATCAAGCCCAGTCGGATATCCGACTGGGCTTTTTTTGTTTCCGGAGCGGGGAAAATAATCCGCCTAGTAGAGGCCGCCTAAGAGCGCGAAGTGGCCATGCGCACCTTCTCTTCACATTTACGCTGAGTCACTTGTCCCCGGACCGCGTGTAGGACTAAGAATATAATCCTATATGCAGGAGACGAGCATGCCGCCCCAGACTTTGACCGTACCGACAAGTGAACGCATCCGGCCAAGCGTATCGCAGCCGAATTTTTCCTCGGATCGAAACGTCCGCCTTGTAGACCAGTGCCGGGCGATCCAGGCGGTGGTGGACGAAATGGATGCACTGGTTTCCGGCGCGCAGACACCGAAGAAAGACGGCAGGCGACAAAGGGCGGCGTCGCGCCGCGCGATTGTTCAGCGACGGCAGATCGCGATGTATGTCTCGCATGTGGTGCTGTGCTATTCGCTGACCGACCTCGGTTTGGCATTTGGGCGGGACCGGACCACGGTCAGCCATGCGTGCCACGTTGTCGAGGACCGGAGAGACGATCCGGCGTTCGATCGCTTCATCGCTTCCATCGAGCGCGTTGCGGCTGCCGTCTTCCAGCGAGACGGGGGCGCCTGTGGCTTCTAAGGCTTCAGCGAAAGGCGATCTGGCACAGCGAACGCTGAGGCTCGTGCGCTTTTGCGCAGGCGGTGCAACGATGGAGACGACGCCGGACGCGATCGTTCTTAAGGCGCCCGATGGCAGAACATCGCGTGTGGCGTCGAAGCTGCTATCTGCGGCGCTGAGGGCAGGGCTGATCGTGCGTGAGACGGATGGCTTACGCACCAGCGACGCAGGCTTGAGTTTCGCGCGGCGGGCCCTGGCCGGCGCCGGTGTCGATGGCGGGAATATTGGCTTCCAGAGCCAGCACGGGCAGATCGAGGCGGAAACGGTCTTGGTGAACGGACAGAGAGCCGTCGTCTCGCGCAACCTGTCGGAATCGCCGCTGGCGATGATCGCGCGCATGAAGGGCAGGGACGGTCAGGCATTTCTGAGTGGAGGACAGCGCGAGGCGGGTGAGCGGCTTTCGCGAGACTTCGTGCGCGGGCAAATGCAGCCGCGTATCTCCGCGAACTGGGAGGCGAGCGTCGCAAGTAACTCGGGACGCTCGGCCAATGGCGCGGCCGACATTTCGGATACGGCGATGGCGGCTCGTCAACGCATCGACAGGGCGGTGCAGGCCATCGGACCGGAGCTTTCCGGCGTCGTCCTGGATGTCTGCTGCTTCGAGAAGGGGTTGGAACTGGTGGAACGCGAACGCCAATGGCCTGCGCGGTCGGCGAAGATCATGCTCCGGTCCGGCCTCTCGGCACTGAGCCGGCACTATGGCTTCACGCGGTGATAGGTTTCAGGCGGCAGCGCGTTCGGCTTCACCCTTGATGCGCGCGACCATGGAGCGCAACCCGTTGGCGCGCTGCTGCGACAGGTGCTCGACCAGCCCTAGCTCATCGAAAAGGTGTGACGCGTCGAAAGCTTCGATTTCGGAAGCTTTCCGGCCGGAGAAGGCACTAAGCGCGATTGCGACGAGGCCTTTGACGATATGGGCATCCGAATCGCCGCGGAAATGCAGCACCGGATCGCCTTCGGGCCCATCGCGACGCGATACTAGCCAGACTTGGCTGGCGCAGCCTTGCACCTTGTTCTGGTCGACACGCTCCTCGTCGGCAAGCGGATCGAGCGTTCGGCCGAGTTCGATCACGTAGCGATAGCGATCTTCCCAGTCGTCGAGAAAGGCAAAATCGTCCTTGATCTGCTGCAGCGGCGTCATGATCGGTCCCATTTCCCAATTGTCCTGCCGGATATAGGCGACGGGCGCCCGAAAATCACGGGGAAAGGGCGGGCAATTTCAGTCGAGCGGCTGTGGGGCGGTGTAGGGCTTGACGGTAAGCGGCATCACAACCGCGGCCTGGTCGGGCGTGGAGCCGCCTAGAGACGGTGCGGCGTCGGAGGCTGCCTCAAGAACGGTGCCGGTCGCGAGCGGGTCTGCGGTGCCACTGCCATCACCAAGCGCGGTGTCGAGATACTGGTAGGCGATGCGTGCCCCGTCGCGAGCCCGAAGACCAAGGGCGTTCAAAGTCTCGCCGCCAGTGACGCAGACATCGGGATGGCGTTCGCACATGGAGCGGATATCCTCAATGGCGACACCCAGTGCGAAGATCGTTTCGCCGACGGCCACCGGTTGTTCATTGGCGCCTGTATCTCCGCTTTCCAGAAGCGGGAGGCTAAGCAACACAACCGAAAACCAGAATGCCCCTTTGAGCAGAAATCCCATCGTTTTAGCCTTCCCGCATTTTTCGATCCGGGTTTCTGAACCGTCCCGATATCGCTTGTTGAGAAGCACCATAGCGCAAAGGTTCAAATGCGCGTTTGAGCCACGCCGCCGAATTTGATTCAAATTTTATCGATCGGCAGAAACGCGAACGTGGTGAGTCGGGTCGGGGGCAATTGTATCAAATGCCCGGATTATCTGGCTCTCGACGCCGGGGAATCATGGCCGAAGATAGGGCGAGGCCAAGATATCGGGGGCGATTGCGAGACCAAGCGTTAACCATACCGACGGTTCTACGGGACAGTGTCCCGCAATTCCGGGGAATAGACGGCTTTCGTCCAAACCGCTGCCTTTCCGCTTATCCATTCCTTAAGGGCGGGGGTGCAACCTCGGCCTCAAGACGATGAGATTTTTGTAACGAGTTCGGACCCGTCGGTGACATTCTGGAACGCTATGCATAGCAAGGTCGCGACCATGATCGGTCGTGCCGCCAGCGCCTGCATCAACGAAGCCCTCAACGAGGGGCCGGAGATGGATGCGCAGGTGAGGATGATGCGCGTGCTGTTGACCAGCGCGCTTGCAGCGCCGCTCCTGCTTCTGCCGCTGGTCGCAATCGTGGCGGCGCCTGCCGCGGCCTTGCCGGCCGCCATCATCGCATCCGCCATTCTTCTGAGCGCCGCAGCGATGCTGGGCGTGACCGGCTCGCGGCGTCTCGGCGCGGCGACACTGGGTGCGCTGGTCGCGGGTGCAGCGCTCGCCGTCGTTCTGATCGACACGAGCGGCAACGACCTGAGCGTCGTCGCCTGCGCGCTGTTGGGCGCAATGCTTCCCGTCTTGGTCCTGGGCTTCAAGAAGGTCGATGGCTCGTCGCAGGAGCAGGAGATCGCTCCAGCCGACGACTTCGCGCTGGCGGCACACATGTCGGGATTCGTCGCTCTGCTTGACGAACAGGGCGGTGTGCTACGCGCCGGCGGCCACGAACTGGCCGATTTCGCGGAATGGATCGACACCAACCGTCCGCGTGGCCTGATCGAGCGCATTCATGTTTCGGACCGACTGCCGTTCATGCAGGCGCTCGATCGTATCCGTCTCGGCGGTGCGCGCGAACGCCTGATGGTGCGGCTGCACCGCGCTGCGATGGACCGGCAGTTCGTCCACGTCTCGATCGATCTTTCGCCCCGCCTTCTGGCGACAGGCGAGGTCGGCGATATCATCGCCCACATGCGGATCGTCGACGAAGAGATCGAACTGCGCGCCGAGTGCACGCGGCTGGTGGAACTCGCCGAGCAGGCAGAGGGCGAGAAGACCCGCTTCCTCGCGGCCGTCAGCCACGAGATGCGCACGCCGCTCAACGCCGTCATCGGCTTCTCCGAAATTCTGGCACGCGAATATTTCGCACCGCTCGCCGATGAGCGTCAGCGGGAATATGTCGGCCTGATCAAGCGGTCAGGCGAGCATCTCCTCTCGCTCGTCAACACGATGCTCGACATGAGCAAGATCGAGAACGGGCGCTATCGGCTCATCCAGGAGGATTTTGATGTCGCCGCCGCCGTCGACGACTGCGTGAAGATGCTGGGTCTGGAAGCGGAAGACAAAGGCCTCACGCTGACGGCGCGTGCCCGTCGCGCTGGCCTGTTGAACGCCGACCAGCGCGCCGTGCAGCAGATCCTGATCAACCTCATCGGCAATGCCATCAAGTTCACCGAGCCCGGCGGCGTCATCACGGTCGATGCGACGCGCAGCGGCGCGATGATCCGGCTCACCGTTTCCGACACCGGCATCGGCATGCCTCCGGAAATCCTGAGCAGGGTGGGTGAGCCTTTCGTGCAGGGCGACGAGGGCTATGCCCGACGCCACCAAGGCACAGGGCTCGGCCTTTGCCTTGTGAAGGGGCTCGCAAGCCTTCATGGTGGGCGGGTCGTGATCGACAGCGCGATCGGCCGGGGTACTGCCGTGACCGTGGAACTTCCGGCCGAAGGGGTGGACAGCACCGAGCGACAGGCAGACAACGGCGCGCGTATGGTGGAGTTTCCACCGCGACTGAACACGAGGGAGAAGAAGACAATCAATGCCGGCAAAGTCCTTGAAACGACCGCGAAAACAGCCTGAACCCCGCCGCAAGGCGCGGCGCTCTCCTGGTTTTGCGTCGAGGACTTTCGACGCAGCCGGGCGGATCATCGCGCGCCATCCGTCGCTTGCCGCCGGTGGCGTCGTCTTTGCCGTTGTCTTCAGCTTCGTGACCGCAAACGCCATATGGTATCAGCCCGGCGGGCACCCTTCACCGCTCATGTCGACCAGGACAGGCATCGCGCCGGGACCGGCACCGCTGATGACGGCCGACGAGGTTCAGCCTCGCCAGATCGAACAGGCTGGGCGCGACAATGGGGCATCCGAAACCGCGACGGCGTCTGACGACGGCGTGGATACGATCGAGGACATCCTGACGCCGGTGCCTTCGAGGCGCGTCCAGAGCATCGTCATCGAACGCCCGGAAGACCGGGACATGGCGACCGCCAGCATTCCGCCCGAAGCCGCAACGACGGTCGACGACATTGTCCGACCGGCTGCATCGCAGGCCACGACCGATCGGGCACTCATCGGAGAAATTCAGGCGGAGCTTTCGCGGCTCGGCCATTATGACGGGGCCGTCGACGGACTGACCGGACCCCAGACGCGGGCGGCGCTTGCCGCATTCGGCGCTGCCTCAGGCTCGGAAGGGCTCGGCTTGACCGCAAGTACGCTGCAGCGCTTGAAGGCGGCCCAGCGTGCCGCACCGCCCGTGGCGCAACCGCAAGCGCGGTCGGAAACGCGACCCGATGCGCGCCCTGAAGCTCGGCCTGAGACGGCGACTGTTCAGCGGGCCAGCGTCTCTCCGAACGAAAGTGTGGCGTTGACGCCGCCTGCAGGGCTCGGCGCGCGCGACAGCGGCGACTATTATACGCCGCCGGCCGAAATCCCCGCGGCCGGTGGATCGGCCTCCGGAGACATGGAGACGGTTCGCCGGATCCAGCAGGGACTGGTCAACATCGCCTATGCCGATGTTGCTGTCGACGGGATGCTGGGCAGCCAGACGCGGCAGGCGATCCGCGAGTTCCAAGGCGATTACCGCCTGCCGACGACGGGCCAGCCCGATCAGGCGGTTCTCGACAAGCTCCGGGAAATCGGGGCTTTCTGACGCCCCATGATGCGTCTCAGAAGCGATATTTTCGTCTCGGCACTGATCCGCCGCGTGTTCTCAGACGGTGGCTTTGCTGCGGTGGAGGCGAGCGGGTCGCCGGAAGCCGGGGCGATCTTCGTGCGATGCCGCTACCGCGACGGTACCGAAAGCCTGTTCGGACCGGCACCACAGTCCATCTTCGAAGATGGCGAGGCAGCCGGGGACCGGTTGTTCGAGATGCGGTTGGAGAAAGCAGAGAACGAGCAGGTTCAGGCCCTGCTGGCCAAGGAGCGTCGTTTCGACAGCGATCTTTGGATCGTGGAAATCGAGGCGGACGATCCGCTGCGCTATCTCGGCGTCAGGCCCGCTTGAGCGGCACGCCCCGCTTGACGGCGTTTCGCTTGGGCGACTGATCCGCGCGCACGTCACGACGAACGCTGTCTGCAACGACGGGCTGATGCGTTGCGCGCCTGGAAATCCAATCTGCGCGCTGCCAGGCGGTGACCCTCTCGACGCATTCGACGA
The DNA here is from genome assembly GCF_902498825.1 of Rhizobium sp. EC-SD404. Classification (NCBI taxonomy): domain Bacteria; kingdom Pseudomonadati; phylum Pseudomonadota; class Alphaproteobacteria; order Hyphomicrobiales; family Rhizobiaceae; genus Rhizobium; species Rhizobium sp. EC-SD404. The sequence continues at coordinate 1,640,066 of NZ_LR701459.1, forward strand.
ATGAACAGGAGCGCAGGAGCTGGAGCGAGCGGCGCTCGCCGTCCTGTCCGTCTGCCAGATGAGGGAAGAACCGCTCCAGGGCAGCGATGATCATCGTGTAGCGCAGGCCGAGGGCGAGGAGCGTCTGCGCAAGCTGGGCGCCCGACACGTCCATCATGATGCGCTCTGCGAGATCGAAGCGCGATGCCAGTGCATCGGCGAGCGCCGTGGCGAAATAGATCGTATCGCCTTCCTCGACATGCCTGATGAGGCGGGTTTCCACGTCTGGTGCAATTCGGGCCGGCAAGGCTGGCGGGTCTGCGTAGTCCGGCTTGTTGCGCATGACGATCGACCGAAGCTTGTTGCGGATGTCTTCTTCGCGGGCCTGCCGTTCGACTGTTGCCGCCGCGCGGGTTTCGGGCTCGGCCACTGGAGCCGACGTGCCGCGAAGTGAAAGCGTCCGCTCGACGGCCGGATGGGCAATGGCGGACAGTGCGGCGAGCAGTTGCGGCGATACCGATCGCCGGCGAGCGACGGCGCGGGCATGTGCCACGCCGTGCTTCTGGACCGCTTCGATAAGCATGGAATCGTCGATGGCGCTCGAGTGCACGATGAACGGGGCGGCGACGCCGACCGGTTGATCCAAAATGAGACGGCCGACGGCTTCGGGCATGATCGGCGCGCGCGACAGCGCTGCAGCCGCCGTGCGCTTGGCTTCTTCCGATGCGGCCTGGAAGAGGGGGACGAACAGATCGGCGAATTGCTTGAGATCGCGCTTGCTTGGATCGGGCATGGCCTCAAAGCTGGCAACCGTCGCCAAGAGCACCGCATCCTTGCGGCCGGCTCGCCCTGAGAGTTCGAGATCACGAAAACGATCGGACACGTGAACCAGCACCTACGCAATACTAAAAGTGATGAACCGAGACTAAACAGAAAGGCTTAGCAAGGTGTTAACCATCTGATGGCTGAATGGCGCAATGGACTGTGGGCACGGGCTTTTAAGCGATGATTCGCAAGCCGCCGCGCGCGGCAGATCCTGGGTGAAAACGTTCAGCGTTCATCCGTTTGGGCAACTGACGGAGAATGGCATGGCAGCGATAATTTCATTGAGAGACACGGATCGACGGCAGAAGGGCGCAAAGCGTCCGGAGCCATGCGGCAGTGCAACGATCCTGATGTTCACGGGCGTGCGGATCGACCGTTCCGGCAAAGACCTGCCGGTCGTGCAGGCAGCACGCGAAAAGGCAGATGAACCGCGCGGCGAGCGTTAGGTCTCGATCAGCGCAGCGGTTCCTCGCGGCAGGTGGCCGACGACAGGAACTCGTTGGCCTGGGCCTGCATGGTCTGGTCGGGAACGACCGTGCGCAGCAGCACGTAACCATCGGTAACATCGGTTTCGACGAGAACGCTGCCCGCTAGATTGGGCGGCAGGCCTTCGCGCAGCCGGATCATTTGCAAAGGATTGGCGAGCGTCACGTTCATGCCGCGCTCCTCCGATGTCCGGTCATTCATGCTGAACAGCTCGTTGGAACGCCTGTCGAAGACCGCGAGCGACCAGAAGGGCACAGCGCCATCGGCCTGAAGATGGATCGGCGCGTCGGCGAGCACGAAGCGGCAGAGATAGGTCGTCGAATAGGGCGTGTCGGACACGAGGTCCGTCGACGCCACCTGGCCGGTGAGCGCAGACGCGGGCAGGAAGCGATCATTCTCCGGCAGGGACGATACGCGCGAAAAGACGTCATCACTCGCAAAGAACGGCAGGGTGAGGATGATCACGATATGCAGGACGAGAGCGCCGACGAGACCCGCAAGAATGGCGAAGACGAGATTACGCATCGGCGCAATCCTGACGCTCGATCTCCGGCATCTCCAGATCGATGAGCCCGAAATTGCCTGCGGCCGGCGTGTCGAACAGCAGGAATTCGATGCCGAACGGGCCGTCTCCCGACATGAAGAGCCAATTGCCCGAGCGCGCTTCCGCTCCCAGCCCGATTTCGAACGCGCCATCGGGCCCGCGCAGAACGCTCGCCGAATGCATGGCGCGCGAAAATGGCGGGTCGGCGTGCGTGATCTCGCCGGACAGTCCTGTCAGGCGCATAATCCAGACGCGGCTTGCGGGGACCTGGCCCCCGACGACATAGGCGCAGGAAGCCAGAAGCGGCGCGCCGGAGGAGTCGGTCGTCGCCCGGAAGACGAGGCCTTCTGCCTGCCCGAGGCCAGAGCCATCGCCGAGCGCACGCCTTGCCTTGTCATAGGGATTGGCGCCCGCCGTCTGCGCCAACGGGTTCGCGACCCACGGCCCGATCTCCAGGACGTCGAAGGGGTCTTCGGCATCAAGCGCGATCTTGGTGGCGGCCACGCCTCCGCTGAACGCGATGGCGAGAGAGAGGCCGATGAAAAAGGGGATACGCAGCGCACCGATCATGGACGCTGTCCTGAAGGCACAGCATGGCCGTCCGATGGCACGGCAATTTCGTGCGCGCAGCACCGGATTTTGGCGGGCACCTCAAGGATCAAAGCAAGCATCGATCAGAGATCGTCGCCATCGATGCGATCGCGCAGTTCGGCCAGTTCGCCTTCCGGACGCTCGGCTTCATCGGCGCCGAAGCTCTCGACCATCTGCCGAAGGATGACCGTGCCTTCGCGCGACAAAGCCCGTTGACGGACGGGGCGAACTTCTCCGGCTTCTGCAACTTCCGGACCGGCTTCGCCGACTGCGGCCGGTGCTTCGGGCTCGACGCCCGGAATCGCACGCAGATCGATGCCGTGATGGGCGAAATCCATCAGCCGCTTGAACGTCATTGCGGGCAGCGAGCCGCCGGTCATGTTGTTCGTGGCAGTGAAATTGTCGTTGCCGTACCAGACGGCAGCGGTGAAGTTTCCTGTGTAGCCGATGAACCAGGCGTCGCGATAGGACTGCGACGTGCCCGTCTTGCCGGCGGTGCGGATGCCATCGAGTTTGGCGCGCCGCGCGGTGCCCCATTCGGGAATTTGCGCCATCATCGTGTTCATCGCCAGCGCCGCCTGCTCGGTCAGCGCGCGTTCCGGCTTTGGAGCATCGCGGCCATGATCGAAGAGGACTTCGCCACGATAATTGAGGATTTGCGTGATGCCATGCCGGTTGGCCTGCATGCCGCCCGCCGGGAAGGTGGCATAGCCTGTGGCCATGTCCATCACCGTGATCTCCGACGTGCCGAGCGGCATCGTCTTGTCGGTGCGCACCGGAGTTTGCACACCCATGCGCTGGGCGGTGGCGGCAATGAGATCCGTGCCGAGATGATCGCGTGCCAGACGCACAGGTACAGTGTTCAACGACTTCGCCAACGCCGTCGTCAGATCCACCGAGCCGGCATAGCCGCGCGTGTAATTGCGGGGCGACCAGCCGTTCCAGGTGATCGGAGCATCGGAAATGACGGAACTGGGCGTGAAGCCATTTTCCATGGCCGTGGCGTAGACGAAGCCCTTGAAGGACGAGCCCGGCTGACGGAGCGCCCTTGTCGCACGGTTGAACTGGCTTTCTCCGTAATCGCGACCGCCGACCATGGCACGCACGGCGCCGCCATTTTCGATCAGCACGATCGCCCCCTGGGTGACGTCGAAGCTCGCACCGCTTTGGCGCAGATCAAATTCCAGCGCGTCTTCCCCTGCCTTCTGCAAATCGAGGTCGATCGTCGTGCGTACGATCAAGGAATGTTCGGGAAAATTGCCGGCGATGCGCTGCACTTCCTCAAAAGCCCAATCGAGGAAATAGTCCGGTGCATCCTTGCTGCCGCGATCGATGACGCTTGCGGGGTTACGGCGTGCTCCGATGACCTGTCCCTCGGTCATCAACCCGCCCTGAACGATGTTGGTGAGCACCTGGTTTGCACGGGCACGTGCCGCGGGCAGGTTGTTGTGCGGGGCGTAGCGGGCTGGGGCCTTGAACAGGCCGGCGAGAAGAGCGGACTCGGCCAGCGTGACATCCGTAACGGGCTTGCCGAAATAGAACTGCGAGGCGGCTGCGACGCCGAATGTGCCACCACCCATATAGGCGCGGTCGAGATAGAGGCCGAGAATTTCCTTCTTGGAGAGATTGGCCTCCAGCCAGACCGCGAGGAACGCTTCCTTGATCTTGCGCTCGATGGTGCGCTCGTTGGTGAGGAAGATGTTCTTGGCGAGCTGCTGGGTGAGCGTGGATCCGCCCTGGACCACCGATCCGGCACGGGCGTTTTCGCCCATGGCACGCGCGAGGCCGACGAAATCGATGCCGTAATGCTCGAAGAAACGCCTGTCTTCGGTGCCGAGAACGGCTTTCACCAAATGGTCGGGAAGGGCATCGACCGGGACGGAATCCTCATGGATAATACCGCGATGGCCGATTTCATTGCCGTATCGATCGAGAAACGTGACGGCGAAATCGTCCTGTGCGCGCCAATTGCCGTAGGTTGCATCAAAGGCAGGGAGCGCCAAAGCCAGGAGCAGCACGAAGCCGGCGGTGCCGAGCGTCAGGCCTTCGCCCATGATTTCGACGACGACCCGCTTGGTTCCGCGCACGCGGAAGCGGCGAAAGAAGATGGTGATTTCTTCCCAGGTTTCGCCGAGACCGGAGCCGGCGCCCCAGAGCGTGGAATCGAGCCACGAATCGAGCCGCAACAAGATGTTGCGGCGACGGCGTGGTCTGTTGCCCTGACTGAAGGGATCCTGCACGATCGATTACGCCCCGCTGTACACGAACCACCGGCACATGGCAGCCGGCAGACCCACGGCCGAAAATGCCGCAGCCGATGATCGCCCCTTGAGGTTTAAATTTTGTCGCAGTTTGCGGAAAAGAACAAGCAATCCGGCATTGCGCCGGACCTAAAGAAAAGTTGCGCGGCATGAATGACACACCCTTCTGGCAGGTGAAAACACTGGAGCAGATGACCGAGGCCGAGTGGGAAAGCCTGTGCGACGGTTGCGGGCGGTGCTGTCTCAACAAGCTGGAGGACTGGGACACCGGCGAGATCATCTGGACGCGGGTGCGGTGCCGCCTGCTCGACGATGGGAGCTGCCGCTGCTCCGATTACGAAAACCGGCAGGCTCAGGTGCCCGACTGCATCAACCTGACGCCAAAAGAGGTGCGTACCCTCAACTGGCTCCCGCCTACATGCGGCTATCGCCTCGTGCGCGATGGTGAGGACCTGTACTGGTGGCACCATCTGATTTCGGGCAGCCGCGACACGGTGCACGAAGCGGGCGTTTCGGTGCGTGGACGCACGGTGCCGGAGGAGGGGATGGAACTGGAAGAGTACGAAGACCATCTGGTCGAATGGCCTTTCGAGGTTCCTGACACGGCGCGTTAGCACGTCGCTGTCGCCCGCAGCCGCTGTCCGGCGGGCGGATGCATGCGAACATGAATCTTCTGTTACCGAAACCCATGCGCCCGACGCACGGCTCCTTCACGCAATCGGCCATTCATATTGCGGTGCAATAAACCCATATTGCTGTTGCACAGTGAATGACACCTTTTGGAGAAGATGATGAACACCCCCCGCAGCTTCCGTGACCGCGTTTCCGGCTTCGCTACCTACATGAGCGGCCTGCGTGAATGCGCCGCCGCAGTTGAAGCTGGCCGCAAGCCGAGCGCCCGTGCGCTCAACTCGATCGGTCTCGACCCGAAGTCCTTCGACGGCATCAACTGGCGCTAACAGCGACTGCTGAGCCGGTCGACAGACCGACACTCCAAAGCCACCGCCGGCAGACGCCGCGGTGGCTTTTTTGTATGTAGCCCTTCGGTGCTCAAGATAGGAAAAAATTCCTTGACACCGTGACGGTGGTTTGATAGGGTTCATCTACGGTCGGAAAAGTGCGGCTGATCGGGCAGGGCGGCCGGGACGTCCGGCTCCGAGACATCGAAATAGAATAGCAGCGCTGCTTTTGCGGCGCTTTTTTTATGCGCGGTTGGATGGATGATGGCGAAGACGGCGGCGGAGCGGCGGGGCCTCAAGCTTCTGGATCGACTGTGGCAGCGGCTGGAGAGCGAATACCGTGCGTTTGAAGTGATCAGAGCGCGCTCTGAAGCAGAGCGGGCGAACCGCGATGACGCGGATGCGCTGCGCGACATCAAGTCGGTCCTCGATCTGATCGTGAGCTTCGCAAAGACCCACGAGAAACTTCTGGAACTGATCCTGGCCGACGTCCTGAGCAAGGGCTCGGGGGAGAATGTCGACCGGGATCGGCTGGCGGCGCGGGTGTCGGCGCGGATCGAAGCGATCCTTGCGGAACGGATCAAGCTTGAGAGGGTGACAAGCAGCGCTGATGGCGAACAGTGACGCAAGATTGACGAAGGGTCTCTCGCAGGACGAGCAGACGTTCATCGATACCGATTGGGACTATCAGGGCAGGGCCGCCCAGCATCCTCCGGAGGGGGATTGGCGCACATGGTTGCTCATGGGGGGGCGCGGCTCGGGCAAAACGCGGGCCGGATCGGAATGGGTGCATGGTTTGGCAACTACTGCTGGGCGCGAGCCGAACGGGTCGCGAACCACGCGCCGGGAAATGCGGATCGCGCTTGTCGGGGAAACGCTCGGCGATGCCCGGGAAGTCATGATCGACGGCGTTTCGGGCATAGCGCGGATCGCGCGGCACGATCGCCCACGCTTCGAAGCGTCGCGGCGCAGGCTGGTCTGGGCAAGCGGCGCAGTTGCTCAGATATTTTCGTCCGAGGATCCGGAGAGCCTGCGCGGGCCGCAGTTCGAGCTGGCCTGGTGTGACGAGCTCGCCAAATGGCGGCATCCGGACGAAACGTTCGACATGCTGCAATTCGGGCTGCGCCTTGGACAACGGCCTAGACAATTGGTGACGACGACGCCACGCGCGGTACCGCTGCTGAAGCGGATCATGGCCGACCCGACGACGGCATGCGTGCGGATCGCGACGCAGGACAACAGCGCCAATCTCGCGCCGGGTTTCCTGGACGCGATCGAAGGCCGATATGGCGGAACCCGTCTTGGTCGACAGGAACTGGGCGGCGAGCTGATCGAGGACCGGGAAGACGCGCTCTGGTCGCGGACCCTGGTCGAGCGGGCACGCCAACGACTTGCCGGAAAGCTCAATCGCATCGTCGTCGCGGTCGATCCGCCGGCTGCGGCTGCAGCCCCTGGGTCGTGCTGCGGAATCGTCGTTGCAGGATTGGATGAAGCGGAGCACGCGGTGGTGATTGCCGACGGCTCGGTGCAGGGCGCGACGCCCGCCGGCTGGGCGCAGCAGGTGGTGGCGCTTTACCGCCGTTTCGGAGCGGATCGGGTCGTCGCGGAAATCAACCAGGGCGGTGACATGGTTGCGGCCATGCTGCGCTCGGTGGATGCGAAACTACCGATCGCGACGGTGCGGGCAACGCGCGGGAAGTGGCTGCGTGCCGAACCGGTCGCGGCACTCTATGAGCAGGGTCGGGTGCGCCACGCAGGCGCCTTTCCGGAGCTCGAGGACCAGATGTGCGATTTCGGGCCGGATGGGCTTTCAGGCGGACGCTCTCCGGACCGTCTGGATGCGCTCGTCTGGGCGATTACGGCGCTGATGCTCGGCCATGACGGCGCGCCGCGGGTGCGCGGGATCTAGAATTAAGCGAGGACGACAGATGAAATTCTCTTTCAGCCTGCCCTGGCGCAAAGCCGGGGCCGGGGCGCGGCCGGCTGTCGAGACCAAGGCCAGCCATTTCGGCATGGGCTTCGTCGCTCTGCACCAGACAGTCGGTGCGCAATGGTCGGGCCGATCTTTCGGAGCGCTGGCGCAGGCTGGTTTCATGCGTAACCCGATCGGGCATCGCTGCGTGCGGTTGATTGCGGAAGCGGGCGCCTCGGTGCCGCTGATCGCCTATGAGGGCGAGCGGGAGCTCGATCGCCACCCGGTTCTGGAGCTGTTGGCGGCGCCGAACGGGAGCCAGGCGGGCGTGGAGTTTCGCGAAGCCCTGATCGGCCAGTTGGTGCTCTCCGGCAATGCCTATGTCGAGGCCGTGGGGATCGGCGAGCGACTGCGTGAGCTGCATCTTCTCAGGCCCGATCTCGTGACGCCCGTGGAGGATCGCAGCGGTTGGCTCACCGGTTACGACTATAACTGCCGCGGGCAGAAGCGACGCATCGAGCTTGGTCATGCGGGCGAAGGCGGGCTGATGCACTTGCGGCTGTTCAACCCGCTCGATGCGCATACGGGATTTCCGCCGCTCGCTGCCGCCGCGATGGCGCTCGATTTGCACAACCAGGCGGCGGTCTGGAACAAGGCCTTGCTCGACAATTTGGCACGGCCGTCCGGCGCGCTGGTCTACCAGCCGAAAGAGGGCGGCAACCTTACCGAAGAGCAATATGAACGTCTGAAGGAGGAACTGGAGGAAGGCTATTCCGGTGCCAAGCGCGCGGGAAGGCCGCTTCTTCTGGAAGGTGGGCTGGACTGGAAGGCGATGGCGCTGACGCCGCGCGAAATGGATTTCGTCGAGGCAAAGAACGGTGCCGCCCGCGATATCGCACTTGCGCTCGGCGTGCCGCCGATGCTGCTCGGGATCCCAGGTGACAACACCTATGCGAACTATCAGGAGGCGAACCGCGCTTTTTACCGGCTGACGATCCTGCCGCTGATGACGCGCATCTGCGCGCGACTGACGCACTGGCTCTCCCCGGCGTTCGGCGACGACATTCGCATCGATTTCGACACCGACCAGATCGCGGGTCTCGCGATCGAGCGGGAAGCCGACTGGAAACGCCTGCAGGGCGCTGACTTCCTGACCGAGGACGAGAAGCGAAAAGCCGTGGGATACGAACCACTTGAGCGGTGAGGCGGATTCAGACCGACAGCGGCTTGAATCGATCTCTCAGAAACGCGCGCAGGGGGTGAACGGAGAAGCGACGATGACGGACCTGATGCAGGATATCGGCCTTTTGCTCGCGAAGGGCCTCGGTGCAATAGCCGGTGCGATCATTTCGCTGATCTATCTTCTTCCAAAAAGCCGGCGCGAGGCCGCAGGGCGCTTTTTCATCGGGGTCGTCAGCGGGATGATCTTCGGCGGTGCGGTGGGCGTGGCGCTGTCCGACTGGCTGGCGATCGGATCGCGGCTGACGTCGATCGAGATCACGCTGATGGGTTCAGCCGCCGCGAGCCTTTGTGCCTGGTGGGCGCTCGGCGTTCTGGCACGGCTGGCCGAGCGCTGGAAATAGCAAGGCCCGGCCCGGGCGGCTGAAGCGGCTTCATTCAAGACATGAGGAACGATCATGAGTGCAGACGCGATCATCGCCTGCAGACAGAAGAAATATGCCGATCTTTCGCTGGAGACGGTGACGGAGGCCGGGCGGTTCTCCGGCTATGCCAGCGTCTTCGATGCCATCGACATGGGCGGAGACGCGATCGCGCCCGGCGCCTTTGCGGCTTCGCTGAAGGCACGCGGATCCGGCGGCGTGAAAATGCTGTTCCAGCACGATCCGAACATTCCCATCGGCCGTTGGATGTCGATCGCCGAGGACCGGCGCGGCCTCAAGGTGACGGGCCAATTGGCGATGGGTGTCGCCCGCGCGCGGGAAATCCATGAATTGATGCGCGCCGGTGCGATCGACGGCCTCTCGATCGGATTCAAGACCGTCAGGGCAGAGGCGGACCGCAGGCGCGACGTGCGCCGCATCCTTCAGGCCGATCTCTGGGAAATTTCGGTGGTGACATTTCCGATGTTGCCCGAGGCGCGGGTGGCCGCGGTGAAGGCGGCCGGCCGGAAGCAATTGTCGCTGGCGGCGATCATCCGCCAGGCGACTGAGATCATGCAGCAGAAAAAAGGACGATACCATGGATGAGCAGGCAGGCGTGCGCGCACCGGAAGTCAAGGCAGCCGATGATGATGTCGGGGCAGCCTTCGGCGCCTTCATGAACCAGTTCGAGGCGTTCAAGGATGAGAACGAGCAACGACTGGACGAACTGAAAAATCGCGGCGCGGAAGATGTGGTGACGCGCGAAAAGCTCGACCGCATCTCCAAGTCGATGGACGCCCAGCAGCGCCTGATCGACGAACTGGTGCTGAAGCGTGCCCGCCCGGCGATCGGTGGAGCGACGAGCGCGCAGATGCTGGAGCGCAAGGACGCGTTCGAGCGCTATGTGCGCCGCGGCGACGAGAGCGACCTGCGGATGATCGAGGCCAAGGCCATGTCCTATGGCTCCGATCCGGATGGTGGTTTTCTTGTCCCGGAAGAGATCGACACCGAAATCGGCCGTCGTTTGAGCACGCTGTCGCCGATCCGCTCGATCGCAACCGTCAGGCAGGTTTCCGGTGCAGTGCTGAAGAAGCCCTTTGCGGTTTCGGGCATGGCTGTCGGCTGGGTCGGCGAGACGGCTGCGCGGCCGCAGACGAATACGGCGCAGCTGGCCGAACTGTCGTTCCCGACGATGGAGCTCTATGCGATGCCGGCCGCGACCGCCTCGCTGCTGGAGGATAGCGCCGTCGACATCGAGTCGTGGATCGCATCGGAAGTCGAGATTGCTTTTGCCGAACAGGAAAGCGCCGCCTTCATTGGCGGCGACGGCGTCAACAAGCCGCGCGGCATCCTCGACTACGACACGGTTTCGGAGGCCGCCTGGACCTGGGGCTCGATCGGGACCGTGGCGACCGGCAGCGCCGGCGCGCTGGATGCCGATGCGCCCTCGGATGTGCTGATCGACACGATCTATGCACTGAAAGCCGGCTATCGGCAGAACGCCTCCTTCTTGATGAATCGGAAGACGCAGGCGGCCATTCGCAAGATCAAGGACGCGGACGGCAACTACATCTGGCAGCCGCCGGCAACGGCCGGGGCGCGCGCTGCCTTGATGGGCTTTCCGGTCGTCGAAGCCGAAGACATGCCGGATATCGCGGCGGATGCGACCCCGATTGCCTTCGGCGATTTCCGGCGCGGCTACATGATCGTCGACCGCACGGGCGTGCGCATCCTGCGCGATCCCTATTCGGCGAAACCCTACGTGCTTTTCTACACGACCAAGCGCGTCGGTGGTGGCGTGCAGGATTTCGACGCGATCAAGCTGGTCAAGTTCTCCGCTTAGGCACGGCCGCAATGACGGCATGCCCCGTTCCGGAATGACCGGGACGGGGCCAATATCAAAGGACATGGGACATGACGATAGTCGTGACGGACCCGGCCGTCGGCGAAGCGCTGACGCTTGCCGAGGCAAAGACGCATCTGCGCGTGGAGACCAATCTCGAAGACGGACTGATCGAAAGCCTGATCCGCGTGGCGCGTGAGCATCTGGAAAGCGTGACAGGCCTTGTTCTGCTGGACCAGGGCTTTCGGCTTTTCCTGGACGACTGGCCGAAGGCCCATGCGATCCTTTTGCGCCGGCATCCGGTCAAACGCCTCGAGGCGGTCGTGGTCTATGACGCGGACGGCCTGCCGGAAGAGGTGGATCTGGCAAGTGTTCGGCTCGATCGGACGCGACGGCCGGCCCGGCTGATCGTTTCGGCGATCAAGGCGCCGGCGCGGATCGTCAACGGCATCGAGGTGGAGTTTCGGGCCGGATTCGGCGAAAGCGGCGCAGATGTGCCGGACGTGCTGAAGCGGGCGATGCTCATCCATGTGGCCGCAATGTACGAGTTGCGCTCCGGTATCTCGATCGGGCAACAACCGGCGCTCGTGCCGGACGGCTACGACCGGCTGATCGCGCCGTGGACGCGGCGATCACTATGAGGCCGGGCGCAGTGATAGACCCGGGGCATCTGCGCATGCGGCTTGATCTGGAAGAGCCGGCCGGTGAGGACGATGGCCAGGGCGGCTCGACCGGGGAGTGGCGGCATGTTTCCGGCCTTTGGGCGAAGCTCGAACCGGCGGGCATCTTGCACCTTGAGCAGGCATCCCAGATGCAGCAGACGGCAAGCTATCGAGTGACGCTGCGGCACCGAACGGATGTTGCCATTGGCATGCGCTTCACCCGGTTCGAGCGGGTGTTCCTTATCCTGACCGTGACCGACCCCGATGAGTCAGGACGCTATCTCGTCTGCGAGTGCGAGGAACTGTCATGAGTGCCTCATCCAACTTGCAGCAGGCAATCGTTTCAACGCTGAGAAACGACACTGAGCTGATGTCGAGCCTCAAGGGGGCGGACATCTTCGACAGACAGATCCAGGGTGCCCGTCTGCCATACATCGTGCTCGACAATTTCGAGATAACGGAATTGAGCACGGACGATGATTGCAGCGAGGAGCACCGCGTCACGCTGGCCGTCTATTCGGGCGAGAACGGCAGGCGCGAGGTTCAGGCGATCCTGAAGCGGCTGCGGCAGGTGCTGCATGACGCGGCGTTCCCGCTCGTCGAGGCTCGACTGGTGGGCCTGAGGGTCGTTTCGACCGATATGAGGCGCATAGCGAAGAGCCGTCTGCACCGAGGAACGATGGTTTTACGGGCGTTTACCGAAAGCGCCTGAATCAGATTGCGAACGCCGGTCAAGCGATCGGCAGGATACGGCTTTGGCTCCCACGCGGGGGCCCTTTTTATTTTTGGAGATGGCCATGGGTGCGCAGAGGGGCAAAGACCTGCTGCTGAAGATCGAGAGCGGCGGGCAGTTCGTGACCGTCGCGGGGCTGCGGGCAAAACGCCTCGCATTCAATGCGCAGACCGTGGACGCGACGGACTCAGAATCCGCCGGCCGGTGGCGCGAGCTTCTGGCCGGCGCCGGCGTGCAGCGGGCCTCGGTGTCTGGGTCGGGGCTCTTCAGAAATGCGGAAAGCGACGCGCTGACGCGCACGGTCTTCTTCGCCGGCCAGATTGTGGATTGGCAGATCGTGGTGCCAGCTTTCGGCACGCTGTCTGGCCCTTTCCAGATCACGGCACTGGAATATGCCGGGCGGCATGACGGCGAGATCACCTTCGAGATTGCCATGGAATCGGCCGGGGCGCTGGTGTTCGGGGGTGAGGCATGACGCTGCGCAAGATCACCGCCAATCCGAGGCGGGGCGAGATCGCCGCATCCATCGACGGCGAACGGAGGGTGCTTTGCCTGACGCTCGGTGCCTTGGCAGAGCTGGAAGCAGCATTCGGCGCCGACGACCTCTCCAAGCTCGTCGATCGATTTGCCACGGGTGGTCTGTCCGCACGGGACATCATGCGCGTGGTCGGAGCGGGGCTGCGTGGTGGCGGCAACCTCTTCACCGACGACGAGGTGGCGCAGATGACCATCGAGGGCGGTGCGCGCGGCTTCGCCGAACTGGTTGCCCAATTGCTGGAAGCGACTTTCGGTGGCGGGAGCGCCTCCACCGCAAACCCTTGATTGCCGCAGATGCAGTGGAGCGGCTAGCGGATGCGCCACCGTTTCCCTGGGATGCGGTGATGCGCGTCTCGCTCCTGCATCTGCGGCTGTCGCCCGAACAGCTTTGGCGCATGACGCCTCGCGAACTTGCGATGGTCCTGGGGACCAGGCGGCCTGCTGGGACGCTGGATCGCATGGCGCTTGACGATCTGATGCGCAGTTTTCCAGACAGGGAGCAACTTGCATGACCGAGGACGGCCTTGCCTATCGCGTCGAACTGGACGGTCGTCCGTTCGAGCGCGCGCTGGGCGATCTTGAACTGCGTGCCGAACGCCTGGGAAGCGCGCTGACGGGCGCCATGCGCCGCGCCGCCGTGGAGGGGCGTGACCTGGAGCAGGTCTTGCGCGGACTGGCTTTGCGGATGAGCGACATCGCGCTCGATGCCGGCTTGCGGCCGCTGCAGAATGCCCTTTCGGGCGCTGTATCCGGTTTTGCTGAGGGGGTGGTCGGGCGCGTCGTGCCATTCGCCAAGGGCGGCGTGGTCTCGACGCCGAGTTATTTTCCGATGGGTGGCGAAATCGGCCTGGCCGGCGAGGCGGGCGCGGAAGCGATCCTGCCGCTCGCCCGCGGTGCCGACGGCAGGTTGGGCGTTGCCGCAGGTGCGGTCCACGGCGCAGGTTCGCCGATCGTCTTCAATGTGACCACGCCCGATGCGGCAAGCTTCCTGAAGTCGGAAGCGCAGGTGAGCGCCATGCTGGCGCGCGCTGTCGGACGCGGGACGAGAGGACTTTGACATGACCGATTTCCACGACGTGCGGTTTCCGCTTCGGCTGGCGATCGCGACGAGCGGAGGCCCGGCGCGGCGAACCGATATCGTGCAGCTGAACAACGGCCGCGAGCAGCGCAATGCGCGCTGGGCGAACGCTCGGCGCCGTTACGATGCGGGGACCAGCGTTCGAACGCTCGACGATCTGCACGCGCTGCTGGCATTCTTCGAGGCGCGGCGCGGACAGCTGCACGGCTTCCGGTTCCGCGATCCTATCGATTTCAAATCTTGCGCCCCGTCCATCGCCATTGCGGCAACGGATCAGCAGATCGGCATTGGCGATGGAGTACGCACACGGTTCTCGCTCGTGAAGCACCACGGCGACGACGCAGCATCCATCTCCCGGTCAATCAGCAAGCCGGTGACTTCCTCCGTTCTGGTGGCGATCGACGGGGAAACGGTGCCGGTCGATCGATATGCAGTCGATTCGAGCAGCGGTGACGTCGTCTTCGCACCGGGCTTCGAGCCAGCCGCCGGCACTGCGGTTTCGGCGGGCTTCGAGTTCGACGTGCCGGTTCGCTTCGACATGGATCGGCTCGAGATCAGCCTGACCGCTTTCCAGGCCGGCCAGATCCCTTCGGTGCCCATGGTGGAGATCGTGCCATGAGAGTTCTACCCGAGCCGCTGGCTGCGCATCTCCGTCAGGAAGCGACGACGATGTGCAATGCCTGGAGGCTGACAAGGGCCGATGGAGTCGTGCTGGGCTTCACCGACCATGATGTCCCGCTGACCTTTGCCGGAACTGCATTTTCGCCCGTGAGCGGTTTCGTCGGTACCGAGGTCGAGAGCGGGCTGGGGCTTGCCGTCGATACGAGTGAGGTCGCGGGCGCCTTCTCCGCAGACGCCATCACCGAGCAGGATCTGAAGGCTGGGCGGTACGATGGCGCGCGCGTTGAGCTTTTCGCTGTAAACTGGATGGCGCCGGCGGACGGCCACCTGCTGATGCAGGTTTTCGATCTGGGCGAGGTTTCGCGTGCCGGACAGGCCTTTCGTGCCGAGCTGCGCAGCATGGCGCAACAGCTCGACGCCGTCCGGGGTCGCGTCTATGGCCGCCAATGCGATGCCAATCTCGGCGATCAGCGATGCGGTGTTGCGCTTGGCACGCCAGCACTGATCGGCCTTGCCACCGTGGTTGCCGTCGAACATGGAGCCAAGCTGCGGGTTGGCGGGATCGCGGAGTTTGATGACGGCTGGTTCCGCTACGGCATCGCCAACTGGCAGAGCGGTGCGAATGCAGGGCTGTCGGTTGCGGTGCTCAGTCACACCCGGCACGACGACGGCGCGGAGATCGAGCTGTGGTCGTCGATGGGTGACGCGCCGCAGGAAGGCGACACACTCCGGCTCACCGCAGGCTGTGACAAGACATTCCAAACGTGCCGAGATAAGTTTGCCAACACTCTGAATTTCAGAGGCTTTCCGCACCTGCCGGGGGCTGACTTCGCCTATGGTTACGCCGGTGAAGGAGGGCTTCACGATGGTTCGTCGGTGGTCCCATGACGGCGCCGATTATCACCCGCCAGCTCATCCTCGACGAAGCCAAACGGTGGTTGGGAACGCCTTATAGGCATCAGGGATCGAGCCGGGGCATCGGCTGCGATTGCCTTGGCCTCATTCGCGGGGTTTGGCGTGCCGTGTACGGGTGTGAACCTGAGGCGCCTGAGCCTTATGCTTTGGACTGGGCGGAATCGAGTCGAAGCGAGCGGCTGCTGGAAGCGGCTGAACGACATTGCGGCGTGGGCTTCGACATGGACGAGGCGCGGCCGGGCGACCTAGTCGTGCTGCGCTGGAAGCCCGACCAACCGGCCAAGCACCTCGGCATATTGAGCGGCCCCGACCACTTCATCCACGCCTACGAGCAAGCAAGCGTCGTCCAATCGGCACTGGTCCCTTCGTGGCGGCGCCGTGTCGCTGCAGCCTATCGCTTTCCAGGGGTCAAAGACTGATGGCAACCATCCTCCTGCAGACGGCCGGTGCGGCATTCGGCAGCCTGTTCGGTCCATTCGGCGCGATCGTTGGCCGTGCCGCAGGCGCTTTGGCCGGTGCTGCGGTCGACCGTGCGCTGATCGGCGGCGAAACGCGGCGCGGGCCGCGCCTTGAAGGCGGACGCATTCCATCTGCAGACGAGGGTGCGGGGATCAACCGACTGTATGGCACGGCGCGGATTGCCGGGACACTCATCTGGGCGACCCGTTTCGAAGAGGCGGTGACGCGGGAGCGGCAAGGCGCTAAGGGCGGTCAGCGGGTCGAGACCTACAGCTATTCCGGCAATTTCGCCATTGGGCTGTGCGAAGGCGTGATCGCCGGCGTGCGGCGCGTCTGGGCCGATGGGCAGGAACTCGATCTGACCACCATCGAGATGCGGGTTCATCGCGGCACGGAAGAACAGCTTCCCGACCCGCTGATAGAAGCCAAGCAGCGCGCCGGAGAGGCGCCGGCCTATCGTGGGCTTGCCTATGTCGTGTTCGAGCGGCTGCCTCTCGACCGTTTCGGTAGCCGGATCCCGGTTCTGACCTTCGAGGTCCTGCGGCCGATCGGTCGGTTGGAACAGGGGCTTCGTGCCATCACCATGATCCCGGGTGCAACGGAGCACGGCTATCAGCCGGCCCCGGTGTCGGAGCGCCTGGGTGATGGAGAGGGGCGTTTCCTCAATCGTCACGCTTCGCACGCGAGCAGCGATTGGGCCGCCTCGCTCGATGAGTTGCAGGCGCTCTGCCCCAATCTCGAAAGCGTTGCGTTGGTCTGCGCCTGGTTTGGCAGCGATCTGCGCGCGGGAGCCTGCCGCATCGATCCGAGGGTGGAGGTGGCTCTGCGGCTGGACGAGAGCCAGCCCTGGTCTGTTGCGGGTATCGGTCGGCAGCCGGCCTTGCTCGTTTCGAGGAAGGACGGTTCGCCCGCCTATGGCGGCACGCCGAGCGATGCGAGCGTTTGTGCGGCCATAGCCGATCTGAAGGCGCGCGGGCTGAAAGTGTATCTCTACCCATTCGTGATGCTGGATGTGCCGCCTGGAAACGGACTGTCGGATCCTGAAGGTGGAGCCGAGCAGCCGGCCTATCCGTGGCGCGGTCGCATCACCAGTTACCCGGCGCCCGGCCGCCCGGGCAGCGCCGATCGCACGGCGGCGGTGCGGGCTCAGGTGGGAGCCTTCGTCGGACCTGCGCTGCCGACTGACTTTACGATCGGCTCGGGCGGCATCGCCTATTCCGGCAGCGATTTCGGTTACCGACGGTTTATCCTTCACTACGCGCATCTCGCAGCGCAGGCCGGAGGCGTCGACGGGTTTATCCTGGGCTCGGAAATGCGCGGCCTGACACGTTTGCGGGATGGGGACGACGCATTCCCGTTTGTCGAAGAGCTCATCCGCCTCGCCGACGATGTGCGCTCTGTCATTGGCGCTGGCACCCTCCTGACCTACGCCGCCGACTGGACCGAATATTTTGGCTATCAGCCGGACGACGGCAGCGGCGACGTCTTTTTCAATCTCGATCCGCTTTGGATGAGCGACGCGATCGATGCGATCGGGATCGACAATTACATGCCGCTTGCCGATTGGCGGGACGGCGATTTCGCCAATGGCAATCCCGATGGCTTCACCAACCCGACCGACCGGGAGGGGATGCGGGCACAGATTGAAGGCGGCGAGGGGTTCGACTGGTACTATGCCACGTCCAGCGACCGCGCCGAGAAACGTCGCACCCCCATCACCGATGGAGCCCATGGCAAGCCTTGGGTGTTCCGGACCAAGGATCTGGAAGGTTGGTGGAGCAATCCTCATTTCGAACGGCGCGGCGGCGTGGAGGTCACTGTGCCGACCGTGTGGCAGCCGGGCGCCAAGCCCATCTGGTTCACCGAACTGGGGTGTCCCGCTGTAGACAAGGCAGCCAACCAGCCGAACGTCTTTCCCGATCCGAAGTCGTCGGAAGGGCAAATCCCGTATTTCTCGACCGGCGCGCGTTCCGATCTCATTCAAAGGCGCTTCATGGAGGCGCATCTCGATCACTGGGCAAGCCGTGATTTGCCGGCCGGTATGGTCGATCCGGCCCACATCTTCGGGTGGACTTGGGATGCGCGTCCCTATCCCGCTTTCCCGGCCGACAGCGCTGTCTGGTCCGACGGTGCGAACTGGCGCACGGGCCACTGGCTGAACGGCAGGCTAGGGACCGCGGCCATCGCCGATATCGTCGAAGCGATCGGGATCGACCACGGCGTTTCATCCATCCGGTGTGACGATCTGGGCGTTGATCTCATCGGCTATGTCCAGAGCGAGCCGATGACGGCACGCGCTCTGATCGAACCGCTTCTCGAACTCGCTCAGGCGGATGCCTATGAAAGTGCAGGCGTCATCCGCGTCCGATCCAGGCCGAACAGTGTCTTGACGCCGTTGGCCGCGGAAGTGCTGGTCGAGCCGGGCGATGCAGCGACGATCGAGTTCGTGCGGTCGCAACCAGACGAGCTCGCCGTTCAGTGCATCATCGACCACATCGATCCGGACAGCGATTATTCAGCGGCAATCGCGCGATCTCGCAGGCTGGAGACGACGGAGACGCGCCTGCAACGGCTCTCGCTGCCCGCTGTCATGACCGAGGAGACGGCTGGGGCACAGGCGGAGGCGTGGTTGCGCGATCATTGGGCAGGAAGTGAGCGCGCGACGTTCGCGCTGCCGCCTTCACGGCTGGAGGTCGAACCTGGCGATGTGCTGGTTCTCGAAGGGCAGGGCTCGATACGGTGGGCAGTAACCCGCGTCGAGGATGGCGTCGCACGGCGGATCGAAGCGCGCAGCGTCGCCGAGGCCTTGCCGAGATTGCCGGGCACGGGTGGAACGCGGCCGCCGTCACTCCCAGAGAGGCTCGCGCCCTGGCTGCCGGTGATCGAACTCATCGACCTCCCTGTTCTCGACGGCGTCGATGATGCTGGATGGTTCAAGGCGGCTTTGTGGAGCAGGCCCTTCAAACGGGCTCGTCTTTCCTTGTCTGAGGGAAATGAGGGATTTCGCGATAGGGCTGACATCGATCGTCCTGCTCGCATGGGTGTGTTGGCGAGTGCATTGCAGCCCGGCGTATCGAGCCGGTTCGACCGTTCCGGTGCTATCTATTGCAGACTGGCCTTCGGCAGCCTGGACTCCGCAACCGAGCTGGCGGTTTTGAACGGCGCGAACGCGTTGGCGGTGCGCAGCACTTCCGGCGCATGGGAGGTCGTTCAATTCACGCACGCAGAAGAGGTCGAGGTGGGGCATTGGCGCCTGAGCGGCTTGCTGCGCGGCCAGGGTGGCACCGAGGCGCCATGGTGGCGGGTTCGGAAATCGGCGCGCGCGTGGTGGTGCTGGACGAGGCTTTGGCGTCGATCCGCCTGCGACCGAGCGAGATGGGTATCCCCTTCAACTGGCGCGTTGCGGCGGCCGACGGAGAAGCCCGACAGCTCGATACGCAGATCGCTGGTGGCCTACGGGCGCTGACGCCGCTGGCGCCGGTACATCTCGAGGTTCTGCGGGATGCCGGGGGAGGTATCGACATCCGCTGGATTCGGCGCGGGCGCATTGATGCCGACAATTGGCTCGGAAGCGACATCCCGCTTGACGCCGAGAGCGAGCGCTACCGCCTCCAGATCGGAAACGGATTTCTGACCCACCACATCGTCGAACTGACCGAGGCCCGGTTTCACTTCTCGGAGGCAGAGCAAAGCGCGATTTTCGGCGCGCCTCTTTCGACCATCGATATCACCGTGCGCCAGATCGGAACGCGCATGGCGCTCGGCCTTCCGGCGCAGGCCGTGATCGAACTTTGACTTTCATCAACCCGACAGGAGAACGAGCATGGATCCCATCAAGCCCTGGTATATGTCGCGCAGCATCTGGGGCGGCCTCATTGCCGCTGCAGCCTCTCTCGGAAGTCTTTTCGGCATGACGCTCGAAACAGGCGACCAGGCTATTCTGACGGAAGCACTGCTTCAGGCCGTCAGTGCATTGGGCGCGGCCGCAGCTATTTATGGCCGGTTTGCTGCGACCAGCCGCCTGTTCTAATGGCGCAAAGGATGCCGTCGGCGAAACCGGTGGCATCCTGGTCAAGGAAGATTGCCGGCATTCATTTGCCGTTCAGTGTGTCTCCAGTAAAAGTGCGCTTATGAAACGGACAGCATCAATTGGAACTGCAATGCTAGCGACTCTTTTTCTGTCGGCTGTGGCCGCGACTGCAATGCCGGCCGGGCAGGTCGAATTGAAGCGGCCGCTCATGCAAATGGTGCAACTTGACTGCGGCGGCGCGGCACAGCGCGTCGTGGCCGAGACTGGCGGGACCCTGCTGTCCGTTTCACCGGGGCCCGACGGGACCTGCAGCGTGACTGTGCTGATCCCCGGCAATGGCAGTGACGACAGGCCGCGTCGCGAAACCCGGACCGTGCCAGCTGGTTGACGCAGGCGCCCTCAACGGGCACTGAACCATAATCTTTCCAAGGCGCGGGCCAGCTTCATGCGGATATTGGTTGTCGAGGACGATCGCGATCTCAATCGCCAGCTGAGCGATGCCCTGGTCGATGCGGGATACGTTGTCGATCAGGCCTATGACGGCGAAGAGGGCCATTTCCTCGGCGACACGGAGCCATACGACGCGGTCGTGCTGGACATCGGACTGCCGGAAATGGATGGCATCAGTGTTTTAGAGCGGTGGCGCTCGGGCGGGCGACTGATGCCCGTGCTCATCCTCACGGCCCGCGATCGCTGGAGCGACAAGGTTGCCGGTATCGATGCAGGCGCGGACGATTACGTGGCCAAGCCCTATCATCTCGAAGAGGTGCTGGCACGCATCCGCGCACTAATTCGCCGGGCTGCCGGTCATGCCTCGTCCGAACTCAGGTGCGGCCCGGTGCTGCTCGACACGAAAGCCTCGAAGGCAAGCGTCGACGGCCAGCCGCTCAAGCTGACCTCGCACGAATATCGGCTTCTCTCCTATCTGATGCATCACATGGGCGAGGTGGTATCGCGCACCGAACTTGTCGAGCACATGTACGACCAGGATTTCGATCGCGATTCCAACACGATCGAGGTGTTTGTCGGCCGTCTGCGCAAGAAGATCGGCGGAGACTATATCGAGACGGTCCGCGGTCTCGGCTACCGCATGCAGGAGCCCGGCAATGGCGGCGGCGCGGCCGAAAAGGGTTAGTTCTCTCACAGCACGTGTGTTGACGGTCTCGACGCTTTGGGCGGTGATCGCGCTCATTGCCGTCGGGCTCATCATCAACACGCTCTATCGCCAGGGGACCGAACGCGGTTTTCGCGAATTGCTGCGGGCGCATCTCTATAATGTCGTCAACTCGGTCTGGATCAATGGCGAGGGAGAATTGCGCGGAGAGCCGGAATTCGGAGACTTGCGCTACTCGCAGCCGGCAACGGGATGGTACTGGGTTGTCGAGCCGATCGAAGGGTCGAATTCGCCGCCTAAATCCTCCATCTCTCTCGGTGGACGATCGCTTGACCGGCCGAGCCCGGATGAAATCTCCTTCAACGCCCTCTACGAGCGCGCCTATGACGTCGTGGACCCGTTCGGCAACGATATCGTCGTCATGGAGACCGAGGTCGAGCTCAACGACGAGGGTCGTGTCGCGCGCTTCCGCGTGACCGGCAATCGCGATGCGGTCGACGGTGACGTGGCCGAGTTCACCGGCCGACTGACGATCGCGCTCGTGATCTTCGGTCTCGCGTCGCTTGTCGTAAACGCCGGCGCGATCCTGATCGGGCTGCGGCCACTGGACAGTGTGCGCCGCGCGCTTGAGAGCATCCGAACTGGCAAAAGCTCATCCCTGAATGATGAATTTCCCTGCGAAATCGCGCCTCTGGCGGGAGAAGTGAATGCCCTGATCGACACGAACCGACGGGTTGTCGAGCGCGCACGCATGCAGGTGGGCAACCTTGCCCATTCGCTGAAGACGCCGCTGGCCGTACTGCTCAACGAATCGAAGAGCATGACCTCCGAGCATGGAGACCTCGTCCGCAATCAGGCGGAAACGATGCAGCGGCAGGTGCAGACCTATCTCGACCGGGCGCGGATCGTTGCGCAGTCCGCATCCATTCTCGCCCGGACCGAGGCAGAGCCTGCGTTTGAACGTCTTATACGGGTGATGCGTCGTTTGAGCCCTAATCTGTCTTTCGAGTTGAGCGTCAAGCCGAAAGGCGTTTGGATTGCACTGGAGCAGCACGATCTTGAAGAGATCGGCGGAAACCTCCTCGACAACGCTGCGAAATTCGCCCGCAGCCGCGTGAAGGTCAGCCTGACGGTGGGCGCGGTGGCACCAGCCCGCCCGGACGACGGGCCAAGCGATGGCTGGCTGACACTGGTCGTGGAAGATGACGGTCCCGGGCTGACGTCCGAGCAGATGGCCGAGGCGGTAAAGCGTGGTCGTCGCCTGGACGAAAGCAAGCCAGGCACGGGACTTGGGCTTTCCATCGTCGATGAGATCGCGCGTGAGTACCATGGCGTGCTCAGACTGAAGAAAAGCTCGCTTGGCGGGCTGCGCGCGGAAGTCACGCTGCCGGCGATACAGGAGGCGACGCCTCGTCTGAGACTGCGGCCTTAGGTTGAGAATTCGTCATTTGTTCTGTTGCCTTGTCGGCCACAATGCGGCCATAAGCATCGGGCACCCAACTCGGATGCCGACAATGGCCTCTGCGCCGGAAAATCATACCTGTAGCGATGCTCCACTCCTTGAAGCACTCATCGAAGTTCCTGGTCGTCATTGCGCTAGGCGCTCTAGCCGGTTGCGTATCGTCGCAAACCGGTAGTTCGACACTTGCCATGCTGCCGGCATCGCTCAGCAGCGAGCGCGGCCAGACGGCTGAAAACGCGTTCCTGACAGCGTTGAACGGCGGCATCATCGCACCAGCCGCCGGCGACACGCTGTCGGAGCGTGATCTGCGCAAGGCATTGGAAGCGGAATACAATGCGCTGGAGGCTTCTCCGGTCGGCCAATCCGTGGCCTGGTCCAATGAGCGTTCCGGTCTGTCCGGTGAAGTCGCGGCCGCCCAGGCTTATCAGGTAGGTTCTCAGAATTGTCGCCAGTATACGCACACGTTGCGCGGAAATGGCGAGCCGATCGTAGCGCGCGGCACTGCGTGTCGCTCGGCGGAAGGCACTTGGACGCCTCTGACCTGATTGAACGGTTATCCGACTGATTTTCGGTCTGGAAAGACAGTTTCGGCTTGCGACCAAACGCCCCGTGATCTTGGTAAGCCTGTCTTTGCTCTTGGAAGATGAGAGCCCGTCGGATATTCGATTGACATGATGTTCTGGGTACTCGCCGCCGTTTTGACTGCCCTCGTGACGATTGCGTTGTTGCTGCCCCTTGCGCGCGGCAGGCGCGCCGGCAACGATGCGGAGTACGACGTCGAGGTCTATTCCGATCAATTGGCTGAAGTCGAACGCGATAGGGCAGGCGGCCTGATCGGCACGGACGAGGCAACCCACGCTCGCGCTGAAATCGGTCGTCGTCTTCTACGGGCGAAAAAGACGCAGATGGCTGCAACGGTCCGCCGCGGCGGTGGTCGCGTGGTCTCCGCTGCCCGCTTCTGCGTACTCGTCGGTGTGCCTCTTCTGGGGATCAGCGTTTATCTCGCCACCGGCGCGCCCGGCGTTCCCGACCAGCCGCTCGCTTCGCGGGCGCCGACGCCGGAAGAAGCTTCGCCGATCGCGACGATGATCGCTCAGGCAGAACAGCATCTTCAGGAAAATCCCGATGACGGGCGCGGCTGGGATGTCCTGGCCCCGATTTATCTGCGGGCAGGACAGCTCCAGGAAGCCCGCACTGCCTATTTGAACGCCATCCGTCTTTTGGGTCCTAGCTCGGCGCGTCAGAGCGGCTATGGTGAAGCTCTGGTGGCGCTGGCCAGCGGCGTCGTGACCGATGAAGCGGTCGTGGCATTCCAGTCCGCACGCGAATTGCAGCCGGACGAGCCGAAGGCGGCATTTTATCTTGCTCTGGCGCTGGAGCAGGAGGGACGCAACGACCGTGCGCTGGAAGCATTCCGTCGGCTCGCCGAACAGTCTCCGCCTGATGCCCCATGGATGACTGTGGTCAACGAAAAGATCACGACACTGGGCGGCCAGGTCGCCGATATCAGTCCATCCGGTCTGCCGCCTTTGACGCTGTTGCCGGATGCCGAGAACGACGCAGGCGCCGTCTCTGATGATGCTGTTGACACGCGGCCCCCCACTCAGCCCGGACCAACCGAAGAAGACATGGCTGCTGCCCGCGACATGAGTGATGACGAGCGCCAGGTCATGATTCAGACAATGGTCGGCAATCTCGATCGTCGCCTTCGGGAAAACCCGCAGGACATCGATGGCTGGATCCGCCTCGTTCGATCCTACGGCGTCCTCGGTCAGCCCGAACAGGCTGGTGAGGCACTTGCGCGGGGGCTTGCCGTGTTCCCCGAGGAGAGCGAGGATGGCCGCGCATTGCTTGCCGTTGCGCGCCAAGTCGGCGTCGACCGGCCGGAAGAGGAGGGTGCGCAATGACGCGCAAGCAGAAACGCCTGGCGGTCATCGCAGGGGGCATGGGCGTCGTTGCGATTGCCGCAGCGCTGGTTCTGGTCGCGTTGCGCGACGAGATCGTCTTTTTCCATTCGCCGAGCGACCTGCTGACGAACACCGTCGAACCCGGCACGCGCATCCGCCTGGGTGGTCTCGTTGCAAATGATTCACTCAACCGCTCGTCCGGTACGCTCATCCGCTTTGCGATCGAAGATGGCGGCAGCGAGGTGGAAGTGGAGTACAGTGGGATTCTGCCGGACCTTTTCCGCGAAGGTCAGGGCGTCATCACCGAGGGCGCTTTCCAGCCGGGAAGCCCGGTGTTCGTGGCGGATACGGTGCTTGCCAAGCATGATGAGAACTACATGCCGCGAGAAGTCGCCGACAGCCTGCGCGAGCAGGGCGTCTGGCAGGGCGAGGGGGAGGCCAATTGATCGATAGTCGGTTTGCCATGGATCAGGGATGGGTGCGCGCATGATCGTCGAACTGGGGCATTATGCGCTGATCATCGCCTTTGCCACGGCCCTCGTGCAGTCGGTGCTGCCGGTCGTCGGCGCGCGGCGCGGCGATCAGTCCTTGATGGCAATCGGGGATACCTCCGCGATCGTCTCGTTCCTGCTCGTGCTTCTGTCCTTCTGCGCGCTGACCTATGCCTATGTGGTTTCCGATTTCTCGGTCCAGAACGTCTACGAGAACTCCCATTCGCTGAAGCCGATGATCTACAAGATCTCCGGCGTCTGGGGGAACCATGAGGGCTCCATGCTTCTGTGGATCCTCATCCTCGTCTTCTTCAGTGCGCTGGTCGCCTTTTTCGGCCGAAACCTGCCGAATTCCCTGCGCGCCAATGTGCTCGCAGTTCAGGGATGGATTACCACGGCATTCCTGCTCTTCGTGCTGCAGACATCGAACCCTTTCGCGCGGGTCGTGCCGACGCCGATGGAAGGCCGCGATCTCAACCCGATCCTTCAGGATATCGGTCTCGCGATTCATCCGCCGCTGCTCTACCTGGGCTATGTCGGCTTTTCCATCTGCTTCTCCTTCGCCGTCGCGGCGCTGATCGAAGGCCGGATCGATGCGGCATGGGCCCGCTGGGTGCGGCCCTGGACGCTGACGGCCTGGATATTCCTGACCGGCGGCATCGCCATGGGGTCCTACTGGGCCTATTACGAACTGGGCTGGGGCGGCTGGTGGTTCTGGGACCCGGTCGAGAACGCGTCCTTCATGCCGTGGCTTGCGGGAACGGCGCTTTTGCACTCCGCACTCGTGATGGAGAAGCGCGAAGCGCTGAAGATCTGGACGATCCTCCTCGCGATCATCACCTTCTCCCTGTCGCTTCTCGGAACCTTTTTGGTCCGGTCGGGCGTTCTCACGTCGGTCCATACCTTCGCATCCGATCCGAGCCGCGGCGTGTTCATTCTCGCCATTCTGGTGATATTCATCGGCGGGGCTTTCGGGCTGTTCGCCTTCCGTGCAACGTCGCTGAAATCCGGCGGGCTGTTCCAACCCATCTCGCGTGAAGGCGGGTTGGTGCTGAACAACCTGTTTCTTACCACCGCGACGGCAACGGTGCTGATTGGCACACTCTATCCGCTCCTGTTGGAGACGGTGACGGGTGAGAAGATTTCCGTCGGTCCGCCCTTCTTCAATCTGACATTTGGGCCCCTGATGATCCCGCTGCTTCTTGCAGTGCCGTTCGGCCCATTGCTTGCCTGGAAGCGCGGCGATCTTCTGGGTGCTGCCCAAAGGCTCTATGTCGCTGCCGGCCTCGCTCTTCTTGCGGGTCTCATCGTGGTCTATTTCACCACGGGAGCGCCGGTGCTCGCTGCCCTTGCTTTGGCAATCGGCTTCTTCGTCATGTTCGGTGCCGTAACCGATCTCGCGCTGCGGGCCGGCGTTGGCAAAGTGTCGGCGGGTGTCGCGATGCGCCGCCTGGTTGGTTTGCCGCGGTCTGCCTTCGGCGGCGCAATGGCGCATTTCGGTCTTGGGGTGCTGGTGGTCGGCGTCGTCGCCGTGACTGCATTCGAAACCGAGGCCGTCGCGGAAATGACTCCGGGCCAGACGATCGATGCCGGTGGGTACACGCTTCGCTTCGACGGGATGGACCCGAACCAGGGGCCCAACTACGTCGAGGATGTCGGCCACTTTACCGTGTTGCGAGATGGCGCCGAAGTCTCACGGATGGATTCGGCCAAGCGCCTCTACACGGCGCGTCAGATGCCGACGACCGAAGCTGGAATTCTCACCCAAGGCTTCAGCCAGCTCTATGTTTCGCTCGGAGACTTCGTCACGCCTGAGGGCGCCGAGGCGCCGACCGCGATCGTCGTGCGCGTCTGGTGGAAGCCGCAGGTCACGTTGATCTGGTTCGGCTCTGTCATCATGGCCTTTGGCGGCTTGGTGTCGCTGTCGGATCGGCGCCTGCGTGTCGGCGCGCCAAAGCCGCACCGCCAGCGCAAGACTGCCGGGCCGGTCATGGAGCCGGCGGAATGATCGGCCTAGCCAAAATTATGGCCTTCTTGATCTTGGTCATCGGGCTCGCGTCTCCGGCTTTTGCCGTGCAACCCAACGAGATCCTCGACGATCCCGCTTTGGAGCAGCGTGCGCGCTCCATTTCCGCGGAACTTCGGTGCATGGTTTGTCAGAACCAATCCATCGACGATTCAGACGCGGAGTTGGCGCGGGACCTTCGGGTGCTGGTCCGAGAGCGCTTGGTATCCGGTGATACGGACGCCGAGGTCTACGACTACGTCGTGTCCCGCTACGGCGAATTCGTGCTCCTGCGCCCGCGCCTGTCATTCCAGACGCTCGCGTTGTGGGCCGCGCCTATTCTCGTCATGGGAGCGGGCATCGCGGCGATCGCGACTTTCCTGCGTAACCGCGATCCGCTTCAGGCCGGACCGACGCTGACGGACGGCGAAGAAAAGGCGATTGCCGAGCTGCTCAAGGATCGCTCGGACCGCACCTGACGGGCGGCGCGCTTCGCCAACATTACCAAAATTTCATGTCGAAGACAGAGCGCTGTAATGTGGCGTGCCCTATCTCTATGCCGACGCTGCCAAGGCAGCAAAGATATTGGCAAGAACGAGGGTTAGACGTCCATGAAATCGAACAAGTCCTTCCAGCCAAGGCTGAAAAGCCTTTTAGCCACGTCCACCATCGCGGGCGTTGCGGGTGTGATGCTCGTCACCGGCGTCCCGGCAACCATCAACGCAATGGCCGATCCGGTCCGGATCGAAGCCCCGACCACTGCACCAAGTTTCGCCGACGTGGTTGAAGCCGTCTCGCCGGCCGTCGTGTCGGTCCGCGTCCAGGGCGAGGCCGAAGAGGTCGCGCAGAACGAAAGTTTCGGCTTCCAGTTCGGACCTCCCGGCATGGAGAACCTGCCCGAAGATCATCCGATGCGCCGATTCTTCGATGAATTCGGCGGCCCGAATTTTGGCCAGCCAGATCGCCCCGACCAGCCGAACCGCCCTCGTGGTCCGCTGCCCGTTTCGCAGGGATCCGGCTTCTTCATCTCCGATGACGGTTATCTCGTCACCAACAATCACGTTGTAGAAGGTGGCTCTAGCTACAGCATCATCCTCGACGATGGCACCGAACTGTCGGCCGAATTGATCGGCACCGACAGCCGTACGGACCTGGCCGTCTTGAAAGTCGATGATGAGCGGGAATTCACCTATGTGGAATTCGGCGACGATCAGGGCGCAAGGGTCGGCGACTGGGTGGTTGCAGTGGGCAACCCGTTCGGGCTCGGTGGCTCGGTGACCGCCGGCATCATCTCGGCCCGCGGCCGTGAAATCGGTGCTGGCCCCTATGATGATTTCCTGCAGATCGACGCTGCCGTAAACCGCGGCAACTCGGGCGGCCCGACGTTCAATCTCTCCGGTGAAGTCATCGGCGTGAACACCGCGATCTTTTCGCCGTCCGGCGGCAATGTTGGCATTGCCTTCGCGATCCCGGCTACTTTGGCCCAGGACGTCGTTCAGGATCTGATCGAAAGCGGTAGCGTCAGCCGCGGCTGGATCGGCGTACAGATCCAGCCCGTCAGCGACGATATCGCTGAATCCCTCGGACTGGATGAAGCGTCCGGCGCTCTCGTCACCGCGCCTCAGCCCGATGCCCCGGCAGCCGCCGCCGGTATCGAATCCGGTGATGTCGTGACTGCCGTCAACGGCGAAGCTGTGGAGAACCCAGGTGACCTTGCCCGCCGCATCGCTGCTATCGAGCCGGGCACGGAAGTCGAACTGTCGGTTTGGCGCAACGGTGCGTCGGAAACGGTTGCAGTTACGCTCGGCACGTTCCCGGCGGACGAGCAGCAGGCATCCGTGACCGAAGAACCGGCTCCCGCTCCGTCCAGCGGTGGCGAACTCACCGAGTTCGGCATGACCGTTACCCCGTCGGATGATGGCAATGGCGTGGTCATTGCCGAGCTTGATCCCGATGGCTCTGCAGCCGAGCGCGGATTCCAGGTTGGCGATGTCATCGTTCGCGTCCAGGATCGGGACGTGGCGAGCGCGGAGGACATCACGGCAGCCGTGGCGGCCGCCGCTGAAGACGGACGGGGTGCAGCGCTTTTCCAGCTGCGCAGCGATGAGCAGAACCGCTTCGTGGCTCTGCCGATCGATCAGGGCTGAGCGGACTGAAACGAGGGCGGACCGTAGCGTGGGTTTCCGGTCCGCCCGTCTTCGCCCGAGGGTTTGCAACCCTGCCCCGCGACGCGTCCCGGCGACGCTTGATCCTCGGGTGAAGATCTAAGAGACGGCGAGCCGCTCCCCACGGCTCGCCGTTTCGCATTGGGCGCGAGCCCATCCGAAATCCGAACCCTGTCCAAGCATCGAATTTGTGCCTATGAAAGAATTCATGAAAATCCTGCTGATCGAAGACGACCGAGAGGCTTCGACCTATCTGGTCAAGGCGTTTCGCGAGTCGGGCATCGCGGCCGATCACGCCGCCGATGGCGACACGGGCTTTCATATGGCTAGCGAGAATGCATATGACGTCATGGTCATCGATCGCATGCTGCCGAAGCGCGATGGCCTCTCGATCGTCTCGGAGCTGCGCCGGCTGGGCAATGATACACCCGTCCTCATCTTGTCCGCGCTGGGGCAGGTCGATGATCGCGTAACCGGCCTGCGTGCAGGCGGCGACGATTATCTCCCCAAGCCATACGCATTCTCCGAACTCCACGCCCGCGTCGAGGTTCTTGCACGCCGCAAGGTCGGCACGCGCGAAAGCGAGACCAGTTACCGGGTCGGTGATCTCGAACTCGATCGCCTGTCGCACGAAGTCCGACGGGGCGGGCGCGATATCACGCTTCAGCCGCGCGAATTTCGGCTTTTGGAGTACCTCATGCGCCATGCCGGACAGGTGGTCACGCGCACCATGCTGCTGGAGCATGTCTGGGACTATCATTTCGATCCTCAGACGAACGTCATCGACGTGCACATTTCCCGTCTTAGATCCAAGATCGAGAAGGATTTCGACCAGCCATTGCTTCGCACGGTGCGCGGTGCCGGCTACATGATCAAGGCGGACGGCTAGCTCGATGAAGCGGCTGCGCGCCCTGTTCGGCACCACGGCCGTCCGCCTGTCGGCGCTTTATCTTGGCCTTTTCGCCATATGCGCCGTGGCTCTGGTCTTCTACGTCACCGCCATCTCCGGAAATCTCCTGCGCGCCCAGACCCAGGAAGCGATCGATGCGGATATGCGGTTCCTGTCGCGCGGCTACCAGTCCGGCGGCATTTCACGCCTCGTGCGCATCGTCGAGCGTCGTTCCCGCCAGCCGGGCGCAGGGCTTTACACGATCACCGCGCCGAACGGCGAAATCATCGCCGGCAACGTCGCTTCGCTCCAGCCCGGAACGCTGGATCGCGAAGGCTGGACGGCGCTTCCCTTCCGTTACGATCGCTATACCGAAAACGACGATGCCGCTCGCCAGCATACGGCACTGGCACAGATCGTGTTCCTGCCGAACGGCATGCGCCTGCTGGTCGGACGCGATCTCGGCGAGCCTGAGCTGTTCCGCAACCTTGTCCGGCGCGCGCTCGTCATCGCGCTGGCGATCATGGGCCTCGGCGCGCTGGCCATCTGGTTCTTCGTCGGACGCCGAGCTCTTCAGCGCATCGACCGCATGGACCAGGCGAGCCGCAAGATCATTGCCGGCGATCTCGCGCAACGTCTGCCGGTCGGCAGTTCGGGCGACGAATTCGACCGGCTTTCGGAATCGCTGAACGCGATGATCGGCCGTATCGAGAAGCTGAACGAAGGCCTGCGCCAGGTTTCCGACAATATCGCCCACGATCTGAAGACGCCGCTGACACGGTTGCGCAATCGTGCCGAAATGGCGCTCGCCGCCGGTGATACGGTCGATGAGTATCGCGGTGCGATGGAGGACGTGATCGGCGAATCCGACCAGCTTATCCGCACGTTCAACGCGCTTCTGATGATTGCCCGCGTCGAGGCGGGATCGGCTGCCGCCGAGCTTCAGGACATCGATCTGTCGGAAATCGTCACGGATACGGTGGAGCTCTATGAACCGCTTGCCGAGGATGCCGGTGTCACTCTGACCACGGCGATAGCACCGACAATTTTCGTCCAAGGCAACCGGGAACTGGTCGGACAGGCGCTGGCGAATCTCATCGACAATGCGATCAAATACACGGCCGGCCTCCCGTCTGCGCGGATCGACGTGCGGCTGGAACGTCTGGCTGAAGGCCCGACGATCACGGTGGCTGACAATGGACATGGTATCCCAGCCGACAAGCGCGCGGCTGCCGTTCAGCGCTTCGTCCGCCTTGACGACAGCCGCTCGCGTCCAGGCACCGGACTGGGGCTAAGCCTTGTGGAGGCAGTCATGCATCTTCACCGTGGCCGGCTTGAACTGCTGGACGGCCTCCCGCATGAAGAGGCCGATGAAATTCGGCCGGGACTCGCCGTCCGCATGCTGTTCGACGGCTGAGGGGTACCGGCGCTTGGGAGGGCGACGTGACGACGACTGAAATGAACATTACAGCCGCTCTCTCGGACCTTCAGACTTCATCGCTTCGGCCATTGTCCAAGGCCGATGAGAAATCCGCACGTTCGGCGCTGAAGGACTTTGCCGCACAAGCTCCCGATCTCGGCAAAGCGCTGGCGAAGAACGGCGTGCTTGCCGATTTCCTCGCCGCGACTTTTTCCCTCTCGCCGTTTCTACGCGATACGGCCTTTGCCGATCCGGCGATGTTGGCGCGTGCGGTCACCCAGCCGCTCGGCAAAAATCTCGATGGGCTGCGCCACCGCGCGCGCCAGGCATGGAAGCCTGCCGATGGCGCCGAAGGTCCTGTGACCGAACAAGCCTTGATGGCATCGCTGCGGCGTTTGAAGCGCGAAGCCGCGCTGACACTCGGACTGGCCGATCTCGCCGGTGTCGCGTCTGCGGCAGAAACCACCGCCTGGCTGAGTGATGTCGCAGAAGCGAGCCTTGCGGCGGCGATCGATTTCCTGCTGCTTGGTCTGGATGATGCCGGCAAGATCACGCTGCCCGATCGCGCCGAACCATCGAACGGCTCGGGCCTCATCGTTCTCGGCATGGGAAAGCTCGGCGCGCGCGAGCTGAACTACTCCTCCGATATCGACATCGTTCTGTTCTTCGAGCCGGATGCCGGGGTGATGAAGGATCCGGGCGATGGGGCCGATCTCTTTTCCAAGATGGCGCGGCGGCTGATCCGCATCATGCAGGAGCGCACCGGCGATGGATATGTGTTCCGCACCGATCTCCGGCTTCGTCCAGACCCGGGGTCGACGCCGCTCGCGATCCCAGTGGAAGCCGCGCTGAACTACTACGAGGGCAGGGGCCAGAACTGGGAACGCGCCGCCTTCATCAAGGCCCGGCCCGTTGCGGGCGATCTGGAGGCCGGTCGGCAGTTCTGCCGCGAGCTCGTGCCCTTCGTCTTCCGCAAATATCTAGACTATGCGGCGATCGCCGACATCCATTCCATCAAGCGCCAGATCCACGCCCATCGCGGCTTCGGCGATATCGCGGTCAAGGGGCACAACGTCAAGCTCGGCCGCGGCGGCATCCGCGAGATCGAGTTCTTCGTCCAGACGCAGCAACTGATCGCGGGTGGCCGCATGCCGGCCCTGCGTGGGCGGCGCACCGACGAGATGCTCCAGGCGCTGGTGCAGGCCCGGTGGATCGATGCCGAGACGGCCGATACGCTGACGGAGGCCTACTGGTACCTGCGCGATATCGAGCACCGCATCCAGATCGTCGGCGACGAGCAGAGCCACACGCTGCCCGAAACCGAAGCCGAGCTGAAGCGCATCGCCTATCTCGCCGGCCACAAGGACACGAAGGATTTCGCCGCCGACTTCACGCGACGTCTGAAAACTGTCGAGCACCACTATGCCGAACTCTTCGAGCATGAGAGCCATCTGTCGGGCGAAGCGGGCAATCTTGTCTTCACCGGCGAGGACGACGACCCCGATACGATGGCGACGCTGACGCGGCTTGGCTTCGACAAGCCGTCAGAAATCGCCAAGATCATTCGCACCTGGCATTACGGGCGCTATCGCGCGACCCAATCGGCCGAAGCGCGGGAACGGCTGACGGAATTGACGCCGGAGCTTCTGACCGCGTTCGGCCGCACGCGGCGCGCCGATGAGGCGTTGCTGCGCTTCGACAGCTTCCTCTCCGGCCTGCCATCGGGCATCCAGTTGTTCTCGCTGCTCGGCAAGAACCCAGGTCTGCTCTCGCTCATCGTCACCATCATGTCGTCCGCGCCACGCCTGGCCGACATCATCGCGCGCAAGCCGCATGTGTTCGACGGCATGCTCGATCCGGCGCTGCTCGCCGAACTGCCGACGCGCGACTATCTCAAGCAACGTCTCGATGCGTTTCTCCACGGCGACTTCGCCTATGAAGAAATCCTCGACCGGCTTCGGATCGTCGCCTCGGAACAGCGTTTCCTCATCGGCGTCCGGCTGCTGACCGGTGCGATCACCGGCGCACGTGCGGGGCGCGCACTGACCGATCTGGCCGACCTCATCCTGGAGACGACGCTCCAAGCCGTCGAAGAGGAAGTGGCCTCGGTGCACGGCCAGGTATCAGGCCAACGCGTCGCCCTGCTGGGCATGGGCAAGCTTGGCAGCCACGAAATGACGGCTGGCTCTGACATCGATCTGCTGCTCATCTACGACCATGACGCCGATGCCGACGAGTCGGATGGCAGGAAGCCCATCGATCCACCGCGCTATTTCGCACGGCTGACGCAACGGCTCATCGCTGCCTTGGCTGCGCCGACATCCGAGGGCGTGCTCTACGAAGTCGATCTTCGCCTGCGTCCCTCCGGCAACAAGGGGCCGGTCGCGACCCGGATCAACGCTTTCGCGAAATATCAGCGCGAGGAAGCCTGGACCTGGGAGCACATGGCGCTGACGCGTGCGCGCACGGTCGCGGGTGACGAAAGCCTGCGGGCGGATGTCGACACGATCGTGGCCGAGATCGTTGCCGAACGCCCCGACCGGGCAAAGATCGCCGCTGACGTGCTGGAGATGCGCCAGCTCATGGACCAGGAGAAGCCGCCCAAGAACAGCTGGGACCTCAAGCTCATCCCCGGCGGTCTAGTGGATATCGAGTTCATGGCGCAGCATCTGGCGCTGGTGGAGGCGTTTCCGGAAGGTGCCGAACGGCCGACGACAACCGCCGATGTGTTGACGGCGCTTGGACCCAAGGCACTGGACGAAGACGATCTGGAAACGGTGATGACTGCCCTGTCGCTCGAGACGGAGCTTTCACAGATGATGCGGCTTTGCCTCGACGGGGATTTCGACCCTGACGAGGCCCCGGCGGGACTCATCGACCAGCTCTGTCGTACGGCGGAATTGCCGGACCTCAAGACGCTGGAGGCGGACCTGAAGCGGCAAGCCAAACGGGTGCGCGCGACCATGCTGGCCATGTTGAACGCCGACATCGGACAGGCCGGCGCGGCGCGCAGCAAGTCTTGATCGACGCGAGCTGCAAGCGGCAAGTCTCTGCAAAGATTACTCATTTGTAATGCGCCGGTCATCCGCCATTCATCGGCGGAATGTCACCTTCCTGCTCAGAGCTTCGGTTGAACGCCGCGGCTTTGCCGGATTGGATCCGGTCGATCTCAATGGCCTGACGCCGCCTTCAACCGCGGTCTGCGCCCACGAAGGAGTATGAGGATGACTATCGCACGCAAGGCCACTTTGGCGACACTGATCGCGGCACTTCTTGCCACGTCGAGCTTCGCGATCGCTCAGCAATCCGACAACGCCGACGACCAGACGATGCCGGCGATCGAAGAGCCTATGGACGATGAGGCCGGCTCCATGGAAGGCGATGACGCGGACATGATGGAAGAAGACGCCGATGCTGGTCCAGCCATGCGCGGCCCTGGCCGCCGTGCAGATCGCATGCTGCAGCGGCTCGATCAGGACGGTTCGGGTGATATCAGCGTCGAGGAATTCGGCCAGCGTCGCTTGGGCTGGTTGACCGAAGCCGATGCCGATGGCGATGGCGTGATCTCCATGGAGGAACTGACGAGCGCCATGGACCAGCGCCGCCAGGAACGCCGCGAAGCCCGCTTGCTCTCCCGCTTCGACATCGATGGCGACGGCGAGATCACTGTTGAAGAACTGGAGCGCCACCAGGAAAAGCGCTTCGCCCTCATGGACCGCAACGATGACGGCGTGCTGACCGCGGAAGAAATGCCGCGCCGCGGCGAGGGCATGCGAGGCCCCCACGGCCGCATGGGCCCTGGCAAAGGCGGCCACCACGGCATGATGGAACGCCACGGACGGTAAGAGCTTGATCTAGCGCGAGAACCGGCTGCCCCAGGGTGGCCGGTTCTTTCATCGCGCTGACATGTGAGGCCGATAGCCTTTGGGAATGCACAGCGCCTTACTCATCATCGACATGCAGAACGACTACATTGCCGGGTGGACGGTCGGCCCCAGAGAGCGACTGACCTCAGCGATTGTCTCGGTCATCGCCCGCGCCCGGACGCAAGGCATACCGATCGTTTGGATCACGACCGAATTCCGCGAAGATCTCTCTGACGCATTTCTTGAGATGAAGACCAAGAATGCGCGATTGGTGATCGAGGGCACGAAGGGTGCTGGCATTGTCGCTGAACTTGAGCCGTATCCAACCAACCTCCGCATCACAAAGAAGCGCTACAGCGCTTTCCATGCGACCGGCCTGGACGACCTCATTGAAGACCTCGGAGCGACCCGATTGATCATGGTGGGCATCAACACCCACGCCTGCATTCGGATGTCCGCGATCGACGCTTATCAACGTGACCTGGACGTTATCCTGATCGAAGAAGCGGTTGGATCCTACGATGCGGATCACGCGCAATCGTCACTGGACTATATGCGCGACAAGATTGCCACGATCGTCCCTCTGGCGGCTATCGACACCGTGCTGACCTAAGCCTCAAGCCACCCGTGCTTCGTACCGTCCTTGCTCATTGGCAAACGCAATCACGTTTGACAGGCGGCGCTGTTCGCGGTTCGGGATGCGGATCGACACGATTGTGCCGACGCCCTCTATCGACTTGATGCGCATCGTTCCCCCGTGCAGTTCGGTCAGCGACCTGGAAATGGCGAGTCCCAGGCCGGAGCCGCCATTGGTGCGCGAGAACTGGTTCTGCACCTGTTCGAAGGGCTGCCCGATCTTGCCGAGCGACGATTTCGGAATGCCGATGCCGCTGTCGGCGATCGAAAGGATGACGGCGCCGGACACCTTGCGGGCGGTGACGGCCACGCGGCCGCCTTCGTCGGTGAACTTGACGGCGTTGGACAGCAGGTTGAGCAGGATCTGCTTCATCGCGCGGCGGTCCGCCGGCAGCGCCAGCCCCGGCTCGATGCGCTGAACCACGTGAAGGTGCTTCTTCTCCGCCGGGATCGCCGTGAGGCGCATGGCTTCCTCGACCAGCGGCGCAAGGTCGATCGCCTCGCGCTCCAGCTTCATCTGGCCGGCCTCGATCTTCGACATGTCGAGAATATCGTTGATGACGTTGAGCAGATGCGTGCCGGATCCGTGGATGTCGCGGGCATATTCCACGTATTTATCGGAGCCGAGCGGCCCGAACATGCTCGTGTGCAGGATTTCCGAGAAGCCGATGATGGCGTTAAGCGGCGTGCGCAGTTCATGCGACATGTTGGCGAGGAATGCCGATTTCGCCTGGTTGGCGGCCTGGGCGCGTTCCTTCTCGGCCATGTAGTTCGCATTAAGCTCGGAAAGCTCCACCGTCTGGCGCTGCAGTTTCATCCGGGAATTTGACAGGTCGCCGATGGTCGCCATCAGACGCTTCTCGGAATCGGCAAGCCGCTCCTGCTGGCGCTTCAACTGCGTGATGTCCGTGCCGACGGAGACGAGGCCACCGTCGCGCGTGCGGCGTTCGTTGATCTGAAGCCAGCGCCCGTCGGCAAGCTGCACTTCGCTCGTCTGCGACTGCTGGATCGTGCCGCCATCGGCCATGCGGCGTTCCACAACCGGGCGCGTGGATGCGGCATAGACCACCGCCCGTGGCGTGCCTGGGCGCAGAACTTCGTCCGGAAGACCGTACATGGTCCGGTAGTTCGAATTGCACAGGACCAGTTCGTCGTTCTTGTCCCACAGAACGAAGGCTTCCGACGTGCTTTCGATCGCCTCGAAGAGCCGCTGGTCGGCTTCCGCGGTCTTCTGAACGAGCTTGTGCTGCTCGGTCACGTCCATGGCTATGCCGATGAGGTGCGTCTGGGTCGAGGACCGGTCGATCACCTGCGCGCGGGCGCGCATCCAGACATAGTGGCCGTCCGCATGGCGCATGCGGAAAATCTGGTCGACCTGCTTCGTCTCGCCGCGCGCGATCGATCGGGCGATCGAGTAAAGATCGCTATCGTCGGGGTGCATCAGGCGCATCGCATCGCCGAAGGAGAGCACGCAGTCGCGTGGCGGCAGGCCGAGCATTTCGTACATCGAGCTGGACCAGTACATGCGCCCGCGTGCCATGTCCCAATCCCAGAGACCGCAACGGCCGCGCGATAGCGCCGTATCCACCCTGAGATGCGATTCCATGTAGATGTCGTCGGCATCGCGGGCCCGCGTCGCCTGGCTGAAATAGGCGTAGAGGATGACGAGCAGCACGGCCGACGTGGCCGTGAAGAGCGTGACGTTGAGCGAAACGGAACGGCGCCAGCCCTCCATGATCGGCGTCATGGGCGCGAGCGTCAGGACCGAGCCTTCGCCCGACGGCAGATGCGACACGCTGACGAGGTAGGACACGTCGCCATGCTCGATCTCGCCGACGCCTGCACGCTGGCCGAACCGCCACATGGCCGAGGTTTCGGGCGCGAGTACATGGGCGGAAAGGCCGATCAGCGACGACCCGTTGGCGGTTGCGGCGAAGACGCGTGCCGTGGCATCCGCCACGAGCATGATCTGGCCTTCGCTCAGTCGGTCTGCCGGCAGCAACCGGTTGAGGCGCGCTTCCGTGTCCCAACGGGCGGTACCGCCCGAAAGATCTGCGTCTGAAAGAATGGCGCTGGCTGCGGTGACGGCCATGACGACGGCATCGCGGCCCTGATCGATGGCGGCCTCGCGCTGGCCCGTCAGATCGACGAAGCGGGCAGCCCCCACCACGAGCAGGAAGACGACGATGAGGATCGGGATGGAGCGCTTGAGATACGGTTCAGCCTTGACCAGATGCGCGTAGGTCGGCCTGGCAAAGAGCTTGGCGTGTCCGGCGAGATTTCCATCCCACGCTTTCGCCCCACCTTTGTCGGTGGACATGGCAAGGCCATCGGCCGCGCCCAAAGGCTGCGCTTCCGCCATCGTTCCCAACTTCCTTCTGGAGCGATTCGGCTATCCCATCTCCGAATCTAACCTAAGGAATCATGGGCGAATCGCGTTGTCCAGAGCGGGCGGCAATCTTTCTTTAACCTTCTCGGTCGCGACGCCGTTCACGCCTCAGGCAAGCGTGCGTTTCACGATGTCGCTGACATCGGTCGAGAGGCCCTCCGCAGCGGCAATCCGCGAAAGCGCAGCACGTGCGTGTTCGCGCCGACCGGGTTCGAGCGAGCGCCAGGAGCGCATCGACGTCAAAAGCCGTGCGGCGAGCTGCGGGTTGCGGCCGTCGATGGCCAGAACCTGGTCTGCCAGGAAGCCATACCCCGCACCATCCTCGCGGTTGAACCCCGTGGGGTTGCCCGCGGCGAATGCACCGACCAACGCACGTACGCGGTTGGGGTTGGACAGCGCGAAATGGCGTGTCTCCATCATTGCCCGCACATGGTCAAGCGTGTCGGCTCCCGGCGCCATGGCCTGGATCGATAGCCATTTGTCGATTACGAGCGGATCGTTGCCGAAGCGCTCCTCGAAGGCGGTGAGGGCTTTGGACGCCTCATCCGATCCCGGGAAGAGATGCGCTAGAACCTGAAGCGCCGACGCCATGTCCGTCATGTTGTCGGCCTGCTCGAACACGGCCAGCGCGCGTTTTGGATCCGCTTCTGCAATCGAGAGATAGCTGAGTGCCACGGCGCGCAGCGCGCGCTTGCCGGCACTGACCGCATCCGGTGAGAAGAACCCCGGCGTCGCCATGTCGTCGAAAAGCTCCAGCGCAACCGGCCTCAGTGCGTTGGCGACGGCGGCGAGGACGGCATCGCGACCGCGCTTGATCGCATCCGGGTCGATGTTGCTACCCAGTTCGCGCGCGATGTCGGATTCGCTCGGCAGGCTGAGCGCCTGGGCGCGGAAAGCTGGCTCCAGCGTTTCGTCGCTCGCACTTGCGGTCAACGCTGCGATCAGGTCGGGATCGACCGGCACCGTCCGCCCGTCACGCGAGAGTTTGGCCGCATCCAGCAGAATCCGCATCGCAAATTCGTTCAGCGCCTGCCAGCGGGCAAAAGCGTCGCTTTCGTGCTTCGCGATGTGGGCGAGATCGGTTGATGCCTGCTCGAAGGAGAGATTGATCGGTGCGGAAAATCCGCGATTGAGCGACAGCACCGGCCGCCCG
This sequence comes from Rhizobium sp. EC-SD404, assembly GCF_902498825.1. Classification (NCBI taxonomy): domain Bacteria; kingdom Pseudomonadati; phylum Pseudomonadota; class Alphaproteobacteria; order Hyphomicrobiales; family Rhizobiaceae; genus Rhizobium; species Rhizobium sp. EC-SD404. Next base: position 1,679,599 of record NZ_LR701459.1, read on the forward strand.
CCGACGCCCTTGAAGACGACGTTCTGGCTGCGCTCCGTCAGATGGATCACGTCGCCATCGACACGCGCCCCGGAAACCTCCGCCGGTGTGGCTTCCCGCCCGTCTTCGAGCAGCAGCCCAAAGCGCAAGGGGATGTGCATGATCTTCTTGGAACTCTCGCCCGGCGTGGCCGCGACCGACTGCTCCAGATCGACGGTGAGGCTGTCTGTGCGCTGGTCGTAGTTGACGGAGACGCTGACGGTCGGCGTACCAGCCTGGTGGTACCAGATGGCGAACTGGGAGAGGTCGGTGCCGGTCGCATCCTCGAAGGATTTGATGAAATCCTCGATGGTCGCGGCCTGGCCGTCATGGCGCTCGAAGTAGAGATCCATGCCCTTGCGGAAGCCCTCGGCGCCGAGGATCGTCGCGATCATGCGCACGACTTCCGAGCCTTTTTCGTAGACCGTCGCCGTATAGAAATTGTTGATCTCGCTGTAGGTCACCGGCCGGGGCGGGTGGGCGAGCGGACCTGCATCTTCCGGAAACTGGTGCGCCTTCAGGAGACGCACTTCCGCTATGCGCTTGACCGGGCGTGAGCGCTGGTCGGCGGAGAATTCGTGGTCGCGGTAAACGGTCAGCCCTTCCTTGAGGCAGAGCTGGAACCAGTCGCGGCAAGTGATTCTGTTGCCGGTCCAATTGTGGAAATACTCGTGCGCGATGATCGCCTCGATATTGGCGTAGTCCGCATCCGTCGCGGTCTCTGGATCGGCAAGCACGTATTTGTCGTTGAAGACGTTGAGACCCTTGTTCTCCATTGCCCCCATGTTGAAATCGGACACCGCGACGATCTGGAAAATGTCGAGATCGTATTCGAGGCCGAAGACCTCCTCGTCCCACTTCATTGAGCGCTTCAGCGCGTCCATGGCATACGCCGCCCGTGGCTCCTTGCCGTGCTCGACATAGATCTTGAGGTCGACCGATCGGCCCGATGCCGTGGTGAAGACATCGTCGACGACGCCGAGATCACCGGCGACCAGCGCGAAGAGATAGGAGGGCTTGGGGTGAGGATCGTGCCACACGGCATAGTGCCGGTTGTCATCGAGCGGACCTGCTTCGACGGGGTTTCCATTGGAGAGCAGAAGCGGGGTCTCCGTCAGATCGCCTTCGATCCGAACGGTGTAGACGGCGAGAACATCCGGCCGGTCGAGGAAATAGGTGATGCGGCGAAACCCCTCCGCCTCGCACTGGGTGCAGTAGACGTCGCTGGATCGATAGAGCCCCATCAGCTGCGTGTTTGCGGCCGGATCGAGTTTGGTCGTGACAGTCACGGCGAAAGTGCCGTTCGCCGGTAGATCGTGGATGGTCAGCCGGTCCGGGCTGACGTCGTATCTCTGGCTCTCGGCGGCTTCGCCATCGATGGCCAGCGAAACGAGTTCCAGAGCGTCGCCGTCGAGCACCAGCGGCGCATCAGCCGAAACGCCGTCGCGGCGACGGAGCGACATCGTGCTGACCACTTCCGTGTTCGCGCCGGCCAGGCGGAAGGTCATCGACACCGTCTCGATTGCAAAATCGGTCGGACGATAGTCGCTCAGATGGAAAACCTGGCCGGTCTCGGTACGCATGATGGCACGCCTTGCTGACTGTGAGGGATAGCGCTGTCCTATCGGAACAGCGCCGCCATGGAAAGCGCGAGCGCCGATGTCGGCGATGACGGGACGAGGATGTTTTTACCTATTCGGGCTCGACATTCTCGCGCGCAGATTTAACTATCAGATACCGGAGAGCGTCCGCTGCATAGGCAGTGCCCATCGCGCTTCCGCGTCTCATGGCGTCTTTTCCCAGGCCGCCTCCAATGACGAGATACAGGACAATTCCATGACGATCGCTACACCGAAATTCGGAGTGGGTGCTTCCGCCTTGCGCAAGGAAGACGATGCGCTGATCAAGGGCGAGGGCCGCTATACCGATGACGTCAAGCGCGAAGGCGCGCTCCATTCCTACGTGCTGCGCTCGCCCCAGGCTGCTGGAACCTTCACGATAGGCTCGCTCGATGAAGCGAAGGCGGCGCCCGGCGTGAAGCTGGTGCTGACCGCCAGGGATATCGCTCATCTCGGCCCGATCAAATGCATGGCGAAGGCCAAGCAGCCGAGCGGCGAGGAACACCCGGTGCGCGACATTCCGCTGCTCGCGGTGGACCGCGTGAGCTATGTCGGCGACGCCATCGCCTTCATCGTTGCCGATAGCCTCGCTCAGGCACAGGACGCGGCAGAACTGATAGAAGTCGACTACGACTCCGAGGACGCGCAGACCGATCTTGCGACCGCGCTCGATGAAGGAGCGCCTCTCGTCTGGCCGGAGCTCGGCAGCAATCAGCTCTATCTTCACGAGAACGGCAACCGGGAAGCGACAAGCAAGGCGTTCGACGCCGCCGCGCACGTCACGACGATCCAGTTCGTCAACAATCGCCTCGTTTCGAACTATCTGGAGCCCCGTGCCTGCGTGGCCGAGTGGGACGACGAGGCCGGCTTCACCATCGTGGTCGGCAGCCAGGGCGTTCACTCAATGCGCCGGGCGCTGGCGCAATTCGTGTTCAAGATGGACCTGGAGAAGGTGCGTGTCATCAGCCACGACGTCGGCGGTGGCTTCGGCACCAAGATGTTCGCCTACCGCGAATATCCTCTCGCCATGGAAGCCGCACGGCTTTTGAAGCGGCCCGTCAAATGGACGTCCGATCGCACCGAGCATTTCCTGACCGACGCCCATGGCCGCGACAACCTCGTCACCGCTTCGATGGCGATGGATGCGGAAGGTCGCTTCACGGGCCTGAGGATCGAGACGATCGCCAACATGGGCGCCTATTGCCACACGTTCGGCCCAAACATTCCGGTGATCGGCTCGTCGATGTCGACCGGCGTCTACGATATCCAGAACCTCGACCTCACCATCAAGGCGGTCATGACCCATACCGCACCGGTCGATGCCTATCGTGGCGCAGGCCGTCCCGAAGCCGCCTATCTCATCGAGCGTCTCGTCGATGCCTGTGCGCGCGAAACCGGCCGCAAGCCGGAAGAGCTTCGCCGCATCAACTTCATCCGGCCCGATCAGTTTCCCTACAAGACCCCGACCGGCCGCAAATACGATGTGGGCGAGTTCGACGGGCACATGACCCAGGCCATGGACCGCGCCGGCTGGGCCGATTTCGAAGCCCGACGCGAGGACGCAAAGGCGCAAGGCAAGCTGCGCGGTATCGGCATGGCGACTTATATCGAAGCCTGCGCCTTCGCGGGTTCCGAGCCTGCCCATCTCGAACTGAACGGCGATGGCACCATCACGCTCTTCATCGGCACCCAGACAAACGGGCAGGGCCACGCCACGGCCTACAGCCAGTTCATCTCGGAAAAGATCGGCATCGATTTCGACAAGATCATCGTGCGCCAGGGCGACACCAAAGAGCTTGATCGCGGCGGCGGCACCGGTGGCTCGCGTTCGATCCCGCTCGGCGGCGTTTCTGTATCGCATGCCTCCGAAGTGCTGGCTGAAAAGATACGCAAGCTGGCCGGCAAGGAATTGGAAGCCGGGCCGGAGGATATCGAACTCGTTGACGGTGAGGCGCGTATCGTCGGCACCGACCGGGCGATCAACTACGGCGATCTCGCCAAGGGTGCGACCGACCCGGAAGATCTGAAGGCCATGTCCGACATCAAGCAGGACGAGGCAACCTATCCGAACGGCACGCACATCGCCGAAGTCGAGATCGATCCCGAGACCGGCCATGTCGACGTCGTCGCCTACACGATCGTCGACGACTTCGGCGTAACCGTGAACCCCATCCTCCTGATGGGTCAGGTCCATGGCGGCGTCGTGCAAGGCATCGGTCAGGCGCTCGGCGAGCAGGCCGTCTATAGCGATGACGGTCAGCTCATCACCGCTTCTTTCATGGATTACGCGGTGCCGCGCGCCGACAACGTGCCGTTCATTCAGTTCGAGACGCGCAACGTCCCGTCGACGACCAACGCGCTCGGCATCAAGGGCGCGGGGGAGGCGGGTACCATCGGTGCCTGCCCCTCGATCATGAACGCCCTCGTCGACGCGCTCGATGGCCCGCTCGGCATACGCCACGTGGAAATGCCGGCCACACCTGACAGGCTGTGGGCCATGATGCAGGACGCAAAAAGCCACTAGGCGAAAATCTGTATGACAGAGGGGCGGTCTCCTGCCGCCCCTCTGCCCTTTCCATCAACGCGGCCGGTGTTTTTCCACACATCGGCCGCGTTCCCGGCTAATCAGGGTTTCTCTTTCCGAAATCCCGAGTCGGTGCCGTGACCCCTCCATCTTCCGCAAGCCTGACCAAGACATCCTCCATCGAGGGTGCGGAGGAGGCACCGAGTGATCTGGCGGCACTCGCTCCCGACCCGGAAACGATCCGGGGCATCCTGCTCAAGATCGCATCGGTCTGCGTCTTCATCGGCATGTCCACCTGCATCAAGGCGGCGGGAGAGGGCATTCCGGCCGGCCAGATCGTGTTCTATCGCTCGCTGTTTGCGATGGTGCCTGTGCTGACCTATCTCGCCGTTCGCGGTCAGCTGCGCACTGCCTTCGCTACGGCATCGCCGCTGTCCCATGTGCTGCGTGGGTTCGTCGGCGTCTGTTCCATGGGCCTCGGTTTTTACGGTCTCACCAAGCTTCCCCTGCCGGACACCATTGCGCTTGGCTATGCGATGCCGCTGCTGACCGTCGTCTTTGCGGCGATCTTCCTCAAGGAGCAGGTGCGCATATATCGCTGGAGCGCGGTGCTCGTCGGTCTCGTCGGGGTCACGATCATTTCCTGGCCCCGCCTGACGCTGTTCAACAGCGGCGTCGGTTCCCCTGAAGAAGCCTACGGTGTGCTCGCCATCCTGGCCTCGGCAACGCTTGGGGCCTGCGCGATGATCCTCGTGCGACGCCTCGTCGCCACGGAGCGGACGCCCACCATCGTGCTCTATTTCTCGCTGTCTGCGACGCTGCTTTCGCTTCTGTCGCTGCCATTCGGCTGGGCGACGCTCGATGCCGAGCGGTTTGGACTGCTGATGGCAGCGGGCTTTTTCGGCGGCGTCGGACAGATTCTGCTGACCCAGTGCTACCGCTATGCCGACGCCTCGACGATCGCGCCGTTCGAATACACCTCCATCATCCTTGGCATCGCGATCGGCTATCTGATGTTCGGCGACGTCCCGACATGGTCCATGCTGCTCGGCACGGCCATCGTCATCTGTGCCGGCATCTACATCATCGTGCGCGAACATCAGCTTGGCCTCGAGCGGCGCGCCGCGCGACGGCTCGTCACGCCTCAGGGTTGATCGCTAGCTCGTCAGGAAGGCGATCAGAATCACCGTGTAGACCAGGATGCCGGCGCCAATCAGCACGAATTGCAAGTTGGATGAGATCGTCGCCCGGGTAACGTCGCGCGCATGGTCGATCATGTCGGGCCAGGTATAGGAGACGAAGTCGCCCTGCGTCATGATGGCAGTCACGCGACCCGCGTCATCGACCACCGGCAGGCGACGAAACCGCTCGTTCGACATGATCTGCAGCCATTCGACGACGTTGTCGTCGGCATGGGCGACCTTGACGTTGCGGGTCATGATGTCGGCGAGCTTGGTCTGGTGCGCGTCGCGGTTCTGGTTGATGAGCCGCTTCATCAAATCGCGCTCCGTCACGATCCCCAGAAGCTTGTCCTGCGGGTCGACCACGACCACCGATCCGTAGTTCATTTCAGACATCTGTTTCACCGCGTCGATCACCGGCGTATCCGGCGGGAAGCTCAGCGGCTTAGGCTTGTTCATGAACTCTTTGCGTTCTCGTATGCGCATCGTGATGCTCCTGCATGCCAAGCCCCTGTTCCTTCAGGTAGCGTACCATGCGGTGAGGCAAAGCGTCGCAGCAGAAATTATCGAGCCTCGTCTTCAACGCCGTGGGGGCTGGCGCTAGGGGTCAACGGCGCGAACGTGAGCCAGATCTTGGAAAGCGCAAATGCAGATCCCATCTAAAAGGCGGGACGAAACAACGCTCGGGCACACCACTGGCCGGGCACCATGACGGGGCCGCCTCATGGCGGGGGACATGCATATTCCATGAATGAATCGCTTCAAGGCACGCTGGCGGTCGAAACGCTGACGACCGACGAACTCACCTACCGCCTGTCCCAACAATCGCTGCTTGCCGAGTTCGCGAGCTTCGCACTGCAGTCGCGAGATATCGACGCGGTGCTGCAGCGAGCGACGGAGCTTTGCTCGAGCGGCCTGCGCACCCCTTACGCCAAGATCCTGTGCTACCGGCCCGAGCAGAACGATCTGTTGATGGTCGCCGGCGTCGGCTGGGAGGAAGGCTCGGTCGGCAAAGCGGCGCTCGGTGCCGATCTGGCCTCTCCGGCGGGATTTGCCTACCACACGCGCCAGTCGGTCCTCTCCAACCATCTGGAGAATGAAGAACGGTTTCGCACGCCGGAACTCCTGCGCAAGCATAATATCCGCCGCGCGATCAACGTCCTGATCGAATATGGCGACGGGCCGGAGCGTTTCGGGGTCATGGAAGTCGACAGCCCAGATGCCGGCATGTTCGATACGTCCGACGCGCATTTCCTGGCGGGCTTTGCGGCACTGCTCGGCATCGCCATCGAACGCCAGCACAAGGACAGGCTCCTGGCGCAGGCGCTGGACCATCAGTCGCTTTTGACCCGTGAAATGAGCCACCGGGTGAAGAACTCGCTCGCCGTCGTGTCGAGCCTGCTGCGCATCCAGACGCGCGGCGGCGTATCCGACGAGGTGCGCAAGGCGCTGGACGATGCCGGTTCACGCGTCGCGACCGTTGCCCAGGTGCACGATCATCTGTGGCGCGGCGAGATGGTGGGGGAGGTCGATCTCGTCGGGTTCCTGCGCGATCTGTGCCGCAATCTCGAAGGGGCGGGGCCCGGCCATCCGATTTCATGCGAGGGGCCGTCGCCGCTGAAGATGTCCGCCGACCGCGCCATCCCGCTTGGGCTCTTCGTCAACGAGACGATCACCAACGCGATGAAATACGCTTATCCCGAAGGCCAGCACGGCCCCATCGCCGTCAAGGTCGAAGCCGATGACGAGCGCGTCACGGTCAGCGTCAGCGACCAGGGCAACGGCTTTCCGCCGGACTTCGATTTCGAAGCTGCACGGGAGAGCCTCGGCCTGAAGATCGTCAACTCCTTCGCACGGCAATTGGAGGCGGAACTCAAGATCGAGCCCCGCGCCAATCCCGGTTGCCGTTTCACCGTCAGTTTCCCGCGCAGCGCGTCTGTCTCACCCTAGGCGCCGGCCGAGTTCAAATCCCTTGCTTCAAGCCGCAGGCCGTTCCTGGATTACGTCGTCGGGTGTGACGTCGACGCGCGGATCCAGTTCGACCGTCTGCGGCGTCTGCCCCTTGCCGATCGGGATCGCGCGGAAGTCGGAACGCGCCTCATCGGCCGGCTTGGCGCGCTTGGTGGTGCGATAGAAGGCGTAAGCCGAATAGAGCCCGAATGCCGTGGCGATCGTCGCAAAGAGCGCCCACGGTCCAAACGCATCCATGGCGGCACCCGTGACGAGCGGTCCGATCATCGTGCCGAAGCCGTAAATGATCAAAAGGCCGCTCGAGACCTCCACGAACGCGTTCGGCTCGGCGTGGTCGTTCGCATGGGCGACGTTCAGCGAGTAGATCGGGAACAGAACAGAGCCAAGCAGGAACATCGTCAGGAAAAACGCCCAGCGGCTGTCGACTCCGACCAGAACGGCGGCCAGCGACAGGACCAGTCCGACCAGACCTGCGAAGATCATGACATAGCGGCGGTCGGTCCGGTCCGAGAACCGGCCGAGAGGAATCTGGAACACCGCGCCGCCAATCATCGCTGCCGCGAGCATGGTGGCACCTTCCGCCGTCGAAAGCCCGCTCTGCTGGGAATAAACGGGTCCGAGATTGCTCCATGCGCTCGCGATCGCACCGGCCAGAACCGCGCCGACGACGGAAGCCGGCGAATTGCGGAACAGCTTGCGGATGTCGAGCGTCACCTGGCTCAGCGGCTGCGGAGACTGCGCGCTCGAAATCCCGGTCGGGATGACGGCCAGGCTATAGAGCAGAGCGCCGACGATGAAGAGCGTCGGTCCGGCTGCATCGCCGAGCGGCACGGCGAACTGACCCATCATCAGGCCGAGCATGGAAATGGTCATGTAGACCGAAAACACGCTGCCGCGCGTCTCGTTGGTGACCCGTTCATTGAGCCAGCTTTCGATGACCATGTAGCCGCCGGCAATCGAAAAGCCCGCTACGGCGCGGATGGCGATCCAGGCCAGCGGATGAACGATCAGCGCATGCAGCAGCACAGACACCGACATCAGGGTCGCGAGCACCGCGAAGACGCGCACATGTCCGACACGCAGCACGAGCCGCGGGGTCAGTACGCATCCGGTCGTGAACCCGATGGCATAGCTCGTCGCCATCAGCGAAACGGAAAGTGTCGACCACCCTTCGGCAACGGCGCGAAGCGGCAGCAGATATCCGGCGAGACCGCCGGCCATCAGCATCAGGAACGCCGAAAAAAGCAGACTGCCGATTGGCAAAAGATTGGTGACCATGGGCAAGCGCCGCCGATTTTGTTGTTGTCGTTTTGGGCAAGGATGTGAGGACGGGTCGCGAAGCAGTCTGACCGCGACGCCCGCCCTGAACCTCGAATTGCACGAAATCATGGCAGACACCGGCCCAATGACGACACGCAGGGTGTCATCCGGCGTCAAACGGCTGGGAACTACGCGTCCAGCCGGGCTTTGAGCGCCAAAAGGTCGCGCCAGGCGACTTTCTTGTGGGCCGGGCTTGCGAGCAGGGCCTGAGGATCGAGCATCGGCAGTGCCGGCCAGGTGCGATCGCCGAGGCGATAATCGGTCCAGATCCCGCACTGCGCGGTGATGTTGCCGGTCATGTCCATGAGGCCCTTGGTAACGACATTGCCGAGAACGACGAGGATTTCCGGATCGACGAGTTCGATGTGCCGCTCGGCAAAGGGCCGGCAGAGCGCGACTTCATGCGGCGTCGGCGTTCGATTGCCGGGCGGCCGCCAGAAAATCAAATTGGTGAGATAGGTCGTCTCCCGGTTAAGCCCGATCGCGCCCAGCATCCGGTCGAGCATCTGGCCTTCGCGCCCAACGAAGGGAAGGCCTTGCAGGTCTTCCTCGCGGCCGGGAGCACCGCCGACGATCATCACCCGCGCCTGCGCATTGCCATCGGCGAAAACCGTCGTCTTGGCGCTGAATTTGAGGCTGCAGCCGGCATAGTCGCTGACCGCCTCACGCAGTTCGGCAAGGGTTGCGGCCTGTCGTGCCTTCTGACGCGCGTCGGCCAAGGCCACTTCGTCGGGTATGATCCCAACCGGCATGCCACTCGGCTGCTGCGAGGACTGCACGACCCGGCCTTCGCCCGGACCCTCGCGCGGCGTCGCCGGCATCGGGCGTGGATCGCGCTCGCCGGGGCGGACCGATACATCGGGACGCCCGGCGATCGGGCCGGATCGCTCGGAGCGCAGTGTCGCACTTTCCGCGAAACGGTCGATCGCGGCGTCTTCCAACATGCAGTCGACCCCGGCATCGGCGTAGAAGCCGAGCAGGGCAGCCAGATCGCGATCTGAAAGGTGGGCGAGGTCGTTGGAATGCATGCCCATCATTTATCGTCCTTCATCAGCGCTGGCAAACGGACACGGAATTCCCTCCGCAGTCGGGAACGCGACGGGTCGACAATGTGTTGACGTTTTGCCATGGAGAGTAAGCTTTCAGCGGCGATGCGTGCCGGCATCTCTGCTCCAGACGAATGAGGAAAGACCGGATGAACGACACGACCGAGGCTGCAATCGAACGCGAAAGCATGGAATTCGACGTCGTGATCGTCGGCGCTGGCCCCGCTGGTCTGGCAGCCGCGATCCGGCTCAAGCAGCGCGACCCCGAGATCAACGTCGTCGTCCTCGAAAAGGGTGGCGAGGTCGGAGCCCACATTCTGTCCGGCGCCGTCGTCGACCCGTCCGGCATCGATCAACTTCTGCCCGACTGGCGCAGCGAGACGGATCATCCGTTCAAGACGCCCGTGACAGAAGACCAGTTCCTGCTGCTCGGACCTGCGGGTGGCATGCGCCTCCCGAACTTCCTGATGCCGCCGCTGATGAACAATCACGGCAACTACATCGTGTCGCTCGGCAATGTCTGCCGCTGGCTTGCCGGCAAGGCGGAAGAACTCGGTGTCGAAATCTATCCGGGATTTGCTGCAGCCGACCTGATCTATGATGACATGGGTGCCGTCATCGGCGTCGTCACGGGCGACATGGGCGTGGAGCGCGACGGCACGCATGGTCCGAGCTTCCAGCCAGGCATGGAATTGCTCGGCAAATACGTTCTCGTCGGCGAAGGCGTGCGCGGATCGCTCGCAAAGAAGCTGATCTCCAAGTACGCCCTTGCCAAGGACAGCGAGCCGCAGAAATACGGCATCGGCCTGAAGGAGCTGTGGGAAGTAAAGCCCGAGAACCATCGACCGGGCCTCGTGCAGCATTCCTTCGGCTGGCCGCTCGACTACAAGACCGGTGGCGGGTCGTTCCTCTACCATCTGGAAGACAATCTCGTTGCCGTGGGCTTCGTCGTCCACCTCAACTACAAGAACCCGCATCTGTCGCCCTTCGACGAATTCCAGCGGTTCAAGACCCATCCGAAGATCTCCGACGCGTTCGAGGGCGCAAAGCGCGTGTCCTACGGCGCCCGCGCCATCTCCGAAGGTGGCTACCAGTCGGTACCGAAGCTCGTCTTCCCGGGCGGGGCGCTGATCGGCTGCTCGGCCGGCTTCGTCAACGTGCCGCGCATCAAGGGTTCGCACAACGCCGTCCTGTCCGGCATGCTTGCTGCCGAACATGTGGCCGATGCGATCAAAGCCGGACGCTCGCACGACACGGTCGAAGGTTACGATCAGGCCTGGCGTACATCGCCGGTTGGCGAGGACCTGAAGCGGGTACGCAACGTCAAGCCGTTCTGGTCGCGCTTCGGCATGGCCGGCATCGCGCTCGGCGGCATCGACATGTGGCTGACGACAATGTTCCGGGGCTGGTCGCCATTCGGGACACAGAAGCACGGCGTGCCGGACCATGCGGCGCTGGAGCCTGCCTCCAAGCACAAGAAGATCGAATACCTGAAGCCCGACGGCGTACTGACCTTCGATCGCCTCTCGTCGGTCTATCTCTCCAACACCAACCACGAAGAGGATCAGCCGGTCCATCTTCAGGTGAAGGACATGGACCTGCAGAAGAAATCGGAATGGGGTGTCTTCGCCGGACCGTCGGCGCGCTATTGCCCGGCAGCGGTCTATGAGTGGCACACCGAAGGCGGCGGCGAGCCGACCTATGTGATCAACGCGCAGAACTGCGTGCACTGCAAGACCTGCGACATCAAGGATCCGAACCAGAACATCAACTGGGTTCCGCCGCAGGGCGGGGAAGGGCCCGTGTACCAGAACATGTAGGGCGCCGGGCGCGTGGTGTTGCGCCTGCTCGTCCTCTTCGTCGCTTTTACGATTGTGTCGGGCTGTACGTCGCTGCCTCCAAACAATCAGGGGGCCGTCGCCGGACTGCGGGTTGCGAGCTTCAATGCGCTCTACATTCATCCATCCGGGCCGCGCTATGATGCATGGCTGGAACGGCGCGATGCGTTTGCAGCCACCATTCAGGAAATCGATGCGGATATTTTGGCGTTGCAGGAAGTCGCGACCGTAGACGGGCAGCCCTTCAACGCGGAAAACCTTCAGCTCGACTTTCTGATGGAAAGACTTCCCCAGTATGGGTTTGCGGCTATTGGCCCACCAGGAGCCGTACCGTCCACGCAGCCGATCCTCTATCGCAAAGACAGGTTCCGGCTTATCGATGAGGGGTTTTACTTCTTTCCGGGACAAAGTGATCCCGTCCATCCCCGTCGTGCTGACGGACGCCAGAATCGCTATGCCAGCTGGGCACTCTTTCAATACCTCGACGGCGGTGCGCCGATCCAGGTGCACAATTTTCACTTCGACCACCGGAGCGGGACACGACGGCAGGAGGCGGCATCCCAAATTGCAGAATTCGTGGCCGGCGCAATTTCACGCGGTGAGCCGGTGCTCGCACTCGGCGACCTCAATGCACTGGGTCAATCGCCCACGGCCGCGATCCTGCGCAAGACCGGTTTGGCATTCTCCGAGCTCGCTGGCCCCACATTTCACTTCGGCACAGGCATCGGTGCCTTTCCGGCAATCGATCATCTTCTCTTTTCCAGCCGCTTCAAGCCGGTCGGCCGCGGGGTCGTCTTTCGGCGAAACTACGATGGTCAGCTTCCCTCCGACCATCACCCCGTGGTCCAGGACTTGATCCTGGACTAAGACGACAGGCTCCGCTTTCCCCCACGTGGCTGAAGGCGTATTGTCTGCCCGATCATTTCCATCGTGGAATTCCCTTTATGGACCTCGCCGCCCTGACCGTTTTTGCTGGTGCACTCTTCGTGGCTGCCGCGTCGCCCGGACCGGGCATCGCCGCCATCGTCGCGCGCGTGTTGGGTACGGGGGCAGGCGGCGCCGTGATCTTCACGGCAGGCGTGGCTTTCGGTGACGTGCTGTGGCTCTCCGCCGCGATCGGCGGCCTCGCCCTTTTGGCGCAGAACTTTGCGCTCGTCTTCCAGGCGGTGAAATGGGCGGGCGTAATCTATCTCGTATACCTGGCCTACAAGATGTGGACATCCCCAGCGAAGCCTACGGACGTTCGCGCGGCAGAGGGCGGCGAACATCCACTGGTTCTCTTTTCGGCAGGGCTCGCGGTGACGCTCGGCAACCCGAAGACCATGGTTTTCTACATGGCCCTTCTGCCAAACCTCATCGATCTGCAGGCTGTCACGATCATCGGCTACCTGGAGCTGGCAGCGATCACGCTCGCCATTCTAGCCATCGTCTTCGGCTTCTACATCGTGCTTGCTGCCCGGGCGCGACGGCTTTTGACGAGCGCTCGCTCGATGAGAATCGTCAACCGCTTTTCCGCGACAGCCATGGTCGGTGCTGCGGCCTGGGTCGCAGCCCGCTGACAGTCAGATAGAATTCGAGCGACAGGCTGTAACTTTTCGTTCGCTTGACCGTTTATGCGGCGGCATCAATATGGTGTCGCGCCCACCGGCCTAAGCTGGCTCCCGTCTTTCTATTCAAATGGATGGGGCAGGCGCGTCCCGACCGCTGATTGGATCCTCGACCATGAATGTGCATGCAGTCTTCAACCGCGACGGCGGAACCTTCCGCACGATGGATATGGATGCGTTTTGCCAGACCGCCACACGCATTTTCGAAGCGCATGGCCACACGCTGACCTGTGAGCAGGTTGAAGGAAAGCAGATCAAGCGAAAGCTCGAAGCGGTGGCGGCGAAAGGCGATGTCGACGTTCTCCTGGCAGGCGGCGGCGATGGCACGATCTCCACGGCTGCCGGTATCGCCTGGAAAGCAGGTATGCCGCTCGGTGTGCTGCCGGCGGGTACAATGAACCTCGTGGCGCGCACGCTGAAGGTTCCGCTGGAACTGGAAGCAGCGCTCGAGGCGCTGGCGGGTGGCGAGATCATGGATGCCGATATCGCGAGTGCCAACGGTCGCGCTTTCGTCCATCAGTTCTCCATCGGCATGCAGGCCCGCATGGTGCGGCTGCGCAATACCTACTCGTTCAAGTCGCGCTTCCAAAAGATCATCGCGACAAGCCGCGCAGCTCTCGGCGTCGTTCTGGATCCACCCGTATTCAAGGTCTCGATCGACATCGATGGGAAGTCCGAAACCCGGAAAGTCTCGGCGATCGCTGTTTCGAACAACCACTACGGCAATGATTCTCTGCTTTATGCGGACAAGCTTACGGGCGGCCAGTTGGGGGTTTACATCGCCAAGCCGCTATCGACCGCTGGCATGACGCGTCTGGCTGCCGACATTTTGCGTCGCCGCTTCCGCGATAACGAGAACATCGACGAGATCGGCGCCACGAAGGTCCATCTCTACTTTCCGAAGCTCTACTCCAAGGCTCGCGCTGTCATTGACGGCGAACTTGTGGCGCTCGAGCGCGACGTGACGATCCGCTTGCACCCGGGCGAATTGAAGATGCTTGCACCCAGTCAGACGGCACTTGATGCGAGAGAAGCCTCTACTGAAAAGCGGTCTCGTAAAAGCTCCTGAGCTTGCGTGAATGCAGCCGCTCCGGCGGCATAGCGGCAAGTTTTTCCATCGCGCGAATACCGATTTCGAGGTGCTGGCTCACCTGCGTCCGGTAAAACGCCGTCGCCATGCCGGGAAGCTTCAACTCGCCATGCAGCGGCTTGTCCGAAACGCAGAGCAGTGTCCCATAGGGCACGCGGAAGCGGAAGCCGTTGGCGGCGATCGTGGCGGACTCCATGTCGAGCGCGATCGCGCGGGACTGGGATAGCCGCTTCACAGGTCCGCGCTGGTCGCGCAGTTCCCAGTTGCGATTGTCGATGGTCGCAACCGTGCCGGTGCGCATGATCCTTTTGAGATCGTAGCCCTCGAGACCGGTCACCTCGGCGACGGATTCCTGCAGCGCGACCTGAATTTCGGCGAGCGCGGGTATCGGCACCCACACGGGCAGGTCGTCATCAAGCACATGGTCCTCGCGCACATAGGCGTGGGCCAGCACGTAATCGCCGAGCGTCTGGCTGTTGCGCAGCCCGGCGCAGTGGCCGAGCATCAACCAGGCATGCGGGCGCAGGACGGCGATATGGTCCGTGATTGTCTTGGCGTTGGAGGGTCCAACGCCGATATTCACCATCGTGATCCCGCCATGGGACGACTTCTTGAGGTGATAAGCCGGCATTTGCGGCAAGCGCACGCCGGCCACACCCTCCGTCGGCTCGTCCGAACCAGCCGGCGTCATCAAATTGCCCGGCTCGACGAACGCATCGTAGCTGCCGCCGCCTTCCGCCATCAAGCGGCGGGCGAACGCGCAGAATTCGTCCACGTAGAACTGGTAGTTCGTGAACAGCACGAAGTTCTGGAAATGGTCGGCATTGGTTGCGGTGTAGTGCGACAGCCTTGCCAGCGAATAGTCGATGCGCTGCGCCGTGAAAGGTGCAAGCGGAGAGGGCTCGCCGGGGCCCGGCTCGTAGGAGCCATTGGCGATCTCGTCATCGGTGTTCGTCAGGTCCGGCGTATCGAAGAGATCCCGGAGAGGCACCGTGAAGTTTTCCGCAAAGGACGCTTCCACATAGGCGCCTTCGCCGAACGCGAAATGCAACGGGATCGGCGTATCCGATTCCGACACGACGATCGGCACGCCATGGTTCTTCAGGAGAAGCCCGATCTGGTCCTTCAGATAGGGCGCGAACAGCTCGGGCCGCGTGATGGAGGCCGTGTAATGGCCTGGCTGCGTTACGTGCCCGTAGGACAGGCGCGAATCGATGTGGCCATAGGAGGTCGTGTAGAGGCTGACCTGCGGGTAGAAGGCGCGGTACCGCGTCGCGTGCGGTACGCCCTCGCTCAAACCCCGGAACGCGTCGGTCAAGAACGCGGTATTGCGGGCATAAAGCGCAGAAAGGGCTGCCAGCGCTTCGCCCGCATCGGAAAACGATCGCGGTTCGTAAGCGTCGGGTGACAGGATGTGTGCGTCGGTGTGATCGAAAGTCTTTTTGTCCATGATCTACTATAGGCATCGCTTCGTGACAGGGAAATCGCTGTCCGCAATTTTCCACGCAAGCGCGCCTTATGGGAATTGATGATGAGCGATTAATGCCTTCTTCATAGACGACTGCCACCAATGATACGACTTGGAGACTGGTAGTTCGCCGCCAGATTGCATGACGCAGTTCTCCCGGGCGCCTCCCATCGGCGGCATGACGGTGCGACGAGGCGATCTCTCGGCGCGTATCTCAAATCAACGATGAATCAACCGTCCGACGGCCCGCTCAGCCGCGGGACCGAAGCTTTGCGTGTGGGAAAAACGAATGTCGAAGATCAAGATAAAGCAACTGCTACCAGCTCTTTTCGCACTGATGGCGCTGATCGCTCTCGCTCAGGGCGCACTCGGCTACTCGGCTGTAGCGACACTGCGCGAGCAGGTTGAGGAATTCAGTCAGCGGCGCGTTCAGATTGGCCAGCTGATCAACCAGATCGATGCTGCTACGGCCGATCTGCGCCTGGCGCATGCCAACCACACCATGGCCATCACGCCGGAGGAGACGGCTGAAGTCGAAGAGCGAATCCTGCGTCGTACCGAGCATCTGGAGACGCTGAACGCAGAATACCTCACCTACCTGACCACCGACACCTCCAGGAACCTCCACACAGAGTTCATGCAGTCTTGGGATGCCTATATCGTCTCCGCCGAAGAGATGCTGGATCGCTCCCGCTTGAACCGAAAGGGCGCCGCCCAGAGCATGTTCATGGGCACGCTGCGCATCGCCTACAACGAAATTGACGGCCGTATTGCCGCCATGCTGGACTTCAACGCGCAAATGAACGAGCGCGCCGTAGCGGCTGCCGAGGCCGCCTATGAACAGGCTCGCATGGTCACGATCGGCGCGGTGCTTCTGTCGATCCTGCTTGCGATCGGTGCTGGCCTTCTGGCCTTGAACCGGATTTCCAAGCCGATCAGCCGCATCACGGCATCCATGAATGCGCTGGCCGCAGGCGACCTGCAGAGTGAAATTCCGTTCTCCGACCGCAAGGACGAGATCGGCGACATGGCGGCGTCGGTTGCGATCTTCCGTGACGCCGGCCGCGACAAGATCCGCCTCGAGCAGGAAGCCGAAGACGGCCGCTCGCTGACCGAGAAGGAGCGGATCGCCCGCGAAGCAGAAAAGGCACGGGAAGCAGCGCAGATCGAGATGGCGATTGCAGCCATCGGCGAAGCGCTCGGTCGTCTTGCAGATGGCGACGTCGCCTATCGCATCGAGACCGAGTTCTCCGGCAAGCTCGATCGTTTGCGCATCGACTTCAACGAGGCCGTCGCCAAGCTTGAGGAAGCGTTGCGTGCCGTGGGCGGCAATGCGAGCGGCATCTATGCGGGTTCGGAAGAAATCCGCGCCGCGGCCGACGATCTGTCCAAGCGCACGGAACAACAGGCTGCCTCCGTCGAGGAAACCGCGGCTGCTCTCGAGCAGCTGACGACCACGGTGAAGGACGCGACGCGTCGGGCCGAAGAAGCCGGCCAGCTCGTTGCCAAGACCCGCGAAGGTGCAGAGCGCTCAGGTGAGGTCGTCACCCGTGCCGTCAGCGCAATGGGCGCCATCGAGGCGTCTTCCGACAAGATCGGAAGCATCATCGGCGTCATCGACGATATCGCTTTCCAGACCAACCTCCTGGCGCTCAATGCCGGCGTCGAAGCCGCACGTGCGGGCGACGCGGGCAGGGGATTTGCGGTCGTCGCCCAGGAGGTTCGCGAACTGGCTCAGCGTTCCGCCCAGGCGGCCAAAGAGATCAAGACGCTGATCACCAGCTCCGGCGCTCAGGTCAAGGAAGGCGCATCGCTGGTCAGCGAAACCGGCAAGGCGCTGGAAGCCATCGTCGTCGAGGTGCAGGAGATCAATCGGCATGTGGTTGCGATTGTCGAAGCCTCTCGCGAGCAGTCGCTCGGGCTCGGCGAGATCAACACCGCAGTGACCCAGATCGACCAGAACACCCAGCAGAATGCCGCGATGGTGGAGCAGTCCACTGCAGCGAGCCATGGTCTGGCACGCGACGCGACGGCGCTCAACGAGCTGCTCGCGCAGTTCAAGATCGGTGGCATGGATGTCGCCGATAGCCGGTCGTCATCCAGGCAGAAGCCGGTTGTTGCTGTTGCCGAGCATGCATCGGCGAAGCGGCCCGAGTCGCCCGCCCGCGCGCTTGGCCGAAAGCTGGCCGGCGCCTTCGTGCCGCGCACGGAAGGCAACGCTGCGCTGAAGGCGAAGTCTGATTGGGAAGAGTTCTGATCGCATCGTTCGAGAGCCCCAGTTTCAAAAATGGGGACCGGGGAGGGGAAAAGGCGGCTCGACGGCCGCCTTTTCTTTTGGTGCCATCGCGCTAAGGAACCAAATGAGGCAGGTTCCGTTTCGAACGTGTCTGACCGTCGCTCGCGGTGAGGCATCGAATTGGGTGCGAGCGTGGTGGAATTCATGCCGCAGCAGGACAGCAAGCGAAGCGCAGCCATATCCGGCGGCGCTTTAACTCCTAAAGTCACACCATCGGGAACGGCAGTGCGACAAGCCGCCCCCTTCGGCCCTCAATCGCTGATCGCCGCCATTGCCGCCATCACGGCGCTTTATTTCGGCAGGGACGTTTTCGTTCCGATCGCGCTGGCCGTGTTGCTGACGTTCCTTCTGTCGCCGATCGTCTCGTTTCTGCGTCGCTGGCGCATCCCGAGGTCCATTTCGGTGGTCACGGTCGTCATCATGGCGATGTTTACGATCTTCTGTTTCGGCGTCGTCGTCGCCAACCAGATCAGCGTGCTCTCGTCGAACCTTCCCTCCTACCAGTTCAACATCCAGAGCAAGATCCGCGACCTGCGTGAAACGCAGTTTGCAAGTGGCTCCTTCGACCGCGCGGCTGCCATGCTGGAAGCGATCGAGCGGGAAATCCAGCAGGCAGAGGAGGACGACGCGGCAGACGCGGATGCCTCCGGCGAACCTGCGCCAATGCCGGTACGGATAGAGGAAGCACCTCTCACGCCGCTTGAAATGCTGCAGACATTCGTCGTGCCGTTGATCGAACCGCTGGCGACCGGCGGTATCGTGATCGTGTTCGTGATCTTCATGCTTTTGCGGCGAGAGGATCTGCGCGACAGGTTCATCCGACTTGCCGGATCGACCGACATTCATCGAACGACGAACGCCCTGCAGGATGCCGGGCGCAGGGTCGGCCAGTATCTCTTGATGCAGCTGATCGTGAACGTGACTTATGCCATACCGGTCGCAGCCGGCCTCTGGTTCATCGGCGTGCCGAACGCTCTGCTCTGGGGCCTGCTCGCCCTCGTGCTGCGCTTCGTGCCCTATGTCGGCCCGATCATTGCCGCGTTTTTCCCACTGGCGCTCGCAATCGCCGTCGATCCGGGCTGGACGATGCTGTTCTACACCGCGGCGTTGCTCATCACCTTGGAGCTCATCTCGAACAACCTGATCGAACCGTGGCTCTATGGATCACGGACAGGCCTCTCTCCGGTCGCCATCATTCTTGCAGCCATTTTCTGGACATGGCTGTGGGGCCCGATAGGCCTGCTCCTGTCGACACCTCTGACCGTCTGCTTCGTCGTACTTGGGCGGCACGTCCAGCAGTTCGAATTCCTTGACATTCTGCTCGGAAACGAACCCGTTCTGGCTCCTCATGAGCGGCTGTATCAGCGTCTGCTGGCAGGCGATCCTGATGAGGCGACCGAGCAGGCTGAGCAATATTTGCGCGAACGCCCGATCCGCTCATTCTATGACGATGTAGCCATCCCGGCACTTGTGCTTGTCGAGAATGACCGGTCGCGCGGGGTGCTGGACGATGCGCACCGCGAGATGGTGGCGACGAGTGCGGTGGAGCTGATCGAAAACCTGTCGGAGCACGAAGATACGGTCGACGACGCCGACGAGCCTGACGAGGAACTGAAATCCGCGTCGAATACGGAGTTGAAGCTGACGCCAGGGCGTATCGTCTGCGCGGGCGCCCGTGGCAATCTGGACGATGCGGCCGCGTTCATGCTGCGCGATGCGCTGGAGCATGCCTCGATCCACGCTCTTGAAGTGCCGCATGAGATGCTTCAGCCCACCCAACTGCGCAGTTTTGACTTCGACGATATCGGCACGATCGTCGTCGGCTATCTCAACAGCGAGTCCATCGCTCATGCCCGCTATCTCGTGCGGCGTCTGCGCCGGCAGAGCCCACAATTGACCATCATCATCGCTTTCTGGGGTGCAAAGGGCGGCCGCGATGATTTGACCAAGATCGAGGATGCGATCCGTCCGGATGCCGTCTTCACGTCCATAGTCGACGTGGTCGCGGCACTGGAGCCCCTCGCAGAAGTGTCGAAGGAGGCTGAAGCAAAGGCGGCTGTTGAAGGCGCTGAGGAAGACCACGCGTCGGTCGGGCTCCTATCGGAGCCGCAACCCGCCGTTTGAGGATGGCAGAGCGTCAGCCGGCGCGCTGCAGGCTGACGTAGAGCACCAGACCGGCGCCGCTGATGCCGTTCTCGGCGCCAGCATTGGCCAGCGCAAAGGCGCCCATCGGGCCGACGAAGGTTGCTGTGAGGAGGCAGATGCGCAAAGCAGTCGCGATGCCTCGCTTGGACTTGGCAATCATGACTGTCTCTCCCCTCAAGGCAGCGGCCCATCCGCTGTTGATGCCGCCTTTATAAGAGAGTGCTTCTGAACGCGGTCTGAGACGGGCGTTCATCGGGCGTTCAGGCAAACGGCATGGCCGGCTTGCATGGGCTGATCTGGAACCTACCTTGAAGCCAACGCAACAGGAGGTTCACGATGTCCGACAGTCCTATCGAACTGCATTACTGGCCGACACCAAATGGCTGGAAGATCACGATTTTCCTTGAGGAGGTGGGTCTTCCCTACGAAGTGAAATACGTCAATATCGGCAAGGGCGAGCAGTTCGAGCCGGAGTTCCTGCAAATCGCGCCGAACAATCGGATGCCCGCGATCGTGGACCCGGATGGTCCCGGCGGTCAGCCGATCTCCGTCTTCGAATCAGGCGCGATTCTTCAGTATCTCGGTCGCAAGACGGGGCAGTTCTACCCCAGCGACGAGCGCGCGCGCGTCGAAGTGGATCAATGGCTGTTCTGGCAGATGGGTGGACTTGGGCCGATGGCCGGGCAGGCGCACCATTTCCGTCAATACGCGCCGGAAAAGGTGCCATACGCCATTGATCGCTACACCAACGAAGTGAACCGGCTCTATGGCGTGATGAACAAGCGTCTGGCCGATCGCGAGTTTCTGGCAGGCGACTATTCGATCGCAGACATGGCCTGCGTCGGCTGGATCAAGCCTCACGCCAATCAGGGACAGGACCTGGAGGACTTTCCCCATCTGAAGCGCTGGTTTGAAACGCTGCTGGCCCGTCCCGCCGTTGAGCGCGGCCTCAAGGTGGGTGAGGAGCACCGCCGCAACATCGCCAATGACGACGATGCCAAGAAGGTGCTCTTCGGCCAGCGTGCGCGCTGATTGATCTAGCCGAGCGGCGCCTTGAATACGAAGAAGGCGCCGCCGGCGATCATCACGAAGCCGACGAGGTGGTTGATCGTCAGCTTCTCGCCGAGGAAATAGACCGAAAAGAACGCGAAGATCACCAGAGTGATCACTTCCTGCATCGTCTTGAGTTCGGCCGCCGAATAGACCTGATGCCCGATGCGATTGGCGGGCACCGCAAGACAATATTCGAAGAAGGCGATGCCCCAGCTGGCCAGGATCACGATCCACAGGGCTTTGGTCTCGAATTTCAGGTGCCCGTACCACGCGAACGTCATGAAGACGTTCGACAGCGCGAGAAGCACGATCGGCATGATGGCGGCATAGGTCATCGAAAGTTTTCCCGGAAGGAAGGTGGCGGCGCGAATCGGAAGTCGATCAATCCGCTCTATACTGCCTCTCAGATTCCGACCAGAGACATTGAAGGGGCCCGGTTCGGCGCCATCACGCCACCATTTGCACCAACAAAAAAGCCGCCGGAGCGCGTGCTGCGGCGGCTTCCATCAAACTGGCGTGCGGGCTACTGGCGCTGCCAGGTTTCGCCACGGCAGAGAACCGCGAGCACACAGCCTTCTAGGCGCATGTTGTTGCCGTCGACTTCGGCGTTGCCCCGGTAGGTCTTGTCCTCGGCCAGATCGGTGATCGACCCGGAATAGTTGGTGCCGGAACCGGCCATCGCGCCAATCTGCTGGCCCTGGAACTCGCCGTTCTGAACAGTGCCGCAGAATCCGTCGCTGCACGGCGCGAAGGTCACGAGCGTGCCGGTGGACGGACGTAGCCAAGTGCCCTCGATCGGCTCGGCAGCGTTCGCCTGAGCTGCAAGGCCAAAACTCATCACGCCTGCCAGAATGACTGCGCGCATCATCATCGATTGTCTCCTCCTCAAGAAATGCCGCCGACGCCTCCCGAGCGGCTGGTGCTCTTTATAGATGACGCGCACGTAAGCGTAAATAAAAATTGGGGGCACGGTTGCCGGCGAAATCCCCATCGAAAAACTGGCCTTGCCGCAAAATCGAAAAGTCCTGCCGCGTTTCGTGGTTAGCGCGGCGTGAAGATCGGCAGGTAAACTTTTCCTAAAATTATCGCCAAAAGCGCCGGGTCGCAGCGGGTGCGATGTTTAACGAAAACCCAAATTTACCAAGCATTTGAACTTTGTTTGTCTCCAGTTAAGCACGCCTTTTAACGGCGGTTTCAAGCCTTCCGGGCATAGTAGGTCACATCAGGGAGACGCCGCAGCAAGACGGCGCTGACATCTCGGAAAGACCGGAAAACCGGCGCCGGGCAAGAAAAAGAAAAGCAGAAGACGCTCTCGAACGAGTGCGACAGGGACAACGAAGAAAACGAATTCGAACGGGGATATGCGATATGGCTCGCTTTGACATTCTGGATCACGAAGTTTCCGCCCAGGGCGGCAAGACCAACGCAGACGTTTTTTGCGAAATGGGCCTGATGTATGCGACCGGCCGCGAATGCGGTCAGGATCTGGTCGCCGCTCACAAATGGCTGAACATCGCCGCCATCAAAGGCTCCGACCGCGCTGCCGAACTGCGCGCCGACGTCGCAGCCACGATGTCGAAGAGCGAACTCGCCGCGGCGCTGCGCGCTGCTCGCGAATGGATGACGATGCACTGAGCGATCGCTGACGAACCGGCAAGACGCTCCGCCAGAAGGGCGCGGCCGGAAACTTGCTCAGCCGCGGGCGGCCTTCAATGCCGCTGGCATCCGCTCGGCAAAGACATCGAGCTCGGCCTTCGGGGCCGCGCTGACCCGGATGCAACGATTGAGTGGTGCGACGCTGGGCATGCGGACGAAAACGCCGCTTTCGACCAGCGCGGTCAGCACGGATTTCGCGAAAGTGCCATCCTGGCCGCAATCGATGGTGACGAAATTGGTCGCCGAAGGCAGGGGCGTCAGACCGTTTTCGCGCGCGATCTCCGCGATCCGCTCCCGCGCCTCGGCCACCGCATCGACGACGTTTTTCAGGTGTGACTGATCGGCAAGCGCTGCCTGCGCCGCGATCTGCCCCTGCCGGTTGACGCCGAAATGGTTGCGGATCTTGTCGAAGGTGCGGATCGTATCCGGTTCCCCGATCGCATAGCCGACGCGCATCCCGGCAAGCCCATAAGCCTTCGAAAATGTCCGCGTCCGGATCACGTTCGGCCGGTCGAGAAAGGCATCTGCCGGAGGCAACGTACCATCAGGCGCGGTTTCACCATAGGCCTCGTCCAGCACGACCATGGTCGTCTCCGGAATGGCATCGACGAACGCGATCACCTGTCCAGCATCGGTGAAACTGCCCATCGGATTGTCCGGATTGGCGAAATAGACGAGCGGCGCATCTTCCTTGCGGCACGTTTCGGCGAGCGCGCGCCAATCCTCGTGATCCTCACGGTAAGGAACGGTGACGAGCCGCCCGCCGAACCCAGCCACATGGTAATTGAACGTCGGATAGGCGCCGAGCGACGTGACAACCGGTGTGCCGGGCTCGACGATCATTCGCACGACGAGACCGAGCAGGCCATCGATCCCTTCACCGATCGCGATCGCTTCGTAGGGAACGCCGAGATGCGCCGACAGCGCAGTCTTCAGCTGATAATTCTCCGCGTCGCAGTATTTCCAGGCTTCTTTGCCAGCTTCGGCCATGGCCTGGACGACCTTGGGCGAGGGGCCGAAGGCGCTTTCATTGGCACCGATGCGCGCATCGAACGGTCGTCCGCGCTGTCGCTCCTGGGTTTCCGGTCCGACGAAGGGGATCGTTGCCGGAAGCCCGGCGACGAGGGGCGTGAAACGCGAAAATCCCATGATGCGCTCCTTTTCCGGTGGCTCAGCGGGCGATTGCCGAGGCCGTATAGGCGATGACGACGTAGCGGGCACCTTTGCCGATCGCAACGAGAATGATGAACGGCAAAAGCTTGGTTCTCATCACGCCGGCAAAGAGTGTCAGCGCGTCGCCGAAAAGCGGCACCCACGAAAACAGCAACGCGTAGACGCCGTAGCGGCTGAACCAGCGCTGCGCCTTGTCGAGCTTTTCGGGCGAAACCGGGAACCACTTCCGATCGCCAAACCGCTCGACATAGAGGCCGAGGATCCAGTTGATGATCGATCCCGTGACGTTGCCGAGCGTCGCTATCGCCACCAGAAGCGGGATGCCGGTCGTGCCTGTGCTGATGAGATAGATGAGCACAGCTTCGGAGGTCCCAGGCAGGATGCTCGCCGAGATCATCGCGGAAAAGAACAGGCCTACGAGTTCTGCCAAGGGGGAATCCTGAGATTGCTGGAACTGGAACGCGTCCGGGAGGGTGGCTTCTTGAGTCAGCGTTTGCCATGCCTTGGAAGCGGCTGCAATCTTCGTGAGGGCTCGACGCGGAAATGCATGGCGCCAAGGGTGTACAGGCTCCGTATGCGGGCGTAAGCAGGCCTCATCCCCTGTCGTTGGCACGATCTCGTTCGATGCCCCACCTTCCAAAAGCCCGCCATGCCGCCTTTCGTCGAGACGATCCTTTTCATTTTCTCCCTGATCGTCATCGGGTATGGCGCAGCCGCATTTGGCCTGCTGAAGGCACAAACGGGCGAGGGGCTGAGCAACTTCGTCGTATCGGTCGCACTGCCGCTTCTCCTCTTTCGGACGCTGCTGGCCGCCGATTTCGGCGAAGGTCTGCCCTGGGGATTGTGGAGCGCCTATTTTGTCGGCGTCGCCGTCACCTGGACGCTCGGCCACATCACGATCCGACGCACCTTCGGCCGCGACGCGCGCGCCGGCGTGGTGGCCGGCGTCACCGCATCCTTCGCCAATCTGGTGCTGCTCGGGCTTCCCCTGATCGCGGGCATCTACGGGCCGGAAGGCCTGCTTTTGCTGAGCTTGATCATCTCGATCCACCTCGTCGTCCTGATGGCCGTTTCGATGCTGCTCTTCGAATGGGCACTGCACCGGGACGGCGTGGCGGTGGCCAGCCCGGGCGTGGTCGGTTTCACCAAGACGTTCGTCAGCCAACTTCTGAGCAATCCCCTGATCGTCGGCATTCTTGTCGGCCTCATCGGGCAATTGGTCGGGCTGGAACTACCGAACATCGCCACCCGCCTCGTCGACAGCATGGCTGACATCGCGGCACCACTTGCCCTGTTCGCCATGGGCATGAGCCTGCGCAATTTTGGCCTCGCAGGCCATCTGGTGCCGGCGGCAGCGCTCACATTGCTGAAACTGATGCTGATGCCGGCAGTGGTCCTCGTCGCAGCTCTGCTGCTCGATTTGCCTCCCTTGACGGCGCAGGTCGCCGTCGTTGGTGCCGCGATGCCCGCAGGTGTCAACGCGTGGCTGATCGCCAACAAGTTCAACACCGGCCAGCGCCTCGCCTCTACGGCCATGACCATGTCGACGCCGCTGGCAGTTTTCTCCACCCTGTTCTGGGTGTGGGTCGTTTCGATCGTATTCGGGTCCTGATCCCCAACTTCCGAGACCGTTCCCAAGTTTTAAGTTGACTCACGATATCAACTTAAATATCGGGCCCTTTGGCTTGGCCATCGGGGGTGTCATCTGCAATGCCCTTGGCGGTGGCGGCCGTATTGCCAGGGGATCATTATGGCCGCAACGTCTTTCCACGCACTGCTTCGATTGGCTCTTCTTGCAGGTGTCTGCCTCCCGGTACAGGCGCTCGCGCAAACGCCGACCGAGCTGGAATCGATCGAAGTTCAGGGCGTGTTCGACGACGGGCAGGGGCCGTTCGAGGGCTACGCCCCGGAGGCCAGCGTCAGCGCCACCAAGGGCGGCCGGCCGATCATGGAGACCCCGCAGGCCGTCAGTGTCGTCGGCGCAGACTTCATGGAGGACACGGCGGCGCGCACGGTCACCGAGGCAACGCGCTACGCACCCGGAATTCGCTCCGAAACCTACGGCAATGATGCCCGCAACGACTGGTTTCTCTTGCGCGGCTTCACGTCTCAGGTGAGCAGTTACTTCGTCGACGGCCTCGCGTTGAAGTCGAGTGACAGTTTCGCCACCTGGAAGATGAACCCCTATCTGCTGGAGCGCATCGACGTCCTGCGTGGTCCGTCGTCCTCGCTTTACGGCTCGTCCAATCCGGGCGGCTTGATCAACATGATCACGAAGCGGCCGACAGGCGAAACCAGCGGCGAGATCACGACCGGCATCAACGAGCATGGCCGCGGGCTTTTCGGGATCGATGCTCAAGGCGTCGCGGGTAGGTCGGGCGACTGGGCCTGGCGCTTCGTGGCATCCGGCAATGCCGGGGAAACCGAATTCGACCTCATCGACGATGACGGCTTCGCCATCATGCCGTCGCTCACCTGGACGCCGAGCGAGGACACGACGCTCGAACTCTACGCCAACGTCCAGTCCTTCAGCACCAATGGCCAGAACTTCCTGCCCTATGTCGGCACTGAGGTGGATGCCCCCTTCGGTCGTATCGATCCGGAGACCTTCACGTCGGAGCCCGGGTACGATTCCTTCGAGCGCACCCAGGCAATGGCCGGCTACGAATTCGAGCATCGCTTCAACGACCGGGTAACGGTGCGCCAGAACCTGCGCTACGCCCATCTCGACATCGATTTCACCAATGTCTATGGCGGCGGCTATGCGGCTGGTTCACCCACCGCGACGAACGCGGATCTCGCACGCTTCAACTTCATCACGACGCCGAAGCTGGGGCTCTTCTCGGTCGACAACCAGGCGGAAGTGCTTGCCGATACCGGACCGCTCTCGCACACGATGCTGTTCGGCGTCGACTACGCCCATTTCGATCTCGATGACGAGGCTGGTTTCGAACTCGCCCCGTCGCTCGATCTCCTGAACCCGGTTTATTCGGGCATCACGGCGCCGACGACACGCTACAGCGATCAGGAAACGGTCCAGCAGCAGCTCGGCCTCTACGTGCAGGATCAGATCGAATACGGAAACTGGGACCTCGTCCTGTCCGGTCGATCCGATTTCGTTGATACAGACATCGACAACAATATCGGCGCCGACAGTTCCCAATCCTCCGAAGCGCTCTCTGGCCGCGCGGGCCTGATGTACGGTTTCGACAACGGTATTTCGCCCTATCTCAGCGTGTCGCGCTCGTTCCTTCCCGTCATCGGTACCGACAGCATCTCAGGCGACGCGTTCGATCCGGAAACCGGCATCCAGTACGAAGCCGGCGTCAAGTACCAGCCCGCCTTCTTGGGCGGCGGTTATATCGGCCTGTCCGTCTTCGACCTGACGCGCGAAAATGTCGTGACGTCGGACGGCATCAACTTCAATCGTCAGATCGGTGCCGTAAATTCTCAAGGGTTCGAGCTCGAGGCCGTTGGCCAGATCACGCCGGACCTGAAATTCGTCAGTTCCTACACCTGGTATGATCTCACGATCGAGGATGGCAATCCCGTCGAAATCGGCAATGCGCCGACAGGCGCTCCCGAGCAGTTCGCATCGCTCTGGCTGGATTATACGGTCCCGCAGGGCGCGCTCGAAGGCGTCAGTGTCGGCGGTGGCGTGCGCTATGTCGGACGCTCCTATGCCGATACGGCCAACACGCTCGAAGTCGGCGACACCGTGCTCGTCGATGCGGCCCTACGCTACGAGAAGGATGCGTTCGCCGCAGCGCTCAACGTCTCGAACCTTTTCGATGAGACCTATGTCGCCGGCTGCAGCAGCCCCACCGCATGCTTTTACGGCGAGGGCCGCGAGGTCGGCCTGACGCTGAGCTACCGCTGGTGACCGCGCGATGACGGCTCTTTCCGCTTCACCTTTGACCGGGGAGCCCGTCGCGTTGGACGCTGCGAGCTTCACATTGGACAATGTCGGCCTGACGATCGGCTCGGCGCGAATCCTATCCGGCATCACGAAGCGGTTCGAAGCCAATCGCATCTACGGCTTGATCGGACCGAATGGCGCGGGCAAGACCTCCCTGGTTCGTATTCTGGCGCGCCATCATGAGCCGAGCGAGGGCAGGGTGCACTACGAAGGGCGGCCCCTCGGTGAATGGGCCGCGCGGGCCTTTGCCTGCAGCGTCGCCCACATGCCGCAGCAGCTGCCTTCCAGCCAGCAATTGTGCGTGAAGGATTTGGTCGCGCTCGGGCGATACCCATGGCATGGCCCGTTCCGCCGCAAATCGCGGGACGACGATGTCGCCGTCGAAGAAGCCATGCGGGTCGCCGACGTGGCGACTTTCGCGGACAGGCTGGTCGATACGTTGTCGGGCGGCGAGCGACAGCGCGTCTGGGTGGCGATGATGGTGGCGCAGGCGGGCCGGTTCCTGCTTCTCGATGAGCCGACGGCGGCGCTCGACATCGCGCATCAGGCGCATCTGCTGGAGCTTTTGCGCGGCGTTGCCCGCGAGCGAAAGCTCGGTATCGTCATGGCCTTTCACGACATCAACATTGCCGCCACCTTCTGCGACGAAGTCCTCGCCATGAAGAACGGCAAGCTGATTGCCAGCGGCACGCCCGCCGAGATCATGACGCCGGAAATCTTGAGCGCGGTTTACGACATCGACATGGCGACGATGCCGCATCCCCACACCGGCCGCCCGATCGGCTTCATCCGATGAGACGGGCGGCCTGGCTGCTGGCGGTTCTGCTTGCATGGCCCGTCGTTTCGGCCGCCGCCCAGACGGCCGCGCCGCGTGTGATCGCCGTCGACTGGGGCCTTGCCGAAACCCTTGCTGCCATCGGCGCCCCGCCCAGTGGCCTGCCGGAAATGGCCGGATACGAAGCATGGGTGAAGACCCCGCCGATGCCGGCTGACACGGCCGAGCTCGGCCTGCGCGTCACGCCGAGCCTGGAGTTCCTAGCGGCCGCCAAGCCCGATGTCATCGCAACCACCAGTCAGTTCGCGGCGATCGATCCTATCTTGAGCCGAATTGCACCGACCCGCTCGCTCGATGTCTACACAAGCGACCTGACGCCTTTGGACCATTCGGTGACTGCCGCCCGCGCGCTTGGCGAGATGACTGGTCGCGAAGCCGCCGCCCAGGCGCTAATCGACGACACCGACAGCCGGATTGCCGCGCTTGAAGAGCGCTTGGCCGGTCATGAGACCAAGAGCGTACTGATGGTCAGCTTCATGGATGACCGCCACGTGCGTGTCTTCACCAAGGGCAGCATGTTCGACGACGTGATGGCGCGCGCCGGGCTTTCCAACGCCTGGACAGAGCCCGGCAACTTCTGGGGTTTTGCGTTGGCCTCCATCGAAAACCTGGCCCGCATGGACAATATAGCCATTCTGATCGTCGAGCCGATCCCTGAATCGGTGCGAGTGAAGCTCGCCGATCCGGAACGCCGCAGCCTGCTCGGCCAATTGCCTGCTTTCGCCCCAGGCAATTACCGCATTCTTCCGCCCGTCTGGCAGTTCGGGGCACTGCCATCGGCAGGTCGCTTCGCCGATATGCTCCTGGACAACGCCGACTTCCTGGAGCGCCCCGATGCGCTCTGATCTGTCCGTGTCGCGAAGCGGCTTTGTCCTGCTCGGCGCGGGCCTGGTGCTGATCATGGGCCTCGTGCTGCTCAATCTGGACCGGCTGTTGCCGACGACGGGGATAGCCGGTCTTTTTGGCGGCGGGGCGCTGCCGCTGACCGACGGCCTGATCCTGAATTATGCCTATTGGCCGCGCCTGCTGACCGCACTTCTAGCCGGCGCGGCACTGGGGCTGGCAGGCGTGATCTTTCAACAGGTGCTGCAAAATCCGCTGGCTGCGTCGGAAACATTGGGTGTCAGCGCCGGCGCGCATCTTGCCCTGACGCTGGGGCTTCTGCTCGCGCCGACACTCCAGTCCGTGCATCCCGAATTGTTCGCGGTTGCCGGTGCATTCACGGCCTGGGGCTTGATTGCGCTGATCGCCCGTCGGCATCGCGGCGATCCGCTGACGCTCATTCTCACCGGTTTCGTGGTCAGCTTCGCGCTCGGCGCCGTCTCCAGCCTCCTGATGCTGCTCAATCAGGAATATCTGACATCGCTCTTCATTTGGGGTGCCGGGTCGCTTGCGCAGGATGACTGGAGCTCGGTCGAATTTCTCGTGCCGAGACTTGCCGTCTGCGTCCTGATCGTCGCGCTTCTGTCACGCGCCTTGCTGTTGCTGGGATTCGGCGACGATGCCGCGCGCGGCCTCGGCGTTTCGCTGAAATTCGCGCGGCCTCTGCTGCTTGGGGTCGCGGTGTTCCTTTCGGCCAGCGTCGTGGCAAGCGTCGGGGTCATTGCCTTCATCAGCCTCGCAGCGCCGCACATGGCACGGCTTGCCGGTGCCGAACGCCTGTCGTCCCGGTTGATCGGCGCGCCGGTCGCCGGCGCTCTGCTCGTGCTCGTGATCGACCAGGCTCTTCAATTTGCCACACCTGGGCAAACCGGTCTGCTGCCGACCGGCGCCGTTACGGCGCTGATCGGCGCTCCGATCATGATCTGGCTACTGAGCCGGCTTCCGACCATCGCGCTTGAGGGGAGCGGGCGCATAGCCTTCGTGACGTCCGCTATATCGGCCCGCCCGGTGCGATCTTTGGCGGTTGCGGCGTGCGTCCTCGTCGCCGTGCTTGCTGCCGCACTGTTCGTCGGCCGCGGTCCTGAAGGCCTGACCTTCGGCTTCGACATCAGCGCGGGTGCTCTGGAGTGGCGCCTGCCGCGCGTCATCGCCGCTGCCGCTGCCGGTCTCGGCATCGGCGTTGCGGGCACGCTCGTGCAGCGGCTGTTCGCCAATCAGATGGCGAGCCCCGAAATCCTCGGCGTCGGCGGCGGTGTCGCCGTCGGCCTCATCGTCTCGTTGCTGCTTTCGTCGACGGCCGGCGTCGGCCTGCAGCTTCTCGGCGCGATTGGCGGCGCTCTTACAGTCATGGCCGTGTTGATGCTTCTCGGCGGACAGCGCGGCTTTCAGGCAGAGCGGTTGCTGCTGATCGGCATCGCGATGACGGCGTTGCTCGATGGTGTCGTGATGCTCTTCCTGGCGCTGGGTGATCCGCGATCGTCGCAGGTGCTTGCCTGGATGGGTGGGTCGACCTACCGCGCGACGATGGAACTCGCCTTGACCGTCGCAGCGATCTCGATCGTGAGCCTCGCAGCAGTGCTGCCCTTTTCCCGCTGGCTCGACATTCTGCCGCTCGGCGACGAAGCTGCTCGGGGTCTGGGCCTGCCCATCCGCGCCGTTCGCTTCACAATCCTGATCGTCTCCGCCATCGTCACCGGTGCGGCTGCGCTGATCATTGGCCCCATGAGCTTCGTCGGCCTTCTCGCACCGCATGTCGCCAATCTTGCCGGCCTGCGTCGTGGGCGGCATCAAGTGGTGGCGGCAGCGCTGATAGGATCGGCGCTGGTGACCTTCTCGGACTGGGTCGGCCGGATCATCTTCGCCCCGACCGAGTTGCCGGCGGGCATTCTCGCCGTTTTCATCGGCGCCTGTACAGTGGCGGCATTTCTGTTCCGGCGATAAGTTCGAAATGCCGGGCGCGACCGGAAGTTCTTACGCAGCCGCGGAAACCTTCGGGGCTGGTACCACGGGCACGCTCTCCGAAGTGTCGTCGGCCACCACCCGGTTTCTGCCCGTGCTTTTGGCCACGTACATGCGCGCATCGGCACGGCTGATGGCGGCGTGGATGCTGCGATCACCCGTGCGTATGCTTGCGATCCCGAAGCTTGCAGTGACTGGATCTTGAATGCCGATCATGGAGAGGTCGGTTTCGCCGAACGCTTCGCGAATGGTTTCGGCGACGCGCACACATTCCATTTTGGAATAGGCCGGCAGGAAGACCACGAACTCCTCGCCGCCGAACCGAGCCGCGTGGGCCGTCGGCGGCAGGGCATGCTTCAACAATGCGGCAAAGCCGGCAATCACGCCGTCTCCGGCCGAGTGCCCGTAGAGATCGTTGATCCGCTTGAAGCGATCGATATCGCAGAGAATGACGGCGCCTTCGCTCATCCTGTCGATATGGGCGAGCGTCATGTTTTCGAAGCCGCGGCGGTTGAGCAACCCGGTGAGGTAGTCGGTCTCCGCAGTGTCCCGATAGCGATCCAACACGTCGAGCGCGACGGCGCCAAGTCCGACCAGCGCGAAACTCAGCCCGATCAGCGTCCCGCTGACCTGCGCCGCATAGGCGTAGAAAGATGTGGCGTAGGTCGCGAAGCTCGAATCGGCTGGGGCCATGGCTGCAAAGACCAGGGAACGACCGACGAAGTCCAGTGTCGTCATCACGGCGAGAACGACCAGAACCCGGCCCACCATCTGCCGCGGCCAGCCCCCGAGGCGTGCGATCGGGATAAGCAGCAGCAAGCCGCATGTGAGATCGACGGCAAGAAGCTCGGAGCGCAGGCTTTCGGCGACGAAGATCGCGTAGGCGACGAGACCGAAGCCGATGAGCGCAAGCGCGATGCGGCGTCCCATCTGGAGCCGCTGCCCGAAATGTGCCGACAGCCCTTGAGAGAGAGCGAAATAAGAGAGGAGGAACACCGCATCGACGAGCAGCGTGCGCATCTGGTCGCCGAGCGGCTGAAATGCGACTTCCCCCGCAAATGCGACCGCATGCCCGAAAAAGCCCAGCGCCCACCAGATCGCGACGCGCGATCCATAGAACCACACGAGCAGATAGGCACCCGCAAAGATCAGCATCACCAACGGCGGCAGGAATGTGAAATTGTCCGTGTCCAACCGCTTGCCCCGTCAGTCGCACCGATGCCTCGCAGCCGATGATAAAGGCCGTTCCCCAATGCGAGCTTAACGCGATCGATCCCATCCCGGACGCTTGCCGTGCCGGTCGAAAAGATGGAGGATCGAAGCCGTTATCCGAACTATAAGCGCATGCATGGTGGGCTCGGTTAGGGGAAAACCGAGCCGTCTTGCGACCATGTCGGCAGCCAGATGGAGTTCCGCCAATGAGCAACGTGCATACGCTTCACGGTGACAAACGCTGGAAAGCGGTGATCGAGTACAATTCCGCCAATGGGCCGATCGAAACGACCCACTACCTGGAGGAATTGATCGAACTTCACATGCTCATGGAGCGCGGCCCAGACTGGAACACTCTTGAAAAATGCACCCTGACGCTCAACCGCCACGACGGTGGCGAGATGCAGGAGCGGGTCTCCAAGGCCGCGCAGGTTCAAGTGTCGGAGGCGTCGTCCTGAGATGACGGATGGACTGAGCCGCCATCAGCGGCCCAGCATTCTAGCGACCAAGTAGGCGATTACTGCTGAATAGGTTTCACCGGGGTCGGATCTTCGAGCAAAGCAGCTTCCGGAACGAGGCTTTGGAAGATCGCATCGTTCGTCGCGCGCCAGTCTTCGTCATCCAGCCATTTGTAGTCTTGATCGGGCATGAGCGGCACCGTCTGCACTTGCTCGTTCGAGATGCGCAGGAAAAAGCTGCGCCGCTGCTGATCGATCACGAGATAGCGAAGCGGCACGACCAGACTGTCTTCGCCCGGTACGAAGAAGCCGCCTGAAGCGACGACAGCATAATCCCAGCGATCACGGGTCCCGATGATCACGTTGCGCACTTCACCGACGATCATGTCGTCCGACGTTCGCACTTCCGCGCCGACGATCTCACTGGCAAGAAGACCCGGATCGAGATCGGCGAGGCTGACCAGCGATCCCTCGTTCGGCATTCCCCGTGTCCCCTGGATCTGACCCAGCCGGTGCCATTCGGGCTGGCTGGCGGCCAGTTGCTGATCTGCCGCATCTTCGTCGTTATTGCCCATGCGGCCCATGGCCGGCGCGGCGATCAATTCTCGAATGTTGCCGACCAGTCGTTCGCAATCCTGCTCCAGGCCATACACCCACAGCAGATAGGCCGCATCTCGAAGCGCACGCAGATCGAGCACGAGATAGCGGTTCTCCGGATCGCGCAGTTCAGGCTTTTCGAGGATGGCCTGCTCGAGCTGGGTGTCTGAAATGTTGCAGGCGGCCATGACCGGTCCGCTGCCGAGCGCGAGTGTGATCGCAGCGGCAGCGAGTGCTTTCAATTTTGTCATCGATGTTCCGACAGGAGCTTGTTTGGCCTGACCCCGTTCTTGACGAGCAGGCAATTCGGTATGAAGCATCCCGTTTGGCTTCATCCATAAGCCATAACTTATTTGTATCCATTTTGTTCCGGTGTGATTCCGATTATGCAGGCGTCGGGGGCTGATCGCGCGCCTTCATCGCAACATCGAAAAGGACCGCCGAATATGAACTTTCACGAGCATTTTCTGAGCAGAACGTTCGATGCGGTTCTCTTCGACATGGACGGAACGATCCTGACCTCGATCAAGGCCACGGAACGTGTCTGGGGCGCTTGGGGACTGAAGCACGGGCTCGATCTCGATGCTTTCCTGCCGACGATCCACGGGGTGCGCGCGATCGACACCATCCGCAAGCTGAACCTGCCGGGCGTCGATGCGGACGTCGAAGCAGCCGAGATCATGCGCGCCGAAATCGAAGACACCGATGGGATCGAGCAGATCGCCGGGGCTGCGGATTTTCTAGCCTCGCTGCCGACCGATCGCTGGGCTGTCGTGACCTCCGCACCCCGCGCACTTGCCGAGCGCAGGATTGCGGCGGCAGGTCTTCCGACCCCGCCGCAAATGATCACCGCCGAGGATGTGGAGAAGGGAAAGCCGCAACCCGATTGCTTCCTCACCGCGGCACGTCGCCTCGGCGCAGACCCAGCGCGCTGTTTGGTGTTTGAGGACGCCCCCGCAGGCATCACCGCCGCTGAGACGGCCGGCTGCGTGGTGGTCGTGATCTCAGCGACGCACCGCCATCCTTTGGCGACGCACCACATCCAGATCGCCGACTACAACGGGTTTCAGGTGTCGTCCGAACGGTCGTCCGGCATCAGGCTCGAACGCAAGCCAGCGGACTGATCAACGTACGTCGCGCCGTCGGGCGAATACTTTGCGCATCTTACCAAGAGCGGTGTCTCCAAAGAACGTGCAACGACGCCATTCGGTTCGAAGGAGAGCTCCCGCTCAGATTCCGGCGTCCCCTTCGACTTGGAAAGGTCCCAGTTTAACCTTTTTCAATTTGAGTTAATTCGTATTTTTGCCTCGGCATAACAGGGTCTCTTGGTTCGGGCGCAGGCGCTCTCGTCGTTCTAAGGGGACTCCGTCGTGGTCAAGTGGCAAGCAATCAGCATCAAGAAAAAGGTTTATCTCTGCTTTTTTATTCTTATGGCCACTTCGGTAGCGGCCTTCGCATACACCTATACGGCACTCGAGTATCTCAAAACTGTCTGGTCAAAGAAGATCCCCGGGCCGCCGCGGACAAGATCAGCGCAGAACTCAGCGGCATCGGCGTTGCGGTCGCCGATAAGTCCGATGGTTTTCAGACCTTCGGGATCACAGATGCTCTCGAAGCCATAGCAACGATGGTGGAGCGCACGGTCGACGAGAAACTCGCCGACCGGCAGTTCGCGGTCCCGGCTTTAGCGATCCACTAATCCCTTCGCGGCAAGGAGCGGACGCAGCGGATCACGCTGGCTCCATCTGGCCGCTGTCCATCCGTGCCAGGCTGGCCATGAAGCTTTCGCCGTCGGAGGGAAAGCCGAACAGATAGCCCTGTCCGACCGCGCAGCCCATTTCCGAAAGCATTGCGCGCTGAGCTTCGGTCTCCACACCCTCCGCGACGACGGTCAGGCCTAGGGCCCGTCCGAGTTCGATGATGGCGCGGACGATCACCCTCTTGGAGGGCTTCGTCGTGAGCTCGCGCACAAAGGTGCGGTCAATCTTGATCTCGGTGACCGGAAAAGCTTCGAGCGAGCGCAGGTTCAAATAACCGGTGCCGAAGTCGTCGACTGATAGCCCCACGCCGATCTGGCGCAAGCGTTCGAACGCGTCCATCACACCAGGCGTATCGCTGAGAAACATGCTTTCGGTGATTTCAAGCGTCAACCAAGCCGGGTCGGCGCCGGTCAGCCGCAGCACGCGGTCCAGCATCTCGGCCATGTCCAGCTGCAGAAATTCCGCAGCGGATACGTTCACCGAAAACCGGAGAGGCTTCGCCCGGTTCGCATTGAGGCGGCCGGCGAATGTTGCGACGGTCGTCAGGCTCCGTTCGGTCAATTCCAGCAGCAGGCCGGATCGCTCGGCGGTCTCGATGAAGGTGCCGGGAAGCTGGCTTCCGAACAGGGGATGGTTCCAGCGGATCAAGGCTTCCGCCCCCACCCACTCTCCGGTGAGAAGATGGACCTGCGGCTGGAAGTGATAGACGAACTCGTCGTTTGCGACGGCGACCTTCAACTCGCGGGTCATGCGCACGCGCCGGCGGGCCTGCTCGTAGTCCGCGTCACGAAACCGGCGGGGACCACCCAGAGGATCGGACTTGGCGGCCCAAAGCGCAGTGCCGGCATTGCGGATCAGCGAAATCGCATTGCCGAGAGGCTTTCCGATCGCATAGCCGATGGCAAAGCGCAGCGAAACATTGGCGCCTGGCACGGTGAAGTCCGCGGCAAGCGCGGCTGAAATCAGCGTGACGATCGATTCCGCGCTCGCTTCGTCGGGT
This sequence comes from Rhizobium sp. EC-SD404, assembly GCF_902498825.1. NCBI lineage: Bacteria > Pseudomonadati > Pseudomonadota > Alphaproteobacteria > Hyphomicrobiales > Rhizobiaceae > Rhizobium > Rhizobium sp. EC-SD404. The sequence continues at coordinate 1,716,226 of NZ_LR701459.1, forward strand.
AGTTCGTAAGTCAGGGCGAACTCGTTGGCGCCCATCCGAGCGACAAGGGATGCGCCCACCTCGCGCAGCCGTCGTCCGGTTTCGGCAAGAAGGGCGTCGCCTACATCGAAGCCGTATCCATTATTGAGGTCGTGGAAGCCGATCACATCGAGCTTCACGACCAGAATGGTCGCCGAGGCGTGCTTTGCGAAGCGGGCTTCGGCAGCCACAATGAAGGACTGGCGGTTCAGGCAGCCGGTCGTCCCGTCCATGTTCGCCACGCGATCAAGCGCGACATGCGCCTGCCGCATCGCCGATACGTCGCGCACGATGCCCAGATAGAGCAGCTCGTCGCCAAGCCGGGTTGGCCGAAGACTGAGACTGTTCCAGAACTCCGAGCCGTCCTTTCGGTAGTTGCGTAACGTGGCGTCCGCCGGTTCCCCAGCCTCGATGGCCGCGCGGATGCGGGCGATGTCCGGTTGGTCCCGATCGTTGCCCTGAAGGTGGCGGCAGTCTTTTCCAAGGATTTCCTTGCGCGTGTATCCTGTCAGGCGCTCGAAGGACTTGTTGACGTAGATTACCGGCGAATTGTCGCCCATACGCTGGGCGATGGCGATGCCGTCGGTCAGTTCCTCGACCAGCGCAGGGAGGATCGGTCTGATGGCATCGGCAGTGAGAAGGCCGTTCTTGGCCATGCAGGGAGCTCGTTTTCTGGAATCGGACAGGTTGGATTTCCGCAAGTCGTCCATGACAGAAGCCATGAACCGAGCGCCCATCCGGGGCAATCCGCGACCGCAGCGGTTTCAGGACAACCCGCGGTCGTTATCGGACAAACTGAGCCTTGCGCCATCGCCGGACGTTCGGAAGCGGTCGCGGTAGTCGGACGGCGTCACGCCGACATGGGACAGGAAGGCCCGGCGCATGGCGCGCTCGGAGCCGAAACCACTTTTCTCCGCAATCGATGCGATCGAGAGCCGACTGCCTTCGAGAAGGAAGCGGGCAACGTCGATGCGCGTCAAGTCGACATAGTCGGATGGAGATATACCCACCTCCTGAGAAAAGACACGCGTGAAATTCCGCGCGCTCATTGCGGCGATCTTCGCCAGCGTCGTGACCGAAAGGTCTTCGGCCGGATGGTTCAGCACATATTGCTGGACATTGTAGAGCCGGCTGCGATCGACCGCCTGTGCCGCGAGATGCACGCTGAACTGCGATTGATCGCCCGGCCGCTTCAGGAACACGACCAACCGGCGGGCCACATAGAGCGCGACTTCACGACCGAGGTCTTCCTCGACGAGAGATAGGCCGAGATCGATCGCCGCGCTGGAGCCGGCGGCCGTGATCATAGAGCCGTCCCGCACGAAGACGCGGTCGCCTTCCACCCTCGCTTCGGGAAAGCGCTCGGTGAGCAGAGACGCGAACTGCCAGTGGGTGGTGACGCTGCGGCCTTTCAGCAGGCCGGCTTCGCCGAGCAGGAATGCACCGGTGCAGACCGAGCCGTATCGCCGCGTTTGCGGAGCCATGCGCGTGAGCCAGTCGATGACCTTGATGCCTGGAGAGCGGGGAACGCCGACGCTGCCTGCGACGAGCAACGTGTCGGGGCCGGCCGGACACGTCTCGAAAGCGAAATCGGGAAGCACCCTCAATCCGGATGCGCAGCGGACCGTCTGGTCATCTTCGGCAACGACAGCCACATCGTAGACCGAGGTTTCGGCGCGGGCGTTCGCTTCAGCGAACACGTCCATCAGACCCGCCAGCTCCAACGAGTGGACGTCCTGGGGCACGAAGATGACGATCCGCATGAAGGATATCTCTGCACCGTGCAAGAAGCTCGAACCTCGCGACGAGGATCGAATGCCGTTGACGGTCTAACAGAACGGTCTCACAGCGCCGCTGAGCGGTCAAATGGTGGGCGAGTCTGAATGGGTTGGCTGTGGTCGCACGACCAATAGCCCTTGAAGCTCTGATATGCCGTGAGTTCGTGCCTCGCGGCAAAAAGAGCTCCGGCTAGTCGTTCAGCCGGACCAGCTTTCCCTCTTCCGCTTTGTGGTGGAACTGGCTGGCTACGAGCCATCCCTTGAGCGGCCGCAGGGGCGGAATGCATGTCGCCAGGATCAGCGGCAGCGAAACGAGGAGGTGGAACCAGAATGAAGGTTGAAAGGACACTTCGGCCCACACTGCGAACAGGATCGAGGGGACGCAGCCAAAGATGATGACGAAGAAGGCGGGACCGTCGGCAGGATCCGCGAAGGAGTAATCCAGCCCGCACACCTCGCAGCGCGGAGCAAGCTTCAGGAAGCCGTCGAAGAGATGACCCTCGCCACATCGCGGACAGCGACCTCTTATGCCGACGCGCCATGGTTCGAGTGGGGCGTACTGGTGGTCATCATGCTGGTTCAAGACAGTGTCCTCCGGGCTATCGGCCCTTCGAAAGCGATTGCCATACAATTTGGAAGTAGATACATACAATCGAGATAGTGTATGGAATATACGGATCTTGAGAATGTCCCGCAAGACGGTCAGCCAGTTTCAGGATGCTATGTCGCACCTCCCAGCCAAGCTGCGCGGAACCGGCAAGCCGATCTATCTCGCTGTTGCGGACGCGATTTCAGAAGCAGTCCTTGAGGGCAAACTAGCGCCGGGTGATCGTGTTCCGACGCATCGTGCTTTGGCCGAAGTGCTTGGCGTGGACCTGACCACCGCGACGAGGGCTTACGCCGAGGCGCGGTCACGCGGGCTCATCGAGGCTACGGTCGGGCGAGGAACGTTTATCCGCGACCCGGCGCTGAAGGTGACGTCGGTCGGGTCGGGCGTGACGCCTGTGCGCGATCCGGGTGGACTTGATCTGGCGATGAATCTCCCCCCTCCGGTATCGCCGCCGATCCATGAAATCATGCGCCGCGGGCTGGGAGAGTTGCTCAGCCAGCCTCCCGCTGACCTGCTGTCGTACCGCACCGGATCCGGCTCGCGCGAAGAGCGAGAGGCAGGCGCGGCGTGGCTGCGTCCCACACTGGGTGAGATCTCGCCCGACCGGATCCTGATCACGGCCGGAGCCCAGCCGGCAATGATGGCGATGGTCTCTTCGCTGGCCGGCTCGGGCGATGCACTTCTGGCGGACCGGTTCACCTATCCCGGCATGCGGGCCATCGCCGCGCAACTCGGCATTAGGCTGGTGCCGGTGGCGGCCGATCGCCACGGCATGCTCCCTGAAGCGATCGAGGCTGCCTGCAAGTCGCATGATCGCGTGAAAGGGCTTTACTGCGTCCCGACCATGCACAACCCCACGGCGGTGACGATGCCACTGGAGCGTCGACAGGCGGTGGCGGAAGCGGCCCGCCGCAACGACCTGTTCGTGATCGAAGACGATGCATATGGGTTGCTGCCATCGGTCCCCGTTCCAGCCATCGCTTCATTCGCCCCCGACATCACCTTCCATGTGTCGACGCTGTCGAAGGTCGTGTCCCCGTCGCTGAGGGTCGCGTTCCTGGTCGTCCCGGATCAGCGGACCGCAGAACGCCTGCAATCGGCGGTGCGGGCAAACGTCCTGATGCCTTCCCCGCTTCTGACGACTTTGGCTGCCACGTGGGTGCGCAACGGTACGGCGGGCGCGATACTGGATACGATCAGGCGAGAATGCGCAGTGCGCCAAGCCATCGCCCGCAAGACGCTTCCGGAAGGATCGTTCGAAAGTGAGACGGAGGGCCTGCATCTCTGGATCAGGTTGCCACCCGGATGGGACGGCGTGGGGTTCGCGGCACATTTGAGAAACACGCGCGGGCTGGCAGTCGTGCCGTCCGAGGCATTTGCGATTGGGGGGCAGGGGACCGGCGGCGATCAGGCTGCCGTGCGGTTGTCGCTCGGGGCCATCCAGATGCGTGAAGATCTTTCAAGAGCACTGGAAGACGTCGCTGGCGCGCTCCGAGAAGATCGGTCTCAGCTTTTCTCGGCAGTGGTCTGAAAGGGGCCAAAAGCGCTTGGTCTTACACGACGACCGCCAATTAGGCACAGCGGCGACTTCCGACGGCAGACTTACCGCTGCCTGCCCGTCTGTTCGCGAACCGCCGCAAGACCCCGAAGCCCGTCCCGGTTGCCGGTCCCGGCAACGGCCTGGAACACGCGCTCCGCATCGCCGTAGCGCCTGAGGTTCAAATAGGCGTAGCCACGCAGAACCATCAGATCGTTGCGCTCCGGCGCGATCTGCGCGCGCTGATCGAGCGCCATCAGCGTTTCGACGTAGCGGCGCTGCTCGAAGGCGCCGGAAGCGCGCTCCGAAAGGATGTTGGCCTGGATTTCACCTGCGCGCTCGGACGTCATCGGCGCACTCGCAGCTGCAACGGCCGCCTCGTCGACAAGGCCGGCGCGCAGATAGGCGAGGCTTTGGCCATAGGCGGCATCCCTGGCCGTGTCGCCTTGGCCGCGCAGCGCGACGTCGAAGGCCTTGGCGGCTTCGAGCGGGCGGTTGATGTCCATCAGGCACCAGCCGCGCGATAGGGCCGAGGCGGGCGACAGCGATTCAGGATTGAGCGTTTGCGTGCAGCCTGTTGGTGCGGGCGCGGCAGCCTGCCGCTGCACTGGCCTTGGCCGCGGTGCGGCGGCCATGGCCGGCGCAGCCTCCTGCACCGGCTGCACAGATTGCTCAGCGGCATAGGCCAGAGGCGCGGCCATGGGCTCGGCGGTCGCAACGGGAGCGGCTTGGGCAGGAGCAGAAGCAGGAGCAACGGCGGGAGAAGCAGCAGATGCGAGAACGGGTGCGGCAGGGGCGGCCTGCGCCTGCGGCGTGCCGACGAGCACGATGCGCTCCGAGCGCCCGGCCCACAACCGCTTCAGTTCGGCCAGACCCGACGTGTCGGCAAGCTGGAACCGCGTGAGAGCAAGACCGTAGGCAGACGCTTCATCCTCGGGATCGAACTGCAGGGCGCTTGAAAACCACTGGCCCGCCGTCTCATGCTGGCCATAGGCCCGGGCGTACCAGCCAAGCTGCTGGGCTGCCGGCGCGTTGCGCGCCTCGGCGACTTCGCCGACGATGCGCGTTAGAACATCAGTGCTCAGCGCGACACGCGGCTCGATGGCCAGCAGGTTCGCCGCAGCCGCGAGATAGACGCCGCGTCGCTCTTCGCTTTCATCGCGATAGGGATAAATGGCTTCCTCCGCATCTGCGAAACGGTCGAGGTCGATGAGCGCCAGCGCCAAGCCTTCAGCCGCGTCGCCTTCCGCTTCACGCTCGAAAGCCATGCGAAACCATTGCTCGGCCGTCTGCGCATCGTCCGTGCCCAGATAGTACCAGCCGAGAAGCCGCGCATCGCTCGCCCCATCGCCTTCGCGTGCCAGCCGCTCCACGCGGGCGAGCGTTTCCGCGTCGACCACGATCGTATCGTCCTCGCCGGCTGCAACCAGCGCATCGCGGGCAATGTTGTCGCGCACCGGCGCAAATTCTCCGGCGCCGGCGTCATCGAAACGCTCCAGCGCCAGCAGTTCGTCCCGCATTTCCGGGTTCAGCAACTGCGAGGCGTTCTGCATCGTGGCAAGACGTTCCGCCGTGTCGTCGCAATTGGTCAAAACGTACCGATAGGCATCGCGCGCCCTGGGCTGACGCTCAGTCTTTGCAAAGGACTCGGCGACCCGCCACAGGACGTCGACTTCGCTGCAGGTCAAAAGGCCCGGATTCGAGGATCCGATGCGGATGACGGTTTCGTACTGATCGAGATTGGACGCGTTGACCAGGCGCTCGCGCGCTTCGGCCAGCGTCAACCGGTCGAGAAGGTCGACCGGCGGCTCCCAGTTTGGATCGTTCATCTGGCGCGCGGCGATCGCCTGGCGTGCCTCGGCGAACCGCCCTTGCGAATAGAGCATCCAGATCGCTTCGAGCAGAGAATCGACGTTCTCCGGCACGGCGAGGGGATCGGCGGGCGGTGTCCATTGCGGATAGAGAGCCCGCAGGCGGGCGATCTCGATTTCCAGCCGACGCGTATCGCCCTGGCTGGCGAAATAGCGAAGAGCCGTTTCGTCGATGACGGGCATCGGCTGGTCTGCGGACGCCTGTGGCGGAGCCGGAGCCTGCGCAACGACAGGCGGCTCCTGCACGGGAACAGGTTGCTCTTCCGCGGCGAAGGGTTCCGCCGGCGAGACTGCGCCCGTCGGTTCGCCCGGACGCGCACCATCGAGAATTTGCCAGTTTTGCGCCAGCGCCGACGACGCCAGCATCAAGCTGACCGTCAAGGCGAGGGCGGCAGCACGCGCGTTCATTCGATGCACCCCACATAGTTCTCGCGCAGATGCGAAAGTGCCAGGAGATGGAGCGTCGAGGGATAATAGACTGTCGGCGCGAAGGTCAGCAAATCCCGTTCGATCGCAACGTCGTCGACCACACATGCGATCATTGCGGGAATGATCCGATAGCCGGCATCGGTCAGCTCTTCCGTCACGTCGCCCGTCGTCAGATCGATCAAGTCCAGTTGCCCGTTGTCACCCACCATACCGTCGCGCAGTCCGCTCAGATAATCCGCGTCTCCCATCCCGCTTCGCATCAGATAGAGCGGGATTCGCAAGGCATTGTAACTGAATTCCGCCGGAAATCCTTCCGCGGGTTTCGGCTCGCCCGCCAGCGACAGCCAGTCCGGTGGCAGCCGACGGTCGGAGAAGCGCGCCTTTGCCGCAAGCGCGACGCCGCTGCGCCCGATCGCTTCCCAATCCGTGTTCGGGGCGAGGCCGGCGAGAACCGGGAATGCCTCGAAAACCCAATAGGAGAGATTGACGACCGGCCCATCCTCGCGCTCCTCGGCGGAAAACCCGGTGACGCCGGGCGAGAGCAACAACTGGCCCTCGTGCTCGAATGTCAGATGGGTGCCGATCGCTTCCGCCATGCGCGTCGCGGCCTCGACGAGTCTCGGATCCTCCCACCCGGCACCCGCTCTTGCGAGTGCGTAGGCGATAAGAATGTCGCCATCGGTGGCATTGTTGATGTCGGTCACATTCGGCGTTTCGTCCGCCTGCCATTTCCAGGCAGCCAGTCCGTCGTCGCGCAGCAGAAGCTCGTTTCGCGTGAACGTCCATATCCGTTCGAAGTCGGCTCGCGCGCCGGCGATCTGTGCCAGCAGGAGCCCGTAGCCCTGGCCCTCGCTGTGGCTGATGCCGTCATTGGCATCGTCGAGCACGCGGCCCTCCTGCGTGACGAAACGGTTGCTGTAGAGCGACCATTCGGCCTCGCTGACAGAGGGCATGCTCTGGCTCATTGCTGGCCCGGTGATGAGTGCGAGAAAAGCGGCGACAACGACATGGCGGCTCAACGGCGTCTCCCAAGCCGAGAAAGCAGGCCCGACGTCGTAGCCCCGACGATGATGCACACGAAAACCAGTGCAAGCGCATAGGACAAGATGTTCGAAGAAAGCCAGTTCGCGACGATAAGGCGGTAATTGAAGAAAGATGGCGGTTGCGACTCTATCAGCGACATCCTGCTGGAATTCAGTACCCGTCCCGGTAGACCGTCCGCTGTGAAGACGGTGAGGTGCCCCGCGAGCTGGTCCCAGTTTGTGCTGCGCACGAGTTCGCGTGCGCCCAATTGCATGCCGGCCTCATCCGGCGCAGTCACGACCGTCCAGGTGCCCGTACCAGAGGGATTGATGCTTTGAGCCACCACCATCGTGTCGCCTTCGGCGGGCACGAAGGGGGCGTCCTCCTGCGGCGCAAAGCGCAGCATGTCGCCGGTAATGTTGAAGGTTTCCGATGCCCAGTTGCGCGTGGATTCGATCGTGCGGGCGATCCATCCGGCTTGCATCTGGCCGCGCCAGGCCTCCATCGTCACCGGAGCGGGTTCTCCGGCATCGGGGCTACCGATCTGGCCTGTCGAACGCGCCGGCGCCCAACTTGTGGCAGCCTGAGCATCGATGCCCACCTGTGTCAGCACATTGCCGGCGATGCTCGCCGGCGTGCCGAAGAAGATTGCATTCTGATCGCGGGCGATTTCGGCCGACATGACCAGTTGGGTCGGCACGATGCGCCCGCTGGCAAGCGACATACGCGCCATGAAATTGGCTGCAGCCGAGAGGCTCGCAGTGGATCCGCGACCGATCACCAGCGGCACCGGTTCTTGAGCCTGATTGTAGGGATAACCAGTTCCGGCGACAGCAGCGAGATTGGGAATCTGTCCGATGCGCGCGAAGTCCGGAAGAACGAATTGCGACGTGTCGAAAATTGCGAAACGCGGGGTCGTATCGGTGGTGGCGCCAGGGGCGCAGACCTCGTCGTCACGTGTCAGAAGATCGACCTCGAACAGCACCGTGTTCACGCCCGGCTTGAAGTGTTCCATCGTGACCTTGATGGGAAACTGGCGAAGGACCGCCCCGCGCCGCGCGGTCATGGCGACCGAAGTCGCGATGTTGCCATTGACATAGACGTTGATGAGCCCGCCCGGCAGAACGGCGCCCGTATAGGCGGCGTCGAGCAGGATCCGCGCCTGCCCATATGAGCCGGCATAGAAGTCCGACGGCACGGCGAACTGAAACGAGCGGGCGTAGCGGCGGCCTGCAAACTGTTCCGATCCGATGCCGAGATCCGCAAAGCTGATCGAGCGGCCTTCGTAAATCATCGGTGCGTTTGGCGTCCAGGTTGCCTCGGTCGACAGAAATTCCCGAGGAGCGCCTGCCGGCCGGTCGACCTGCTGAGCAATTTGGGTGACGGCCGTCAGCCATTCCTGCTGGTTCTGGCCGGTCACGATCAATATCGGCGAAGCGCCGGATTCGCCATCGACCAACATGAGCGTCGGTCCGCCGATCTGCGTCGCATCGATCCCAGCCATTTCCGCGATATCGGCCGCCGCACCTGCAAATACGCGAAGGTCGGGGCTTTCGATCAGTCCATCATCGGTGGTGGCGATCGAAAATTGCGGATCGGGGAAGTTGGAGGACAGAGCGATTGCCTGGGTCAGCCGCAAAAGTTCGGCGCCGATGTCGCTGCTGGCCAGAACAGGCGCGATGATCGCGATATCCGCGCTGCCGTTCATGTCGCCGCTGAGCGCGCGCAGATCCTCGACGTTGGTCAGGCCGATCTCATCGGATGACGGGAATGCCAGAAACGTTCGCGCTCCGTCGAGCTCGGTCCAGAGCTCGTAGGTGGATTCGATGCTGCAATCGGTCCGATGACGTTGGATCGCCTGGACGGATAGCTCGTTGCGCCCCGGTTGCAGCAGCCCAGCCGCCAGATCGACGGTCAATTCGCCCGTGTCTCCTGGCGCCTGAATACTCTCGTGGAGCACCGATACACCATTGATCGAGACCGACAGACGGGAAGCTTCGGGAGCCACGACCACGGCGTTGCGGTAGCCGACGTTCAGCCGAACGGGTGATGCGGCCTGGGCCTCCGTCAAATAGACAGCCCAGTTGCGTCGGTCGCCTTCTCCATTGAGCCTCAACATGGGCTCGGGCAAAAGATAGCGCAGCGTGTCTGCGTCAACGGATGTTTCAGGGGCAGGCGGGGCCGGCTCCGCCAAATCCGCATCGGACTGATTGTTCGGCGCAGTCGTGGAGGGCTGCTCGGCTGGTTCGGGTGTCGCAGGTTCTGGTGGTGCCGGTTCCGGCGTCGTTGGTTCCGGCGTTGCGGGCACGGGCGGCAATGGTTCGGGTGCTACATCCTCCTCGACGGCTGGCCGCTCGGGCGACATGTCGAACGGCGTTCCTTGCGCATGCGCATCGACGGCGCACAGCATTGCGACGAGAGCGATGGCGGCGCGCGTCATGAGCGTGCCCCCTTCGCTTGTGCTGGCACGCCTACGGCGGGATCTCCGCGCCGGAACAGGTAAGTGATGCCACGGATGGTCTGGTAGAGAGCAAGGCGAAGGAACCATGCCGTACCGAGCAGAACGCCAGGATTGCGCCGGCGAGAGGCCTGAAAATGCGTCCACTGATCGGCATTGGCGAAGATCAGGTCGGCGATCATACGGTGATGCACGGTCTGCATGCGCACGAACGAACAGCCGATGGCCACCGCATCGCCCTCACGGTCCTTGTTGCGGATGATGACGGGCAGGATTTCCGGCTCCGTGCTCCAGTGCGGCGTGAAGCGGATACTGGCTTGGCCGGTGTCGACGCTGGCAAGAGCGCCTTGACCGCTCACCCGCACTCGAGCGCCATTGACGGAAACGTCCTCGATCGTGGCAGGAACCCAGATGTCGCCAGCGCCGAACTCGCAACGCCGGTTGATCTGGACGCGCCGGGTCGCTGCCCGCTCGCGTCGTTCGGCAACGACACCCAGAGCGGCTCCGGCCATGACGAGGTTGAGAAGGTTCCAGGCGCCCACGACGAACGTGACATCGGCCTTGTAGGGTTCCGCATAGATGCGCCACACGGTCACGAAGACGCCGATCACCAGCACACCGAAGATGACGAAGAAGGGCCGCGACAGCTCTGACAGCCGGCTCGTCGTGATCGTTTCGTCCTTCGCCGTTACCTTGAAGGTCGGCTTGCGTGGATTGAGCGCGACCGAGATCACTGCCGGAAGCAGGTGGACCGTCTGGATATATTCGTAAAGCTCTGAAATCCACGGCCAGCGGAACGATCCGTAGAGGTAGTTCTGCATCATCAAATTCACGGCCATGTAACTGAGCGTGTAGGCAAGAAATTCGCCGCCCGAGGCCGTGAAGATCTGAAGGTCGAGGAACAGGTAGAACAGCGGCGCGAACAGGAAGACCGTGCGTGGAAACGGAAACAGCCAGAACAGCGTCGACGACATGTAGCAAAGGCGCTGGGGAAAGGAGAGCCCGCGCTTGAGCAGCGGAAATCGAAACCGCAGAATCTGCATCATGCCCTGCGCCCAGCGCGAACGCTGTCCGATGAAGCTTGCGAACGTCGCAGGTTGCAGCCCCGCAATCAGCGGTTTGTCCACATAGACGCTGTTCCAGCCGCGCGAATGGAGTTCGATCGCCGTTTCGCAGTCCTCGGTGATCGAAATGCCGCTGAAGCCGTTGCTTTCCTGAAGCGCTTCGCGCCGCAGCACCGCCGCCGATCCGCAGAAGAACGCTGCGTTCCACTTGTCGAGGCCGCGCTGGATGACGCCATAGAACATCTCGTTTTCCGAAGGCATCTTCTCGAACGTCTTCAGATTGCGCTCGAGCGGATCGGGATTGAGGAAGAAGTGCGGCGTCTGGACAAGGAACAGCCGCTTGTCCTCGTTGAAATAACCCACCGTTTCGCGCAGGAACGACCGGGCCGGCGCGTGGTCTGCATCGAAGACGGCGATCAGGTCGCTCGTCGAATGATCGAGCCCGTTGTTCAGGTTGCCCGCCTTGGCGTGTTCGTTGCGAGCGCGTGTCAGATAGCGGGCACCGAGTTCCGCGCAGAGCTTCTGCAGATTGGTGCGACGCGCCTCGGCGACCTGGGCCTCGATGACGTTTTCCGAATTGCGCTTCTGGTCCGTGCCGCCGTCATCGAGCAGCCATACAGTCAGACGATCGGCTGGATAATCGAGCGCCATCGCCGCCGCGATGGTGTCGGCGAGCAGCACCGGATCTTCGTTATAGGACGGAATGAACACGTCGACGCTTGGCAGATCGCCTTCGTCGACCGGCTGAGGCGGCCGCGACGGCAGGGGCCGCGCCACGATGAAGAGACTGAGAAACAGCATGAACACGCTGTACATTTCGGCCAGATAGAGCAGCAGGCCCGGAATGAAGTTTTCGAGCTGGTTGACCGGCGGCAAAGTGCTTGTCGTGCGCCAATAGACATAGCGCAGCACGATTGCGGTCCCGAAGGCTAGCGCCACGAGCCGCCATGTGCCTTCCGACTTGAACAGCTTGAGGAGGATCATGATCAAAAGCACGATCGTCCCGGCGATCAAATGCGTCTGAAGGTTGATCGGCAGCGAGACGATGAAGACGATGCAGGCGGCAGCAATGAACCAGACCAGGCCGAATACGATCTTGGCCATCAATGGGATCCCGGCACGAAATTCATCATGTGATGTCGCTCCATTTCAGGAATTGGCTGATAAGCCTAGCGGTTATACGTGAAGCCGATTGCGCGGGTTTCTGAAAACCGGTCGTCATGCTTAATCAATCACCAACCAAAAACACAATCCTTCCGTGCTTCCGCGGTATGAAGCGATAACTTAAGGTTGCGTTTGGGGCTGGGGCGTCTCTGGTGGAGCCTGTGTTGGAGGCGCGGGAATGAGGGGTGCCGACGTCGCCGTGCTCGGCGGCGGCGGTACGATCGGTCCGCGCATGACGGGCGTTGCGGCCGGCACGACCGCCGGTGCTGGGGTAGAGACTGTGGTGGTGGAGCGGCGACTGGTGGGGCGCCGAACGGGCTCGGGTTCTGGTTCGAGCACCGTGTCGAGGCGCTGCGGCATCACGGGAAACACCGGTTTGCCCGTCGCGCCCAATCGTGGGTCGGGCGGCGGTGGCGGGCCGAACGGGTTCCAGCTTCCGGCCGGAAAGCCGCCGGTCACGGTATAGCCGTACATCACGGACAGCAGCGCCTCTTCGCTCGCCCCGGTCTGGCAAAGACGAAGCCGCGTCTGCATCGTCCCGCGCGGGGAGAAGGGCGCGGCTCTCGTTGGCCCGGTCACGCGCTGCCATGCATAAAGGCAAAGGTCGCGCCCGCTGCGCCCGACCGCGTATCCGAACGGCCCGAAGCTGTTTTGTGCATAGAGCGGCGAACGCTGCATCGCCACGCCGGGGAAAGCGGCGCGCATTTCGCGTTGGATCGTCGATTCCGTGATGGGAAGATTGGAAAGGGACGTCTGCCCTGCCTCCGTACCCACCGGCCCGAAGAGCTGGACGCGCAGTATGTTCTGCCCGGAAACGCTGGATGCCGCCGACAGGGAGATATCCTGCTGGATCGCGTTCGAATAACGCCGTTCCACGACATCGACGACCGATGGACCGCCAGGCGGCGGCAGGACGAGCGCATTGACCGCGCCGATGCGCGCGTTGGTGGATGCACGCTGAAGATCTGTCGGCGTTCCGCACCCGGCCAGAATGACGCTGAGCAGGGCAATAGAAGTCGCACCCACCAGGCGTGCTTTCTTCTTTGCTTCTCCGTTCCGCATGTCGATCGTTTCAGGTCCGAATCAATTGAAGCCCACAGTGGTCGACAGACGTTGGGAACGCAATTGCCCGATCGAGCACGCAAAGCGTTCATGTCGGCACTGATGCATTCTGGCACACCTACCGGGAACGACTGCCGGAGGCCCTTGAATTTGGGCAGTTGATCAAGTTTCGCGCATCGTTCCGGCCGTGCGGGCCATGTCCATGAAAGCCCGGAAGGCCGCCGACTGGTTGCGCCGCCCCGGATAGTAGAGGCAGAGCGCAGCTCGCCGCGGTGTCCAATCCCGGACCAGGCGAACAAGGCGCCCGGCGGCGATGTCATCGCGCACGTCGGCTTCCATGAAGAGGCCGATCCCGGTCCCCTCCAGCACGGCGATCCTGGCGAGGCTGGCCTCGTCGAGGGTGATCGGCCCGCTGACATCGATCTGAACCGGGGCGCCATCCTTTTCGAAGTGCCAGCGATAAAGTGCGCCATTGGGCAACCGGATGCGGATGCAGGCATGGGCGAGCAGATCCGGCGGGACTATCGGTTGTCCCCGCGCTTCGAGATAGGCGGGCGCAGCCACCACGGCAAAGCTCTGGGGCGACCCCACCGGAACGGCAATCATGTCCGTTGGGACGAGGTCGGCGCTGCGCAGGCCGAGATCGAACCCTTCCGCAACGATGTCGACGATCCGGCCCTCGGTAACGAGGTCGACATGGACCTGCGGATAGCGGCGGATGAAGGCAAGGACGAGCGGGGCAAGGATCTCCCGGGCACCCGTCGGGAACGCGTTGATGCGCAGCGTGCCGGACGGGATGTCCTGATGCGAGCGCGCGACCGCCATGGCCTGCTGGATTTCGCGCAGCGCCGGGCCCACCTGCTCGACGAATTGCCGGCCGGCATCCGTCAGCGAAACGCTGCGCGTGGTCCGGTTGAAGAGGCGCACCCCCAACCGCTTTTCCAGTTTGCCGATAAGGTTGCTGAGCGCGGTCGTCGACAGGTTGAGGTCGAGCGCCGCGGCGCGGAACGATCCTTTGTTCGCGATGGCAATGACCGCGTCGACTTCGACCAGACCGTCCCGCATTGTCCCGCTTTTCGCAATTCCTCGTCCATCTTTGTCCCAGTTATCGCGGGTGCCGTCCAGTCGTACCTTTGTGTCAGCCCGATATCGCCAAAGGAGAACCATCATGGGTCTGAACCTGCCGAAGATCATCGCCGACTATTTCGAAACAGACAGAAGCGGAAGCGCAGAAGCTGTGGCCGCGCTCTTCACCGAAGACGCCGTCGTGCGCGATGAGAAAAAGACACATGTAGGACGATCAGCCATCCAGAAATGGAGGGCGAACGCCTCCAGCGAATACAACTACACGACCGAGCCCTATGCGATCGCCGATAGCGCTGGCCGAAAGGTCGTCACGAGCCACCTCGTCGGTGACTTCCCAGGCAGCCCCGTGGACCTGCGCTACTTCTTCATCCTCGATGGCGACCGGATTGCGGATCTGGAGATCGTGCCATGACGCCATTCATCAGCCTCGAGGGTAAGCGTGCGCTGGTGACGTCGGGCACGAAGGGGGCAGGGGCCGCGACGGTCGCTCTCTTCCACTCTCTCGGCGCCAAGGTCATGACGAGCGCGCGCAGCAGGCCCGATCAGTTCGACGACGACGTCTTGTTCGTCGAAGCGGACCTGACGACGGTGGAAGGATGCGAGACGCTCGCTGCCGCGGTGCTGAACGAAATGGGCGGCGCCGACGTGATCGTCCACATGCTGGGCGGATCGTCCGCACCGGCCGGAGGCTTCGCTGCTCTCGGCGAAGCCGAGTGGAAGAAGGAGCTCGATCTCAATCTTATGCCCGCGGTCCGCCTCGACCGGGCGCTCGTGCCGGCGATGCTCGATCGCGGGAGCGGTGTCGTCATTCACGTGACCTCGATCCAGGGGACGCTGCCGCTACCGGAGGCGACGACTGGCTATGCGGCGGCGAAAGCTGCGCTCTCGACTTACAGCAAAAGCCTGTCGAAAGAGGTTGCATTGCGCGGTGTACGTGTCGTCCGGGTCTCGCCCGGGTGGATCGAGACCGAAGCTGCCGTAAGCCTGGCGCAGCGCCTCGGTGGCGAACGGGGTGGCGGCGTCGAAGAGGGCAAGCGGCTGATCATGGCGTCACTCGGAGGTATTCCGATCGGACGGCCATCCACTCCCGATGAGGTCGCGAGCCTGATCGCCTTTCTCGCATCCGACAGGGCTGCGAGCATCAGTGGGTCGGAATTCGTGATCGATGGCGGAACCGTGCCGACCGTGTAAATGCACTTCCTCCATGGCCGCGGGCTCGACGGCGAAACAAACCTTAATACGATAGAACATCGCGATCTCCTGCGATGGGTAGGATGCGGCCGAACTCGCTTGTGAGCCTTGCTCGAAGCGAACAACGAAAGGTCGCATCATGGTCATTCACGCGTCGAGCCTGAGCCAAATCACGCGCCGCCGGCCATGAGGTGCGGCGTGATCACTTTGTTCGCTCTTGCCGCTCACACGCCCTATGCCGAGGCCCAGCAACAGCCGATGCCCGTCACGGTCGTCGTCGCAAGGCAAAGCGAGGTCAGGCAGCAGATCTCGGTGGTGGGAACGCTCGCCGCGCGCGAAGAAGTGCAGGTGCATGCCAGGACTGCCGGCCAGGAAATCCAGGACATCCTGGTCGAAGTCGGCGAGACGGTGGAGCAGGGCCAGCCGATGGCTCTCTTCGATGACACCGACGCCCGTCTGGATCTGGATCGAAACGCGGTCAACACCTTGCGCGCCAAAGCTGCCACCGCGGTAGAGGCGGCCCGGCTCGACATCGCCACCGTTGCCGAACGAGAAGCCCGGGCCCGGTTGGACCGAAGCCAGGCTCTCCATGCCAAGGCGGTGGTGTCCGAACAGTCTCTGGACGATGCCCGCAGCGCTTACGACCGGGCCGTCGCCGAGACGGTGCTATCCAGAAATGCATTGGCGCTCGCGCAAATAGATGAACGGCTGATCGCGCAGGAGCAGCGACAGATTGAACTGGCCATAGAGAGGAGCATCTTGCGCGCGACCGCCCCGGGGCTCGTGCTCGAGCGCAATGCGCTCGTAGGAGACATCACATCGAGCGCGGTAGATCCGCTTTTTCGTATAGCGAGGGACAGCCGCATCGAGTTCCTCGCGGACGTCGTCGACACGGCCTTCGTCCGGCTGAGCGCTGGAATGCCGGCGGAGATCATGGTGGCCGGCAGGGATCTGCCTGTCTTCGGCACGGTGCGCCTGAATGCTGCGCAACTCGATCCCGAAACGCGCAGCGGGACCATTCGCATCGAGCTTGATGAGAGCGATGGTCTCGTGCCCGGCGTCTTCGCCCATGGTGTCATCGATCTGGCGACACGCATGAACGTCCTGCTGCCGGGACAATCCGTCAGCAGCGCCGGTGGTGTGCACAGGGTCCACGTCGTGAATGATGGCGTGGTCGAAACGCGAACGGTCAGTCTCGGCGTGCGTCAGGACGAAGGCGTCGAGGTGCTCGACGGTGTGACGGATGGCGAGATGATCGTTCTCAAGGCAGGAAGCTTCCTGAAGGACGAAGACAGCGTCGACCCGATCATCCTGTCGGAAAACGGCCTGCCGATCGGCCAGTCCCAAGCTGTCTCGATGCGTGAGTTCAGAGACGCGGCGCACCGATGAATGCCAATATATCGGCGTGGGCGATCCGCCACCCACTGCCATCGATCCTGCTTTTCGTTCTGCTGACCGCTGCGGGGCTTCACAGCTTCTCCCGGTTGCCGATCACCTATTTTCCGACGATCGACACGCCGGAGGTCACCGTCACCATCGAGCAGCCCGGTGCGAAGCCCACTGCCATGGAGGCGGAAGTGACGCGGCGCGTGGAAAATGCGGTGGCGCCGCTTCCCGGTGTCGTCGAGATTTCCTCGACGATCGGCGAGGGTCGATCCGTCACCAGCGTGGAGTTCGAACTGGGCCGGGTTTCCCCGGATCGGGCGGTCGTCGCCATACGCGATGCCGTGGCGATGATACGGTCCGACCTGCCACCGACGATCGACGAGCCGATCATCGAACGCGTCGAAGAAAACCGCCAGTCCGCCGTCACCTATTCGCTCAGCAGCCCGACGATGTCGATCGGCGAGCTCTCCTGGTACGTGGACGATGTCATCGCGCGGAGCTTGCAGGGTCTGCCGGGCGTCGGCCGGATCGAACGGGTCGGCGGAACCGATCGGGAAATCCATGTCGAACTCGATCCGAACAGGCTGCAGGCGCTGTCTCTCACCGCCGATCAGGTCAATGAAAGCCTGCTGCGCACCCAGATCGAGACGTCCGGCGGCAGGGCCAGCTTCGAAGGCCGCGAGCACGCGCTGACGACGGTTGCAGCAGTCGAGACGGTTTCAGATCTCGCCGATCATCGCATCGCGTTATCCGCCAACCGGACAGTGCGGCTGGGCGATCTGGCACTTGTCGAGGACACGTCGGCCGAGCCGCGCTCGTTCGCCGAACTGAACGGAAACGAGGTGGTTGGGTTCGCAGTCTACCCGTCACAGGGCGCAAGCGAGGTCACGGTTGCTCAGTCCGTCGCGCTGAAGGTGACCGAGCTCGGCGCGGCCGATACGGATCTGCGCTTCAGCCTCGTCGACGACAATGTCACGTACACCACCGGCAACTACGCATCCGCTCTCAGCACGCTTTGGGAAGGCTGCTTGCTCGCCATAGTCGTCGTCTTCCTCTTCCTGCGCGACTGGCGAGCGACCATGATCGCCGCAGTGGCGTTGCCCCTGTCGATCATTCCCACCCTGTTCCTGATCGATCTATTAGGCTTTTGGCTCAACATACTGAGTTTGCTGGCCATCACGCTCGTGACCGGCATTCTGGTTGATGATGCAATCGTCGAGATCGAGAATGTCATGCGTCATCGGGAACGGGGCAAATCTGCCTATGACGCGGCCCTCGATGCCTCCGAAGAGATCGGGCTCGCAGTGATGGCCATCTCTGCCACGATCATCGCCGTGTTCGTGCCCGTCGGCTTCATGGCCGGCGAGGTGGGCCTGTATTTTCGAGAGTTCGGAATGACGGTCGCGATCGCCGTCTTCTTCTCGCTGCTGGTGGCACGTTTGATCACCCCGGTCATGGCCGCCTATCTCATGGCGGGAAAGCTTCCGGCGGGCAGAGGCAAGCGAAAGCTCGTCCATCTTTATGTTCGGCTGTTGAAGGTGAGCCTGCGCTGGCGATGGATCACGGTCGCGCTCGCCGCTTGCTCGTTCGGCCTGGCGGTCCTGGCCCTATCGTCTATGCCGACAGCGTTTCTGCCAGAGGAAGATATCGGCCGGCTGACGCTTACGGTGGAGTTGCCTGCCGGCTCGACGCTTGAGGATACGCTTGCTGTGACAGGCGAGATCGCGCGCGACGTGAGGGAAATTATCGATGTCGGCGGCGTATTCACCCGCGCTGGCAGCAGTGCGACCGGGTTGGAAGACGTCCGCTATGCCGTGGTCCTCATTCACCTCCGTCCAAAAACCGAGCGTGATCGGTCGTCCTTCGCAATCGAAAGGGAAGTCGCGGAGAAGCTTGCATCGCTTCCAGATGTGAAGCTGACCTTTCTCAATACGCGCGGTGGCCGCGACCTGTCCTTTGCGCTGTTGAGCACCGATGGCGAGGACGCGCTCGAAGCGGCGAACGCCATTATGGGAGCTTTGTCGACCGATCCGATGTTCATCGATCCTGGGATCGAAAACGCGGCCATGCGGCCGGAACTGAAGATCAAGATCGACACGGACAAGGCCGCGATGCTGGGCATTTCGCCTGCCGTCATCGCCGAGACCATCAGGGTGTCCACCCTGGGAGACGTCGACAGCCGCCTTCCGGTCTTCAACGAGGACGCTCGCCAGATCCCCATCCGGGTCATCCTCGATCGCGATGCGCCTCGAAGGCTTGAGACACTCGGGCCGCTCATGGTTTCTTCGGACCACGGGGGCAGGGTGCCACTCTCCGCAGTCGCCGAAATCAGCTTCGACGAGTCGGTCTCTGCGATCGATCGGCTCGATCGCGAGCGTCGTATCGAGATCGGTGTCGACATGGCTGCCGGTTTCACATCCGGTCAGGGGATGGAGCAGGTGCTGCGCCTCGAAAGCGTCAGGGATCTTTCGCCGGGCGTTCGGCTCGTTACGACCGGTGATTCCGATACGGAAGGCGCAGTCTTCGAAAGCTTTGCGGTCGCCATGGTCTCTGGCATCACGCTGGTGTTGGTGGTCCTCATCCTCCT
Source organism: Rhizobium sp. EC-SD404 (assembly GCF_902498825.1). Taxonomy (NCBI): domain Bacteria; kingdom Pseudomonadati; phylum Pseudomonadota; class Alphaproteobacteria; order Hyphomicrobiales; family Rhizobiaceae; genus Rhizobium; species Rhizobium sp. EC-SD404. The sequence goes on from NZ_LR701459.1 coordinate 1,735,490, forward strand.
GTTTGGAAGCGTGTTTGCGCCTTTGACGATCCTCGCTTCGCTTCCCCTGTCGGTCGGCGGCGTGGCTGCTGGCCTCTGGTTGAGCGGCTATCCCATATCGCTGCCGGTGGTGATCGGTATCCTGATGCTGATGGGCATCGTCACGAAGAACGCCATCCTGCTGCTCGACTTTGCCGTCGAGCGGGAAGCGAGCGGCATGTCGCGCGTCGATTCAGTTATCGAAGCCTGCTGCGAACGCGTTCGACCGATCATCATGACGACCCTCGCGATGATCGGCGGCATGGTTCCTTCGGCGCTTGGCCTCGGGGATGGTGGCGAGTTCCGGTCGCCGATGGCTGTTGCCGTCATAGGCGGCCTGGTCGCCTCGACGCTTCTGTCCCTCATCGTCTTCCCGGCTCTGCACCTGATCGTTTCGGATATCGGTGATCGAGCGAGCCGCATCCTGAAGCCGCTTCTGTTAGCCCAGAAGTCCTAGCAAAACCGATGCGTTACGGGCCAAGATTCGACCAAGGTGCCACTGACGGGCGACGCCGCAACAAAACTTAACAAAGCTTTGTATACTGACGCGTTCCGGCATGCATTGTGCAGGAAAGGCGGTGAAGTCCCATGCAGTCAAATACGGCGAATGCGCAGATCCTGATTGTCGAGGACGATCCGGAAATTGCAGCGTTGCTTGCGCTCACCATCCGCGACAATGGCATGATCCCTACCGTGGCCGAGGATGGTCGCGTGATGCAGGCTCTTCTGCGCAACAATTCCTACGACCTCATCATCCTCGACGTCATGTTGCCCGGTGAGGACGGCATCAGTATCTGTCGGAGGATCCGGTCGGAACGAACCATACCGATCATCATGCTGACGGCGCTTGGCGAGGAGATCGATCGGATCATCGGGCTCGAAGTCGGTGCCGACGACTATGTGACGAAGCCGTTCAGCCCCCGGGAAATCGTCGCCCGCGTGCGAAGCCTCCTCAGAAGGGCTTCCTACGGGCTCGTCACCAACACCGCCAACAAGAAGCTTCGCTTCGACGGGTGGCAGATCGATCCGATGCGTCGACAGCTGCACGACCCGAGCAATGCGCGTATCGCGCTGACGACGACGGAATTCGACCTTTTGCTTGCGTTCTGCCGAAATCCGGGCCGTGTCATCACGCGTGAAGAGCTTCTTTCGATGACCCATTCGGGTCTCGCCGGGCCGATCGAGCGCAGCATCGACGTCCATGTCAGTCGGCTTCGACAGAAGATCGAGATTGATCCGAAAGAACCTCTCCTGCTGCAGACGGTGAGACTTGGAGGGTACATGTTCACCGCCAAAGTCGAAGACGCCTGAGCTTTCACATGTCCGCTGCCGGCGGTCATACATCGCAACAAAACGAAGCGCCGAGCCGCGCCAGATCACGGTATTTCCTCTCCGACGGCGACTGAGATCGCCAGAACATGCGGAGAGCAGACAATGCAAGACGTTCAGGCAGTGCAACGGCACCTTGCCACGGTTCAGACACGCAGGAAGGCCACGATCTGGCTTCTCAGCTTGGGCTTCGCGCCCGTTCTTCTCTTCGCAGATGCCTATTTCCGGCTTGGATCCTGGCAGCGCGAAGTGATCGAAGGCGCGGGCTCCATCCTCCTTTTCGTCGCCATCATCGGTCGGGTCTGGTGTACGATGTATATCGGCGGTCGCAAGACCGTGGCCCTCGTCTGGTTGGGCCCATATTCCATTTCGCGGAACCCGCTCTACGGCTTTTCCTTCCTCGCCGTCGCCGGCCTTGGCGCACAGACAGGAAGCATCGGCATGGCCATCTTCATGACACTGGTCGCCTATGTCATCTTCCTGAAAGTGGTGTTCCGAGAGGAGGCTGCGCTGTCATCGACCCATGGATACGCCTATGACGCGTACCGGCGCACCGTGCCACGCTTTCTGCCGCGTCTATCCTTGTGGCGCGATATCGAGACCGTCACCGTGGAGCCGAAGCTGGTGCGGCGGACGATCGAGGACGGCTTCGTGTTCATCCTGCTCGCACTCGGCATCAGGGCCTTCATGCACTGGAAGCAGTCCTTCCCCGATCTGGTGCAGATGACCCTGTACTAGCGGCTGGGCAGCGTCACCCGGACGAGCAGTCCGTGTGGCTGACGGTCGATGAACTCCAGGGTGCCCGCATGCGCCTGCACGATCTCCGAGACGATCGAAAGACCAAGCCCAAATCCCGTGTTGGAGCTGCCTCGGGATTCGTCGATCTTGACGAAGGGCTCCAGCACCCGCTGCCTGTGCTGCTTCTCGATGCCCGGACCGTCGTCGATCACGTCGATGGCGACCGCTCCTGCAATCTGGCGCAGTTCTATCGCCACCGTCTTGCCGAATTTCGTCGCGTTGTCGCACAGGTTCGAGATCGCCCGCGTGATCGCGATCGGCTTGCAGTTGACGATCAGCCGGTTCGGTCCGCGATAGGTGACATCGAAGCCGACATCTGCGAACTCGCTGGCGATGGTCTGTAGCGCGCTCGCGATATCCGTCCGCTCGATCGCTTCCTGGCCGTGGTTGTCGCGAAGATAACCAAGGCTTTCGGTGAGCAAGGTGTCGAGGTGGTTGATGTCCGACAGCATCGCGTCCCGGGTCGGCGTCTGCGGCAGATGCTCCACGCGAAGCCTCAACCGGGTGAGGGGCGTTCGCAAATCATGGCTGATGCCGCGCAACATCCGGGTCCGCGATTCCACCATGATGGTGATGCGATTGCGCATGCTGTTAAGCGCTCGGGCCAGGGCGATGATCTCGACACTGCCGCGTTCCTCGAAAAGCTTCGCGTCGTCGGAAATATCGGCGTTCATGGCCGCGTGCGATATGCGCCGCAGCGGCAGCATGATCGCCCATATGGCGAACGCAAAGAAGAGAATGATCAGCGTGACCAAGGCGATGAGATAGTACATCCACTGGCCGAGGAAATTCCCCCGCAGCATGGTTTCTGACGAAACGGGTGTCATCAGCATCGTCGTGTCGTCGACCCTTGCCGCAATCACGCGTGTATCGTTCAGGAATGTTCGCCACCCGCCCAGGGGCGCGGCCCAGTCGTCAGGCGGAAACAACCATTCGATCGCTCGATCCCAGGATGCTTCGGTCTCCGAAAACGTTGCGAACCGTTCACTCAAGGACAAGGGCTGAAGCGACACGTCCCAGCCGGACTGCCGTGCCGCACGGACGATCACCGCCCGTTCGTCAGGCGTCGCCGCGGCCAGGACATCGCTGATCGCGTGGATGCGTTCCGCGATCTGTTCCAGGTCGGAGGCGGAGTGGTCGCTCCGCACCCAACGCTCCAGCATCGGTCCGGCCGTGACCACTATCAGCAGCGCCAGCCCGATTATGAGCGTGATCTGTCCGTGGATGGTCCGAAGGCCAAGAGGCATGTGCGATCTCGTAACCCCTTTCGGGGTTGGTCGTGGGAGCTGGAGGGTCCAGGTGGGTAGCATGGAGACGATGCCGGCGCCTCAGGCCGATTGTTAAGTTTTATTGCCGTCAGCGCTCATCTGGATGAGCGCGGCGCTAAACGCGCTCCGGCTGCCAGCTGAAACAAACCTTAACACAACGAAACGCAAGCATTGGCTCTCCCATGGGAATGAATGGCATCGAAGTCGGTCTGTCCATCGGATTTGAACAGCGACGATCATTCGTTTGGAGCCCCCAATGCTGTTCAAGAAGTTCAACAAGCGTCTCATGTGCTTTGCCCTGGGCTCGGCCATCTCCGGCGGCGCCTTGCAGGTCCCGGATGCAACAGCCGCCGACATCGCGGTAACAGGCAGTCCCGATGCGACGGTGCTGCCTCAACCGGTGTTCGACCAGCGGTTCGAACAGGATCAGCCAAGTCGCAACTGGAGCCTGATCGTCGGTGCCGGCGGGATCTACGAGCCTTCCTACGAAGGCAGCGACGAATTCGAATTGGACCCGGTTCCGCTGGTGCTGTTCACCTATGGGGAATGGCTCGAGATCGATCCTACCGGTGTTACGCTGACCCCCATCAAATACGACCGCTTCTCGCTGTCCGGCCAGATTGGTTACGAGTCCGGCAGAGACGAAGACGACCATGAGCGGCTGCGCGGCCTGGGCGACATCGATTTCGCGGCAACGGTTGGCGCCAAGGCGATGTACGAACTAGGCCCGGTCGACGTCTACGCAGCCATCGACCAGACCATCGAAGGCAGCGAAAGCCTGATCGGCACGGTCGGCATCGGCTACACGGCGCCGGTTTCCGAACGACTCATCCTTGGCGCGAATGCCGAGGCGGTCGTCGCCGACGACAATCACATGGAAGCCTATTTCGGCGTCAACGCCGCACAGTCGGCCGCATCCGGCCTTCCGGAGTACGAGGCGGGGGCAGGCTTGAAGCGCGTGAATTTCTCGGCTTCTGCGACCTATGCTCTGACCGAAGACTGGCTCGTTCGTGGAGAAGCCGAGCTCGGCGTCTTGACCGGCGATGCGACCGATAGCCCGATAGTTGCAGACGAGCTGCAACCGTCGGTCTCCCTTTTTGTCGGCTACAGGTTTTGACGGAGTAGATTCATCCCATTGGTAGCGGCGGACGCATGAGGCAGCTCGCCCGGGACTGTTGCACAGCAAACATCGGAGACATCGACATGCCAGAGAGTTGCGACGTTGACGGAGTTCCGAACGATGTGGGCATGACCAGGCGGGAAGTCCTCGCTACGGGGACGATAGGCCTGGCTGTCACCGGCATCGGTTTTCACATCGGCATCTTCCCGGCAAATGCACAGACAGCCACACTCGCGACCCGCGTCGAGACGTCGTTCCTGATCAATGGGGAACCCGTTGCGTCGACGGTGGATCCGCGCACGTCGCTTCTCGATTTCCTGCGGGAAGACCAGGGCAGGTTCGGAACCAAGAAAGGTTGCGACCACGGCCATTGTGGCGCTTGCACCGTTCTCATCGACGGGCGTCGGGTCGCTTCGTGCCTGACACCCGCCGTGCAGTGCCAGGAACGTGCGGTCGAGACCGTCGAGGGGCTCGAGACCAACGAAGGGCTGCACCCGATGCAGCAGGCCTTCATCGACAACGATGCGCTGCAATGCGGCTACTGCACCCCGGGCCAGATCATGGCAGCCATCGGCTGCGTGAGGGAAGGGCATGCCAATTCCCGCGAGGAAATCCGCGAATACATGGGCGGCAATCTGTGCCGATGCGGCGCCTACGAGAACATCGTCGACGCCATTCTCGATGCCCGCGACCGGATGGAGGCGTGACATGCAGCCCTTCTCTTATTTGCGCGCCACGTCCGTCGACGAGGCCGTCACGGCGATCGCTTCAGGCGCGCGCCCGCTGGCCGGCGCCACGACGCTTTATGATCTGATGAAGCTCGATGTCGAACGCATCGAAAGGATCGTCGACATCAACGGCCTTCCGCTCAACGAAGTGACGACCGAGGATGGCACTCTTGTTCTCGGCGCCCTGGCGCGGATGAGCGATGCTGCCGAGCATCCTGCGCTGCAGAGCGATTTCCCCGCACTGTCGGAGGCCCTTTGGAAAGCGGCGTCGCAGAGCTGCGCAACATGGCATCGCTCGGCGGCAATCTCCTGCAACGCACGCGGTGTGGCTATTTCCGGCACGGCGCACCATTCGCCTGCAACAAGCGCGAGCCCGGATCGGGCTGCGCCGCAATCGATGGATTGAACCGGAACCACGCACTCTTCGGCGGATCGGCGGACTGCATCGCGGCCTATCCCGGCGATTTCGCGGTCGCGCTCGTCGCCTTCGACGCCGAGTTGGACATTATCGGCCCCGAGGGATCGCGCCGGGTCCGCTTGGCCGAGCTGCACCGGGAACCGGGCGCGACGCCCGATCTCGACCACACGCTGGACGATGGCGAGATGATCACTGCGATCCGCGTGCCGCAGAACGCAGCCGCCCGCGCGTCGACCTACCACAAGATCAGAGACCGCGAATCCTACGCCTTTGCCGTCGTGTCCGTTGCCGCGGGCGTCGTGATGGACGGCGATGTGGTGCGCGAAGCGCGGATTGCGCTCGGTGGGGTCGCGACGCGGCCTTGGCGCGCGGAGGCCGCCGAACGCGCTCTCACGGGTCGGCGGTTGACGCAGGAGACCGCTCGCGAAGCCGGCGAGATCGCCTTCGAAGACGCCGAGACGACCCATCACAACGCCTTCAAGACCGAGCTGGGTGCCCGCACGGTGGCCGACGCCCTGATGATCGCCCGTTCCAGGAGCTGACCGATGACGAATGGACCCTTTGCAGACACCGCGCGCATTGACGCGCGGGCCAAGGTGACCGGTGCCCCCATCTACGGTGCCGACCGTCACTCCCCGAACATGCTGCACGCGACCTTTGCCGTCTCGACGATCGTCCGGGGTCGCGTCACGGACATCGATACGCGTGTGGCAAGCGCCGTGCCGGGCGTCCGCATGGTGTTGACACACCACGACACCGGCGTGCTAAATCCGGATGGGTTCCTGTTGACGGGCGGCCATTCGTTTCAAGGCTTCCAGCCCTTGCTGGACGGCGAGATCCGCCACCGGGGCCAGCCGATCGCGATGATCGTGGCCAAGACTCTTGAAGCAGCCATGGAAGCCGCCTCCAACATCTCGGCGCAATATTCGGAAGAGCCATTCGCAAGCGCGATCGAGAGCGACGGCGCGACGACGATACCCCAGTCGCAGTCGCCCCTGCCGCAAGAACTGTTCGGCGACACCGTTGCCGGCGATCCTCTTTCCGCCCTAGAGGCCGCTGAGACCGTGGTGGATGCGGCCTTCACCAGCCCGCCCCAGCATCAAAATCCAATGGAACTCGTTGCAACAGTGGCAGAATGGAACGGTGATACCGTCACCATCCATGAAGGCTCGCAGAATTCGGGCGCCGTCAAGTTCGGTGTCGCTCGGGTGCTTGGCATCGATCCGGAGCAGGTCGTCGTCATCTCGCCGCAGGTGGGCGGCGGGTTCGGGCAAAAGAATTCGATGCAGATGCAGACCGCACTCGTGGCATGGGTCGCGCGCGAGGCCGGCGCTCCGGTCAAGATGGTGGTGCCGCGCACGCAGCTTTTCCACGATGCCAGCTTCCGACCGCAATCCGCCCACCGCGTGCGCCTCGGCGCCGATGCAACGGGCCGCATCACCGGCGTGCTCTACGACGTGGATGCCCAGAGCTCGCGCCACGACCATCTTTCCGATGGACTATGCAAACCCTGCGGCGCGGCTCTACGGCATACCCAATTTCGCCGGCTATCAGCGGATCGTGCAGACAGACGTGCAGACGCCGGGGTACATGCGCGCGCCCTTCGAGCACATGGCCTCGTTCGCGCTGGATTGCGCCGTCGACGAGATGGCCGAACGTTTGGGGCGCGACCCCGTCGCGTTCCGCCAGGACCATGACACGGATACGGATCCGGTGACGGGGCTGCCGCTTTCGTCCCGGCACCTGTCGGCGTGTCTTGCCCGCGGCGCGCAGCTGTTCGACTGGTCGCGCCGCAATCCTCAACCGGGTTCGATGACGACAGAGGACGGCATGTTGATCGGCTTGGGCGTAGGTTGCGGCTGCTACAAGGCCGCGACTGCACCAGCCGTCGCAAGGCTGACGCTGCGCCGCGACGGAACCGCCGAGATCGCCGTCGGCGTGCATGAGATGGGCCAGGGTGTCCGGACCGCGCTCGCCAACGCGGTCGGCGAACGGCTTGGGATCGATCCGGCCGGCGTCGCGGCTCGGATCGGCGACACGCGCGGCGCGCCTCAACATCTGACGGCGGGTTCGTGGGGAACGGCGACTGCCATTCCCGCGGCCGTCGAGGCGGCGGACCAGCTTCTCGCTGAACTCGGCCCCAATCCCCTCGCGACACTCGCTGAGCGTGAGCAGGACGAATATCAGGTCAGCGTCGAAAGGCGCGCACCGGGTCAGCCTGCCGAGATGGCCCGTCGGCTGCATGCGGGCCAGCCCGCTCCGTGGGGCCCGATCTACGGCGAGTTTGTCAGTTTCAGCTATGCGGCGCATTTCGTGGAAGTCCACGTCGAGCCGACGACCCGGCGCGTGCGCGTGCCGCGGGTTGTCAGTGTGATGGATTGCGGGCGGGTCGTCAGCCCGCGCACCGCGCAAAGCCAGGTCCGCGGCGGCGTCGTCTGGGGCATTGGCGCCGCACTGCGCGAAGCGAGCGAGGTGGATCCCCGATATGGCGGCTTCTTCAACGCCGACATCGCCGAATACATCGTCCCGGTGAATGCGGATGTCGGGCGATGTGAGGTCGACTTCATCAACGAACCCGATCCAAGGCTGAACGCAACCGGGGTCAAAGGTCTCGGTGAAGTCGTGATGACGGGTGTTGCCGCTGCGATCGCGAACGCGATCTGGCATGCGACCGGCCGCCGTCAACGCGATCTTCCGATCCGGGTCGAACACCTGCTCTCATCGTCATCACCGCCGCCGGCGCTTTCGCAGAAACACGGTCCGCAAATCCGACCCGGCATCTGGGGGCGCTTGTCTCCCGGCCGATCAACCGCGCCCTTTCCTCGGGTCGATGGCTGATCCGGACGATCGTGCAAGCATTCCGGATGATCGCTCTATCGTTTCGACGGCGGGTTTTGGCAAACAACGGGCGTCAAGAACGCAAGAGAATGGAGACCAGTCAGCCATGACCAGCCATCGCACTCTCGATACCTACCGCCTGCTTGGCCGCTCCGGCCTGCGTGTCTCTCCGCTTTCCCTCGGCACGATGACCTTCGGATCCGACTGGGGCTGGGGCGCCGACGATCAGGAATCCAAGCGTATCTTCGACGCTTATGTCGACCGTGGCGGCAACTTCGTGGACACGGCCGTCAACTACACGGGCGGGACGTCGGAGCGCATTCTCGGTGGCCTGATCAAGGACAAGCGCGAGCGGATCGTGCTGGCGACGAAGTTCACCATGGCGCGTGAGGAAGGCAATCCAAACTCCGGCGGCAATCACCGCTACAACCTCGTCAACTCGGTCGAGGCCAGCCTGCGCCAGCTCGACACGGACCGCATCGATCTTCTTTACGTCCACGCATGGGACTTCACGACGAGGACCGAGGAGGTCATGCGGGCTCTGGATGATCTCGTCCGCTCCGGCAAGATCCTTTATGTCGGCATCTGCAATACGCCTGCCTGGCGCATCGCGGAAATGCAGACGATCGCGGAACTCCGTGGATGGACGCCGTTTGTGGCGCTGCAGATCGAATACAGCCTCGTCGAGCGCACGGTGGAGCACGAGCTTCTGCCGATGGCACGGGCAATGGGTCTCGGCGTCTTGCCGTGGTCTCCCCTCGGTGGCGGCATCCTGACCGGCAAATACAGCCGCGCCGATCTCAACGACGACAACGACGCGGCAGTGTCGTCCGAACGCAAGGGCATCATCGCGTCGAGCGGCCACCTCAACGAGCGCTCGCTTCAAGTCGCGGATGCCGTTGGCGAAGTGGCGGACGAGATCGGTGCGACCCGCTCGCAAGTCGCGCTCGCCTGGACGCTTGAGAATCCCGCGGTCGTCTCGCCCGTCATGGGTGCTCGGACGCTGGACCAGGCAATCGACAATTTCGGCGCCCTCGACCTCGTGTTCACGCCCGAGCAGCGCGACCGTTTGGACCAGGCAAGCGCACCGGCGCCGATTTTCCCGGGCCGCTTCGTCGGCCGCCCCATGGTGCAACAGCTCATCTTCGGCGGTTCTTCCGTCGAAATTCGTGGGTGAGCCCACTCAAGAACGGAGAAATGAGATGCTTGGACCATCAATTAAGAAAACGATCATCGCCGGCGCGGCCATCGCGCTGGTCACGGCAAGCGCTGTCGCTTCGGCAGCGGACGGAACCCGCGTGCGGGGCGGCATCCCGACATCGATGCCCGCCGTCACGCTCGTGAACGAAACGGAGAACGCCATGCAGCAGCACCCCTATATCGGCATGTGGGTCACCGGCGACGGAAGGATCCGCCAGGAGCTTTTGCCCAACGGCCGCTACGATGAAGCGCGCGGCACGCGCCAGAGCGCCTATCAGGGCAGATATCAGGTGAACGGCACGCACATCGACTATTGGGACGACACGGGCTTCACGGCCGATGGCACCTTCGTCGACATGAACACCCTTCACCACGGCGGCATGGTATTCTATCGGGAAGAGTAGGGTGCAAAAACGAGGGACGTGAAAAGATGAGAGCAATTGCCGTAGGTCTTTTGATGGTCCTCGCCGCCTGCACCACACAGTCGCCTCAGCCTGCGGATCGGCCGATGGATGAGGTGCCGGTTCAACAGCGCCTGCCGGGCGGAGACAGGGAATATCGCTTCGCCAATGGCTGCGTGGTGGTGCTCGATGCGGTTCAGGCTGTGGTGAAGAGCGCCGGCGACGTTTGCGCATCCTATCAGCGCGACATTGCTCTCCTCTATGCATCGGCCGATTGATCGCCTCTCGAAGCTTCGTTCCGGCATGATCGTCACGCGTCTGCCTTCCGGGCTCTCTCCGTTTCCTTCAAAATGTCGATGAAGGCACGCAGGGCCGACGGCATGTGTCGGTTGCGGGGATAGTAGAGCGCCAGGCCCGGTATCGCTGGACACCAGTCCGCCAGGATTTCGACAAGCTGTCCCGATCTCAAAAGCGGAACTGCGAACGGCTCCGCGACATACGCGATGCCTTGCCCCGCGGCCGCGGCCCCCACGAGAAGGTCGTTGTCGTCCAACGAGAGATTTCCCGGCGCGTCGATGGTGATTTCCGAGCCGCGTCGAGAAAATTCCCATCGATAGCGCTTCCCGCTCGGCAGCCGCTGGCGGATGCAGGAATGATTCTTGAGATCGTCCGGTGTGCGTGGGGTTCCGCGATCCAGGAGATAGGACGAAGCAGCTACGGCAATGAAGCGAACCGTGCCGCCGAACTTCACGGCGACCATGTCCTCGGGGATCGCTTCGAAAAGCCGAACCCCGGCATCGAAGCCCTGTTCGACGATATCGACGAGCCTGCCTTCGGAGACGAGATCGACTTCGACCTCGGCGTGTCTCTCGCGAAAGGGCGGGATGACATCGCGCAGCAGAATGCGGGCGCCACTCTTGTTGGCGTTGATCCGCAACAGACCGCTCGGCGCCCCGCGCGCCTCGGAAAGGGTGTCGAGCGCGTGGTCGAGTTCCAGGAGTACGGGCTCGATGCGCGTGAGCAACTGTGCGCCGGCGTCCGTAAGCGACACGCTGCGCGTCGTGCGGTTGAGCAGGCGAATGGCAAGGCGTTCCTCCAGACCGATGATCGCGTGGCTGAGCGCGGAGCGCGACACGCCCATCGTGTCGGCAGCCTTGCGGAAGCTTCGGTGCGTCGCAACCGCGGCAAAGGCCGCCAAATCATTCAAGGTCGGTTTCGTCATTCGTGAATTCACCTCACCAACCTGTCGCACCATGGCCTTCTTATACCACCAATCGACAGTGAATAGGTCTCGGGCAGCACACGGGAAAGGAAAAGACATGCCCAGAAAAACATGGTTCATCACCGGCGCTACGTCGGGTCTCGGTCTTGAGATGGCGCATCAGCTGCTCGCGCGTGGCGACGACGTCGTCGTGACATCACGCCGACCGGAATCTTCGGCGGACTTGCAGAAGCAATATGGCGACCGCGTCCTTGTCGTTCAGCTCGACCTGACGGATACAGCCAGCATCCAGGCCGCTGTCGACAGCGCATTCGAAAGGTGCGGCCGTATCGACGTCATTGTCAGCAACGCCGGCTACGGCCTGTTCGGCGCCGCCGAGGAATTGACGAACGCCCAGATCGATCACCAGATCGCCACCAATCTCACAGGGTCGATTCACCTGATCCGAGCAACTCTTCCCCATCTGCGTAGGCAGGGAGGAGGGCGCATCCTTCAGGTCTCTTCAGAAGGCGGGCAGATCGCCTATCCGAGCTTCAGCCTCTATCACGCCACCAAGTGGGGCATCGAGGGGTTCGTGGAATCCGTTGTGCAGGAAGTGGCGACCTTCGGCATCGATTTTATCATTGCGGAGCCCGGTCCGACCGGCACGAATTTCGGCGCGAACCTCGTGCGTGCGGACGCAATGGATGCGTATCGCGACACGCCCGCCCACGCGGTGCGCCGCGCCATCAGCGACGGAAGTTTTGTGATGAAGGGCGACGCCGCACGAACCGTGGCGGCCATGATTGCCGCCGCCGACAGCGCGGCGCCGCCACTTCGCGTCGCCCTTGGCAGCACCGCCTACACATCGATTTCCGAAGCTTTGGCGAACCGCCTGGCAGCCCTTGAGGCCCAGCAGGACATTGCCCATTCAGCTGACCGCCTGGACGTCTGATAGGGCTGCGGCGGCTAGCTCGCCGCAGCCAGAGCAATGTGAGGCTCGAGCCTGTTGAGGAACCCGTCCATGGTGTCCTGGCGCATGTCCACCGCCTTGGCGCCGCCACCGGAAACGACAGTCACATCCGTGATCCCGATGACCCCGAGGACGAGCCGCAGATATTGCTGCGCGATATCCATGTGGCGCATGGGCGAATCGGGTGTGTAGACGCCGCCGGAGGCGAGCAGGACTGTTGCCCGCCGGTTCGTGACGAGACCGGCGCCATCGAAGCCCAACGTCTTGCCCTTGCGGACGATATGGTCGATCCAGGCCTTGAGAGCAGCGGGAACATTGTAGTTGTAGACCGGGGTGGCGATTGCGATGTGGTCGGCGGACAGAAGTTCGTCGACCAACTCGTCCGAGAGACGCAATTCGTTTCGCATCGCCTCGGATTGGTGCTCGGGCGGCGTGAAATACGCCTGCAGCCATGGACCGGTGACGAAAGGCAAGGTGGTTTCGGTGAGATCCCGAATCGTGACGGCAGCGCCGGGATGCGAGTCCTGCCATTGGCGGACGAAGCGCCGCATCATCTGACGTGAGACGGAGTCGTCTCCACGAGGGCTGGTTTCGATGACGAGAAGCCGGGTCATGTATCTATCCTTGAATGCGGGTTGGTCACTGGTTTTGTCCAGGGGACGCAGTCCAGATATCTAGCGAACAGCCTCTCCTTGCGGGAGCGATGAAATAGTGATGAACTCAATCGCAATTAGCGATGGAGTTCATGTGCTCGGACATCTCAGCCTCGACCAGTTGCGCGTGCTCGTGACGATCGCTGACACGGGTAGTTTTTCAGCAGCCGGCCGATCTCTCGACCGCGCGCAGTCGGCGATCAGCCAAGCGATCGCCAACCTTGAAGACATTCAAGGCGTGACGCTCTTCGATCGGAGTGGATATCGGCCGATCCTGACCGATGTCGGCCACGTATTGGTCGAGCAGGCGCGCATGGTCTTGGTCAGCGCAGCGCGGTTTGAAGCGGTCGCGGCCAACAGCAGGACCGGGCTGGAAGCACGGCTTGCCATCGCCATCGATCCCCTGGTGCCGACGGCGCCACTGGTCCAAAGCCTGCGGGCGCTTCAGGAGCGGTTCCCAAGCCTTCCTGTCAGTTTCTCGACAGAAGGTCTCGGTGGCTCGCTGAGGCGGCTTCGAGATGACTCGGCCGCCCTTGGCCTTTGCCTGCTTCTGCCAACCATCCCGGACGATATCGTTGCCCATCCATTGCTGCGCATCCGGCTGCAGCCGGTCGCGGCGCCGAGTCATCCACTAGCTTTGCTGGGCCGACCCGCGACGCAAGCCGATTTGGAGCAGCACGTACAACTCGTGCTTTCGGACCCGTCCGAGCCTGTGGGCGAAGACTATGGACTTTCGAGCGCGCGGCTCTGGCGGTTTGTCGACCTGGGACGCCGTATGGATTTCCTGATCGCAGGCTTCGGCTGGTGCCGCATGCCCGATCACCTGGTCGAGACACTGATCGGGCAGGGCAGGATGGTCCGGCTATCGATCGACGATGATCCATCTCCGCGCGATGCGTTGACGATCTACGCAGCCCATCGGCGCGATCGCATTCTCGGACCGGCGGGGCGATGGCTTCTGGACGAATTGCAGGAGCGTCTTGCTTTGGCGAGCTAAGGGAACGTCTACGCCGCATTCATGATCATTCGGCAACTGGTTCGGGCTGGCTCTTGCAAAGATCGCGACCGTTGGCATTCCAGTGATGTCGTTGCCGGGAAATCAGGCGTCGAGGGAGCTTTCGAGGCTGCGCCCGTCGGGTCGTTTCAGCGGTCGCCGATATCCCAATAGATCCCGGCCATGATCTGAAGACCTTCTTCGGCAATGGAAATGGGCAGGTGTTCGTCGGGCGCGTGCTGGAGGCAGCCAGGGTAGGAATGCGGCACCCAGATTGTCGGTAGGCCCAGATCGCGGGCAAAGATGTCGTTGGGTAGCGAACCACCAAGGTTCGGCAGGATCGACGGCGGCGCCCCGATCGTTGTTTCGATCGACGCGGCGACACGGCGCACCCAATCATGGTCTGGGTCGAGCCTTGTGGCGAGAAACACGGCATCATGCGTATCGTGCACGATGACGCGGTCGAACCCGGCATCGACCAGCGCCTTTCGCACTGCCGGCACGACCGCATCGACGTCGACGCCAACAGGGAACCTCAGTTGCAGCCGAGCCCTGGCACTGGGCGGAATGGCATAAAGCGGCTGTGCAAGGTTGCCGCACTCCATCTCCATCACCTCAAAACTGCTCCAGGCGAACACCTTCTCTTCAGCGGTGAGCCCGGGCTCGCCCCACCATGGTTCGATCTCGGGATCATCAGGTTGCGGCGTCACTTTGAGGCGCGACAGGTGCTCGCGGACGTTCTGGGGAATCTCGCCGGGCGTCAGTCCAGGCACCTTGATCTCGCCGGCGCGCCCGATCAGCGCTGTGATGGCATGGCAAAGTTCCACGCCGGGATTGCTCAAAAGCCCGCCCCAATTGCCGGAATGCTGGAAGTTTTCCCGCGCCTTGATCTCGATATAGAAGGAAATTCCGCCTCGAGCGCCAAGGAAAATGGTGGGCTTGTCTGCAGCAAGCCGTGGTCCGTCGGACGCGATGAGAACATCGGCTGCCAATGCGTCGGCATGCTCCCGACAAATCTCGCGCAAGCCGAGCGAGCCCGACTCTTCGCCCATTTCGATCAGGTATTTCAGGCTGAAGCCCAGCCGTCCGCGCGTCGCGAGGAGTGCTTCGAGCGCGGTGAGATTGACGTTGAGCTGGCCCTTGTTGTCGGCGGTGCCACGTCCGTACCAGCGTCCGTCCCGTTCGCGGAGTTCGAACGGATCAATGCCTTCGCTCCAGCCGTCGAGGCCGGCAACGACGTCGCCGTGCCCATATTGCAGGATGGTGGGAAGTGCGTCGCCTTCGATCCGCTCTGCCAGCAGGCAGGGGCCAGGTGCGTCGGCATGGTCGAGGGTCCTCGTCGTGAACCCCATGGACTGAAACAGTGGCGCGAGTTCTTCGTCCAGGAACCGGCCGAGCTCTGGTCGGGCGCTCGCGACGCGGCTGGCCGAGGGGATGGCAACGAAGCGTGCAAGTCTCTCCCGAAAGCGATCGTCTGCAATAGCGCTCCTTGCCAATGCGATGGCGTCTGCACGGCTCATGCCGGCACCGAAAGGCTCTGCGGCGTCAGATCGAAATGGCAGCGGATTTCCCGCACGTCGGTCTTGCGCAGTGGCGGCGTTTGCTCGGCACAGAGCGGTTGTGCATAAGGGCAGCGCGTGCGGAAGGAGCATCCGGAAGGTGGACGCGACGGGTCGGGCAGTTCGCCGGGGATGGGATGCAGCGTCCGATCGGCAGGATTAAGGTCCGGCGCCGCATCGATCAGGAGCCGCGTATAGGGGTGCTTCGGATCGGTGAAGATGTCGTGTGCCGGCGCGAGTTCGACGAGTTCTCCGAGATACATGACACCGATCCGGTCGGCCATCAGCCGCACGACGGAGAGGTTGTGTGTGATGAAGAGGCTGGTCAGTCCGAGCCGCGATTGAAGATCGCGCAGGAGATTGAGGATTTGCGCCTGGACGGAGACGTCGAGCGCGCTCGTCGGCTCGTCGAGAATGAGGAAGTCCGGCTCGCCCGCAAGCGCCCGTGCGATCGAGATGCGCTGACGCTGCCCGCCCGAAAAGCCTTGCGGAAACTTCATACCGTCCGCAGCCGACAGTCCGACCTGCTCGAGCAGTTCGGCGACCCGGCCGGGTATCTCGGCGGGCTTGCGGAGTTTGTGCGTCCGGATCGGTTCGGCGATGATGTCGCGCACCCGCCAGCGACCGTTGAGTGAGGAAAACGGATCCTGGAAGACCATTTGCAGGCGCGGCTTCTTGCCTTGGAAGGAAATTTCGCCTTCGGTCGGTGCCATCAGGCCAGCGATCAGACGCGCGAGCGTGGACTTTCCACAGCCGGATTCCCCCACGAAGCCCAGTACTTCGCCACGATGGATGGAGAAGCTGATACCGCGGACGGCTCGCAATCCGCGCGGTTTGCGTCCGAGAAGCTTTTCCAGGACGCTCGCTTTACCGCCATAGGTTTTCGACAGGTCTTTGACGGCTACGACTTCGCCCGGCGTCATCAGTAAGCCCCTTCCGGCAGTGGATGAAGACAGGCAGCCAAGCCTCGATCGAGCGCCGTCAGTGGCGGTACGGTCTCGCGGCAATCCTGCTGCGCACGCGGACAGCGAGGATGGAATGCGCATCCTGAGGGCAGGGCGCCGATGCCCGGCATGGCGCCTGGAATGGGAAG
The DNA here is from genome assembly GCF_902498825.1 of Rhizobium sp. EC-SD404. Taxonomy (NCBI): domain Bacteria; kingdom Pseudomonadati; phylum Pseudomonadota; class Alphaproteobacteria; order Hyphomicrobiales; family Rhizobiaceae; genus Rhizobium; species Rhizobium sp. EC-SD404. Next base: position 1,752,081 of record NZ_LR701459.1, read on the forward strand.
AACCCGCATGTGCCCCTCGGCGTCGGGTGCCGGCGTGGCACCCATGAGACCGGCCGTATAGGGGTGACGGGGCGTCGTGAAGAGAACCGATGTGGTAGCAAGTTCGACGACGCGCCCCGCATAGAAGACGGCAACCCGATCGGCCATTTTCGCAACGACGCCAAGGTCATGCGTGATCAGCACCATCGCCGTGCCGGTTTCCTTGTGCAGCGTCCGCATGAGGTCGAGCATCTGTGCCTGGACCGAGACGTCGAGTGCCGTTGTCGGCTCGTCGGCGATAACGATTTCCGGCTCTGCACACAGAGCAAGGGCTATGACGATGCGCTGGCGCTGGCCACCCGAAAGTTCATGCGGCGCCGCCTTCAGGATGCGCTCAGGGTTTGGCAGTCCTACCCGTTCGACCCAGTCCAGCGCACGGCGGTTGATTTCGGCGCGTCCGATCGAGAGATGCGCCTTCATCGTATCGGTGAGCTGCTTGCCGATGGAGAGCACTGGGTTGAGGCTCGTCATAGGGTCTTGGAAGATGAAACCGACCCGCTTGCCGCGAACATGCCGCATCTGGCGGGGCGACATGAGATCCAGCCGATCGCCCCCCAGCGATATCTCACCGGCGGACCGGCGAAGCGGGGGAACGAGAAGGTCGATCAGGGCCGCGCCCGCGACGGATTTGCCAGCCCCGCTTTCGCCGACGACACCGAGCACTTCTCCCGGCGCGACGTCGAAGGATACGTCATCCAACACCTGCAGTTGCTGGCCCTCGCGAGCGAGCGTGATCGACAGGTTGCGGACGGAGAGCAAGGGTGCATGCATCATGATCGCCCCCGAAGCTTCGGATTGAAGTGGTCGCGCAGATGATCGCCAAGCACATTGACTGCGATGACGAGGGACACGAGAACGAGGCACGGCCAGGCCGAGATCCACCATTCTCCCGATTGCAGGAACGCGTTGCCGTTGCGGATCAGCGCACCGAGCGAGGGATGCGTCAGCGGAATGCCGATACCGAGGAAACTCAGTGTCGCCTCGGTGATGATGGCGATGCCGAGATTGATAGTGGCGATCACGAGCACCGGCGCCATGACATTCGGCAGGATGTGCCGCAGCACGATCGCCAGCTTGCTCCGTCCGGTGATCTGCGCGGCGGCGACATAATCCTGGTCGCGCTCCACCATCACGGAAGAGCGGATGGTGCGCGCAAACTGAACCCAAAAGGCAATCCCGATCGCGAAAATGACGATGGCGATCGCCAGTCCGGCGCTGCGTTCACGCCCGATCATGGCGGTGGCGATCCCGTCGATGACCATGGCGAGCAGAAGAGCCGGATAGGCAAGCTGCACGTCGGCGATACGCATGATCACCGCATCGGTCCGCCCTCCGACGAAACCGGCGAGCAGGCCGAGCGCGCCACCGAGGACCAGACCGATCATCACCGCCGAGACGCCGACGATGATGGAGGTGCGCAAGCCATAGGCCATCGCTGTCAGGAGATTGCGTCCCTGGTCGTCCGCGCCGAGCGGAAAGTCCGGATTGCCTCCTTCCATCCACATCGGCGGCGTGAAGGAATCCATGATCGACATGCCGGCGAGCCGGAATGGATCGGCGGTGAAAAGCGGCACGAGAAACGCGTAGAGGAAGAGTGCAAGGATTGCGAACGCGGCCAGTGACGGGCCAGGCGCGTTACGCGCCGTTTGGAAGATCGCTCTCGCCGCCATCACGCGCCCCTCCGCTTCAGACGCGGGTCGATCAGCGGGTAGGAGAGTTCGACCAGGAGATTGATCACCATGTAGACCGCCCCGACGAAGATCAGATAGATCGCGATGACGGGAATGTCGGCGGCTTGCACGGATTGCAGAAACAGCGATCCGAGGCCCGGCCACGCGAACACGCTCTCCGTGACGACCGAAAATGCGATGATGTTGCCGAGCTGCAGGCCAAGCATGGTGACTGTGGGGAGGAGCGCGTTGCGGATGGCATACACGAACCAGACCCGCGCTTCGCTCAAACCCCGGGCGCGGGCGAAGCGGATATGCTCGCTCTGGCCAACTTCCATCAACTGAGTTCGCAGCATGCGGATGACGAAAGTCATCTGAAACGTGGCGAGCGTGATGGCGGGAAGAATGATCGCCTGCCAGCCTGACGTCGTCAGCAACCCCGTCGTCCAGCCGCCGAGATCGACCGTTCCGCCGCGACCGAAGGAGGGGAACCAGCCGAGGTGAACCGAGAAGATCGCGATGAGCAGGATCCCGATTACGAAATTCGGTAGCGTGATGCCCGCGATCGAAAAGAACATGATGGCACGGGAGATCGGTGCCTTCGGCTTGACGCCGCAGAGGATACCCGCCGGAACGGCTACGAGGATCGTGACGAGCAGGCTCACGAACGCAAGCTCAACTGTCGCCGGCAGGCGCTCCAAGATCATGGAGCCGACATCCTGCTGCGTACGATAGGACAGCCCGAAATCGCCTTGCAGAATTCCGCCGATAAAGGACAGGAACCGCTGCAGCACCGGCTGGTCGAGGTTCAGCCGTGCGATCAGCGCATTGCGCTCCGCCATGGTCGCGTCCGGCGGCAAGAGCAGCCCGAGCGGATCGCCGAGCGTGGTGATGAGCATGAACGCGACAAAGCTGATCACCAGCAGGACGATAAGCGTCTGCAGGATGCGCTCGATGGCGTGGACTATCATCGGGTTGCCGTTTCAGCCAGGTCGGTGAGGAATTTGGTGCAGGCCGCCAACTGCTCGATCGCGACGCTTTCGTCCGGCTGATGCGCGTCGGCGATCGATCCGGGGCCGATGACGACGGATGGTACGCCGGCTGCCTGGAAGATGCCGGCCTCCGTGCCGTATGAAACTGCCCGGGTAGTGGCGCAACCGAGAAGCTGGAGAAGCTCCGCTTCGAGTGCGGCGTCGCCTGTCGGGGCAAGCGGTGGGATCTTGGCCTGGATATCGATGCGGATACCGGCGGCCGGATCGACAGCCTTCATGGAGCGCTCCAGATCCTGCGCCACGCCGCGCATGCGGTTCAGCACGACGTCGAAGCTTTCGCCGGGTACGAGCCGCATCTCCCAGAAGAACTTGCAGTGCTCGGCGAGGATGTTGCCGTGGCTGCCGCCTTCGACCTGATTGACCTGGATCGTGGAGTAGGGCGGGTCCAGTGCCTTGAAGAACGGACCCTTGCGCATGTCGGCATAGACCGCCGAAATCTCGTCGATCAGCTTTGCTGCGATCATGACGGCATTGACACCGCGTTCGGGCTGCGAAGAATGCCCCGGCTTTCCGAGTACATATGTCCAGCCGATGCAGCCGCCCTTGTGGGCGTTGACCAGTTCCATCGACGTCGCCTCGCCGATCACGGCAAGACGAGGCTTGGCATTGGCGCCCACCCATTCGGCCATGGGTCCGACACCGGTGCAGCCGACTTCCTCGTCATAGGAAAAAGCGAGATGGATCGGCTTCTTCAAATCCATCCGCGAAATCTGCGGCATGGCCGCCAGGCAACAGCCGAGAAAGCCCTTCATGTCGGTCGCACCGCGGCCGACAAGGCGGCCGTCGCGCTCGCGTAATGTCCAGGGGTCGCCCGACCAGTCTTGTCCCGTCACGGGCACGACGTCGGTATGGCCACTATAGACGATACCACCTTCGACCTCCGGGCCGATGGAGATCAGCACATTGGTCTTTTCTCCGGACGGGTCGGCGAAGCGGCGCAGACGCGCCCCTTCAGCCTTCGCGAGCGTCTCGACATGCTCGACCAGTGCCAGATTGGAGACGGAGCTGACCGTCGGGAAGGCGATGAGCTCCGCCAGCCGACGGGCGAAATCCGCGTCCCCGCTCATTCGGGCACCGTGAACCATGCGAGGGGATAGGCAAGGTCGGCCAACTGGACGACTTCGACGCCTTCCTGAAGGCCCCACAAAATCTGCAACTGGTGGATCGGGATGAAGGAGTGGTCGTTCTTGAGGATCGTGAGCGCTTCGGCGAGCAGCGCGTTGCGCTTTTCCTGATCGGTTTCGGCACCGATTTCGGTCGTCAGCTGATCGAGCTCGGGATTGGAATAGCCGCCGATATTGAAGGCACCGCGCCCCCCATCGGCGTCCCGCGTGACGGCAAGGCCCGTCAGGAACTGGTGCGCGTCGTAGGTGTAGGGCGAATAGCTGAGCATGGCGAAGGACGTGTCATAGCCGGGAGGGTTGATCTGCTGCGCCCAGCGCGCCGTTGCCTGCGTGCGCGGCGTGACCGCGATGTTGATCTGAGCGAGGAACGAGCCCACTGCGAGGCACGTCGCCTCGTCGTTCATGAAGCGGTCGTTGGTGCAGTCGAGCGTCACCTCGAAGCCGTCAGCATAGCCGGCCTCTTCCATCAGCTGCTGGGCCCGCTCGACATCGGGCGTCACCGGCGTATTGAGTTCTTCCGTCGACCCTTCGATCTCCTTGGCGATCGGCAGACCGACCGGCGTGGAGTAGCCGCGCATGATGCGCTCCTGGATCGCCGTGGTGTCGATCACGAGACTCATCGCCTCGCGTACCTTGGGATCCTTGAACGGATTGCCTTCAACACCGCCGCCGTGGATCAGCTCGTCGCGCAGCACGTCGGGCTGCAGATAAACCGTCCGCAGATCCGGAGTGGCGACGACTTCGATGCCATCGGTCTCTTCGATGCGCTGCGCGTCCTGCGGCGGCACGCCATCGATCATCTGAACTTCGCCGGAGATGAGGGCCGAAACGCGCGTCGATGGATTGGCAATGACGAAGAACGTGGCGCTGTCGACATTACCGGTGATCTCGCCCCACCAGTCGGCATTGGCGGCAAAGTCGGTGCGCACGCCCGGGTCGCGCGAAGAGATTACGTAAGGCCCTGTGCCTATCGCGGTGCGGTTGGCAAAGCCTTCAGTGGAATTGTCGGCTTGGCCGGGCTCCTGGGCGCCGTTTTCCTCGGCCCATTCCTGGTCGACCATGAACCAGTTGACGATCTGGTTCGGAAGGACTGGGTTCGGCTCGTCGGAGATCAGGCGGATCGTCAGGTCGTCGACCTTCTCGATGCTTGCCACGTCGGCGAGGTGGGACGACATCCCACCCTTCTTGGCGCGTTCGAAGGAAAAGATGACGTCGTCGGCGTTGAAGTCGTTGCCGTTGGAATATTTGACGCCTTCACGCAACTTGAATTCCCAGGTCAGATCGTCGACCTGGGCCCATTCCGTAGCGAGAACTGGCTGAAGCGAAAGATCGGGTCCGCGTTGGACGAGTGGCTCGTAGACATTGCGGAGAACCGCAAAGACGAGTGTGTTCGAAACCGCATGCGGATCGAGCGTGTACGCGTCGAGCGGACCGGCAAAGCGGAATTCAGCGGCTCCGGCGGTCAGCGCCGTACCTGCGGTGAGAGCGGCGGCCAAAGTCGAAAGCCTCAATGCCGAGCGAATGCGTTTCATCATCGAGTTCCCCTGTTTTCGGTCCGGCGACTGGATCGGCCGGTTTCGCCTCTGTCGGGCGACATGGTCACGATAGGGGATCGAAATCGGGATGCAAGATAAATTTGATCAAATGCGCAGTTGAGCGATTGTCGCTCAGCGGCAGAACTCGTGGAGCAGCGCTTGCGTCGCGAGGATATCCGCCATCAGCGCTTTCTCCGCGGCCGCTCCGTCGCGGGCCCGAAGCGCTTCCATGATCTTGACGTGATGGCGGGAGTAGTCCCCGCCATCGTCATGGATCAGGAGATCGGTCATTCGGTCCGACAACATCCGGACATAGGGTCCGTAGCGAAGCCACAGGTTCTGGATCAGGTTGACCATCACCGGATTGCCTGCCGCCTCGTAAATCATGAAGTGGAATTCGCGGTTGGAGGCGAGCATCCGATCCGACGCACCGTCGCGCAGCGCCTCCACATGGACGTCGGTGATCACCTTCAGCCGATCGATGGAGCCGGGATCGATGCGTTCGGCGGCCAGCCGCGCCGCGGCGCCCTCCAGCACGCAGCGGGCCTGCCCGAGATGATCGAGCCCGGCAGTTGATGTCAGCGGCACCATTGCCGTGCCGGACGTGCCGATCGAAAGGGCATTTTCTGCTGCAAGCCGCCTGAGCGCTTCGCGCACCGGCATGTGCGACGTCCCGAACTGATCGGCGAGCGCGGCGATCGTGAACCCTTGTCCCGCCTCGAACTTCCCGGCGATGAGCGCATCGCGCAATTGCTCGTAGACCAGATCTTGCGTGGTCATCCGGCGCTTCACAGCGCGCAGTCCCGCGGCATCGTTGCGGATTTTGGAGTCGAGCGTCACGACCGTCATGTCCCAGTGCCCTTATCGTCTCAGTCTTGCCTCTGGGATCAGGTGCGTCCCAAAGTTGGTGTTTCGCCGATCCGTAGATGAAAATCGAAATGCTCGTCCATCCGTGCGATCGTCGCACCATGCGAGCCCAACAGAATTCACCTCGCGCCTAGTTTCGCACCGCCCAAGTTGGCAACACTCTGCCGCGGCATTGATTTGATCATACGATCATGTGAGAAGAGCAACGTCAATTCGGGCACGTCGAATGCAAGCACGATAAGGATCGAGACGCATGACCTCACCGATCGCTCAAAAGCAGAGGTCGCGCTTTGCGCGCCGGATCACCCAGTCGGGCGAGAAGAATTTCGGTATGTTTGGAAAGGCCTACGGGAAGCCAGGCGACCTCATTCATCTTGAACTCGGCAAGCCGCTGGAAGATACGCCGGACCACATCAAGGAGGCGGCGATCCAGGCTCTACGCGATGGCAAAGTGCACTATAGCGACTTGAAGGGCATTCCGGAGCTTCGCGACGCCATCGCGGCGAAGCTTCATGCCGATAACAGTCTTGATTTCGATGCCGACGACATCATCGTCACCAACGGCCTGACGCAGGCATCCTTCGCCGCGTTCATGGCGCTGCTGGACGAAGGCGACGAGGCTATCCTGCTGGAGCCGTTCTATCCGCAGCACATCGGCAAAATCGAACTTGCGGGTGCGCGGGCAGTGATGGCACCGCTCGATGCCAGTGATGGGTTTTCCATTCGTCGCGACCTGATAGAGCCGAAGATCACCGATCGCACGCGTATGATCGTGCTGATCAATCCCTGCAACCCGACCGGTCGTGTCTACAGCCGTGAAGAACTACAGGTCGTGGCTGACCTCGCCATCGAACACGATCTGATCGTCGTCTCGGACGAGGTCTACGAACATATCGTCTTCGATGGAGCGCGGCATATCTCGATCGCATCCTTGCCGGGAATGCGGGAGCGTACCATCACCATGTTCGCCTTCACCAAGGCATACGCAATGGATGGCTGGCGCCTGGGCTGGATCGCGGCGGACGCTTCGTTCATCGGGCCGCTGATGAAGATCACCACCAATGAAGTGACGCATGTGAACACCTTCATCCAGTACGGCGCGGTCGCCGCACTCACCGGACCCGTCGGCGAACTGCACCGCATGGTCGAGGGCGACCGCCGTCGCCGCGACCTCGTCGTCCAGCGACTGAACCAGATGCCGGGCGTGACGTGCGATTTGCCGCAAGGCACGATCTACGCATTTGCGGACATTTCCGGCACGGGCCTCAAATCGCAGGATCTCGCCACTCAGCTGATGGAGCGGGAAGGGGTCGTGGTCGAAGCTGGAGGTTTTTACGGCGAAGCTGGCGATCGCCATATCCGGGTGTGCTTCGGAGCGGAAAGCGAAGCGCGGCTGACGGAAGCGATGAACCGCATGCAGCGGTTCTTCAACGCGCGCCACTGACGCCAAGGACTTGACGAAAACTTGAACGGCTGCGGCCTTCGGAGTTGTTGCGGGCAAACCTGTCCCGCTGGCGTCGTCACGACGAATTAGCGCCCGGCATGGAACCGATACTCGTTGCGGCCCCGCCGGCTTTGGCTCATCAACCGGCAGCGTCAGGCCCTTGCGGCCGACCGGTTTTATAGCCGAAGCTGGTCACAATTTCCGTCGCCGACGGTGGGCTCAGGGTCATGGGCTTCGCTCATTTCGATGTGCAGACTTCGGCCGATCACCGATGTGCTGCAACTGCCATTGTCACTGCGCACCGACTTCTCTACGGCGTACATTCAAATGTCCAGCCTCGCGGATATGGCATCTGGTGCCACTGCGCAGACGACTATTTGCAGCTTCCTCCATTAGGACTGATTTCGAATGCGCGACCGCGAATTCCGCCAGCAAGATCGTTCGACCGCGAGACGGTGGACCAGCAGGGTAGCAGCTTTCGTCTGCGTGCTGATGTCGGCTGCCACTGGCTTGGCGCTGATCGAAACGGACGAATGGTGGATCAGGGTTCTCGATTTTCCCCGCTTGCAGATCGCTGCCCTGCTGGCTGTGGCCCTGATCGTTTATTGGCTGACACAACGAGGCAAAGCTGGAACGCTGTTCGTCGTCACCGCCATGTCGATCGTCTCGCTGGTGTGGCAAGTGTGGATGATCCTTCCATACACGGCGGTCTGGAAAATTCAGATGATCGCGACTGACGCTTGCACCGCCGACCAGCGAGTGCGGTTCCTGATGGCCAATGTGCTGCAGGAGAACAGGAATTCCGAAAGTCTGCTTCAACTCGCCGAGCAAACGGATCCTGATATCATCCTACTGACCGAAATCGATGAATGGTGGGTCGGCGAGATTGAAAGGTTGGCGGATTCGCACCCCCAGACGATCCTCGAACCGCTCTCCAACACCTATGGCATCGGCCTCTATTCCCGACTGCCCCTCATCGATGGCGAGATCCGCTATATCCTCGAGGATGATATCCCATCCATTTTCACGCGCATTGCTCTGCCCAGCGGTGAGGAGTTCTCTCTCTGGGCAGTTCATCCATCTCCGCCCCGGCCCGACGATGATACGGATGAGCGTGATGCGGAACTTCTGATTGTGGCCAAGGAGGCGTCTGAAGCGTCTTCGCCGGCGATAGTGGCAGGCGATCTCAACGACGTTGCCTGGTCTTCTACCACCACATTATTCCAGGAAATCAGTGGCCTTCTGGACCCGCGAATTGGACGCGGTCTCTATGCCTCGTTCAATGCGGACTGGCCGCTGATGAAGTGGCCGCTCGATCACCTGTTCGCCTCGGAAGAGTGGACCCTCGGCGAATTTCGGCGATTGGAGGATATCGGCTCGGACCATTACCCGATCCTGGTCGAACTCTGCCATGAACCCGCGGCTGCCGCCGTACAGCAGGCAGATCAGCCGGATGAAGGAGACTTCGAAGAGGCTGAGGAGCATATCGAAGAAGGACGAGATGCGGCCAATGAATAGCTCTGCGCACGGCAGCGCTGTTGGTGCTTCGATTGTCCACCGAGGGGCTTTCAGCGGATGAACCACAGACCGGGAAGGCCTTCCCCGTAGTTCCCCTACTCATGCTTGCATGAGCCTGTTTTGCTCTGCGGGTGGCCGCATCAGACGTGGGGTAGGGGAACTGAATCCTTGGGAAATGGCGGAGAGGAAGGGATTCGAACCCTCGATACCGTTCCCGGTATACTCCCTTAGCAGGGGAGCGCCTTCGACCACTCGGCCACCTCTCCGTAACGCCTGTGCGTCGTAAAGAAAACTGCCGGACTAATCAATGCGCCCGGCAGGAAATTCGCGTGTGCAGGGCATTGCCTGCGCTGTAAATTACTCGCTGAGCGTAATGACGCCGCTTGCAACGCCCACGGGCTGCGACACGAGCGACAGGAAGCGCTGGATGTCCACGGTAGGATGGCGCGATGCGTAGATCACGTCGCGATTCTTGACCGGGAAAGTCTGGCCCGTGATGAGGCTGTCCGGATTGCGCATGTCGAACTGGTAGACGATCGGCAGCCGGCCGTGCTTGTCCGTGGCATAGCCTTTGTCCGTCAAAGCTTTCAGGCGCGCCTCGCCGACGAGCAGCTTGACGATCTCCGGCTCTTCGTAGCGGAACACGAAGAAGCCCCGCGCATCGACCGAAGCATCCTCGCCACCGCCGGCAAGCGCGATGGCTTCCAGGAGGTTCAGGTCGTTCGAGCCGAACGGAATGCGCGAATTGGACGAGGTCTGGCCGAGGATGGTGAACGTGCGCGGATCGTGCGTCACGAAGACCTGGTCGTTCGGCTGGACGAAGATGTTCTCGGACGGATCTTCGAGGATCGTCTTCAGAAGCACGGTGCCGGTGCTCGACCCACGGGTCAGCGTCACATAGGTCTCGTAGGGCTCCTCGCGCGGGCCGCCGGCCTTGGCGATGACATCCATGATTCGGTCGCCGCTGAGCGACAGCGCGACCTGTTGGGAGGCGTTGACCGCGCCGGCAACCGTTACGGCGCGAGAATCGGTCGATGTGGTGGTGATGATGACGTCCGGCTCTACGGCCTTGTCGCGCAGCGAAGAGAGAATCGACTGGCGGACCTGTTCGGCGGTGCGTCCCGCGAACTGGACGGACCCGACATAGGGAATGGGCACTTGGCCGTCCGGTTGGACGATGAGCTGCAGCGACGTCTGCTTCGATTCGGCGGTGGAGAACAGGCCACTTTCGCCGGCCTCGAAGATCGTGACCTGGACCTGATCGCCGATGCCGATCAGAGCGGTATTGCCTGCGCTTCCGATTCCGAAACGGCGATTGAGCATGCGCGCGGTGTAGTCCGCCACCAGGCGCGCGGAATAGGCGTCGACCTGGACGACGTCGAACACGGTGGCCGTGGGGCGGCTCTGCTCTGCGGCGGATTGGCCGGCGGTGGATGCGATCGAGAGCGCGCTTGGGCCTTCGCCCGGCAATGCTTGGCAACCGGCCAGAACGCCAAGGCTTGCGGTCGCACAGATGAGCTTGACGCGCAGGGCGGTCCCAGACTGTCGACTAATCAAAATGGTATGTCCTCACTCGCATTCGGTACCCGAGCCCCGCTCGGCCGCATCTTTAGAACGTGGTGCCCAAAAGTAAACCAAAGCCGCAGTTGGCGTTTCGGGAGAGGCAGCCGGTGTGTCCTTTTGGCACCAAGAATGCAAGCGCGGCCACTCCGCCAGAAGAAACGATAGAGCCTGATCGGTAAACAATGTCTTGCATGCCAGGATGTCAGGTGGGCCCTCCACGCCCCAATAGACCACTTGGCGCCTGATTGAAATCCAATTCAGAAAGGGGGCGGAGCGATGAGACGGTCTGCCACGGCTCGAGCGCCGGGGATCGCGCCTTCACCTTCGAAGGCACCCGGAACGAGGACGGCCGACTTCAGAAACACCAGAAAGTCCGACATCCTTGTCGGCGTCGGCAGCATGGGTGCCTGCCAGAATCGATCCAGCGCCTGATCGTCGGTCAGCCCCTCCAGGTCGTAGATCGCGCTGCCGAGCGCCTTGACCGGTCTGCCGAACGCAAGCGCCGACAGTCCTACCGTCGAGTTCACGGTAACGATGCCGGCACAGCGCTGCATCAGCCGATCGAGATCGCCGCCGTCGAGAAAGACCACCCGCTCGCAGCCATGGTCTTTCTTGAGATCGTCGACGATCGCGGCCCAGGGCGTCAGCCCATTGTCGATCGGGTGGACCTTGACCACCAGCAGCGCGTCTTTCGGTGCGTGCGTCGCAAAGGACGCAACGACATCGGCGAGTGCCGTCCGAAGCCCGTCGCGATAGCCATGCTGGCGGATCTGGTAGTCGGTCTCCAGCTGCAACGGAAACAGGAAAATGGAGCCGTCATGATGCTCGATCTGGGCCAGCGCTCGGTCTCTGGCGTTGCGTCGTGCCGATCGCTTCAGGGCCTTGCCGATCCAGCCGCGCCATTCGTCCAGCGTGCTGTGAAGGGCATGGTTGCGGTAGAATGGATAGGCGAATGGCGCACCGACGAGATTGGCAAAATGATAGGCCACATCGTAGGCCGCATAGAGCAGAAAGCTCGATTTGAACGATCGAGGCTCGGCCAGGGGGAATCGAGGTTGTCGATCCGCCTCGAATGCAGCCGGGATGCCGGAATGTCCACCCATGCCATGCGGCTCGATCGTCAACAGTCCGGGCCGGAGATAGCCTTGCTCGACGATGGATACCCGGATGCCGAGATCCCTGGCGACGCCGATTGCGTCGCGGTGGAACGGCCGACCATCCCCGAGGCAGACGAGATCGGTGATCGCCCTGTCCTCCATGATCGCACGCGCGGTTTGCGGCCAGGCTTCGGGCGCCTTGCGGAACGCGACGTAGTCGCCTGCGCCGGAAAGCCAGAAGAGCCGGTCGCCGGGGCAGGTGCCGACCCTCAGCGTCTCGGCCCCTGAGCGCCTCAACTCACGCGCAACACGGGCGAAGAAGGGAGAGGAGGGGCCTTGCAGGAAAAGGAAACGGCGCACTGGCAGGCGATCTGTCATTCATCGGTGGGGAAGCGCGTCACGCGCGCACTTGGCATTTAACATTGCACGCGCGGTCGGCCTGTGCAATCGACGGGCGCCGATCCACCGCAGCTTGTGCAATGTCTGACACCAAACGCCTGACGATCCTGTTCCTCCAGGGCCACCCATCGCGCTTCTGGAGCGCCTTGGGCGATGGCCTGGACGCGGCCGGCCATCGCGTACTGAAGGTGAATTTCTCGCTCGGCGACCGCGTCTTCTGGCGCCGCAAGGGTGCCGTCGATTACCGCGGGCGCATGGGCAAGTGGGGTGCCTGGCTGACCGATTTCATCCGGACCAACGGCGTCACCGACATCTATTACTATGCCGACCGTCTGCCGTATCACGCCGAGGCGCTGGAGATATCGCGCTCCCTCGGCGTGCGCTGCTGGGCGATCGAATTCGGCTATCTGCGTCCGGACTGGCTGACCTTCGAGCCGGAGGCGATGGGCGCCCGCTCCCTTTTTCCAAAGACCCGCGAAGGCATCGCTGAGCGTGCCGCGCGCCATGCCATGCCCGATCTGCGGCCGCGCTATCACCATACGTTTTCCGAGGAAGCCTTCGGCGAAGTCACCTTCGCGCTGCTCTCGGAAGCCGGTCGGCCGGCCTATCCCTTCTACCGCTCCGATCGCTACTATTGGCCGGGCTTCGATTATCTCGCCTGGCTCGTCGTGCTGGCGGGCGAATTGCGCGCCAAGCGTCGCGCGGGTGAAGTCGAAGCGCGGCTCATGCGCGAGAATGCGCCCTACAACATGGTCGCGATGCAATTGCAGCAGGATTACCAGATCCGCGCTTCGTCGCCCTACGATCACCTGGAAGAGTTCCTTGAGGAGATCGTCTCGTCCTTCGCCAAAAACGCGCCGGCGGACCGCCGACTGCTCTTCAAGATGCACCCGCTCGACAATGGGCTCGAGAACTGGCCGCGCAGGCTGAAGCGGCTCGAAAAGCGTCATGGCATCGTCGGGCGCACCGATCTCATCCGCGGTGGCGATCTTGGCAACCTTATCCGCTCTTCGCAGGGGGTGATCTACGTGAATTCAACGGTCGGCCTTCACTGCATCATGAACCGCAAGCCGTCGATCGCCATGGGGTCCGCCGTGTTCGACATTGAAGGCCTGACCCACCAGGGCGGCATCGACAGTTTCTGGCGCGACCCGGAGCCGGTGGATGGGCCTTTCCTCGAGCTCTTCCTGCGGGCATTGATGGATATCCAGGTGCGCGGCACATTCTACGGCGATGAGGGCAGGGAAGCCGCCATCGCCGAGATCGTCCGGCGCATGGATGCCCTGGCGGCGAGCGGCGAGACCGGATACGGCCTGCCGCCGCTGCCTCCCGCGCACTAGCTTTAAACAGGAACAGCGATGCAGCATGTCGTCATCACCGGAGGATCGAGCGGCATCGGCGAAGCCTTCGCCCGTCTGCACCTCGCGCGCGGCGATCGCGTATCCCTGATCGCGCGGGACGCCGAACGCCTTGTCGCCTGCAAGAACAAGCTCGCGGCGTCGGGCGGTACTTTGTCCACGCATTCCGCCGATGTGCGTGACGCAGCGGCGCTGGAGGCGGCGATCGCGGCTGCCGAAGCAGAGTTCGGCCCGACGACGCGGTTGATCACCTCGGCAGGCGTTGCCGTTCCAGGCTATTTCGAAGCGCTGGATGCCGACAGTTTCCGCGAGCAGATGGATATCAATTTCCACGGCACGGTCCATGCCGTGCGGGCGGTCTACGATGGCATGACGCAGAGACGCAGCGGCGAAATCCTGCTTGTCTCGTCCGCGGCCGCCTTCGTGGGCTTGTTCGGCTACACGGCCTACGGGGCATCGAAATTCGCCGTTGCGGGCTTTGCGGAATCGTTGCGGGCTGAAGCGCGCCGCCATGACATCAAGGTCGCCGTCTGTTTTCCGCCAGACACCGAAACGCCCCAGCTGGAAGCGGAAAGCAGGCTGAAGCCGCCGGAAACCGCGAGGATTACCAAGTCAGGCGGCATCATGACGGCCGATCAACTGGCGACAAGCGTCGTTCGCGATTTCGAGCGAGGCAAATTCGCCATCTATCCCGGTTTGCGCGTGTCGCTTCTCGGCAGGTTCTCCAGCCTTGCCCGCCCTGCCATCAATCGCTGGCTGGACCGAACGGCGGAGCGGGCCGATCGCTAGCTTGGTTGATGCTGCTTCGATCCCTTGCGTGCTAGGTTGCGCGCAAAGGGGACGATGGACTGAATTGGTTTCAAGGATGAAGACGGTGCGCCCACTGCGATTGCGCAAAACGGCTTTCGGTCTCATCGCAACGCTTGCCCTTGTGGCGGTCGTCGAGCCGTCACCCACATTCGCCCAGGCGTCGGAGCCAGAGGCCGAAACGAGACAGACAGTCGAGCCGATCGACAAGGGCGGTCGCATCAAGTCGCTGCGCCAGCCCACGGACCGACCGTCGCGGCTTCTCTCGAAGCGCGTGGAGCGCGTGACGGCGCGACCGGAAGTTTTGTGCGGCGCCCTGTCCGTGTTCGGTCTGGTCGAACCGGGATTGCAATCTGTGCTCCTGCGCAATGGCGCCTGGGAGTGCTCGCCGGTTCTCGCGAATGTTGAACCGGTGCCCGACGAGGGGCCTGCAACCTCCCTGTTCACGCTGGTGCGCGGGCGTGGGAGCCTTGATCCGCCGACGATCCGTATCAAGCTGAACGAACTGGATGCCGCGACGTCCGATAGCGCCCGCAATACCGTGCTGAGTGCCATGCGCAGCGCAGTGCGCAATTACGGCATGGAACTGCCGACGGGTCACATCGCTGCTCTGGAAGACATGGAGCGCGTCGATAGGGTCGAAAACGGACTCAGGCTGCGCATCACGCCTGAAATGGGCGATGCGCGCCGGCTGAACATTCTGCTGGAATTTGTCGGCGAGCCCGAGCCCGAGCCTACGGAAGCGGCCTCGGACATGGCGTCTCCTGAACCCGCTTCGCTGGACGAGCGCATGGGCGCGACGGACTAGGCTTAGTGCTTCGGCAGCCAGTGCCGAGCCTGCGGCAGGTGGTCGAGCTTCTGCAGTTCCGGGTTCGACCGGTCTCGCGAATGCAGCGGGCTCGATGCCGGGTCCACGAAGTGCGTGGTGCGGTGCAGGCGGCGCAGATTGTCCTTTTCGCGCTCGAAACGCACTTTGTTCTCCGGGCTCTTTTCCGAGCCGCGCGTCGCGGACTCGTGGTGGTGCAGGCAGGCAAACGGCGTCCAGATCACCCGCCAACCGGCACGGTAGGCGCGCAGGCAATAGTCCACATCATTGTAGGCGACGGGAAAATTTTCCTCGTCGAACGCGCCGATCTCGGCGCGGCAGTCGCCTGAAATCAGCATCGCTGCCCCGGTAACGCAGCTCATCGAGGAGCGCACATGCAGCCGGTTCATCGGTCCGGGGAAATTCGCCGAACGATTGAGATACCAGTGGCCGGCAAGCCCGCCGAAACCAGCGATCACGCCGGCATGCTGAATCTTATCGTTGGGATAAAGAAGCTTGGCCCCGACGATGCCGGCTTTCTCATACGCCAGACACGCCACCATCTCCTTCATCCAGCTGGGATCGATGACAGAGATGTCGTTGTTCAGGAGCAGGAAATGCTCGCCCTTCGCTTTTGCAATGCCCTGGTTGACGGCGCGGGAGAAGTTGAACTTCGCCGGTTCGATATCGACGGAAATGTTGTCATGGCGCTTCGTCATGTGATCGTAGAGCGCCAGAACCGCGGGGTCGGTCGTGCCGTTGTCGATGATGACGACTTCGAAGTCCGGATAGTCGGTCTTCTCCATCAGATCCGAAAGGCAGCGCTGGATGAGCGGTAGGCCGTTCTTGTTGGGGATGATGACGGAGAGCTTCGGCAGGGCGTTGCGAAGGCGTAGAAACTCGACCTTGTGAAGCGTGTCGGTCAGCGCCGGCACGATATCGACGTCGTCGCCGCGCCTGCCATAGGCCTCCTTCATCGCGCGCCGCGCGCTGTCGGTCGATGGTTCCATGTTCTGGCGCGAATAGGTCCGGCCGTCGCGACGCCACCAATAGGCGGGATAGGGCAGGTGGATCACCTGGTCGTCGGTGAGGTCCGCCAGATAACGCAGCAGCAGATCGTAGTCCTGGGAGCCCTCGAAGCCGGGGCGCAGCCCGCCGAGGTCGCGCAGGCGCTCCGCGCGATAGACCGAAAAATGGTTGATGTAGTTGACGCCGGAAAGCAGCACAGGGTCGTAGGCGGGCTTCGCCATCAGGCTGGTCGGTGTGAGGCGGCCGTCGGTTACCACCTCGTCGGTATAAAGGAATTCGACGCCCGGATTGCGCTCGATCGTGGCGCGGATCAGCGCCAGCGCCGACGGCGCGATCGCATCGTCATGGTCGAGCAGCGCGATCCATTCTCCCGTCGCGACCGCGATGCCCGAATTGGTCGTCTCGGCAATGCCGCGATTGACCGGGTTGCGCACCACGGTCACGTCCTCGAACGCCTCCGCCTTGTCGAGCCAGGCCTGGGTCGTGGAGGAGGGCGATGCATCGTCGGAGAGGATCAGTTCGACCGTGCCCGCCATCTGCTGTCGGAAGGAACGCAGCAATTCGTCCAGATATCGGTCTGGCGCGTTATAGACCGGCACCACGAGGCTGAGGAACGGCTTCTCGGACGGTTCGAACGATAGCTCCGCCGTCTCGATGGCCGCCAGCTGGTAGATTTCTTCCAGATGCTGGGCGAGCTTGTTGGTTTTGCCGAAGCCGAAAGGCAGGCCCGAGAAGATCAGCCGGCTCAGCCGGCCGAACTTGCTGCGAACCGCGCCGGGCGTTCCCTGGCACCAGGCCTCCGCGACAGCTTCGGCCTCGGCCCGGCTGCGGAAGGCGTCGGCGTGGCAAGTAAAGTCGCCCGGCCGGTTGTTCGGATCCAGCCGGATCGAGCGGACAGTGCCGATCCCGCCGACATCGATCAGAATGGCGTGACGGCGCGAACTGCGCGGGTTGAAAGACTGGCGTTCCTTGAAGCCCAGGCCGAAATTCACATAGAGCTGCGGCTCCATCGTGCCTTCTTCGACCGACAGCCGGAAGACGAGATAGCGCTTCTCGCGGATAAAGGGCAGCCGAATGACGAAGCGGGGATCGTCGCCAAGACTGCGCCAGACGACCGGCGGCTCGATTACGGCGAGATCGTTGATCGGCTCAAGCATGATGGCCTGTTTCAAATGGGAATGGAAATTTAGAGCACTTCACCCGCATATGCGCGTGAATCGGCTGCTTTCTGGAAGACTTGCCGCCCATAGTCAACGCGGCGGCGATGGCGAAAGCACCATGTCTGGGAAACGAAGATCATCGGACATGGCGGCCACAACATCGCGCGTCGCCTGTGCGGCCACCTGCCGTCGATATGCATTGTCGGCGAGGTCCAGGAATGTCTCGATCCAGGTGTCCGGGTTGTTGCCGATATGGATCTCGTCCGCATGCCGGCGCGAAGCATAAGCGGGGCTGTCGGAAAAGATCGCTGCTGCGCCAAGGCGGGCGCAATCGATCCGTTTGGTATCGGCGCGCGCGGCGTTCTCGCGATTGTGCATCAACGGCACGGCGAAGATGTCCGCCCCGGTCTCGCGCGAATGGCGGTGGTACTCCGGCCAGCGCATCAATGGAACGATCCGCAACTGGTGCTCCGGGAGGCCGGCAGAAAGCCAGAGCTTCCGATCGTTGCCCTGAGCGAGGATGTCGAACCGCACATTCGGGCGCCGCGCCACCACCCGTTGCGCGATCGGCACCAGAAAGCGGTGTTCCTGACCATGCACGCCGGTGGCGTGGAATGCTACGGTCACCGGGCCTTCGAGTGATTTGGCGCGCAGCGGCAGATGCTCGGCCGTATCCGGGGCAGGCGGCAGCAGCGACACCGGGCGATCCCCCGCTGCGAGCGCTTCCATGAGCGCCGGCGTGGACGCCCACACATGCGTCAACAGCCGGTTCAGCCGACGAAGCGGCAGCAACGTCATCGATGCAAGATAAATGCGGTAATGCCACACCGCTTCGGATCCGGTCAGCAATGCCGCGATGTCATCGTCGATGAAGAGCGCGACACCGGCGAGCTCTGATTGGTGCCGCTCCAGCCAGCGCAACTGTGCCGGTTTGATATAGCGGCAGATGATGACGAAGAGCCCTTCGGGATCGATGCCCTCGAGGCTCTCGCTATCGATGCAGCGCGACTGATAAGGCAGCGGAGACAGTGCCTTGAGGCGGGCATCAAAATAGTAGCTGTAAGTCGGGTTGTTGCCTTTTCGTAGAACGAGAACGCTGCTTACAGCCGCGCGACCCTTCGGCGATGCAAGTGCTCGAGGCCTGGGCACCGCCCGGTAGGCGCGATCGGACCACCGGTCGAAAAGCGACCTTTGTGCGCCAATGACGGCATCAGCCAAGGCGGGTTCTCACGATCGACAGAATGCCGGCCACGATGCCGAAGGCGAGCAGGCTCACGACGAAGATGATCATGCTCCAGAAGGCGCGGCGGGGATACTCCGCCCCGTCCGGCAAGGTCGGCGCAAGGAACGGGTCGAGATACATCAATTGCTGCTGGCTGAGATATTGCAGTTGCTCGAGCGCCGTGATGCTCGCCGTCAGCTGCTGCTCCGCAATCGATTGCTCCAGTGTGAGTTGGGAAAAAACGGTCGACGTATCGGCAAGCGTGGTGCCGCTGCCGCTCGCACTTGCGATCTGCGAGCGCAACTGAGCGATTTGCTGATCTTTCGCTTCTATTTCGCCTGCGAGCACCCGCATCTGCGGCGCATCGCGCGAAACATTATCGCTGACCGCATTCATCCGGCCTTCGAGCTCGATCTTCTCGCCCATCAACTGCGTGAGGAGGGCGGACAGCGACGTGGATGTTTCTTCCACGGCCAGGATGCCCGACTCGTTGCGCGCCGTCTCGAATGCCTGGCGTGCCTGGCTCAGGCTCGCCGTCGCGCGCTCGACCTGATCGCGCGCCGATGCGGTCGCGTCGTTCCAGATTCGGTCGTTCAGGTCGTTGATCAGCGCTTCGGAGGCAGCGACCACCTCCTGTACGAGTGCCCGCGCATCCTCGGCGCTGAAGGCGCGGACCTGCACGGTGATGATGCCGCTCGACGGGCTGATGCCGACATCCACCATGGATTCCCAGTATTCGAGCCGTTCCTCGATCGTCTCGCCTTCGGGCAGGCGCGCCAGCCAGTCGGCCTCGTCCGAGCTGTAGCGCCCAATGAAATCGGCCTCGCGCTCCAGCCGCTCCAGCATGGTGCGGCTGATGATGTAATTGGCGACGATTTGCGTGTCCTGAACGATCTTGGCGGAAGGGATGCCGCTCATATCGCCGAATTGGTCGGCCGCCTGCATCGGCTCGGATGTCCGCACCGTAAAGCGTGTTTCGGACATGTACTGGTCGGACGCGAGCAGCCCGTAGTAAAGACCGCTGGCGATGTTCGGCAAGGCGAAGAAAATCGCGAAGGCGGCGATGAACAGCGCCTTCATGAGCTTGTCGATGCCGCGCGGACGCAGGCCGACCGAGGCATAAAGCTTGCCGCGCTGAGACGTCGTCAAGCGCAGCTTGCGCGCCACCACGGCCAGCGCAGTCGTCGCTTGCTTGTTGCGATCGAGCGCCGACATCGGCTGGCGATCGCCGGTGATCTCGTCGGACCTGTCGCTCATGGATATGCGCCCAGCATCATCGGTTCAGCCTGTAGTAGGTCTCGATCGCATTTTCGACGTCGTCGAAATAGATCGGATGACCATCGACCAGCACGATCCCGCGCTGGCAATAGGATTTGACGGTGCTCATCGAATGCGACACGACGATGAGATCGGCGGTCTCCTGGCGCCGCAGAAACGCTTTTCGGCACTTGGCCTGGAAACGCGCATCGCCGACCGCCGTGATCTCGTCGATGAGATAACAGTCGAATTCTATGGCCATTGAAAGACCGAAGGCGAGGCGGGCCGACATCCCGGACGAATAGGTCTTGATCGGCGCTTTGATGTAGTCGCCGAGCTCGGCGAAATCCTCGACGAATTCCGTCACCTCGCCGACATCGGCGCCATAGGCGCGTGCGACGAATTTGAGGTTGTCGCGCCCCGACATCATCGGGTGGAAGCCGCCGGCGAAGCCAAGGGGCCAGGACACGCGAACGTTGCGCTTGATCTTGCCTGAATTCGGCAGTTCGGAGCCGGAAATCAGCCGGAGTGTCGTCGATTTGCCCGCGCCGTTGACGCCGAGGATGGCGTAGGAATAGCCACGTTCGAAGGCAAGCGTGACCTTGTCCAGGATCATCTTCTTGCGACCCTCGGTCTTGTAGTACTTGGTGACGTTGCGAAGTTCGACCGTGGTTTCCGTCATCAGGCCGCCCCTTAAGTCCGGTGGTCTTCGACGGAGGCGATGATGAGCGCGACGATGCCCCAGGCAATCGCACAGCCGAGCAGAATGAGAAGCGGCATGATGAAACGCTGCGGATAGCGCGCATCTTCCGGAACGCTCGGCTCGACGAACACGGTCACGTAGATCGCCTGACGATCCGCCTCCAATTCCGCCTGCGCGAGATTGCGCCGGGCCGCCTCGTAGAGACCGGACGCCAGCAGGCGCTCCGTTTCGAATTCGGCGAACTCGCGCAAATAGCTGGAAAGGTTGCCGTTTGCGGTGTCACCGGAGGCCAGTTGTCCGCGCAGCTCGGCAATCTGTGCGTCGAGCGCCTGCTGCGTTCTCTCCAACTGGCGCACCTGCGGCGCGTCGCTGATCGAATTCTGGGCAAGCACGAACAGACGGCTGTCGACGGTCAGCTTCTCTTGCAGAAGCCCCGTCAGAAGCTGGCCGGTTTCGGTCGCCTGCGCTTCCGGGCTGAGTATGCTCCGGTCGTTCTGGAAAGCGTTCAGCCGTGTCAGCGCCGTCTCGTAACCCTCGGACGTCGTTGCGACTTCCTGCTCGGCGCGCCGGATGTAGTCGGCGCGCGCGCGTTCCGAGAGCTGATTGACGAGGATTTCGCTCTCCTCGATGATCAACTGGGCCAGTTCACGTGCATCCTCGGGCGAATGGGCGCGCACCCGCAGCGTGATGATACCGGACGGCCCATCGATATAGGTGGTTACCTGATCCGACCAGTAATCCAGAAGATCTTCGCGCGTCGCGTCCTCTGGAAGCCGCGAGAAATAATCGATCTCGTCACGCTGGAAGTAGCTGCGCAGATCGACGCGCTCTTCGACGCGTCGCAAGATTTCGGTCGAGTGAATAAAGCTCGTGACGACATACCCATCCTGCGCCAGCGGGCTCGTCGTCAGAAGCTGGCCGCTGGCATCGCTGCTGGACCCGGATGCGAGGGAGCGCACCGCAAATCGCGTCTCGGCCACATACTGGTCGGTGGCCATGGCGAAATAATAGAAGCAGGCCAGGATGAAGGGCAGAGCAACGCAGACAAGCAGGCTGATCGTGCTCAGCCGCCAGAAGCCGCCGCCGGTCGCCGGCTGCGGAACCGTGGTCTCGGCGTCGATTTCCTTGACGCCGACGGCCGTTCCGCTGGTCGTGCTCGGCATCGTGCCGTCGCCGGTGCGCAGGCTGCGACCGTCGAGCGCCTCGGCGTCGACCTGGAAGGTCCCGGTCTTGTCCTTTTGCGCGGTCTTGGTGGCCGCCATGGGCAGTTCTCCAGCAGGGCACATGAGCCCTGATCAAAGGTCCGCGGTTCGCTTGTAGCTATCAAGGATCGCCTGGCGTGCGAAATGGTAGACGATTATGTCCTTTTCGAGCAATTTCTCGGCAATCGGCAGATCGCGGAGCCGATCGGCGATCGACGCAATCTGCGAAAAGTTGCTCGCTTCGGGCAAGATCGAGGGCTCGACGCCGATGAGTTCGGCTATCGGTTCGATATAGGTCTCCGGCGCCTCGCGCAATCCGACCACTGCGAAACGTGACAACATGTCGACCGCCGCCGGCACCGCATTGGGGCCCAATTTGTCGTCGGTCGTCGTCGTGGCGAGTTGTCGGGTGAGGGGCGCATTCAGGATTTTGAAGACCGGATCGGGCATGAACTTCAGCGCTTCTTTCAGCGAAGACGTCGAACCGAGGTCGACACCAGCGAAGTGCTCGACAGCTGGTCCAAACGTCATTCGGTCCCGGTCTCCAAATATCCCCTGCGGCACCGACTTGAAGCGCTGCAACAGGAACAGGCGCTCGGCCATCTCCATATAGGGATCATTGACGACTGCGAGCGCCTGAAAATCCCGATCGAGAAACTCCGTAAACGTCTTTATCTGCAGTCGCCCAGCCAGATAGATCGACGGCACGGCGTTCAGATGGAACATCTGCTGCACCGTCTCGAGCCCGAAGCGATCCACGCCATCCGCGCCATACTGAAAGCGCGGCTTGATCGCCTTGTCCATCGCGAGGAAGGGAATCATCTGGGTCTCGACACGAACAAGCTTCTTCTTGACGAGATCACCGGTTGGAGCACGTCGGTAGATCAGAAGGCCGGACTTCTGATCCCAGACCGATAGTTCCGTTCGATGTTGGATGTCGAGTAAGAGCGTTTCATCGACGCGGAAGCCGATCATGCCGGTCTCATGTCGCCCCGCGCGAACGACCGCTTCGCGCATTTCGTTGCATTCCATCTCAAACAGCGTGTCGGGACCATCGCGTACGATGATCCTCGGCCGATCTGCGAAGCCGTCCGGAACCAGGTATCCGGTTATTGCCGAGCCCGTGTCGTGTTCGAGATTAAAGAGCAAGAGACCGCTGCTTAAAACTGGATTTCATGACGCTGTCCGTCGCGCAAGGAGCGAAAAACACGGACCATAACGGTGGTGTCTGTCCTCGCCCATGATTTCGATGCTCTTAAAGCCAGAGGACGTCAGAAGCATTAGGAGATCTGTTCGATTCATCCAATAATGCCGGTCGCGCGGCCCACCACAAAAGGATGCGGTTGCAGCTGCTCTTCTGTAGCTTCTTTCATGCAATCTGATGCGCATCGTGTTGTATTCGCGCGCCACGACCTTGCCGGAAAAGGGTTTTTGCCAGCTTTCGCCTTCTTGTGGGTCGTCCGGAAAGTAGTGGGTCCAGAGAAAAACGGCATCGGAGCGAGCGGCAACAAGTTTAAGCAAGTCGATGGGATCGGACATGTGATAGAGCACGCCCGAAGCCACGATGAGATCATATCTGTCAGGGCGCTCTCTCAACCATTTCAGAGCGTCGCCGAGATGGAAGTGCGCGGAACGGAGCCCCAAAATCTCCCGGGTGACGAGACAGCGCAAATAACATTGCTGATTGGCCTCTACCGCATCAATTCGCTCCGCATGCTGCTGGTCGAGCATATATGTATGCATCCCCTCCAGCGGCCCGATTTCCAGCACCCTTTTGCCGGCTAGGGAGCCCATACGCTCCAACATCCATGCGATCCGCGGATCAGCAAACAGCGCCAGTGAACCGGCGGTCAACTGAAGCTCTGCGGGAAAGCTGCTTGTCCAGCCGGGCAGGAGATCGATGGCATTCTGGTGGGAAGGGAAGCCCGGCTCATACTGATCAAAGACAACATCGTCACGAATACGGCGTGAAAATTTCAGGCCGGATTTGGTCAGGTGAACCACAGTAACTCCGAATTCTTCACCGGCGCCGTCGGTTCGGGCGCTGGGCGACTTCTCTTATCACAAAGACCTGCGTGCTCCAGAAGATGTTGGATCGCATGCCAGCGTCCCACCCGGTGCCGGCCTGAAAAGCCTGGAATTGGGGCGGAATGCTCAAGGTCACTTTCAGCTCGGCAAGGGCCTCGATCAGGTTTCAGGGCACGTCGCAGGTCGAATGGCTCGTGGGATCTACGCGCGATTCGGAGCGAAGCCGCGCGAGTTCTGACTGCGACTCCTGCAACCTTGCAGCGATATTTCTGGCTTGCGGGCCAACTGCAACGGCAGCGGTGGTAATCGGCGCAAAGCAGCCTTCCGAAGCGCGAAGCTTGCTTTCGATTTCGGTAAGCGTCCCGAAGATGTTTGGTTCCGCCTCGCCGCCTTCCAACGCCAAAAGCGCTCGATAGGTCTCGTCGACCCATGCGGGCAACACCGATGTCGCCGCACTCTCGGCGTGATGGCGCTGGTCGCGCGACAGAAACGAGCCGATGCCTTTGTCTGAATCCGTCGTACCCACGCTGACCTCGAAACGGTCACCAATCCGATGCGTCACGCCTTGCCAATCCTCCAGCAGATGCTCGAATGTCGTGACGACCCGAGGGGAGTGCCGTGTGAATCGCTCGGCATCGAGTACATGGCGAAGCCAGATGATCTGCCCCAGCGCCTGATGCATCCCGTCGCGCGCTTCGAGAGAGGCGGCGACTTCGGCGGGATGGCGTAGCGGCAGGATCGGCATCGGCTCGATCCCAAGGGCATCGAGCACTTGTCGCCAGAATGGATAGAGGCGGCAGATCCGCGGATCCTTGAGGACGATGACCCCGGCATCCCCGAATTCCTCGGCGAAGATTGCGCGAGCCTCGGGCTCGAAAGCGGTCAACTCGGAAGAGGAAAA
Source organism: Rhizobium sp. EC-SD404 (assembly GCF_902498825.1). Taxonomy (NCBI): domain Bacteria; kingdom Pseudomonadati; phylum Pseudomonadota; class Alphaproteobacteria; order Hyphomicrobiales; family Rhizobiaceae; genus Rhizobium; species Rhizobium sp. EC-SD404. Next base: position 1,776,861 of record NZ_LR701459.1, read on the forward strand.
GAAACTCTCGTCGATGGCGCGCCAGTCATACCAATAGCTGCCGGCAGCCTTGAGGATGCGGTCGTTCAGATCGCAGATCGGCCGTGATTCCCAATGGCCGAGCGGATTTCCGGCGCCGGCACCAACCAGAGTGCGGGGAAGTTCAGCGCCGAGCAGGGCAAGCACGCGCGTAAGTGCGCTTGTGCCGGATCGGTGCATGCCGAGAATGACAAAGGCGCGACGCCTCAAACCTCGCACCACTGATCCACCGTCCGATCGACATGTGCTGTCCAGTGCGGCATCTGCAGGCCGAAGGTGCGCTCGATCTTGCCAATATTAAGCCGCGAATTGGCAGGACGCTTGGCAGGCGTCGGGTAGTCGGCCGTGGCGATCGGCTTGATGCGCTCGGGGCTCGCCTTTAGGGGGCGGCCATTGGCGATGGCGCGGTCGATGACATGGCGCGCGAACCCATGCCAGCTCGTCTCCCCGGCAGCCACCAGATGGTAAATGCCTGAGATCGTGCGCAGCCGATCCTGATCGAGGCCCGTCGAACCGAGCGCGATCGCCGTCACGTCCGCAATCAGTTCGGCCGAAGTCGGCGCACCGATTTGATCAGCGACGACGGAGAGTTCATCGCGATCGGCGGCAAGCCTGAGCATCGTTGCGGCAAAGTTCTTGCCGCGCCGGGCATAGACCCATGATGTCCGGAAGATCAGGTGCGCGGCGCTTGATCGGAGGATGGCCTCCTCACCGGCGAGCTTCGTTTTGCCGTACACACCGAGCGGGCCGGTCGGATCGTCCTCGTCGTAAAGGCCGTCCTTCGATCCGTCGAAGACATAGTCGGTCGAATAGTGGACGAGGCAGGCGCCAAGGTCGCGTGCGGTTTCCGCAAGTGCGGCGACGCTGAGATGATTGACCCGATCCGCTGAAGCCTGATCGTCCTCCGCTTTATCGACGGCGGTATAGGCAGTGGCATTGACGATCACCTTAGGGCGCGACGAAAGCTGCTCGAGCGCCGGGCAAACCGCATCGGGATCGTTCAGATCGAGCCGGCTGCGATCGAGCACGTCGGTCAGGCCGAGGGGAGCGAGCGCCCGTTTCAGTTCGTAGCCGACCTGTCCGTTTCCCCCAATCAGCACCACACTCATGCGTATTGCTTCTCCAGCCAGTTCTTGTAGGCACCGGATGTGACGCGGTCGACCCAGCCCTGGTTGGCGAGGTACCAGTCGACGGTGCGGGCGATGCCGGTGTCGAAGGTTTCTGCAGGCTGCCAGTTCAGTTCGGTCGCGATCTTGGTGGCGTCGATGGCGTAGCGCTTGTCGTGGCCGGGTCGGTCGCGGACATGGGTGATCTGCGTGGCGTAGCCCTGGCCGTCGGCGCGCGGCCGGCGTTCGTCGAGAAGCGCGCAGATGGTGCGTACCACCTCGATGTTGGTCTTCTCGTTGAAGCCGCCGATATTGTACTTCTCGCCGAGCCGACCGGCTTCGAGCACCCGGCGGATCGCCGAGCAGTGGTCGCCGACATAGAGCCAGTCGCGGATCTGCGTGCCATCGCCATAGACGGGCAGGGGCTCGCCCTTGAGCGCCCGGTGGATGACGAGCGGGATCAGCTTCTCGGGGAAATGATAGGGGCCGTAATTGTTGGAGCAGTTGGTGATGATCACCGGCAGCCCGTAGGTGTGGTGATAGGCGCGGGCAAAATGATCCGCCGCCGCCTTGGAGGCCGAATAGGGGCTGTTCGGCTCGTAGGTGTTGGTTTCCGAAAACGCCGGCGCATCGGGGTCGAGCGAGCCGTAGACCTCGTCAGTCGAGACATGGATGAAGCGGCGACCTTCTGAGGCAGCGTTCGGCCCCCAGGCATGGCGGGCGGCTTCGAGCAGGCGGAAGGTGCCGGTGACGTTGGTGTCGAGAAAGGCTTCCGGACCATGGATCGAACGATCCACATGGCTTTCGGCGGCAAAATGGACGACGGCACGAATATCGTCGGCGGCGAAGATCGTCTTCAGCGCGTCGGCGTCGCAGATGTCGGCCTGGACGAAGCGGTGGGCCGGATTGCCCTTGAGCGATGCCAGATTGTCCATGTTGCCGGCATAGGTGAGCTTGTCGAGATTGATGACAGGCTCATCGTTCGCCTGGAGCCAGTCGAGGACGAAATTGCTGCCGATGAAACCGGCACCGCCGGTGACGAGAATGGTCATTTAAAAAGCTGTCCTGTCGTCTCTCGAACCCAACCGACGGAGAAGGCCCACCTGCCGTCAATCAGTCAAAATGTTTCGCATCCTTCAGAGGCGGAGCCTTGCCATCCTTCTCCGACACCTGGATGACATCTGCTTCGATGTGCCAGTCGATGCCAAGCTCCGGATCATTCCAGGCGATCGCACCCTCGCACTCCGGCGCATAGGTATCGGTCGTCTTGTAGAGAAACTCGGCATGGTCGGAAAGTGTGACGAAACCATGGGCAAAGCCTGCCGGCATCCACAGCTGCCGCTTGTTCTCGGCCGACAGCACCGCACCCACATGCTGGCCGAAGGTCGGCGAAGAGCGGCGGATATCGACGGCGACGTCATAGACTTCGCCCGAGACGACGCGGACGAGCTTGCCCTGCGCGTGCGGCGGCAGCTGGTAGTGCAGGCCGCGCAACACACCACGGGACGAACGCGAATGGTTATCCTGGACGAAAGCGACGTCGGCACCGGTGCCCTCGCGGAACCGTGCCGCGTTGAAGCTCTCCATGAAGAAGCCGCGCTCGTCGCCGAACACCTTCGGCTCGATCAGGAAGACGCCCTTGAGCGCAAGTTCCTCGAACGTCATGCCAGCACCCGATCGCTGAGGAGCTGGACGAGGTAGCGGCCGTAATTGTTCTTGGCGAGCGGAGCGGCAAGCGCCTTCAGTTCATCCACATCGATCCAGCCGGAGCGATAGGCGATCTCCTCGGGGCAGGCGATCTTCAGGCCCTGGCGATGCTCCAGCGTGGCAATGAAGTTGCCGGCATCGAGCAGGCTGTCATGGGTGCCCGTGTCGAGCCAGGCATAGCCGCGCCCCATGATCTCGACGTTGAGCAGGCCCTCGTCGAGATAGAGCCGGTTCAGATCGGTGATCTCCAGCTCGCCGCGATGCGACGGTGTCAGTTGCTTCGCCTTTTCCACAACCGTGGAATCGTAAAAATAGAGCCCGGTGACAGCGTAATTCGACTTCGGCTGCTTCGGCTTCTCCTCCAGGCTCAGCACCTTGCCGTCCTTGTCGAATTCGACGACGCCATACCGCTCCGGATCCTGGACGTGGTAGGCGAAAACGCTCGCACCCGTCTCGCGCGCTGCCGCATTGTCGAGCAACCGGCGCAGATCCTCGCCATGGAAGATGTTGTCGCCGAGCACCAGCGCGCATGGCGAACCATCGAGGAAATCCGCCCCGATCAGGAACGCCTGCGCTAGGCCATCGGGTGAGGGCTGGACAGCATAGGAAAAGCTGATCCCCCAGCGCGAGCCATCGCCCAACATCTGCTCGAAGCGCGGCGTGTCCTCCGGCGTCGAGATGATCAGGATATCCCTGATGCCCGCGTGCATCAGCGTCGAGATCGGATAATAGATCATCGGCTTGTCGTAGACCGGCAGAAGCTGCTTCGAGACCGCACTCGTCACCGGATAAAGCCGTGTCCCGCTGCCGCCTGCGAGGATGATACCCTTCATGCTGAGTTCCGATCCCTGGTTGCTCGGAGGATCGATACGTCGCGCCGGTGGGCCCCGCCGAACGATACGCCGATGTCACATGCGGCGAAGAAACGGCCCAGCGGATTAAAGTCAACCGGAATCAGTTTGAAGTCCCCGATCAGAAAGACGTCGGTCCAGGGTCAGGTGACTGATCAATACATGAGAACGTGACACATCTTGTGTGATGTCAGCGCTTATGCTCCACGTTAACGAATGTGACGTTTGCACGTATAAGGTGCATCCACTTATTTTCAGGCGCTTCTGGGTTATGACCGCGCACGGAGCCGCGACCCCCTTCAATTCCGTGGGCAGCTGGCACAACTTTAGCATTCTCTCAGAGGCTAGGGCGGTCCCTCGGGCGTTTTGCCCCACTATTTTGCCTCAATCCATGCAGATTCGGCCGTAATTCGTTTTGTGTTGGATGCAGTTCAGGCTGATGGACGAAGGTCCGAGCAGTGGATGGATCGCCGCGAAAGGGTTGCATTGACTGGTCGTTCACGGCATTGACGGAGTCTTATCTTCCACAATGCTGCGTGCGGGTACATGACAGTAGAAATTATTGGCCGCGCTTGTGTCGTTCCTGGAGCGGGCAACCCGGAAGAGCTGTTCGATCTTCTCAAAAATCGGCGCTGCACGGTGACAGAGATTCCGCAGGACCGGTGGGATCATGCACGCTATTGGCATCCGCAGATCGGAACGCCCGGCAAGACTTACACATTCGCAGCCGGTGTGATCGGCGACCTGTATGCGTTCGACGCCAACGTCTTCGGCATGTCGCAGCGCGAGGCGATGCATCTCGATCCCCAGCAGCGTCTCGTGCTCGAGTTGGCATGGCGCGCTCTGGAAGATGCGAGCATCGACCAGGCGTCGATCCGCGGAGAGAACATCGGCGTTTATGTCGGCGCTTCGAGCCTCGACCACGCCAATCTTCTGTCCGAAGATCCGGCCGCCGGCGGCCCTTATTTCATGAGCGGCAACACGCTCTCGGTTGTTTCCAACCGCGTTTCTCACATCTTTGGCCTGCGTGGTCCTAGCCTTACCGTCGACACGGCCTGCTCGTCCTCTCTCGTAGCGCTCGACCAGGCGGTAAAGTCGCTGGAAGCCGGCGTTATCGATACCGCCATCGTCGGCGGCGTCAGCATCCTTGCACACCCGTTGCCTTTCGTCGGCTTTGCCCAAGCGCGCATGTTGTCGCCTGACGGGCTCTGCCGCGCCTATGACGACCGGGGCATCGGCTATGTCCGTGCTGAAGGTGGTGCCGTTTTCGTGCTGCGTCGCACGGATCGGGCAATCAAGGAGCGCGACCGCAGCTACGCGACGATCGTCGCTTCCGCCACCAATTCCGCTGGCAGGACCAACGGTATCTCGCTGCCGTCGCGTAATTCCCAGGCCGCGCTGCTGCGTTCGATCTACGGCGAAAACGGCGTCGATGTCGGCCAGCTTGCCTTCGTCGAAGGGCACGGAACCGGCACCAAGGTCGGCGATCCGGCCGAGTTGTGGTCCATCGGCACGGAAATCGGCCAGAAGCGCAGTGCGCCGCTTCCCGTCGGTTCGATCAAATCGAATATCGGCCACACGGAGCCGGCATCCGGCGTTCTTGGCCTCATGAAGGCGGTACTTGCGCTCGAGCACAATTACGTGCCGGCATCGCTGCATTTCGAAGTGCCGAACGAAAACATCGATTTCGATGCGCTCAACGTCCGCGTGGCGTCCGAACCGATCGAACTGCTGAAGAGCACGCGTCGGCGTTACGCCGGGGTCAATTCCTTCGGCTTCGGTGGCGCCAACGCCCATATCGTCATCGCCGATCCGGCGAACGATCAGCCGCGTCCGGATGCGGTGCCGGGTAGGGGCGTCTTCGTGGCGTCTGCGCAGACGGCGTCCAGCCTCGACAAGCTTTTGGGGTCCTACCGCGAAGTGCTCTCCAAGGGCAGCAAGACGCAGCGCCAGAACGTCGCCGCAGCGGCCGGCGCGAACCGGACGATGCTGAGGAGCCGTTTCGTCCTCAATACGAGCGAGCCCGACGCGATCATCCATGCGATCGATGAATACCTGAACGACCGACCAGGCGCAGCCGAAGTGGCCGACGCTCCGCTCGCCGAAGCCAAGGTGGCGTTCGTGTTCTCCGGCAACGGCTCGCAATGGGCCGGCATGGGGATCGATGCCTTCAAGCAGAACATCCATTTCAGGCAGCGCTTCACGGCGATCAGCGCGCTGTTCCAGTTGCATGCCGACGTTGTCCTGTCGGACCTTCTCTTCGCCGAGGATCTCGGTGCAAGGCTCACTGACACCAAGATTGCACAGCCATTGCTGTTTGCGGTCCAGGCCGCGCTCGCCGATACGCTTGTCAAGCTCGGCGTCAAGCCATCCGCAGTCCTCGGACATTCCGTCGGCGAGGTGGCTGCGGCCTACGCTTCCGGCGCCATCCAACTCGTCGATGCCGTCTCGATTGTCGCCAAGCGCTCCTTCCATCAGGACCGCCTTGCCGGTTTCGGCAAAATGGCCGCCGTCATGCTGTCGGCCAACGACGCAATGGATCTCGCAAAGGCCGAAGGCCTGAATGCGCTGTGCGTCGGCGCTTTCAATGCCCAGAATTCGGTCACCATGACCGGTCCGGCGGACGAGATCGAAGCGTTCCGTGACGCCGCGCGCGCGCGCAAGATCCCGGCGTCGGTCCTCGATATCAATTATCCCTTCCACCACCCGATGATCGACATGGCGCAGGAGGCGTTTCTCGCCGACCTGACGCAGATCTCGCTCCGCCCGACGGAAGTGGACTTCATTTCGACCGTCACCGGTGCCAAGCTCGACGGCAAGGCGCTCGACAGCTCCTATTGGTGGCGCAATGTGCGCGAGCCGGTGCTGTTCCAGTCGGGCGTTGAAGCCGCCATCGAGCAGGGTTGTACGGTTTTCGTGGAAATCGGCCCGCGCCCGGTCCTGGCCGCCTATCTGCGCGATGCCGTCAAGGCGCGCGGCATCCCCGGTGTCGCCATTGCGACACTTGCCAAGGAGCCGATCGGCCAGAATGGCGATCCGGTCGGACGCTCGCTGTCGCGTGCGATCGCCCACGGCGCCGCGTTCGACGCGAAATCCTGCCTCGGAGAGCGCAACGCGTTCGTGCGGCTGCCTGCCTTGCCGTTCGAAAAAGCGATCGTCAAACCGACCCGGACGACCGACGCCGTAAGCCTTTACGGCCGCGACGTCGATGAGCCCTATACGCTTGCAGGCTGGCGCGTCGATCCGCTGAGCGGCCACTGGAAGAACCATATCGATCGACATCTCTTCCCCGACCTTGCCGAGCACGTGGTCGATGGCAAGCCGATCCTGCCGGGCAGCGGTTTCATCGAGATCGCGCTGAGCGCACTGCGCCAGTACCACGAGACCGACACCGTCGAGGTGACCAATCTCGAGATCATGCGTCCGCTCGAGCTTCAGGCGACGACGCTGACCGAGCTTTCGACCGTCATCTCGCCGGAAACTGGCGATATCGAGATTCGTTCACGCGAACGTTTGAGCGACGACGACTGGACGCTGCATGCGGTCGCCCGTGGTCGGGCGCTGCGAGAAGGCAATCTCAAGGCGGCGGCGCAGAAGCCCAAGGGCATTCCGTTGCGCACCTTTACCGCTGCGGATGCCTACAAGACGGCGAAACGCTTCGGTCTTGATTATGGTCCGAGCTTCCAGCTCATGAAGCGGGCCGAGTTGTTCGAGGGCAACGTCATCGTTGCGACCTTGGCCGATGCGGCGAAGCCTGCACATCGCTACGTCAGCTACGGGCTCAATCCCGTCTCGGTCGACGCGGCGTTTCACGGCCTCGTGGCACTCTTCGGCGAATATACGGGCGCTCTCGGCGGCGCTCCTTATATTCCGGTGCGTTTCGGCCGTATCCGCCTGTTGAAGGCCGATGCCGAGCTGGCCGGTGCGCGCATCGATATCGATCGCGTGTCGGAACACTCGATCCGCGCCTCCTTCACGTTCTTCGACAAATCCGGCAATGCGATCGCGGATGCGTCCGACTGCAGGTTCCGCCGCACCTATCTGCGCCAGCATCGTACCCTTCACGACACCTCGTTCCACTACCAGGCGTTGCCTGCGATTTCGTCTGGCCTTGCCGCAAACGACCGGTCCGAGCCGCTCGCACCGGCAGCCGTCACGATCGGCGAGAACGACACGACGATCATGCTGAAGGCCGCGATCTATCGCGCCTGCCACGATATCGCGATGCGGCTTGCCGATACCCGCCATCTCGTCATGCCGCACAGCCTGCCGGAAGACGCAGGCCTGCGCAGCCATCTTGCCTATTGCCTGTTCATCCTCGAGCAGGCCGATCTTGCCCGCAATTCCGAGCGCGGCTGGGTGATCGAGCCCGACTGTGAACTTCCGCCGCTCGACCAGATCCTCGCCGATATCGTCAGGGGCGATCCGGCCCGTGCTGTCGAAGCGGTTTTGGTCAACGACGCCTATCGCGAGACCATACACCGGTTGGACAGCCTTGCCGCCGGCGCCGACATCGCCGAGCACAACGGCAGCTTCATCGCGGAAGCCACGCGGTGGCACTACGACATGCATGGCGCGGGCGCCCAGTTCCGCTCGGCTGCATTGATCGACGCCCTTGCAGCATCGCTCAAAGCCGCGACGGCCCGTCCGTCGGGTCAGCTGCGCGTGCTCGAACTGGAAAGCGTATCGACTGCGCTCAGCCGCCGCATGGCCGATCTGGTTCGACGCCATGGCGGAAGTCTGGTGGTTGCCGAAGGACGCGACGGAGCCCGTCGCCGCCTGGAAATCGAGTTCGAGAAAGAGCCGCGCGTCGACGTCATCGAGCCGCAGGCGCTTGCGCCCGATGCCGGCTTCGACATCGTGGTCAGCGCCTCCAACGCGCTCTATGGCCTGCTGGAAAACAGCGCCGACTACCGACAGCGCCTGAAATCCGCACTGCGCCCTGAAGCGCGGTTGCTGTTTATGAGCGATGCACCCCACGCGCTGGTCGATTTCGTCTTCGGTCTGAGCGACGATTGGTTCGCCGGCAGCCAGGATCCCTTGTTCCCGGTCGGACGCTACGGTGGCAGCGAAGACTGGCAGCGGCTGTTCAAGCTCGCCGGTCTGCCGACCGCGCAGGTCGAAACACTGTCGCCCGGCTCGGGCCCCGTTCTCGCCGTTCAGGGGCACGTCCCCGAAACCGTCGCAGCGTTGGTTGCGGCACAGGCTGCTGATGCAGGCGCTCCGATCATCGTGGCGAGTGCCGAGGCGAAAAACGCAGCGCGATCGTTCGGCTCGGGTTCGCTTCATACGCTCACCGGCCAGATGGAAGACGACATCGCGCTGGTCGATCAGGCCGTCAGCGCAGCCGTCGAACAGGGCAGGCCGCTTCTTTACCTCTGCTCGGGAGAAACGACAGAAGCCGGATCTGAAACGCTTCTGCGTCACACCACCTATCTGAGCGCCGTGGCCGAGGCCTTCGCACGGTTCGGCGGAGAAGGTCTCACCCCGGTGCCAAATCTCGTCGTCGTGATGGCGGGCGGTGCCCCTGGCGGCAAGTCCAGCGAAGATGCGTTTTCCGCAACCAACAGCGGTGTCTGGACCTTCCTGCGCGTCCTGAAAAACGAATACAGCTTCATCGACGTGACGAGCTTCGATACCGGCAGTGCCGAGATCGACGACGCGCTCGCGGCTTTGGTCACAGCGCAGCTTGCTGGCAATGGCAAGGACCGCGAATTCGTGCTGGACGCGACCTCAGGCACCTTCAGCCGCCTGCGCGCAGTGCAGGGTCCGGTCACGTCCGACGTCTCGCGGACACGTGCATTCGATGGCGCGACGATCCGCCAGCTGGTCGCCTCGCAACTCGGCAGCATCGTCTGGGAAGAGGTCGCACACGAAAAGACACCCGGACCACGTGAAGTCGTGGTCGATGTCGCCGCGACCGGCCTCAACTTCCGCGACGTCATGTGGGGCATGGGCCTGCTGCCCGAAGAGGCGCTCGAAGATGGCTTTGCCGGCGCGACGATCGGCATGGAATGCTCGGGACGGATTGCGGCCGTAGGATCAGATGTCGAAGGGTTCGCGCCCGGTGATGCGGTAATGGCCATCGGCCCGGCCGCGTTTTCGACGCAGATGGTGGTCGATGCTGCCGGCGTTGCGCCGTTGCCGCCCGAGATCGACATTGTATCCGGTGCGACGCTGCCGGTGGCGTTCCTGACTGCCTATTACAGTCTCGTCGAACTCGGCCGGCTTCAACCGGGCGAAACTGTGCTGATCCATGGCGGCGCCGGTGGCGTCGGTCTGGCTGCCCTGCAGGTTGCCAAGCAGCAGGGCGCTCGGGTGTTCGCAACGGCCGGCACGGTCGAAAAGCGCCGCTATCTGGAAATGCTCGGCGTCGATGCCGTGTTCGACTCCCGCTCCCTCAATTTCGTCGACGAGGTGCTGGAAGCGACCGGCGGCGAAGGCGTGGATGTCGTTCTGAACTCGCTTTTCGGCGACGCGATGGAACTCTCCATCGGCCTCGTGAAGCCGTTTGGCCGGTTCCTGGAGCTCGGCAAGCGTGATTACTATGCCGACAGCAAGATCGGTCTGCGCCCGTTCCGTCGCAATGTCAGCTATTTCGGCATCGATGCCGATCAGCTGCTCGTGGCGAAGCCTGAACTGACACGACGCCTGTTCAAGGATCTCTCGGTGTTCTTCGCACGCGGTGACTTCACCGCGCTGCCATACCGTCAATTTGCCTTCGATGAGATCCGTGGCGCGTTCCGCCTCATGCAGGGCTCTGGTCATATCGGCAAGATCGTCATCACGCCGCCGGTATCGGGCGTCGACGAAGTGCGCCGGGCATCCGGCGTCAAAATGTCGGTCGATCCGCGCGGCGTCCATCTCGTCGTCGGCGGCATCGGCGGTTTCGGCCTCGCGGCGGCCTCGTGGCTGGTCGACATGGGCGCCAAGAAGATCGCTCTATGCTCGCGTGGCGGTCGTGCGGATCAGGAAACGGAAGCGGCCATCGCCACTTGGGCGGAGAAGGGCGTTATCGCGAGCGTCCACGCCTGCGACGTCACCGATGAGGCGCAGGTCGATCATCTGTTACAGCGCTTGCGTCGAGACGCACCGCTGAAGACCGTGATCCACGCTGCCATGGTTCTCGACGATGCGCTGATTTCGAACCTGACGCCGAACCGCAACCGTCCGGTCATCGAGGTGAAGGCACTCGGCGCCGCCAATCTCGACCGGCTGACGCGCGTCGACGAACTCGATCATTTCATTCTCTTCTCGTCGGCGACGACGCTGATCGGCAATCCCGGCCAGGCGAACTATGTGGCGGCCAACGGCTACCTCGAAGGCCTCGCCCGCGCCCGCCGCGCCGAGAAATTGCCGGCGCTTGCGATCGGCTTCGGCGCAATCGGCGATGTCGGCTTCCTGTCCAAGAACGAGGCGGTCGGCGAACTGCTCGCCAAGCGCATCGGCGACAGCGCGCTCGCCTCGCACGAGGCGCTGGAACTGGTTGCCAACTACGTTGCACAGGATCCAGGAACGGTGGATGCCGCCGCCGTGATGATCTCGCAGATCGATTGGGCAACGGCTCATAATCTGGCCATTTCCAAGACGGCGTTGTTCGAAACGGTGCTGCGTGCCGTCGACCAGTCGGCACTGACGGCCGATGGTGGCGAGATCGATCTCGTCGCGATGATCGCCGGCAAGTCCTCCGACGACGCCCAGCAGATCCTGTACGATCTGATTGCAGGCGAAATCGCGGGCATCCTGCGCATTCCGATCGACAGCATTTCACGCAACCGTGTCTTGAAGGAAATCGGTCTCGATAGTCTGATGGCGATCGAGGTGGGCTTGGGCTTCCAGAAGCGCACGGGTTTCGAGATGCCGTTGAGCGGCGTGTCGGACACGACGACGGTCGGCGATATCGCGGTCAAACTCTATGATCGCGTGCAGAAGGCAGCCGGCGCAGATGATGCCGAGGAGCAACCTGCACCGGAAGGCGCAGGCCTTGTCGGATCGCTGGTCCAGAAGCACATCGAGAATCGTCAGGCAGGGGCGCCATAGGAATGAGTGAAGACTCCAAGTCGGCGAACGGCACCGGAAACTCAACCGGTCGGGCCGTTCGCTCCAGCGTGCTCGATTACATGCGCAAGAGCAGCAACACCGCTGCGCCCGATCGGTTCGACCGCTCGACGAGGCGTGCGGCTGTCAGCCGCAGTCTGCGCGCGACGCCTTCCTTCGAGGACCTGCCGGAATACAAGCAGGTCGTCGCCCAGCGCTCGGCCGGCGAGCAGCTCGGTATGGGCAATCCCTTCTATCGCGCCCACGAGGGATCGGCCGGCGCGACCACGCGCATCGACGGTCAGGACCTGATCAATTTCGCGTCCTACGATTATCTGGGGCTCAACCGGCATCCGAAGGTGATGGAAGCCGCCAAGGCCGCGATCGATCGCTATGCGATCTCGGCTTCCGCCAGCCGTCTGGTCGGTGGCGAGCGCCCGATCCATACGCAGCTGGAACAGCAGATCGCCCGCATCTACGACGTGGAGGCGGCCGTTACCTTCGTCAGCGGCTATCTCACGAACGTCGCCGTGATCAGCGCTCTGCTTGGTCCGAACGATCTCGTCATCCACGACGAGCTGATCCACAACAGCGCCGTCTCCGGCATCCGCCTCTCGGGCGCTACGCGGCGGTTCTTCAAGCACAACGATCTGAAGAACCTCGAAGAGCTTCTGATGGCGACTGCCGGCGAATATCGCCGCACGATGGTCATCGTCGAGGGCGTTTATTCCATGGACGGCGATATCGCCGACCTTCCGGGTCTAGTGAAGCTGAAGGACGATTACGGCTTCTGGCTGATGGTCGACGAAGCGCATTCGCTCGGCGTTCTCGGCCAGCGCGGCTTCGGCACGATGGAGCATTTCGGCACCGCGCCGGACGACGTCGACATCCGCATGGGAACGCTTTCGAAGACGACATCGTCCTGCGGCGGCTACGTGGCCGGAACGAGCGCTCTGATCGATGTCCTCAAGGCGTCGGCCGGTGGCTTCGTCTATAGCGTCGGTCTGGCACCGGTGCTCGCGGCAGCAGCCAGCGCAAGCCTTGAGGCGCTTTGCGACGAGCCGGAGCGCACCGAAAAACTCAAGCGAAACGGCCGCTACTTCGTGGAAGCTGCGACCCGGGCAGGCCTCGATACGGGCCTGAGTGTCGGCTATTCGGTCGTGCCGATCATGGTGGGCGACAGCGTGCGCGCTGCGCGGCTATCCAACGATCTGATCGCCGATGGGGTGAACGTGCTGCCGATCATTCACCCAGCGGTTCCGGAAGGTCAGGCACGCCTTCGCTTCTTCATCACCAGCGATCATACGTTCGAGCAGTTGGACCATTCGATCGCCGTGACCGAAAAGCGCTTGCGCGAGCTGGAAGCAGCCAATTTCGGGGTCTCTTCCGTCGACTTCGCCGCTCTTTCCAAGTTCATCTGAAACTTTAAGCGACGCAATGAAAAAGCCCGAGGCTGCAGATCGCAGCCTCGGGCTTTTTTGTTCAGATATTTCTTTCGAGCGTCAGTGCGCGTGCGTCGCCGGTTCGACGTCGCTGCCTTCAACGCCGTGCTTGCGATTGTAGCGGATCGACGACCAGAGTGAGAGGCCGATGAGGGCTGCGCCGCCAAGGCCGGTGATCACTTCCGGAATGTGGGTCAGCGACTGCGCGTACATGATCACCGAGAGGATCAAGATGGCGTAGAAGGCGCCATGCTCGAGGTAGCGGTACTGGGCGAGGGTTCCCTTTTCCACCAGCATGATGGTCATCGAACGCACATACATGGCGCCGATGCCGAGGCCGATGGCGATGATGAAGAGGTTGTTCGTCAGCGCGAATGCACCGATCACGCCGTCGAACGAGAACGATGCATCGAGCACTTCGAGATAGAGAAACGCCCCGAAGCCGCCCTTGGCTGCGCCTTCCAGCGCCGCCTGCTGCTGGTCGAGCACGTTACCGAGCACGTCGACCGCGAGGAACGTGACGAGACCGTAGATCGCCGACAGAACGAACGTGGCCGAATCCGCTTCATCCAGGAACGAAGCGAAGGTCAGCATCAGGATCAGCACGAAGGCGATTTCGACGCCCTTGATCGCTGCGAACTTGGAAACCCGCGACTCGATCGCGTGCACCCAGTGAATGTCCTTGTGCTCATCGAAGAAATAGGTGAGCGCGACCATCATGAGGAAGGTGCCGCCGAAGGCTGCGATCGAGAGATGGGCTTCGCCCATGATGCGCGAATACTCTTCCGGCTCGGCGATCGCCAGCTGGATAGCGGCCCAGGGACCGACATTCGCCGCGATGACGACGATCAGCAGAGGAAAGACGATGCGCATGCCGAAGACGGCGATCAAGATGCCCCACGTCAGGAAGCGCTGCTGCCAGACCGGGGTCATTTCCTTCAGCTTGTTGGCGTTCACGATCGCGTTGTCGAACGACAGCGAGATCTCGAGGACCGCCAGGACCACGCAGATGAAGAAGATGGACAGGGTGCCGGAGACAGTGCCGGTGAAGTTCCATCCCACCCAGGCGCCGAGCGCGAGGCCGACGGCGGTGACGATGAATGCCCACGTGAAGTAACTGTAGCTCGATTTTTCCATTAGGAAGCCTTGGGGGTAGGGGGTGCCGCCGGGCGGCATGATGCCGCACCTATACTCAGTGCCGCGCGCGAGACAAGCGCGCGGCATCAAAATTAATCAATCGTCTTCGACAAAGACCTCTTCGCGCTTCTTGCGCACCGAAGGCAACACCGCAACGATGACTGCAGCGACCGCGAAGGCGAGAAGCACTGCCGAAATCGGACGTTCGACGAAGATCATCGGATCGCCACGCGAGATGATCATGGCGCGGCGCAAATGCTCTTCGAGCAACGGGCCGAGAACGAAACCGAGCAGCAGAGGAGCCGGCTCGCATCCCAGCTTCACGAGCAGGTAGCCGATGAAGCCGAACACCACGATGGCATACACATCGAAGACATTGAGGTTGATCGAGTAGCAGCCGATGCAGGCAAAGGCGATGATCGCCGGGAAGAGCACCTTGTAGGGGATCGTCAGAAGCTTAACCCAAAGGCCGATCAGCGGCAGATTGAGCAGGACGAGCATCAGATTGCCGACCCACATCGACACGATGATGCCCCAGAAGAGAACGGGCTCGTCGTTGATCACGTTCGGCCCGGGCGTGATGCCCTGGATGATGAACGCGCCGATCATGAGCGCCATGACGGGGTGCGCCGGAATGCCGAGCGTCAGCATCGGAATGAACGAGGTCTGCGCGCCGGCATTGTTGGCGGATTCCGGTCCCGCAACGCCCTCGATCGCGCCTTTTCCGAACGTCTCGGGGTGTTTTGAGACGCGCTTTTCGAGCGAGTAGGAGGCAAAGGACGACAGCACGTGTCCGCCGCCCGGCAGAATGCCGAGGACCGATCCGAGCGCGGTGCCGCGCAGCACCGGCGCGATGATGCGCTTGAAATCGTCCTTGGTCAGCCAGAGGTTCTCGACCTTCTTGACCAGAACTTCGCGCGTGGTCTCGTTCTCGAGATTGCGAAGGATCTCGGCGACGCCGAACACCCCGACTGCGACCGAAACGAAGTTGATGCCCGAATAAAGCTCGAAGAAGCCGAAGGTGAAGCGCGGCGTGCCGGTGTAGATGTCCTGGCCGACCATGCCGAGCAGCAACCCCAGCACGATCATCGCGAGCGCCTTCAGCACGGAGCCATGGGCCAGAGCGATCGAGGCGAGAAGCCCGAGCACGATCAGCGAGAAATACTCCGGCGCCCCGAAATTCAGCGCAGCGCGGGCAAGCGGCGGTGCTGCGACTGCTAGGATCAGCGTGGCCACCGTGCCGGCGAAGAACGAGCCAAGCGCTGCGGTGGCGAGCGCCGGACCGGCTCGCCCTTGCTTGGCCATCTCGTAGCCGTCGATCGCGGTGACGGCGGAAGAGGACTCACCAGGCAGATTGATCAGGATCGCCGTGGTCGATCCGCCATACTGCGCGCCGTAATAGATGCCGGCGAGCATGATCAAGGCTGTGACGGGCTCGAATGAGAAGGTGATCGGCAACAGCATCGCGATTGTTGCGGTTGGGCCGATACCCGGAAGCACACCCACGAGCGTGCCGAGCAGAACGCCGACGAAGCAGTAAAGCAGGTTGGTCGGGTCTAGGGCAGCGGAAAAGCCGATGCCGAGATTGGCGAGAAGTTCCATCGGCTGATCCTCAGAGTGGCAGCCACGGGCCGAACAGCGTGATCGGCACGCCAAGCCCGTAGATGAAGATGGTGACGCAAGCTGTGGTGATCGCGACGGAGAGGATGAAGGCGCTCAGGAGCGTGTTGCGACGGCTCGCGAGGCTTGCCAGCATCAGCGTGATGAAAAGGCTGGGCACCATGCCGAGGCCGCGGATGGTGAAGCCGAAAAAGGCGATGGCACTGAGAAGCAGCACCATCCCGCGCCACGGCATGATGCCGAATTCGGAAGGCTGTGCGTCGCGCGCCATGCCTTTCACGACGATGGCGATGCCGAGAATGCACATGAGACCGGCAAGCACGAGCGGGAAGTACCCCGGTCCCATGCGCAGCGCCGTTCCGATCTGGTAACCGGAGGCGGCATAGCCGAACGCGATGCCGATCCCGATGAAGATCAGGCCGGACGCGATATCATTGAAGGATTTCTGGTTGCCCATGGAGAGTCGTCGCTCCCTGCGGCGCGGAACGTCCATGTCCGCAGCCTTGGCCGCATCAGCGGCAGTCCTCGATCAAGAAGATGTCCGGGGCGCGTCTTGGCGCACCCCGGATCGTTTTCGTCAGCCGAAGCGGCTGATTACTGGGCCATCTCGCCCGCAGCTTCGATGATCGGAGCCCACAGGTCGATCTGCTCGGAGAGATACGCTTCGTGTGCTTCCGGCGTGGCGTCTTCCTGCGAGACCGGCACGGTGCCAAGCTCGGCGAAGCGGGTGATGACGTTTTCGTCCTGAAGCGCCGTCTGCAGAGCGGCGGTCAGCTTTTCGATGACTTCCGGCGGCGTGCCGGCCGGAGCGTAGAGGCCGTGCCATACGCCGACCTGGAACTCTTCGAGACCGGCTTCAGCCGTGGTCGGGAGATCCGGCAGCGCGTCGAGGCGATCCGGTGTTGTCACGGCATAGCCTTTGACTTCGCCGCTGGTGATCTGGCCGGTCGTGTTGGTGGTCTGGTCGCACATGAAGTCGACCTGGCCACCGAGAAGATCGGTCATGGCAGGACCCGTGCCCTGATACGGGACAGTGGTGACCTGCGTGTCGATCGCGCTCATGAAGAGCAGGCCACAAAGATGCGACGCAGCGCCGATTCCGGCATTGGCGTAGGTGACGCTATCGGCATTTTCCTGAACGTAGGTGACGAGCTCTTCGAACGTGTTCGGCTCGAAATCCTTGCGTGCGATGACGGTCATCGGGACGTTCGTGACCAGGCCGATCATCTCGAAATCTTCGAGCGGGCTGTAGGCGAGGTCCGGATAGAGCGTCGGCGCGGTCGACATGCCGATGTGGTGCATCAGGATCTGGTAACCGTCGGCGGGCGCATTCGCCACCTGGGTACCGGCCAGCGTACCACCGGCACCGGCGACGTTCTGCACGATGACCTGCTGTCCGAGTTCGGCCGACATAGGCTCTGCGACGAGGCGCGTGACGGTGTCGGTCGGGCCGCCGGCAGCAAAGGGCACGACGATGGTGACCGGGCTGGTCGGATAGTCTTCCTGAGCGAAAGCGATGCCTGCGCCGGCAGACGTCATTGCAGCCGCCGCCAGAAGAGCGGTCGTAAGTCTTTTCATGATTTCCTCCCAATCGGTGAAGCCACCGGCAGACCGCCAGTGGAGATCGCGGGCCATTAAGGGCGGCTCTTAACCTCTTGGCAATATGTCAATGACCCATCCCGCGTGATTGCTCTGAACGATCTTCCAAAATGGGTGGATTTCGTAACATCACCGGTGCGTGGTGGGTCGTTCGCGACCCATCGGCATCAGTTCTGGTTATGGTCGCGGCGATCAAGGCCGTAGCGCTGCATCTTCTCGTAGAGTGTCTTGCGGGAGATTCCGAGTTCTTCATAGACCGGCTTGAGGGTCCCGCCATGGGCGGTGAGTAAGCCAGCGATGACGCCGCGCTCGAATTCGGAGACGCGCTCCGACAGTCTGTTGGAGACGGTGACCGGCTCGGCTTCGGTGGCGAGGCCGAGCCCGATGACGTAGCGCTCCGCCGCGTTGCGCAGCTCCCGTACATTGCCGGGCCAGAGCCGGTTGGAAACCTCGCTCATGACGGAGGGCGGCACGTCGATGTCTTCCCGTCGATGCCTCGCCGCCGCCTCGCGAACGAGCTGGAGAAAAAGCAGCGGCACGTCTTCCCGCCGTGATTGCAGCGATGGAACCCTGAGCGTCACGACATTCAGGCGATAGAGCAGGTCGGCCCTGAACCTTCCGGCGGCGACTTCATCGTCGAGCTCCGTCTTGCTCGTGGCCACGAAGCGCACATCGAGCGGCAAGGTCTCGTTGGAGCCGAGCCGACTGATCACCCTGTCCTGGATGACGCGCAGAAGTTTTGCCTGGAGATCGATCGGCATCGAGCCGATCTCGTCCAGCAGCACGGTGCCGCCGCGCGCATGCTCGAATTTGCCGTAGCGGGCGCGCATGGCACCCGGAAACGCGCCTGCCTCGTGGCCGAACAGCTCGCTTTCGATCAGAGCCTCGGGAAGGGCGGCGCAATTGATTGCGATGAACGGCTTGCCGGCGCGGGACGAAAAATCATGCAGCGCGCGCGCCACGACCTCCTTGCCGCTCCCGGTCTCGCCGATGATGAGCACGTCGGCGTCGGTGGCGGCAACGGCGCGTAGCCGATAACGCAGATCGATCATCACCGGCGTGCGCCCCGGCATGCGGGCTTCCACGTCGTCGCTTTTGCCGGCGACTGCGCGCAGCAGGCGGTTTTCGAGCACCAGCCGGCGCCGATCGATCGCCCGGGCCGCCACATCGGCAAGGTGTTGGGAGGTGAATGGCTTCTCGATGAAGTCATAGGCCCCTTCGCGCATCGCCCGAACCGCAAGCTGCACGTCGCCGTGACCGGTCGCGAGGATGACGGGTATGTCCGGATCGATCTCGTGGATGCGGCCCATCAGGGTCATCCCATCCATCGCCGGCATGCGGATGTCGGTAATGACGATGCCGTTGAAGCCTTGCGTCGCAAGTTCGAGCGCCGCCTCCGCTTGGCCCAGGCTGCGAACCTGAAATCCGGCAAGATCGAGCGACTGGGCTGCGGAGCGTCTGACTTCCTCCTCGTCGTCGATGAAGAGAACGAGCGGCGCCTTCATTCGGCGGCCTCGCTGAGCGTGAGTTCGGCAGCATCAAGCGCGATCGTGAAGACCGCACCGCCGTCTGGATGACGCGCCACGCTCAGATTTCCACCGAAGTCCTTGACGATGTTGTAGGAAATCGAGAGTCCGAGCCCCAGGCCCTTGCCGACGCCCTTCGTCGAGAAGAAGGGGTCGAAGACACGCCCGACAATGCCATCCGGCACGCCGGGGCCGCGGTCGCGAACGGCGATCAGCACCTGTGAGCCGGAAGTGTGGGCCGTCAGGTCGATCCGGCGATCGTCCAGCCCTTCGACGGCATCTGCCGCGTTGGAGATGATGTTGACCAGCACTTGCTGCAGCCTGACGGGGCCGGCGCAGACCACCGGTGGAACAGGGCCGAGATCGATATGGATGTCCGCATCGGCCGCCTTCAGCCGCCATGCGATGACCTCCATCGTGTCGGCAACCACCTGTTCGAGCGGAACGGCGCGCAGTTGCCGGTTCGGCATGCGCGCGAAATTGCGCAGATGCTTGCTGATCGAAGCCATGCGCTCGGTCAGCTTGGAGATGCGGGCGATGTTGTCGCTGGCCTCGACGACGCGGCCACGCTCGATCAGCACTGCCGCGTTGTCGGCATAGTTCCTGACGGCGGCCAGCGGCTGGTTGAACTCGTGCGACAGCGCAGCCGACATTTGGCCAAGCGCTGCGAGCTTGCCTGCCTGTACGAGATCGGTCTGGGTCTGGCGCAATTGCTGTTCCGTCGCCCGGCGCTCGCTGACTTCCGTTTCGAGCTGCCGGTTGACGGCTGCGAGATCGGCGGTCCGTTCCTCCACCCTCTGTTCCAGCTGCTCGCGTGCGGCACTTTGCAGGCGCGTGCGCTCCTCGAGCCGGGCGCTGCGCTGCAGGATGAATGCTGCGGCAAGCGTTGCCAGCCCGAGCACCATGAGCGCGGCAGCGACGAGCGTGAGCGCTTGGGTGCGCGCCGATGTCGTGTCGAGAAGAACCCGCACCGTCCACCCGGCCTCGTCCATCGGCTCGTTGAGCACGAGGAACTCCTGAGATGCGCGCGGCTCGCCGATCGCGATCAGCTGGTGGTCTTCGACGGCGCGGGCGCGCCGAAGGGGCAGATCGGCGAGGTCCGCATCGGCATAGCGCCGCGAGATCTGCGTGCGTTCGATCCTGTCCGGCGTTAGAGGTTCCAGCGCAGAATAGAGCCATTCGGGACGGCTCGTCATGAAGACGATCTGTTCCGGATCGGTGACGATGATCTCGCTGTCGCCGCCAGCCCAGGTCGCCTCGATCGTGTCGACATCGACCTTGAAGACGACGACGCCGCGCACTTCGGCACCGATCCGGATCGGCGCGGAAAAGTAATAACCCCGCTTCAGCGAGGTGGTGCCCAGCGCGAAGAAGCGGCCCTGGCGGCCCTCAGCGGCCTCGGTGAAATAGGGCCGATAGGAGAAATTCTCGCCGACGAAGGAGACGTCGCCGTCGAAATTGCTCGCCGCGATCGTCTCGCCGTTCGGCAACATCACGTAGATGTCTGAGGAGTTCAGCAGTGCGTTGATGCGCTTCAGGTACGCGTTGCCGCGCTGGCGCAGAGCCTCGTTGTCGGCATCGATCACCATCGCCTGGATGATGGGATAGTCTGCGACGACCGACGGCAGTGCCTCATAGCGTCTGAGATGGCCCCGCAGGGCCGCAACCGCAAGCCGCAAGGTGGTCTGAGCGCGGGTCTCGGCTTCGTCGAGATAGGCACGTTGAGCCAGTGGGGCGCCAAGCGCCACGATCAGGGTGGCGAGGATGGCGAAGGACGCTCCAAGCAACAGCCAACGCTGCAACGGTGACACGACTCTCAATGCTCGGCCCATCCTGATTGGGGGCACCATCGCGTGCCGGCCCCTATGCGGCACTATACCCGAGCGCCGGCCCTGCACAACAAATCAGCACGGCAAATCAGGCCCTTGAACGGCGCCGTCAGGACCGCGCCGCTTTCGAGATCTCCTCGACGGTCCCGCTTTCGCGCGGCGCTTCGCCGGTCTGGATGCTCCAAAGCGTGCGGTAGAGTCCAGGCTGGTGGATCAGTTCTGCATGGGTGCCGGATTGGGTGAGCCGGCCCTGTTCCATCACGTGGATAGTGTCCGCATGGACGACGGTCGACAAACGGTGCGCAACGAGGATGACGGTGCGCTGGCCGCGCATCTTAGCGAGCGAACGCTGGATCGCGGCTTCCGTCTCATTGTCGACGGCGCTGGTCGCCTCATCGAGAATGAGAATGCGTGGATCGAGCAGAAGGGCACGTGCTAGCGCAATGCGCTGACGCTGTCCGCCCGATAGTTTCTGTCCATACTCGCCGATGGAGGTGTCGTAGCCATCGGGCAGGGCATTGATGAACCCGTCCGCTTCCGCCAGCCGGGCTGCCGCGATCACCTCGTCTCGTGCGGCATCGGGGCGACCATAGGCGATGTTGTCGGCGACGGAGCCGGCGAACAGAGTCACTTCCTGCGGCACCCAGGCCATGGAGCGCCGAAGAGCCTTGACCGTCCAGCGATCGAGCGTGACGTCGTCGAGCGCGATGGACCCGGACTGGGGATCGAGGAAACGGCCGATCAGCTTGATCAGGGTCGACTTGCCGCCGCCGGTCGGTCCGACGAGGGCCACCGTGTGGCCGGCGGGAATGTCGAGGTCGATGCCGTTGACGCCGCCATTGCTCGTCTCGTAGCGGAAAGCGACGCCTTTCAGGGCGAAGCGGCCATCGACGGGAGCGTCATGGGTGCCTTCGTCCTTGGCGATCGGCTCGTTGAGCAGGCTGAGAATGCGCCGCGTCGACGCCATCGCGCGCTCGTAGAGATCGACGACTTCCGCAAGGCCGGTCATCGGCCACAGCAGCCGCTGGGTGAGGAAGACGAGAAGTCCGTAAGCGCCGACTTCCATCGTACCGTTGAGCGTCATCCAGCCGCCGATGAGAAACGTCGCCAGGAAGCCCGATAGGATCGCCATGCGAATGATCGGTATGAACGCGGACGAAATGCGGATTGCGGCGCGGTTGGCCGTCAGATAGCCGACGCTTTCCTGTGAAAGCGCTTCCGTCTCGCGCTCTTCGGCGCCAAAGGCACGGATCGTTGCCAAGCCCTGCAGGTTCGTCGTCAGCTTCGCGCCGAGCTGGCCGGCACGCGCGCGCACCGTGTCGTAGCGGCTCTGCGCGCGTTTTTGAAACCAGAACGCACCGAAAATGATGGCCGGAACCGGCAGGAACGCGACGACGGCAATGAGCGGCGACACGATGAAGAAGACCGTGCCGACGAGAATAACGGCCGCGAAGGTCTGGATCAGCGTGTTGGCGCCACCGTCGAGGAACCGCTCGAGCTGGTTGATGTCGTCGTTGAGGATGGTGACGAGGTTGCCGGACCGCTGCTCCTCGAAGAACCGTGTCGGCAGGTATTGCGCATGGTTATAGCAAAGGATGCGCAACCGGTGCTGCACGTCCTGGGCAAGCCCGCGCCAGAGGACCTGGTAGATATATTCGAACAAGGACTCGCCGAACCAGATGAGGAAGGTGGCGATGCCGAGCGCGATCAGCTGATCGGTCGGATCGCTCAATCCAAGCTGCGCGACGAAGGACGCTTCGCCGCGTACCACCACATCGAGCGCTATGCCGATGAGGATTTCCGGCATCACGTCGAAGATCTTGTTGATGATCGAGGAGGCCGTCGCCATGACGACGCGGCGGCGTTCGTCGCGGATCAGTCGGAAGAGCACCACCAGCGGATGGCCGCGCGTCAGATCTGCATTGTCGAGGTGAATACGGGACGGACGGTCGGCCATGGTCAGTGATCTTCGCCAGAAAAATGCCGAGGTAAGGCAAGCAGGATAAAAAAGCAGCCGAGCTATAGGCGGCTCAGCGCGTGAATGCCAGCGGCACCGTGAACGGCCAAGCGGACCGGGCTGCGGCCTGCGGGATCTGCGGGAAGGGCGCAGCTCTCTGCACGGTTTCGATGGCAGCCTGGTCGAGCACCGGCGAGCCGGAACTGCGCACGACGGAAATGCCGCTGACGCCGCCTCCTGCCGCAACGGTGAAGCTCACATGCACCTCACCGGTCAGGCGATCCCGCCGTGCGGCCGCCGGATAGCGCAGCGCTCGCCTCAATCGCGTGACCACCTGGCCCGGATAGTTCGACACGGCGGCATTTCCTGCCGCCTGTTCCCGCGCACTGGCCTGCGACCCCTGCGTCGCCGCTCCCGATTGCGCCTGACCATTGGCGGTGCCCTGACGCTGTTGCGCTTGCTGTTGGCCCTGATTGCCCTGCGGAGGTGGCGCTTGGCGCGGCGGTTGCTCGGCCACCTGCCGCGGAGGTGGCGGCGGCGTGTAGGCGGGCCGGGGCGTCGGGATCGGGGCGTTCGGAATGGGATCCGGCAGCGGCTCGATCGTCTCGGCACTTTCGACCGGCGTCTCTTCCGGCGCGTTTTCGGCTTCCAATGGCTCCGGCTCCACGGGCGCCGTGTCTTGCTCCACTATTTCCGATGGCTCGGGCTCGACAGGGGCGGGCTCTTCGGCAACGACGATGCCATCGGTCGAGGGAGCGATCTCTTCGACAGGTGCTTCCGGCGTCGGCGCTAGTTCTGCTTCGGATGTTTCCACAGGCGCTTGCTGCGGTGTAACCGGTTGTTCCGCGCTCTCCACAGGCTCGGTGGGCGTCGTTTCCACGGGTTCGACGGGTGTCGTCTCCACGGGCTCTGATGCTTCTTGCCCGATCAGTTCCGCATCTTCGAAAGCGTTGCCGACCATCGAGACAGAAATCGGTCCGCCACCTGCGATCTGGATATCCGGCGTCCGGTTCATGAAGGCCACCGTCGCCCCTAGATGGATCGCGACGGAGGCGAGAAGGGCGATCGTCTGAAGCGTCAGGCCGGCACTGTGGCGTGCGCGCGCAGCGAGGGGAATATCCGCTGGATCAATGGCTTCCGTGTCGGCCGTCGATGTCGACGGCAGCGACCCATGGGCATCGGCGAGCCCCTCGATCAACGTCGCCTTCTCGCTGGACGGGACGAAATCGATCGTCTCGAAGTGGCTGCCGTCGCCGCGAGACCCGGCGTCATAGTTCATCGTATGGATCAAGGGCTGGGTGCGGCTCATGGCGCAGCGCGCTCCGTCATCACCGTGACGGTTTCGACGCCGAGGGAGCGCAAGCCGCTGGCGATCTGGATCAGGTCAGCAGCAGGCAGCGCGCGGTCGACGAGCAGTTTGGGTCGATCTTCAGCCGTCTCCGAGCCGGCGGAGGCGTGTTCGGCAGCCCAGGTCTCGAGCGTCGTCGGCTGACCGCGGAACCAGAGCGAGCCGTCGGCGCGGATCGCGAGCGTGTCGGCCGGCGCCGTCCGCTCGGCCTCGCTGGTGCTGATCATCGAGACTTCCCGATCGATCGGCGGCGTCAGGGAGCCGGCGACCAGGAAGAAGATGAGCATGAGGAACACCACGTTGATGAGCGTGATCGTGTTCTCGGGCGCAGCCTTTTTTTTCGGGACGGGCAGCTTCATTGCTTCTTTCCGATCGCCATCATCATTGCGCGACGCTCAAGGGGATATCGCTGGCGCTGCGGATCGCTTCGACAGCGCTGATCAGTTCCTGGGACTGCGCCTCGCCACGCACCAGGAGCACCGCCGATTCCGCACCATTGTCGGCAAGCCGCGAAACCTCTCCGGCGACCCCAGCCGCATCAGCAAAGGAAAGGCCGTTCACGCTCCATCCATCGTCGGCCAAGCGCACCAGAACGTCCGGCGTGCCGGATGAGCCTGTCGTGGCCTGCGCACCCGTCAGTTCCACTTCGGCGAACCGTGTGAACGTCGAGGACAGCATGAAAAACAACAGCAAAAGGAAGATCACGTCGATCAGTGACGTGAGTGACAATCGCCTAGCTCTTCGGACGGAGGCCTGGACACGCATCAGTAGGCAGCGCTCCGCGTGTCCACGGTCGATGCGAAATCGCGGTGCTGCTCCGTCTCATGTCCGTCACGCACACCGAGTGCGCGCGACGACAGGAAGGCGCCGGTCAGTGTCTCGACCGCTACGCGTTCGTTTTCGACACGGGACTCAAACCAGGTCAGAAGCAGCGAGACAGGCATCGCGACGGCAAGGCCGACGGCTGTCGTCAAAAGCGCGACCCAGATGCCGCCGGCAAGGATGGACGGATCGACGGCATTTCCGGCGCCCTGAAGGCTCTGGAACGCCTCGATCATGCCGAGAACCGTTCCGAACAGGCCAAGCAGCGGCGAAATCTGCGCGATGGCATCCATGGCACGGAAGCCACGTTGCAGTTTATGCAAGCGGTCGACGGCGGTGCGGCTGACCTCTTCCTCGATCGCCGATTTTGACACCGCGCGACGCACGGAAAGCCGCATGGCCGTGACCATCGTTTCGGAGACGAGCGAACGGTCATCGGCGACAGCCGCCTCCGCACCGCGATAATCGCGCTGGCTCCACAGTTCGATAGCTTTTCGCGCCCGTCCGTGGGCCCCCACGCGTTCGCGGGCAAACTGGACGAACTTCATCAGAATCAGCGCAAGCGCGAACACGGAAAGGATGAGCAGGACGCCGACGACCCAGCCGCCGAGCTCGAGAAAATTGGCGATGATGTCGATGATCTGGTTGATCACGTGGTGACCTCCGGCGTCAGTTGGATAATTCGATATCGGATCGGCTCGAGGCCGCGAGTGAGACGATGCAGACGTCTTCGGGCAGATCAGCGCTCTCGCATGTAGCCACGTCATTCACGAGCACGCGGGACAGCGAAGAGCAGTCCGTCCCGCCGATGTTGAATTGACGAACGCGCGTGCGGCCAGCCGGAATGTCCTGAAAGTCGAGCACCGTCATGCGCTCGACCAGGCCTTCGCCATTAAAGAACACCATCTGGTAGGAGGCTTTCGAGATGTCGCCGCCGAGGCCGCTTTCAACGACGAATGTCATCATGCAGCCGTTGTCCGTCTCGGCTGTTGCATTCAACTCAACCGACAGGCCTTGGGCCGGCTCCGAAGCCGTCTGGGCCTGTGCTGGCACCGCTAGAAGGCCACAGACGAGGGGGAGAAGGGTGAGCGTTGCGCGGTTCATGAGGGTCTCGAGCCTGATCAATTCTGAGGATTTTGACCGCTTAGCAGCACCCCACCATAATAGTCTACTAGAAAACTCATCTTTAAGCCGCGTTCACGCGTTAGCCACCAGGGATATTTTGCGTGAACGTCGATTCAGGAACATCGGATTCCCCGTCGCGTTTCCCCTCCATCGAACAATGGGAGTGCAGAACGATGAACGTTTCTTCTGAAAACATCCGCGCCACACGCGTCGAAGGTACCGAGGTCCGCAACAGTGCGGGCGAGCATCTCGGTAGCGTCAACGACCTCGTGATCGGCAAGCGTGACGGCAAGGTGAAATACGCGATCATGTCGTTTGGCGGCTTTCTTGGGATCGGCGAAGAATACCATCCGCTGCCGTGGGAAAAGCTGACCTACGATGAGCGTCAGGGGAGCTATATCGTCGATCTCTCCAAGGACCAGTTGGAAGGTGCTCCGCGGTATGCGCGCGAACGGGAGTTCGATTGGGGCGACAGTGAAAACACGCGTCGCATCAACGATTACTACGGCGTCCCGCCTTACATTTGATCCTGTCCGATCATCCGGCTCTGAGGCGACATCAGAGAGGAAACCACCTTGGCGGGCCGTATCGGCCCGCCCTTTTCATTTTACAGAGGCCTATGCGGCTGAAAGCGACACCGGATTTGCTTCCGGCCCGTCCGCTGCGCCAGGGCCTGTCTCGCATCCGAGATCCGGGAACGCCACGATCCTCTTGCCCGCGAAATCGGTCCGCACCACCGTCAGCCCGCGCTCTTCGAAATAGTCGAGCAACCTGCGGGCTCGGCGCGTCGAATGGGTGCCATAGGCCCGTGCCAGTGTCGCATCCGATGGGCACGCGGCGCCAGTCAGCGCAGCCTTCGCCACGAGAATGAACACGGCCTGAACGTCGTCCGGCAACGATTCCGCCAGATTGGCGACTTGGCGCCAGTCGTCGCTCGCCGCCATCTCCGCATCGATTCCGACGCGAGCGAGCGCAAAGCGCCGCCGGAACACGGCCAGTGTCACGGCCGGCCCGGGCAGCCGGGCAATCCGCGCGCGGACGAGAAAGTCCTGGTAAAGCTCGCCATCGCTCCGGAACGCGGCGTCCGGATCGGCGACGATCGCCGTCAGCAACCCGTCGATCATCCTGTCGCGCTCGAAAGCCGCCGTTTCCGTCTCGGCTTCAGTCGACTCGTCTTCTTCTTCTTCGTCCTGCGCGCCCGCAGGGGCAGCCTTGGCAAGTTCTGCCAGTATGTCGGTGGTGGGTCGCGGTGGTGGCGCAGTTCGGCGCGTCATCACGGCAGGCTCGGCAGGTCCCGGCGTGAAAATGAGGTCGCGTGCATCCTCCGGCGCTGGCGCATCGGGCAGGGGCGTCAGCTTTGGACTGGTCGAGCGGGCTTCCGTCTCTACCTTTCCAATGGCTATCGGCAGCGGACGCCGCGACAATGCCGGGCCGAGCGCGACGAATTTGCCGCGCTTGAGGTCCCGAAACATTTCGGCCTGACGGCGGTCCATGCCGAGCAGATCGGCAGCACGCGCCATGTCGATGTCGAGAAAGGTACGGCCCATCAGGAAGTTGGACGCTTCGGCGGCGACGTTCTTGGCAAGCTTGGCGAGCCGCTGCGTCGCGATCACGCCGGCAAGGCCACGCTTTCGGCCTCGGCACATCAAATTGGTCATGGCGCCGAGCGAGGCACGTCGCGCATCTTCAGCCACATCGCCGGCCGCCGCCGGCGCGAACAGCTGGGCCTCGTCCACGACCACGAGAACCGGGTACCAATAATCGCGCTCGGCATCGAACAGGCCGTTCAGGAACGTCGCCGCCGACCGCATCTGCTGGTCGGCTTCAAGCCCCTCGAGATTGAGGACGCAGGAGACACGGTGCCGGCGGATGCGCGCGGCGATCCGCAGCAATTCCTGTTCCGAGCGGGCCGCATCCACCACCACATGTCCGAACCGGTCGGCCAGCGTGACGAAGTCGCCCTCGGGATCGATGATGCATTGCTGGACCCAGGGCGCGCTCTGCTCAAGAAGCCGCCGCAGGAGATGCGATTTGCCCGAGCCGGAATTGCCCTGAACGAGGAGACGCGTCGCGAGCAACTCTTCGAGATCGAGCAAGGCCGGCTTGTTCTCGCCTGTCTCTCCCATGTCGATGTCGACGCGCATTTGGTCTCCCGGATGTCAGCCAAGCCTATACCTAGCACCTCGATGCCTGTTCGTTCGCCCCTCGTGGCGCGAAACCCACAGATGTTTGGCCGAGTGGCCAGGATCAGGCACGAAGATCACGCGCCATGAATTGCGCCAATCTCTCGTGCACGGCCCGGACGTGGCGGCGGGTTGTTGAACAGGTGATTCTGTGGCAGTCATCGACACGATCGGCTGCGTTCCGCGCCGGGTTTCCCCCGCACATCATCGCCTGTCCGCGATTGGACAGCATTAGCGCGTTTCCGGTATTGCGATGCCGGTCGCCCCAATTGCATGAAAGGCCAGTCATGTCGGAACAATCCATTCCATTCATCGATCTCGCAGCCCAGCAGGCAGTGATTCGCCCGAAGATCGACGCGGCGATCGCGCGCGTCCTCGATCACGGCCAGTACATCATGGGCCCCGAAGTCGCTGAATTGGAAAAGCAGTTGGCTGAGTTCTGCGGCGCAACCCATGCGATCGCCTGCTCCAACGGAACCGATGCGCTCGCGCTTGGCTTGATGGCGAAGGACGTGCGTCCCGGCGATGCGATCTTCTGCCCGAGCTTCACCTTCGCGGCCACCGGCGAAGTCGTCGCCTGGCTCGGCGCCACGCCCTATTTCGTCGATATCCTCGAAGACACCTACAACATGGATCCGGAGAGCCTGAGCCAGGCGATCCTCGATGCCAAGGCCGCCGGCCATCGCCCCGTCGGCATCATTCCGGTCGATCTGTTCGGTCAGGCGGCCGATTATGATCGGATCGAGCCGATCGCCGAGGAGAACGGCCTCTGGATGATGTGCGACACGGCACAGGGCTTCGGCGCGACCTACAAGGGCCGCGTGACGGGTTCGATCGGCCACATCGCCACGACCAGCTTTTTCCCCGCCAAGCCGCTCGGCGGCTACGGCGATGGTGGCGCGATCTTCGTCGGTGACGACGAACTGGCCAAGATCATCCGGTCGCTGGTCAACCACGGCTATGGCAGCGAGCGCTATGACAATGTCCGCATTGGCATGAATGGCCGGCTGGATTCCATCCAGGCCGCCATCCTGATCGAGAAGCTCGCGCTCTTCCCGGGCGAGATCGAAGCCCGCGACAAGGTCGCGAAGCGCTATAGCGAGGGGCTTTCCGAC
The DNA here is from genome assembly GCF_902498825.1 of Rhizobium sp. EC-SD404. Taxonomy (NCBI): domain Bacteria; kingdom Pseudomonadati; phylum Pseudomonadota; class Alphaproteobacteria; order Hyphomicrobiales; family Rhizobiaceae; genus Rhizobium; species Rhizobium sp. EC-SD404. The sequence continues at coordinate 1,806,283 of NZ_LR701459.1, forward strand.
GTCGTCGTGACGCCGGTCGTCATGGAAGGCACGCGGTCGGTCTGGGCCCAGTACACGATCAGGGCGCCTGGGCGGGATCGCTCCAGCATTCTGGAAGCTCTCAAGGCCAAGGGCATCCCCACGGCGATCTACTATCCGAAGCCGATGCACGTGCAGACCGCTTATCAGCATTACCCGAAGGCGGGCGGTGCGCTGCCGGTTTGCGACCGGCTTTCCGCCGAGGTTTTCAGCCTGCCGATGCATGCCTATCTCGATGAGGCGACGCAAGATCGCATCATCGATGCAGTGCGAAGCGTAGTTCCCACAATTGTAAAGAGTGCAGCCGCCCGTTAATCGGGAGTTCGCCATGCTTCATGGAGTATGGCGGCCGAGCGCTGGTCTTTGCGCTTTCGCAAGATCGGCGCGCTAGGCACACAATCGGCCGGGCCTTCACGGACTGGCAGGACACGGGATCGAAGATGAGCGGCAGATCGTGCTTGGCGGTGGTTTTGGCAGCAGGTGAAGGCACGCGCATGCGTTCCGACCTGCCGAAGGTGCTCCATAAGGTGGCCGGTCTTCCAATGGTTGGCCATGTGGCCGAAGCAGCTAGCCGCGCCGGTGTCGACCGCCTTGCGGTCGTGGTCGGCCGGGGGGCCGAAGCGGTGTCGGCAGCACTCGGCGCCCACGATGTCTCGACGCATCTCCAAACCGAGCGGCTCGGAACGGGCCACGCGGTGCTTGCCGCCCGCGACACGATCGCGCTTGGCTTCGACGATGTGCTGGTGCTCTTCGGCGATACGCCTCTGCTCTCCACCGAGACGATCGAGCGTGCCCGAGGCGCACTAGCATCAGGCGCCGATATCGCTGTCGTCGGCTTCCATGCCGCGGATCCAACCGGCTACGGCCGCTTGATCGTAACGGGCGAGATGGTCTCCGCCATTCGTGAGCACAAGGATGCGAGCCCCGAGGAGCGCCAGATCACGCTCTGCAATGGCGGCGTCATGGCGATTTCGGGTAATCGGATACTTGGCTGGCTCGATCGGATCGGCAACAACAACGCCAAGGGCGAATACTATCTGACCGACATCGTCGCGATCGCCGTCTCGGATGGCGCGCGCGTCAATGTCGTCGAGGCGCCCGCCGAAGACCTCATGGGCGCCAATACCCGCGTCGAACTGGCCGAACTCGAAGCCGCCTGGCAGCGCCGCCGGCGCCGCGATCTGATGCTTTCCGGCGTGACGATGCAGGCGCCTGAAACGGTGTTCCTGGCTTATGATACTGCGATCGAACCCGATGCATTCCTGGAGCCGAACGTCGTTTTCGGGCCTGGCGTCACGATTGGGGGAGGCACCGTCATACGCGCATTTTCGCATCTGGAAGGCGCGACGGTCGCCGCCGATTGCGAAATCGGGCCATTCGCGCGGTTGCGGCCGGGTGCGGACCTTTCGGAAAAGGCCAAGGTCGGCAATTTCTGCGAAGTGAAGAAGGCCAAGATCGGCAGGGGCGCCAAGATCAACCACCTGACCTATATCGGCGATGCCGAGATCGGGGCGAAATCCAACATCGGCGCCGGCACGATCACCTGCAATTACGACGGCATCAACAAGCACCTGACGTCGATCGGCGCCGGCGTGTTCGTCGGCTCGAACACGTCGCTCGTCGCCCCGGTTAACATTGGAGACGGCGCCTATATCGCTTCGGGCAGCGTGATCACCGAAGACGTATCGGCCGATGCGCTGGCCCTTGGGCGCGCGCGGCAGACCGAAAAGCCGGGCCGGGCGGCCGATATCCGTGCCCGCAACGAAGCAGTGAAGGCGGAGCGATCCGCCGGGAAGTGATGGCCCGGCTCCGGTCGCGCCAAGACAATTGAGATAGCGGAGACAGAGAGCATGTGCGGCATCATTGGAATCATCGGCACCGAGAGCGTGGCGCCGCGCATGGTCGATGCGTTGAAGCGGCTCGAATATCGGGGATATGATTCAGCCGGCGTCGCGACGCTCGAAGACGGCAAGCTCGATCGCCGCCGCGCCGAGGGCAAGCTCGTCAATCTGGAGAAGGTGCTGGCCGGCAATCCGCTCGGCGGCACGATCGGCATCGGACACACGCGCTGGGCGACCCATGGCGCGCCGACCGAAAACAATGCCCACCCGCATTTCGTCAACGGCGTGGCCGTCGTGCACAACGGAATAATCGAAAATTTTGCAGTCCTGCGCAACGAGTTGCGCGCAAAGGGCATCACCTTCCGCTCCGAAACCGACACCGAGACGGTCGCCGCGCTCATTTCGACGCTGATCGCTGAGGGTGCTGATTCCGTATCCGCCATGCGCGAGGCCGTGAAGCGCTTCGAAGGCGCTTATGCCATTGCCGTCATGATCGAAGGTGAGGGCGGCATGCTGCTGGCAGCACGTCACGGCCCTCCGCTTGCCATCGGTCACGGCAATGGCGAGATGTTCCTCGGCTCCGATTCCGTTGCGCTCGCGCCATTCACCGACCGCATCACCTATCTGGAAGATGGCGATTGGGCCGTGGTCACTGCCGAATCCGCCACAATCTACGATCGCGACGGCGCTCCCGTGACGCGGTCTGAAACCCGCTCGCAGGCCATGGCGAGCGCGGTCGATCGCGGCAATCACCGTCATTTCATGGAAAAGGAAATCTACGAGCAGCCCGAGGCGATCAGCCGGACCATGAGCCGCTACATCGATTTCGCGGAACTGAAAAGCAAGCCGATCGATGGCGCAATCGATTTTTCCGCCATCGACAGGCTGACCATGTCGGCCTGCGGCACCGCATTTTATGCCGGCATGATCGGCAAATATTGGTTCGAGCGCTACGCCCGCCTTCCGGTGGAGATCGATATTGCGTCGGAATTTCGCTACCGCGAGATGCCGCTCGGGCCTCGCGACGCAGCTATCTTCATCTCGCAGTCCGGCGAGACGGCCGATACGCTCGCCTCACTGCGCTACTGCAAGGACAATGGGCTGCCGATCGGCGCCGTGGTCAATGTGCAGGAATCGACCATCGCCCGCGAAGCCAACGCGATCTTTCCGACGCTCGCCGGCATCGAGGTCGGCGTCGCCTCCACCAAGGCGTTCACGGCACAGCTGACCGTGCTTGCTTCGCTCTCCATCATCGCCGGCCGGCAACGCGGCACGATCGATGAGGCGCGCGAAGCCGAACTCTGCAAGGCACTGGTCGAGATCCCCGGGTTGATGACCAAGGCGTTGAACGACATACAGCCTCAGATCGAGAAGCTGGCGCAGGAACTGTCCCATTATAAGCATGTGCTCTATCTCGGCCGCGGCACGTCCTTCCCCCTGGCGATGGAAGGTGCGCTCAAGCTCAAGGAAATCTCCTACATCCACGCCGAGGGCTACGCGGCAGGCGAACTGAAGCACGGCCCCATCGCTCTGATCGACGAGACGATGCCCGTCATCGTCATCGCTCCCTACGATGCAGTGTTCGCGAAGACGGTTTCCAACATGCAGGAAGTTGCGGCGCGGGGCGGACGTATCATTCTGATCACCGACGCCGAGGGAGCGGCCGCGGCAGACATGGAGACGATGGCGACGCTCATCGTGCCGAAGGTTCCGGAGATCGCCGCGCCGATCGTCTACTCCGCACCGATCCAGCTGCTCGCCTATCACACTGCCGTATTCATGGGCACGGATGTCGACCAGCCGCGCAATCTCGCCAAGTCGGTCACCGTCGAATAATCGACTCGCTTACGAATCGTGGGGCGCAATGCCCCGCGATTCTTGGACTTCGGTGCCGTTACCAGCGCCTCACGCGGTTGCAGACCGTTCCAATTTCCCGTTTTTCATTAATCATCTTTTAAGGGGTCGATGGGCCCGCGGCGAAATCGTGGCTTTTGTGCAACAAGGCCATTCCATAGGGGCCACATTCATGCCCAAAAGCGGAAATGCAGATTGCTTCAAAAGCGCTGCCGCGTATTTTCAATCTCGGAAGCGCGGACAGCAAGTCCAACTTCTCTTGTTGGGGATGGGGCAGGGAATGCTGTCCTTCAGCAAAATACCCAGACCCGTTTGAAACTTTTGACTGGAGGTCAGAAAATGAACATTAAGAGCCTTCTTCTCGGCTCCGCTGCGGCTCTGTTCGCAGTTTCTGGCGCCCAGGCCGCAGACGCAATCATCGCAGCTGAGCCTGAGCCCCTCGAATACGTCCGCGTTTGCGACGCTTTCGGCACTGGTTACTTCTACATCCCCGGCACCGAGACTTGCCTTTCCGTAGGCGGTCGTATCCGCCTCGACTACGGCTACGGCGCAAACGGCTTCACGAACCCGGTTTCGGGCGAAGAAGGCTGGGCAAAGCGCTCGCGCGCTTACCTCTACCTCCGTTCGGCAACGGACACAGAGTGGGGCCCGCTGACGACCTACACCGAAATGCAGATGCAGATCGACAACAGCGACTACTTCGATCCGGCTGACGCTTTCAACAGCGAACTCGGCGCCGATGCTGAAGCTCGTCTGCCCTTCGCAACGATCTCGCTCGGTGGTCTGACCATGGGCAAGAGCGAATCCATGTTCACGCAGTGGACGGGTTACGCTGGCTCGGTCATCAACGACGGTATCGTTGGTTTCGGCCCGTTCGACGCTCAGCTGATCAGCTACACCTATGACGCCGGCAACGGCTTCTCGGTCATGGCTTCGATCGAAGACGACATCTCCGCTGGCCTCGGCTACATCCCGGACGTCGTTGCTGGTGCTAAGTACGCAGCCGGCGCATTCGAGCTTTCGGTTGTCGGCGGTTACGACGAGAACATCGACGAAGGCGCTGTCAAGGCTCGCCTCGACGGTTCGTTCGGCGGCTTCTCGGCCTTCGTAATGGGTGGTTACTCCACGAACGAAGCTGGCAACCGCTTCGCAAACTGGGGTGGCGACTGGGCTGTTTGGGGTGGTCTGTCCGCTCCGGTCACCGAGCGCATCACCTTCAACACCCAGCTGTCATATGACGAAGAAGAAACCTTCGGCGCAGTCGGCAACCTGGTCTTCAACGTTGCTCGCGGCTTCGACGTAACGACTGAAGTCTTCTACGTAGACAACTTCGACTCGGTTGTTGACGTTGACGACATCGGCGGCACGATCCGCTTCCAGCGCACGTTCTAATCGGTTCTTACCGGTTTGATGGAAAGGCCCGGCAGAAATGCCGGGCCTTTTCGTTTTTTGATTGCAGTTTGGTGGGTGGAGAGTGTCGTTGAGAAAGTGGTTCTGGCCAGCACTGGTCATCGCGGCACTGATCGTGACCATGACGCTTTGGTTCAGCTGAATCTCAAGAAAGATGGAATCGGCGCGATAACCTAAAGCGCAGCGCGCTCGATGAACTTCGCGATTGTTGTGGGAATACCCGCGCTATGGGGCAACGGTGCATGGCCTTGCCCGGCAACGACCAGGGCTTCCATACCCGGATGCCGCTTTGCCATCTCCGCCACGGTCGCCTGTGACAGAAGCTGAGAGTTCTCGCCGCGGATCGCCATGACCGGCACGTGCGCCAGCGCATCGAATTGAGGCCACAGCGTCGGAAGCTGCGTGTTGAAATCGATCGCACTGAGCTGCTTCACGATTGCCTGGTCGAAATCGGAGACGATCTTGCCTTTACGTTCGACATAAATGGCCTCGGCCATATCCTGCCAGTCGCGCGCCTCGAGCGCCGGAAAAGCTTTTCCATGGGCCTGCTTGAGAATCTCCACCGCCTGCGCCCAGTCTTTCGGCTGGGGGAGGCGGGTCAGGTAGCCGCGGATCTGCGCAAGCCCGGCGCCTTCGATCACCGGTCCGGCGTCGTTGAGAATGGCGGCCGCAATCATCGTGGGCCGCGTCGCAGCCAGCAGGTGGATGATCAGCGCACCGCGTGACGTGCCGAAGAAGATGGCCCGTGGCACGTCGAGCGCCGCCAGAGCGGCCAGGACATCGTCGGTCTCGACGGTCAGAGAATAATTATCGGCGTTCCGGTCACGGTCCGAGCCGCCGCGCCCGCGATAGTCGAGGCAGATCACGCGGCGCGGCTCGATCGCCGGCGCGGTCGACCCCCCGCTGAACAGCTGCGCGAACGGATGAAAGTCGCGGGCGTTGCGGGTGAGTCCCGGGAGGCAGACGATCGGCAGGCGCGCGGCTTTGGCCGGCCCGCTGTAATCGCGTGCATGAAGGCGCAATCCATCCGGCGCGGTGAACGCGACGGATATGAAGCCGTCTGCAGCGGCCGCCGTCTTTGCGTCGCTACCGATCTTAAGACTCACGTGCGCCCGAAACGCAGATCATGGACGATGTCGCTCTGCGCACCGAGCCGCGTCTTGTAGACCTGGTAGTTCTCCATGACGCGCTGCACGTAATTGCGCGTCTCCGGGAAGGGGATCCGCTCGATCCAGTCGACGACTTCCTCGATGGATTTTCCACGCGGGTCGCCGTAGCGCGCGATCCACTGCGGCACGCGGCTCGGTCCGGCATTGTAGCCGATGAACGTGAGGATGTAGGAGCCGCCGAAATCGGAAATCTGCTCGCCGAGATAATGGGCGCCGAGCGTCGCGTTGTAACCGGCATCTTCCGTGAGACGCGCCGGCGCATAGGATAGCCCATGGCGCGCGGCGACACCCTTGGCCGTGCCGGGCAGAAGCTGCAGCAAGCCGCGCGCATCCGCAGGAGAAACGGCGGCCTTGTTGAACTCGCTTTCCTGGCGAGCGATCGAATAAGCCAGCGCCTTGCCAGAGCTGGAGATGTTCGCGCTCGGCGGAATCACGCCGATCGGGAAGGCGAGGGCCGCAACATCGACGCCGCGATAGAACGCCGCTTTGCCGACGCGCAGAGCAGTCGTGTGATCGCCGCGTGATTCAGCCATGTGGGCCAGAAGCGCCAATTCGCCGGGCGTGTCGATCTGGTCGGCCAGCGCGCGGTAGAGAAGGTTGGCGCGGCTTTCATGTCCTGCATTCTGGAGACGACGGATGGCCGTTGCAGCCTGTCGGCTGGCGAAGCGGTCGCGTTCGGCCTGGCTCGGCGAGGGGTAGGCGACGCTCAGCGCGTTGCGCCCGATCTTTGCGGCGGCGAGCTGGCCGTAGAACGTGGTCTGATGCTGGGCGGCGGCGGCGTAATACTCACGCGAATTGCCCGGTCCGCCTGCTTCCGCCGTGCGTCCGAGCCAGTAATAGGCGCGCGATGTGGAGAGAGGACGGTTGGAGATTTCGCGGATGCGCTGGAAATGCGTATGGGCGGCCGATGGATTGTTCAACGCCCGCAGCGCATACCAGCCCGCATGAAATTCGGCATCGACGCGATCGACCGAGCCTTCGGCGAGATGATTGCTGACGATGAGATAGGCGAGACTCGGATTGCCTGCATCCATGACACCACGAGCAACGATGCGCTGCTCGTTCCACCATGCATCGGGCTCGATGATGGCGGCTTTGTCGCGCGGCGCGGTGAGCAGCAGCTCGGCCGCTTCGGTGTACTTGTCCTGCTGGCGCAGATAGCGGATGCGCGCATGAAGATAGCTCGGATCTCTGTGCCAAGATCCGTCGACGGCGTTGAGCAGCGCACCGGCGTTCGGCGCGCGCTGGGCAATGGCAGCCCGTGCGCGGAACAGCGAGCTGGCCTCGCCCTTGGCGGCGAAACGCTCGGCCTGGGAGACGCGATCACGATAGAGCAGCATGTCCATGCGGCGCTTGTGGTCGGCCACCGTGAGGATGCTGTCGAACTCCCGCAGGAAGAGATTTTCCTGATTGGTGTTCATCGTGTCGGTGTGCCACGCCCGGGATACGAGGGACTTTGCGCGGGCGGTATCGCCCTTTTGCTTCAGCGCGCGGGCAAGAACGATCACACCTTCGGGCGTTGTCGGATCGCTGCTGGCAAACGCGGCGATGACCTGGTCGGGATGCGGATTTTCCTCGTGAAGAGCGCGCTCGGAATGGCCGCGCAGCGCGTCGAGACCGGGCCAACCCTGAAGCTCGTTGGCGGCCATCGCGATTTCGCGCGAAGGAACCCCCTTGGCGCCGGACAGAGCGATCGCCCAGGTGAGGATCTGTCGGTCGAGGCTGCCCGCCGGCATGCTGTCTCTGACCGATCGGGAGACGGTCACATCACGACCGATTGCGTCAAGCCCGCGCTTCAGCGCGGCGCTGGCCGTGCCGGAGGTTTCTGCCGGGCTCGTCGGCCGCAGGATCGCGCCTGTGATATCGCCGGCCGAAGGGGCCGGTACCGCCTGATACCCTGTGGCGATCGTGGCCGTATCCGGCCGGAACACGGGCATCGGAACCGTGCTCGGCGGAACGAACTGCGCTTGCGCTGCCGTCGAGGAAAGAGCCACGAGCGTTGCGATCAGGAGGATTGGCGTCTTGTTCGGCATGATCAGGTGCGTCTCTAGCGATGAACTTGGAACTGATTGCCCGTCATGTGGCCGCGCGGGTCCACATTCCTTCGGGTTTCGATGATCGTGCCATGGCATCGGTGAAGCAACGGTTAATCAATGGTTAGGTCTCACGCTTAAATTGTACCGAAAACCCTTGCGGACAGGGCGCCTCGGAGCTGAAATCGGGCTTTGCCGTGCTTGCGGCGCATTCCACAGGCGACTATGGTGCGCCGCTTCGATCCGGCGGCACCGTCCGCTTCGCGTGAGAATGCATAGCACAATATGGCCAAAGCATGAGTTGCCTTTGGCCCGCCTCCGGGAGCCGTAATGTTCAAGGGATCCATTCCAGCGCTTGTGACGCCGTTCGACGACGATGGAGCCATCGACGAGAAGGCTTTCCGCGCCCATATCGAATGGCAGATCGAGGAAGGCTCAACCGGCCTCGTCCCGGTCGGCACGACCGGCGAGTCGCCGACGCTGTCGCATGAAGAGCACAAGCGGGTCATCGAGCTCTGCATCGAAGTGGCAGCCGGACGCGTGCCGGTCATGGCAGGGGCAGGGTCCAACTCCACCCACGAGGCGGTCGATTTCGCCAAGCACGCCGAGAAGGCCGGTGCCGACGGGATTCTCGTCGTCACGCCTTACTACAACAAGCCGAACCAGCGTGGTCTCTACGAGCACTACGCTGCGATCGCCCGTGCCGTGACGCTGCCGATCTTCATTTACAACATTCCCGGCCGGTCGATCATCGACATGCTGCCGGAAACGATGGCGCGGCTTCACACGGAATTTCCCCATATCGCCGGCGTGAAGGATGCGACGGCAAAGGTGGATCGTGTCTCCGAGCAGCGCGCCGCCTGCGGTTCGGAATTCATCCAGCTATCCGGTGAAGATGCGACGGCGCTCGGATTCAACGCGCATGGCGGTGTCGGCTGCATTTCGGTGACGGCGAATGTCGCGCCCCGCCTTTGCGCGGATTTCCAGTCGGCGATGCTCCAGGGCGATTTTCGCAAGGCGCTCGGGTTGCAGGATCGTCTGATGCCGCTCCATCGCGCTTTGTTTATTGAACCGAACCCGGCAGGCGCCAAATATGCGTTGTCGAAGCTCGGCCGCATGAAGAATATCCAACGCAAGCCGCTCGTGCCGGTCGAGGCTGCGACGGCCGAGCGTCTGGACGAAGCTCTGCGTCATGCCGGGCTTACAAACTGATCGGGACTGAATATGGCTAAGCCGGGTACGCCGGCGCGCAAGATCGTTGCGGAGAATCGCAAAGCGCGTTTCAACTACGAGATCGTCGATACGTTCGAAGCGGGTCTCGTCCTGACGGGGACCGAGGTGAAGTCGCTGCGCGAAGGCAAAGCGAACATCGCCGAATCTTATGCGACGGAGGAGGGCGGTGAGCTTTGGCTCATCAACTCCTACGTGCCGGAATATCTTCAGGCCAACCGCTTCAACCACGAGACGCGCCGCCGCCGCAAGCTTCTCCTGCATAGGAAAGAAGTCGACCGGCTGTTTGCATCGGTCAATCGCGAGGGCATGACCCTCGTGCCGCTCAAGGTTTATTTTAACGACCAGGGTCGCGCCAAGCTGGAGCTGGCGCTGGCGCGCGGCAAGAAACTGCACGACAAGCGGGAAACGCAGAAGCAGCGCGATTGGCAGCGTCAGAAATCAAGGTTGCTGCGCGACCACAGCTGAAGCACGGATTTAGATCCGTGCCAGTTCCGGCAGCCGGCCGATGCGGCCCCTTGGCGACGGGCGGCCAAGCGAAAACAGAATTCCGGCCGCCTCGTCTGTCTCGAACCGTTCAAGTTTCTCGATGTCCTCGAGGCTCAGCCATCCCTGCGGGTTGAAGCCGAAGCTAACCGTCTCGACAGGCCCTGTCGCGAGCGTCGAGACATGGTCCATGATAAAAAACTTGCTGCGCGTGGCGATGTCGCAGATATGCAGGCTCCCGCCTGTCTGCTGCACGATCACGATGGCCTCAGGCTCGATCAGGCGGACGGCGGTCAAAGCGCGATGACTGAGATGCCAGAGCAAGATCGGATAGTAGTCGACCGCGCAGAAATCCTCGCTCAATTCGATCGCCTCGCGGCAAGCGTCGCTCAGCAGCGACCGATCGTCTGCGTGGCTGATATCGAGAAGCACCGCTGGTCTCTGGTTCGGGGACGACGACGAAGCCGGAAGCAGGAACTGCCACTCGGTGACCCTTTCGAAGCCGAACTTGGGATAGATGGCGGCTGCGTTGGGAACTGAGAAAATCAACGTCGTGCGATTGTCGAGCGGAGGGAGCGCGAGGATGTGCTCCAGAAGCCGGCGCATGTGACCCTCGTTGCGTCGATCCAACCGGGTCGCGATCGCGCCAAGCTGGTAGCCGGCGGAAATCGCGCCATCGATGACGAAGCGCATCGACATGCGCCCGATCGTGGCGATGATCTCGCCGTTCTCCACAAGCGCGAAGGCGGTATAGTCATCGCCCCATCCCCCGAGGTCCGCCCAAGGTTGGAATGTTTGTTCGCCCGCGACACGCGTGATGAACGCGATGTAGCTGTCGTGCAGCATGTGGTCCCGCGGACCAATCTCCACGAGTGCGGTTTCCATGACGGGAAAATCTCGATGGAATGTAACTGACATACCGTTACACCATGTGCTGCGCCGGGGCTTGAGAATTCTGAGGTGTCACGACGCGTAGCCGTGACACCTTCGGCTCTCAACCTGCGATCATTGCAGGCCGGCCTGCTGGACGAGGTCGCACAGTGCATCGAGGTCTGGGGAATAGGCTTCGCGCGGCGATAGAGCCTGTCGGCAGGTGAGCAGAATCTTCTGCTGATCGCTCGCCGACATATTGTTCCAGCGATCCATCAGTCCCGGCATTCCGGGCATGCCAGGGGTTCCTGGTGTGCCGGGAGTCCCTGGTGTGCCGGGGGTACCCGGAGTTCCTGGCGTGCCCGGAGTTCCGGGGGTACCTGGCCCGCCGATGCCGACATCAACGCCCGCATCGATGCCGTCATCTCCACCGATGGAAACGCCGCCGCCGGCATTGATCCCGCCACCGCCGCCGATCGAGGCGCCAACGCCTGCGTCGACACCGTTGCCGCCACCGACTGAGGCGCCGAGGCCTGCGTTGACGCCATTTCCGCCACCGACAGACGCGCCGACACCTGCACCGATGCCATCACCGCCACCAATGGACGCGCCTGCGCCTGCGCCGATCCCGTCACTGCCGCCGACGGATGCTCCTGCACCAGCACCGATACCGTCGTTGCCGCCAACCGACGCGCCGGCACCAGCACCGACTCCATTGTCGCCTCCGACAGATGCACCGAGCCCGGCACCGATGCCATTGTCGCCACCGATGGAAGCACCAACGCCGGCGCCTATACCATTGTCACCGCCGATAGAGGCGCCGACCCCGACGCCGAGACCCTGCGCCGATCCTGGGACTGTAGAAATGAGAAGGACTGCCGTCATGGCAGGTACGAGGAATGCAGTTCTGGATGACTTCAACATCAGAATACCTCCGCTTACCGCGTGGACATTCACGCTGCAAAAGGGACGTGAAGCAGCCCGCATTAGTTGCAGACGACATGCACGCACAGCTTGTACTGATTAATCTGAGATTAATTCTAACGACGGATACCGTCTCAAAACGAAAATCGACCCTAGAATCTAAGGGGAAATTGATGCAGCGGGCTTTTGCGGCTGAAGTCGATCTGTTTTGCTACTTCAAGCTATCGTCGGCGAGCCGGAACACGTCCTTGAACATCGCTTCCGTCAGCCGCCCGGTGTTGGTGTTGTAACGCGAGCAGTGATAGCTCGCGACCAAATCGACGTCACCGATCCGACTTTGTGCACCGTGGCCGAAGGGATGATCGGCGATCCGCGCGCCGAGTGTACGCACGGTTGAATCATGCGCGATCTTGCCAAGCGTCACGATGACGCGCAGTGCCGGCATGTCCGCAAGGCTGGCGGCGAGGAACGGCCGGCAGGTCGCGATCTCCGCCCCGACCGGCTTGTTCTCCGGTGGAACGCATCGAACTGAATTGGTGACCGCCGTCCGCACAAGGGTCAGCCCATCATCGGGCCGCGCCTGGAACTCGCCGGTCGAAAACCCGAATTCGTTGAGCGTCGCATAGAGAAGATCGCCGGCGTAATCGCCTGTGAAGGGGCGTCCGGTTCGGTTTGCCCCCCGCAGGCCCGGTGCGAGGCCGACGATCAACAGTTCGACGGTGGCCGGACCCTCCGGCGGGTAGAATGTTGGCACCGGTGCGTTGAACCAGTCGGGATGCGCGGCCCGTTGTTCAAGGATGAAAGAACGCAGGCGAGGGCAGCGTGGGCAGTCGCGGGGAGGGTCGATCGGAAAGCCGATGCCGTCGTCGGCAGCACTCAATGGTCGTCGTCCTCGTCATGGACGGGTTCGACCTGACGCACGGGCCGCTCGGACGGTGCGCGCCCGATCTCGGCCTTAAGCGAGACAAGGTCGATGAAGTGATCGGCGTGGCGGCGCAGATCGTCGGCGATCATCGGCGGCTGGCTTGCGAGCGTCGAGACCACCGATACCTTTCGTCCGCGCCTCTGCAGCGCATCGACCAGTGACGTAAAGTCGCCATCGCCCGAAAAAATGACGAAATGATCGACCGTATCGGCCTGCTCCATGGCATCGATGGCAAGCTCGATATCCATGTTGCCCTTGATCTTGCGGCGGCCGGAGGCGTCGGTGAACTCCTTGGCCGGCTTGGTCACCACCTTGTAGCCATTGTAGTCGAGCCAATCGATCAACGGGCGGATGGATGAGTATTCCTGATCCTCCACGAGCGCCGTGTAGTAATAGGCGCGCAGCAGATATCCCCGCTTCTGGAATGCGACGAGAAGCTTCTTGTAATCGATGTCGAAGCCGAGGCTGCGTGACGCTGCGTAGAGATTTGCGCCATCGATGAAGAGAGCGATCTTCTCGCGGGGATCGAACATTGGCATGCGCTTTCGAAACAAATGAACGAATGATCAGCGCAGCGGCAAAATGAACGAGATCGGCATTGAAAACGACGCGACCGACCCCGGCGCTACGCCAGGAGCCATAACTCCCTTGAATTAATACAGCCCAGAAGGTATGGAAACCCCAATCCCGCAAATTTCATGTTCGCAAAGGACAGGCAATGGCCCGTGTCACAGTCGAGGATTGCATCGACAAGGTCGACAATCGCTTCGAACTCGTTCTTCTCGCCAGCCATCGCGCTCGGCTGATCTCGCAAGGCGCTCCCATCACGATCGATCGTGACAATGACAAGAACCCTGTCGTTGCCCTGCGCGAGATCGCTGACGAGACCCTGTCGCCAGGCGATCTGAAGGAAGATCTCATCCACTCGCTGCAGAAGCACGTGGAAGTCGACGAGCCGGAACCCGATCATTCCGCACAGTCGACCGTCGCACCCGAGGCTGGTCTTGGCGAGACCGTCGATGCCGCTTCGCCGGAAGACGAGGAAGACAAGATCAACTTCGACCAGATGTCGGAAGAAGAGCTGCTCGCCGGCATCGAAGGCCTTGTGCCGCCGGAGAAAAACGACGACTATTGATTTGCGCGGGCGGCCTGCCGTCCCCATTTCTTCATGATGGATTGGCGCCGGTGGAAGAGGAAAAAATCCTCTTTGCGCCGGCGTCTATCGTTTAACCGGAGCACGCACCCACGATGATGCGCCAGTACGAGCTCGTCGAGCGCGTGCAACGCTACAAGCCTGACGTCAACGAGGCCTTGCTCAACAAGGCCTATGTTTACGCGATGCAGAAGCATGGCAAGCAGAAGCGGGCAAGCGGCGATCCCTACATCTCCCATCCTCTCGAAGTCGCCGCGATCCTCACCGATATGCGGCTCGACGAATCGACGATCGCCGTGGCGCTGCTCCACGATACGATCGAGGATACTACCGCCACGCGCGACGAGATCGACAGCCTGTTCGGCGAGGATATCGGCGCGCTGGTCGAGGGCCTCACGAAGATCAAGAAGCTTGATCTCGTCTCCAAACGCGCCAAGCAGGCTGAGAACCTGCGCAAGCTGCTGCTTGCCATTTCCGACGACGTACGCGTGCTTCTCGTCAAGCTGGCCGACCGACTCCACAACATGCGCACACTCGAGCATGTACCGCCGGAAAAGCGGGCGCGCATTGCCGAGGAGACGATGGATATCTATGCGCCGCTTGCCGGCCGCATGGGCATGCAGGACATGCGCGACGAGCTGGAAGAGCTCGCGTTCCGCCACATCAATCCGGAAGCCCACGACACCGTCACCAAACGCCTGTCGGAGCTTTCTGCGAAGAACCGCGATCTGATCCGCACCATCGAGCAGGATTTCACGGCGCTTTTCACGAACAACCAGTTGAAGGCAACAGTCACCGGGAGGCAGAAGAAGCCCTATTCGGTCTTCCGCAAGATGCAGTCGAAGTCGCTCTCCTTCGAGCAGCTTTCGGACATCTACGGCTTCCGTATTCTGGTTGACGACATTGCCTCCTGCTACCAGGCGCTCGGCGTCGTCCACACCCGCTGGTCGGTCGTTCCCGGCCGGTTCAAGGATTATATCTCCACACCGAAGCAGAACGATTATCGATCCATTCACACCACGATCGTCGGGCCGTCGCGCCAGCGCATCGAACTGCAGATCCGCACCCACCGCATGCACGAAATCGCCGAATACGGCGTCGCGGCGCACGCGCTCTACAAAGATCATCTGAAAGGCGGGCAGGACCTCCTGACGCGCGACAGCCGCGCCTATTCCTGGCTCCGCCACACGATCGAACAGCTTTCCGAGGGCGACAACCCGGAGGAATTCCTCGAGCACACGAAGCTCGAGCTCTTTCAGGACCAGGTCTTCTGCTTCACGCCGAAGGGACGCCTGATCGCGCTACCCCGCGGTGCGACCCCGATCGATTTCGCCTATGCCGTCCACACCGATGTCGGTGACACCTGCGTCGGCTGCAAGATCAATGGGCGGATCATGCCGCTCGTCACGCGCCTCAACAATGGCGACGAAGTCGAGATCATTCGCTCGGGCGTGCAGGTGCCACCACCCGCCTGGGAAGAGATCGTGGTCACCGGCAAGGCACGCGCGGCAATCCGCCGGGCGACCCGCGCTGCCGTACGCAAGCAATATGCAGGCCTCGGTTTCCGTATCATCGAGCGCAATTTCGCGCGCGCCAACAAGCAGTTCACCCGCGAACTCTTCAAGCCGGTCGTTCACCGCGTCGGCCACAAGGACGTCGAGGACGCGATTGCGGCCGTCGGGCGTGGTGAACTGTCGTCGCAGGATGTCCTGAAGGCCGTTTACCCCGAGCACATCGAAGACCGGACCGCCATCACAAAGGCGGCAGCGGACGAGGGTTGGTTCAATCTGCGCAGCGCGGCCGGCGTCATTTTCCGGGTACCCGGCGCACGCCGGCTCAACGGCGCTTTGCCGAATGGCGCAGCAGCACCAGCGGGTGAGGGCACTGGCGAAGGGGCCGGCGAGCCGCTTCCGATCCGCGGCGTCGACCAGAATTCCCGCGTTGTGTTCGCTCCCGCCGGCGCGGTGCCAGGCGATCGAATCGTCGGCATCATGAACGACGACAAGGAGATCACGATCTACCCGATCCAGTCGCCCATGCTGACCCGGTTCGACGACCAGCCGGAGCGCTGGATCGACATTCGCTGGGATATCGACGAGGCGCGCAAGGCACGGTTCCCGGTCCGCATTCTGGTCAACGCGCTGAACGAGCCGGGCTCGCTTGCCGAGATGGCGGAAGTGATCGCCGGACGCGATGCCAACATTCGGACATTGTCCACCGTCAGGGTCGCCTCCGATATCACTGAACTTCTGATGGACATCGAGGTCTGGGATCTCAAGCAGTTGAATCAGCTTTTGATGCAGCTTAAGGAAACGGCGTGCGTTTCGACTGCTGCGCGCGTGTATGAATAGCGGTGCGCGCTTCCGTCCCGGGAGCAACCGCCGCGAGGTCGGACAGCGGCATGGCATTGGTGCAAGAAGCCATGCATAGGGACTTCAAGACGCCACATGCTCTTTCGTAGACGCAAGAAGCTCAGCCTTTTGGAACGGTTGCGCCTATTCGTATGGCCTCAGAAGTCTTTTGCCCGTTCCATGCGCTATCTCGGAAAGCGCGTGTTACGGCTGAACGCGACGCCTCACGCCATTGCGGCCGGTGTCGCCGCCGGTGTCATTGCATCTTGGACGCCGCTGATCGGCTTCCACTTCGTGCTGTCCTTCGCACTGGCTTATGTTTTTGCAGGCAACATGATCGCCGCCGGAATCGGCACGGCCTTCGGCAATCCGCTGACCTTCCCCTTCATCTGGGCTTCGACATTCAAGCTCGGACATATCATCCTCGATCGCGGCAAGCAGGAGGTCGAGCATGTCTCGATCAATCTCGGAGATATGCTGAGCCGCATAGACTGGGCCCATCTCTGGCAGCCGATCTTGAAGCCCATGCTCATCGGCAGCATCCCGCCGGCAGTCGTGTCGGGCGTCTTCTTCTATGGGCTGACCTTTTATAGCGTTCGCGCCTTTCAAAAACGGCGCAAGCGCGTGCTGGCCGAAAAGGCCGAGGCACGCGCCGCCCGCCAGACGGCCGGAGTTTCCTTGTGATCGTTGGTATCGGCAGCGACCTGATCGATATCCGCAGGATTGAGAAGACGCTGGAGCGCTTTGGCGACCGGTTCATCCAGCGTTGCTTCACCGAAGTGGAACAGGCTCGCTCCGAGCGTCGGAAGGAACGTGCAGCGTCCTATGCCAAGCGCTTTGCCGCCAAGGAGGCCTGTTCGAAAGCGCTTGGAACCGGCCTTTCGATGGGCGTGAATTGGCGCGAGATGGGCGTGGTTAACTTGCCCGGCGGCAAGCCGACGATGGAATTGACCGGCGGCGCATCCAGGCGTCTTGCCGATCTGCTTCCCGAGGGACACGAGCCGGTCGTGCACCTCACCATCACCGACGACTACCCTCTCGCGCAGGCCTTCGTTGTGATCGAAGCGCGCCCTTCAGCCAGGTAGGACCGCGACATGCTGCCGCGAAGCCTGCATCGCTTTGTTGCCGGTCTCAAGCGAAGAGGTTAAAGAAGTCGCCCGGAGGCACTTCAGCAACCGCCACGCCGCCTGTGCCGACAAGCCTTGAGCTTCACGCGGGACATGCCGGGAAATGAAAGACATAGACCGGTTCCACGTTGCTGGAGGTGCGGTCCAGGGGAACCGATGAGCGTGTCCGACACAGGCAAGAAACAAAAATCCGGCGCCTTTGGCGAGAACATCAAGGTCATCCTTCAAGCGCTTGCCCTGGCGCTCGTCATCCGTACGTTGCTGTTCCAGCCCTTTTCGATCCCGTCGGGTTCCATGATGCCGACGCTGCTCGTCGGGGACTATCTCTTCGTTTCCAAATACGCCTACGGCTATTCGAAATACTCACTTCCACTGTCGCCGGACCTTTTCGAAGGCCGAATCTGGGGTGCCGAGCCGGAGCGTGGCGATGTCGCCGTCTTCCGCTATCCGCCCAATCCCGACCTCGACTACATCAAGCGCGTGATCGGCCTGCCCGGCGATACGGTCCAGATGCGCGAAGGCGTTCTCTATATCAACGACGAGGCGGTCGAACGCGAGCAGGTGGGCACGTATCGTCCCGAAGGGCGCTACGACCGCGGCGAGGAAGTGCCGCTCTACCGCGAAACGCTGCCGAACGGCATTTCCTACAACACGCTCGATCTCACGCCCAACTCGCCCGGCGACAATACGCGCGAATTTCTCGTGCCGCCCGGCCAGTATTTCATGATGGGCGACAACCGCGACAATTCCGCCGACAGCCGTTTCGAAGTGGGCTTCGTGCCGTTCGAGAATTTCGTCGGTCGCGCCAACATCATCTTCTTCTCCATGGATGCCGGCACATCGCCTCTGGAAATCTGGAACTGGCCGAGCGACCTGAGGTTCGACCGCCTCTTCCAGTCCGCGCAACAATGAGCTGCAGGCCCGCGCCATGAAATCCAGGGCGCTGTCCAACGTCGAGATTGCGCGCCTCGAGGAACGGATCGGCTACACGTTTTCCGAACCGGCAAGGCTGGAGAGGGCGTTGACCCATTCCAGCTCGCTCGCCGGCAAGTCGGGCAAGCCTGCCAATTACGAGCGGCTGGAGTTCCTGGGTGATCGCGTCCTCGGGCTCTGCGTGGCCGAAATGCTGTTCACGGCGTTTCGAGCGGCAGCGGAGGGTGAGCTCTCCGTGCGTCTCAATCAGCTGGTGAGCGCGCAGACCTGCGCAGCCGTCGCCGACGATCTGGAACTGCATGAGTTCATCCGAACCGGCAGCGACATCAAGTCGGTGAAGGGCAAGCGCATGGCGAGTGTGCGCGCCGACGTCATGGAAGCGCTCATCGCCGCCATCTATCTCGATGGTGGGCTCGAGCCGGCGCGCGATTTCATTGAAAGGCTGTGGGGAGAGCGTGCCCGGCGGGAGAACGCCGCCCGTCGCGACGCGAAGACGGAACTGCAGGAATGGTCGCACGCGCGATCGGGTTCGACGCCGCTTTACCGCATCCTGGATCGGTCTGGACCGGATCACGATCCTCAGTTCACCGTTCGCGTCGAGATCGAGGGACTTGAGCCCGAAACGGGTGTAAGCAGATCGAAGCGCACGGCCGAACAGGAAGCGGCCACGCGAATGCTGGAACGCGAAGGCGTCTGGCCACCAAAATCATAAGGAAACTATCCATGAGCGAAGAGATCGACGAGCGGGTTGCCGAAAGCGGGACGCCCCCGGCAGCGACGCGTTCCGGCTTCGTGGCGCTCATCGGTGCGCCGAATGCGGGCAAGTCGACTTTGCTGAACCAGCTGGTCGGCGCCAAGGTGTCGATCGTCAGCCACAAGGTCCAGACGACGCGCGCCATCGTGCGCGGCATCGTCATCGAGGGCGTCACCCAGATCGTGTTCGTGGACACGCCGGGCATCTTCAAGCCGCGGCGCCGGCTCGACCGTGCCATGGTCACGACCGCGTGGGGAAATGCCAAGGATGCCGACATCGTTCTCTTCATGATCGATGCGGAACGCGGCATCGTCGGCGACGCCGCGAAGATTCTCGAAGGCATGAAGGACATTCATCATCGCAAGATCCTGATCCTGAACAAGATCGATCAGGTGAAGCGCGAAAAGTTGCTGGAGCTGGCGGCTGCCGCCAACGAGGTGGTTCAGTTCGACGAGACGTTCATGATTTCCGCGCTCGGCGGTTCCGGCTGCAAGGACGTGCTGAAGTTTCTGGCAGACGCGTTGCCCGAGGGGCCCTGGTATTATCCGGAGGACCAGATTTCCGATCTTCCGATGCGCCAACTGGCAGCCGAGATCACCCGCGAGAAGCTCTATCTGAGGCTGCATCAGGAGCTTCCCTACTCCTCCCATGTCGAGACGGAAGGCTGGGAAGAGAAACCCGATGGCAGCGTGCGCATCGAGCAGGTCATCTATGTCGAGCGCGACAGCCAGAAGAAGATCGTGCTGGGGAAGGGAGGCGAGACGGTCAAGTCGATCGGCCAGTCCGCCCGCAAGGAAATCGGCGGCATTCTGGACCAGAAGGTCCATTTGTTCCTGTTCGTGAAGGTGCGCGAAAACTGGGGCGACGATCCCGAGCGCTACCGCGAGATCGGGCTTGAATTCCCAAGCTGACTTGCCGACCGCTTGGTCCATCGCCGGTCTCGTCCGGCACCTATCGGAGTGAGGAACCGCCCACACCATGGAGTGGCAGGATCAGGCCATCGTTCTGGGTGTGCGTCGGCACGGTGAGACGAGCGTCATTGCCGAGGTGATGACGCAGTCGCGCGGCCGCCATCTCGGCATGGTGCGCGGCGGCCGGTCCAGGCGCATGCAGCCGGTTCTGCAGCCGGGTAACCGCGTCGAGGTGACATGGCGCGCCCGCCTCGACGAGCATCTCGGCCAGTTTCAGGTAGAGCCCGTGTCGCTGAGGGCGGCGCGGCTGATGGAAACGGCAACATCCGTCTATGGCGTCCAAGCGATGGCGGCGCTGTTGCGCCTGCTTCCCGAACGCGATCCGCATCTGCGTCTCTACAACGCGCTCGACATCATTCTCGACAGCCTGCACGCACCGCACGAAGCGGGCGAGCTCTTTGCCCGGTTCGAACTGGCCATGCTGGATGAACTGGGCTTCGGCCTCGATCTATCGGCCTGCGCAGTCACGGGAACGACTGCCGACCTGGCATTCGTATCGCCGAAGACCGGCCGCGCCGTGTCGCGCACGGTCGGGCAGGGCTGGGCGGACCGCCTGTTTTCCTACCCGGATTTTCTCGCACGGCAGGGCGCTGCGGCAGCCGATGAGGTCACGCTCGCCGAAGCATTTCGAATGACGGGGTATTTCCTCGATCGCGACATTTACGGGCCGCGCGGGCTGAAGCCGCCCGAGGCGCGCGAGGGGTTCATCCAGGCCGCATTGAAGGCAGCGCGCGCGGCAAACCCGTCGGACTGAACCGAGCGTCGAAATAAATCTGAAACGAGAACAAGGACTTATAAGAAAATCGGCGCTTTTTTGCGCTGGCCGGGAATAGCCGGCCCGATCTTCCGTTTTCCCAGTATGCCGCGGCGACGCGGGGGACAGGCTTCTCAGGGCAACCCCAACGACACCGGGCAACACTGCGAAAAACGATAGGAGATGACAATGTCGGATCAAAACACGAATGGCAAGGTTGCTGCAGCGGTCGAAGACGATCAGCCCAATGTCGGCCGCCGGAAAATGCTCGCAATGCTCGGCCTCACCGCCGCCGCTGCTTACGTCGCACCCACGCTCTTGAGCATCCGTGAAGCACGCGCTTCGGGTGGATCGGGCGGCTCGGGCGGTGGATCGGGTGGCGGCTCGGGCGGTGGTTCTGGTGGCCGTGGTGGCTCCGGTGGTCGCGGTGGTTCGGGTGGTGGTTCGCGCGGTTCCCGCGGATCGCGTGGCTCTGGCGGCCGTGGCGGTCGTGGTGGCTTCGGTGGCCGCAGCGGATCGGGTCGTCGTGGCCCGCAGAACCTCGGTGGCTTCTTCCGCTCCATGCGTGACGATGCCCGCTGGTAGGCTTTCCTGATAGATAGAAGGCGCCGCCGCATCAGGCGGCGCCTTCTTTGATTCTGGCATCGACAGGCGGTTCTTGGAGGTCGCAGTGAAATCACTGTGTTTGAAGGGTCTTCCGGGACCGATCGTGTTCGAGCCGCAACTGGCTTTCATGGCCGACGATTTGAAACGCGTGCTGGTCGGATGGCCGGAAATCGCGCTCGACGATATGCCATCGCGCGAGCCGCTGATGACGGTTTCCGGCAAGCCAGACGAAATCCGCCTGAGCCATCGCTATTTGGAAGCGCATAGGATCGAGCCGACGTCGACGAGTGCGATCTGTTCGCTCATCGTCGAATTGATGGCCGACTATGTCGATGGCGACGACAGCCTTGGCAATCTGCACGCGGGGGCCGTCGAGTTCGATGGCCGGCTGGTGGTGTTTCCGGCCACGAACCGTGCGGGAAAGTCGACCCTTGTCGGGGCTCTCGCCTCTCAAGGGCATCGCGTATTCGCCGACGATCTGCTGCCGATAGACCTCGTGGGTCTCGAAGCTGTCGCATCGGGCTGCCTACCGCGCCTGCGTCTGCCACTGCCCGAAAGCGCCCCAGACAGCCTCACGCACCAAGTCGCCGCCAATGCTCTGCTGAGCGACGGCTATTACACCTATCTCCCGGCATCCGATCCGCTGTTGACGGTTGCCCATGGCGACCGATCGAAACTCGGTGCGCTGGTCCTGCTCGACCGCCGCGACGAGCGTGTCGCCGCCTCCATCGAAGCCGTCGAGCCCGATGAGGGCCTGCTCCGTGTTCTTCTGCAGGATACGAAAAGAGGCCTCGGCACCTGGACGCTCGATCGCTATTTGGCGCTTGTCGGAACGATCGGCATCTATCGTCTCGTCTACAGCCGTGTCGACGATGCCGTGGCCTGCCTGCAGACGGCTTTCGCCTCCTGGCCGGATGAAGACCATCTGGAGGCGCCGACATCGCAACCGGCCGAGGCGGATGACATCTCAGACGACAACGATTTCGGCTTTACGCCGAAGCCGGGTCAGGCCCTGATTGCGCGGTCACCCCATGTGGTGGCACGAATTGTTGGCCAGGCGGCCTTCCTCGTCGACCTCGACAACAACGACATCCACCACCTCAACCAGGTTGGCTTGGCGCTCTGGAACCTGATCGCCAAGCCGCTGGACGTCGAATCGATCGTCGAAATTTTCCAGGAGGCGTTTCCCGATACGCCTGAGGCTCAGTTGCGCGAAGATCTCTCGGCAGCCGTCGATAGGTTTCTCGAAGCCGATCTCGCCGTTCTGGAGCCGCCGATCGCGGTCAGTGCGTGAGGGTGACTATTCGGCCGGAGCGAGCGCCGGCCGGGCCACTGGCTTCTCGGCGATCGGCAGATGGACCACGGCTGCGAAAAGCCCGAGCGCGACGCCGAGCCACCACACCGGATCGTATGTGCCGAAGCGGTCATAGAGATAACCGCCCAGCCAGACGCCGAGGAACGAGCCGATCTGGTGCGAAAAGAATACGATGCCGCCGAGCATGCCGAGATAGCGCGTGCCGAACATGATCGCGACCAGCGAATTCGTCGGGGGCACGGTGGAAAGCCACAACAGCCCCATCACGATCGAGAAGACGATCACTGAAAAGCCCGTCTGGGGCAGCAACAGGAACGCGGTGACCGCGATCGACCGGCCGATGTAGATCAGCGCCAGGAAGATCGGCTTGGAATAGCGCTGGCCGATGATGCCCGAGGCGATCGAGCCGATGATGTTGAAAAAGCCGATGAGGGCGATGGCCGTTACGGCGTAGGACGCATCGACGCCGATATCCCCGATATAGGCTGGAAAATGCGCGGTAATGAACGCGACCTGGAAACCGCAGACGAAGAAACCGGCGGTCAAGAGCAGATAGCTCTGGTGCCCGAAGGCCTCGCGCAGAGCGGCGCCGATCGACTGGTCGACATCGGTCTGCTTTTGCGATCCCGAAGAGGAGTTTCCGCGTAGCGGCACGGCAAGCACGGGAATGGCGAGCATGATGATCGCAAGCACCACCAGCGCATCGGACCATCCGAGCGAGTCGATCAGGCCCTGGCTGATCGGTGCGAAAACGAACATGCCGGCCGATCCGGCTGCGGTGCCGAGACCGAACGCGAAGGAGCGCTGATGCGGCTCCACATTGCGGGCGAACGCGGCGAGAATGACGCCGAACGAGCCGGCGGCTACCGCAAGGCCGACGAGCACGCCGCCGCCGATATGCAGCCAGAGGGGCGCGTCGGCCGTCGCCATGGTGACGAGCCCCAGCGCGTAGAGAATCGCGGAAAGAAGCAGCACGCGCCACGTGCCGTATTTGTCGGCGATCGCCCCGAAGAAGGGCTGTCCCAGTCCCCAGAAAAGGTTCTGCAGCGCCATGGCGAGACCGAAAGTGGTTCGATCCCAGCCGGTATCCTGCAACATCGGCAACTGGAAGAAGCCCATGACGGAGCGGGGCCCGAACCCGATCATGGCGATCATGCAGCCGGAGGCGATGATCAGCCAAGGGAATGCGGCTGGTTTGTGCAACGCGCTCTTGGCTTGGTCGCTCATCGAAGGCTCCGCTCGTTTCGCACGGCTGGTCGTGCGGTAATGGCCACATAAGCGCCATCGCAATTGAATTCTTCTAGGCCAGTGCCCTGACCGCTGGAAGCGACTTTTTCACATGCCACCTTCAAGCGAATTGATGATTTCGCAAGGGCTCGAGGAGGGTCACCTGCTTGCATTCGGATCAGCGAGCGCCTAAATCGCATGTTGTCGGCGCTGCCGATTTTCTTTTTGTTGCCCTTATGCTCAAACTGAGCATTATGCGGCTGGGGACCGGAGGATGTGCCCATGTCACCCGCAGCACTCGCCATCAAGACGGATGGACTCGCGACGACTGCAGCCGAGCGTTTCGGCGTTGCCGAGCGCCCGTCGCTCGCATTTACGCCGGAAGTCGCGCGGGCGACGGAGCATCTTTACGAACGGGTGAAACACCACATCCCAGCGATCGAGTGGCCGATCCACGCGCCCTATATCTTCGCGATCAATCGTCTGAAAGCGGAACGGGGTGCCGTTATCCTGGCCCACAACTACCAGACACCGGAGATCTTCCACTGCGTGGCTGATATCGTCGGCGACAGCCTGCAATTGGCACGCGAGGCGGCGAAGGTGGATGCCGAGATCATCGTCCAGTGCGGTGTGCATTTCATGGCCGAGACGTCGAAGCTGCTCAATCCCGATAAGACCGTGCTTATTCCGGATATGCGCGCCGGTTGCTCGCTGTCGGAATCCATCACGGGAGCAGACGTGCGCCTGCTGAAGGAGCGGTATCCGGGCGTGCCGGTCGTCACCTACGTCAACACCTCCGCCGATGTGAAAGCCGAAACCGACATCTGCTGCACCTCGTCGAACGTCCTTGCGGTCGTGGAGAGCTTGGAATCCGATACGGTTCTCTGCATTCCCGACGAGTATCTGGCGATGAACGTCGCCAACCAGACCAAGAAGAAGATCATCACCTGGAAGGGGCGCTGCGAAGTGCACGAGCGCTTCTCCGCCGCAGAACTGGTCGCCTATCGTGAGGCCGATCCGTCGATCCAGATCATCGCGCACCCCGAATGTCATCCGGACGTGATCGCGGTCTCCGACTTCGCCGGCTCGACTTCGGGCATGATCGACTACGTCAAGACCAATCGGCCCGGCCGCGTGCTTCTCGTGACGGAATGCTCTATGGCGTCCAATGTCGAGGCCGAGGTCCCGGACGTCGAATTCGTCAAGCCGTGCAACCTTTGCCCGCACATGAAGCGCATCACACTGCCGAAGATCCTCGATTGCCTCGTCGACATGCGCGAAGAGGTGACCGTCGATACTGCGATCGCCGCACGCGCGCGCCTTGCCGTCGAGCGCATGATCGATCTCGTCAGCTGATATCGATCCGATGACACGGAAGATGCCGATGCCGCCGCTGCATCGATCGACCCGGCACGCGGGAAGCCTAGCTCGCCGGGATGACGATCGCTTGGCCGACGGACAGCCGGTTCGGCTGAATGCCGGGATTGGCTCGCATCAGGGCGTTCAAGGGAACGCCGGCCGATGCGGCGATGCCGCTCAGCGTATCGCCGCGCCGGATCGCGTAGCTGCCATTGCCGCCGGCATCGAGACTGCTGCGGCGCATCGGCGCTTCGCCCGGCTGACGGAACGTCGGCGCCGGCTGCACGACGGGCGCCTGGCGCGTGGCGTTGAGGCCTTGGCGCGGCGCGATCTCGTTGTTCAGAGAATCGGGAACGGCGCTCGTGCGACCGCCGGGGATGCGAAGAAGGCCCGGTTGATTGAGATCGCGCCCCGGATTGGCGCGGCGCAGATCGCCGACCGTCGTGCCGCAGCGCTGTGCAAGCGCAACCGCGTTGGTGCCGACGCCCGTCTGGGTTCGCGCCGTGCATTGCGCGAAAGCGTCGCTGTTGAAGCCCGGAAGAGGGGCGGCGCTGAAGACCATACCGGCGGCGATGAAAACGCCGGCAAGTCTGCGGGCCGCCGGCCGCATCGTCATATTGTTCAAAATGCTCATCAAACGAAGATAGGTGCTCACTTGCCCATCGTCCAATCACGGCTTGGCGATACGATCGCGGCGATCGGAAAATACCCATGAGTTCCGGCCGGACTGGAAAGGGTGGCATCGTCATCATCGGCGGCGGACTTGCCGGGTTGTTCTGTGCCCTGAAGCTGAGCCCGCACCCGGTGACGGTGCTGGCGGCAGCGCCAATCGGCGAGGGAGCATCATCCGCCTGGGCGCAGGGCGGCATCGCCGCTGCAGTCAGCGATGAGGACAGTGCCGAGGAGCATTTGGCCGATACGATCGCCGCCGGCGCCGGGATCGTCGATGTCGACATGGCGCGGCTGATGGTGAGCGAAGGGCCGGAGCGCGTGCACGACCTGCTCGCCTATGGCGTGCCGTTCGATCGCGATCTCGAGGGCAGGCTCGCACTTTCTCGCGAAGCAGCCCATTCCCAGCGCAGGATCGTGCGCGTCGGCGGGGATATGGCGGGCCGCGCTATCATGGAAGCGCTCGTCGCCGCCGTCAGGCGCACGCCGTCGATCACCGTGATCGAAAACCTTCAGGCCGAGCGGCTTCTCGTGGAAGACGGCGCCGTCTGCGGGGTCGTCGCCCGTGCCGATCGCGGGCAGGGTGCGCGGCTGAGATTTCCTGCGAGTGCCGTTGCCATCTGCACCGGTGGCATCGGCCATCTCTATCGGCTCACGACCAATCCCTCCGAGGCTTCGGGAACCGGCACCGGCATGGCGGCGCGCGCCGGCGCGGTGATTGCCGATGCGGAATTCGTGCAGTTTCACCCGACCGCCCTCGATGTCGGCCGCGATCCCGCACCGCTTGCAACGGAGGCCCTGCGCGGCGACGGCGCGACGCTCATCAACCGTGACGGCGACCGGTTCATGCAGGCAATTCACCCGGATGCGGAACTTGCCCCCCGCGATATTGTCGCCCGTGGCATCTTCGCCGAGATCCAGGCGGGCAGGGGTGCCTTTCTTGATTGCCGCCAAGCGGTCGGCGCTCATTTTCCGGAGATGTTTCCGACCGTCTATCGGCACTGCATGGAGGCCGGCATAGACCCGGTGACGGCGCCCATTCCGGTCGCACCCGCCGCCCACTACCACATGGGCGGCATCTGGACCGATGCGGATGGTCGGACGTCTCTGAAAGGTCTCTACGCGGCAGGCGAAGCCGCCTGCACCGGCGTGCATGGCGCAAACAGGCTGGCCTCGAATTCTCTCCTGGAAGCGGTGGTCTTTGCCGCGCGGATCGCCCACGCCATGGGATCGACGGCGATAGAGAGTGCCCCGACCGGACCGATCGTGGAGGAGGGGACGTCCGAGGGCGACCTCGAAGCAGATCGACGGATCATGGCCGATCTCCGCGACATCATGAACCGCAACGTCGGTGTGCTACGCGATCGTGGGGGTCTGACGGATGCGCTGAGAACGATGTCCACGATGAGCGGCGGCGACAGCATCGAGAACAGCCTGGCCGTCGCACGTCTCGTTACGCTGGGAGCGTTGTTGCGCGAGGAAAGTCGCGGCGGGCATTTCCGGAGCGACTGGCCCGCCGAGCAGCAGGCGTTCGAGAGGCGCAGCGCGCTGAAACTCGCTGACGCCGAAACCATGATCGCGGATATTATCTGAAGGACCGAAGCATGACCGACCGACCCTACAGGCCCGAATTGCCTGATCTCTTGATCGAGGATGCGGTTCGCGCCGCCCTACAGGAGGATCTCGGCCGCGCCGGCGACCTGACCACAGCGGCGACTATTGCGCCTGACATGGAGGCCACCGCCACCTTCAATGCCCGGGATGGCGGTGTGATCTGCGGCCTGCCCATGGCGAAAGCCGCATTTCGACTGATGGACCCGGACGTCTCGTTTGAACAGCTTGCCCATGATGGTGATCGTGTCGCGCCGGGCACCGCGGTCGCCCGCGTCTCGGGAAGGGCGCGCGCCATCCTTTCGGCCGAACGCACGGCTCTCAACTATCTCATGCACCTCTCGGGCATCGCGACGGCAACATCGGTCTATGTCGATGCGGTCGAGGGCTCTGCTGCGCGGGTCTGCTGCACGCGCAAGACCGTCCCGGGCCTTCGTGCCTTTCAGAAATATGCCGTGCGCTGCGGCGGCGGGGCCAACCACCGCTTCGGGCTGGATGACGCCGTCCTCATAAAGGACAACCACATCGCCGTCGCCGGCGGTCTGACGGCCGCGATCGAGCGCGCCCGCGCCTATGTGGGGCATCTGGTCTGCATCGAGATCGAAGTGGACACGCTCGACCAGCTTGCCGAAGCACTGAACGCCGGTGCGGATGTGATTCTGCTCGACAACATGGGCCCGCAAACCCTTGAAAAGGCTGTGCGGATGAGGAACGAGATACGCTCTTCGACCCGCCTCGAAGCATCCGGCGGGATCAGCATCGAGACGATCGCCGCGATCGCCGCCACTGGCGTTGACCTCATCTCCACGTCGAAGATCACCATGGCCGCGGCACCGCTCGATATCGGCCTCGATATCCAGATCGGCGTCTGACTTTTCAGAAGACCGGTGATGAAGCCGTCAACACATCCATAAAAAAGCCGCCGGCGATGAGCCGGCGGCAAGTTGACCCGTCCACTGGGAGGCTTTGGGTATTACATGGCTTCCGGCAGGACCGTCAGGTCGCGCAGATCGCCATCGACGCCGGTAATTTCGCCGGCTTCCGTTGCCGCGCCCGTTTCCAGATCGACCGTGTAGAGCATGCCGCCGGTGGCAAGCCACGCGGTGTTAGTGCCGTCTTCTGTGGTCTGGACGTCGAAGGCAAACATGTCTCCGGCGTTCTCGATGCCGAGCTTGCCGATGGCTGCAAGCGTTCCGTCGTTCGGCGACGTCTGCTGGATCAGGCCGCCGATCGTGGCGTCGATGTCGTACATAGCGGTCTCTTCGGCCGTGCCGAACGAGTTGATGTAGGCAGCGGCTACGATATTCGGCGCTTCGCCGGCATGCATGTCGCTGTCTTCGAAGGCCAGTTCGCCGTCGACCGTCACTTCACCCGTGTCGATGTTGACGCGGTAATTGGTGGTGCCAGTCATGTAACGCAGACGGTCGGCCATCGGGTTGAAGTCGACGACGACCGGTGCATCACCGATTTCGAGTGGCGTGTTCATCGTGGAAAGCTCGGTTGCTTCGCCGGTTTCCAGATCGATGGTCACGACAACGCTCTCAGGCGTGACGCCGACGATCGTGCTGTTGGCGGGGCGGTAGTCGATGCCGACCAGCGAATCGACGCCGGTGACGTCCATCGTCTCGGAGACTTCCAGCGTTTCGCTATCGAAGAGGACCAGAGTCTTGTCGCCGGTCAGGCCGAGCACAGGGGCTGCGAAGCCGGTTGCGCCGGTGAGAAGAAGGACTGTCGAAGCTGCAAGTGCTGTCTTGAAACCCTGCATGATCGTAAACTCCCGTTGTTGGTTGCGAAGAGGCGGGGACGCCCCGTTCATGGTCAAGACACGGGGTCGGACCGTTTGGATGCACCCTGAGACGAATTATTTTTTGCATCCGTTTGTCGCACCCACGGGTATCGGGAGGGCACACTGCTTTACGAGAGGCATTTCGATGTGGCACTTGATGGTTGCGCCGGACAGCGCGAATGGGGTCGGATTGGGAAGAGACCGTGCAGGTAGCATCGTGACATTGAACCATGCCGACGCCTTGGCAGGCTGTGCGCGCGGAGATCGCCAGGCTCTGAAGAGCCTGTTCGACACCGAAGCAGGGCGGCTTGTGGCCGTTGCGCAGCGCATCGTCCGCCGGCGTGATCTCGCCGAAGAGATCGTGCAGGAGGCTTTTATTCAAATTTGGCGCAAGGCCCACCAGTACTCGCCCGATCGCGGATCAGCCCGGGGGTGGATCTATGCGGTCGTGCGCAACCGCGCGCTCAATGTATTGCGCGATGGCGGCCGCGAGGATTTGGCGGAAGAAACCGATCTCGACGCGCTGCGCGAAACCGCGACCTTCCATGCGGCCGACGACGTGCTTTCCCGGCTTGACCAGGAAAGCCGCCTGCGCCAATGCCTCGAGGCACTGGATGAGCCAAAGCGGCGCAGCATCCTCATGGCTTACATTTCTGGATACACGCACGGCGAGATCGCAGGCCGGCTCGGAGTTCCGCTCGGAACGGCCAAGGCATGGGTACGCCGCGGCCTCACGACCCTGCGGGGGTGCATGGAATGACCACAACCCCCGTGAGCCATAGCGAGGTAGACAGGGCCGAAGACTATGTGCTCGGTCTGCTCGATGCGCGCGAAGAAGCCGCACTTGAGGACGAAATCGAGCGCGATCCGGCTTTGCGTGCCGCCGTTGCGCGCGCACGTGATCGTTTCCACGAACTCGACCTCACGGTTCAGCCCGTCGCCATGACGCCTGGGCTGTGGCAGCGCATCGAGGCTGCGCTTCCGTCGGCGGACACGACCAAGACGGCCAGTGTTATCACGCCACCGCGCGCGGCAAACGACAACCCTGTGCGGCGCTGGCGGATCGCGGCCCTCTCGGGCATGGCTGCTGCCGGCATTCTCGCTGCCGCCCTTCTCGTGACACCGCCGCAGCAGCCACAGGCACAGGTCGTTGCTGTTCTTGTCGATAATGCGGGCGAGCCGCTTGCCATCGTCGAGGACTATGGCGATCGCTCCAGCCGGGTAACGCCTTTGGCGAATATCGACGTTCCCGCAGACAGTACGATGCAGGTCTGGACATTGCCGAACGAAGATCTCGGCCCTGTGTCGCTGGGCCTTCTCGACCAGTCGGAAACGACTTTGCTGGATAACGGTCCGTCATTGCCGCTGCCGCAGCCCGAACAGCTCTACGAGATCACGATCGAGCAGGAGGGTGGCTCGCCGACGGGACGGCCAACCGGACCGATCGTCGGCAAAGGCTTCGCCAAGCGGCCCCTTTAGAGCGTTTCCAAATGCATGATCAACCGCGGCCGCCGAGCTTGAGGCCGGGCGCTGGCCGTTCGTCCAGGATCTTGCGCCGGAAACGGTAGAGCGCGGCGGGACGGCCCCCGGTGCGTGCGCTCGTTTCACCCGTTGGTTCGACGAGCTCAGCACCTTCGACCAGTCTACGAAAATTCTGCTTGTGAAGATGCCGCCCTGCGATGGATTCCACCGTCGCCTGCAACTCCGTCAGCGTGAAGCGCTCCGGCATCAGCTCAAAGACGACTGGCCGATACTTGATCTTGCTGCGCAGCCGCGATCCCGCCGTTGCAAGCACACGGCGGTGGTCGAAACGCATCGGTACACCGAGCGGTTGATCGAGACCCGTCGTTGCGACGCGGCCGTCGGTCACCGCCTCTTCCAGGAGCCCAGCCTCGTACAGCAGCTCGTAGCGCTCGAGCACGCGCTCCTCGTCCCAAGGGAAATCATCGAGGCCGAAGGCTAGGCGCAGGCGGGAATGCTTTCCCGGCAGGCGAGCGGATCGGCTTTCGGCCTGCGGCGCACCGGCCCAATCGATGAGCCGCGGCAGGATGAGCGCGTCCAGAACCTTCGGCCGGCCATGACGCCAGTCTTCCCAGGGCAGGAAGCGATAGATGCCCTGCCAGCCTTCGCCGGCATCGCCTGTATCGTCATCGGCGGAACGGGTCAGGGCGAGATATCCGACGGACACGATGTGCGGACCGGTATCCGCCTCCTGCTTGTGCCGGCCGCGATCGCCGAACGTGTAGAGCTGCTCGACATAGCCGAGCGACAGGCCGGTCTGCGCGCTGACATAGGCGCGAAGGCCCATTTCCAGCGTCCGGTGCTGGCGCGGATCGAAGGGGCCAAGCGGCAGGGAGGCGAGGGCCGCCTGGTCGGAGACGCTGAGAACGCGCGGTTCGGATCCGGCGACGGTGATGATGGCCGCCGTCAATCCGATCTCGATCGCCGTCAGCCCGGCATCGTCACCGTTCATGCCGGCGATCTGCGTTCAGGTTGCAGCGGAAAGACGAAGGGAATGCCCTGCGA
Source organism: Rhizobium sp. EC-SD404 (assembly GCF_902498825.1). Lineage (NCBI taxonomy): Bacteria > Pseudomonadati > Pseudomonadota > Alphaproteobacteria > Hyphomicrobiales > Rhizobiaceae > Rhizobium > Rhizobium sp. EC-SD404. Next base: position 1,838,185 of record NZ_LR701459.1, read on the forward strand.
TGTGTCGGCGCCGCGCCCGATCGATTTGACCGCCCGCACAAGGGCGCCGTTTCGGTGGAGAAGCGCGTCGCCGATCTCGATCAGCCTCGGGTTTGGCGTCGCAAACGGTGCCGCCCGCCGCAGCGCTTGCGCCAGTTCATCATCATCGAGACAAGGGTCGAGCGACAGCGCCGCGATCAACGCAGCGGCTGGTGAGCGCGACACACCCATCCAGCAATGGATCAGGAGAGGCTGCGTTCGATCCCATGCGCGCACGAAGTCGACGAGTTGTCGAACATGACTTTCCTGCGCAAGCACCAGTCCGTCAACGGCAACGGCAATGTCATTCAGACCGAGCTGCAGATGGTGTTCAGCTGCGATCAGCCCTGGGCGGTGCAACATCTGGTGCTCCGCCAGAAGGCTGACCAGCGCGCCGGCTCGGTGCCTAACCGCAGTTTCGGCAACCCTATTCAGCGGACAAACGACCAGAAACGGCATCTCAGTCGGCCTCTGCTCGACGGGCGGCTTCGACCGCCGCAAACCGTTCGAGAAAGAGCGTCTGCGCATCTTCCGTCGCCAGCGGCTCTATCGACAGCGCGTCGGGCGAAACCCCGCGCGGCGTGCCGAAATAAAGGCGGGCTTCGCTTTCGCTGAAGCCGGCTAGGCGTGTCGCCTCGAAATAGGCAGCGATGGTGTCGGCGCGCTTGATCATGGCCTTGATTGCCGATGGCGCCACCGGTGGAAGCGAGAAGCGCAGGTGAATCGCGCTCTGAAGGCGCGCCTCTATCTCCTTGTAATGACCGCCAAGAACGGCTTTGAACGGGGAAATCATATCGCCGATCACGTATTCCGGCGCGTCGTGGAGAAGCACCATCATCTGCGTGGCCGGATCGAGCGTGAGATTGACGCGCGTGGCGATCTCCTCGACCAGCACCGCGTGCTGCGCCACCGAAAAGGCGTGCCGCCCGATCGTCTGACCGTTCCACCGCGCCACCCGCGCAAGACCATGGGCGATGTCGGAAATTTCGATATCGAGCGGGGACGGATCGATCAGATCCAGCCGTCGGCCGGAGAGCATGCGTTGCCAGGCCCGGCCATCGCGGCGCGCGTTCACGGGCGTCAGGCCTCGCTGGCCTGCAGATCGGTCGGGAAGCTGAGGCCGGTCCAGTCTGCCAGACGAACTTTTACCGACTGGTCGCCTGCGCGAATGGTCTTGCCTGCGGCGATCGCGGCCCCGGCCTTGTCGATGCGCACGATCGCAAGCCCCTCGGCGCCGGAACGGCTGCCAAGCGTGCCGATCGAACGGTCATCGACGGTGATTTCGGTGTCGCCGGTCGGCAGTTCCTGTGACCCGCACACCCGCACCAGCCGTCGACGCGCCGTGGCACGATGCTGCATGCGCGACACGACCTCCTGGCCGACGAAGCAGCCCTTCTTGAAGGAAACCCCGCCATTGCGGTCCATCAGAACGTCGTGGGGGAAGGCATCGGAAGGCGGGTAGTCGGCGCCGAGTTCCGCGACGGAATTCGCGATTCGAAGCTTTGTATAGTCCTCCGCCGACCCGGTCGCCCGCTCGTGCAGCGGTCCGTAAAGGCGATAAACAGTCTCGGTGCCCCGAAACCGCGTGTCGCGCAGCGCGCCTTGCGGTGGCTCTTCCTGCCAGATCGCCGCGACATGCAGATCGTCAGCGCGCGCCATCTCCAGTTTGGCACGCAGCCGGTAGAGCGTCATGCGACGCACGAAATCATCGGCATGGGCAGCATCGATGTCGATCAGGAAGCCCGTATCCGCATCACGCGCGATGACGAAGTCGAACATGATCTTGCCCTGGGGCGTCAAAAGCGCGCCTCCAACGGCATCGCTTGCGGCGAGACCATCGAGATCAGGGGTCAGGACATCCTGAAGAAGCCGCTCGGCATCGGATCCGGCAAAGCGAAGAACGGCGCGATCTTTCAACGTGACGATCGGCATGAGGGCAGAGCTCCCGTAAAATCTCCTGGCGCTCGGCACAGGTAGCGTTGGGCGAGGAGCCCCGCAAGGGCGACAAACTTTTGGTCGGAGAGGCCTTGGTTCTACTGCAGGGCGCGATCGGGCGAAAACTCGCCGGCCAGCAGTCGCTCCTTGAGGTCCGCGAGCAGTTCGTCCGCACCTTCTTCGCCGTAGAGGCGAACGGTTTCGCGCATCGCTGTCGCCAAAGCCGCATCGACGAGGATTTCAGGTTCGATCCCATCGGCCACACCATCGGCCCAGGCATCGTTCTGGTGCTCGAGCGCGACCTGCATCTTTTCATGCACGATCATCTCGTCAATCTCGTTGAGGCGATGTTCGGTGGCGATGGCCATGGGCGAGAATCCATATTTCCGTTTCGTTAAGCTCTAGCACGCCACTTCCCAAAACGGGACGCCTGAGCGCCAAAAGAGGTTAACAAGGCCCTAATTCCCGAACCTTGCGATAATTTCAGATGCCAGTGTTGCGCCTTCGCTACGATATCTGGCGCGTGCCGCTTCAGCCAATGGTGTGCAGCGGGTGTAGACCGAAGCAAAACTGCGGTAGCCGCGATTGAACGCTGCCGTCAGCCGCGCGCTTCTGGCTGCTTCCGGAGCCTCCGCGGCGATCAGCTGTTCCATGAGGGCGCGCCAGTCGGACTCGTCGCTCGACGAGACAGCCTCCTGGCCCTCCTCGGCGTCGCTCGCAGGCTCCGGCCGGCACAGCGCCTGCAGGTAGTGCACCGACCCGACGATTTCCGAAAGCCGGATCAGGCGGTCGTCATAAGGCACTTCCGGAGGAGGTGGGGCCGTCGGTGCTGGTACGGTCGTCTCGTCGCCGGGACTTTCCGTCGCCTCTGGAGCCGCGGGCTCTTGCGCTGCGCCGGGCAGAACGATCGGCAACGAAAGCAAAGCTCCGAGCAGGAGGGCAGCAAAAGCGGCGGCGATCGGAGAGTGCGGCAAGCGAATCGTCTTTCCTGTCCCTGTCAGCGGCATTTGTTTGAGCGTTATCAGCTTTCCGTGTCGAGGCTAAGGCGGATCAGTCCGAGTTCCACCAGACATTCGCGCACGCTCGGCGGCATCGGCAATGCTCTGGCGTCCTCGGCCTCGAACCAGTCTGCTTCCAAGGCATCGTCGCTGGCGATCGGCTGTGACGGACCCATCGGATCGAGTGTGGCCTTGAAGACCGTGAGACTGAACCAGCTGGTGACACGCCCGTCCTCATCGACCTCCTTCAGGTCGTAGCTCTTGAACGGCAGAGGCGCCGTGCCGATCAGGCCTGTCTCTTCGCGCAGTTCACGCAGGGCCGCATCTTCCAGGGCCTCCCCGTCGTCGACGCGGCCGCCTGGAAACGCGTAGAGGTCCTGCGCCGGCGGATTGGCGCGCTTCACCAGAAGCACGCGCGAGCCATCGACAAGGATCGTCGAGACAGCATCGCGTGGTTCGGCGATCGATGCATGTTTGGAATCGCGTGTCATTGGGCCTTTTTAAATTTCAGAGTTTGAGGCGCGAAGCATAGGACAAGAACTCGCCGAGGCCACCAGCCATTCGCGGGCGAAAGCCAGGTTCAAACGTCGCTTGACCGGCGGCAGCGCCGGTGTCATCGCTCGATGATGTGTGGTCGTTTTGCGCTCTCTGCGATGCCGGAAGAGGTGCGGGAATTCTTCAGCCTCATGGAGCTGGAGGACTTTCCGCCCCGCTACAACATCGCGCCGACCCAGCCGATCGTGATCGTGCAGGCGACGGAGCCGGCCAATGAAGGCTCCAACCGCCCGGACAGGAAAGCGCTTTTGGTTCGATGGGGGCTTCTGCCGCGCTGGGTGAAGGACACCAAGGCATTTCCGCTGCTGATCAATGCGCGTTCCGAGACGGCTTCCGAGAAGGCGGCGTTCAAGGCTGCCATGCGCCATCGCCGCGTTCTGGTGCCCGCTTCGGGCTTTTACGAATGGCGCCGTGGCGAGGGCCGCAAGGCGCGCTCCCAGCCTTTCTGGATACGGCCCCGAGGCGGCGGCGTGATCGCCTTTGCCGGCCTGATGGAAACCTATGCGGATGCAGCGGGCGGCGAGATCGACACGGCCGCCATCCTCACGACCGCTGCGAATTCCGCGTTGTCGTCCATCCACGACCGGATGCCCGTCGTGATCGAGCCGGGAGACTTTGCACGCTGGCTCGATTGCCGAACCCAGGAGCCACGCGACGTGGCGGAGCTGTTACGGCCGGTGTCGGACGATTTCTTCGAGGCGATCCCCGTCTCCGAAGCGGTCAACGCGGTGGCCAATGACAACTCGGCGCTGCAGGTGAAGATCGAGCCCATCACCGAACCGCCGGGATCCGCAGCGGACGAGGCGGCCTCGGAAAAGCCGGGCGGCGCGCAACTCAGCCTCTTCTGACTGGTCTTCCCATGAACCCCATTCTTCTACCGGCGCTTTCCGGCTTCCTGTTGGGCGGCAGCCTGATCGTCGCGATCGGCGCGCAGAACGCCTTCATCCTGCGTCAGGGTCTGCTGCGCCAGCACGTCTTCATCCTCTGCCTCGTCTGCGCGCTGTCGGATGCGCTGCTGATCGCTGCAGGCGTTGCCGGTCTTGGCACGCTCATCAGCAATGCACCGAGCCTGATCCTCGCCGTCACCATCGGCGGCGCTCTGTTTCTGATCACCTACGGGTTTCTGGCGTTTCGGCGCGCCATGCGGCCGGAGGCGATGCGCCTGAACGGCGAAGGGGGAACGAGCTTGAAACAGGCGCTCGGCACATGTCTCGCCTTCACCTTCCTCAATCCCCACGTCTACCTGGACACGGTGCTCCTCATCGGTTCGCTTTCGGCGCGCTATGAGGATGGGGCACGGATCGCCTTCGGCGCCGGGGCCATGACGGCGTCCTTCGTTTGGTTCTTTGCTCTCGGCTATGGCGCGCGGTTGCTGGCGCCGCTCTTTGCCAGACCCGCAGCCTGGCGGGTGCTCGATGTCATCATCGGTTGCGTCATGTGGCTGATCGCAGCCGGACTGATCGCGCGCCTCTGACGCGCTATCGCCGGATCAATCGTGGTCGCGGACAGCCTTCGGCCGGAACCGATCCTGTGCATTTGTCGGCTTCTTGCTTGAAACCATTGTCGCGGCCTTCACCGCGGCACAGCCGATCGAGCCGTAGCGCTTTTCGAGCGAGACGCGTTCGGGCTCTTGTTGCGCATTTCCATTGTCCGCTTGGCGCGGGTTATTGCCGTTCATTGTTTTTCCTCCGTAGGCCGATGCTTACATGCAAGTGATTCTTACTAATCACGACATTTTGCGGGAAATGCGGACAGCTCGGAAAGAAAGACCCGGTGCGGTTTTTGCGACACACACCGGGTCAGTGACCGGCCCAGTGATTGGGGCACTTTGACGGGCCGGGACGATGAACTGGCAAGCTTCGACAAAGCGCTGGCACCGGCGCGCTGTCCATCCCCTGAACGGGTGACCCTCGCCACTTTTTGACGAGATCTACGAAGGCTTGACCGTACCGCGGCAAGGCGCGATAAGCTTGGCCCCATGCAACAGCGTCATGGCGCCTTCGCCACCTGCATTTGCCGGATCATTATTTGCTAGCGACATCGCTGGCCCGGCTCGTTTCGTCCTAAGCACTATCGAAAGACGACAAACGCCCCGGCCAGCAGGCACGGGAGATTGTCACCGATGGGCGAGAGGCCTGAACTCAAGCTCTACAACACCCTGACGCGGACGAAGGAGGCTTTCGCCCCCATCGATCCCGACAATGTGCGCATGTATGTCTGCGGGCCGACGGTCTACGACTATGCCCATATCGGCAATGCCCGCCCCGTCATCGTCTTCGACGTGCTCTTCCGGCTTCTGCGCCATGTCTATGGCGAGGATCACGTCACCTATGTCCGCAACATCACCGATGTGGACGACAAGATCAACGCGAGGGCCCTGCGCGACTATCCGAACCTGCCGCTGAACGAGGCGATCCGCGCCGTCACCGAAAAGACCGAGGCGCAGTTCCAGGCCGACGCGAAGGCGCTCGGTTGCCTGGCGCCGACGGTCCAGCCCCGCGCGACCGATTTCGTATTGCCACGACCGGACGGCAAGACGGACATGGTGAGCCTGATTCAATCTCTCATCAGCCGCGGCCATGCCTATGACGCGGCAGGCGAAATCCTGTTCGACGTCTCTTCGATGGGCGACTACGGCAAGCTCTCCAACCGTAGGCTCGAAGACCAGCAGGCTGGCGCCCGTGTTGCGGTCGAGCGCCACAAGAAGAACCCCGGCGACTTCGTGCTGTGGAAGGAATCCTCCGCCGACGAGCCCGGCTGGGACGCGCATTTCCATATGTCCGATTCCCGCAGCCTCGCCATCCGCGGCCGTCCCGGCTGGCACATCGAATGCTCCGCCATGTCGGCCGCCTATCTGGGCCAGACCTTCGATATCCATGGCGGCGGCCTGGACCTCATCTTCCCTCACCACGAAAACGAGATCGCCCAGTCGCGTTGCGCCCACGGCACGGACGTCATGGCCAACATCTGGATGCACAACGGCTTCCTCCAGGTGGAAGGCCGCAAGATGTCGAAGAGCGAGGGCAATTTCGTCACCATCAACGAATTGTTGGAAACCGAAAAGTTCGGCGGCCGAAAGTGGCCGGGCGAGGTGCTGCGCCTCGCCATGCTGATGACGCATTACCGCGAGCCGATAGATTTCAGCGTGAGGCGGCTGGAGGAGGCCGAGGCGCTGCTTCGAGGATGGGCCGAGGATGTCGACGAAGCACAGGCAGATTTGGATGCTCAGCCCGACGAACTATTTATGTCCTATCTGCGTGATGACCTGAATCTCTATCCAGCAGTCAATCGCGTATCAGAGCTTGTGAGTGGATCGGGCCGAGGTACGCCTGCGGGCCTCATCGCATTGGCAATTCTAGGTTTATCTCCCATCCGCTACCACGAGCAGATGGAGGCTCTGACATTCTCTGCCGAGTTTGGCGCAGCGGATGTTGAAGCGATAATTTCGCAGCGCCTTGTCTTCATCGCGAACAAGAACTGGTCCGAAGCCGACCGCATTCGCGACGAGCTTCTGGCGCAAGGCGTTCAGCTGAAGGACGGAAAGGATCCCGCCACCGGCGAGCGCGTGACCACATGGGAGGTCAAGCGATGACCCTTTCCTCCACGCCCGAATTTTCCGGCGGGTGCCAATGTGGGGCGGTGCGGTTTCACGTGCGCGGCGCGCTCGGCAAGGCGTCGATCTGCCATTGCCGCATGTGCCAGAAGGCGTATGGCAATTTCTTTGCGCCGCTGGTTTCGGTGGAGGCGGAAAGCCTCGTCTGGAGCCGTGGCGAGCCGGCGCGGTATCGTTCTTCGAACCATGTGGAGCGGGGCTTCTGCGCCGCGTGCGGCACGCCACTGACCTATGAGGCGCCGGACGGCCCGGCATTGTCCATCGGGGCCTTCGACGATCCGAGCGCGATTGCGCCTGAGATCGTCTTCGGGGTGGAAGGCAAGCTGCCTTATGTGGACGGGCTGAACGCGCTTCCGGTACGCACGACCGCCGACGACGAGGCCGAGAACCCCTTCCTCCAATCGATCCGGTCCTACCAGCATCCGGATCACGACACCGATCGCTGGCGTTTGGAAGGCGATGACCGATGAGTGCACTGCGCGGGTTCTATCCCGAAATCGAGCCCTATGAGACCGGCACGCTCGATGTGGGCGACGGCCATGTGATCTATTACGAGCGCGTCGGGACGAAAGGCGCGAAACCCGCCGTCTTCCTTCATGGCGGGCCAGGTGGCGGCATCTCGCCGAAGCAGCGCAGGGTGTTTGATCCCGCGCGCTACGACGTGCTGCTGTTCGATCAGCGTGGCTGCGGCCGGTCCACGCCGCACGCGGAACTGGAAGCCAACACCACCTGGCATCTGGTCGGCGACATCGAGCGTCTGCGCGCCATGGTCGGCGTCGACAAATGGCTCGTCTTCGGCGGATCCTGGGGATCGACTCTCGCTCTTGCCTACGCCGAGACCCATCCAGAGCACGTCTCGGAACTGGTGCTCCGGGGCATTTACACGCTGACGAAGGCGGAGATGGACTGGTATTATCGCTTCGGCGTCTCGGAGATGTTTCCCGACAAGTGGGAGCGCTTCGTCGAGCCCATTCCCGAAGCCGAACGTGGCGACATGCTAAACGCCTATCGCAAGCGCCTGACGAGCGATGATGCCGCAACGCGCCTTGCCGCCGCCAAGGCCTGGAGCGTCTGGGAAGGAGAGACGATCACGCTGTTGCCGGAGCCGGAAACCAGCACCGTGTTCGGCCAGAACGAATTCGCGCTCGCCTTCGCGCGCATCGAGAATCATTTCTTCGTCCATGCCGGTTGGCTGGAGGATGGCCAACTCATTCGCGACGCGCACAAGATCCGGCGGATTCCGGGTGTCATCGTTCATGGCCGCTATGATATGCCGTGCCCTCTGCGTTTCGCGTGGGCGCTGCACAAGGCCTGGCCGGAAGCCGAATTCCACATCGTCGAGGGTGCGGGCCACGCCTTCACCGAGCCGGGAATCCTCGATCAGCTGATCCGCGCGACGGACAGATTTGCAGGGTGCGCATCATGACACGCGAACGCCTCTACCTTTTCGATACGACGTTGCGGGATGGGCAACAGACGCCCGCACGCCCGCAGAAGCGCAGCGCACGAGGACGTGCAAACGAGGATCGGGCGTCGGCCCGCCTGCTGGAGCGCCGGCAATGACCCGCGAACGCCTCTACCTTTTCGATACGACGTTGCGGGATGGGCAGCAGACGCCCGGTATCGATTTCTCGGTCAAAGACAAGACGTTGATCGCGTCGATGCTCGACACGTTCGGGCTGGATTACGTCGAAGGCGGATATCCCGGCGCCAACCCGACCGACACGGCGTTTTTTGAAAAGAAGCGGACGAAAAAGGCCGCCTTCGTCGCCTTCGGCATGACGAAGCGGGCAGGGGTCTCGGCGTCCAATGATCCGGGGCTTGCGGCGCTCATTCAGGCGGCGGGCGACGCGGTGTGTTTCGTGGCGAAGAGCTGGGACTACCATGTCGACGTCGCGCTCGGCATCTCCAACGACGAAAATCTTGAATGCATCAAGGCTTCGGTCGAGGCGACCGTTGCTGCCGGCAAGGAAGCGCTGGTCGATTGCGAGCACTTCTTCGATGGCTACAAGGCCAACCCGGCCTACGCGACGGCATGCGCGAAGACCGCCTATGAGGCAGGCGCCCGCTGGGTGGTTCTCTGCGATACCAATGGCGGCACGCTGCCCGGCGAAGTGGCGCGGATCGTGAGGGATTTGATCGAGACGGGTATCCCAGGCGGCAATCTCGGTATCCATGCGCACAACGATACGGGCCAGGCAGTCGCCAACTCGCTGGCGGCGGTGGAGGCGGGCGTGCGCCAGATCCAGGGCACGCTGAACGGCATCGGCGAGCGCTGCGGCAACGCCAATCTCGTGACGCTGATCCCGACGCTGATGCTCAAGCCGCTTTATGCCGAGCGTTTCGAACTCGGCATCGACAGCGACAAGCTGACCGATCTGACGCGGCTTTCGCGCACCTTCGATGAGCTGTTGAACCGCAACCCGGAACATCAGGCGCCCTATGTCGGGCAGTCTGCCTTTGCGACGAAAGCAGGCATCCACGCCTCCGCACTGCTGAAGGATCCGAAGACCTACGAGCATGTCGACCCGGAAAGCGTCGGCAATCAGCGCCGCGTCATGGTGTCCGACCAGGGCGGCAAGTCGAACTTCCTCAACGCGCTGAAGCGGCGCGGCATCGAGGTCGCCAAGGACGATCCGAAGCTCGACAGGTTGATCTCGCTGGTCAAGGAACGCGAGGCGTCTGGCTATGCCTATGAGGCGGCCGATGCGAGCTTCGAGCTTCTGGCCCGCCGCACACTCGGCCGCGTGCCTGATTTCTTCGAGGTGCAGAGCTTCCGGGTCATGGTGGAGCGCCGGTTCGATGCGCTCGGCAATCTGAAGACCGTGTCGGAAGCCGTCGTGCGCGTCATCGTCGATGGCGAGGAGATCCTGTCGGTGGCTGAGGGGCAGGGCCCGGTCAACGCGCTCGACATCGCGCTGCGCAAGGATCTTGGCAAATTCCAGGCCGATATCGCCGATCTGGAGCTGGTGGACTATAAGGTCCGTATCCTCAATGGCGGCACCGAAGCGATTACCCGTGTCCTCATCGAATCGAGCGACGCGACGACGGATCGTTGGTGGACCGTGGGTGTTTCCGACAACATCATCGATGCCTCCTTCCAGGCGCTGATGGACAGTGTCATCTACAAGCTTCTCAAGAATCGCGAACAGGCCGGCCGCGTCGCCGCCGAGTAGGCAGTACTTCGAATGAAACGCTCAGAAGATTGCGGTGCGCCGGGCCCGGCTGCAGCCGGCGCAAACACGCCGATAGCAACCGGAGATACGGCGCAGGGTTTCGTCACGGCCGGTGCCGCCTACCTGCTGTGGGGTCTCGTCCTGCCGTTCTTCATGAAAGCGCTCGCCCACATCAACCCGGTCGAGATCGTCGCCCACCGCATTCTCTGGGCGGTACCGGCGGGCGCCGTGATCCTCATTTGGCTCGGCCGCACCGCAGACCTGATGACCGCGTTCAGATCGCCAAAGGTCGTCGCCATGGCGGCGGTGACTGCCATCATCATCTCGATCAACTGGGGCGTCTATGTCTATGCGATCGCCTCGAACCAGGCGCTTGAAGCCTCGCTCGGCTATTACATCAATCCGCTGATCAGCGTGCTGATGGGCGTCTTCCTGCTCGGCGAAAAACCGAGCCGGCTGCAGTGGGTGGCGATCGCGCTTGCGGGTCTCGCCGTCATCATTCTCACGGTCTTTGCCGGAAAGCTGCCCTGGATATCGCTGGTCCTGGCGTTTTCCTTCGCGACCTACGGCTATCTGCGCAAGACGCTGCCGATCGGCCCGAGCCAGGGATTCCTGCTGGAAGTCATTATCCTGACGCCGATCGCACTCGTCCTGATCGGCTGGTTCATCGCGCAGGGCGAAAGCCATTTCCTCGCAGGCAGCACCTTCGACACATGGATGCTGATTGCGGCAGGGCCCGTCACGGCGATCCCGCTCGTGCTGTTCGCTTTCGGCGCTAAGGGTCTCCGCCTCGCGACCATCGGCCTGATGCAGTACAGCGTGCCGACGCTCGTGCTGCTGATCGCGGTGTTCTTCTTCGGTGAGCCGTTCGCCGGGCCGCAGATTGCGGCTTTCGCCCTGATCTGGATCGCGCTGGCAATCTATACATCGACGCTTTTGAGGCGCCCGAAAACGGCTTGAGAACCGGAAAGGTGCTCAGTCGAGCCCCATGCAGTTGGCGTAGAAGGTCGTCGTCGCCGGCCAGTCGGAAAAGACGCCCATGACGCCGACGTCGGTGGCGAGCACGTCGAGGACTTCCAGCACGTCACCATCGCGGTTGATGGCATCTGCGACGGACTGGAAGTAATAGCCGCCACCTCCGGCAAGCGGGCCGGAGCGTTCCAGCGACCAGGCGATGATCTCGAGGCCGGCGTCCTTGGCTGCGGTCGCATAAGCCGACGGCACGATCGTGCCATTCTCGTCGGTCGTCACCAGCATCCAGATTGGCGGCGCGATGATCTTCAGGCCGCGCTCGGCCAGTTCCGCCATGGACGGATCGAGCGTGGCGAGATCCATGGGGTCGAAGCTGTCGTCGCTGTCGCGACCATCGAGATAGACCACGCGATCGGCGAAATCGGGATGATTTTCGATCCAGTACCAGACGTCGTTCAGATCGAACGACTGAGGATAGACATTCGCCGGTGCGACGCCCGCGTCGCGGTAGTCCTGCAGCATCTGGGCCGCGTAATCTTCCTGCGTGTAGCTGCCCTCATGGGGCATGGCGACCTCAGGGGATTTCAATTCCGGCGTCATCTTCACGCCGAACTCGGCAAAGAGCGCGATGGATTCGGCATGCGTCATCAGTGTGCCGTTCTGCGCGTAGAGATCCGTCCGCCAGGCCGCCGTGCCGCCGAGATAGGCTTCGGCAGTCTCGGCGCCGGCATCGAAGCTGTCCATCTTGCCCCGCAACGTCTGAAACTCCGCTAGCGTCAGATCGGACGTGCAGCATTGCGCTGAGGCTTCGCGGCCGGTCTGCGGATCCGCCGGTGTGAAGGGTACGCTGCATTTGCCGGCAAGACCGGTGGCCAGAATGTTCGTCGTGGTGTGAAGATCGCACTGGCTGTGCCGGCACACGAGTTCGCGATCCTTGGTGAAAGCCACGTCGCATTCAAGGATGCCGGCGCCCATGCGGGCAGCAGCCACGTAGGATTCTCGCGTGTGCTCGGGAAACTGCAGCGGCGCGCCGCGGTGCCCGATCGAAAATTCGCTGCGGTAGAACGGGCCCGCCTCGCAGGCCTGAAGCGCGGATTTCAGGTCGCCATCTTCCAGATCGCCGACGAGATAGAAGGGACGCGGACCGAGATCGGCCGGAATTGGCTCCTGGGCAAAGCCGACCGTGGCAGCAAGAGCGAGCGGCACCTGCCAAAGAATTGTGAGAAGAATCGTTCGGATCGACATCGGCAAGTTCCCACGCTGCTATGAGCATAGGAACAAATCAGGTTCCGCTGACAGTCATGTGACGGTCTCGATCAGCCGCCGTCGCTCCAGCGCACGCGATAGAGATCGAAGCGGCGATCGCGCAGGTTGCGCACCGCTCCTTGGGCGCGCGCCCACTGGATGGTGCCGATGTTCAGGTCGGCGACCGTGACCATCTCCACATTGACGCTTGCTTCCGCCGCGATGCCGTCACGCGCGAACGGCATGTCGCAAGGCGTGAGGATCGCGGACTGGGCGTAGTTGATGTCGAGATTGTCGACATTGGAGAGATTGCCCGTGATGCCCGAGGTGACGACGTAGCACTGGTTTTCGATCGCGCGCGCGGCCGCGCAATAGCGCACGCGCAAATGGCCATGCCGCGTGTCGGTGCAGTAGGGCACGAACAGGATGCGTGCGCCCTGGTCGGCGAGGCGCCGCGCCACTTCCGGGAATTCCGAATCGTAGCAGATCATCACGCCGATCGGCCCGCAGTCGGTATCGATGACATCCGTCACGTCGCCACCGACGATGCCCCAATATTCCCGCTCGTCGGGCGTGGGATGAAGCTTCTCCTGCGCATGGATCGTGCCGTCGCGCAGGAACACATAGGACACGTTCTGTATATCGCCGTCCTCGGCGATCGTCGGATGCGATCCGCCGATGATGTTGATGTTGCAGCCGAGCGCCATCGCCTGCATGCGCTCGACGAATTCCGGCGTATAGGCGCTGAGCCGCTTGATCGCCTCCGATGGCGGCCGTTCCGGCTCGCTGGAGAGAAGGATCAGCGTGAAGAGCTCCGGAAAGACGACGAAGTCCGAGCCGTAATCGGCCGCGACTTCGACGAAATAGCGCACATGGTCGAAGAACTCGTCATGGGTCGCGACCTTGCGCGCGGCAATCTGCACCGTCGTGACGCGAACGGTATCGCGTCCGCGATGCGAAAGCGGCTGCGTTGCGGCGTTCGGATCGAAATAGGGGTTGTTCCAGACCATCAGCGCCGCGTGGCCGCCCGCCGGCTTGTCTTCCGGATGGTAGCGTCGCAGGACACGGGCCGGCTCGAAACCGAGCCGCATCTGGAACGAAATCACCGGATCTTCGACGTCGCGTGCCTTCACCGCTTCGAGATAATCGTCTGGTTTCGGATAGGCCTTCTTCGACCGCTTGTAGCCGGCGAGCCGACCGCCAAAGGCTATGCCCTTGAGTTCCAGCTGTTCGCACAGCCGCTGACGGACTTCGTAGAGCCGCTTGCCGATCTTGGCGCGGCGCCGGCCGGGGTCGACGCAGATTTCCACGCCGTAGAGCCAGTCGCCCTTACCATTGTGCCGGCTGGCATAGCCGCCGCCGGTGATGTCGTCCCAGGTGTGCTGGCGGAAGATCTGGCGCTCCGCCAGTTGCAGCGTGGCGGCATATCCGACGATCTCGCCATCGAAAACGGCGACGAACTGGCCTTCCGGAAACGCATTGATCTGTCCCCGGATGATGCCCGGCTGATAGGGCGTTTCTTCCGGATAGACGCGCGAGGTCAGTGCGATGATCGCCTTGACGTCTCCCGCAACGGCGTTGCGAACTTCAAGACGAGGCTTCTCGGACAATGTGGCCATGGGTCGGGGGATACTCTCAGCGGGAGGACGATGGTGCGGCAACCCACAACATAGTCACTCGCGCCAAGACGAAAAGCTTTTGATGTCGAACCGGCTCTACATCCGGTCGATGATGTCGGCTTCGCCGGATTTGCCGTTGAGTTGGGTGCCGGCCGCGATGATGGCCGGGACGATGTCGTCGATCTTGTCGATGACGAGGGGCTGTACGAGATGCGCCGTATGCAGGAAACCCTCGGCGGCCATGTGGTCCATCAGGGCGATCAGCGGGTCCCAGAACCCGTCGATATTGGCGAGCACCATCGGCTTCTTGTGCCGACCAAGCTGCGCCCAGGTCATGATTTCGATGATTTCCTCAAGCGTGCCGATCCCGCCGGGCAGGGTGACGAATGCGTCGGCCCGTTCGAACATGGTGTGCTTGCGCTTGTGCATGTCCTCGGTGACGATCAGTTCGTCCAGCTGGCCGAGCGCCTGCTTGGTGGCTTCTTTCTCCATGAGAAATTCGGGGATGATCCCCGTCACCGCGCCGCCGCCGCTTAGAACGCCATCGGCGACTGCGCCCATGACGCCGCGCGTTCCGCCGCCATAGACGAGGCGAAGCCCGTGCGAGGCAATGGAGCGGCCAAGCGCCCGTCCGGCTTCGGTGTAGACGCCGTTACGACCGGGCTGGGAGCCGCAGTAAACGCAGACGGCGCGAATCTCTTTCATCGATTGTGTCATGCCGGGGAGGAAGCCTTTCAAAGGCGCGTGCGTCAAGCGTTGCCGAGCCGCGTTATTCGTTGAATTCGATGCGCATTTGAAGCAATTGGCACGATACTTGTTACGTGTCTCCAAAATCGCTAGCGTGTATTAAAATTGAACGGGTTCGGGCCCCGTTTGGAGAAAATCGATGAATAAGGGGAATGGCGGGCTTCTGGCGCTGTGTGGACTGCTGGGGGTTATCGCTTTCGGCGTGCTCTTCGTGGCACCGCGCTTTTTGGAACCGGCAGCAGAACAGGCGGCATTGGAGGAGACGGCAGCGGCGCCAGAAACGGCACCGGCTGCCACGACATCCGAGCCGAGCGGCGATCAGACAGCCGAGGGTCGGCAGGATCGCACCGTGGCCGATGAGGAAGCTGCGTCGGAAGCGCCAGCCGGCGTTGATCAGCAAACCGCTCCTGTCGATGAGGCTGCCACTGCCCAAGCACCGACCGATGAAATGACTGAGGCAGCAACCGCTGACGAGACTGCCGGTGCGGCGGATGCTGTGGCTCCGGATGCAGCACTGGAAACCGCAGCCGATCCGAGCTCTGACCCTTCGGAGCCCGGCTTCGACCTGCTGCGCGTCGAGCCTGACGGCTCCACCGTCATCGCCGGCCGCGCCGAGCCCGGTACGCGCGTGGACGTGATGAACGGTGAAGACGTGGTCGCTTCGGCGGATGTGGGCCCGAGCGGCGACTTCGCAGCCGTGTTCGACGAGCCTCTAGAACCGGGTGACTATCAGCTTACGCTGCGCGTGACTGACGACGACGAACCGCAGGTGTTTTCCGAAGAGATCGCGACGATCAGCATTCCGCGCGATGGCGGCAGCGAATTGCTCGCCATGGTCACGCGCCCCGGAGAGGCCAGTCGCATCGTCAACGCGCCGAGCGCGACCGGCGAAGCTATGCCGCAGCCATCGGGCGACGTCGCCGCTTCGACGACGACCATTGCACCCGACGTTTCGAATACGCCAGAACCATCCACGCCGACGGCTGATGCCGTAAGCGACATGGCGCAGCAGGAAGAGGGCGCAGCCCGCACCGCGGAGACACCTGTCGATACGGCTGACGCCGCTCCCACTGCGGCCGAAGATCAAGCGGATGTGGCGGCACTCGCCCCTGAGCCGCAACAGGACGCGGCGCAAACGCCCGAGGCTACGACGGCACAGGTCCGCATCGATGCCGTCGAAGTCGAAGACGAGCGGCTCTTCGTCGCCGGTTCGTCGCCGCGCGGCACGGAAGTCCGTGTCTATGCCGACGATCAACTCGTCGGCGACGACCGCGCCAACAGCGAAGGGCGCTTCCTCGTCGAGGGCCAGATGGCCCTGAGCGTCGGAGAGCACACCATCCGCGCCGACCTCATCGATCCGTCCGGAACGGTCGTCGCGCGCGCTCTGGTCCCGTTCGATCGGCCCGAAGGCGGCATGGCCGCAGCAATTGCCGCAGCGGAATCCCCGTCGCTGGAAGACGACATCGCGGTCGTCACCGATCCTTCGCCAACCGCCATCGAAGCTGCCGAAGATCGTCTCGAAGCATCCGCGCCCGATGCCCTTGCCAGTGGAGGCGAAACGACGGCGCCAGGCCGGACCGATCGTCTCGCCGCAACCGAGCCCGATACTTCTGCGCCCGACACATCCGCGCCCCAGCCACAGGACGATGCGCCGTCGGGCGAAGCCTCGACCGCATCCGGCGGCTCGTCACCAGCCTTCAGCCCGGCGGGTGAAGCCGATACCGCATCGAGCGACGCGCAAGCACCCGCGGAAACCGAGACGGCCGCTGCCCAACCGGCAGGCGAGCCCGTGACGGTGACACAGGAGGCTCTGACGCCGTCTCCCGCTTCGGTCATCATCCGACGCGGCGATACGCTGTGGCAGATTTCCCGCCGGGTCTATGGCCAGGGCGTACGGTACACGACGATCTATCTTGCGAACCAGCAGCAGATCGCCAATCCCGACCGCATCCTGCCAGGGCAGATCTTCAACGTTCCCGACGAAGCGCTGGAGAATTCCGAGCAACTCCATCGCGATCGTCTCCGGGCAGACTGAAGCCGGCCAGCGTGCCTCGCTCTAGGCGTCCGGCGAATGTCGGCCGGGCGTCGATAAGCTTGCATACGATCTGGACACCGTCGCGTTCATCGTATATCGCCGATCAACGATGAAGAGCTACTGTAGACCATTGTCGGAAGCGGGGGCAGGTGACGCGGCGATGGCCGAGCGCCTGCAAGCGCTTGCCCATCCGGTGCGCCTGAAGATCCTGCGCATGCTGGCCCATCGCGATGCGTGCTGCTGCAAGGACGTCGTCTTGGAAATCGGTCTTGCCCAGTCGACCGTGTCGCAGCATCTGCGCACGCTCGTGCAGGCCGGTCTCGTCGTCTACCAGC
The DNA here is from genome assembly GCF_902498825.1 of Rhizobium sp. EC-SD404. Classification (NCBI taxonomy): domain Bacteria; kingdom Pseudomonadati; phylum Pseudomonadota; class Alphaproteobacteria; order Hyphomicrobiales; family Rhizobiaceae; genus Rhizobium; species Rhizobium sp. EC-SD404. The sequence goes on from NZ_LR701459.1 coordinate 1,855,433, forward strand.
CGGATCGCCAGGCCTCTCGGTACAGTCTCGACGAGCAGGCGGTGTCGCATCTGGCGGCCGACCTTGGCGGATTGCTTGAAAGTTGCTGCGTCGCGCCGAAGAAGGCGCGGTGTGATGAGCCGGTCGGTGCCGGCGGAAGGTAAATACCCATGGCCTCGAAAACTGTGTCGGCGGATTCCGGCAATCCGCTCCAGACGTTGCGCAACCTCTGGCCCTATATGTGGCCGTCCGCTCGGCCGGATCTGAAGCGCCGCGTCGTCTGGGCGACGCTGTTCCTCGTCCTGTCGAAGATGGTTCTGATCGTCGTACCCTATTTCTTCAAATGGGCGACGGATTCACTGAACGGCGAGCTGCAGATGCCGGATTTCGTGCCGCAGCTCATGCTCGGCGGCGTCATGCTGGTCATCGCCTACAACGCTGCCCGCATCGTGCAGTGGGGCCTGAACCAGCTGCGAGACGCGCTCTTTGCCAGCGTCGGGCAATATGCCGTGCGTCGCCTGGCCTACCAGACCTTCGTGCACATGCACCAATTGTCGCTGCGCTTTCACCTCGAGCGCCGCACCGGCGGCCTGTCGCGCATCATCGAGCGCGGCACCAAAGGCATCGAAACAATTGTCCGCTTCACGATCCTGAACACCGTGCCTACGCTCCTGGAATTCGCGATGGTCGCGGCGATCTTCGCCTTCGCGTTCGGCTTTTCCTATTTCGCCATCACGGCTTTAACCGTGTTTTTCTATAGCTGGTTCACGATCCGCGCATCCGATTGGCGCATCGGCATCCGCCGCGCCATGAACAACTCCGACACGGAAGCGAACACCAAGGCGATCGACTCGCTCCTCAATTTCGAGACGGTCAAATATTTCGGCAACGAGACGATGGAAGCGAACCGCTTCGATCAGTCCATGGAGCGATACGAGAAGTCGGCGACCCAGGTTTGGACCTCGCTCGGCTGGCTCAATATGGGGCAGGGCGTCATCTTCGGTATCGGAATGACACTGATGATGGTGCTCTCGGCCATGGCCGTCCAGCGCGGCGAGCAGACGATCGGCGATTTCGTCTTCGTCAACGCGATGCTGATGCAGCTGTCCGTGCCGCTGAACTTCATCGGCTTCGTCTACCGCGAGATCCGCCAGGGCCTGACCGACATCGAGCAGATGTTCGATCTCCTGGAGGTCGATCCGGAAATCACCGATAAAGCCGGAGCTGCCGCGCTCGTCGTCGGCACCGGCGCGATCCGCTTCGACAATGTGCATTTCGCCTACGATGCCGCACGGCCCATCCTGAAAGGCATTTCTTTCGAAGTGCCGGCTGGTCATACGGTGGCGATCGTCGGACCTTCGGGTGCAGGCAAGTCGACCATCTCGCGGCTGCTCTATCGCTTCTATGACGTGCAGCAGGGCAGCGTGACGATCGACGGGCAGGATGTGCGCGATGTGACCCAGAAATCCTTGCGCGCCGTCATCGGCATGGTTCCGCAGGATACGGTGCTCTTCAACGACACGCTGGAATACAACATCCGTTACGGCCGTGTCGATGCGACCGAGGCGGAGGTTCGGCAAGCCGCCGATCTCGCGCAGGTCGGGCGATTCATCTCGTCGCTGCCGGATGGGTACCGCACGATGGTCGGCGAGCGTGGCCTCAAGCTTTCCGGCGGAGAAAAGCAGCGTGTCGCCATCGCGCGAACGATCCTGAAGGCCCCGCCGATCCTCATCCTGGACGAGGCCACGTCGGCGCTGGATACCGCCACCGAGCAGGAAATCCAGACATCGCTCGATTTCGTCTCCAGGGGCCGCACCACGCTCGTGATCGCCCACCGCCTGTCGACCGTCATCGGCGCCGATGAGATCATCGTGCTGCAGGATGGGAAGATCGCCGAGCGCGGTCCCCACGCCCGCCTGATTGCACAGGGTGGTCTCTACACGGCCATGTGGGACAGGCAGCGCGAAGCGATCGAAGCGGAAGAGAAGCTCAAGAAGGTGCAGGAAGAAGACGAGTTGGGCGTGGTCGTTCGTCGCAGAACGCCCGAGCGCGACCCTGCCTGATCCCTTCGACCCGCATTCGAGGAACCCATCCACAGTCCGACCGTTGCCGCTGAGGTGCTAACGAGTTAGAGCCCTCGCATCGCAATCGGGGCGAAGGCCCGCATGCATCGTTAGCGGAGAGTGAGAAGACATGGACGTCTGGCACAGTATCAGAAACGTGCTCGTCCCCGTGCGGCGGGAGGGCTACCCCTTTATCGCCGTATTTCTGGTGGCGGCGATCCTTCTCGGCTTCGTCGCAGATTGGCTGTTCTGGATCGGACTGATCCTCACGGCCTGGTGCGTCTATTTCTTCCGCGACCCGGAACGGGTAACGCCGATCGACGAGGATCTGGTGATCAGCCCGGCGGATGGCAGGGTGTCGGCCGTCACCCGCGTCGTCCCGCCCGCCGAGCTTGAGCTGGGCGCCGCGCCGATGCTTCGGATCTCGGTCTTCATGAATGTGTTCGATTGCCATGTGAACCGCGCGCCGCTTGCCGGCTCGATCGATCGGATCGTCTATTCCAAGGGCTCGTTCCTCAACGCCGAACTGGACAAGGCGAGCACCGAAAACGAGCGTAACGGCATGGTAATCACGACCACCCGCGGTGAAATCGGCGTTGTCCAAATCGCCGGCCTCGTCGCCCGCCGCATTCTCTGCTTTGCCGAGGAGGGCGATCGCCTGGAAACGGGTGGACGGTTCGGCCTGATCCGCTTCGGTTCGCGGCTCGATGTCTTCCTGCCGGAAGGCGCTCGTCCGCGCGTTGCCATTGGCCAGACGGCGATCGCCGGCGAGACGGTCATCGCGGAATTCAACTCGCCCAAAGGCCCGGTGGTCACCCGCCGCGACTGATCTGCTCGGCAAAGGAAGGCCGAAAAACATCGAGGACCACGGATGACAGAGCGACCACGCGACGACGCCGAGACCGACGATTTTCTAGATCAGCCCTTCAGCTCGTTCGATCCCGACCACGATGAGAGCGATCCCGACAGCGGCATGGGTCCGCGCCTGCGCGAAATCTCCTTCCGCATGATGATCCCGACGATCATCACGGTTCTCGCCATCTGCGCCGGCCTGACGGGCATCCGCCTCGCTTTCGAAGGTCGCGTGGAAATGGCGGTGATCATGGTCCTCGTCGCGGCGTTTCTGGACGGCGTCGATGGCCGCGTCGCGCGCCTGATGAAATCCTCATCCCGATTCGGCGCTCAGATGGATTCGCTCGCCGACATCGTGAATTTCGGCGTCGCTCCCGCACTGGTTCTCTATGCCTATCTCCTGAACCAGGCAGAGTCGTTCGGCTGGATCGCAGCGCTGATCTACGTGCTTGCAGCGGCTCTGCGTCTCGCACGCTTCAACGTGATGGACGAACGGCCGAAGGCAAAATGGCAGTCGAACTATTTCGTCGGTGTGCCGGCACCCTTCGGCGCCATGCTGGTGCTGCTGCCGGTCTATCTCGGCCATCTCGGCTTCGAACCAGGACCCGTCTTTGCCGGTGCCGCGATTATCTATACGGCGCTCATCGCGTTCCTGCTGGTCTCGCGACTGCCGGTCTACTCCGGCAAGGCCGTGGGTCGCATCCGCCGCGATCTGGTTTTGCCGGTGCTGATCGCCATTGCGATCTACGTCGCGCTTCTGATGAGCTATATCTGGGCCACGCTCGCGGTCACCGCTTTGATCTATCTGGCGACGCTGCCAATGGGCTACCGCGCCTGGCGCCGCACCTATGGCCGGCCGAAGGAAGCAGCAGCGGTCTCGACGGAAGAGCAGGACCGTTTGTGACCCGGATTATTCCGGATCGCGATAGGCGAGGAAGCGGTCCTGCCGCACGTCGAAGAGCATGCCGTTCTCGGCCAATGCCGGATCCGCAAGCTTGACGATTTTCGCGGCGACGTCGCGCGGGTCGGGCAGGGTCGACGGGTTCTCGCCCGGGACCGCCTGAGCGCGCATTGCAGTGCGCGTCGCACCCGGGTTCACATTGTTGATCCGTACGCCGAAATTGACCAACTCGTTCGCCCAGACCCGCGCCATGGTTTCGATCGCAGCCTTGGAGGCCGCATAAGCGCCCCAGAACGGCCGGCATGAATGGGCAACGCCTGACGACAGGAAAATGCCGCGGCCAGCGTCGGACGCCTTGATCAGCGGTTCGACCGTGCGCATCAACCGCCATGTGGCGTTGACGTTGATAGTCATCACCTTCTCGAAATCCTTCGCCTTCGTGTGCCCGATCGGCGCGATTGTGCCGAGAAGCCCAGCATTGGCAACGAGAACGTCAAGCTTGCCCCAGCGTTCGTGGATCGAGCCGCCGAGCGCATCGATCGCCTTCATGTCGGCGAGGTCGAGCGGCACGAGCGTGGCGGTTCCGCCAACCGCTTTGATCTCGTCGTCGAGCTCTTCCAATCCACCGACGGTCCGGGCAACGGCGATCACATGCGCGCCGGATTTCGCCAGCTCGAGCGCGGTGAAATAGCCGATACCGCGCGACGCGCCGGTGACGAGCGCGATGCGCCCCTTGAGGTCGAGCATGGGGGTCACTTATCCGTTGTTGGCAAGAAGCGAGAGCGTGCGCACATTGTCGACGCCATCATGGTCGGTGAGCGCAGTCGGGTAATCGCCGGTAAAGCAGGCATCGCAGAACTGCGGCTGCTCGTTGTTGCGCGACGGTTCGTTGACGGCTCTGTAGAGCCCGTCGATCGAAAGGAAAGCGAGGCTGTCGACTCGGATGAAGTCCGCCATTTCCTCGATCGACATGCGCGAGGCGAGGAGCTTCGCCTTCTCCGGCGTATCGACGCCGTAGAAGCAGGACGACATGGTCGGCGGCGAGGCGATGCGCATGTGCACTTCGCGTGCGCCCGCTTCGCGCACCATCTGGACGATCTTCTGCGAGGTCGTACCGCGCACGATCGAATCGTCGACAAGCACCACGCGCTTGCCTTCCAGCATGCGCTTGTTGGCGTTGTGCTTGAGCTTCACACCCATGTGCCGGATGGCGGCTGTGGGCTGGATGAAGGTGCGCCCGACATAATGATTGCGGATGATGCCGAGCTCGAAGGGGATGCCCGAACCTTGCGCAAAGCCGATGGCTGCGGGTACGCCCGAATCCGGTACTGGCACGACGAGATCGGCCTCGACCGGGCTTTCGATGGCGAGCTCGGTACCGATCTTCTTGCGGGCTTCGTAGACGTTGCGGCCTTCGATGATGGAATCGGGCCGCGCGAAGTACACGTATTCGAAGATGCAGAAGCGCGGCTTCGTCTTTTCGAACGGAAAGCGGCTTTCGACGCCCTTGTCCGTGACGATGACCATTTCACCCGGCTTGATGTCGCGCACGTAGCGCGCGCCGATGATGTCGAGCGCACAGGTCTCGGAAGCAAGGATGTAGGCGCCGTCGAGGTCGCCCAGCACCAGCGGGCGGATGCCGAGCGGGTCGCGCGCGCCGATCATCTTCTTTTCCGAAAGCCCAACCAGCGAGAAAGCGCCTTCGAGCTGGGTAATCGCGTCGATGAATTTGTCGACCAGTTGCGTGCCGCTCGAGACGGCGATCAGATGCAGGATCGTCTCGGTGTCGGAGGTCGACGAGAAGATCGCGCCCCGCTTCTGAAGCTGCTTTTGCAGCGTCATCGCATTGGTGATGTTGCCGTTATGGGCAACGGCGAACCCGCCGCCGGCGAATTCCGCGAAGAAGGGCTGCACGTTGCGCAGGCCCTCGCCACCGGTCGTCGAATAGCGGGTATGGCCGATCGCTCGGCTTCCCTGCAGCCGGTCGATGACCGATTGCTTGGTGAACGTGTCGCCGATCAGGCCGATGTGCCGCTCCACGAAGAACTGCTTGCCATCGTAGGACACGATGCCGGCCGCTTCCTGGCCGCGATGCTGCAGGGCATGAAGCCCGAGCGTGACGACGGCTGCAGCATCCTGCCTGCCATAAATCCCGAAAACCCCGCACTCGTCGCGGAAGGCATCGCCTTCGTCTTCGAGTGTGTCTGTGGTCTGACTCGTTTGAAGCGTCATGGTTCGGACCTTTGCTCCTGGCCGATCGGCCAACGATCGGCGGGGATGCCAAAATCAGCCGTCATGCAGGCATCGCTGCCTGCTTCAGATAAGCACTTTGTCAGTTTGCGCCAGTGTCGGGTGCTGGAGGTGCCGCACCCGTGGCGTCGACTTCCACCTCGCCACCGCGCAGACGATCGAGGATCGTCGCATCGGCATCTTCCGGCAGGATGTTGACGAGGCGCTCGCCCAGCTGATCGAGAAGAGGCTTGGATTTCGCCTGGGTCACCCATGGCGGCTGGCGCGGCTCGTCGATCAGCCAGTTGAGGAACAGCATGCCCACAACGACAAGCAGCACACCGCGCGCGGCCCCGAAGACGAAGCCGAGCGTGCGATCGAGCGCGCCGATGCGGCTGTCGATGATGAAATCGGCGATCCGCATGGTGATGAAGGACACGATGATCAGCGCGATCAGAAAGATGATCGCGGCCGATCCGATCGTGGCAACCGTATTGCTCGTCGTGTAGTCGGCCGCATAGGGCAAAAGCAGCGGGTAGAAATAGAAGGCTGCGAATGCGGCTGCGATCCAGGATGCGACGGACAGCACTTCGCGTGAGAAGCCGCGTACCATGGCAAGCACCGCCGAGAAGAGCGTGATCCCGATCAGGATACCGTCCAGGATTGTGATGGGCATTGTCGGTCTTAAACTCCAGGAAGCGCGCCACGGGCCTCGTGACGATCGCCGCTATTTGGTCCCTTGAGAGATACGCTCAGAGCGTTGCGTCTCCGCTATCGTCGTTTGGCCGCTTCTTCGAGCCGGCAATTTTGACCACCAGATCCGCAAGCGCCTCGATCTCGGTCAATCCGGCCTGGCGAGAGGCGGGTATTTCGGCCGATGCGCTGGGCAGTACCGCCCGTTGGAATCCCAGTTTCTCGGCCTCCTTGAGGCGTTGCGCCGTATGCGCCACAGGCCTCACGGCTCCCGACAGGCTGATCTCGCCGAAATAGACGCAATCGGCCGGGAGAGCAAGGCCGGCAAGCGAGGAAACGAGCGCCGCGGCGACCGCCATATCGGCCGCCGGCTCGCTGACCCGGTAGCCGCCGGCGACGTTCAGATAGACGTCATGCTGGGCCAGCCGAACGCCGCAATGGGCTTCCAGAACCGCGAGGATCATGGACAATCGCGCCGAATCCCAGCCGACGACGGCGCGCCGGGGCGTGCCGAGCGGCGAGGGCGCGACGAGCGCCTGGATCTCGACGAGGATCGGCCGCGTGCCCTCCATGCCGGCGAAGACTGCAGCGCCCGGCGCCTTGGCGTTCCGCTCCCCAAGGAAGAGCTCGGACGGATTGGAAACCTCGCGCAGACCCTTGTCGGACATTTCGAACACGCCGATTTCGTCGGTCGGCCCGAAGCGGTTCTTGACGGTGCGCAGGATACGATAGTGATGGCCGCGATCGCCTTCGAAATAAAGCACGGCATCGACCATGTGCTCGACCACGCGCGGACCGGCGATCTGGCCGTCCTTGGTCACGTGGCCGACGAGCACCACGGTCGCGCCGGTCTGCTTGGCAAAGCGGATCATGGCTTGGACACCGACTCGCACCTGCGTCACCGTACCAGGTGCGCTTTCGGCGAGATCGCTCCACAGCGTCTGAATGGAATCGATGATGACGAGATCGGGCCGCTTGCCTTCAGACAGCGTCGCGAGAATGTCCTCGACATTCGTTTCCGCGGCCAGCAGCACGTTCGTGTCGGCCGCATGCAGGCGCTGTGCGCGCAGGCGAACCTGCGCAACCGCTTCTTCGCCGGACACGTAGATGACACGGCTGCCCAGCCGCGACAGGGCGGCCGCCGCCTGCATGAGCAGGGTGGATTTGCCGATGCCGGGATCACCGCCGATCAAAAGGGCCGATCCGCGTACGAACCCGCCGCCCGTGGCGCGGTCGAGCTCGGCAATGCCGGTTGGAATGCGCGGTGCTTCCTCGATTTCGCCGGAGAGCGCCGTCAACGCAACTGGTCGGCCTTTCTTGGGCGTGCGGCCCGGCCCGCCACCGATGCCCGCGGTCGGATCGTCCTCGACGATCGTGTTCCACTCGCCGCAGCCTTCGCATTTGCCGACCCAGCGCGTGTGAATGGTGCCGCAGTTCTGACAGACGAATTGCGTGCGGGCTTTGGCCATGCGGACTGGGACACTTTCGGCTGGTGCGTGGATCGGCCCGATGCACTAGCATGGACGGTGTGAGGCGCGAACCCCGCGCGACCCCATGAAGCGTAGGAGGCCTGCCTTGGTCACAGCATTTTCACGCCGCGCATTTCTGAATGCCTGGGTCGCCGCACCGATGTCCTTGGCGTTGGCCGGCGGCGCTTCGGCACAGGGCGCACCCTTGCCGTCGACGCCGGCCTGCGGCCCTGACGACGATGTGACGCCCGCCCAGACCGAAGGGCCGTTCTACACACCAGAGACACCGGAAAGGCGGGACTTTCGAAGCGACGGAGCAGGGACGCCGGTGACCGTCTTTGGCTTCGTCGTCGATCCAGCCTGCCGGCCACGGGCGAACATGATCGTCGACGTGTGGCACGCCGACGACGCCGGCACCTACGACAATTCGGGCTATGCCTTTCGCGGCTATCAGGTGACCGACGGCAATGGCCGCTTTATCTTCGAAACGATCGTGCCTGGCCGCTATCCAGGCCGCACACGGCATTATCACGTGAGGATCGCATCGAGCGCCGGCGTTCACCTGACGACGCAGCTCTATTTTCCTGGCGAACCGGACAACGACCGCGACGGCATCTACGATCCGAGGCTCCTGATGGACTTGAGCGAAGCGAGTGATGGCCTGCTCGGCCGGTTCGATTTCGTTCTGGCTTAGCTGTCGGTCGATGCAAAATCTTCTGGACCGATGTCGCGAGCGCCGTGGAGAATGCGTACGATCAGCACTTCTGTCGGCTCGACCAGAAAATAGATAGCATATCGGCCGTGGATGGATGCACGCAGAGCCGGTGCCAACCAGTCGCGCGGCACACCGCTCGATCGCGACGAGGCGATAGCATCCAACTTAGCACCAAGTTGATCGATGAATCGGTCAGCAGCAGCAGGGCTGTCTTCGGCAATGTAGCGATGGATTGAGACGAGATCAGCCCGAGCCGTCGGCGATACGACAAGTTTGCGGCTGGACCTCAAGCCTTGCGTCTCGACTGCGCTTTGATGTCATCAGCCAGATCTTGCCCCGAGGGATAAGAAAGTCCGTGTCCGTCCTTCAGCTCAGCGATCCCAAAAGCGATCGCCGCCCTCAGCTCGGCAAGCTTGGCCTCCTCCGTCTCGAGAAGGCGCAGACCTGCACGGACGACTTCGCTGGCATTGTTGAACCGCCCGGATGCGATCTGGGACTCGATGAACCCGTCGAAATATTCGCCGATGACTATCGAGCGCTTATGCGTGGACATCGGTGCTCACTCCTGTGCTTTGCTCAAAACGTACCACAGAGTAGCAACAGTTCCTACCATCAGCGTTCCATGCGTTTATTAGGACGCTTTGACTTTCGCTGCACCAGCCGTCTTGCCGTTCTCGTAATAATAATTGGCGCGTTTGCCGAGCACGAGGGCGCGGATGGATTTGCGCAGCCGCTCGGACTTGCGCAGCGGCTCGACGGCTAGCGCTCCCATCTGAACGGCGAGGATCTTCGCCTCGTCCCAGACGCGATGAACACCAGGGGCAGGCTGGGCGAAGCCGCGGCGGCGCAGAAGGGAGTTGGCGAGATAGAGGCTGTTGCGGCGCTTCACGGCGCGGCTTTTCCAGGTGATCGCCAGCGAGATCGAATAGCTCTCCTTGGTCTGCACGTAGTGCGGCCAGAGATAGGGCACGAACAGGCCTTCGCCCGGCTTGAGCGCATTGTGCATGCCGCGATTTTCGAAGGCGGGATCGAAGGTCATGTTGCGATGACGCGTCAGCGAATGTTCGATCAGATCTTCCGAGAGGATGGCGCGGTCTTCGTTATCATAGACGTTGAACTGCTTGTCGCCATGGATCTGCACGAAGAAATTGTCTTCGCCGTCCAAGTGAAACGGCGTCGTTGAATTGGGCGAGGAAACGAAGAGAAAGCCCTGGATGTCGGAGAAGCCGGCATCGGAAACGCTTTTGTGGCCGCGGGCCTTGGCGACCGACGTCAACGCGTCTTCGAGCAGGTCCCGGTAGGCAGGCTCGACTTCGATCCGCTTCAGCACCATCCAGGCCCCGGCCGTCTCGATGCGGGCGATGACTTCGTCGGGTGTCAGGTCGACCAGCGGGGTGGTCGACGGATCCTGGGAGATGCCCACCTTGCCCGAATTATACTCGATACGATCGCCCGGCAGCTTGCCGACGAGATCTAGAATGGCAGGAAGCGTCAGGCGCGGATCGCCGGCGAGATCGTGCGAAATGCGGAAGGGCCGCAGCGGGAAATGGCTCTGGAATTCCTGATTCTGAACATGAAGAAGGGAAGACATCAACTTGGTTTCCTTCTGGTCCGCATGGAGGTGATGAGCGATTTGGCAAGCGATCTTGCGCGGTAGCGCGCATCGAAGGCGGCGATGCAGAGATTGACGGCCGGTCCCTTGCGGGTCGGGATGAGGAAATCGCAGACGGCGATCCGTTCGCGCCAGACATGGTCGATCATGGGGTGATCGGCCACGGCCACGGAATCGGCGCGATCGATTGTCGGGTCGTCGAAGAGGTGTCGCGTCAGATCGACGGTCAGCTGAACTCCTGGCGAATAGCGATCGAACGCTTCGTCATAGGCGGTCTTGAAGAAGAATGCGGAGCGACCGCTGCGCAGCACGAGGCCCGATGCGATGACGGCTTGATCGACCAGCAATTCGCAGATTTCGATCTGTCCGCGACCTGCAAGCGCGCGGCATGCGCCGCTGATATAGGCGGCATCGTTGGCGTCGCTTGCAAAGGCAGTGCCGCGACGCCCTTTCCATCCACCGGCCTCCAACGCCAGGAACCGCGAGAGCGCAGCCTGGACCGCATCGGACGACCGGGCGACGCGGAATTCCACCGGCCCCATATCTTCGAGGCGGTGGCGTTGACGGCGCAGTTCCTTGAGCTTCTTGGCGCCCATACCGCCGCGCAGATAGGTTTCTGCGTCACCTTCGGCGGATAATCCGGCACGCTCATGGGCATTCCGGATGAACGGCTTCAATCCGCGTTCGGCGAGCGCGGCGGTGAAAGCCTGCGCGACAGGGCCATCCTGCGTCATGGCGCCGAGACCGATCAGAGCCGCACCCGTTCCGTTGGCGGCATCGATGAGATTTCCGGCTGCGCGCACGGGATCACTTGTTCCGAGCAGCGGCGTGCCGAGCGGAAGATAGGGTTGTGCAAGCACCAGCGCCGGGACGGGCAGGCGGAGCACATGCCAGGCATGGGTGAGGGGCAGCAGTCCGTTGATGCCGAGAGGCCCGCGCGAGACCAGCATCCGGCTCAGGCGTGCCTGTCGTGTGTTTAGCGTCAACGACAGATAGTGGCCGGGCGAGAGGAAGCCGTTGGCTTCCAGAGCCGTCTCGGCCAGCGCCTGCCAGCTTTCAGGATCGACCTCTGCCGGCCGCATGGTCGTCCCGCGCGCGCGGCTTTTGCCATCGCGCTTCAGATCGGCGATCGGTTCGAAGTCGACCACGGAATGCATGAATGCCAACTTCCCATTCCAAGCATCCGCTCATCGAATGCATGCAATGGAAATAGACCGACAGGATCAATCCAACAAACGGAAAGACAATAAATGGTAAATGCGACAAACTGTCTAAAAATCTACATAAATTATAGTGACGGATGTCGATAGTTTCTGGTGTAGCGCGAGCCGAGCGACGTCAGGATTTCGTATCCGATGGTCCCGGCGGAACGTGCCAGATCGTCGAGCGCATGGGACTTTCCGAACAGTTCCACGAAGTCGCCGCAGCGTACGTCCTGTCCGACGACGTCCGTGACGTCGAACATCGTAAGGTCCATGGTCACCCGTCCCAGAACGGGAATTGCCTGGCCGTGCAGTGAGGCGGAAGGGGCCGGGGCATCGGTGTCGCGCAGCGGAACGCCGGAACCGGAGATGCTGCGCAAATAGCCGTCCGCATAGCCGACGGCGCAGACCGCGATCGTGGTGTCGCGGGGCAGCCGAACGGTCGCGCCGTAGCTGACCGTGCTTCCGGCCGGAGCGCGTCGAATCTGCAGAATGCGCGCCTTGGCCGTCGCGACAATCTGCATCGGGTTTTCAGCCCGGTTCACGGCCTCGCCGCCATAAAGGGCGATCCCCGGGCGGGTGAGGTCGCAGAGATAGGCGCCGCCCAGGAAAATTCCGGCGGAATTGCTGAGACTTGATTCAATGCCTCGGAAAGCGCGTCTAACCGCCTGAAAGGATTCCAGTTGTCGCGCGTTTTCCGGACGATCCGGATCGTCCGCACAGGCGAGGTGGCTCATGATCAACGCCGGCCGGTCGGTGTCTTCCCGTTCGGCAAGAGCCAGGGCCTCCGGCATCGTCACGCCGAGCCGGTTCATGCCCGTGTCCACATGCAGCGCATAGCCAAGCCGGCCATCGCGCGCGCACGCTTCGTCCCAAAGCCGAACTTGGTCCATCGAGCACAGGATTGGCGTGAGACGATGCTTGCGGAAACAGTGCTCGGTGCCGGGATAAATTCCGTTCAGCACAAGGATACGGGCATCGGGAGCAAGGCGTCGGGCCGTGATGGCCTCGTCGATCGTCGCCGTGAAGAAATCGCGGCACCCGGCCTCGCTCAAAGTCCGGACAACCGGTTCGATGCCAAGGCCATAGCCATTCGCCTTGACGACCGCACTTGCACGCGCGGGCCCCGAACGCGCCGCCATGGCGCGCCAATTGGCCGCCAGCGCAGCCAGATCGATGTCGAGCGTGAGCGCCGGTGGCAGCGTGTCGTCTTGAACCGTCACTCGTGGCTATCGTGCGAATACTGCAGATAGGACGTGTCGGCGAGATCGGAGAAGCGCGTGAATTCTGCCTGGAACGCCAGTGTCACGGTGCCTGTGGGGCCGTGGCGCTGCTTGGCGATGATGACGTCGGCCATGCCGCGGGCCCGGTTCATCTTTTCTTCCCAGGCGAGATACGCTTCGTCCTTGAAATCGCTCGCGATCTGGTCGGGCGAACGGCGCGGCTCGGAGTTCTGCACATAATACTCGTCGCGATAGACGAAGATCACCACGTCGGCGTCCTGCTCGATCGAGCCCGATTCACGAAGATCGGAGAGCTGCGGGCGCTTGTCCTCGCGGTTTTCGACCTGACGCGAGAGCTGCGAAAGCGCAATGATAGGAACCTGCAATTCCTTGGCGAGTGCCTTCAGGCCCGTCGTGATCTCGGTGATTTCCTGAACGCGGTTCTCGCCGGCCTTCTTGGAACCGGTCATCAGCTGAACGTAGTCGACGACAAGCACGTCGAGACCGCGTTGGCGCTTGAGCCTCCGTGCGCGTGCCGACATCTGGGCGATGGAGATGCCGCCGGTCTGGTCGATATAGAGCGGGATCTTCTGCATCATCTGCGAGCAGGCGACGAGCTTCTCGAAATCGGTCTCCGTGATCGAGCCGCGGCGGATCTTTGAGGACGAGATTTCCGTCTGCTCCGAAATGATACGGGTGGCGAGCTGCTCGCCCGACATTTCCAGCGAGTAGAAGCCGACGACCCCGCCATTGGCGGTCTTCTGCGATCCGTCCGGCATCACTTCGCCCGGCTGATAGGCCTGGGCGATGTTGAAGGCGATGTTGGTGGCAAGCGACGTCTTGCCCATGCCGGGACGTCCGGCAAGGATGATCAAGTCCGAATGCTGCAGGCCGCCCATCTTCTGGTCGAGCGTCTGGATGCCGGTGGAAATGCCCGAAAGTCCGCCATCGCGCTGGTAGGCAGCGCCCGCCATGTCGATCGCGGCCGCGACCGCATCGTTGAAGGACTGGAAACCACCGTCATAGCGGCCGGTCTCGGCCAATTCGAACAGGCGGCGCTCGGCGTCCTCGATTTGTCCCTGCGGAGGCATGTCCACAGGCGCATCATAGGCGATGTTGACCATGTCCTCGCCGATGGTGATCAGCGCGCGGCGCAGCGCGAGATCGTAGATTGCGCGGCCGTAATCCTCGGCATTGATGATGGTGACAGCTTCTGCGGCCAGGCGCGCCAGATACTGCGCCATGGTCATGTCGCCGATCTTCTCGTCCGACGGCAGGAACGTCTTGATGGTGACGGGGTTTGCCGTCTTGCCCATGCGAATGATGTCGCCCGCGACCTCGTAGATCTTGCGGTGAAGGGGTTCGTGCAGATGGACGGGCTTCAGGAAGTCCGAAACGCGGTAGAAGGCGTCGTTGTTGACGAGGATCGCGCCCAGCAATGCCTGCTCGGCCTCGATGTTGCTCGGCGCCTCGCGATAGTGCTGGTTGGCTGCTCCGACCTCTGCGAGCTTGCGCACGGCTTCATTCATGATTTTTCCCGACGATCCCTGTCCTGTTCCCCGCACGAGTGCCTAGACCTCCGGGTCCGGCGGGGCGAGGGGCGCACTTCAGCAATCGACACCCGGCCGCGAACTGTGAGTCATATCCACACTCGTCCACAGCCCACCCAAGCCAATCTACCAGTCGAGAGCGGGAAACGATTGACCTGCCGGAAGCTAGCACGATTCGGCTGTTTTCATCCCGTCCGTCTTGGCTGGATGCGCGCGGTGACATGGCGTTCCGCGTCGGTGATATAATCGCGCGTCAACGGCACCGCCTCGATGTCGTGGGCGAGCTGAATCTGAAAAACGATGAGATTCTGCCAGCGAAAGGCCGACTCGGATGCCGCGAGGTAGAACTCCCACATCCGGCAGAACGCCTCGTCGTAGAGCGCCTTCGCTTCGTCGCGGCGTGCCATGAAGCGGCCCCGCCAATCCCGCAGCGTATCCGCATAGTGAAGGCGCAGGATTTCCATGTCGGTGATCTTCAGGCCCGAGCGTTCGATCGGGGGAACGACTTCTGAGAGCGACGGAATGTAGCCGCCGGGAAAAATGTATTTGGCGATGAACGGATTGGTCCAGGAAGGCACATCCAGGCGACCGATCGCGTGGAGCACCATCACGCCGTCTTTCTTCAGCAATTTGGCGCACTGGGTGAAATAAGTGTCGAAGGCGGCCTTGCCCACATGCTCGAACATGCCGACCGAGACGATCCGGTCGAACCGATCGTCCAGCTTGCGGAAGTCCTTGAGGAGAAACCGGACCCGGTGCTTCTCGCGCGGCAGGATCCTCTGATTGGCGTGGGCAAGCTGCTCGTTCGAGAGCGTGATGCCGGTCACGTCGGCATCGAAGTTGCGCAAGAGATAGAGGCCGAGCCCGCCCCAGCCCGATCCGATGTCAAGAACCGACAGGCCCGGCCGATCGAGAAGCAGCTTGGCGGCGATATGCTGCTTCTTGGCCTCTTGCGCCGCATCGAGGTTCATTCCGGGCTCGCGATAATAGGCGCAGGAGTACTGGCGGTCCTCGTCGAGGAACAGGTCGTAGAGCCTGCCGGACAGATCGTAATGGTGCTGCACGTTGCGCCGTGCGCGGCTGATGCCAATGCGCAGGCTGTGCCGGCTCAATGCCAATCGAACGCGGTTCAGAACCCGCAACCAGGGCGCCGTGGCGGTGGCGTAGGGCCCGGAATTGGTGAAGAGCAGTTCGAGGAGGGCGTAGATATCGCCCTCGACCATGTCGATCTCGCCCTGCATGTAATATTCGCCGAGCTTCAGCGCCGGATCGAGTGCGACGGCTCTTTCCGCGCGGGCGGTGTTGAAGCGCAAATGGACGAGGTTTCCTGAACCGTCGCCATAGTGGCGGACCTGGCCGGTATGGTCGGTCACGGTCAGATGTCCCCTGGAGACGATCTGGCCGGCAAGAGAGTTGATCAAAGGGTTCATTCGTCCCTCCTCAACACGCAGTTCTGTTGAGAATGATCCTAGATTATCGCCATTTGATCAATAAAAAACGGCGCCACGTCAAACGTGGCGCCGTCTGTAGCTTATCTAGGATCCCGATCGAGGATCTGAAATTAGTCCTTGGCTTCTTCTTCGTCGTCTTCGGCGTCTGCCGGTGCGCGACGATCGTCGTCTTCATCGTTGAATTCTGCGTCCGGATCAAAGAAGCCATCGGCCGGCAGCGAGTCGTCGACGCCGTAGATGGCGTCTGCCGAGGTGAGGGTTTCGCCGGCTGCCTGGCGCTCTGCTTCTTCGGCCGAACGGGCGACGTTCAGCTCGATGTCGGCGTTGACTTCGCCGTGCAGGACGAGCGTCACCTTGTGCATGCCGATGGTCTTGATCGGAAGGTTGAGGTCGACCTGGTTGCGGCCGACCGAGAAGCCTTCGTCGGACAGAAGCGCGGAAATGTCGCGAGCGGCGACTGAACCGTAGAGCTGGCCGGTTTCACCAGCCGAACGAACGACGGTGAAAGTCTTGCCGTCGAGCTGGTCGGCGATCTTCTGGGCTTCCGACTTGCGCTCTTCGTTGCGGGCTTCGAGCGTGGAACGCTCGGCTTCGAAGCGCTTCTTGTTGGCTTCGTTGGCGCGCAGAGCCTTGCCTTCCGGCAGTAGGAAGTTGCGGGCATAACCGTCCTTGACCTTGACGGTGTCGCCCATCTGGCCGAGGCGGCCGATGCGTTCGAGCAGAATGACGTCCATTATAAAAGTTCCTTCTATCTGAATGGGTGTTCAGTCGTTGTCATTGGCATTGTCTGGACCATTGGGTGGTCCCGTCCGGCTGACCGGAACCGCACGCGCGGTTTCGATCATGCCGGTAAGCAGGAAGAAGACGAGCGGCAGCGTGAAGAGCACGACTGCGAGGTAGGCGCCCCAGAGCACGAAGGGCCGCCAGGACTTGCCGCGCGTGCGATGGTGCATCACGGCGAAGCCGGCAAGCGTGAAGCCGGCGGCGAACGCTCCTGCGATGACCGCGCCGACCAGCGCGATGCCGCCGCCGAAGAAGCTCAGGATGAGCCCTAGCGCGAAGAGGTAGAGGCTCATGCGGGACATGCGCAGGCTCGCCGGCACGTCGTCCTTCGGGCGGCGCTGGCGGCCTGACATGCGCACGATCGCATGGGCGAGATAGAACGATCCGAACAGGATCATCACCCACAGCGCGCCCTGAACGATCGGCAGCGCCGTCAAAAAGAACGAAGCATAGGCCTGGCGCTCGGCATCATCCGGCTGAAAGTCCGGGCTCTGCTCGACCATGATGTCGAGGAACTGGTCGACGATGCCGCCGACCATGGCTGGCCCGTAGCCCATCGAATAGCCGACGACGACGAGACCCGCGACGACGAGCAGGCAGAGCTGCAGCAGGATGTCGGAAAGCGGATACCAGGCAAGGGCGTTCTTCGGTCCGCCGATCTCTTCGGCCGGGCGAGACAGATTGGCCAGATGCCCGATCCAGGCGGCGGGCGCGAGCGTCGTCGCTGTGAAGACAAGGCCGGCGGAAGGCGACAGCATCACCGACACGATGCCGCCTGCAACGGCTGCGGCGACGAAGCCGGCCGTATTCGTCCAGCCGAGGCTGGCGATCAGGATGGGGAGTGTGGCGGCTGCGAAAAGTACGATGGACAGTGCCGTAGGCTCGCCCGCGCTGATCGACAGCAGGGCGGCGGCGGCACCGGCGAGGACGCCGATCATCAGGGATGATGATGTGAAGTTCATCAGGTCTCGCTGTCCTGCTTCATGGAGCAGTTAGGGAAGATCGCCGCACTTGCAGGCGCTGGTTCCCAACTCGGGTTTTCTAGAGCGTTTCCAGGTGAAGTGGACACCGGTTCACCGTCCGGAAACGCGATAAGGCAAATTCTCACTTCCCCGCGCCCATCGCGGCGAAGCAACCGGACGGCGACAGGCGCCGTCCGGTCAGATGTCAGGTCCTACTTGAGGACGTAGGGCAGAAGGCCCAGGAAGCGTGCGCGCTTGATGGCCTTGGCGAGTTCACGCTGCTTCTTCTGCGAAACGGCGGTGATGCGCGAAGGAACGATCTTGCCGCGCTCCGAAATGTAGCGCTGCAGCAGGCGAACGTCCTTGTAGTCGATCTTCGGCGCATTGGCGCCCGAGAACGGGCAGGTCTTGCGGCGGCGATGGAACGGGCGGCGCGTCGGGATCTGGTTGATATCGACCATTGTTATGTCTCCTTATCGGTCGTCGCGACGCGGGCGGTCGTCGCGGTCATCGCGGCGCGGGCGGTCGTCATCGCGGCGCGGGCCACGGTCACGGTCACCATCGCGGCGCGGGCCACGGTCGCGGTCGCCATCGCGGCGCGGACGATCGTCGCGGTCGCGCTTCTGCATCATGGCCGACGGACCGTCTTCGTGCGCTTCGACGCGAACGGTCATGTAACGAAGAATGTCTTCGTTGATGCGCATCTGGCGTTCCATCTCGTTGATGGCTGCTGCCGGTGCTTCGATGTCCATCAGCGCGTAATGCGCCTTGCGGTTCTTGGCGATGCGGTAGGTGAGGGACTTCAGGCCCCAGTTTTCAACACGGCCGACTTTGCCGCCGTGTTCCTCGATGATCCCTTTGTACTGTTCAACGAGACCTTCGACCTGCTGGGCCGACACATCCTGTCGGGCTAGAAATACATGTTCGTAGAGCGCCATGATTGGCTTGCCTTTCTTCATTGTCATGGCCCGGTATCGGCGGCTAAGCCTCAACGACTTTGTCTGGATCGGCAGGCGATCCGGGAAAGGCGTCCGAACGGTCGAGAGCGGAGACACGGGAGGCGGGAAGGGTTTGTCCTTCCAGACAGTCCTCGCTTTTCAGGGCGCGGCCTGTCCCTCCGTTCAGCCACCAGCCAGATGACCGGGCATGTGGAACGTCGCGCTTATACGGATTTCCAGCGCCAAAGCAAGCGCGAGGCCGTGCAAAATCGCCCTTTCGCAGGATCGCGCGCTTGACACTGGGGCGCCTGGGGGATGACTAAGACCCCGAAAAGCCTGAGCGGCGACAAGAAAATATAAGGATGGAAGCGCCATGAGCACAGCCTTCACATTTCCCGGCCAGGGCAGCCAGGTCGTCGGCATGGGCAAGGAACTGGACGATGCCTATCCCGAGGCACGCGCGGTCTTCGAGGAAGTCGACCAGGCGCTCGGACAGAAGCTTTCAGCGCTGATGTTCAATGGTCCGGAAGACGAACTGACGCTGACCTCCAATGCCCAGCCGGCCCTGATGGCCGTGTCCATGGCCGTCATTCGCGTACTCGACAAGGGTGGCTTCTCGATCCACGACCGCATTGCCTATGTGGCGGGCCATTCGCTCGGCGAATATTCTGCACTCTGCGCGGCCGGCACGTTCTCGCTGACCGACACGGCGCGGCTTCTGCGCATCCGGGGCGACGCCATGCAGGCAGCCGTGCCTGTGGGCGAAGGCGCCATGGCGGCGATCATCGGCCTTGAGCACGACGACGTCGAAAACGCCTGCCGTGATGCCGCGGTGGATGGCGTCTGCCAGATCGCCAACGACAATGGCGGCGGTCAGATCGTTATTTCGGGCGCGGCCGCAGCCGTGCGGACAGCCATGAAGTTCGCGACCGATCGCGGTGCCAAGCGCGCGTTGCCACTGCCCGTATCGGCACCATTCCATTCGGCGCTGATGGAGCCTGCCGCCGATC
Source organism: Rhizobium sp. EC-SD404 (assembly GCF_902498825.1). Classification (NCBI taxonomy): domain Bacteria; kingdom Pseudomonadati; phylum Pseudomonadota; class Alphaproteobacteria; order Hyphomicrobiales; family Rhizobiaceae; genus Rhizobium; species Rhizobium sp. EC-SD404. Next base: position 1,875,065 of record NZ_LR701459.1, read on the forward strand.
GTATGCGCGAGGCGCTTGCCAATGTCGACATGAAGGAGCCCGTCGTGCCGCTGATCGCCAATGTGCGCGCGGCACCCGTGAGCGACCCGATGATCATCGCCGATCTTCTGGTCGAGCAGGTCACCGGCCAGGTGCGCTGGCGCGAGACGGTCGAATGGTTTGCCAAGAACAATGTCACGACGCTTTACGAAGTCGGAGCCGGCAAGGTGTTGTCGGGTCTGGCGCGCCGCATAGACAAGAGCGTGGAAACGCGCACCATCGGTTCGCCCGCCGAGATCGACGCGTTCCTGGCCGATCCGCCACCCTTGCCGACGGCGCTGAGCTCGGCGCCGCCGCTTGAGCCGCTCGAATAACGCGGCCTCCCCACATTGATCGTTTGAGAATCGAAGGACTTGAAGATGTTCGACCTTACGGGAAGAAAAGCCCTTGTGACCGGCGCGTCCGGCGGGATCGGGGAGGCGATCGCCCGCATTCTCCATGCACAGGGCGCGACCGTCGGCCTGCACGGCACCCGCCAGGAGAAGTTGGAGACGCTGGCCGGCGAGCTCGGCGAACGCACGATGATCTTTCCGGCCAATCTGTCCGACCGTGACGCCGTAAAAGCGCTTGGTGAAAAGGCGGAAAAGGATCTCGAAGGCGTCGACATCCTCGTCAACAATGCCGGCATCACCAAGGACGGCTTGTTCGTGCGTATGGCGGACGCCGATTGGGACAGCGTGCTCGAGGTGAACCTCACGTCCGTCTTCCGCCTGACGCGCGAACTGACGCACCCGATGATGCGTCGCCGCTACGGCCGCATCATCAACATCACTTCGGTAGTCGGCGTCACCGGCAATCCGGGGCAGGCGAACTACTGCGCCTCCAAGGCCGGCATGATCGGCTTTTCCAAGTCGTTGGCCCAGGAAATCGCGACGCGCAACGTCACGGTCAACTGCGTGGCACCCGGCTTCATCGAATCGGCGATGACCGACAAGCTCAACGACAAGCAGAAGGACGCCATCCTGTCGGCGATTCCGTCCCGCCGCATGGGCACGGGCGCCGAAGTGGCTTCCGCCGTGGCCTATCTCGCATCGAACGAGGCCGCTTACGTCACCGGGCAGACGATCCACGTCAATGGCGGCATGGCCATGATCTGAAAAAGCCTTGCATCCACCGGAACCAACGCCTTCCACAGGCGCTATGGGACTTCCGAGTGGATGGAAAGCGTGTTAAGGGCCGCTTCCAACTGGGGACGTGAAAGGCAACATGGCCAGCGCGGCCCGAATTGACCGGCGGTAGCCGTTAATGCCGATCGAATGTGGTTCACCAGGCGCATCCGTGGCAATTCATTGCCAAGTACAACTTGATTAGCACTGTTGCTGGCTTTAACGAGGCAGCACCGAACATAAAGAAGGTCGAGGAAACCGACATGAGTGATATCGCAGATCGCGTGAAGAAGATTGTTGTCGAGCATCTTGGTGTTGAAGCCGATAAGGTCACCGAAGGTGCCAGCTTCATCGACGATCTTGGCGCAGACAGCCTCGACACCGTCGAACTCGTCATGGCGTTCGAAGAAGAATTCAGCGTTGAAATCCCTGACGATGCCGCCGACACGATCCTGACGGTTGGCGACGCCATCAAGTACATCGAGAAGCAGCAGGCCTGATCCTGGCTCTCGCGGATTCCGCCGCGCGCTTGTCGCGGCGGATCCGGACATCACGGCGGCGCGTTCTTGCCGTCGTGCCCAACGATAAACGCTGGACATGACGGATCGACAGGCGATGAGACGCGTGGTTGTCACTGGAACCGGTATGGTGTCGCCCCACGGCGCGGATACCGAGACCACCTGGAAGCGCATTCTGGACGGCAAGAGTGCCGCTCGTCGCATCGAAGAATTCGAGGTCGATGACCTCGCAGCAAAGATTGCGTGCCGCATTCCGCTCGGCGACGGTTCGAACGGGACGTTCAATCCGGACGATTGGATGGACCCCAAGGAACAGCGCAAGGTCGACCCCTTCATCATCTACGCCGTCGCAGCAGCCGAACAGGCTCTGAAGAATGCCAATTGGCATCCCGAATCCGACGAAGACCAGATTGCCACCGGCGTTCTGATCGGTTCGGGAATCGGCGGCATCGAGGGCATCGTGGAAGCCGGCTACACGCTGCGCGATCGCGGTCCTCGCCGTATTTCCCCATTCTTCATCCCCGGCCGCCTGATCAACCTGGCCTCGGGGCAGGTTTCGATTCGCCACAAGCTGCGTGGTCCGAATCACTCCGTCGTCACGGCTTGCTCGACCGGTGCTCACGCCATCGGCGACGCTGCGCGCCTGATCGCGCTCGGCGATGCGGACGTCATGGTGGCAGGCGGCGCAGAATCGCCCGTCAGCCGCATTTCGATTGCGGGCTTTGCCGCCTGCAAGGCGCTGTCCACCCAGTACAACGATGAGCCCGAGCGCGCTTCGCGCCCTTACGACAAGGACCGCGACGGCTTTGTCATGGGCGAAGGCGCGGGAATCGTGGTTCTGGAAGAGCTGGAGCACGCCAAGGCCCGTGGCGCCAACATTCTCGCCGAAGTGGTCGGATACGGCCTCTCAGGCGATGCCTACCATATCACTGCTCCCGCCGAGAACGGCGATGGCGCGTATCGCTGCATGATGTCTGCACTGAAGCGAGCCGGTCTCGATCCATCCGACATCGACTACATCAATGCGCACGGCACCTCCACGATGGCCGACACGATCGAACTCGGCGCCGTCGAGCGCCTCCTGGGCGATTCTGCCGGCAAGGTCGCCATGTCGTCCACCAAGTCGGCGATCGGCCATCTGCTGGGTGCTGCCGGTGCGGTAGAAGCGATCTTCTGTGTGCTCGCCATCCGCGACAACATGGTGCCGCCGACGCTCAATCTCGACAATCCGACCCGCGAAAGCGCGATCGATCTCGTTCCGCACAAGGCCAAGGCCAAGCAGGTGGATGTCGCGCTCTCCAATTCGTTCGGTTTCGGTGGAACGAATGCGTCTTTGGTGATGCGTCGCTATCAGGCCTGATCCGGAACCTCGGTTCCCTGTCGATATCCCGCTTTTGACACAATGCTCTCGTTTAGAGCAGGCGTGGAATCGGCTAGAAGTGGCACCTCCGAAGCGATGGTGAGCCATCGCCATTCTTTGAGATTGAATCAGTTGCTGGTGTCGCTGGCCCTTTCCCCAGGCGGGAAATCAGCGACCGGGCATGAACACAAGCGACCAGGACCACGACGTCATGACAAGCCAAGACACGACGCCGGGCGAGAAGGGGCCGATCATCCCCAAATCTGCCAATGAGGCACTGAAGCCTGAAAAGGCTGCGCCGCCGCCGAAGCGATCCCGCCGCGCCCGCAGCCAGCCTGTCATCTTCATGAACTTCGTGCTCTCGCTCATCGTCGTCATGGTGCTCGGTGCCGGCGCCGTCCTCTATTTCGGCAAAGTCGAGTTCGAATCGCCCGGTCCGCTGGCGCAGGCAACCACCTTCGAAGTGCGCGAAGGCGCGGGCGTCATCGAGATCGCCAATGGACTTGAGCGCCGCAACATCATTTCCGATGCGCGCGTCTTTCGCTATGGGACCGAAGCGACGATCGGAAACGATACGCTGAAGCACGGCGAATACGAGATAGAGGCCAATGCCTCCATGCGCGAGATCATGGATCTTCTGCGCTCTGGCGAAGGCATTCAGTATGCCGTCGCCGTGCCGGAAGGCCTGACCGTCTACCAGGTGTTCCAACGGCTTGCGGAGCATGAAATGCTCGAGGGCGACCTGCCGGAAACCCTGCCGCCGGAAGGCTCGCTGATGCCGGACACCTACAATTTCGGTCGTGGCACCACTCGCCAGAGCATCGTCGATCAGATGGTCGCATCCCAAGCGGCCCTCGTCGACCAGATTTGGGAGCGCCGCGATCCCGATCTTCCGATCGAAACCAAGGAAGAATTCGTGACGCTGGCGTCGATCGTGGAAAAGGAAACCGGTCGTGCCGATGAGCGCTCGCGCGTTGCCGGCGTCTTCATCAACCGCCTGCGCGAAGGCATGCGCCTTCAGTCGGATCCGACGATCCTCTACGGGATCTTCGGTGGCGAAGGCCGTCCGGCCGACCGTCCGATCTACAGGTCCGACATCGATACACCGACCGAGTACAACACCTATACGATCAACGGCCTGCCGCCTGGGCCGATCGCCAATCCGGGCCGCGCTTCGCTGGAGGCCGTGGCCAATCCGTCGACCACCGAAGATCTTTACTTCGTCGCCGATGGCACCGGTGGTCACGCATTTGCCCGCACGCTCGACGAGCACAACGAAAACGTCGCGCGTTGGCGCCGTATCCGGGCCGAACAGGAAGCGTCCGCCACTGCCAACCCGGAAGATCCGGCCGACGAGATCGCGCCGATGGATGACGGTGAAGGCGACTATGAAGGCGAAATCGCCGAGTGACGGACAAGACCGGGCCGTCGGACACACTTCCAGAAGCGACGAACGGGGCGCCAAGGTGATGCCACTTCAATCGATGACCGGTTTCGCGCGAAGCGAGGCCGTTTCGGGTCGTCTGCGCTTCGTGTGGGAGATGCGGTCGGTCAACGGCAAGGGTCTCGATCTGCGGCTGCGTCTGCCGCCTGGCTTCGATCGTTTGGAAACCGAAATCCGCGCCCGGCTCGCCGAGCGTTTCAATCGCGGCAATGTCCAGTTGAGCCTGAGTGTCAGCGGCGAACGGGCCGCAGCGGTGCCGGTGGTCAACGCCGAAGCGCTGGCGATCGTCCTGAGCTTCGCCGAAGTCCTGAAAACCAAGATCGACGCGACGCCGCCATCGATCGACGGGCTTCTGGCCATCAAGGGCGTGGTGGATCTCAAGGAGCCGGAAGACAGCGAAGAAGATCAGGCTGCCTTTGCAAGCGCCGCGATGGCCGCGCTCGATCGCGGCATTGCCGATCTCGTCGAGGCCCGGGCATCCGAGGGCGCCGCTCTGCGCAGCATTCTCGAGGGGCATCTTTCCACCATCGAGACGCTTGCAAACACCATCGATGCCGATCCGTCGCGTAGCCCCGCAAACATCCGTCAAAGGCTGGAAGCGCAAGTCGCGCAATTGACGTCGGCCGGCAATCTCGACCCGGAACGCCTGCACATGGAAGCGGTGCTTCTCGCCGCCAAGGCCGATCTGCGCGAAGAGCTCGACCGCCTTCAAGCGCATGTGGCTGCCGGGCGTGAGCTGCTGTCGAAGGGCGGGCCGATCGGTCGTCGCCTCGATTTTCTTGCGCAAGAATTTAACCGCGAAGCGAATACGATCTGCTCCAAGTCCAACGCCGCCTCCGTGACGGCAAACGGCATGGAATTGAAAGTGGTGATCGACCAGCTGCGCGAGCAGGTTCAGAATATCGAATAGAGTGGGGCAGGGCATGGCGGAGTATCAGCTACCATCGGCGGCGATCGCGAGGAGAGGGCTTATGCTTGTCCTGTCGTCGCCCTCCGGCGCCGGCAAATCGACCATCGCGCGTAACCTGCTCGAAACCGATCCCGGGCTCTCCATCTCCGTCAGCGTGACGACGCGGAAGCGTCGCGGCAATGAGATCGAGGGTGTGCACTACCACTTCATCTCCCAGCGCGAATTCGAGCGCCTGCGTGATTCCGGCGCTTTGCTCGAATGGGCCCAGGTCCATGGAAATTTCTACGGCACGCCCCGCGAGCCGGTCGAAGAAGCGATGGCCGAAGGCCGCGACATGCTGTTCGACATCGACTGGCAGGGCGCGCAGCAATTGCAGGAGAACATGCGCGCCGACGTCGTCTCGGTCTTCATCTTGCCGCCGACAATGGCGGAACTTCGCTCCAGGCTGCACCGTCGGGCGGAAGACGCCGAGGATGTGATCGCGACGCGCCTGACCAATGCGCGCGACGAGATCGGCCATTGGCGCGAATACGATTATGTCGTGATCAACGACGACCTCGACCGCGCGTTCCCGGCCGTGCAGGCCATCGTGAAGGCGGAACGCCTGCGCCGCGACCGGCGCCCGGGACTTTTCGATTTCGTGCAGGAACTGCTGGGCCAGGACGGTCAGTAGACGCGCGTTCGCACGTTACAGCAATCGAGCCAACCGGCAGAATTCCTCGACGCTCAGCGTCTCGGCGCGACGCGTTGGCTCGATGTCGGCCCTGGCGAGTAGTGCTTCACCGCCAAGCGGCTTCAGGCTCTGGCGGAGCATCTTGCGGCGCTGGCCGAAGGCTGCGTGGGTAACGCGTGCCAGCGCGTCGCCGTCGCATGGGATCGGCTGCGGGCGCGGAACGAGATGCACCACGGAGGACGTGACCTTCGGAGGCGGCGTGAAAGCCTGCGGCGGGATGTCGAAGGCGATGCGCGCATCGGTGCGCCAGCCGGCCAGGACGCCGAGGCGTCCATAGGCATCGCCATCTGGTTCCGCCACTATCCTGAGCGCCACTTCGCGCTGAAACATCAGCGTCAGCGATTCGTAGAAGGGCGGCCAGTTGGGGCCTGTCAGCCAGTTGACCAGCAATTGCGTGCCGACATTGTATGGCAGGTTCGCCACGATGCGGAGTGGGCCGGCACCAGACGCCTCAACCGCATGATAATCGAAGGCGAGCGCGTCACCCTCGATGACCTCGAGTTTACCCGGATAGTGATCGGCGATTTCGGCAAGCGCCGGCAGGCAGCGCGGATCGCGCTCGATCGCGATGACCTTCGAAGCGCCAAGCGCCAGAAGCGCGCGCGTCAGGCCGCCGGGGCCAGGGCCGATCTCGATCACCGTCACCCCTTCGAGCGGACCGGAGGCTCGGGCGACCTTCTGGGTCAGGTTGAGGTCGAGAAGGAAGTTTTGCCCGAGCGCCTTTTTCGCCGCAAGTGAATGGCGAACGATGACATCGCGAAGCGGCGGCAGGCCATCGAGGGCGCTCACGCGCGCCTCGACGACATTTCATCTGCCATTCGGATCGCCGCGATAAGGCTGTCGGCGCGTGCGATGCCCTTGCCGGCAATATCGAACGCCGTGCCGTGGTCCGGCGAGGTGCGCACGAAGGGAAGGCCGAGCGTGACGTTGACGGTTTCGTCGAAGCCGAGCGCCTTGGCCGGGACCAGAGCCTGATCGTGATACATGCAGACAGCGACGTCGTAGCGGGCCCGCGCTGCGTCGTGGAACATGGTGTCGGCCGGCAACGGACCGTTGACGTCGAGGCCAAGTGCACGCAGATCGAAGATCGCCGGACCGATGATCTCGATCTCTTCGCGACCCATCGTCCCGCTCTCGCCAGCATGCGGGTTCAAGCCCGAGATCGCGATGCGCGGTCGCTCGAGCCCGAAGCGGGTATTCATGTCGTCGGCCGTGATCTTCACCGTCTCGACGATCAGTGCCGACGTCAGCGCCTTCGGAACATCGCTGAGCGCGATGTGGATGGTGACCGGAACTGCCTTGAGCTTCGGGCCGGCGAGCATCATCACCGGCGTGATCAGGCGGCCGCTCATGTCCGATGCGCGCGCCGCCAGAAATTCCGTATGCCCCGGAAAGGCGAAGCCTTCGCCGTAGAGCACCGACTTGGCGATAGGGTTGGTCACCATGGCGCGCGCGACACCACAAAACGTCATACAGGCCGCGCGGTCGATCGCTTCCACGATCGCAGCTGCAGCCAGTGCGCTCGGCTGGCCGGGCGAAGCAGGCGCCGCGTTGCGCAAAGGGATGACCGGCAGCGCATCGTCGAAGACGCCGGCGATCTCCTCGTTGCCTATCTCCTTGATCGGAACATCGAGACCGAGCAAGGCAGCGCGATCTCTCAAGACCTGGGGATCGGCGAGGATCGCGAAGTTCGGCAGCGCGAGTTCGCGCCGCTTCAGATAGGCATCAAGCGTGATGTCCGGTCCGATGCCCGAAGGGTCGCCCATCGTCAGCACGATGGGATGCGCGGAATTGCTCACACTGATCGTCTTCTAGCGATAGCTGACGGCTGCTTTGGCCTTCAGCTCTTCAAGAAAACGTTCCGAATTCGCCTGACTCGTCTCGTTTTCCTGATCTTCCGCGCGAAACACCATTTCGGCTGCACGGTCGTCCGACACTTGGCGAGCCTGGCAGACGGCGATGAACTCGACGCCGCGCTCGGTGGCACGAATGGCCGTCGTGCCGCCCTCAGACGTGCTTTCGATTTGAGTTTTCCAATCCGGCGGCAGCTCCGGCTGCATGAAGCGGCCGAGTTCGCGAATGGAAACGTCGCGCAGCGACGCGGCGAATTCCGTGCTTGAAGCGCATCCCGGGAAACGGGCACGCGCCTGCTCGGCTTCCCGCTGGCGCTGGCTGAGAATGGCGTTACGCTGCGCAGCCGGCACGACGAAGATCACCTGCTGGAGGATATATTCGGTGGTGGTCGGCTTGTTGTCGCCGCGCTCGAGCATCCTCGCCACGAGATCCTGTTGGCTCATGCCGCCGCCACTGCCGCCCTGTCCGGCGTAACGTGCGTTGACGACGCGCGGCCAGGTCATCTGGGCGCGCACGAAGCCGCGGAAATGCTCCATGCCCACGCCGGCCTGGTTCAGAACCTGCGTCAATTGCTCGATGCTCAGATTGTTGCCGCTGGCAAAGTTGTTGACCGACTGCGTCACCTGGTCGTCGCCCACGACGCCGCCGATCCGTGCTGCTTCCTGCATCTGGATCGCTTCGTTGACGAGCTGCTCGCGGGCCTTCTCGTTCAGATTGCCGCTGTCGCGCTGTAGCCTGAGCAATGCCACCCGGCGCTCGACGTCGCCAGTCGTGATTGCTTGGTTGTTCACGACCACCGCGATCGAGCTGGCTGCCGCTGCAGGGGCGCTCGGAAGAACCGTCGCAGTTGCAGCCAGAAGCGCGAAGGCAGCCGCCGCCAAGGACGTGCGCGCAAACCGCTTGTGCCTGTCAATCATGGGTCGTGCTCCGGAAATCATGGAATCTCGCTGCATTCGATCTTCGTATTATGGCGTCGCGCGGACCAAGATGGAAGCCGCAGGCGGTGTCTTGGTCGACCCATGGGGCGATTTCAAGGCTTTCAGTGGCCTAGAACGCGCCGAACCGGTCCAGAGCGCCGCCTGAACTGATGTCGCCGAGCGTTCGGAACGTCAACTGAGCGCCGACGCTCCAGTCCGACCCGGAGAGTTCACGCTCGTCGCGTTCCTCGATATAGGCGATGCGGAACGTGAAGCATTCGTCGTCGTAGCCGAAGCCGATCGCCGAAGTGGTGAGGACGCCTTCGCGCGCATCGTACGAGGCGGCGCCGAACACGCTCCAATTTTCCGCAAAGCGCAGCGCACCGCTGCCGCGCACTTCGTAACGGTCGATATCGTAATTGTATTCCGGTTGTTCGCGCTGGTAGGTCACACCGCCTTCCAGCGATACGGTCTCGTTGGCGTAGCTCGCGCCCGCATCGAACCGGTCGATGTCCATCGTGTCCTTGTCGAGCCGCGAGCCGGCCCTGAAGCCGAGATCGGCGGGCGTCATCAGCGCGACCTCGCCGACGAAATCCGACACGTCCGTTTCAAGCCCCGAATTGGCGCCAGCGTTGACGAAGTCGTCGCTCGCGAAGGAATTGACGCCGCCCAGATGGTAGGACTGACCGACGACGGCATTCAGCGAATAGCCGTTGGCGAAGCTGCCCGTGTAGCGGAAGCCGAGATTGGCGCGGGTGCCGCCTTCTATCCGGTCGTAGCCGGAGAACTTGTCGCGCTCGAACAGGGTGGTCGCGTCGAAGACGAAGCTCTGCGCGTCTTCGTTGGGAAGCTCGCCCGCCATCTGTTCGTTTGGCCGTACGAAAAGCTGGCCGATCGGCTCGATGATGTGCGACGAGCCACTACCCGCAGACGTCATCAGAAGCGGATAGCGCGCCTCCACGCCGGCTGTCGCCATCGTGCGCGCGTCGAAGTCGTTGACCGCTGGAGTAACGGCGGCAAACGCGCTCGTCTCGTCCAGCTCGGTCGAATGAATATCCCCGCGAAGTGCGAGAATCGGCGTGATGACCAGACCCGATCCCGTAACGACGCTGCGCTTCCATTCGGTCTCGCCTGTCAGGCGCGATGTCGTTCCGTCGATGCCGCGAAGACGATCGCGGTCGATTCCCGGGAAATTCTCGAAATCCGCGCGGGTGCGCGTCAGGCTCGTCAGGTTTACGTCGGCGGTCAGTTCCCCGCCGAGCACTGGATCGCCTGCGGTGTAGTTGTAGTCGAGTGACGGGTGAACGAGTGGCTGCATCTCGTCCTCAAGATCGGTGAGGCGCGGCGACTGAACGTCGAAATAGATGCCGCGCAGATCGAAGTAGTTTCGATCACGCAAGCCGGTCAGATAGATCTCCGACATCTCGCGTTCGTTGCTGAAATACTCGATCCCGTAGGCCTGGCCGAAATTGCTGTCGGACTGGACCGTCAGATCCCAGCCGTAGGACCAGCTCTCGTTGATATTGAAATAGCCGGTCGTGTTGAAAAGACCGCGGGCGTCTTCGAGGCTGTCGACGGTGCGTGCGTCGAACTCCTCCGGGCTCAGCTGGTAGATGCCGGCAGCGCGAACCGTGACGTCGCCCGTGGCGAACCGGCGGCGAAACTCAGCCTCGGTCAGGAAACCCTGGGCGCTGTAGCCGGTCACCGCAACGGTCGCATCCATGTTCGGCGTCAGGGCGAAGTAGTAGGGCACCGTTACGCCGAGATCGAGATCGCTGGAAAACGAAACCGAAGGCGACAGGAAGCCGGATACACGCCGGTTCTGGTAATCCGGAACGACCAGATAGGGCAGGTAGGCGATCGGACGTCCGAACAGCTCGAAGCTGGCCTGCTCCAGGCGGATCGTCTGGTTCTCGCCGTTCTGGATGACGCGTCGCGCCTTGATCTGCCAGAGCGGCGGCTTGGAGGGATCTGTCTCGCAGATGTTGCAGGCCGTGTAGGTACCGTTGTTCAGCGTCGTCTGGGTGCCGCCCGTCCGTTCGGCGCTTTCGGCGACCAGTCGGGTGTTGTCCGGCGTTTCGATACGCAGCGCGTTGACGAAACCGTCGGCGAAATCGTCCGTCAGATCGAGCTGTTCGGCATAGATGCGGTTGCCACCCGGTTCGACCAGTTCGATGCCGCCGACTGCCATCAGGCGGCCCGTGCGCTGGTCGTATTCCACGCGGTCGGCCACCATCTGGTAGCCGTCATAATCGATCTGCACCGCGCCCTGCGCGATCACCCGTTCGGAATCGAGGTTATAGAGCAGTTCGTCGGAGCTCAGCAGAAACCGGGCATCGGGGTCGGCATTGGATACAATCGACTGTTCCTGCGCATGAAGCACATGGGTCAGTGCCAGCGTGGACACGCCAAGCAGCAACGCAGCCGCACCGGCCTTCAAACCGGAACGCACTGACGAATCAATTCTGCCGAACGCTACGCGAACCACTAACCGTCCTCCTTGTGCAGGAGCACGGTCACTCCGAGGGCAAGCGCCACGAAGACCGGCAGCCATGCTGCAACAAACGCTGGAATTGCCCCTGACTCCCCGAAGGTCCTGACCAAAACAGAGACGACATAAAGCACGAAGCCTGCAACGATGCCACCCAAAATGACGCTCCGTGCCTGGCCGAACCGCGCGAAAGTCAGCGACACTGTCGCGGCGATCACAGCCATTGCGGCAATCAGGAAGGGCCGGGCCAGAAGGATTTGAAATTGCGTGGAAAACTGCGCAGCAGAGAAGCCGAGCGATCGTGCAACTTCGATCTTCTGGGGCAGGGCCCAGATCGACACCGATTCAGGGTCGGTCAGGCGTTCCTGGACATAGGCTGGACGAAGGCTTGTGGGGACATCGATCATGCCGATGTCTTCCGGTTCCGCGCCCGCCCGGAACCGCCGTGCGCCGTCCACGGCCCAATAACCGTCTTCGAGCGCGGCGCTTTCCGCTTCGATGCGCGAGTCAACTGCGCCCTCCGTGTCGAAGAACACCATCGTGACCCCGAACATCACCAGCCCGCCATCGAGTGCGCCGCGGGCGCCGATGATCATCTCCTGGTCGCCGCTCTTCTGGCGCAGCCAGGGAACGATATTGTCGGAGGAGGGCGCCTGGTTGCGGTTGAAGATCACGCTTTCGAGGAACTGCGCCTGCGTGAAGCCGGCCGAAGCAAGCGGATTGAATACGGCGACCGCGAAGACGCCGGCGGTCAGGGCCGCGGCGCAGATCGGCAGCATGAATTGCCAGACCGATACGCCGACAGAACGCGCGATCACCAGCTCGTAGCGCCGGTTCAGCTGAACCAGCACCGTGATCGCCGCGAAAAGGGCCGCAAAGGGCAGTGCCTGCTCGGCGAAGCCTGGGGCACGGTAGATCGACAGAAGCGCGACATCGAAGACCGATATGCCTTCGACATCGGGCACGCGCTCGAGCAGCACCGTCAGGTCGATGATCAGGATCAGCGAGAAGATGCCGAACATGATTGCCGTCAGCGTGACGAGGTAGCGAACATAGAAATAGAGATTGAGCGTGCGGCCCATGTCAGTTCTGACCTCCGCTCTTCACGGAGGCGGCCGTGGCGCGCCGGCTGATGGAAACGACACGGTCACCGACCTGCTCGACGAGGCGCGCGACCGGTCGCGGCAGTGCCGGCTTGATGTCCTTGGCGAGCAGGAACAGCAGCAGTCCGCCGACCGTCAGCGGCAGGATATAGAGCAGCGCGATGCCGAATGCGGATTGGGCCGCGACATCTTCGAGCAGATAGGACGCGAGGAAATAGGTGACGCCGAGGGTGAGCGCCGTGGCGGTCATCGTTCCGTTCACTTCGCGGGAGGTGCGCGCTTCTCCGGCAACAAGCACCCCGATCAGACCCATGATCACGGGAAGCGTCCAGTTCGTCATGCGCTTATGGAGCTCGGCCGAGAACTCCCGCGGATTTTCCTGGAAGCGCGGATTTTCCGGGTCGGGATTGAGGAGGTACGGCGTCGTCTGGTCTTTCGGAAAGACGATGTACGCGCCGGCCGCCGGGGCGAACGCCGAAAGGTCGAACGCATAGGAGGCGAATTGAACGATGGAGACGGCGTCGCTGTCCGAATCGCGCTGGTGCAGTTCGCCGTCGCGCATTAGCAGGAGCTGGCGACCTTCGTTGTCTTCCGCAATCGCCGCCTCGCGCGCGAAATAAGTGAGTTCCTGGTCAGGATCGCGCCGATCCGCGATAAACAGGCCGCCGAACCCGCCGTTGGGCACGCGCTCGGCGATGTGCACCGTCAGGCCGTTGTCGATCGTCTGGAACGTGCCTTCCTGCAAAAGCGACGTCAGAAGGTTCGCGCGCACTTCCTCGATGAAGTTGCGGAACTCTTGGCGCGAATAGGGCGTGACGCCGTTTTCGAGAATGAACGATGTCGCTCCGGCCAGAAGGCCGAGAACGAGAACCGGCATGACGATCAGGCGCTTCGGCCCGCCGGAGGCCTTTATCACCGCCATCTCCGAATCGGCGTTCATCGCCTTGAAGATCTGGACGGTTGCGAGCAGCAGCGCGAAAGGCATGATGAGCGGAATGACCGACGGGATCAGCAGCGTCGCGACATAGAGGAAGCTGATGATCGTGGAGCCGCTATCGGTCGCGACGTTCAGCCGGTTCAGACCCTGAACGATCCATACGATGGCGGTGATCGCAGCCAGGGTTCCGAGGAACGTGGTGGCGATCCGCCGGAAAATGTACCACTCGATCAGCTTCATCGGGCCTGTTTTTCATCACTCTGGTCGTGATGCAAGCCGGCCGGTCGGGAGGCATGAGCATCCGTCAGGCTATAACTCTGCATCGTGCCCCGCCAAGCCCTGCCGATAGTCGCGCTGAATGGCTAAAACTTGGCGAAGAAACAGGGTAAACGAAGTGTGTGCGTTGAGCCGTGGCACGCTTGCGACAGTCGCCAGGATGCTTTTCACGTTTCGTTGAACGGCACGCTGCCCACGCCATATGGGTTTGCGGCGAGAGCTCTTGCAGGTGCCACGCCCTTGCCTTCACGCACGAAAAATCCGACACCTCCGTTCACTGTCTCATTCAAGGGAACACCGTCGCGCCATGACCAGGAAACTCAGCATCGCCTTCGCCAAGTCCGCCAAGTCCAACGAGGGCGTCGCGGTCTTTCTCGCTCCAGCGAAGGATCGGCTTCCGGCTTCGCTCGCTGCGGTGGACCCGGGCGGCGTCGTGGCAAAGGCTGCTGAAATCGCGGAATTCAGCGGCAAATCGCTGAGTGCCGTGGACGTGCTCGCGCCCGTCGGTGCCACGATGAACCGCATCATGGTGCTTGGAACCGGTGAGACGCCGACGCACAACGATTGGACCGATCTCGGGGGCGCGCTGGTCGGTCGCCTGAAGTCGATTCGCAACGTTACCGTCTATCTCGATGTGGATGGCGTGGAGGCCGGCGCGTCTGCCGCGGCCAACCTCGCGCTCGGCATGACACTGCGCAACTACAGCTTCGATGGTTACAAGACCAAGAAGAAGGACGACGAGAACGGCAAGTCGGAAGAAGGCGACGTGTCGGTGACGATCGTCACGGCGGATGCGGCCGCAGCCAAGAAGGCTTACGCCGAATTTTCCGGCACGGGCGAGGGCGTTCTTCTCGCACGCGATCTCGTCAACGAGCCGGCGAACGTGCTGGGACCCGTCGAATTCGCAAAGCGCGCTTCGGAGCTTGAAGCGCTCGGCGTCGACATCGAAATCCTCACCGAAAAAGACATGAAGAAGCTCGGCATGGGCGCCTTCCTCGGCGTCAGCCAGGGTTCGTCGCGCCCGCCGCGCATCGTCATCATGCGCTGGAATGGCGGTGAGAAGAACGCCGCACCGATCGCCTTTATCGGCAAGGGCGTCGTCTTCGATTCGGGCGGCATTTCCATCAAGCCGTCGGCCGGTATGGAGGACATGAAGGGTGACATGGGCGGTGCTGCTGCCGTCACCGGCCTGATGCATGCGCTGGCATCGCGCAAGGCCAAGGCGAACGTCGTCGGCATGATCGGGCTTGTCGAAAACATGCCGGATGCCAACGCCCAGCGCCCCGGCGATATCGTCACGTCCATGTCCGGCCAAACGATCGAAGTCATCAACACCGATGCCGAAGGCCGCCTGATCCTGTGCGACATGCTCTGGTACTGCAACGATCGCTTCAAGCCGGGCTTCATGATCAATCTCGCCACGCTGACCGGCGCAATCCTGGTGGCGCTCGGCAATCTTCACGCCGGCCTGTTCTCCAACGACGACGTTCTGGCAGAGCGCCTTGCAGAAGCCGGTGAGACGACGCGCGAGAAGGTCTGGCGCATGCCGCTCGGCAAGGATTACGACAAGATGATCGATTCGCGCTTTGCCGACATGAAGAACACCGGCGGCCGCTACGCCGGCTCGATCACGGCCGCACAGTTCCTGCAGCGTTTCGTCGGCAAGACACCCTGGGCACACCTCGACATCGCGGGTACGGCCATGAGTTCGCCGCAGACGGAGATCAACCGTTCGTGGGGCTCGGGCTACGGCGTCCGCCTGCTCAATGAACTGGTTCGCGCCCACTACGAAAACTGACCGGGCGATGACTGAGATCCTGTTCTACCACCTGACGGAGTCGCGCCTCGAGCAGGCTTTGCCGCCGCTGCTCGAAAAGAGCCTCGAGCGCGGTTGGCGGGTGGTGGTGCAGGCCTTGGACGACGCCCGTCGCGATGCGCTGGACACCGTTTTGTGGACCTACAGCGACGACAGCTTTCTGCCGCACGGGCTCGATACCGAAGCCCATGCCGATAGGCAGCCGATCGTGCTGACGGCGGGGCAGGCGGAGACCGTGAACGACGCCACCGTGCGCTTCATGGTAGATGGCGCGCCGCCGCCGGATATTTCCGCCTATGAACGTGTGGTCTTCATGTTCGACGGGCACGATGATCGCCAGCTGGAGACGGCGCGCGATCAGTGGCGGCGCCTGAAGGCCGAGGGTCACGCCCTGACATATTGGCAGCAGGGCCCTGGCGGACGTTGGCAGAAGAAAGCCTAAGCCCAGGCGCCAGGATGGTTGGAAGACGACATGATCACGACTTACCGGCTTGTCGAGGGCAAGCTCGAAGCCACGCCGCATGAAAGCGGCGCAGACATCTCCCGGGAGGCATTCGAGGCCGCCGTCTGGATCGACTGCCAGTCTCCGACGCTGGCCGAAGATGTGATCCTGCGCGATGCGACCGGCATCGACATCCCGACGCGTGACGAGATGGACGAAATCGAGACGTCGAGCCGGCTCTACAGCGACGGAACCGCTGCGTACATGACGGCTATGCTGCCTGCCGGCACGGATACCGAAAATCCGGTGACCGTCCCCGTGACCTTCATTCTCGCGCCCCGGCTTCTGGTGACGGTGCGCCACCACGAACCGCGCGCGTTCACGAATTTTGCGCTCCGGGCCCAGAAACTTCCAATGGACGGGCGGGATGCCATCGCCGTTCTGGCCGGCCTTCTCGATGCGGTGATCGACAGGATCGCCGACGTTCTCGAAGTCGTCGGCAAGGACATCGATGCGATTTCGAAGGATATCTTCGCCAATGCGTCCACCGGACCGACCAAGGGGAGGGACTTCCAGTCCATTCTCAAGGCCATCGGCCGCAAGGGCGATCTGCTGTCGATGCTGCGCGACAGCCTTGCGACGCACGACCGCCTGTTCTCGTTTTTTGCCAATATCGCCAACCAGCGCAACTGCAATCGCGATACCAAGGCTGCGATCAAAACCCTCTCTCGCGATGCGACGTCGCTGTCGGACCACGCATCCTATCTTTCGCAGAAGATCATCTTCCTGCTCGATGCGACACTCGGCCTGATCTCGATAGAGCAGAACGCCATCATCAAGATATTTTCCGTTGCGGCGGTGATATTCTTGCCCCCGACTCTGGTTGCTTCAGTATACGGCATGAACTTTGAATTCATGCCTGAGCTGAGCTGGGCCTATGGCTATCCCTATGCATTGGGGTTTATGGTCTTCTCGGCCGTTGTGCCCTATCTATTCTTCAAACGTCGCGGTTGGCTCTGAGCCGTTTACGCTCTGTTGTGTATGTCTTTTCACATATGCAGAACGTGATTTGCGCTGGCCGAGCCATTGCATGCAGTATGCGCCTTTCCCCGAGGAGGTGCGTCATGATTGCTGTAAAGCTTGAGCCGGATCCTGTGACGGAACTTATCGCGGATTACTGTGCAGGAAATCATGCCGGCGGTTGGCCCGTGTCCTTGTCGGAGGGCGTGGCGACCGTTCGCCGGTGGCAGCCCAATCTTGCCTTGACCGATCAGGAGATCAGGACGCGCGTGGCGAATTTCGCCGTCGGTCGCGGCCTGAACGTTCACTTCGATCAGCCGGTCTGAATTCGGAAGTTTTATAAGAATGCGAGCGGGCCGGAAGCGGTCGCTGTCAGTCGACGGCGACCGCTTCTTCATATTGTCCTGACAGGGTCAGCCACTGCTCTTCCGCATCGGCCAGACGCCGTTCGCAATCGGTGCGTTCCTTGCCGAGCGCGGCGATTTTCGCCTTGTTGTCGTAGATCGCAGGGTCCGCAAGTTCAGTGTCGATCGCGAGAATCCGCTTCTGCAGCTTGGCGGTCGTTGCTTCCAACTCGCCGATCTTCTTTTTCAGCGGCGCCATTTCCTTGCGGCGATCGGCTGCAGCCTTACGCTGGTCGGATTTCGAGCGCTGGGCTTCCGCTGCCGCCTCTTCGGCAAGACGCCGTTTGTCGGAGTTCTTCGGAGCGCCGCCGACGATCAGGTTGCGGTAGTCTTCCAGATCGGCGTCATAGGCTTTCACCGAGCCGCCGCCGACGATCCACAGCCGTTCGACTGTCGCTTCGATCAAGTGGCGATCGTGCGCGATCAGAAGCACGGCGCCGTCGAAATCGTTCAGTGCTTCCACGAGTGCCTGGCGGCTGTCGATATCCAGGTGGTTCGTCGGTTCGTCGAGAATGAGCAGGTTCGGCCCGTCGAAGGTCGCAAGCCCCATCAAAAGCCGTGCCTTTTCGCCGCCCGAGAGATCCTTGGCCGGCGTATCCATCTTCTCGGTCACGAGCCCCATCTGGGCGACCCGTGCGCGCACCTTGGCTTCGCCCGCGTTCGGCATGAGGCGCCGGATATGCGCGACGGCGGACTCATCCGGGATCAGGTCATCCAACTGGTGCTGGGCGAAGAAACCGATCTTCAGGCCCGGGGCGACGATCATCTGGCCGTCGTCGAGGCCGAGACGGCTGGAGATCAGCTTGGCGAAGGTCGACTTGCCGTTGCCGTTCGCGCCGAGCAGCGCGATGCGGTCATCGGCATCGATGCGCAGATTGAGATGCCGCAGGATCGGTTGCCCGGGCGTATAGCCGACTGAACCACTCTCGATCGCGATGATCGGCGATGCGACCACCTTTTCCGGCGCGGGGAAGGTGAAACCGTGGACATGTTCCTGGGAAACGGCCGCGATTTCGCCCATGCGCTCCAGCGCCTTGAGGCGCGACTGTGCCTGGCGCGCCTTGGACGCCTTGGCTCGGAAGCGCTCGACGAAGGACTCCATGTGCTTGCGCTTGGCCATCTGCTTCGTGCGCGCTTTTGTCTGCAGCTCTTCCGCCTCGGCCTTCTGGCGCGCGAACTGGTCGTAGCCGCCGCGGTAGAAGGTGAGCTTCTTGTGCTCCAGATGCACGATCGAATTGACGGCCTTGTTCAGGAGGTCGCGATCGTGGCTGATGATGATGACCGTGTGCGGATAGCGCCGCACATACTCCTCGAGCCACAAAGTGCCTTCGAGATCGAGATAGTTGGTTGGCTCGTCGAGGAGCAGGAGGTCCGGCTCGGCGAAGAGCACGGACGCGAGCGCGACACGCATCCGCCAGCCGCCGGAAAAGCTCGATGCCGGACGCTTCTGCGCCTCTTCGTCGAAGCCGAGGCCGGACAGGATGCTGGCCGCGCGAGCTTCGGCCGAATGCGCGTCGATATCGACAAGGCGCGTCTGGATGTCTGCGATGCGATGCGGATCGGTGGCCGTCTCGGCTTCGGCCATCAGGGCGGCGCGTTCCTTGTCGGCCGAAAGCACGATGTCGAGCAGCGCGTCCTCGGTCGCCGGTGCCTCCTGCGCGACGCCGCCGATGCGCGCGCCTTTGGGCACATGCACGAAACCGCTTTCCGACGACATGTCGCCGGTGATCGCCCGGAACAGAGTGGACTTGCCGGTACCGTTGCGCCCGACGAGGCCCGCCTTCGTCCCTGACGGCAAGGTGACGGAGGCATGGTCGATGAGAAGGCGTCCGGCGATACGGAGCGAAAGGTCGCTGATCTGAAGCATGGCGGCTTCTTGGCTGATGGAGGCGTTCTTGGCAAGGAGCGTTCCAGGCGAACGCCGGGGCTTTGGCGGGAAAGAGGGGCATGCGGTGCATCGCATGTTATGGAAGCGATGACGCCGCTGTGCGATAGGCAACCGATTGGCTCGGCTTGGGGCTGGCGCGGACGGAAGGGTGCTGCATGACCATTCAACTTTACGAACTCGTTGGCAGTGACACGGCGCGCCCATTCAGCCCGCATTGCTGGAAGGTGGTCATGGCGCTCGCCCACAAGGGGCTCGAGCGGGAAAGCCAATACGTGCCGTTTACGGAAATCCCGCAGATCGAAGATGGCAGCGGCATCGTTCCGCTCATCCGCGATGGGAATGCGACCGTGTCCGATTCCTTCGCAATCGCCCTGCACCTCGAAAGCGCCTGGCCGGACAGGCCTTCGCTGTTTGGTGGAAAGGGCGGCGAGGCGATGGCCCGTTTCGTCGAAGCCTGGTCGCAGACGCAGGTGCATGCGATCGTCGGCAAGGCGGCCATCATGGACGTGCATGACGCCCTGGCGCCGGATGACCAGGCGTTCTTCCGAAAAAGCCGCGAGGCGCGCTTCGGCATGCCGCTGGAGGAAACGCGGGAGCGCGGCCTGTCGGAACTCGGGCAATTGAACGCAAGGCTGGAGCCGATGCGCGCGATGCTGCGCCACCAGCCGTTCATCGGAGGCGCAAGCCCGCTTTTTTCCGACTACATTCTTTTCGGCGCCTTTCAGTGGGCCCGCATCATCATGCGCGAGCCGCTTTTGAGCCACGACGACCCGGTGTTGGACTGGTTCGAGACCTGTCTCGATCTGCACGATGGGATCGGTCGCTCGGTGCCGGCCGCGGCCTGAGGCTGTAAGCGGCTGCCTCGTCATGTCTTGTGTTCGCAACACTTGGCGGCTATGGAGGCCGCCAAATTCTCCCGACATTCCGTCAAGCAAAAGAACAGGGAAGACCCCATGGCGATCGAACGCACCTTTTCGATGATCAAGCCCGACGCGACCAAGCGCAACCTCACCGGCGCAATCACCAAGATGCTGGAAGACGCTGGCCTGCGCGTCATCGCTTCCAAGCGCGTCTGGATGAGCCTGCGCGAAGCGGAAGGCTTCTATGCCGTCCACAAGGAGCGCCCCTTCTTCGGCGAATTGACCGAATTCATGTCGTCGGGCCCGACGATCGTTCAGGTGCTGGAAGGCGAGAACGCCATCGCGAAGAACCGCGAAGTCATGGGCGCAACCAACCCGAAAGACGCCGCAGAAGGCACCATCCGCAAGGTTCATGCCCTGTCCATCGGCGAGAACTCGGTGCACGGCTCCGACGCGCCTGAGACCGCAGCGGAAGAAATCGCTTACTGGTTCTCCGGCACCGAAATCGTCGGCTGAATCGATTTCTCGGCAGCAGGCGTCAAGCCGCTGTTGTAGCTACGAAAAACCCCGGAACTCAGGTTCCGGGGTTTTTCGATTCCTAGGAGCGGAGTGGTTGCAATCAGGCGGCTGGCAAAGCCGAAGCAGCGCCGGCGACATGCAGGCCACATTCGCGCTGCTCGTCGCGCTCCCACCACCAGCGACCGGCGCGCTCGTCCTCTCCAGGCTTGATCGCGCGCGTGCAGGGCGCGCAGCCGATCGAGGGATAGCCGCGCATGTGGAGTGGATTGATCGGCACCTCGCGTTCCGCAACGCGCAGGCGGATGTCTTCGAGCGACATGTCTGCGAGCGGATTGATCTTCAAGAGCCCGCGCTCGGCATCCCATTCAGCGAAGGGCACGCTGCCGCGAGCAGCCGACTGGCCACGCCGAAGCCCGGTGATCCAGATATCGGCGCCTTCCAAAGCCCGACCCAGCGGCTCCACCTTTCGGATGCCGCAACAGGCGTGGCGTGCTTCGACGCTTTCGTAGAACCCGTTCAGCCCGTAGGTCGCCACGAACTGGTCGACCGCGTTCGGTTCCGGAAGGAAACGCTCGATCGAAATGCCGTAACGCGTTTCGGTCTCGTCGATCAGATCCAGCGTCTCGTCGAAAAGCCGCAGGGTGTCGAGCGTGACGATGCGCGCTGCGGGCAGGGCGCTCACGAGCGCATCCGTCACGACTTGATCCTCGATGCCGAGGCTGGTCGTGAAAACGATCGAGTGGCCGGCTCCTTGCAACCAGGCAAGCCGGTCTTCCAGCGACAGGGTACCGAACAGGCAGGAGATGTCCCCGATCAGGACATTGGCTTCGTCGCGTCGCATGTTAACTCCAGTGCTTCTTCGCGCCGATTTTCTTCACTTATCGACGATCGAAAACGCAAAGACGAGGCAACCCATCCTTCGAGGAACGCTCTTTGAGAAAAAGCCTACGCTTCAAGAGCGGCTGACGGGTCAGCTTTCGCCGCCGGCCTTCTGCCATCGAAGCCGCGCCTCATCGTCGGCGTCGCGCGCGGCCACCCAGTCACCCGACTGGCCGATCGCCGCGTGTTCCTTTTTCCAGAAGGGCGCCGAGGTCTTCAGGTAATCCATCAGGAAATTTGCGCCGTCGAATGCCGCCTGCCGATGGGACGAAGCGGCGACGACAAGCACGATATTGCGGCCGGGAGCGATCTTTCCGCATCGGTGGATTGCGGTGAGTGCGCTTAGTCCGAACCGCGTGATGGCATCCTTGGCGATGCGGCCGATTTCCGCTTCCGCCATGCCGGGGTAATGCTCGAGCTCCAGCGCCGAGAGCCGACCGTTTTCATCGCGGCAGAGGCCCGTGAACGTGACCACCGCTCCGATGTCGGTTCGACCCGATGCCACTGCGTCGATCTCGGCGGCGACGTCGAAATCGTCAGTCTGAACGCGGATGTTCGGCTCGACGGTCATCGCGGGTCATCCGCCTGTCATCGGTGGAAAAAGCGCGATCTCGCGCGCATTGCCGATCGGCTCGCGGTGGTCCGCATGCTCTTGATCGAGCGCGACGCGGATCACATGTGCGTGCTGCAGCGCGGATTCGTACTCTTCGCCCTGCGTCTGCAGATAGGCGAGAAGGTCGCCGACGGTGACGACGCTTTCGGGCAACACGCGCTCTTCCTCGGACTTGCCGATGCGTTCGCGAACCCAGGCAAAATAGATGAGCTTGCGTTTCATGTCTCGGCCACCACGTGCTTCAGGCCAGCTCGGAAATAGTCATAGCCCGTGTAGATCGTGATCAGCGCCGCTGCCCATAGCAGCGCGATTCCCAGCTCCGTCGTATAGGGCAGAACCTTGTCGCCGGCAGGGCCAGCCAGGAGGAAAGCGAGCGCCACCATCTGGATCGTCGTCTTCCACTTGGCGATGCGCGTGACGGGCACGGAAACCTTGAGCGCTGCGAGATATTCGCGCAGTCCCGAGACGAGGATTTCACGGCACAGGATTGTGATCGCCGCCCAGATCGTCCAGCCCGCGATCGTTCCGTCCGCCGCCATCAGCAGCAGCACCGAGGCGACCAGCAGCTTGTCGGCAATCGGATCGAGCATCCGACCGATATTGGAGGATTGGTCCCACAGGCGCGCAAGATAGCCATCGAGCCAGTCGGTGAGGGACGCGATCACGAAGATCACAAGCGCCGACCACCTGGCGAAATCCGAGCCGTGCAGCCGTCCCTCGACAAAAAAGCATAAGACGATCAGCGGCACCGCCAGGATGCGACCGTAAGTCAGGAGATTTGGGATGTTGTAGACCGGCGAGGCCATGGTCACCTTCAGTTTCAAAGTGGTGCCAGATGAACGGTCGATAGCCATGGCGTCAACCTTCAATTTGCCCGAACCGGCCCGCGTCTTCCTCAGCCATCGCAAAGCTGCGCAACGGACTGATGAATCATCCGTGACCGAGTAGGCTGCATTTCAAGCAATTGTTTCGCCGATTTCTAAAGAAGAACCCGCTAAATGCCTGGGCGATCGATCAGACATGGAGAATTGTAATGATCGGAGCTCTTCTCGGCTACAGGCAGCCAACGGCTTCATCGTCGCAGCAATCATCCCCACCTTCGCAATCCGCCAACGCCCCGACGCAAACATCGGGCTCCTGCGCGCCCCCGACGGCAAGCGGCGGTGGTTCGGCACATGCGTCATCATCGACAACCGCAAGCGCATCCACGACGCCGGGTCCCACGGCATCGACCGGCACCGCAGCCGCTGTTTCGTCGACGTCGTCTAGCCGGCAGCTGGAAAGCACGTCCTCCGCGTCGCCAAGGGCTCCAGGGCAGGCGGCTGCCCGCGCTTCCGGTGCGGTCGTCGAGCGCAGCTTTACGAAGCTTGAGCCGCTTTCGACCGAGCAGAACGTGCGAGATCCACGCGCGGCGGCGCTTGCCGTGCTCGAAGCGATGCGGCTCGACAGCATGATCGGAGGCCTCGGCCAGGCAGGCAACTCCGAGTCCGAAGCAAAGAACGACGGTTTCGAGGCGCTCGTCGCCAAGCAGAGCGAGATCGCGCGGCGCTACGCCGAGTTCTGATCTTTGCAATGCTTCCGGCGCTAATGGGCGCCGGAAGCATCTGGATGAAAGTGATTGTAGATCAGGATCGCCATCGCTTCCGAAATTCCGTCCACTGCGCGCAGATCGGTGAGCGCAGCGCGCGAAACGGCCTTGGCCGTGCCGAAATGATGAAGCAGCGCACGCTTGCGCGCAGGACCGATGCCGCCGATCTCGTCGAGCGGGTTTCTCACCATCTCCTTCTTGCGCCGCTGGCGATGCGAGCCGATGGCGAACCGGTGCGCCTCGTCGCGCAATCGCTGCAGGAAATAAAGGACGGGATCTCGCGGCGGCAGGGTGAAGGGCTGCTTGCCCTGCATGAAGAAGCGCTCGCGCCCGGCCTCCCTGTCCATGCCCTTGGCAACGCCGATCGCCGTCACCTTGTCCCTGATGCCGAGTGATTCCAGGATTTCCCGCACTGCCGTCATCTGTCCCTGACCGCCATCGATCAGGATCAGGTCGGGCCAGGCGGGCAGCGGTGCATCGCCATCGTCCTCACCCTGCGGCTGGTCCGCGGCTGCGTCCAGAGGATGTTCCTTGATCAACCGCGAGAAACGTCGCTCCATCACTTCCCGCATCATGCCGAAGTCGTCGCCCGGAGTGATGTCGGTCGAGCGGATGTTGAACTTGCGGTAGTGGTTCTTCGCAAAGCCCTCGGGACCGGCGACGATCATCGCTCCGACGGCATTGGTGCCCATGATGTGGGAGTTGTCGTAGACCTCCACCCGACGCGGCTTGCGATCGAGGCCGAACGTCTCCTGAAGCCCTTGCAGCAACCGGGCCTGCGAGGCTGTTTCCGCAATCTGCCGGCCATGGGCCTCGCGCGCATTGCTCAGCGCATGGTCGACGAGTTCCTTCTTCTCACCGCGCTGCGGCACCGAAATCGTGATCTTGCGCTCGCCCTTGAGAGACAGCGCCTCGGCGATCAGGGATTGTTCCTCGACCTCTTCGGACAACAGGATCTGTTTCGGAATCGGCTTGTCGTCGTAGAACTGCGATAAAAACGCCCCGAGGATCTCGCCGGCGGAAAGCTGCGGGTCGGCCTTCGGAAAATAGGCCCGGTTTCCCCAGTTCTGGCCGGTGCGGAAGAAAAACACCTGGATACAGGCGAGCCCGCCCGCCAGATGAATGGCAAAGACATCCGCTTCGTCGACGGAGCGGGGGTTGATGCCCTGGTGGCTTTGCACGTGGCTGAGCGCCGACAATCGGTCGCGGAACACCGCAGCGCGCTCGAAATCGAGATCTTCCGACGCCTGCTGCATGGCCTGCGAAATGTGCGACTTCACCTTCTGGCTTTTGCCGGACAGGAAATCCTCCGCTTCCTGCACGAGCTCGGCGTAGTCCGGCAGGCTGATTTCCCCCGTGCACGGGCCCGAGCATCGCTTGATCTGGTAGAGCAGGCATGGCCGCGTGCGGCCCTCATAGACGGAGTCCGTGCAGGTTCGCAGCAGGAATGCCCGCTGTAACGCATTGATGGTACGGCCGACAGCGCCCGCCGATGCGAACGGTCCGAAATAAGCGCCTTTGCGCGCACGCGCGCCGCGATGCTTGAAAATGGCCGGCGCCTGATGATCGCCGGTGACCAGAATATAGGGAAACGATTTGTCGTCCCGCAGCAACACATTGAAACGCGGCCGCAAGCGCTTGATCAGATTCGCTTCCAGCAGAAGCGCTTCCGTCTCCGTGCGGGTGGTGACGAATTCCATATGCGCGGTTTCGCGCACCATGCGAGCAATGCGATTGGAATGAACGCGGCCCTGTGCATAGTTCGCGACGCGCTTCTTCAGGCTCCGCGCCTTGCCTACATAGAGCACGTCGCCCTTGGCGTTGAACATCCGGTAAACGCCGGGCCCGTTCGGCAGCCGCTTGACGAATGCCTGGATGACATCCGGCCCCTGCAGGCCGGGCTCAGGCTTCGTCAGTGCCTCCCAATCGATCGCCGGGCCACTTTCCTGCGCGATCGGTTCGACATCGTCGGTCTCCGCATCATTGTCCTCGTCGGGCAGCGCGTCCGGCGAGATATCCGCGTCCGCGATGGTCGAGAAATCGAGCGCGTCCACGTCGATACCGATGTCTTCCGCGGGCATGCGTGGTGACAATCCTCGCGCAGCCTTGCGTTTGAACAGGTTGCGGGGCGCAGGCTTCTTGGATGTCTCCTCGGTCACGATGGCACTCTGTCTGTTATTCCTTGGCGTTCACGACGTCCGGTGTTTCCCATGCGAGATGCTGGCCGCCATCGAGCGCGATCATCTGGCCGGTAATGGCCGGTGTGTCGAACAGATAGCGGATTGTGCGACCGAAATCAGGCAGATCCGGGCCGTATCCCAAGGGAACGCTGCTTGCCTGGGCAGCAAAATCCGCTGCGTTCTGCCTTTCGTTGGCAAGCGTCGGGCCAGGACCAATGGCGTTGACGCGAATTCGCTTGTCGGCAAAAGCCTGCGCCATGGTCTGCGTCGCCGTCCAAAGCGCCGACTTGGACAGCGTGTATGAAAAGAACCGTGGTGTCAGTGCCCACACGCGCTGGTCGATGATATTGACGATGAGACCGCCGCGGCCTTGCGCTCCGTTGGCGAAAGCCGCCGAGATCGCCAGCGGCGCTTTGACGTGCACGGTAAAGTGGCGATCGAAAACGGCTTCGTCGAACCTGTCCGCCCCGTCGGCGATGAAGACAGAGGCATTGTTGACGATGACGCCGATCGGTCCGATGGCGGCTTCCGCATTGGCGAGAAGTTCTGCCGCTGCGAGAGCGGTTTCGAGATCTGCCGTGACGGCGGCAGCCACTGCCCCATTCTGCCTCAATGTGGCGGCGAGCGTTTCAGCTTCGTCGGCGTTTCGGTTGGCGTGAATCGCCACGGCAAAGCCCGCTTCGGCCAAATCGGTTGCGATCGCACGTCCGATCCGTCGTGCGGCGCCCGTCACCAGCGCGGCTTTGGGAGGAATGACTGTCATGAAGCTCTCGAAGACCCCGCGCGGAGCCCTGCATTACAAGGAGTTCCCGCAAATTATGTGATTATGTTGCAACAGTGCGGATATAGAAATCTGCGGTCAGGAACAAAGGGGTCTCGAACGCTTTTTACCGGCAGTCGCATGAGTGTGGAAAGTCCAGACGACCGTTTCTGTTGCATAATTGCAGCACCGCAAGGTGATCGGAGGCCGGCCACTGAATCTCCACATTCCGGCTCAGACGCCGCCGCAATCTAGGGTCACTTAGGCCCTGCTAGGGCGGGGCAAGAACGATAAACGTCCACCCGTTCGCCATGCGACCGGAAATTGTATTAGGAGAAGTAAAATGCGTGCACTCAAATTGGCTGGTCTGGCCACGGCAATGGTTCTTCCGCTTACGGCTGGCGCTTTCGCAGCCGACGCCATCATGGCTCCGCCGGCCCCGCCGGCTGCAGCTCCGATCGAAGCTGCACCTGTGCAGCTCTGGACCGGTCCTTACGCCGGTGTGTTCCTCGGCTACAACTGGGGTGACCACGAAGACATCGTCGGCGACGATTCCGACGGCATCTCCGGCGGCGCTTACGCTGGTTACAACTACCAGTTCGACAACTTCGTTGTCGGTGCTGAAGCCGATATCGGCTATTCCGACGTTAACGGCGAAGGCGTAGCCACCGTTGCTGGCGTCCCGGCTGTTCGCGAAGGCGAAGTCGGCCTGTTCGGTTCGGTTCGTGCACGTGCCGGTGTGGCTTTCAACCCGTTCCTCATCTACGCAACGGGCGGTGTCGCGATGGCTGACGTCGAGTACAACCAGTTCGACGGCAGCGACTCGCAGGCAGCAATCGGCTACACCGTTGGTGGTGGCGTCGAAGGCATGGTCACCGACAACATCACGGCTCGTCTCGAGTACCGTTACACGGACTACGGCAGCGACGACTACTCCATCAACGGCAACTCGTTCTCGTCGGCTTACGACGAGCACAGCGTCCGCGCTGGTGTAGGCTTCAAGTTCTAAGCCTGCAGATCCAAAATCGCCTTAGGGTGGTTAGAGAGCCGGGGTGCCTTGCGCGCCCCGGCTTTTTCTTTGTCCGGCGAGGGGAGTGACCGCGCTTATTGCGGCTTCAGCCGCGCGTAATCCGCGAAGAACGTCTCGAACTTCTTCGGAAAGTTCTTAAGCTTCGGGCGGCCGCGCTCCCATTTTCCTTCGAAACGCAGCGACAGATAGCCAAGCAGCGCCGCCAGCGCGAAATGTCCGCCGTGCAACGTCTTTGTCGTGCGGGGCATGTTCGCTTCCAGATGGTCGAGAGCACGCTCCACCTTCTTCCATTGCTTATCGATCCACTCCTGGTGAACCTTCTCTTCGGGACGGAAGCGCCGCTCATAGACCATGGCGAGCAGGCAATCGCAGGTGCCGTCGCACAGCGCCTCGAGCACATCCACATCGGTGCGCTTTGCCGGATTGCGCGGGTAAAGCTTGCGGCCGGTCTCGCGGTCGATGAACTGCATGATTGCCCTGCTGTCGAACACCGCACCGCCAATGTCGGTCAAAAGCAGGGGGATCTTGCCGAGCGGATTGTTGCCGACGAGTTCGGCCGGTTCCGCGTTGGTATCGGTCAGCACGCTTTCGAAGGGCAGACCGGCATAAGTAGCCGCCATGCGCACTTTGGCCGAATAGGGCGAGGCGGGAGAAACGAGGATACGCAAAGGCAAACGTCCTTCTTCTGGATGATGGAAGGCTACCTGGCCGGAACCTCGATGAGGCGCTGGCGGCAGCCGCGGGCATCGACCTCGCGGCACGCACGAAAATCGAGATCTTTGGTGAGGCAGATGCGGACTTCGTCCAGCGCGCCGGCGGAACACGTTGCCGCAAGTCCATCCTCGGACAGTCCGGAATTGGCGTCCAGGAACGTGGTTTCGACATCCGCTGGCGACAGGCTGATCGCGCCGCGCCCATCGAGCTCATCCGGGATCTGGAGGCGCTCGAATGCTTCGCGGGTCAACTCCAGATAGTCGTCAGGAGAGAGCCCTGTGCACGATCCATGCTTGCGCCATTGATGGCCGATCAGGCCCATGCTCGGCATGATGTCGAAATAGTCCTGCCCGAGTTCGCGTGGAACGCGGTCGTCGTGGCGGGTTTCGCAGAATTCGGGAAAGCCCTGCTCATATTGCGGCCAAAGCCCGTGCACGATGAAGCCGAAATCCGCGTCCGAGCCGCATTGCTGACGGTTGTCGCCGCCCTCGAGCGCGCAGAATGTCGGGGACCAGGAGAGAGACAGGACGTAGAAATCGAACTCGCCCGCACGATCCTGCGCCGATGCCGGGACTATCGGCAGGATGGCGGCAAGGAATGCGGCGTAAACAGCGTGTCGGAGCGCGAAAGCGGACCTCACTGCAGCGATGCGCAGGTCGCTCCGTAGACATAGAGCGGGTCGAGACCGGCAACGCAGAATTCGACGTTGTCGCCGATGACACCTGCAAAGCCCATGTCGGTCTCCACGAGATACCAAGTTGTCCGGCTCGTGTTGTCGTTGAGATTGACACTCGCGCGGCAATAATGACGCTCGATCAAATTGCGCTCGGTACGCGGCTCATAGCGCGTGTAGGTGATGCTCGAGAAATCGTTGATAGAGAGACCGCGCTTCAGCAGGTTCTCGTCGGCATAGTCGAACCGTTCGACGATGCGTGTCAGCACCTTGTGCTCATTGCAGATCGTGACCGGTGCGGCGATGGCGGCGGGACCCATCAGATAGTCGGCAGCGCTGGCCGGGATGGACGCCGCCGCGACGGTTAGAAGCGCGATGGCGCATGTGGCGACAGACTTCATCGAGGCAAACTCCTGAACGATTTGCAATTTTGGCGAAGAATGGTTGCGGCCATGTCACGCGTCAAGGCGAAAGCGTGGTTGAAAGACCGTTTTCGCGTCACTGTTGCGGGCTTGCCGTCACCGGCTGAAGCCGCTTCAAGCGGAAACCGGCCCCGGTTCCCTCGGCGAGAACCTTCGTCAACCACGGCAGCAGCGCCTCAAGTTCATCTTCAAGGGTGAAGGGCGGGTTGACGATGACGAGGCCGGAGCCGTTGAGTCCCTTTTCGGTTCTCGGATCGCGCACCCAGAGTTCCGCGCAAAGCACGTCCTCCATGCCGAGCGCTTCGATGCGACGATGAAAGGCCTCGACGGACGCATCTTTTTTCAATGGATACCACAGGCAGTAGGTGCCGCCGCGCCACCGGCGGATGGCGCGTGCAAGCCCGTCCGTCATGCGCTCGAACTCTCCGTCCTGCTCGAAGGGCGGATCGATCAGCACGAGGCCACGCTTTTCCTTGGGCGGAACATGCGCTCCGAGCGCCAGCCAGCCATCGAGCGCGATGACGCGCGTCTGGAAATCGCCGGCAAACGCAGATCGAAGGGTCTCGGCATCCGCCGGGTGCAACTCGATCGCCGACAGCCTGTCCTGCGGGCGAAACAGCATGCGTACGATCTTCGGCGAGCCGGGATAGTGCGTCACGCCGCCATCCGGGTTCAAACCACGCACCTGATCGAGATAGGGCGCGATCAATGGGGCGATTCCAGAAGGCGCATCCGCGTCGAGAAGGCGGCCGATACCGCCGATCCATTCGCCGGTCCGCTGCGCTTCGTCCGAGGTAAGATCGTAGAGCCCGATTCCCGCATGGGTATCGATGACGCGAAACGCCTTGTCCTTGGTCTTCAGGTACTCGACCAGCCGCGCAAGCACGATGTGCTTCAGGACATCAGCGAAATTGCCGGCGTGATAGATGTGACGGTAATTCATGGGCGCGTTCTAAAGCGATCGAGATGCATGCGTCACGGGAATTGTTTGGTCCCACCCGGTTCATCGCATTATAGAGAAGGTATGAACGAAGCGAGCCCCATCACTGCCGGCCGGGTCAAGTCCGCGATCCGCATCGGCCATTCCGCCTGTCCGCACGACTGCCCGTCCACCTGTGCGCTCGAAGTCGAGCTTCTCGACGACCGCACCATTGGGCGCGTGCGCGGCGATCCGGCCAATTCCTATACGGCCGGCGTCATCTGCGCCAAGGTCGCGCGCTACGCCGAGCGCATCCATCACCCGGATCGCCTGTTGAAGCCGCTCCGTCGGATCGGCGCGAAAGGCGAGGGCCGCTGGCAGGAGATCGGCTTCGACGACGCGCTCGACATCGTTGCCGAGAAATTCCTGGAAGCGGAAGCCCGTCACGGTGCCGAATCCGTCTGGCCGTATTTCTACGCGGGCACGATGGGCCTCGTTCAGCGCGATTCCATCAATCGGTTGCGCCACGCGCGCAATTATTCCGGCCAGTTCGACTCGATCTGCACCAACATGGCCTGGACCGGCTGGGTCATGGGAACCGGCCGGCTCGTCGGTCCCGACCCGCGCGAGATGGCCGTGTCCGACTGTGTCGTGATCTGGGGAACGAACGCGGTCTCCACGCAGGTCAACGTGATGACGCACGCAGTGCGCGCCCGCAAGGAGCGCGGCGCCAAGATCGTCGTCATCGACGTCTACGACAACCCGACGATGAAGCAGGCGGACGTCAAGCTGATCCTGAAGCCTGGCACGGATGGAGCACTCGCCTGTGCGGTCATGCATGTGCTCTTCCGCGAAGGCCTCGCCGATCGTGCCTATCTGGAGCGCCACACCGACGACCCGGCCGGCCTCGAACGGCACCTCGCCACCCGCACGCCCGAATGGGCGGCAGCGATCACGGGGCTCTCCGTCGCCGAGATCGAGGCGTTCGCGCGGCTCGTCGGCACGACCAAGCGCACCTTCTTCCGGTTGGGCTACGGTTTCACCCGTTCGCGCAACGGCGCGGTGAACATGCACGCGGCCCTCTCGATCCCCTCTGTCACCGGCGCCTGGCAATATGAGGGGGGCGGTGCCTTCCACTCCAACAGCGACATCTTCGGCCTCGACAAGGCGGAGATCATGGGCCTGGATTTCAAGGATCATGGAATAAGGGCGCTCGACCAATCGCAGATCGGCCGCGTTCTGACGGGCGACGCCGAGGCGCTGCGCAACGGTCCGCCGGTGACGGCGATGATCGTGCAGAACACCAATCCGGTGAACGTCGCGCCCGAGCAGCGCCTCGTCAAAGCCGGATTCGCGCGTGACGATCTCTTCGTCGCCGTCCACGAGCAGTTCATGACCGAGACCGCGGAGATGGCCGACATCGTCCTGCCGGCGACCATGTTCCTCGAGCATGACGACATCTACCGCGGTGGTGGCCAGCAGCACATCCTGCTCGGACCGAAGCTTGTCGATGCCCCGGAAGGACCGCGCACCAATCTCGAAGTGATCTACGGTCTTGCTGAGCGGTTGGGCGTTGCCGACCAGGTGCAGACTGGACTCGATGCTCGAACGCTCATCGACAACATGCTGAAAAAAGGCGGAAAGATCGGCTTCGACGCGCTCAAGGACGAGAAGTGGATCGACTGCCAGCCGGGCTTCGCGACCTCGCATTATCTCGATGGCTTCCACTGGCCGGACCGCAAGTTCCGGTTCAAGCCGGACTGGACCGGCACTGCCGCGCCGAACCGGCCGCCCGCGACCGTCGGCTCGCTCGGGCCGCATGAACGTCTGCCGGAATTTCCAGACCATGTCGACCTGATCGAGGTGGCCGATGCCGCGCATCCATTCCGCCTCGCCACGTCACCGGCGCGCTCGTTCCTGAATTCGACATTTGCCGAAACGAAGGGATCGACAACGCGCGAAGGCCGGCCCTCGGTTCTCGTCCATCCGGACGACGCGGCGGATTTAGGCGTCGGGGACGACGACGTCGTGCGTCTCGGCAATGAGCGCGGTGCGATCCGCCTGCACGCCCGCATCGATGCCGGCCTGAAGCGCGGCGTGCTCGTGGCGGAAGGAATCTGGCCGAACAAGGCGCATCTCGACGGCGAGGGCATCAACGTGTTGACGGGTGCAGATCCGGTCGCTCCTTACGGCGGCGCCGCCTTCCACGACAATCACGTCTGGATGGAAAAGGCCTGAGGTCGGACCCGCCTAGCTTGTGCCGGGTTCCAGCGCCGGCGAGATCAGCATTGCCGCATCGTCGCTGCGCTGCGCACCGACCGTCAGAACCCGGCCGGCATCGTCAAGCCTGACGGCACCTGTCGCCACCAGCTGGAGGGCATGTGCATAAAGGCGGTGTTCGGCCGTGAGCACGCGCCCGGCCAGCGTATCGGCATCGTCGTGTGATAGAACCGGCACCACGGCTTGCGCGATGATCGCGCCTTCATCCATGCCTTCATTGACGAAATGGACGGTGCAGCCATGCACGCGCACACCCGCATCAATCGCCCGCCGGTGGGTATGGAGGCCGGGAAAGAGCGGCAGCAGGGAAGGGTGGATGTTGAGGATCCGTCCCTCATAGACCCGGATGAAATCTTCCGAAAGCAGCCGCATATAGCCCGCGAGACAGATCAGGTCCGGCGCGATCTCCGCAAGCGCTGCAAGGATCGCCGCCTCATGATCGGCCTTCGAACCATAGGTCCTGCGTTCGAACACATGCGTCGGGATGCCCAGCGCAGCAGCCCGTGCCAGACCGCCGGCATCGGGCTTGTCCGACATCACGGCGACGATCTCGGCCGGGAAATCCGGTGCTTCGCAGGCCTTCGCGAGAGCCAGCATGTTGGAGCCGCCGCCTGAAATGAAGGCGACGACGCGCTTGCGCGGCTCGCTCATAGGCCGAGTGTGCCCTTGTAGACGACGCCCGCGCCATCCCCACTGCGCGCGCGAAGGCGGCCGAGCGGCACGACGATCTCGTTTTCCTCCGTCAGCGTCTGGATGACGCGCGCGGCCTTGTCTTCGGCGACGATCACGATCATGCCGATGCCGCAGTTGAAGGTGCG
The DNA here is from genome assembly GCF_902498825.1 of Rhizobium sp. EC-SD404. Classification (NCBI taxonomy): domain Bacteria; kingdom Pseudomonadati; phylum Pseudomonadota; class Alphaproteobacteria; order Hyphomicrobiales; family Rhizobiaceae; genus Rhizobium; species Rhizobium sp. EC-SD404. The sequence continues at coordinate 1,908,578 of NZ_LR701459.1, forward strand.
CAACATCTCTTCGGGCGCGACGCCGCCTTCCTTGGCGAGCCAGGCGAAGAGCTCGGTGACCGGCACCTGATCGAGATCGATTTCGGCGGCGAGCGTCTTCGGCAGCACCCGCGGAATATTCTCGGGAAAACCACCGCCGGTGATGTGGGCAAGGCCCTTGATCGCGCCGGTCTCGCGGATCGTCTTCAGAAGCGATTTCACATAGATGCGCGTCGGCGTCATCACCGCGTCGGCGAGCGTGATGCCTTCGCCGAAGGGAACCGGCGCCGAATAGGAGATGCCGGAGCGTTCGACGATCCGGCGCACCAGTGAATAGCCGTTGGAGTGCAGGCCGGAGGAGGCGAGACCGAGCACGATGTCGCCCTCTGCCATGTCGCCATGCGGCAGGAGCGTGCCGCGTTCGGCTGCACCCACCGCGAAGCCCGCCAGGTCATAGTCGCCCTTGGCATACATGCCCGGCATCTCGGCCGTTTCGCCGCCGATGAGCGCGCATCCAGCCTGCCGGCAACCTTCGGCGATACCGCTGACGATCGCCGCACCCTGATCGGGGTCGAGCTTGCCGGTCGCGAAATAGTCGAGGAAGAAGAGCGGTTCCGCGCCCTGGACGACGAGGTCGTTGACGCACATCGCCACGAGGTCGATCCCGACCGTTTCATGCTTGCCGGTCTCGATCGCGACCTTCAGCTTGGTGCCGACGCCGTCGTTTGCGGCAACCAGCACAGGGTCGGTAAAGCCCGCCGCCTTCAGGTCGAACAGCCCGCCAAACCCGCCGATTTCGCCGTCGGCACCCGGCCGGCGCGTGGATCGGACCATCGGCTTGATCTTCTCGACCATCGCGTTTCCGGCATCGATGTCGACGCCCGCATCCGCATAGGTGAGCCCGTCCTGTTTTCCGGCCTCGGCCATGAGCGTCTCCTGATCAAGAAAGCTGTCCGCGATGGCGCGAGGCAATGCCATGCAGTCCCCGCAAAGGCAAGTTTAAGCGGCATCGAGCGCACGGTAATCCGCAGCGGAGATCGAGCGATGCGCTTGAAACAGCCCTGGAAGCCGTGAACTGTGCTACCGAGCCGATCGAGAGCCATCCTTTTTTGGACCGATGCCCGCATGACCATCCCCAATCTCATCACCGTCGCCCGGCTGCTCTGCGTGCCGGCCCTGGTCTACGCGATGATCCTCGGAGAGTTGCAGCTGGCGTTCGGCCTGTTCCTGGTCGCGGGAATTTCGGACGCGGTGGATGGCTTCATCGCGCGCCATTTCAACCAGCGCTCGGAACTTGGAACCTATCTCGACCCGATCGCCGACAAACTGCTCCTCGTCTCGGTCTTCGTGATGCTGACCTGGCTCGACGTACTACCGCTCTGGTTTCTCATACTGGTGGCATCGCGCGACATTTTGATCGTGGCGGCAGTTCTTCTCTCGTCGCTGCTCGAGCAGCCCGTCACCGTGAAGCCGATCCTCGTCTCGAAAGCCACGACCGCTTTCCAGATCGGCCTGGCGCTCGTCCTGCTTGGCGAATTGGCTTTCCACCTGAACCTCAGCGGCGTGGGGCAGACGCTGCTCATCCTGACATCCGTCTTGACCGTCTTGTCCGCCGCGGCCTATCTCATTGACTGGCTGCGCCACATGTCCGACGACTGATGCGCGCCGCTGGACGAGGCCCCTGGACGCCTCGAAGAAGCGCCCAATAAAAGTCGAAGATCCAGCGTCCCGCATCTGAAGGGACAGTTCGGTTGCCGTGGAGCCTGCCATGACGTTCGTTTTCAATCAGTCTTCTCTGCGCCGCCAAATCGTCTTCTGGCTCGTTGCGCTCGCAGTCTTCATCGGCTTCGTCTTTCTCTTCCGCAATGTCCTGCTGCCTTTCGTCGCTGGCATGGCATTGGCCTATTTCCTCGATCCGGTAGCGGATCGGCTTCAGAGGCTCGGCATGAGCCGTCTCATGGCCACGGTCGTGATTCTTCTGTCGTTCCTGCTGGTCTTCGTCCTCGTGCTCATCATCGTCATCCCTGTTCTCGTCGGCCAGGCGATGGAGTTCGGCCAGCGGCTGCCGGAATACATTACGCAGTTGCAGACGCTGATCACCACGGCGGACCAGGATCTGCTTCCGCCATGGGTTGAGGATCAGATCGCAAATCTGAGAGAAAGCTTCGCGGGTCTGCTCTCCCAGGGAGCCGGATTGGTCGGCACGCTGGTCGCGCAGATCTGGACGTCGTCCATGGCGTTGATCAACGTGCTGGCGCTTCTGGTCGTCACGCCGGTCGTCGCCTTCTACATGCTTCTCGACTGGGATCGCATGGTGAACAAGGTCGACAGCTGGGTGCCGCGCGACCATGTCGAGGACGTGCGCGAGATCGCGCGGGACATGGACCTCGCGATCGCGGGCTTCGTGCGCGGCCAGGGCACCGTCTGCATCATACTCGGTCTCTTCTATGCCATCGGGCTGAGCATGGTGGGGCTGAATTTCGGCCTCTTGATTGGCATGTTTGCCGGTCTCATCAGCTTCATCCCCTATGTCGGATCGCTGATCGGCCTCGTGCTGTCGGTCGGCGTCGCGATCGTCCAGTTCTGGCCGGAATATATCTGGGTGCTGGCGGTGGCTGGCATCTTCTTTGCCGGACAGTTTCTCGAAGGCAACATTCTCCAGCCGAAGCTCGTCGGCTCGTCCGTCGGCCTTCACCCCGTCTGGTTGATGTTCGCGCTGTTCGCGTTCGCCTCGCTCTTCGGCTTTCTCGGCATGATGATTGCCGTGCCGGCGGCGGCGGCTGTCGGCGTTCTGGTGCGCTTCGCCCTGAAGCGGTATCTTCAAAGCGACATGTTCGCGCCGACGGTGACCGTCGAAACGCCGACGCGGATCGAACCCGTCCCGAGGCATAAGCCGGAGTAGGCCATGGCGAGATGGAACAGTCTCCATAGCGGGCGCGCCGAGCAGTTGCCGCTTGAACTCGGCCACGCCGCAGCGCGTGGGCGCGAGGACCTGATTGTTTCCGATCCGCTCAGCGCCGCCATAGCGCTCATCGATCGCTGGCCGGACTGGCCGTCGCCCGTCGTCATTGTCTGTGGCCCTGCGGGGGCCGGAAAGACGCATCTGGCGGAAATCTGGCGCGAGCGAGCCGGTGCGTCCGTACTCGATCTGGCCGATGGCGCATCGCGAGCCCTCGAAACCGCACGAACGCACCCAGTCATCCTCGAAGACGTGGACCGGAAAGCGATCGACGAGACGGCACTCTTCCACCTGATCAACGAGGTGCGATCCGCGGGAGGCTTCCTGATGATGACCAGCCGGCTCTGGCCGGCGGCATGGCCGATTGCGCTGCCCGATCTGATATCGCGGCTGAAGGCCGCAACGGTCGTTGAGATCGGCGGGCCCGACGATGGGCTGCTCGCCCAGGTGATCGTCAAACTGTTCGCCGACCGGCAGATCGCGATCGACCACAAGGTCGTCGATTACCTCGTTGCGCGCATGGAGCGCTCCTTCGATGCTGCCTCGTGGCTCGTCGCGGAGATGGACAGGGTCGCGCTGTCGCGCCGGGTGCGCCTGACGACGGGCCTCGCCAGTGAGGCCCTGGCACGATACCAGGACGACCGCGCCACGTGAGCCATTGGCCGAATGGCACTGTCATGCTTTCTTCGCTAAATTTGCTTTAGGTGCTCCGGAGAGGCCGGAACCGAAGAAAGTTGATTTGCATGACCGACAAACAGGACACCGCCGCATTGGCAGAGCCACTCGCCGTGCAGGCTCCGAAGCGCGAACGCGAGACCGGTTCGGCGAACAGCCTGGATGCCGCGCTGCTCGAAAGCCCCAGCCGGTTCGTCAACCGCGAGTTCTCCTGGCTCCAGTTCAACCGCCGCGTCCTGCTGGAGACCAGAAATCTCGCCCATCCGCTTCTGGAGCGCGTTCGTTTCCTGTCGATTTCAGCCGCCAATCTGGACGAGTTCTTCATGGTGCGCGTGGCCGGCCTCGAAGGTCAGGTCCGAGAAGGTATTTCGACCCGTTCGCCGGATGGCCTGACGCCCGCCGAACAACTCGACATGATCCTCACGGAGGTCGGCAAACTGCAGATGGAGCAGCAGGCCTCGCTGGCTGATCTGCAGAGCTATCTGGCGAAGGAAGACATCCATATCGTTCGCCCGGATCGGCTTGAGCCGGATGACAAGCCCTGGCTTGAAGACGAGTTCCTGCGTTCGATCTTCCCGGTTCTGACACCGCTCTCGATCGACCCGGCGCACCCCTTTCCGTTCATTCCCAATCTCGGCTTCTCGATCGGTTTGCAACTGGTCAGCAAGACCGGCCGAGATCCCATGACGGCGCTCTTGCGCATTCCGACGGCGCTCGACCGATTCATTCGGCTGCCGGATCAGGGCACGCGCATTCGCTACATCACCATGGAGGATGTCATCGGCCTCTTCATCGGGCGGCTGTTTCCTGGTTACGAGGTGCGGGGATCCGGCACGTTCCGCATCATCCGCGACAGCGATATCGAAGTGGAGGAAGAGGCCGAAGATCTCGTCCGCCTCTTCGAAAGCGCGCTGAAGCGCCGTCGTCGCGGCTCGGTCATCCGCATCGAGTTCGACAGCGACATGCCGCGGTCCCTGCGCCAGTTCGTCATCGATGAGCTGAACGTACCGGACAACCGGGTCGCCCTCCTGCCGGGCTTCCTCGCGCTCAACACGATCTCGGAGATCGTCAAGGCGCCGCGCGACGACCTGCGCTTCGAGCCTTACAATGCGCGCTTCCCGGAGCGCGTGCGCGATCATGCCGGGGATTGCCTCGCGGCGATCCGCGAAAAGGATCTGGTCATCCATCATCCTTACGAATCGTTCGACGTTGTCGCCCAGTTCCTGTTCCAGGCGGCCCGCGACCCGAACGTTCTCGCCATCAAGCAGACGCTCTACCGCACCTCGAACGACAGCCCGATCGTGCGTGCCCTGATCGATGCGGCCGATGCCGGCAAGTCGGTGACCGCGCTTGTCGAACTGAAGGCGCGTTTTGATGAAGAGGCGAACATTCGCTGGGCCCGCGACCTTGAACGCGCCGGCGTTCAAGTGGTCTTTGGCTTTATCGAGCTGAAGACGCACGCCAAGATGTCGCTGGTCGTGCGCCGTGAGGAAAAGGGGCTGGTCAGCTACTGCCATCTCGGCACGGGCAACTACCACCCGGTCACTGCGAAGATTTATACGGACCTGTCCTTCTTCACCTGCAACCCGGCGATCGCCAAGGATGTCGCGAACGTCTTCAATTTCATCACCGGTTATGGCGAACCGGAAGGCGATATGAAGCTTGCGGTCTCGCCGCTGACGCTGCGCCAGCGCATCCTGGATCACATCGAGGGCGAGATCGCCCACGCAAGTGCCGGAAGGCCGGCTGCGATCTGGATGAAGATGAATGCGCTCGTGGATCCGGATATCATCGATGCGCTTTATCGCGCGAGCCAGACGGGCGTCGAAGTCGATCTCGTCATCCGCGGCATCTGCTGCCTTCGCCCGGGCGTCCCGGGACTGTCGGAACGCATCCGCGTGAAATCCATCATCGGGCGCTTCCTGGAACACAGCCGCATCTTCTGCTTCGGCAATGGCGACGGCCTCCCGTCGGAACGCGCGCTCGTCTACATCGGATCGGCCGACATGATGCCGCGCAATCTCGATCGGCGCGTCGAGACGCTGGTGCCTTTGACAAACAAGACCGTGCATGAACAGGTCCTGTCACAAATTATGCTCGGCAACCTTATTGATAACCAGCAGAGCTACCAGATATTGGAGGATGGGACGTCCAGACGTCAGGAGGCGCGTCCCGGCGAAGAGCCTTTCAATGCGCAGGTCTATTTCATGACGAATCCCAGCCTTTCCGGCCGAGGAGAAGCCCTGAACTCCAGCGCCCCGAAGCTGATAGCCGGTTGGATTTCCGGCAAGAAAAGCAGAAGCTAGCGTCATTCATGGTCGAATCCGAAGCGCGTGGCCGTTTGCCCGGCATCCATCCGATATCCGTCATCGATATCGGATCGAACTCAGTGCGTCTGGTGGTTTATGAGGGATTGAGCCGTTCGCCGGCCGTCCTGTTCAACGAAAAGGTGCTTTGCGGCCTCGGGCGAGGCCTGGCCGAAACCGGACGCATGGACGAAGCCGGCGTGGAGCGGGCGATTCACGCCTTGCGCCGCTTTCGCGCATTGTCCGATCAGGCCCGCGCCACGCGCATGCATGTTCTGGCGACTGCGGCCGCGCGTGAAGCCGAAAATGGCCCGGAATTCGTCAAGCGTGCCGAGGCGACGCTGGGCACCGCCATTCGCATCCTGACAGGCGAAGAAGAAGCACTCTTTTCCGCTTACGGGATCATTTCCGGCTTTCATGCACCAGACGGCATCGCCGGCGATCTGGGTGGCGGGTCGCTGGAACTCGTCGATATCCTCGGCGGCAAAATAAGCCGCGGCCTGACCTTGCCACTCGGTGGCTTGCGGCTTGCCGACACCGCCCATAGCGATCTGACGGAAGCAGCCGCGATTGCAAAGCAGCAGATAGCCAAGGCGGAAATGCTGACAGCCGGCCGCGACCGCACCTTCTATTGCGTGGGTGGCACGTGGCGAAACATCGCCCGTCTCCACATGGAGGCAACCGGATATCCTCTGCATATGATGCAGAATTACGAGATCCCCTACGACGCGGCGATGGCGTTTTTGGACTCGATCATTTCCGGTAAGCTCGCCAAGGACGATGCGATGCGCGTGGTCTCGAAAAGCCGCCGGGCGCTTCTGCCCTACGGCGCCGTGACGCTGAAAGAGACCATCGCGCGCATGAAGCCGAAGACGGTCTGCTTCTCGGCACTGGGCGTACGGGAAGGTTATCTCTTCTCGCTGCTGAGCGAGGAAGAGCGGGCGCGAGACCCGTTGTTGACCGCTGCCCACGAACTGGCCGTCCTGCGCGCGCGCTCACCCGAACATGCCCGCGAGCTCGCCGACTGGACCGGCGAAATCTTCTCGGTGTTCGGTGTAGAAGAAACGCCGGAGGAAAGCCGTTACCGGCAGGCGGCGTGCCTCATGGCCGACATATCCTGGCGTGCCCATCCCGATTACCGCGGCCTGCAGGCACTGAATATCATCGCCCATGGCTCCTTCACCGGCATCACCCATGCCGGACGCGCCTACATAGCGCTCGCCAATTATTACCGCTTCGAGGGATTGAACGACGACGGAGCGACGAGTCCTCTGGCAGCGATCGCGACGCCCAGGTTGCTCGAATACGCCAAACTGCTGGGCGGCCTGCTGCGAGTCCTCTATCTTTTTTCCGCATCGATGCCCGGCGCGGTTCGACGGCTGTCAGTGGAGAAGGGGGACGGGGAGAACGCGCTCGTCTTCGTGGTGCCGGCAGACATGGCGCGTTTCGAAGGGGAACGGCTGGAAGGGCGCCTGCAACAGCTCGCCAAGCTCACCGGACGCGATCTAAGCTTCCGGTTCTGTCACTGAAGGCAGAAAAACGCAGGGTGAATCAGTTCGTCTTGCGGTCGCTGAGGGCCGTCAAGAAAAAGACGATGATGCCACCGGCAAGAAACATCGCCGGAACGCCGAATGCGATATACAGTTCAAGACCGGTCACGATCTCAGCCTTCCCAATACCTTACGTTCCATGAAATGTAGGACGGTGCTAAAGAGAAAACAAGCTGCGCCGGTGGCCGTCAGCCATCCGGGTGATGGCGTCGACACTGTTGCTGCGAAGTAGGAAATCGTCGGGGCGAAGCCGCCGACTGCCATCAGCGCGATTGCAACACCATTCAACCACGTCGCGGTCAGCTTCGTGCGCTCGTTATGGATGGTGGTCGCGAGATCGCTCACGCCAATGCGCCTCTAGCCGATGTCGAGCGTATCCACGCGCTTCTCATTGAAACGCAGCGCCAGGCGCCCATCGATCAGAGCCAATGCCTTATCGCCGAACATTTCGCGCCGCCAGCCGTGCAGCGCCGGCACGTCCGCACCCTCGCCATTGGTCGCGATTTGCTCCAGATCGTCGGCATTCGCGATAATCTTGGGCGCGACGCCCTCGCGCTCCGTGATGAGCTTCAGGAGCACCTTGAGCAACTCGGTCGCTGCCCCTGCTCCTTCCGGAGAAGAGCGAGAGCGCTCCAGGCGTGGCATATCTTCCTTGGGGATCGCCAGCGCTTCGTTGACCGCTGCTATCACCGCCTGGCCCGCCTGCGATCGCTCCCAGCCGCGCTGGATGGTGCGCAGCCGCGACAATGCTTCGTTGTCCTTCGGCGCCTGCTGCGCGATCTCATAGATGGCGTCGTCCTTCAGGACCCGACCACGGGGCACGTCGCGGGCGCGCGCCTCGCGCTCGCGCCAAGCGGCGACGGTCTGAAGAATCGCGAGCTCGCGAGGCTTCTTTACCCGCATGCGCAGTCTCTTCCAGGCGTCGTCGGGATGGAGATCGTAGGTCTCGCGCGATTCGAGAACGTCCATCTCTTCCTTGAGCCAATGGGTGCGGCCTTCGCGCTCCAGTTCGGTCTTGAGGTGTAGATAGACGTCGCGCAGATGGGTGACATCGGCCAGCGCATATTCAAGTTGCGTTTCCGAAAGCGGCCGGCGGCTCCAGTCTGTGAAGCGCGACGTCTTGTCGATGTGTCCGCCGGTGATGCGCGCCACCAACTGGTCGTAGGAAATCGAATCGCCGAACCCGCACACCATCGCCGCGATCTGTGTGTCGAAGATCGGATGGGGAATGAGATCGCCCAGATGGAAGATGATCTCGATATCCTGACGCGCCGCGTGAAAGACCTTGGTGATCTTGGTATCGGCCATCAGCTTGAAGAACGGGCTGAGGTCTATGCCGGCCGCCAGCGGGTCGACGATCACGGCCAAGTCCGGCGATGCCATCTGGACCAGGCAGAGCTGCGGCCAGAATGTCGTCTCGCGAAGAAACTCCGTGTCGATCGTCACGAACTCGGAAGTGGAGAGCCTGTCGCAGGCAGCCGCAAGGGCGTCGGTCGATGTAATGATATCCATGAATGCTCTATATAAGAGGGGTGCGCTATTGCAAACGGCTCGCCGCAACCCAAGTGCTTACCCGCGCCAATCCTTGACAAAGCGGCCTCGCCATGCGCTTGTCCGGCGCGAATTTCAGGGGCGGCGGCCGCCATTCGGACGTGGCCGCACCAGCGCTCCCGAACCATGTTCAAGCAAGAATTCCGGGATCAATTGATGCACCGTTATCGCAGCCATACCTGCGCCGCCCTCCGCAAGGCCAATGTGGACGAAACCGTCCGCCTCTCGGGCTGGGTCCACCGTGTGCGCGACCATGGCGGCGTGCTCTTTATCGATTTGCGCGACCATTATGGCATCACGCAAGTCGTCGCCGATCCTGATTCCCCTGCGTTCAAGGATGCCGAGAAGGTCCGCGGCGAATGGGTCATCCGCATCGACGGCAGGGTCAAGGCGCGCACGCAGGAAACCGTGAACGCCAAGATGCCGACAGGCGAGATCGAAATCTACGCGACCGAGATCGAAGTGCTGTCCGCGTCCAAGGAACTGCCGCTGCCGGTCTTCGGCGAACCCGAATATCCGGAAGACGTTCGCCTGAAGTACCGGTTCATCGATCTGCGCCGCGAAACGCTGCACAAGAACATCATGACCCGCACGAGGGTCATCGCTGCGATGCGCCGCCGCATGAACGAAATCGGCTTCACCGAATTCCAGACGCCGATCCTGACTGCGTCCTCGCCGGAAGGCGCGCGTGACTTCCTCGTGCCGTCTCGTCTGCACCAGGGCGAGTTCTATGCGCTGCCGCAGGCGCCCCAGATCTACAAGCAACTCCTGATGGTGTCGGGCTTCGACCGCTATTTCCAGATCGCGCCGTGCTTCCGCGACGAGGATCCGCGCGCCGATCGCTTCTATGGCGAATTCTACCAGCTCGACCTCGAAATGAGCTTCGTCGAGCAGGACGAGATCCTCGGCACGATGGAGCCGGTCCTGCGCGGCATCTTCGAGGAATTCGCGGAGGGCAAGCCGGTTACGCCGAGCTTCCGGCGTATTCCTTACGACGAGTCCATTCGGACCTATGGTTCGGACAAGCCGGACCTGCGCAACCCGATCGAGATGCAGGACGTGTCCGAGCATTTCCGCGGATCGGGCTTCAAGGTGTTCGCCAACATCCTCGCCGGAAGCGACAAGGCCGAAGTCTGGGCGATCCCCGCCAAGACCGGCGGCTCGCGCGCTTTCTGCGACCGCATGAATTCCTGGGCGCAGGGCGAAGGCCAGCCGGGCCTCGGCTACATCTTCTGGCGTGAGGAAGGCGGCAAGATCGAAGGCGCCGGCCCGATCGCCAAGAACATCGGCGAAGAGCGCACCGAAGCCATTCGCCAGCAGCTCGGCCTCGAGCCCGGCGATGCCTGCTTCTTCGCTGCCGGTGATCCGAAGAAGTTCTACAAGTTTGCGGGCGCTGCCCGCGATCGCGCCGGTGAGGAACTCAACCTCATCGATCGTGAGCGCTTCGAGCTTTGCTGGATCGTCGACTTCCCCTTCTACGAGTGGAACGAGGACGAGAAGAAGATCGACTTCGCCCACAATCCGTTCTCCATGCCGCAAGGCGGCATGGAAGCGCTGGAAGGCTCCGACCCGCTCGGCATCAAGGCCTATCAGTACGATTTGGTCTGCAACGGGTTCGAGATCGTCTCGGGCGGCCTGCGCAACCATAAGCCTGACCTGATGGTCAAGGCGTTCGAAATGGTCGGTCTGTCGCAGAGCGATGTCGAGGAGCGGTTTGGCGGGCTTTACCGGGCGTTCCAGTACGGCGCTCCGCCGCATGGCGGCATGGCAGCCGGCGTCGACCGTATCGTCATGCTCGTCTGCGGTGCGCGCAACCTGCGCGAAATCGCGCTGTTCCCGATGAACCAGCAGGCGCAGGACCTTCTGATGGGCGCTCCGGCGCCCGCCGAGAACAAGCAACTCGTCGATCTCGGACTGCGCGTGATCCCGAAGAAGGACGACTGATCCCGATGGCGGGCGAGGGCGCAACACCGTTGCCCCGCGTGCTCGTCACGGGCTTTTCCGTCTTTCCCGGCGCCCCGGTCAATCCGACCGAGGCGCTGGTCAACCTCTTGGCCGGAGATCCGCCCGCCGAGGGCATTGAAGCCTTCAGAGCGGAAATCCTGTCGGTGGAATATGCGGGTCTCGGCGACAGACTGTCCGCGATCGGCCGGGCGTTTCGGCCCGACATCGTCGTTCAGTTCGGCCTTGCCCGGCGCGCGATCGGCTTTCGGCTGGAGAGAGTCGCCCGCAACAGCCTGAAACACGCGCGACCGGACAATCAAGGCCGCCTGCCGGCAGGCGAGCGCATTTGCGATGGGCCGGAAAGCTGGCCTTCGACCCTGCCCCTGGACGCCATTGGCGACGATCTTCACGCCACAGGCCTGCCGGTCGAATGGTCCGACGATGCCGGAGGCTATCTCTGCAACATGGCTTTCGCGCTCGCCCGGTCGGGAACCTGCGACGGGTTGCAGGCAGACATGATCGGCTTCATCCACGTGCCGCCGCTGCCGGAAGACGCGCTCGACGGCGAAACGCCGCTGAGCGCCGCCGATCTCGAACGGGGCGCACGCGTGATCATCTCGCGCTGCGTGACTATCTGGTCGGAACGGGTGCGTTCAGATCGAAATTCGATACGCTGAGATTGAGCAGATCGGGAAGGGCCTGCGGGAACATCATCGCGGCGGCTGCGATCTGCATGACGGGCACGGGCTGGTCTGGAGCTGCCTTGATCTCGAACGTGTCCGGCTCGATCAGGAAGGCGTTCGCGACCTCGAGAATTTCGGCTTGCAGACGTGGATGGCCGAGCCGTGCCACAGCAAGGGGCAGCATCATGCGCGAGACGCTGGTCATTTCCGCTGCGTTCAAGCCCTGTGTGCTTCCGGTGTAGGCGAGAATGCGGCCTGTGAGGCCCGTATCGAGAAAGCGGATCGATCCGTTGGAGAGCACCGCGGACCCCATCGCTTCCGCAAGCGCTGCACGCGCCTGCGCCTCGCTCTTGACGGTCTCTCCGCCTCGCATCATTGCCCAGGGGGCGGTGTCGAGTGCCTCCATCTCGAAGCTGAAGGTCAGGATGCCCATCTCGTCCAGCATCAGGCTGAGATCGGGAACGGCGAGCGCGCCGGTCGTCTCGTTCCAGTTGCTCGTGAGGTGCATGGAGCCCGTGAGCATATCGTAGCCCATGGCCTTGATGGCGGAGACGGCCGACGGGTGGCCCGCCATCTCCGCGGGGATCTCGATCCCGCTCGCCTCTACCGAGGTCTCGATCGCGCCGCCGCCCGATGGGGTAACCTCAAGTGACGTCGACACGGCTGAAAAGACGGTCACGCCATCCATGACGAGGTTCACCGGTCCGGTCATCGCCTGGTCGTAGGAAGTTTGCCGGCCGGCATCTGCGAACAGGTCGACACCGCTCACCATGATGTCCTCGATGGTGACCCGACCGCCGGTCTGGCTGACTTCGAGCGTCGGTATGAGGATCTGAGCCACATTGAAATCGCCCGCGGCGCTGCGCGAGACGCCGTCGAAGATCACCGTGTCGATGGGTACCGGCTGGCCACCCTCGGGCGTCACCAGCACTTCGGAAAAGGTCAGTCTCTTGCCGTCGAGATCCACGCGTTCGTAGCTGAACGTGCCATCCTCGATCGCCACGGAATCGAGCATGCGGTCGAGCAGGGCGTCGGCCACGCCATCTTGGGCGAGAGCACCGTCGGAAAGAACCACGCAGCCGCAGGCGACCATGATTGCAAGCGAAGTCACGGGCATTTTCGAGGCCATGCGTATGTTTCTCTTGCTGCCGCCATGCGGGAGATTCGTGTTCTGTCCATCATGGTCGGATTATTGTCCTGATGAAGGCAGGGGTCCAGAAGACATGCGTGTGGACAAGTCCAGCGGCGCAAGCCTCGGGAAGGCTCCGCCTCTTTACGCTCGACACCCCAGGGGATAAGCCCGACGCATGGGTAAGGACCTTGGACCGCCGCGATCCCCGGACGAGATCGAACCGATCGATCTGAAGAAGGCGCTCGAAGAGCGCTACCTCGCCTATGCGCTCTCCACGATCATGCATCGGGCATTGCCGGACGTTCGCGACGGGCTGAAGCCCGTTCACCGCCGCATCATCTATGCCATGAGCGAGATGGGTCTGCGCTCGGCTGGCTCCTTCCGCAAATGCGCGAAGATCGTCGGCGAGGTGATGGGTAACTTCCATCCCCATGGCGACCAGTCGATCTACGATGCGCTGGTGCGCCTCGCGCAGGATTTCGCCGTCCGCTACCCGCTCGTCAACGGCCAGGGCAATTTCGGCAATATCGACGGCGATAACGCCGCAGCCATGCGCTACACCGAATCGAAGATGACGGCCGCCGCCGAGCTCATCCTCGAAGGCATCGACGAGGATGCCGTCGATTTTCGCACCACCTATGACGAGGAAAACAGCGAGCCGACCGTTCTGCCCGGCGCGTTCCCGAACCTGCTCGCCAATGGCTCAACCGGCATTGCCGTGGGCATGGCGACCTCGATCCCGCCGCACAACGCCGCCGAGCTTTGCGACGCCGCACTCCATCTGATCGATCATCCCGATGCGTCGGTCGAGGACTTGATGGAGTTCATTCCGGGACCCGACTTGCCGACCGGAGGCGTCATGGTGGAAAGCCGGGGCTCGATCCTCGAATCCTACCGCACCGGCCGCGGCGGCTTCCGCGTGCGGGCGCGCTGGGAGACCGAGGATACCGGCCGTGGCGGCTATCAGATCGTCGTCACGGAAATCCCGTACATGGTGCAGAAGGCACGGCTGATCGAAAAGATCGCCGAGCTTTTGAACGCCCGCAAATTGCCGCTGCTCGACGACGTGCGCGACGAATCCGCCGAAGATGTCCGCCTGGTCCTGATCCCCAAGAGCCGCACGGTCGATCCGCAGCTTCTGATGGAATCGCTCTTCCGCGTCACCGACCTGGAAAGCCGCATCCCGCTCAACATGAACGTTCTGAGCATGGGGCGCGTGCCCAAGGTCATGGCGCTAAACGAAGTGCTGTGGGAGTGGCTGGAGCACCGCAAGGATGTGCTGCAGCGGCGCTCGCGCCATCGCCTTGCTGCGATCGAGCGCCGGCTGGAGATCCTCGGCGGCTTGCTGATCGCCTATCTCAATCTCGACGAGGTGATCCGCATCATCCGCGAGGAGGACGAGCCGAAAGAGGTGCTGATCGCGACCTTCACGCTCACCGATCTTCAGGCCGAATCCATCCTCAACATGCGCCTCCGGCATTTGCGGCGCCTGGAAGAGATGGAAATCAGGCGCGAGTTCGATGAGCTCACCGAAGAGAAGACCAAGATCGAAGGCCTGCTCTCGTCCGACGTCAAGCAGTGGCAGGCGGTGTCCTGGCAGGTGAAGGAGGTCAAGAAGACCTTCGGCAAGGACACCAAGCTCGGCCGCCGCCGCACGCAGTTCGCCGATGCGCCCGAGACCGATCTGGAAGCCATTCAGCAGGCGATGATCGAGAAGGAGCCGATCACGGTCGTCATCTCCGAGAAGGGATGGATTCGCGCGCTCAAGGGCCACATGTCCGATCTCTCGAGCCTCACGTTCAAGGATGGCGACAAGCTGAAGACGGCTTTTCCGGCCCAGACGACCGACAAGATCATCCTCGTCACCACCGGCGGCAAGGCATTCACGCTGGGCGCCGACAAATTGCCGGGCGGACGCGGGCACGGCGAACCGCTGCGCATCATGGTCGAGATGGAGAACGACCAGGATATCGTCACGGCCTTCGTCTACGATCCCGCCTGCAAGATGATCATCGTCTCGGGCGAAGGAAACGGCTTCATCGTCGCCGAAAGCGAGCTGGTTGCGAATACCCGCAAGGGCAAGCAGGTGATGATCGTCAAGCTGCCGGACGAGACGCGGATGGTCGTTCCGGTTTCGGGCGACAGCGTTGCGGTGATCGGCGAAAACCGGAAGCTGCTCGTCTTCCCACTGACCCAGATTCCTGAGATGAGCCGCGGCAAGGGCGTGCGGCTCCAGCGCTACAAGGATGGCGGCATCGCCGATCTCAAGTGCTTTGACATGGCCAAGGGACTGACTTGGGCTGATTCAGCGGGCCGATCCTTCGCCCGCAACCGCGACGAACTGACGGAATGGCTCGGTGATCGCGCCCAAGCCGGCCGCATCGCGCCGAAGGGCTTTCCGCGCAGCGGCAAATTCACGGGCTGATCCCAATCAGACTGGATACGTCGATCTCGCAGACCAGCGCGGAACCTTTATATCGTCACATCATTTATTAGCGGCCTGTAGAGAAAGCAGAGATCCGGAGGTACCCGGATTCTCTACTTGACCCCACCGGGCTTACGTCGCCTTCACAAATAGCCCCTGAGCGCTTTCAGAAGCGCTCGATCTCGCAAAACCGAGGATGTCTCGATGGCAGTGGTGTCGCCGGCTGTAGCTGCGCGCGGTCTACCGGACCGTACATTGTTTGCGCTGGCCATCCTCAATTTCTTTCTGGCAGACGCGCGCGACGGCCTTGGGCCGTTTCTCGACGCCTTCCTGGCGACCAACGGCTGGTCGCCATTGGCTCTCGGTTTCATTGCAACGGTCGGCGGAATCATCGGCTTGCTGGTGACGCCTCTCTTTGGTGCCGTGGTCGACGGTTCGAAGTACAAGCGGGCGCTGATCGTCGGTCCCGTACTGCTCGTCACCGCAGCCGCTCTGGTGACGCTGATCTTCCCGCAGCCAGCGGTCGTCTGGGTCGGCCAGGTCGGCACGGCGGTGGTGGGCGCGATCATCGGGCCGGCCCTGATGGGTCTTACGCTGGGACTGGTGGGTGAGCGGCTCTTCCCGCGCCAGGTATCGCGCAACGAATTCTGGAACCACCTCGGCAATTTCGCTTCCCTTTTTGCGGTCTTCGTCATCGTTTCGGCGTTCGGCGAAAACGGCGTCATCTGGCTGATGATCGCCACCGCGATTGGAGCGATTCTGGCGATCGCCTTCATCGACCCGAACCGGATCGATCACGACGTGGCACGCGGATTGACCAAGAAGGACGAGGGAAAAGAAGGGCCGTCTGGCTATAAAGTGCTGATCAGCACGCCCGGATTGATCCTGATCGCGCTCATTCTCCTCATATTCCATTTCGGCAACGCGCCGATGAGCAGACTGATCGCTCAGGAATTCGCAATCGAACTTGGCACGCCATTCAGAACCACGGCCCTCATCACAGGCGTCGCACAATTGACAATGGTCGCTGTCGCAGCGGCAACGCCGTTTCTCATTCGTCGTTTCGGATTGACGCCGATCTTCATCGTCGCGCTCTGCGCCTTGCCGCTGCGGGGGTTCATCGCCGGGACATTCTCCGACTTTTCCGCGATCTATCCGATCCAGATGCTGGACGGCATCGGCGCCGGATTGCTTGGAATCCTGACGCCCGTAGCGGTGGAACGCCTGATGAGCGGCACCGGCCGTTTCAATGTCGGCTTGGCGGCGGTGATGACGGTGCAGGGGGTTGGTGCATCGCTGAGCAACGTTGTCGCCGGCACGCTCGTCACCTGGGGCGGCTACAGCCTTTCGCATTACGTCGGCGGTGGCGTTGCGGTTATCGCTGCTGTTCTGTTCCTCGTCTTCCGCAAACAGATCGTGCAGGAAGAGGTGGGATCGGCGCCTTAAGCTCGAAACGGTTCCCAGCCGCGCGCGCCCAGATGTTCCTGCGGCAGGAACTTCGTCTTGTAATCCATCTTCCGCGACCCGGCGACCCAGTAGCCGAGATAGACATGCGGCTGGCCGCGCTGACGCGTCCGCGCGATGTGGTCGAGGATCATGAAACTGCCGAGCGAGCGATCGTGATGCTCGGGATCGTAAAAGGAATAGACCATCGACATGCCGTCGCCCATGACGTCCGAGAGCGCCACGGCGACGAGTGGGCCGGTTGACTTGCCGGTGATGCGGCTGTCGGCGTCGGCAATGCGGTATTCGATGATCTTCGTCTCGACATGGCTGTCTTCAACCATCATGGCGTAGTCGAGCACGGTCATGTCCGACATGCCGCCCTTCCGATGCCGGGCGTCGAGATAATCCCGAAACAGCGAATACTGTTCGCTCGACGGTTCTGCCGGATATTCGATCGCGATGAGGTCGGAGTTGCGCTGGAGAACGCGACGCATGGAGCGCGACGGCTGGAACTGATCGACCAAGATGCGGACCGAGATGCAGGCGCGGCACGTCTCGCAAGCGGGGCGATAGGCAATGTTCTGCGAACGCCTGAAGCCGCCTTGCGTCAGCAGGTCGTTGAGATCGCTTGCCTTTTCGCCGACGAGGTGCGTGAACACCTTCCGCTCGAACTGGCCTTCAAGATAAGGGCAAGGCGAGGGGGCCGTGAGAAAGAATTGCGGAGACTGGACGGGATGGCTTGTCATCGCACTCGAACGAAGAATCTTCCCCTCATGATCCCTCTTACCATGGCGCAAGCTGCGAAAACGTCAACTGGATCGTTGAAGACCGATTGCGTCGGCTGCCTGCTGGAAGGAAAGGGGCGCGGTGCGCTCAGTATCGACGAGCCCGAGTGCGGGCTCGTCTTTTCATGTGGGTCGTAGGTCAGCGAAGCGCGCTGGTGCGGAGCACGACGGTGCCGAGCAGCATGTCGTGAACCAGCCGCTTGCGGTCGAGAAAGAGGCTCGCCAGCAGGATCAGCGGCGTCAGAATGACGTTGCCGGCCCAGAAGACCACGGCATGCACCATGGCCAGCATCGTATCGACCGGACGCCCGTCGGTGCGGGCGACCATGATGCCCATCAACCGCATGCCGGGCGTTGCCTGGTTCGGTCCGCCCATGGTGAAGCCCACGTAGGGCAGGGCGACGAGAGCGAAGAGCACGCCATAAAGTGCCCAGCCAAGACCAAGCGTCAGGAGGCCAATGAAAAACACGATGACCGCGACGGGAATGCTGAGCAAAAGAATGATCGTGTAATCGATGCAGAAAGCCAGCATGCGCCGGGTGCGCACGCCTTCGTAGGAACGCCAGTCGTCCAGTGCGCCGGTCTGCAGCGGTACGGCTTCGTCAATATGGGCCTGCGTCGTCATCGTCCAATCCGTCCTCGTTCACACCCTAACCGGGCACACCCCTTATCGGGCAGCACTGATGTGGGGAGGGCGGTGGCCTTATTCAACGAGTTGCGAAATCACGTCATCGCCGCGCCAAGAGCGTCGCGACTTCCGGTGCAAAATAGGTGAGGATTCCGTCGCAACCGGCGCGTTTGAAGGCGAGCAGGCTTTCCAGCATCACCTTTTCGCCGTCGATCCAGCCATTGGCAGCCGCAGCCCGGATCATCGAATATTCGCCCGATACCTGGTAGGCGAAGGTCGGCATGGCGAACGCATCCTTCAGCCGCGCGATGATGTCGAGATAGGGCTGGCCCGGTTTCACCATCAGCATGTCGGCGCCTTCCTCGACGTCGAGCGCTGCCTCGCGCACCGCCTCGTCGCTGTTCGCTGGATCGATATAGTAGGTGCGCTTGTCGCCCTTCAGCAATCCGCCTGTACCGATCGCCTCGCGGTAGGGTCCGTAATAAGCGGAGGCGAATTTCGTCGCATAGGACATGATCCCCACATTCTGGTGCCCGGCTTCGTCAAGCGCGCGGCGGATGGCGCCGATGCGCCCATCCATCATGTCGGATGGTGCAATGATGTCGGAACCGGCATCGGCCTGGATCACGGCCGCTTGCGCGATCTGCGACACGGTATCGTCGTTGAGGATCTGACCGTCCTTGAGGATGCCGTCATGGCCGTGGCTGGTGAAGGGATCGAGCGCCACGTCGGTGATGATCCCGATATGCGGCACCGCCTTCTTGATGGCCCGCGTCGCCTCGTTGATCAGATTGTCGCTCGCCAGGCTGTGCGAACCCGTCTCGTCGCGACGATCCATGGAGATGTTCGGAAAAGTGGCGAGCGCCGGAATGCCGAGATCGGCGGCGCGCTTGGCTTCTTCCACGGCCATGTCGACCGTCAGGCGTTCCACGCCCGGCATGGCGTCGATGCTTTCGCGACGGTTTTCGCCGGAGATCAGGAAGATCGGCCAGATCAGATCGTCCACCGTCAGCCGGTTCTCCTGCACAAGGCGGCGGGTCCAGTCTGCCTTGCGGTTGCGGCGCATGCGCCGATGGCCGGTGATGTCGTCGACCACGTTCGTGCCGGCCTGGTGACCTGTACCGGGGGAGGTGACGTGCCTGTTCATGGCCGGCTCCTGGGTGCGATTGTGAGCTTCTGGCAGCGGATGCTGCGGCTGGCCGGGCATAGCACAGCCGCAATCGCGCCACTACCCGCATGGCATTGCGCCTTGAGCGTCTCGATGTCGCGTGGCACACACGGGCGACGATGAATGACGGAAATCAGACGATGCTGCTTGAGAGCGATGCGCGACCGAGGGAAACGCTGACCTTCCGGCTGTTCAACATCTTCCAGCGGCTGGTTGCGATCGGCGCGCTGGTGTCGGCATTGCATTACTGGGCGTTGTTGTCCGGCCTTTATGGCGGCGAACTTTGGCGTTTCGATCTGATGCCCATCCATTGGCGGGTCGCTGCCACCGCGCTTGCGGTTCTCTTTCCGGTGGCAGCCGTCGGCCTCTGGATGCCGGTCTCATGGGGGCCGGTCATTTGGTTCTGCGCCGCGGCTACCGAGATCGCCATGCATCTCGGCTTCCCATCGCTTTTCGGCCAGAACCTCGTGGTCGTCGCGCTGCACCTCGCGGTCATAGCGATCTATGCCGCTTTCCGGGGCGTGCTCTACGTCGAAAAGCTACGCTCACGTCGACCGGTAAGAGTTGATTCACTCTGACACACGGAG
This sequence comes from Rhizobium sp. EC-SD404, assembly GCF_902498825.1. Lineage (NCBI taxonomy): Bacteria > Pseudomonadati > Pseudomonadota > Alphaproteobacteria > Hyphomicrobiales > Rhizobiaceae > Rhizobium > Rhizobium sp. EC-SD404. The sequence goes on from NZ_LR701459.1 coordinate 1,928,396, forward strand.
ACGCTTCGGTAAGGCGCTGTTAATGCTAGCCTTTAAGTCCAATTTTATGGGTATTCGATAGGGTCTCTCCAAGGCGGAAGAAAACAACAGCCGCCAACAGGGATCACGGAGAGGCTCGAAAACAATGGCACAGGCAAAGCTGCAGTCGAACGAAACGCAGGCCCGCGAAGGTGCTCTTCGCAATCTTTATCTGGAATCGCTCCAGCTCGTGGAGCGTCTTCACCGCCGTCTGCTCGACGTCATCAAGGATGAGTTCGACCGCAAGGGCCAAAGCGACATCAACGCCGTCCAGGCGCTGCTCCTCTTCAACATCGGCAATTCGGAGCTGACCGCAGGCGAGCTTCGCTCACGCGGCTACTATCTCGGTTCCAACGTTTCCTACAATCTCAAGAAGCTGGTCGATCTCGGCTTCATCAACCACCAGCGCTCGCGCATCGACCGCCGCTCGGTCCGCGTCAGCCTGACCGACAAGGGCAACGAGATCGCCAAGGTCGTCGGCGCGCTCTACGACCGTCACATCGGCTCGATCGAACAGGTCGGCGGCATCGGCACCGACGATTTCGAGAAGATGAACAAGCTGATGCAGCGCCTCGACCGGTTCTGGAACGACCAGATCCTCTACCGCCTCTAAGGCGACCTGACCTTCGACCACCTCCGGTCCCGACCTCCGATCGTTGCAGCTTCCCTGCTGTCGCGATCGGGGGTCGCAGGTCGTTTGAGTTGCAGTCTTGCAACGGCCTTGGTCGCATCGTGCCAGGCCTCGTCCACACCCATTCCCGGCCATTCCTGAAACATGAATTGGCCATATTGCGATGACAACTCTCGCGTCCAAGAGGGCAAACGGGGCGATCAAGTCTGCCACGCAGCTCGCCGAAATCCTCAAGTGTCCGTGCTCGCGAATTTGTGATTGCAACCGCAAGCCGGCAGCTTTTCAGGGTTTCGTTTCATTAACTATACGGGTGCTAGCCTCTGGGCTGTGCGTCAAGAACGTCCCGAATGTGATGGTGTGGTCAATGTCGATGAAAAACGGATCTGAGCGGCTTTCACGCCGTGCTTTTCTTTCCAGCGCAGCCATGGTGGGAGCGACGGCCTTCGCCGGTGCCGCCAGCGCCCAGACGGTGCTCGACAATATCCTGAACGCGCCCCGGCGCGGCAACTGGGACGACCAGTTCGATGCGCGCGGAACGCGCGGCGTGGAGCAGGTGAGCTCGACGGTTCCGGTGCTGAGCCCGGACACGGTCAATAACACGAATTTTGCTCTGATCGACTATCAGAACATCGTGCGCAACGGCGGCTGGCCTTACGTGCCCGAAACCCGCCTGCAGCTCGGCGCGACCGATCCGGCTGTCCAGGCACTGCGTCAGCGCCTCATGGTCTCCGGCGATCTGCCGATGGACGCCGGCATGTCGATGGCCTTCGATTCCTACGTCGATGGCGCGGTCAAGCGCTTTCAGGCTCGCCACGGCCTTCCGCCGGATGGTGTCATGGGCGAATTGACTTTCAAAGCGCTGAACGTGCCGGCCGACATCCGTCTTGGCCAGCTCGAAACCAACGTCGTGCGCCTGCAGACGATGGCCGGTGATCTCGGTCCCCGTCACGTCGCGGTCAATATTCCCGCCGCAGCAATCGAGGCAGTTGAGGGCAACCAGGTCACTTCGCGCCACACGGCCGTGGTCGGAAAGATCGATCGGCAGACGCCGATCCTCACGTCGCAGATCCACGAGGTCATTCTCAACCCGACCTGGACTGCGCCACGTTCGATCATTGAAAAAGACATCATGCCGCTGATGCGGCAGAACCCGAACTACCTGACGGAAAACAGCATCCGCCTGTTCGACGGGCAGGGCAACGAAGTTCCGCCGTCCTCGGTCGACTGGAACGCCGCCAAGGCGCCCAATCTGATGTTCCGGCAGGACCCGGGCGCGATCAACGCCATGGCCTCGACGAAGATCAACTTCCACAACGAGCATGCGGTCTACATGCACGACACGCCGCAGCAGAACCTGTTCTTCAACGAGGTTCGCTTCGATTCGTCGGGCTGCGTGCGTGTGCAGAACGTGCGCGACCTGTCGCTCTGGATCCTGCGCGACACGCCGGGCTGGAACCGTCAGCGTATGGAGCAGGTCATCGCAACGCGCGAGATCAATCCGATTGCCGTCAACAATCCGGTGCCTGTCTATTTCACCTACATCACGGCTTGGGCGACGTCCGACCGCGTGGTGCAGTTCCGCGACGATATTTACAAGCGAGATGGCGCGCCGGAACTGGCGATGCAGGAAGGCTGATCTTTCCGATCAAGCTTCAATTTCTGATGGCCGCCGAAAGGCGGCCATTTGCTTTTCAGGATGGGACTCAGTGCGGCGACGCCGGAACATTCCGTGTGCGTGCCGCACAAGGTTCGGTCGCGACAAAGCGGCCGCTCTCCAAGGTCAGAGTGCACGTCACCAGCGATTCGTAGCGAATCAGTGCACGTGCTGACGGGGTAAAAAATTCCACGACGAGCCCGATTATCGTGGCAATGATCAACGCTAATGCGCCGAGAAGTGTGGATTTGAGGTAGCATTTCCTACGTATGCGAAAGTACGAGTCATTCAAAGTCTCCGTCCGATCTGCTGTCCGGCAGACAACACGCATCATCGGGAGACCGTTCCAAGGCGCAACCTGCCTTCGATTCAATCCAACGCGATCAAGCCGCTCATGCTCAACAAAACCTTAATTCGGCGGCAGGCGGATTGAACGAAAAAGGGCGCCTGCGTTTGCGGCGCCCTTCTTTCATCGGGGATTTAGTTTCGGCCTACCAGCGATCGAGACCGAGCAGCTTGCGGCCGAGCGGGTTGAGTTCGGCGATAGCGTTCTGCTTCTCCAGTTCGCGCGGATCGCCGGGGAAGGGGTTGCCCTTCGGCGCTTCGCGCTCCTGCCAAAGACGGATCCGCTCTTCGCGCACCGCATCGTTGTCGAAATTGCCGGGGAACATGGAGATGTATTGTGCCATGCGCACGCGGTTTTCCGAGCGATTCGGTCGCACGCCGTGGGCAAGCAGCGAGTTGAAGATGAGCAGGTCGCCCGGCTCCATGTCGATATTGATGATGTCGTAGCCGGTGGTATCGGGCTTGAAGGGGTTGCGGTCTTCCGGCTGGCGGTCGCACCATTCTTCGAGCTCCGCAAAGAGATCCGGCACGCACTGGAAGCCGCCCGTTTCCTTGTCCTGCTTGGCGAGCGAAAGCACGCCCTGCACGCTGATGGGGAAGGGCCGCACCGACGTGTCGACGTCGAAATGGATGAAGCCGTTTTCCTGCTGGGCGGCACGCGCTGCCTTGTTCGGCGGATTGAGGTTGGCGCGGTCGATCGCGACCCACAGGTTCTCACGGTCCCAGATGTCGACGAAGGCATCGTAGACGCGCTGGGTCTGGCGATTATTCCAGAGCGTCTGGTGGTTGTAGACTTCCACCATGCCGGCGTTGTTCAGTTCCTTCATCTTGTATTCGCGCAGCTGCGGCTTGTACCAGGTTGACGGGTCGTGACGATCCATCTCCTGAAACTCCCACAACATATCGATGACCGCGTCGCACTGTTCCTTGGGAACGGCACCGCGCACGATGACGTAGCCGCGGGTCGTCCAGTGCTTCCAGTCGTCATCTGAAAGGACGCGAAGCGGCAGGGTTTTTTCGATGTCCTTGAGCTGAGTCGTGACGCCCATGGCCTGGGGGTGATCGCCGTGGCCATCGTCTTCTTCGACGGCCGGCTGCTTCAGGGCTGCTTGGTTCATGGTCTCCCTCCCATCGAGTCAACATGATGACGATGGCGAGAGATTACGCGGTCCACCAAACGCATGTTGTCGTGTTCTGGCCGATTCTGGTAGGATACTGGCGTCGCTTGAGAGGAGGGCGCGTTTATGAGGCCGTTTCTGGAGAAGATCCGCCAATCCGATGGCGCGTCCTGGGCGTTCCTCGATCGCGTCCTACCGGACGGCATCCCCTTCGAATGGCACCATCACCCCGAATACGAGCTGACCCTGACGCTGAACAGCCGCGGTCACCGTTATGTCGGCGATCATATCGGCGCCTATGACGATGGTGACCTTGTGTTGCTGGGACCGGGGCTGGCCCATAGCTGGGCGTCCAGCGACAAAATCGATGCCGCCGGACCGCATCGCGCTCTGGTCATCCAGTTCACCGAAGCCTGGGCGGGATCCCTGACAGCCCTCTTCACCGAGATGGCGGCCCTGCGCCATCTGCTTGCTGAAGCAGACCGTGCGGTCTGTTTTTCTCCCGAAATCGCTGCTGCGGTGCGGCCGGACCTCGAGGCGTTGGTGGGACTGCGAGCGGACGAGCGGCTTGTGCGTTTGCTTTCGGTCTTCGCACGGCTGACCCGCGACGATCACCGCAGCCTGCTGGCGAGCCCCGGCCGCGCACTCGTCGCCGCCTCCGACGCCGATCGACCGCGCATCGACAAGGTGCTGGAGCATCTTCACGCCAACCACCGCGCGCCGATCGCCATTGCGGAACTTGCCGAGATCGCCTGCCTCAGCGAGTCGGCGCTCCACCGCATGTTCCGTCGCCAGACGCGCCTGACGCCGCTGGAATATCTGACGCAACTGCGCATCGGCCATGCGTGTTCGCTGCTGATCGATACGGATCGCCCGATCCATGTGATTGCCGACGAGGTCGGCTACCGCAATCTCGCGCTTTTCAACCGCATCTTCAAATCGCGTCGCGAAATGACGCCCAGGGAGTTTCGTGCCGCGTACCGGCGGGGGCATCATCCGCACCTGGCTGCCTGAAGGGCGAATGAGCGCTGCGAAAGTGCCGCAGTCCGGGCTGCTCATATTGCTCTCGATGCCCGCCGGGTTTAAGAGGGCGCCACGTCAAGAGCGAAAGGACTTCAGGGCCCATGTCCACTGCATCCCAGGCTTCCGCCAAGCGTTTCGCCGACGCTTTCTTCAATCGCTCGCTTGCCGAAGCCGATGCCGAGATCTTCGGCGCGATCGGCAAGGAACTCGAGCGCCAGCGTCACGAGATCGAACTCATCGCCTCCGAGAACATCGTCTCGCGCGCCGTCCTGGAAGCCCAGGGCTCGGTGATGACGAACAAATATGCCGAAGGCTATCCTGGCAAGCGCTATTACGGCGGCTGCCAGTTCGTCGATATCGCCGAAGAACTCGCCATCGAGCGCGTCACGAAGCTGTTCGATTGCGGCTATGCCAATGTGCAGCCGAATTCCGGCAGCCAGGCCAACCAGGCCGTGCTGCTTGCCCTGTCGAAGCCAGGCGACACCATTCTCGGCATGAGCCTCGACGCCGGCGGTCACCTGACCCATGGCGCCAAGCCCAACCTTTCCGGCAAGTGGTTCAATGCCGTTCAATACGGCGTGGTCTCGTCGACCGGTCTGCTCGACTATGACCAGGTCGAGGAACTGGCCCGCGAACATAAGCCCGCGATCATCGTGGCCGGTGGTTCCGCCTATTCGCGCCAGATCGATTTTGCCCGTTTCCGCAAGATCGCCGATGAAGTTGGTGCCTATCTCTGGGTCGACATGGCGCATTTCGCCGGTCTCGTCGCCGGTGGACAGCACCCAAGCCCGTTCCCGCACGCGCATGTGGCGACGTCCACGACCCACAAGACCCTGCGCGGTCCGCGCGGCGGCATCATCCTCACCAATGACGAGGCGATCGCCAAGAAGATCAACTCGGCCGTTTTCCCGGGTCTCCAGGGCGGCCCGCTGATGCATGTCATCGCCGGCAAGGCAGTGGCATTCGGAGAGGCGTTGACGCCTGAGTTCCGCAACTACACCGCACAGGTCGTCGAAAACGCCAACGTTCTCGCCGAGACGCTGGTCGAGGGCGGACTGCAGATCGTTTCGGGCGGCACCGACACGCACCTGATGCTCGTCGACCTGCGTCCGAAGAACCTGACGGGCAAGGCCTCAGAAGTCGCCCTCAGCCGTGCCTACATCACCTGCAACAAGAACGGCGTGCCGGACGATCCGGAAAAGCCGATGGTCACCTCCGGCGTTCGCCTCGGCACGCCGGCCGGCACGACCCGCGGTTTCGGCAAGGACGAGTTCCGTGAAATCGGCCGCCTGATCGTCGAAGTGCTCGACGGCCTGAAGGCAGCCAATTCGGAAGAAGGCAATGCCAAGGTCGAGGAAGCCGTAAAGGCCAAGGTGATCGCGCTGACCGATCGCTTCCCGATCTACCCACATTTGGGCTGATTGGCCTGATGCGCTGCCCCTATTGCTCGTCGGAAGACAGCCAGGTCAAGGATTCGCGTCCGGCGGAGGATGGTGCAGCCATCCGCCGCCGTCGCGTGTGCCCGGATTGCGGGGGCCGCTTCACGACCTTCGAGCGGGTGCAGCTCCGCGAGCTGACGGTCGTCAAGAAGACCGGTCGGCGCGTGCCGTTCGACCGCGACAAACTCATGCGGTCTTTCGAAATCGCGCTGCGCAAGCGCCCGGTCGAACGCGACCGAATCGAGCGTGCCGTCTCGGCCATCGTCAGGCGCCTCGAAAGCTCCGGCGAGCAGGATATCCAGTCCGAGCAGATCGGGCTTCTGGTTATCGAGGCGCTGAAAGCGCTCGATGATGTCGGTTTCGTGCGCTACGCCTCGGTCTACCGCGATTTTTCCGGTCCCGAAGACTTCGAGAACGTCATCAACGAACTGACCGCCCGCATCAATGCGGACACCAGCGTTGCGAATGACTGATCGTTTGGCCGGCGCCGAGGTGACGGCCGACGATCGTCGCTTCATGGCAGCCGCAGTTCGGCTGTCGCTGCGCCATTCCGGCCTGACCGGATCCAATCCTTCAGTCGCGACGCTGATCGTTGCCGAAACGGATCATGGCCCCGTCATCGTCGGCCGCGGGGTGACTGCGCTTGGCGGCAGGCCCCATGCAGAAGCCGCGGCGCTGGCCGAAGCCGGCGAACGGGCCCGCGGCGCGACAGCCTATGTCACGCTCGAACCCTGCGCACATCACGGCCGAACGCCGCCTTGCGCCGAAGCGCTGGCCCGATCTGGGATTAAACGCCTGGTCGCCGCGACGATGGATCCCGACCACCGCGTTTCCGGCAAGGGCTTCGAGATCCTGCGTGCCGCCGGTATCGAAACCGTGCCGGGCGTGCTGGCGGAGGCATCCGAGCATGCGCTTGCAGGCTATCTCATGCAGCGCACAAGCAACCGGCCGCATGTGATTCTGAAGATGGCAGTATCGGCCGACGGCAAAATCGGCCGGAACGGAGCAGGGCAGGTCGCGATCTCGGGCGAGGTGTCGCGCGCGCAATCGCATTTGATGCGTTCCGAAAGCGATGCCATCCTCGTCGGCATCAATACAGTGCTCGAGGATGACCCGGCGCTGACATGTCGCTTGCCCGGGTTGGAGCGCCGGTCGCCAACCCGCATCGTCCTTGACGATCACTTGCGCCTGCCGCTCGACAGCCAACTTGTAAAGACCGCCCGCGATGTACCGCTCTGGGTCGCAACGACCAGCGATGACGACCGGGCCCGCCGCGCTCTGGAAAAGGCCGGCGTCGAGATCGTTGCCTGCGCCCGCCACAACGGCCGCATCGCGTTGCCGGAGCTTCTGGACGATCTCGGCGCACGCGGCGTCTACACCTTGCTCGTCGAGGGCGGTGCGTCGGTTGCAGCTTCTTTCATGCGCGACGATCTTGCCGATCGGATCGCGCTTTTCTCTGGCACCGTGACTGTCGGTGATGACGGCATTGACGCTCCGTTCACGTCAGCCACCATGCCGGCGGGCTTTTCACGAGGGCAGGCGATGCTTTATGGCAGCGACCGGTTCGAAGAATGGAAGAGAGAGCGCTGATGTTCACCGGGATCGTCACGGATATCGGCCGCCTGCTGGCAACTGAAAAGCTCGACCACGGGCTGAAGCTGCGCATCGCCACGTCCTACGACCCTGCCGGCATCGACATCGGCGCTTCGATCGCCTGTTCGGGCCCGTGCCTGACGGTCACAGCCCTTTCGGCTCCGGGCGAAGAGCGCTGGTTCGAGGTGGAGGCCTGGGAAGAGGCGCTGCGGCTGACGACGATCGGCAATTGGGCCATCGGCGCGCGCATCAATCTTGAGCGGTCGCTCAAGATTGGCGACGAACTGGGCGGGCACCTCGTCTCCGGCCATATCGATGGCGCCGCGACGATCGTCTCCGTCGAGAGCGAGGGGGAGGCGACCCGCTTCACGCTGGAAGCCCCCGCCGAACTGGCCCGATTCATCGCACGCAAGGGCTCCGTTGCGCTCGACGGCACGTCGCTCACGGTCAACGGCGTTGATGGTGCACGGTTCGACGTGCTGCTCATCCGCCACTCGCTCGAAGTCACCACCTGGGGCGAGCGCAAGGCCGGCGACCGCGTCAATCTCGAAATCGACCAGATGGCGCGCTACGCTGCACGGTTGGCGGAGTTCGCCGCCTGAGAGGTCGCTTGGCGGGCGATTAGGCTTGCCAAAGCAGACGGCACATGGTTTGACGCGCTCCACCCCCATATGACCCTCGCAACGCCGGTTTCCGGCGCAAGGATACCCGTTTCATGGCGCAATCCGAGAAGCCTCATCTGTTGATCGTCGAGGCACGCTTCTATGACGATCTCGCCGATGCTCTGCTGGAGGGCGCGAAGGCGGCTCTGGACGAAGCAGGGGCAACCTACGACCTGATCACCGTGCCAGGCGCTCTGGAAGTGCCGGCCGTCATCTCCATGGCGCTTGACGCAGCAGACGAGGGCGGGACCGAGTATGATGGCTTCGTTGCGCTCGGCACCGTCATTCGGGGCGAGACCTATCATTTCGAAATCGTGGCCAATGAATCCAGCCGTGCACTGACCGATCTCGCCGTCGACGAGGCGATTGCAATCGGCAACGGCATCCTGACCGTCGAAGACGACGATCAGGCCTGGGTGCGGGCACGTAAGGACGACAAGGACAAGGGCGGTTTTGCAGCGCGCGCTGCGCTGACCATGATCGCCGTCAAGAACAGGCTGAACGCAGAGTGAGCGATAAAGACCGTCCAGAACAGGGTTCAGGCCGCTCATCCGGCGAAGTACGGCCGGCCAATCAGCGCGGCGCCGCACGCCTTGCTGCCGTGCAGGCGCTCTACCAGATGGATATTGCCGGCACCGGCGTGCTGGAAGTCATCGCGGAATACGAAAACCATCGCCTCGGCCGCGAAATCGATGGCGAAACCTACCGGCAGGCGGATGCCGCATGGTTCCGCTCGATCGTGTCGGGCGTGGTGTCCGATCAACGGAACCTCGATCCGCTGATCGCATCGGCGCTCACGATGGACTGGCCGCTGTCGCGCCTCGATTCGACGCTGCGCGCGATCCTTCGCGCAGGAACGCTCGAGCTTTCGACCCGCAAGGACGTTCCGGTTGCCGTGATCGTCACCGAATATGTCGATATCGCCCAGGCGTTCTATGTCGGCGAAGAGCCGAAGATCGTGAATGCGGTGCTCGACAGGCTCGCCCGTCAATTGCGCGGCGATCGGTCTCCCACGCAGGGTGGTCCTTCCAGATCCGACAAGGCTCCGTCGGAGGAATGAGCGAACCTGCCCGTGACGTCATGAGCGGGCAGGGTTCATCGATAGCATCGCACGCGCGCCGCAACGCCGTGGTTCTGGCAGCCGCGCAGGCGGTGGTCGGTGCAGCCGCCCCGATGGCGATCTCCATGGGCGGGCTTGCCGGCTTCTATCTTCTCGGCAGCGACAAATCATTGGCGACGGCACCGGTTACCGGCTTCACGGTCGGGCTGGCGCTCGGTGCTCTGGGTGCGGCGGCCGTCATGCGCGTGGTCGGCAGGCGCCTCGGATTCATCATCGGCGCCGCGTTTACCGCGGCCGGCGGAGGGCTGGCGGTGCTAGCCCTTTGGGCAGGCTCCTTCTGGTTCTTCGCATTCGCCCTGGCGGTCATCGGCTGCGGCGGTGCTTTCGTTCAGCAATACCGCTTCGCCGCTGCCGACAACGCACCGCCGCAACTGAAGGCGCAGGCGATTTCCTGGGTGCTTGCCGGCGGTGTCTTTGCAGCCGTGATCGGCCCACAGACGGTCATCTTCAGCCGCGAAATGTTCCCGACGGTGCCCTTCGCCGGCGTCTTCGTCGCAATGATCGCGCTGGGCTTGCTCGGAGCGATCATCTTGTCAATGCTGCGCGAGCGCGAGGACGCCGTCGTCGATCCCGCGTCGCAGACGGCTGACGACCGTCCCCGGCCGCTTCGAGACATCGTCACCCAGCGCAGCTTCGTCACCGCCATGGTGTGCGGGGTCGGCACCTACGCGCTGATGACCTTCATGATGACCGGGGCGCCGCTTGCCATGGTCGCCTGCGGCTTCTCGCCCGACATCGCGACGCTCGGCATCCAGTGGCACGTGATGGCGATGTTTGCGCCGAGCTTCTTCACCGGCCATCTCATCCGCCGGTTCGGTGAAGCGACCATCGTCGGCATCGGCCTTGCGCTCTTGCTCGTCTGCGCTTGCATCGCCTTCATCGGCATCGAACTCTGGAACTTCTGGCTGGCGCTCGTTCTGCTCGGCATCGGCTGGAACTTCGGGTTCATCGGCTCGACCGCCATGGTCACCGCCACCTATCGCCAATCGGAAAAGAACAAGGTGCAAGGCTTTCACGACGGCGTGCTGTTCTCGCTGGTCGCCGTGGCATCGCTGGCTTCCGGCGGCGCGCTGAATCATTGGGGCTGGGAAGGTATATCGCTCGTCCTGGTTCCAGTCGCGAGCCTCTGCCTCCTCGTGCTTGGCCTGCAGGTCGTGAGCGACAGGCGCAAACTCGCCTCCGCCTGAGGCGGCGTCTCCGGCGGCAACCGCGGGAACGGTCCGCGACTGTAATTTTCTCCTTATGTCCAATGCACTTGACCGGGCTTGACCGCACGGCAATCATCCCGCCCACTGCGACCGAGCGTCGCGGAGCCCGAGTGGCTTGGCGATTCGCGAGGAAGCCGGCGTCGGGGGACATGACGCGCCGGAAAGACCACCAGGAGGATTAAGAGGAATGAGCATTTTGATCGCCGTCATTGCTTGCGGCCTGCTTGCGATTGCCTACGCCATTTGGGCGACGCAATCGGTGCTCGCAGCCGACCAGGGCAATGCGCGCATGCAGGAAATCGCCGGTGCCATCCGCGAGGGAGCACAGGCCTATCTCTCCAGACAATATACGACCATCGCCATCGTCGGCGTCGTCGTTTTCGCTTTGACCTGGTGGCTGCTCGGGGCAACCGCAGCCGTGGGCTTCCTCATCGGCGCCGTGCTTTCCGGCGCTGCAGGCTTCATCGGCATGCATGTGTCGGTGCGTGCCAACGTTCGCACGGCCCAGGCCGCTGCACACAGCCTTTCGGCTGGTCTCGACATCGCGTTCAAGTCGGGCGCGATCACGGGCATGCTCGTAGCCGGTCTGGCGCTGCTCGGTGTCTCCGTTTATTTCGCCATTCTGACAGGGATGATGGGCTTTGCCCCAGGCGACCGTGTCGTGATCGACGCGCTCGTCGCGCTCGGCTTCGGTGCTTCGCTGATTTCGATCTTTGCCCGTCTGGGCGGCGGCATCTTCACCAAAGGCGCCGATGTCGGCGGTGATCTCGTCGGCAAGGTGGAAGCTGGTATCCCGGAAGACGACCCGCGCAATCCCGCAACGATCGCCGACAACGTCGGTGACAATGTCGGCGACTGCGCGGGCATGGCTGCCGACCTGTTCGAGACCTACGCCGTCACCATCGTCGCGACGATGGTCCTCGGCGCGATCTTCTTCGCCGGCACGGACATCCTGGCCAGCGTGATGCTCTATCCGCTGGCGATCTGCGCGGCCTGCATCGTCACGTCGATCATCGGCACGTTCTTCGTGCGTCTGGGCTCCAACGGCTCGATCATGGGCGCGCTCTACAAGGGCCTTCTCGTGACCGGTCTCCTCTCGATCATCGGCCTTGGAGCAGCCACGTCTCTGACCATCGGATGGGGCTCGATCGGCCAGGTCGACGGCATGGACATCACCGGGACCAACCTGTTCCTGTGTGGCATCCTAGGTCTCGTCGTCACGGGGCTGATCGTCTGGATCACCGAATACTATACCGGCACCAACAAGCGCCCGGTCAACTCGATCGCTCAGGCATCGGTCACCGGCCACGGCACCAACGTCATCCAGGGGCTTGCCGTATCGCTGGAGTCGACGGCTCTGCCCGCGATCGTCATCGTGGCGGGCATCATCTCCACCTTCCAGCTCGCCGGTCTGCTCGGCACCGGTATCGCCGTCACGGCCATGCTCGGTATTGCCGGCATGATCGTCGCGCTCGATGCGTTCGGTCCAGTCACCGACAATGCCGGCGGGATCGCTGAAATGGCGGGACTTCCGCCGGAAGTACGCCGCTCCACCGATGCGCTCGACGCGGTGGGCAACACGACGAAGGCCGTCACCAAAGGTTACGCGATCGGATCGGCCGGCCTGGGCGCGCTCGTTCTTTTCGCCGCCTATTCCAACGACTTGGAGTTCTTCGCTGCCAATTCGGACCAATATCCGTACTTTGCCGACATGGGCGATATCTCGTTCTCCCTGTCGAACCCGTACGTGGTCGCAGGCCTGATCTTCGGCGGTCTCATTCCCTACCTTTTTGGCGGCATCGCCATGACCGCCGTCGGTCGAGCAGCGGGCTCCATCGTGGAAGAGGTGCGGCGCCAGTTCCGCGAGGATCCGGGCATCATGGCCGGCACATCCAAGCCGAACTACGCGCGTGCGGTCGACCTTCTGACCAAGGCTGCGATCCGCGAAATGATCATTCCGTCCCTGCTGCCGGTCCTTGCCCCGCTCGTCGTCTATTTCGGCGTGCTTCTGATCTCCGGATCGAAGGCCTCGGCATTCGCGGCACTCGGCGCATCGCTGCTCGGCGTCATCGTCAACGGCCTGTTCGTTGCAATTTCCATGACGTCCGGTGGTGGCGCCTGGGACAATGCGAAGAAGTCCTTCGAGGATGGTTTCATCGACAAGGACGGGGTCAAGCACGTCAAGGGATCGGAGGCCCACAAGGCATCGGTGACCGGCGACACGGTCGGCGACCCCTACAAGGATACGGCCGGACCGGCCGTCAACCCGGCGATCAAGATCACCAACATCGTGGCGTTGCTGCTTCTGGCAGTTCTCGCCCACTGATCGCGATGACAGGCAAAGAAAAAGGCTCCGGGGTCGCCCTCGGAGCCTTTTTCGTTTGAGAACTGAAGCGCGGCGTCAGTAAGGGTTGCCGTCGCTCGTCTGGCCGAACGGGTTCGGGATCGCGCTGCCACCTTCGCCAGGGCCGGCAAGCAACTGGCCAAGGAAGGTGAGATCGCGGCCGCCTGTCGGCGTCGTGCGCGAGATCAGGTCGAACACGCGACCATCCTGCAATGTGTAGTTGGCGATCTGGCGAACTGTGCCCTCAGCCGTGAAATAGACGGCCAGCACGCGCTGATCGACGAGGCGCGGCTTCATGAAGGCGACAGCCCGGCTTCGCGTCTGGGAGATATAGTAGAAGACCTCGTCATTATCGAACGTCGCGGTCGTGGACGGCGTGCCGAGCGAGAGGAGAACTTGTTCGCGGCTGGAGCCCACCGGCACCAGTGCCAGCGTGTCCTCGTCGAGCACGTAGCCCTGCTTCAGAACTTCCGATGTCGAGCAACCCGAGACGACCATGGCGCCTGACAGTGCGACAACCGCCACACCGGCACGCAGGATCGTACCGCCATACTTGAAATACCGTCGCGTCAACGACATCTCCCTTCATGATCCTGTCACTGCAAGAATTGCCGGCGACAGTGTACGGCGCAGTGTCGGCCACCGCAGCCCATTTGCTTTTCAGGCTCGCTTCGGTAAACCAGCCGCCGTTGAGTTGCAACATGCCCGAGGCGGGCACGGCTCCTTGAGAAACCGAGACCTGGGCGATTTGATGATTTTTTCTCTGTTCGGCCGCAGAAAGACCAACCAGCGCGTCGTCGACGATACTTATGTGCACCTGACGGAGGCGGCACGCCAGCCGGTTTTCTACGAAAGCTTTGGCGTCCCTGACACGGTCATGGGCCGGTTCGAGATGGTGGCGGCGCATATGGTGCTGTTTCTGCGTCGCGCCGGACGCTCAGACGGGCCGCTCAGGGCCTTCACCCAGGAAATGGTCGATACCTTCTTCCAGGACATCGATCATTCCATCCGCGAGATCGGCATCGGCGATACCGGCGTGCCGAAGCGCATGAAAAAATTCGCCAAGATGTTCTACGGCCGCGTGGAATCCTACAGCGTCGCGCTCAATGCCGGCGACCGGATTGCGCTGTCCGAAGCACTGTCGCGCAATGTGCATCCAACCCTGGAATTTACCCGCGACAGCGCCGAGGGACGAGGCATGCACGCGCTGGCCGATTATTTGTTTGCGCTGGAGGCGTATCTCGCCGGCCAGTCCGATGCCTCGATCATGGACGGGCGGCTGTCGTTCGTCGCACCGGAAGTGAAGGAGGCCGTATGAGAGATCCCGTGCAGCCATTTTCGTTTGCCGTGAAGGTCGGCCACGTCTCGGCAAACCCGATCACGGTCCGCATGGAGGCGGATGAGCGCGAGCGTACGGCCTTGGCCAAGACGTGGGGCGTTCTTTCCGTCAGCGAATTCTCTGCCGACTTCTCCGTGGTACGCTGGAAGCGTGACGGCATTCGCCTGTTCGGAACGGTGCACGCTGTGCTGGAGCAGGCTTGCGTGGTGACTCTGGAGCCGATCGAGCAGACCATCGACGAAGACATCGAGGTGCTCTTCGTACCGGAAGGCTCCAAGCTCGCCCGCAATGAAGCCGTCAACGGCGAGCTGATCATCGATGCCGATGCCCCCGATCTGCCGGAGGTGTTCGCCGGCGATACGATCGATGCCGGCGCAGTCGCCGCGGAATATGCCGCGATGTCGATCGACCAATATCCCCGAAAGCCAGGGGTCGGGTTCGTCGAACATATCGAAAGCGATGGCACAGAGGCTGACGCCAGACCGTCGCCATTCGCCGTGTTGAAGGGCTGGAAGGGCGACAGCCAGTGAGAATGGAAAGCGCCGCGGCAAAGCAAGCCACGGCCGCTCATTCTGGTGACACCGCTTCTTTTTCGCCCCTGTCGAGTTGTGTGACGGCGCAAAAACAGTATTTTCGGCCCCGCTCAGGAGCCATTCGGCCCCCGAAAGCAGATTGGACGAGATAGCGTGATTACAGTTTCCCTCGATGCGATGGGTGGCGACGAAGGCCCTGCGGTGGTCATTCCAGGCGCTGCGAAGGCTCTCGAGCGCTATCCCGATGTGCGGTTCATCATCTACGGGATCGAATCGCAGTGCCTGCCGATTCTGGAACGCTTTCCGAAATTGCAGGCCGCAAGCCGGTTCGAAGCATGTGAAATCGCCGTTCGAATGGACGACAAGCCGAGCCAGGCGCTCCGCAAAGGTCGCTGGCGATCCTCCATGTGGAAGTCGATCGAGGCAGTAAAGACCGGCGAGGCCGATGTCTGCGTCTCCGCCGGCAACACCGGCGCGCTGATGGCGATGTCCAAATTCTGCCTGCGCACCATGGCGAACATCGAACGCCCTGCGATCGCGGCGATCTGGCCGACGCTGAAGGGCGAAAGCATCGTGCTCGACGTCGGCGCGACCGTCGGTGCGGATGCCCAGCAACTGATCGATTTCTCCGTAATGGGCGCTGCCATGGCCCGTGCGCTGTTCGGTGTGAAGCGGCCGACCGTCGGCCTCCTCAATATCGGCGTCGAAGAGATCAAGGGCCAGGAAGAAGTGAAGGAAGCGGGCCGGCTTCTGCGCGAGGCCAAATTCCTCGATCTCGACTATCACGGCTTCGTCGAAGGCGATGATCTCGGCAAGGGCATCGTCGATGTCGTCGTGACCGAAGGCTTCGCCGGCAACATCGCCCTCAAGACCGCTGAAGGCACGGCGCGCCAGATCGCGTCCTACTTGAAATCCGCGATGTCACGGACCTGGCGGGCCAAGATCGGCTATATTTTCGCGCGCGACGCCTTCCAGAGGCTGAAGGAAAAGATGGATCCGCGCCGCGGCAATGGCGGTGTGTTCCTCGGCCTCAACGGCATTGTGATCAAGAGCCATGGCGGCACCGACGTGGAAGGCTTCGCGGCTGCCGTCGAAGTCGGGCTCGACATGGCGCGCAACGATCTGCGCAAGAAGATCGAAGCGGATTTGAACCTCTATCATGCTCGCCGGGCACCGGCGTT
This sequence comes from Rhizobium sp. EC-SD404, assembly GCF_902498825.1. Classification (NCBI taxonomy): domain Bacteria; kingdom Pseudomonadati; phylum Pseudomonadota; class Alphaproteobacteria; order Hyphomicrobiales; family Rhizobiaceae; genus Rhizobium; species Rhizobium sp. EC-SD404. The sequence continues at coordinate 1,944,604 of NZ_LR701459.1, forward strand.
GGCACGGGCAGGCGCCGCGCTCTGATGCGGCATCGTGCTCGGCCGGAACGGGAAAATTGATGATCAGAACAGTCGTCCGGGGCGTGGGTTGTGCATTGCCGAAGCGCATCATGCAGAACCGCGATTTCGAGAATGTGGTCGAGACGAGCGACGAGTGGATCGTCCAGCGCACCGGCATTCGCCAGCGTCACATTGCGGGCGAGGGTGAGACGACGGCGTCGCTCGGCGAGGCGGCCGCGCGGGCGGCACTCGACAATGCAGGGCTGACGCCGGACGACATCGACCTGATCATCCTGGCCACGTCGACGCCGGACAACACCTTCCCGGCGACTGCCGTCAACATCCAGGCGCGCCTCGGCATGAAGCATGGCGCAGCCTTTGATATTCAGGCCGTGTGCACGGGCTTCGTCTATGCGCTGACGACGGCCGATCTCTACATCAAAGGCGGAATGGCACGCCGCGCTTTGGTCATTGGTGCGGAAACCTTCTCGCGCCTGCTCGACTGGAACGATCGCACCACCTGCGTGCTCTTCGGCGACGGCGCGGGCGCGCTCGTGGTCGAGGCTGAAGAAGGCGAGGGCACGGTTGCCGATCGCGGCATTCTTACGACTCACCTGCGCTCAGACGGCTCCCACCGGGAAAAGCTCTATGTCGACGGCGGGCCATCGACCACCGGCACGGTCGGCCATCTGCGCATGGAGGGCCGCGAAGTCTTCAAGCATGCGGTGGGCATGATCACAGACGTGATCGAGGCCTCCTACGAAGCGACGGGGCTGACCTCCGACGATCTCGATTGGTTCGTCCCGCATCAGGCCAATGTGCGCATCATCGACGCCTCGGCCAAGAAGCTCGGCATCGCGCCGGAAAAGGTCGTCATCACCGTCGACCGTCACGGCAACACGTCCGCCGCCTCCATTCCGTTGGCACTCGCAACGGCGGCGGCCGATGGCCGCATCAAGAAGGGGGATCTCGTCCTGCTCGAGGCCATGGGCGGCGGCTTTACCTGGGGCGCCGTGCTCGTCCGCTGGTGATTGGCGACCGCTCCGAAAGCAGCAGGGCTGCTTCCTTGACGCGTGGCTCAAAGCCCAATAATCTCAATTCATTGAGAAGCGTTTTGACATTCGTTTTCGACATTTCGGAACGGGATTATGAGCGGAAAAACGATTACCAGAGCTGACCTGGCCGAGTCCGTATTCCGCAAGGTGGGCCTCTCCAGAACCGAATCTGCTTCCTTGGTCGAGATGGTCATCGAAGAAGTCTGCAACGCCATTGTGCGCGGCGAGACCGTCAAGCTGTCCTCCTTTGCCACCTTTCAGGTTCGCGACAAGAACGAGCGTATCGGCCGCAATCCCAAGACGGGCGAAGAAGTACCGATCTCGCCACGCCGCGTCATGACCTTCAAGGCCTCCAACGTGCTCAAGCAGCGCGTGTTGAAGACCCATCGGGTCCGCCAGACCGGCCAGAAGATCGCTTCCACCGCCTGACCGTTAAGGTCGCCCCATCGAATTCTGTGCACCACATGCGGCTGGGGCTTGAAATAAGTCCGGCAAGCGATTGAAATGCATGTCATTAGGCCCCCTCGTTGTGGTGCCCCTCGTTGCGACGGAGGTTGGCATGGAAAAAAGCCCAGACGCGTTTCGCACGATCAGTGAGGTCGCGGACGATCTCGATCTGCCCCAGCATGTCCTGCGATTTTGGGAAACCCGGTTCACGCAGATCAAGCCGATGAAGCGGGGCGGCGGGCGGCGATATTACCGGCCCGACGATATCGAGCTCCTGAAGGGCATTCGCCACCTGCTCTACGATCAGGGCTACACCATTAAAGGCGTCCAGAAGCTTCTGAAACAGAACGGCCCGAAATTCGTCATCGCCGTCGGCAATGGCGATGTCGCGTCGATGGAAGCGTTGACCGCCGAAGCGGCCACGAATGCGCCAAGTGTCGAGGTCGCCGATCCCGATCAGGTCATCGGCCGCGCCAAGGTGCCGTCCGGACGCCGATTCTTCGGCTTTGGCGGCGAGGGTGACAAGGCGGCAGCCACCGACGGTGCCAATCTCTCCAAGGAAAACAAGGCGCTGCTGCAGGAGGCTCTGTACGATCTGCTGGAGTGCAAACGCCTGCTCGATCAGGTTCGCTGAGTCGTCAGCCGAAGTGCGTGCCGCCCGCGGAATTTGCGCGCGGGCGGGCTTGCCTTGATCGCGGTGAACGACTAGACAGTCCGAGCCTTCACGAAGGCAGGTCGGAGCGTAGCGCAGCCCGGTAGCGCACTTGACTGGGGGTCAAGGGGTCGTGGGTTCGAATCCCGCCGCTCCGACCATTTTTCCCCCAACCCTCATGCCCCCTCGACGATTGTGAATCCCTCGAACTGCGGCGGGCCGAGATACTCTGCTTTCGTGTCGCCTGCATTGCGATGGGCCTGGCGGAACGCGTCAGATTTCGTCCAGTCCTTGAACGCCGCTTCGGACGCCCAGACCGTGTGCGAGGCGAAAAGCGTGTAGCCGTCGTCCGCGTAGACCGGCCCGCGCAGGAGATTGAACTCCTTGAATCCCGGCACGTCGGCCAGCGACGAGCTGCGATTCTTCCAGATATCCTCGAACGCCGTTTCCGACCCGGACTTTACCTTGAAGCGGTTCATGGCAATGAACATGCGATCTCCTGTTCCAGTTGGCAGCGCTTTGAACATGGCGTCGCCGAGGCGTTCGATCAACCACGTGCCCATGCAGGAGATTGTCGCGTCTTGCGCCTATGGGCTTGAAAAAGCGGTGTCGGCTGGTCAAGAAGGGAACTTGCCGGTGGCGGCCGCCGCATGGCTTTTCAAGACAAGCATGAGGATGCCCGATGATCTACCGCAAGCTCGGTCGCACGGATATTGATGTCAGCGCCATCTGTCTCGGTTCGATGACCTGGGGCACGCAGAACAGCGAGGCCGAAGCGCACGAGCAGCTCGACTACGCGGTGGATGAAGGCGTCAATTTCATCGACACCGCCGAGATGTATCCAACGAACCCCATGTCGAAGGAGACGAAGGGCGACACCGAGCGCTTCATCGGCAGCTGGCTCGCGCGATCCGGTCGCCGATCTGACGTGGTGATCGCCACGAAGATCACCGGACCGGGCAGGGACTATGTGCGCGGCGGTCGCAAGATCGATCGCGCCGGGATCCTCGAGGCGGTGGACGAGAGCCTGAAGCGGCTGCAGACGGACTATATCGATCTTTATCAGCTCCACTGGCCGAACCGCGGTTCCTACCATTTTCGCCAGTCCTGGACGTTCGACCCCTCCAAGCAGGACAGCCAGCAGGCGCAGAATGACATTGCCGAAGCGCTGCAGGCGCTGGACGAGGTCGTTAAGGCCGGCAAGGTGCGCCATGTCGGATTGTCGAACGAAAGCGCCTGGGGCACGGCGCAGTATCTGAAGGTCGCGGAAGCCGGCGGCCTGCCGCGTGTGCAGTCCATCCAGAACGAATACAGCCTGATGCAGCGCATCTTCGACCTGGATCTGGGCGAACTCGCCCACCACGAAAATGTCGGCCTGCTCGCCTATTCGCCGCTCGCAGCCGGCCTACTCACCGGCAAATACCAGGGCGACGTCACGCCCGCAGGCACACGCCGTGCGGCAACGCCGGATCTCGGCGGCCGCATCGGCGCCATCTCCTTCGCCGTCATCGATGAATATCTCGCGGTTGCGCGCAAGCACGGGCTTGACCCGGCCCAGATGGCGCTCGCCTTCTGTCTCAGCCGGCACTTCATGACTTCGGTCATCATCGGCGCAACGTCGATGGCGCAGCTGCGCACCAATATCGCCTCCGTCGACGTAACGCTCGGGGACGACGTGCTGGACGACATCCAGGCCATCTACCGCCGCTACCCGGTCCCGATGTGAGCAAAGCCCGGTGACCATGCGGCAGATCAGCGACACGGCGATCATTCTCGCGATCGCTGCTGTAGGGGCAGCCATCGCCACGCTCATCGGCTTTCCGGCGCCGTTTCTGACCGGCCCGGCTGCAGCCGTGTCGCTCGCGGGCGTCGCCGGGGCCCGGCTGACCTTGCCTATGCCGCTCGTCAATTTCGCGCTGATCATGATCGGCATGAGCATCGGCACGGGCGTTACGCCGGAGGTCATCGACACGGCGCGCCAATGGCCGGCAAGCTTCATCGTGCTCGCGCTCAGCCTCGTCGTCATCATGATCGCGACGAGCCGCTACTTGATGCGCATCCATGGCTATGACCGGAACACGGCGCTGCTTTCGGCTGCACCCGGTCACCTGTCGTATGTTCTGTCGCTGTCTTCCGACCTCGACGCCGACATCCGCAGGGTCAGCATCGTGCAGTCGATCCGCGTTCTGGCGATCACGCTGATCGTGCCCGTCGCGATCACCGCGATGGGCGGCAGCACGGATCTGCCGCCGACGGCGCTTGCAACGATGGAGCCGCTCGCGATCGTCCTGATCTTCGTCGCGTCGCTCGCCACCGGGTTGGTCTTCAAGAAACTGCGGGTACCGGCGGCGCTTCTGATCGGCGGCATGGTCGTCTCGACCTTCACGCACCTCACCGGCTTCGTTTCCGGCGTCATGCCCAACTGGCTCCAGATGCCGGCCTTTCTGGTCATGGGAGCGATGATCGGATCGCGCTTCTCAGGCGTTACGCCGCAGATGCTGAAGAGCTCGGTCACCGCCGGCGTCGCCATCACCGTGCTTGCGACGGCGCTCGCAGCTGCCTTCGCGGCTATCATCGCGATTTCGCTCGGCCTGCCGATGACGCAGGTGCTGATCGCTTTCGTGCCGGGCGGCGTGGAAGCGATGGTGGCGATGGCGGTGCTGCTCGACGCGGATCCGGCCTTCGTCGCAGCCCATCACGTCATGCGGCTTTTCATCCTGACCGCGCTGGTGCCGTTGCTGCTCGGGCGCCAGAAGAAACCGAAGACATGACGCGCTCGCGTTGGAAACGCGCCTCCAGTGCGAAGCATCCCCACAAAATGCCGAGCAGCAGATAGAAATGGCGCCAGTGGTCCGTGTCGATCACGGTGCCGATCAGAATATGCCCGAAGAAGACGATGTAAGTCGTGAGAAGATATGGCTGCCATGGTCGGTCGCGCAGCAGGTAGCGGAAGCCGAGCGTCAGCGTCCAGAGCATCAGGCCGAGATAGGTGACGAAGCCGAGCCAACCGTAATCCATCAGCGCCTTCAGCCAGATATTGTGCGTATCTTCGCCGTAGATCGTACCGAAAACGACGGCGCCGACACCGAGCGGCTTTTCCATTGCCAGGATGAAACCGATCTTGTGGCGTTCGAAACGACCGAACCGCGCGCCGTCATAATCCTGGACGAGCTGCGCACGCACCGTGAAGAGATCGGACACGGCATCGAACTGCAGCGCGACGGCCAGGGCGCCGACCATGGC